>JAHHIC010000093.1 GCA_019359035.1 Scytonematopsis contorta HA4267-MV1 | reverse complement strand
GGTTAGACGCGATTAATCGCGTCTCTACCAAAAATTGATGGACGGTCAATTTGTATTTCTAAGGTGACTCACTAGGTTAGACGCGATTAATCGCGTCTCTACCAAAAATTGATGGACGGTCAATTTGTATTTCTAAGGTGACCCCACTGGTTAGACGCGATTAATCGCGTCTCTACCAAAAATGATGGACGGTCAATTTGTATTTCTAAGGTGACCCCACTGGTTAGACGCGATTAATCGCGTCTCTACCAAAAATGATGGGTTACGGCGCGTTATATTTATCGCATAAAACCTAGAATTTTCGTGCGCCTAACCCATCCTACAGAATGGTAGGTAAAATTACTGTAAAGGTTGTACCAATACCAACATTACTCTCGACTTGAATATGACCTTCGTGATGTTCCACAATGGCTTGTGCAATCGCTAGTCCTAAACCGGAACCTGTGGAACTTTCAGGTTTTGTATTGTTTTGAGTATAGGTACGTGCTGGGTCTACTCGATAAAACCGCTCAAACAATAACGGTAAGGATTCAGAGGGAATTCCAATCCCAGAATCAATGACTTTAATTTGTAACCAAGGTATATGATTACGTAACCCAGAAACGCGATTTACTGGCTCTACACGCGCTAATTCTACGGTTACTTTTCCACCATTTGATGTGTAGCGTAAAGCGTTACCAATTAAATTTGTAAATAATCTGACTAACCTATCCCAATCACCCATTAGTGTGAACCAGTTATCTAATAATTCTGGGTCAGTTTCTGTATTGGGGGGGTCAACTAAACTTAAATTCAAAGCAATATCTTTTTCTCTAGCTAGCAATTGTTGCTCTTCCACTAGTTCCATTAGCAAAGCATCTAGGGGACAAGGTAAAAAAGTTTCTTTGCTAATACCGCTATCCTGTCTTGCTAAAAACAATAAATCATTAACTAATTTGCCCAAACGTTGAGTTAATCTTTCTACAGTTTTTAATTGTTGTCTATAGTGAAAATACGTAGAAGAATCTCCTTCTACCAATTCCATTTCAGTAAGTGCAACCTGGACATTAGTTTGAATCAAAGTAATTGGACTTCGCAGTTCATGGGAAGCATCAGCGGTAAATTGTTTCAGTCGTTGATAAGACTCCCCAACGGGTTCCATAGCTTTTCCAGAAAGAAACCAACCACTAGCAGCAACTGATAACACCATTAACCCAGTTCCTAACCCCAAATCAAAAATTAACTGACGACTAGGCTTAGTCACCTCAAACCAGGGATGACTCACCCGTAAATAACCTAACACCTGTCGTCCTGCTTGTACCCTTTGGGTGACCTGTCGGAGGAGGAGGGGAGTGGGGGATGAGGGAGATGAGGGGGAAGAATAATTTTGAATTTTGAATTTTGAATTTTGAATTGTTCTGACTGTCTCTCCAGTGCGGTTGGGATGAATGGGAATATCTAACGGTTCGGAAAAGGTTGACCAAAGTAAATTTCCTGTGGGGCTAAACCATTCTAAATCGATGTGGTCGTCTTCTACGGTATCGGCGTTATTTCTAAAACTAGCTTCGACATTAATGCGATATTGACCGTTTTCAGAATTTATTGACTCGATGACCAATGACCGCTCGACTACTTCGACTACGTGATTTAGAGTATCATCTACCCGCTCAATTAATGTATTGCGGACATATAAGTATACTCCACTTGCAAATAAAAGTAAAAGTATTGCTGTTATTGCGGTATACCAAATAGCAAGACGACGACGGGTAGCTTGAAACATGGTTGGGAATTGGTAATTGGTAATTGGTAATTGGTAATTGTTTTTTATTCCCCACTCCCCATTACCTATGAGCATTTTTATTTATTAAAAAAATAGCGAAACTACTGGTTTTTAAAGGGTATTTATGTCCTCAGTGATACTACGGTCTATTTTTGGGAGTAAAATTGTAACAATTCCATATTCTCACTGAAGTAGTATTTTGTGTAAACAGGTTAGATTTTTCTTGTTAAGTTTTTTGGAGGAGTAAATCAAGGGTTAAAAAATCTAACTAAAAGAGAGAATTTAATAATTTATTCATAGCTATTTTGGGTTACCAAATTTACCTTAGTCAAAGAATTTTCATTCAATCGAGGTAGCTAGGTTTACATTGTAAATCTGTATTAGATTGTTTAAAGAAAATTGATGATTTAGATAAGTTGTGAAATTACTCAAAATTGTGATGAGTTGTTATAGCGGCTAGCTATATCAACATTTGAAAAGAGAATACTAGATACTACTGAACCTTGTAACAAATCACTAAAGTTGCATCTGTCTCAAATTGAGCAAACTGCTATGGCAAATATTTCAGGAATTCCGGGTCAAAGGGTAAGCATCATAGATAAAGTTAATGACCATAGAGTTTTTTTGTGCTATCAATAGTGACGTAGTTAAGATAAACAAGTTCAGCAAGAGTGTCAAGTGGAAATCACAAATTAGTAATAAGTCACACAGATTAGTTCATTAAGAGCTAGTCAAGTTTACAGTGATAAATTGCTAAACAACGAAAATGCTTGGGCAGCTTAATTTCTGATTCACATCATTAAAAAAGAGTTTTAATTTCGTCGTCACTGCCGAAATGGCGCTGCAAAATCGATAAATGGCAGGTTCGTTGTGAAGGTACAACAGCTACTATTGATAGCAAAACCACGGTAGAAAATAGCAAGTTTGAAGCAGTTGCCGTAGTTGATAGCTGTTAGTTGTTGCTTATCACAAAGTAGACGAAAAAAAGGTTTTTAATTGTTTTTAAAGGAGGTGGTGTGCAGAACTAAGTAAAAAATTGGGAAAACTGAAAAAGTTGATTACCTATTTGACGTGATTTGCAATATCACGTTTCAATCAACTCTCGGGCTTAACCAGGGAAACTCTATTCCAAGATTAATTAGCAAAATACTATTAATTGAAACGAAAGAGTAAACGAGAGTTTATCAAACTAACAAACAAAATTGACACTACATACTTCTCAGAGAGACATTTACATGAATCGCAAATTTATCGGCATCTTGGCAGCAAGCGCAGCATTTTTAGGTAGCGCAATCTTCGCAGCACCAGCAAAAGCGACAGAGCAAGAAGTAGGAGTAAATATTACTGTACAGCCTACAATGTTCTTACGTACCTTCCAAACCATTAACTTGAATATTACTCAAGGTGACCTGGGTGGAACTGATAAAGATTTCAACTCAACCCCAGTCAGTGATGGTACTACACTTATTGACAAAACAGCTCCTGAAACTCTTGGTAGCGGGAATCTTCGCTCTGTAACAAAAAAAGTTCCTGAAATATTTGCTGTTTGGGGTAACACCGGAACCAATGCAACTGTTAACGTTACAGTCGCACCTGGTGGTGATATACTTAGACCTGTTGGTTCAACTGGTACGGGTACAACTACCAGAAACGTAACCATGACTGCATTGGCTACTAATAACACAGGACCACTTAATGCCGAAACACCCCTGGTAGGTGGTGCGGATTTAACATTCGCTTTTGGTGGGACTAGAGTGAACGCTGGTCGTTATGAAGGCGGTAAACTCTTGGTTAGAGCAGTTGCAAATCCTTAATTGAGTTTAGTTGCAACAAATATTGGTGCAGGCATTTTAGCCTGCTTCCATTATTTTTTACAGGCTAATGGCTAATAGTTAATGACTAATATAAATAATTTTACTAGAAATTAGCAATTAGCAATTAGCAATAAAAAGTTCAAATTTTCAAACCATAATCCACATCAGTAACAGTAAACTTTGTTTAGGCAAAGTTTGCGAAAATCATAATTAATCCAATGAATTGCCAACTGAATATTCAACGCTGCTTGGCGATAGTTTTAGCATTTATTGCTTTGCCCCAATCACTAGTTTTGGCGCAAACTACACCGCCGCAATCTCCAAATGAATTGTATAGAATATCCTTTGCTACAGACACAGTTCTCCCACCTATAAAAGCATCAGACATTTTAGATAGGGATAGAGATGTAGCACAATGGGGTGATACTCAAAAGTTACTAGAACCACCTACTTTTAGTTACAACACGAGTCGCGCTGTTACCAGAGATTTGCCACAGCTTTGGAGGATGCGAGTAAAACCTGAAGATGTAAACTCGCTGGAAGCTGAGTATAAGGTTAGGTCTTCCGACGGAAGATTAGTAAACCCCTTTAGTAATGTCAGAGTAGAGCCTTTACCGATAGTGACGCTATTTACAGACCCGGTTAGTCGTGAAGCAATTGTTCAGGGTGGAGTAAGAATGATATTTGGTAATTTCTCTAATTATAGAAGAACTGGTCCATTTGATGGGCAAATATCCGTGTGCGTGAGACGCCGAGGTACCAATGTCTGTTTATAGCGGAATATTACTCTAAATAGTTCTTGAATCATTTTTGTAACAGCAGAAACATCTTGTGTGGTCTGAGTAGGTGGATAAATAATTCAAATGTTTGAAAAAATTAAAATTGTAACGTTAGGTTTAATCGGGGCATTAGCTTTAGATATCCCCAAGGTAATGAGTCAGGTACATCTTGGCGTTAGTCCACCAAGGATTGAAGTCGAAATGAATAACAAAGCTCGTTCCCAAACGATAAATATTATGAATTTCGCTCCTCAACCAGTTGAAATGAGAGCTTTTGTCCGAACTTGGACTATGGACAAGAATAATGAGTTGCAAGATATCCAATCTAGTGACCAATCTCTTGACCAATGGATTGCTTTTACTCCTTCTCGATTTACCATTCCAGCAAACGGAAGCCAGACAATACGTTTTGCTATCCGTCCTAAAGTGAAGCCTGCTAACGGAGAACACCGTGCAATTATTTATTTAGAAGAAGTTCCTCCACAAAGCAAACAAAACTCTCAAGCCGTAACTACCGTTGCTCGTATGGGTGTTGTGGTTTACGCTTATTCCGGAGAAGTAAAACGAGTTGGCACTATCAACTCTATGAATGTTGATACCCAAGGAAATGGAATAAGAGCGATATTTGATGTATCTAATGCAGGTAATGCCCATGTAAGAATCAAAGGTCAATATGCAATTTGGCCTGCTGCAAGCTATCCGGGAGCCAAAGCGACACAAACCATAAATAACTCAGCAAATTCCGGTAAGCTACCAAAGAATGTATTAGGTATTGGTGATTTGAGTTCACCTCCCGTCTTACCGGCTAATCGTCGTAGCTTAATACTACCTATTACCCAGAAATTACCCCCCGGTAATTATGTTTTAGATATCAACGGTGAAATGAGCGGTGTGCCACTTGATGCAGGTATTCCTTTTACTGTGACCTCTGGTGGTAATAGTCCCAGACCAAAACCTAATACCACAACAACTACATCTAAGAGTTAGTTTCCTCACTTTCAAGTGAAGAGATAAAATTCACAGTTCATAGTTCCAACCTAAAACTTAAAACTTCAACTCCTCACTCATAAATCTTTGACTACAATTCACAGCCTTAATTCAGGGCAAATTTTGGAAACTTCGTGCTTAGTATGCTCTACCTTGCTTTACCACCTGCACCCCCAGCAATTGTTGCGACAGTAATACCCCAACAAGCGACTGACAATTCTCCGACAGAAAATGCGGCTGCTTCTGGTAAGCCAAAAAATGCCTCAGTTCTGGACAATGGCAAAAACAGCGCAGCAATAGCACAAAAGTTAAACTGTACCCCCCTATTTAAGTCTAATAAATCTGACCTTGTTAATAGTTTATTAACAAGAATGTTGGCTGCTTCTACTCAAGGGAAGGGACAATCTGGAATTTGTGTACCGGGTAAAAATAAATCTGTCATAGTTAATTCTCAAACAAATTTCCAGACAGAAGTACAAAAATCTAAGTCAAACAAAGGTTTTTCGACGAAAGTTTCTGACAAAGTTAAGAAACCTAGTACTGCGACTGCTACTGAAGCAAGTAAGCCAGTTGAAAACAAGCTAGCTCAAGTTTCTGCTAATACAACAGCAAATTCCGATTCAGGTAATAGGAGTAATTCTCAACAACAGCCCACTTCTCCTGTTCCAGAGAAAAATCCTATTAGTAAAATACTGGCAGCTGTCCAGGAAATTATTAGTGTCTCTTTATATGCTTCTGTAAATAATGCTATTAATGATGCCGTAGAAGCTGAAACTAAAAATCCCGAACAAGTAGTAGCAGCACCTGAAGTTTCTAAATCCGAAGAGAATACTGGTAATAATAATCAAGCTAATCAAAGTAATCCGGAAATAAGTAATCAAGAACAGAATAATAAACAACAAGAAGTTGCAAGTCTTGATGTGAGATTAAGTGCTGCAAAAATATTAGCAGTAGTTCAAGAGTTAATCAGTGCTTCTTTATATGCTTCCATTAATAATACTATTGATGAAACTGTCAAAAGTGAAACAGAAAATCCAGGAGAAATCGCTGGATTAACTCCACCACCCAAACCTGTTGAAACTCCTGAAAGCAATTCGGCTGTTACAAGCGATAATACAAGTAATAATAAAAAGCCAGAAGAAAACCAATTAGCTAATCAAGCAGCAGCTCCAGTAAATAGTAATCCTAATACAAATTCTAATCCTAATAATTCTACATCCGAACAAGTTGCTATAAAGCCTCCTATTGAACTAGCAAGAAATCCCGGTGAAAGTTTCTTGGTAGGGGTATTAATTAATGGCCGGGAAGTAGGTACTTTAGATATTATTCAAGAGGGGAATAATCTTTTAATTCCTTTAGAAAATCTTGGAGATATCGCTGGATTTAGTGTGACTCGTAGCTCAACTGGAACGGAAGTAAAAACACCCCTGGGTACCGTAACTTTACAACCTAACTCACTTAGGCAAATTAATGGGGTTGTTTATATTAGCCAAGCTGCCTTAAAAAAGGAATTAAGTATTAATATTGAGTTAAATACTGCTGATTTAACTTTGTTAACGGACTTACCTTGGCGTGGTTCTAGAGCAAACAGAGCAGAAAATCTGAAACTTCAACCAGAAATTTTTGCACCTGGTAGCGGTATTTCTACTTTTAGACAGGAGTTGTATCTTTCTAATAGTCGTGGTGATACAGATTTTCGTACTTCTAGTATTTTAGGTGGAAGGTTAGGTGGGGGAATTTGGCGATTACGTTTAGATAACAATTTTGAAAATCAGCCAGATATTTCCGAATACTTCTACTATAAAAGGAACGGAAACTTCCGCTATCAAATTGGTCGTCAACAGTTAGGCTTACACCCTCTACTTACAGGTATTGATTTAACAGGTTTACAATTTGGTTTTAGTAATCTTCCTGTAGAAAGCTTTTCACCTGGTTATGGTGCTAATGAACTTTTACCACGACGTTCTCGACCTGTTCAATCGTTTCGTGGACAAGTTCCCCCAGCTAGTTTTGTACAGTTAAGAGTTGGTGGTGTTATTGCTGCTCAACAACAAGTTGGATTTAACGGACAATATGAATTTATTGATGTTAATTTACCTGTTGGTCAAAGTAATGAAATCGACGTTTTAATTTTTGACCGTAATAATTTGCGGGTTCCAATAGAAATTCGTTCTGTGAGAATGAATGCTTCTGATTTATTATTACCAGCAGGTGGTAATGTTCAACTCGCAGGTTTAGGTTTTAGTGGAAATTTAGCTCAAAATACATTTTTTGATGACTACACTAGCTCTTTAGATGGTAGACCTGTTGGTTTTTACCAAATGCGACAAGGTTTATCTAGTAATTTAACCCTTGAAGGTGGTATCCAAGCTATTCCTGACTTTTTCCAAGCACAAGCTGGTTTGGTTTGGCGTTTAGCAAATCCTATGATTGTATCAGCAAGTGTTGGTACTTCTAATGATAAATTAGGTTACTCTGCTGATGTTGATATTCAGTTAGATAAGTTGGAAATTTTTGGTAATTCTCAAACGTTACCACAAGGATATCGACCTGGCAGAAATGTTCGTGACCTGTTTAACCACAGTTTAGAATTAAGATACCGTTTTGGTAACCAGTTCAATTTGGGATTTATTGCTCGCAGTCGTCAAGATGATGGTACTTCTGCTAATTACATCCTACCCACATTTACAGCGCGACCTTTTTCAACCTTATCTATGAGTGGTAGGCCAGATATTGATGGTCGCTACTTATTTAATGCTTTCTTTCAGCCCAATTTGAAAACAAGATTATCTTTTAATAGCTATGGGGATTCTTACCTTACTGATTTCAGCTACAATATTGGCAATAATTACCAAGTATTACTAGGTAATGAATTCGGTGGTAATTTGGCTCCTCGCTATTCTGTTGGCATTGGTCGCAGTTCCAGTGATTTAAGACAACTCAGTTGGAACTTAGGAATAGCTCTGCGAGACGGAGATGTTGCACCTGTTGCTGGCGCTAGTATGCAAGTACTGCCAGGATTGTTAGCTAGAATTGACTATCAAGGTATCCCATCCAGAGCTAGAGGTGCTCTTGGCGGTTTTGGTGATGAACGTTTAACTCTATCTTTAGTATCTGATTTATCTTTTGGTGGTGGTCGAGTTACCCCAACTAACTACAGCGGTCTTGGCAAAGAAAGAGGTGCGATTGCCGGACGCTTGATTGTTTCAGGAGACGACAAAGGTAAGGCTTTTGATTTAAGTAATTCAGTTGTTAGGGTTTATAACACACGCGGTCAAGATGTTGGCTCCGGCAAAACCGACTCCAATGGTAACTTTTTTGTTGGTAATGTACCAGAAGGTGTGTATGTAGTGGAACTGCAACCCGATGAATTGCCAATTGAGCTTTCCACAGGTAAAACCTCTATGGTTGCTGAAGTTGCTGCTGCTGGTGTGACTAAATTAGATTTCCCTCTACGAGCAGAATTTGGTTTAGCTGGACGCATTACCGATGTAGCAAATCAACCAATACCGCAAGTGCGTGTGGAATTAGTTAACGCAAAAGGTGCAAGAATTATGTCCTCCTCCACTGACCAATTTGGTTTATATCGTATGGATGGAGTTCCAGTTGGTAGCTACACATTACGAGTTTCTCCCCAAGATGAACTTAACCGCAATGACTCTCTACCCAAGCGTCAGGTGGAAATTCGTAACGAGTTTGTTTTCAACCAAAATTTACAACTACCTGTTTCTGCAGCTTCTAAGAAGAAGTAGGGAGTGGGGAGTGGGAACTAACAAAAATAATTTTGAAGAATTGAACATATTATCGTAGCCCCCTCCCCGTTGCGGGGTGGGTTTTTTTGTGTAATAGCGCGAAAAACTAAAAAATTAGTGTAAAATTTAATGTTAGCAAAAATTAATAATCTTGGGTATGATTAATATTGTTTACATATATATTGATAACCCAAGTAAATTTGCGTTGTAGCAAGTGAATGCTTTATATCGAGCGCACATTATATAACGCTTTGTGCAAAAGTCCTATGTAATTTAATTATATAAGTAAGCATTGTCTATAAAAAATTACAGGCAATCGCAGTTGTGTAACATAGTCTAGTTTTATTTGTAGAAGCGGCTGTGCTTAGATAGCTTAGGCTTAGAAGGGCGCGATTTCGTTTTTTGTCTAAATTGCATGTTGGCTATAAATGTTGTGATGGAAGACCGATATAACTCGCACGCTGCCTCCAATGCCTTGCTGCTGTCATCTCCTTTTTTCCTTGGATTGCCAGAAGCGGCCGTGGACGTAGCTCTCAACCATCTTGTTACCCGTACTCATCCGGCGAATCAAGTGATTTTGTTGGAAAATGACTGGGGTGGCTCTGTATATTTCATTATCGAAGGCTGGGTCAAAATTCGCACATACAACTTGGAAGGTAAAGAAGTAACCCTAAATATTCTTGGTAAAGGGGAATTATTCGGCGAAATGGCGGCACTTGACGAAGTGCCCCGTTCTACTGATGTGATTACTTTGACGCCGACAATTATAGGTAGTATGCCCTCGCAGGATTTTGTCAAGTTACTGCACAACGAACCAATGTCAGGAGTAAAACTAGCGCAATTAATGGCACGACGTTTACGACAAGTAAATAGACGCTTGCGTTTACGGGAATCTGACAGTCAGTCACGAGTGGCAGACACGTTATTATTTTTGGCGGAAGGACAGGGAACAAAAGGTGACTCTGGTACGCAAATTCCCAATTTACCGCACCGGGAATTAAGTAGCTTGAGTGGACTAGCGCGAGAAACTGTTACACGGGTGTTGACGAGGTTAGAGAAAAAAGGATTGATAAAACGAGAGCAAGACCTTATTTGTATTCCCGATTTGTCCGCTTTAGAAAGGACAATTGGCTAGAATTGTCAGGTTACCTATCCAGCATTATGCTTGGTAGACTTGACAATTTTTTATTTTATATTCCGTACTTGTTATATGAGCATTGACGATTCCCACCAAGATATACCAGAGGAAAGTCCTAAAATTGAAGTTCCAAGTAATGGCTTAATGCCAGATAAAAACTCCGGTACTAAACAAGACAAAGAGCAAGAACAAGAAAACTTACTTAGACCTCAATTAAAGCTGGATTCACCCCTAAGAATGGTAGAAACAGCTTTTTTAGCTAGCACAGGTAGTTTAATTTGGTTTATAAATTTTTACTTCCCCTTCGGTGCTTTATTACGGATATTTTTCCCTATACCTATTGCCCTTGTTTACCTACGTTGGGGAAAACGCGCAGCATGGATGTCAGCTTTGGTCTCTGGTTTGTTACTTAGTGTCTTGATGGGACCAATACGTAGTTCACTATTTGTCATGCCCTTTGGGTTTATGGGGGTATTATTAGGAGCAACATGGCGTCGTCGTGTTCCTTGGTCTGTTTCCATCACCTTAGCTTCAATTTTAGGTACTATCGGCGTATTTTTCAGACTATGGTTACTTTCTTTACTTTCTGGTGAAGACCTTTGGGTATACAGCATTAATCAAGTTACAGAAATTATCGAGTGGATATTTCTCCGCTTAGGTTTATTAACATCCCCTGGTGTATTTCTAGTCCAAATCGGAGCGATAGCTTTAATCGTAGTTAACAATTTTCTCTACATATTCTTGATGCATATTGCCGCTTGGCTATTATTAGACCGTCTAGGAAATCCCATTCCCCGTCCTCCACAATGGGTACAAGTCATTATGGACTATGAAGGTTAATCCCCATTATCTCTTGCAGTAATGATTGAAATTTATACTCAAATTCAACAAGGTGAAAAATGGGCTGCCAAATACAGGGGTTCTTCACCTATTTTTGCTTGCGTTTTAGGTTTTACGGAAACTGCTCTGATTCCAGGTATTTCTGCTGCTGGTCGCACCCCTGAAGACCGAAAATTTACAGCTTATGCTGATGCTGAATTTTTATACTACGGTGCAAAAGCTAAACCTCACTACCCACTACCACCCCTAGCAGCTGGGGCTTCTCCAGTATTAATTTCCCGCGCAGTTATTGAGTCGTTAAATATACCACTTTATTTATTCAATGCAGGTTTACCGCAAGTAAGTACAATTCCAATGATAGATTTAGGTGGTGTCCCAGCTAAATGTCTAAGTCAAGGAACTGCATTAGAATTAGCGATGGTGCAAAATTTACTAGAACAAGGCTTAATTTGGGGCGAGAGACTGGCGAAAGAAGCGAAAAATAGCTATTTAATTTTAGGAGAATGTGTTGTTGGCGGTACTACTACTGCTTTAGCAATATTAACAGGTTTAGGAATTCCCGCCAATGGTTTAGTTAATAGCAGTCACCCTGTTTGTAACCACAATCAAAAATGGAAAATTGTTCAGTCTGGTTTAAAGCAATTCCCAATTCCCAATTCCCAATTCCCAGTTCCCAATCCCTTAGAACTTTTAGCTGCAGTCGGTGACCCAATGCAAGTAGTTGTTGCAGGAATGGCTATTTCTGCAAGTCGTAGTTGTGGAATATTGTTAGCTGGTGGAACACAAATGCTGGCAGTATATGCATTAATTAATATAATTGCTGAAACTTGCGCGTTGTCTTGGTGTCCAGAAGAAATTGTTGTTGGTACTACTCGTTGGGTGGCAGAAGACCTAACCGCAGGAACAGTAGAGTTAGCAAAACTAATTACAACCCACAATAGAATCAGGAGTGGTTTTTCCCCACCCCTAATTGCGACGCGATTAAGTTTTGCTAATTCTCGTTACCCTCAACTCCAAGCATATGAGCAAGGGTTCGTTAAAGAAGGTGTCGGTGCTGGTGGAGCTTGTATAGCAGCTTATCTAAGCCATAATTGGCAGCAGCCAAAACTTTTATCAGCAATTGAATTTCAGCTAGAACAACTTATGAATAGTCGCTATGAATAATAGCTAGTCAGTTGTCAGCTGTCGGTTGTCAGTTTTGAGCTTATTGCTCTTTATTTAATCAGTAAGTGTTAGGAGTTATTAATTACGACTGACTACTGACTACTGAGCGATGACACACTAATGAATTCTTTTAAGCAGTAATTGTTCTTCTAAAGCAGCAATCCGATTATATGCTGCTGTCAGTTGTGCAGTTAGCCTTTGAATTTGAATTTCTGGTGTTATTTGCTTATCTCCCCCCTGAAAACTGGTATCAGGATAAATACCATCCACCAATACATCTTTGTGTTCCAGTTCTGAATTGAAATTGATATGACCTTGTAACTGATAGCGGCCAAAGCTACTAGTTTCTACGGCTCTATCATTCGCTTGAGTTTTTGCTGTGGCACATTCTGATAAAACATGTTCCAGTTTATTATCAAGCTGCTCAATTACCTGGTAGAGGGCATCCAGCTTTTGAGTCAAACCCTGGATTTCTTTTTGTACTAATTCCATTTAAGACCCTCGTCAGCTTACTTTATTCCATATTATTCAATCAATGGTCAATCTTAACTATACTTATGGATTATTTAACTATTCATATTTTCTTTTGAAAATCTATACACAAATCCTCAATAATCAATCTAATGAAATATTTAAAAAAGATTAACTCTCCTTGTTTGTTAAAAAAAGTACACATGCTTGCATTTGCATAGCAAGCAGACTCAAAAGGTCTATCTAAAATAAATGTGAAGAATAAATGTAAAGTTAATCGAAGAAAAGGAAAGAATATTAAATTTGTATTATGAAAAACTCATGTGATGAGAATGGTTGTTTAATAAAAGTAAAAATTGTATTTTAGTTATATTCAAATTAATTCAAATTAAGACTAATCTCCGTCAAAGGTGTTTAAATAGGTATGACATCTAAAAGCCAAAATCGATGGAGCGACGGACTTTTTTAAAGAGCGCGGGACTACTAGCATTATCACAACTGCTTATTGGGTGCGAACCAGACAAGCAGACAACACTGTTCGTAAAGTTATTAAAGGATTCGATTCCCCCTCAGGTGGTGGATGGATTCGGTAAGGCGTTACAAAAAAAAGGGCACTTAAGTGTCACCCCAGTCAGTCAGTTAGGGGAATTATTCGAGCAATTACGGGTAAACCATAAAAACCAAACAAAACCACCTCAGAACAAAGGATGGAGTTTCCAGTTACCTTTTGCACAATCGGATGATAATTCTGTCCCAGACTTGGTGACATTAGGGGACTATTGGTTGAAGACAGCAATTGAACAAAAATTAATTCAACCAATAGAGGTCGAAAAACTCAAACAATGGTCGAATTTACCCAAAAGTTGGCAAGAATTAGTCACTCGCGACGACCAAGGACTACTGGATGCAAAAGGAAAAGTGTGGGGTGCGCCATATCGGTGGGGTAGTACAATAATTGTTTATCGTCGCGATAAGTTTCAGCAGCGAGGTTTGAAACCCCCTCAAGATTGGGCTGATTTATGGCGCAGTGAATTAAAAGGACGTATATCTTTAATCAATCAACCGCGAGAAGTCATTGGTCTAACCTTAAAAAAGTTAGGAAAATCTTATAATACAGAAAAATTACAAGAAGTTCCCGATTTAGAAAAAGAACTGCGAGCATTAAACCAACAAGTCAAATTTTACAGTTTTGACAGATATATCGAGCCTTTAATTATGGGTGATACCTGGGTCGCCGTTGGTTGGTCGAGCGATATAATACCTGTCATGCCACGTTATCCTCAATTCTCAGCAATTATTCCCCAGTCTGGAACTGCTATGTGGGCTGATTTGTGGGTGCGTCCAACTGGTAGTGGAAAACTGGATTTAGCATCACAATGGATTGACTACTGTTGGCAACCAGAAATAGTCAATAAAATAGCTGTCCTTAACAAAGCAAGTTCCCCAATTACCACAAAAATTGACCCTGATGATATTCCATCTTC
The DNA here is from genome assembly GCA_019359035.1 of Scytonematopsis contorta HA4267-MV1. GTDB lineage: Bacteria > Cyanobacteriota > Cyanobacteriia > Cyanobacteriales > Nostocaceae > Scytonematopsis > Scytonematopsis contorta. Next base: position 181,917 of record JAHHIC010000093.1, on the reverse strand, counting down.
GTTACGTAAATTATTAATACTAAATCCTGAAAGCATTGCTAAGAATGAATTTTTACGTCCTATTTCCCAAGAAGCAAATAAAGAATATCAGGATTTATTTAATAAAGTAAAAGGGGAATTGGGAATTGGGAATTGGTAATTGGGAATTGGTAATTGGGAATTGGTAATTGGGAATTGGGAATTGGTAATTGGTAATTGGGAATTGGTAATTGGGAATTGGTAATTGGTAATTGGGAATTGGTAATTGGTAATTGTGAATTGGTAATTGGGAATTGGTAATTGCTTTTCTCCATTACCCATTACCCATTACCCATTACCCATTACCCATCCCCCATTACCCATTACCCATCCCCCATTACCCATTACCCATCCCCCATTACCCATTACCCATTACCCATCCCCCTTTATTTTTCCGCTTGACTACAGTATTCGTTCAGATTTTTGATTAAGGCATCAGATTCTTTAGCAGATTTTGTTGCTGCTGTCAATGACGAGTCGATTTCTCCTCTCGCTTTTTGGATTGCTAACCTACCTGTTGGTGATGCTTCTGCTGTCTTAGCTGAACCAAGCGCTCTACCCGCTTTGGAAATATTTTGGCTGAGACTGTCAAAATACTTCACAAAGGCACTCTGAAATTCTTGTAGCTGCGGGTCTTTAAGGCTTAATTCTTTAATGTCCTTGGTAACTCTTTCTAAATCTTTAGCCAGTTGTAAGCTGGTGGAGACCTGAGAACCTTTATTTTTATCCACCAAAGCGGAGCCTTCGTTAACCGCTAAAACTAGTCGCTGACACTGGGAAACTTTGCTGTCATCACAACTAGCAACTAATAAAGCAAGACTTAGGCTAACAGGAATAATAACGATACGTTTACACGACACAAACATTTACACCCACCAAGTATAAAACTGAAATATAGTATCCAATGATTTAGCTACTTTGATATAGTTCCATATCTTAAGCGATTAGTCGCCTTTTATGGATTAATCAAGGCGATGACATTTAATATACCTAAGTATGTGTATAAGGGGAAACGGGGTTAGGTGTGTTTATTTGTTTGTGGTGAAATATTACCAATCTAAGGGTAGTCCTAGTTTATCCAAAGTTTCAGGCTCTTGTAAAAGCGATTGGGTATCTTTATCCAAGTGAATTCTACCACCAGAAAGCACTAAAGCACGTTGGGTGACTCTACCCAACCAATGCAAGTCATGAGAAGCAATTAACATTACCTGCACTGGTAAAGTTAACAAAACTTTAGCTAGATTACGTCTCCAAGCTGGGTCTAGACCATTTGTTGGCTCATCCAAAATTAGAATATCAGGTTCTAACGCCAAAATAGCGGCTATAGCAGCAAGACGTTTTTGTCCTCCAGATAATTCATGAACGCTACGGTTAGCGTATGCTTCTAAGCCAAATGAGGCTAATAATTCTCGTGCTTTATCTGTTGCCTCAGCCTTAGGTACTCCGTAGTTGAGTGGCCCAAACATAATATCTTCTAATATAGTGGGCATAAAAAGTTGGTCATTTGCATCCTGAAAAGCAAAACCAACTTGACGCCTAATTTCAGGCAAATTTTTCGGTTCTAGCAACAGTCCGTTAATCCAAATTTTACCGCTTCCAGGTTTTTTTAAGCCTATGAGATTTTCTAATAAGGTACTTTTACCAGAACCTGTTGCTCCCATTAGAGCTACTTTTTCTCCTGCATTCAAAGTGAAGGAAATTTCTTTTAATACTGGTTCAGAGTTCGTATAAGCGTACACTAGGTTGTCAACTATAACCACTTGTTTCATTGAAAGAATAAATAAAAAACTTTTAGTCAACAGTAAGAAGCAATGCTTAAAGCTAAAGCAATGCTACTTGTAATTAAAATTACAAAACGCTCTTGTGTTGTTAGTGTCGAATCGAGTGATAAGGTTCCGTTGTATCCACGGATGCTCATTGCTGCATAAACTCTCTCTGCTCGGTCTAAACTACGAAGATACAATGCTCCTATCATTGCTGCGCTTGCGTAACGTAACCAACTCGCTTTACCTTTTAGCCCCCTTAGTTCTGCACTGCGCTGCATTCGGGTTACTTCTTGGGTCAAAATTTCTAGATATTGTCCCGTTAGTAGCAAATTTTGCTTGAATGCGTTTGGTAAAGGTAAGCTTTTGAGGGCGATTGCAAAACTGTGGGGTGGTAATGTTAATAAATAACTGTTCATCGTCAGCAAACAGATTAGAGAACGTACCAGCAAAAAACTAGCTCTCTCTAATCCTAGAGGTAGTGCTAAAAATGATAAAAAAATTAATTCTGTACCTAATAACCCCGTAAGTTGGCGAATTGGTACCCTCAAAATAACTACCCACGAAATTGCGATCGCACCATATAAGCTGAGATAATTCCAGGAGTTTGGCTTTAGGGTTGCTGCACCAATCACAAGAATTAATGCAAAATGCAAGCGCAGGGATAAACTCTTAAGATTCAGCACCTTTAATAACCTTTGCAATACCGAACGCGACAGCAAAACAAAGGGTAGACCCTATAATCCCAGCAATACTTGTACCGATTTTATCCAAACCAGGGAAAGTGTAATCGGCAAAAGGTGTAGGTAAAGACACGCGGACATTTTCTGCTAATTTGTCGAATTGTAATTTCTCCGCGACGGAATCTAAACCATCAGGCCATGTAGAAGCGAACAAGGACAATACACCAGCCACCAAAAAAATACTTACCACAGGTACTAACCAACCTCTAATTCTTCCTTGGTCTTTTGGTAATAAATCTGGTCGTACGCTCGCGAGGTAACTCAGTACTCCAGAAGTAATCAAACCTTCACCAACACCAATCAAAATATGTACCCCTGTCATCGCGGGTAATACGACTTGTGGAGATGCAGTTCCCGACATAGATAACTCAATACCACAAGCAACAGATGCAACAACGACACTAATTCCAGCAGCAATACCCGCGCTGACTACCAGTCCCATCCGACCTGTTAACATGCGTCTGATAGTTTGAGATAATCCCCAACCAACCCAGACACTGATTATCGCCATGTTAAAAATATTTGCCCCCAAAGCTGTAATACCACCATCTGCAAATAGCACAGCCTGAATAATTAGAACCGTTGCAATACATAACATAGCCCCCCAAGGACTACCCAAAATAATTGCAGCTAGAGTACCTCCTAACAAGTGACCACTAGTACCACCTGTAACAGGAAAATTAATCATTTGTGCGGCAAAAACAAAAGCGGTTGTTAAACCCAAAATAGGGGCACTCTCAACACCAAGAGACTTTCGCGCTTGTCCTAAAGCTAGCGCTAAACCTGCCACACTTACTAAACCGGTGCCTACCGCTACAGGCACTGAAATAAAGCCGTCAGGAATATGCATGATTGCCTAATTTTGTATTTTTATACTGCTAATCTCGTAAAATTACGACACTATTATGATTAATAAAAACAAAATTTAAGTCTATTTTCAATGCCCTATCAGGGGATTTACTTAAGTAAAAAAAGAATTCTTAATGTTAATTTAATTATAATTAAATACATTTAAAACCGTAAGTAAAAATATCTATATTAAAAGAGCTTGACTTTACAATAAAATCATGAATATATAATTTTTTTAAAGAAAGTATGAACGCTTCCAAGATTTTGTTGTTTGAGACTATTTTTGTATGATAATAAATCCAGCTTTTTAACCGTCTAAACACTTATATTTAGCGCCACTGCTACTTTTAGTTGTGGCGATAATTTTGCTTGAAAAAATTACCCCAACATGATTTTTTTAAAAAACAAATTGCATTTTTTGCACTTTACACCTCAAATAAACTTTATGCATTTGTGGTATCGAAACGCTTCACTGTTAGCTTTGCTTATAAGTTCTTTGTTCTTTACCGCACATGAAGTAAAAAGTGCAGAAGTATATTCTGAAAAGCAATCTCAAGAGCAATCTCAAGAACAACCTCAAGAGCAAATTTGCCCTACTCTCAAATTAAGAGCTATACGTAGTTTTGAAACTGACAGATATCATATGTATATTTGCAGAGGAGAGAGAGCGGGTTCTCTTGGGTATTATGTACGTATTCCCAAACAAATGGGTAGTAAAATTACTGTCCCTGTAAGTCAGAAAAATGGTGAAAATTACATCGCTGCAAATAAAGATGAAATCACTTATGTTATTAACCCTTATCAATCAGTAGTAGTAAAAAAAGGTCGCGTAATTCTCAAAGAAAAAGTTAACATTGCGAATAAAGGGGACGGTAGCGTTTTAATATCAGGTTGTTCGGAAGGTGAAAATACATTTGTAGAAGCAGAAACTAAAAGTTTTGCTGTGTACATTTGTGGTGGTGATGCTCCCACAAGTTACGTCACTATTACTAAAAGCGGTAATAAAAAAGTGATTCTTACACTGGTGGGTTATAATTCTGCAGACGAAATGAATAAGGGGGAGTACGTAGCTCTAAATGAAAATATATTGTTCTTTTTGACTCAGAATTCCCTAAAAATTTCTCAAGATGGTCAAACTATAGTTGAAGAAAAAATATTGCGTTGGAATTAGGGAGTGGGGAGTGGGACGTGGGGAGTGGGGAGTAGGGAGTAAGGAGTGGGGAATTACTAATTGCTCTTATAATATTTTTAAATCTTTCATTGTTCTCAAATCTAAAATCACTTTTCCAACTTTGGATTCACTAGTACTTATCTATAGATAGATGAGTTAAAAATGCGTAGATGGTTACCATTGCGAATATTATCAATAAAAATGTTACCTGTAACATTTTTATAAAAACGTGCGTACTTACTCTATGACTTAGCTCTGTGTAAGAGGTTTGATTGGTAGTATATCGGCAAACTTCCACCGCTATAGTCATTTTTGGTATAGCGTTTTTTTGCAAGCTTCGTTAACATATCTTAATATTATAGAATGATTGTTTATACTCGCGAACTTAGCTGGGAGTATAAGCGTTCATCAGTAGTGATTTACTAAATGGAGTAAAAGTGTGATTCCTTTTTTATACTTATATAACGATAAGTCTATTAATAAGCGTAAATTATCTTTCGTGGGGCTACTAACTGCAATTGCAATTATTGAAGTATGGGCAACAAATCTAATTTTATTAATGCCAATAGATGTAAAAGAGTACAATGTATTATTTTTATTAATTGCTATAGCCTTGCAGTCATTTCTTTACACAGGGTTATTTATTACAGCTCATGACGCAATGCACGGAGTAGTTTGTCCTAGTAACAATAAAATTAATCATTCTATTGGTTGGTTGTGTTTAAATCTCTACGGATTCTTATCCTATAGCAAATTATTGAAGAAGCATTGGTTGCATCATCATAACCCAGCAACAAGCGAAGTTGACCCAGATTTTCATAATGGTAAAGACAAAAATTTTTGGTCTTGGTATTTGTTTTTTATGAAAAACTATTGGAGTTGGCAACAAATGTTATTTGTGACAATTCTTTACAACTTTCTGCATTATGGCTTTTTTCACATACCGCATTTAAATCTAAATTTATTTTGGGTTATCCCATCAATTTTAAGTTCTTTGCAGTTATTTTATTTTGGTACTTTCATTCCACATAGTGAACCAGCCGAAGGTTACGTTCACCCCCATCGTGCTAGGACTATTTCTCGTCCCGTCTGGTTATCTTTTATTACTTGCTACCATTTTGGATATCATGAAGAACATCATGAATTTCCCCATGTTCCTTGGTGGGGTTTACCAAATATTTATCAATTAAAACGGGAGAAATCAACAATTAACAATTAACTACATTTGTTGTGAGTTAGATATCTCTGCTTGTACTAGCTTCTCAGCACTATTTTCAGTTATGGGTGGTCGTAGGCACAAATAAATTGAAGCACCAAATAATGGTATCAGTGCCGTTATCCAAAATAATGTTGAATTTTGAAAGCTGCGACGTGCCATATCATCTTCCAATAATGTCGGGAACAATAAGCTGAGCAGACAGAAATCTAAACTCATTACATTGATAAAACGACTAGTTTGCCACTGACGAGCAAAATCTCCCCAGTCTGCACCCTGTAAACCATATGCGACTAATATTGCCGCTCCGATTGTCAAAGCAATACCAGTAAGACGAGAATCTAGTATCTTGAGAAATATACCTTTTTGACCGATAAATTCTTTGTTAGATTGACGTAATGCTAGGTAGGGTAAAATCGCAAAAGCTCCCACAGCAAAACTAATAGTGGCAAAAATCCATGCGGGTATTTTTTGAGTTCTACCATCAATAAAGACGACAGCACTATAAATCAGGGGCCAAATACCCATAAGATTAAAAAGTGCGACTACCAAAGGGTTGATTCCTTGCCATTTTCCTGTAGAAAGATTTGTAATTAATTCTAAGGTATTTGGGTCGTCCGGAGGTGCAAATACAAAAGCATAAGTAACAAATCCAATCCACAGTAAAGCGAATAAAATTCTTTTTGTCATCAGAAAGATTTTACTGATTTATCAATATATCAATAACTATATAATAAGCCAGAATTAACTCAAAGCCTCCGATAAATAATCTGCGGCTGCTGCGACTACAGCTATTGCATTTTCATATTCTAGTCGTGTAGGTCCCAATACACCCACACTTCCGACTGGTACAGAACCACGACGATAAGTTGAAGAAATTAAGGTGCAAGTGCGTATAGGTTCTAAGGGATTTTCTGAACCGATTCTCACTGTCACCTTAGATTTTGCGTTGTCTGGTACTTCCGACTCTTCAAAAATTAATCGCCAAATTTCTTCTTGTTCTTCTTCCAAAAGTTGGATGATTGTTTGCACTTGTTGTAGTTCAGAAAATTCTGGTTGACGCAAAACTTCCGCAACTCCCCGAACCAGTATTTGGGTGTTACTATTTGCACGAGTACGACGAGTTAATTCGACAACGGATTTTTGTAGAAATTCCCCATAGCTTTGAAATTCTTTATCTAAAGTACTCCAGTCGATAGTCGATATTTCCATCAAACTTTTTCCTCGCAACTGACTATTCAAAAAGTTAGAGACTATTTGTAGTTCTCTGTCTATAACTTCTGCGATGTCTTTAGTTTGCTCAGGTTTTGGTGGTAGTTCCATTAATGCGGAATGGGTTTCATAACCGTCTGTTACCACAATTAACATTACCCTTTGAGGGTCAACTTGGACTAATTGTAAATGCCGTAATGTGCCTGTGTTGGTTTGTGGTAGGGTGATTAGACTAATGCAGCCACGAACAGTTGACAAAATTTGTGCAGCTCCTTGCAGCAATCCTTCCAATGTAAAATCTTCAAATTTGATGGGTTTTTGTAGAGACTGCTCCACTTGTCGTGTTAAAGTATCACCTGTTGTAATCAACTGGTCTACATAAATTCTGTAACCGGAGTCTGAAGGTACTCTCCCGGCTGAAGTATGGGGTTGGAAAAGTAAGCCAGCATTTTCTAATACACCCATAATATTACGAATTGTGGCGGAGCTTACACCAAGGTTGTATTCCTCCACTAATGCTTTGGAACCAACAGGCTCAGCGGTAGCTATGTAATGACGTACCGTAGCCCAAAGTATATGCTGTTGTCGATTTGTCAGATGGAATTGCATAGATTTTGGTTTTACTGAGTCTGTATTTTAAGGATTATTTGAAAAATTTGTTTGCGAAATTTATCTCTAAAAGAGATTCTTGACTTTTACGCAACATAGCAAATTACTAGCCACTTATGGAATCAGTGAAACCAAGGTGACAGGTGTGCTTTTGATTAAATTTGTATTTAAATAGAGCTTAGCCATTATTGCCAAAGCATCTGGTGTAATTTACAACATTTCCTACATTTTTCAGTATTTTCCCATAGATTATGGTATAACTATGTTTTTAAGTAAACTAATATCGTATAAGTAAAGTATACCTGTTAGTAGATACAGAAGTGTAATGTTGCCCATCAGTCTTAATATAGAAATTATTCTAAAATTTACCTTAAGTTAATATATTGTTTCTTTAAGCATAACATAGTGGAGAACTCCCCACTCCCCACTCCCCACTCCCCACTCCCCACTCCCCATCAATATTGTGGAACAGAAGGGTCAACTCTTATTGAGTAGGCATCAATACCGCCTGAGATATTTTTCACATTTGTAAATCCTTGGCTTGCTAACCACTGGCACATCTGAGCCGAACGAACCCCGTGATGACACAATACTAAGGTTTCCGCGTTTGCGTCTAATTTTGCATGGATTAAATCTCCCCACTCGGAAAATTGACCTAGGGGTAAATTTATGAAACCCTCTATTTTTGCCATTTCCAGCTCTTGTGGTTCGCGGACGTCAACAAGCTGAAGGTTGGGGTCGGGAGAAGATAAGCGAGTTGCAAGTTCTTGGACGGTAATTTGGGTTAGACCTGTCATAGTTTTTTGAGGTAGCTTGGAGAAATAATTTTACTTATATTTTTGCACTTGGCGATTGAAATCGCAGCTACACAAGGAAAAGCCACGCAGGTGGGTTTTGGAAATAACAAGGTATGGGATATTTGTTAATGGACTTCCCATCGCGATTTGAGAAGAAAAAATATGAAGCAAAGTTTACTCTTCAGGTTTCTGACATCGGGTGTCGTAACGCTGCTGTTAATTTTTACCTCTGGCTTTTACGGTTTGTTGAGCGCAAATGCTGTGTCTGTGGGTGATGGAAACACAAATAGAGAACCAGGTGCTGCTGTGTTTGTTTCTAAAAATGCACCTGTGATGGTGTCGTTGCTGGTAAATCCAGATAAATTACAAGCTAAGGAGCGCAAAGGGGAAATATCTAAGCTGAAAACCAGTTTATTAACTAATACTGGTCTTGATTATAAAAAAGATATTCAACCTTGGTTGGGTGATGAAATCAGTCTTGCTGTCACCGCTTTAGATATTGACCGGGAACCGAGTAATGGTTTACAACCAGGGTATCTAATCGCACTTGCTACTGATAAGCCAGAGTTAAGTCAGGAGTTTGTGCAGCTATTATTTTCCAAGCGGGTGTTATCGGGAGCAAACTTAACAGTAGAAGAATACGAAGGAGTAAAAGTAATTTCTGATGCTTCTCAACCTGAGAAAGGGATATTAGCTGGTGGGGTTGTGGGTGATAAATTTGTATTGTTTGCTAATGACCCCAAAATTCTTCGAGAGGCAATAAATAACGCTCAAGCTCCTGATTTAAATTTGAGCAGTTTTAGTAAATATCAGCAATCTTTGGAACAGCTACCCAAGGATAGTTTGGGAATGACTTTTCTTAATTTTCCTATTCTGGCACAATGGCAGGGTTTACAACTGGAACAACCACTATTTGATAGTGAAATTATTTCTATAACATTACCTAATAAGGGATTGCTGGCAGAAACGACAGTTTTGTCTACAGGTGAAATTTTACCACCGTCTGCCCAACTTTCTCAACCGGTGGAAGCGCTGCAATATATTCCAGCTAGAGTTGGTTTAGCTATTTCTGGTTCTAATTTAAATGGGTTGGAAAACTCTGATGTATCTCAACTTTGGTCGCAAGTAAAGGGAGCGATAACAGTTCCTGGTAAGAATTTTATTCCTAAGGCTAAACAAGCTTTAGTGAATTTTGAAAAACAGTGGGGGATAAAGTTACCGTCCGATATTTTTAGTTGGGTAACAGGTGAATATGCGATTGGGTTATTGCCTAATAGCGAGCAAACAACTCCAGATTGGGTTTTTGTTGCCCAAAAAGTGGAAGGGACAAGCGCGGGAGTTACTCATTTAGATGAGATTGCTTTGTCTAAAGGATTAAATATCATTACATTTGACTTAGGAGGAAAGCAGGTTTCAGGTTGGACGGAGTTGAAAACTACAAATAAAACAGGTAATGCTAAAGGTTCAAAGTCTTTTAATGTTGAGACCACTGTACAGGGAGTGCATACGACTCTTGGTAATTACGAGATTTTTACTTCTTCTTTAGAGGCTATGGATGAAGTTCTGGAAGCTAAGGAAAATAGTTTGATGAATGACCGCAGTTTTGTTGCGAGTGTAGCAGCAATTCCTAAACCAAACCAAGGTTATGTGTATCTGGACTGGGAACAAAGCCAGAGATTTGTGGTAGAGCAATTGCCGATTTTGAAGATTATCAAAATTTTAGGGAAGCCGTTTTTTGAAGATTTGCGCTCTTTGACGCTCAGTAGCTATGGTAGTGATGCTGGGTCGGTTAAGGCTGGGCTGTTTTTTCTGGTTGGAAAATAAAGTCTAGAAATAAAGCCTAGAAATTAAGCCTAGAAATTAAGCCTAGAAATTAAGCCTAGAAATAAATTTCTGGCTTAAAGCTTAAACCCGTTTAAAACGGGTTGAAATAAGGTGGTTTTCTGTGGGTTGATGAGATTACGTTTGGCTCGTTACCAAAACTGTAACGAGGATGTTGAATATACTCAAGCGGGTTTATGATGAAATTAAGTTAAATCTCCTCACACCTAATCAAAAACCGTGGAATTCTTCGAGTTCTGCGGTTTTTGCTATTTATTACCGATTCTTGTTACCAAAACTGTTACGAAGCTCGGTTTTAAATCGCATGGCTTTATGATGATGTCAGGTAATACGTCTAAGATTGGCTCCTTATACTTACAAACTAAGCCGTGGATTGGTCTAAGCGTTCACGGTTTTTATTTTTTTTACCAATCATAAATATTGTCGAAGTTTAACGACGCTTTATTGAGAGTTGTTAAAAAATTAAGCAAAAAAACCTCTTACTTCGTGAAAAAGCTTGTTTCCGAAACTGTTACGAGTTTGCTGGTTTCTATTAGAAAGTTATATGATGAAAAGGAGTTAAACTCCTCACACCACACAAAAAGCCGTGAATTTATTTCATGGCTTTTTTTTTGATAAGCTTAAGGAATTTCCAAATGATAATTTCTTTAATCTTGTGGGGTGGGCTTTCTCTTGACCTGCCAAAGAATCAAGAGCGAATATAGAAGATTTATTTTATTTAAAATTATCTAAGTGCATCGCTTTTTTAGGAGGAAAAATTCGTGAAAGCAGTTGTGATGACAGCCGCAGGAAATCCACAAGTTTTACAAGTACAAGATGTGCCAAAACCATCTTTAGTTAGTAATACAGATATTTTGGTCAAATTACATGCTGCTGGTGTTAATCCTATTGATACTAAACTTCGTCAACGCGGGACTTTTTTTCCTGATAAAATGCCTGCTGTTCTTGGTTGCGATGGTGCTGGAGTGGTGGAAGCTATTGGTGCAGGTGTTAAGCGGTTTCGCGTAGGGAACGAAGTATATTTTTGCAATGGTGGTTTGGGTAGTCATCAAGGTAATTATGCTGAATATACTACTGTTGATGAACGATTTGTTGCTCGTAAACCGAAGTCTGTTTCTTTTGCGGTTGCTGCGGCTGCTCCTTTGGTTTTAATTACTGCGTGGGAAGCTTTGTACGAACGTGGACGATTGGAACCGGGGGAAAAAGTTTTGGTTCATGCTGGTGCTGGTGGTGTGGGTCATGTGGCGATTCAACTTGCTAAGCTTAAGGGTGCAAGTGTCTGTACGACTGTAGGTTCCCAGGAAAAGGCTGATTTTGTTAGAGGGTTGGGTGCTGATTGGGTGATTAATTATAAGCAGGTGGATTTTGCTCAAGCTGTGTTGGATTGGACTGGTGGTGATGGAGTGGATTTGGCTTTTGATACTGTTGGTGGGGAAACTTTTTATAAGACTTTTCCTGCGGTACGGGTATATGGTGATATTGTGACGATTTTGGAGCCTGATGCAAAAACTGTTTGGAAGGCTGCTCGTTCCCGTAATCTCCGCATTAGTTTGGAATTAATGTTGACTCCTATGTTGCAAGGTCTGGTGGAGGCTCAACAGCATCAAGGAGAAATTTTAGAACAATGTGCAGGTTGGATGGATGAAGGAAAGTTGAAAGTTCATGTGGGTCATCAGCTTGGTTTGGGGGATGCTGCAAAAGCTCATGAATTATTAGAAAGTGGGTCAATGACGGGTAAAATTGTCCTAATAATTGATGGTGTGTAATCAAGTAATCAAGGGCGGGCAAGGATGCCCACCCCACAAGAGGGGAGAGTTTGCTGGTTGGAAATTTTTAGTAGGTTGTTTGCAAAGTTTTATGTTTCACAAAAAAAATCTTCTCTCTTATTGAGAGGGTCTTTAAATTTCCCCCCCTCCCTCTTAGGGAAGGGGGGTAGGGGGGTTAGGTCTCTTTGTCTATGCGTGTTGTTTTTCTTCTTTTTATCAACACCTAATGTACTCGCACAACCACAACTAGAACGCACCCCATTAACTCTGGAAATTCTAGAACAACGCCTACATTCACCGATTATTAATGAAGGCAGTTTGACAGTAGATTTACGACAGATGGTGATAGATTTACGACCAGATAATGCAGTATTTCGCGATGCTTTTTATCAACTGTTGCGAAAAGAATTGCAAAAAACTGGTGTCAAACCTTTGGGTTTGGATTTGAGTAATTCTCTGATTCAGGGAGATTTGATTGGTAGTGATTTGGGATTAAGAACTCCTCTGTTTTCCCAAGCCATAACTCCAATTTTTACACCTATTGAACAACAACAGTTAGAACGGTTACGTTTTGTTTGTTTGTCGTCAGTTGCTGTTGATTCTCCCACTCCTAAAGATTGTCGTTCACTTTTAGGTAATCAGTTGGGTAATCAGTTGGGTAATAAGTCAAATAGTTCGAGTGATACTAATGTTTTTCGTGGTTCACTGACAATGATGCAAACTCGTTTTAGTGGTAATGTGCAGTTTGCTAATACTTTTTTTCTTCAGCCTATTAATGCTCAAGGTGCTATTTTTAATTCTGCTACTACTTGGAACGAAGCTCGCTTTAGTCGTCCAGTTACTTTTAATAATGCTGTTTTTAGAAAGGAAAGTAATTATTTAGGCAGTATATTCTTTGAGCAAGTAGATTTTAAGCAAACTCAGTTTCAGGATGCTGTTTATTTTCAAGGTAGCACTTTTATAGATACAGCGAATTTTACTCAGGCTGTTTTTAAGCAGTTAGCCAAATTTAATCGCGTACAGTGCTTGGAAAATGCTAATTTTTCTGGGGTTCGTTTTGCTAATCAAGCACAGTTTACTAAGGCTAATTTCAATAAGTTTTTGTTTTTGATGGAAACAACTTTTGAACAAGCTGTTACTTTCCGAGAAGCGCAGTTTAGTCAGTCTGTTAATTTGCGGGGTGCGAGTATTTTGAATCAAGCTGATTTTAGCGATACTAGTTTTGCTAAGGAAGCTTTTTTAAATGTGGCTGGTCTGGGTTTTAATTCTAATCAAGCAAAAATTTTAGGGAATCCTGGAGAAATTGGTAAGCATCTTTGTGTTCCAACTTTGCAAGGGAACCAAAATGTTTTGCGGAATTTGGTGCAGAATTTTAGACAGCAGCAGCAAATTGCAGATGCAAATCAAATTGAATATAAGAAACAACGATTACGTTTGCTGGAGTTATATCATCGTCTTTTTGCTATTAATATTAATCTGGCTTCGGAGGAGAAGTTACAAAGTTTGGGTTTTTCGACTGTGCAAGCTGCTGCTATTGCTCGTCATCGCATTCGGCAACTTTTTAGAAGTGGGAGTGATTTGTTGAGTATTCCGGAAGTTGATTTGGAAATATATAAGCAGGTTGCTCCACTTCTTGTTTTTGATGAACCACTGTCGGTGGGAGGGTGGTTGTTACAAGCTCTGCGATGGTTGGGTTTGAGTATTTTATTACTACTTTCTGGATATGGTACTAATGTTTGGCTGGTTGTAGGAGTGGGAGAGATTACTATCGCTTACTTTGGTTTGGTGTATTGGTTGGTTGACCGTTTTCGTCGGTTACGTCCGGTGGCTATTGTTCCTACTGGTGACGAAACTTTTTGGATGCTGACGAGTTTTACCTTTTTTGTACTGCTGGGTTTAATATCTATTTTTCGAGAGTCGGAGCAACCTTGGCTGAGTTTGGGGTGTGTTTGTATTATTATTTTTCCGGTATCTATGAGTTTGCTGTTCCGGATGTATGAGGAGGGACGCTTTCACGATTTGATGGATGTTTCTTACTTTACCGCTGAGGGGACTTTAAGACAGGTGAGGTTATTGATAGGACGATTGCCTGTTATTCCTAATTATCCGGCTTTTCGGGAGCGGTATATTCCTTTGTTGTGGGAGCGTCACTGGAATTGGCTTAATTACTATGATTTTAGTTTGAATAATTTAATTAAGCTAGGGTTTAATGATATTCGGTTGCGGGATGAACATTTACCCGGTATTATTTCTGCTTTGGCTTGGTATCAGTGGTGTTTGGGTATACTGTATATTACTTTGCTGCTGTGGACGCTTTCGCGGACGATTCCGGGGTTGAATTTGTTGATTTATCTGAAATGACTAGGGTTAACAAAACACCTAGTCAGGTCAGAGTAAGGTCATTGTGAGGTGGGCATCCCGAACCCGCCCGTATATACTTGAACGCACCCCTTCAACAGAGCAGGAACTGCCTATTTTGTACAAACAAAGTATAAGCCTCCTTGAATTGGTTGCCTCTTCAAATCAGCCAAAGAAGTATACATATCACCCTGATTGACTTGGAAATCAGAACCCATCGCAATTATCTTAAAGTTTGCTTTTTCGAGATAATTATATGCTTCTTCCAACTTATACCAATACATATAGGGCTTTTTATCTAATAATGCTCCCAAGTTAGGTTTTCCTTTGTATTTAAGCCAAGGAATATATTGTAAAGAAGTTTTGGAATTACCCATTAGTCGTAACAACCGTAAATACACTATAAACGCCGTGTAAAAAGGTTTGCTCATTCTGTCTTCAATACTTAAAAAAGAAAAGACTGCTGTCCCACCATTTTTCAAGATACGGTAAGCTTCTTTAAAAGCATTTAATCTTGCTGACTCATCTTCCATGCAGCATAAGATTTGCTGTAAGTACACTATTTGCTCAAAATCTTCGTCCTGGTAATTTAAAGCTGTCGCATCTTCAACAGAAAAAGAAATACTCGCTGTGGTGTCTTTCTTTTTTGCTTCTTCAATTAATTCGGGCACATAATCAAAAGCTGATAGAGATGTAAATCCTAATTTTTTCATGCCCAATATAATTCTCCCCCCACCTGTCCCAGCCTCTAAGGTTTTAGCATTCTTATTTAAATATTTTCCTAATAAAAATTCTTCTGTATGATTGAGATTTTTAAGATATGCCCAAGTATCAAAATCTAAATTACTGAAAACATCTTTGTTAGTTAACATGTTACTACTACTCATCATTCTTAACTCCTCTAAACTGTATAAAAACAAAAACAGGGGTAATAATTTATTCTATTCACTAGTTAGTGTTCAGAAAAATTATGGTGAAATTATGCAATTCACTCGTAGCGATAAGCGGGGAAAAAATCTGATTTTATTAGAGCTTCAGGCTGAATACTTAAAGATTTTGCTTTGAGATTAACGAGAGAAACATACTTCTCATAATCTATCATGATACGTAATGATTGAAAAGTATTTCTCCTTTTAGAAAAACCTGCTTTAAAATTGTAAAGACTATCTTTAGCAGCACCTACACCACCACCTAAATGAAATATTTTATTTCCACGTTTTTTTGCCCAAAAACGAACGAAATCGAACATTAGCTTACTTGGGGCTTGCTTCAAAAAATTTTCTCTTGTTCCTCCTAGATGATATTGAACAATTCTAGAATATTCAAAAAAAATTCCCGCGCAAGCGATTTGATTATTTAAATCAACAAGACATAAATGAATATTTTCATTAAAGTTTGCTAGCTGAAGAAAGTATTCGCTATCAAAATAGAAATAGCTTTTCGCATTTACTCTGTTCATTGTTTGATTATATACGATAATAAATTCATCTATATAATCAGCTAACTTAACTATCCTTGGTGAAAATCCAGTACGCTTACAACGGTTAATGTGATTGCGATGTTCTGGACGTGTTTCCCGCCAAATTTCATCTTCTGAAATTTCTAGATTAATCGAAACTGTTTCTCCATGTGTTTTACAAATTTCAGGAGATACAATTTTGTTGAACTCATGATTAATTATAGGATGTAGTCTAAAAAATGCAGAACAAACATTTTTAGAATACAATACCTTCTTCAGTTCTTCAATAGATTGATTTATAAACTGCTGATTGTTTACAGCAGCTTCACTTACTAAAATTCCAGGATACCCGTAAGGTGACACAGCATCAAAAACTTCAAGAGCTACTAAACTATCAATGAATATGTCGGAGCATCTACGCAGTAAATAGGGTACGAAGAATATTTTTTCACCTTCTTGGATAAGAACAGCTTCTGGTATTGTTTTACTTCTTTCTGCTTCTATCGAAAAATATTCGGGTAAATGGTAGATATCATGACTGAGTTTTTGTAATGTCTCTAACCACAAAGCATCTGACAACTGAACTATTTGAATATTCATCTCTTGAAGTTGAAAAATTTTGGATTCCGACATCATTAAATTGATACTTGCTTTCCTAATCTGAAAAAAACCTAGTTAAGAACTTAAAAATTTTCTTCAAACCAGGCTTGAAACATTAGCACATCCCACAAATAATAGTGCCAATTACACTTACCAGAAATATGCTCTTCCCACTTTTGCTGAATTAGTCTTGAATTAAGGTATCCTTGCGAGTCTAACTTTCTTTCTTCTAAAAGTTCCTGTGCCCAATCTCTTAAAGGACCTCGTAACCAGCTATTAATAGGAATTTCAAACCCCATTTTAGGACGCTCAGTCAAACTTTGAGGCACATATTTATGCAAAACTTTGCGTAGTAACCATTTACTCTTCCCCTGACGAATTTTCATTGATAATGGTATTTGCCATGCAAATTCTACAACTCGATGGTCTAAAAGTGGTATCCGAGCTTCTAAGCTTACACCCATACTGGCACGGTCTACCTTTACAAGAATATCATCAGGTAGATAACTTACACTGTCAGCAAACATCATATGTTGAATAAAATCAAAATTATGTGTCCATAGTTGACAATCGTTAAAAACAGTAGAAGGTTCTGAACTACCTATTACTAGAGTTTCTGGATTCCTCCAATGGGACACTAAACGAGTATAGAGAGCTTCTCTATCTGGGACAGCCAAAATTTCAGAAAACTTGTTTACAGTTTCATAAAGATTACTTTGTTTCAAAAGGTATGGTATTACTGAGCTAGGGGGGATATTAAGTTTAGTCTTAGCAAGTTCGTTTGGTAAAGATATAGTCTCAGCTAAAGTATGGGCAATAGTACGACGTATTTTTGTTGGTATCCAGCCTATTTGATGCCAACGCTTCTGACCGAATAAATAGCGATTGTATCCAGCAAAAAGTTCATCCCCAGCATCACCAGACAGAGCAACGGTCACATACTGTTTCGCGAGTTTGCTAACTAGAAAGGTCGGAATCCCAGAAGGGTCGGAAAAAGGCTCGTCGTACAGAATTGGTAGCTTAGGTATAACATCAAGTGCATCTTGTGGGCTAACATAAAATTCTGTATGGTCGCAGCCTAAATGTTGAGCTATTGCTTTAGCATAAGGACTTTCATTGTATGCATTTTCATTAAAGCCAATACAAAATGTTTTGACTTTTTGGCTACTATTTGCTTGCATCAGAGCTACCACTGTAGAAGAATCAATTCCTCCTGATAGAAAAGCTCCTAGGGGTACATCAGCTACCATTCGCATTTTTACTGCATCTAAAAGTAGTGCTTCTAGATGTTCTACAGCTTCACTTTCTGTACCTTTAAATAAGTTAGCTGAACCAAATGAAGCTGTTTCTTGGAATGACCAGTAAGGTATTGGCTGCGGACACGAAGATTTACCGTTCCAACTCAGTATAGTCGCTGGTGGCAATTTATAGATGCCTTGATAAATTGAATAGGGGCTTGGAATATAACTGTAACGAAAGAATAACGCCAAAGCATCACGATTGATTTCTGCTGAAAAATTTGGATGCTCTTTCAAGGCTTTTAATTCTGAGCTAAAGACGAATGTTTTACCCAAAAAGCCATAGTATAAAGGTTTTTCTCCCAGGCGATCGCGTCCAATGTGTAAAACACGTTCTTGGCTGTCCCACAAGGCAAAAGCAAACATACCATTAAACTTTTTAACGGCTTCTACAACTCCCCATTGACTGAAGCTAGCTAGCATGACTTCAGTATCAGAATCACCTTGAAATCTATGCCCCAAAGATTGTAGCTGCCGACGCAACTCCAAAAAGTTATAGATTTCACCATTAAACGTCAATACGTAACGACCGTTGGCAGAGACCATCGGCTGATGCCCAAATGTTGATAGGTCAACAATAGCGAGTCGTCGGTGTCCGAACGCAATCCCCACTTCTGGATCAACCCAAATTCCGCTACTAACTGGACCTCGATGAATCAGCTGATTCGACATCTGCTGAACAATAACAGGCAAGTAGTCGTTGCTAACTTGCCTAATAACATCCCAAAAACCAGCTATTCCACACATCTATGATGATATTAACCTCTGAAATTAATTTTAAATTTGTAAATTTATAAAAATGTTTCTGCATACACTTTCCTAGCAACTAATAGGCATTGATTATCAAAAAAATGAGTTGGTTGGTTTTACAACAACAGTGTCACGAGAACTTTCGTTAGTATTATATTCCTCTTCAAAGTAGTATTTCATTTGTTGCTCATTTTGAGTATTAACTGCATTAACGACGTACCCTAAAACATTTTGACCAGACTTTTCTAACAGTTCTCGTGCAAGAGTGGCGTTAACAGAATCAACTATACCTGGACGTACCACAAGCAAAACTCCATCTGCCATTTGACCGAGCGTCGCAGCATCCGCCGCTAAGTTTAAGGAAGGAGCATCAATGATGACAAAATCATAGTAGCTAGCAAAGCTTTCAACTAAGGAAGCCATACGCTTTGAATCTAAAAGCGATGCAGGAGAAGGAGGGACAGCTCCTGCAGTCAGGATATCCAAATTATCCATGACTTTCTTAATCGCTTTCATAATTTCAATTTGCCCAACTATTACATTACTTAAACCATTTGTGTTATTCTGTTCCCAAATTTTATGTTGAATTGGGCGATGTAAGTCTCCATCAACTAATAAAACTTTACGTTCCATCTGTGCCATTGCGACGGCTAAATTTGCTGCTACGGTTGATTTACCTTCTTTTGGTACAGAACTTGTAACAACAATAACTTTTAATTCTTTATCCGCACTCATAAACTTGAGATTTGCCCGCAACATTCGATAAGCTTCACTCATCGGTGAGCGAGGAGCATCTCTAACTACAAGTTTTGGAATTAATTCTGACCCTTGATTATTACCAATAGATATTTTGGGCTTGCTAAAAGAAGGAATAATACCTAATAGAGTTAATCCCAATAAATCTCTTGCTTCTTCCACAGTTTTGACGGATTTGTCTCTTACTTCTAAAAGATACATTAATCCCAGTGAACCTAACAAACTGACTAAAGCTGCAGCATAATAAGCATTGCTAGGAGAAACAGATGGCGCTTCTGGTGCTTGGGCTTTGGATATAATACCGACGTTACCCACGTTTTGATTTTCTGCGATACGAGTTTCTTGTAGTCGTTGTAACAGTAATGAGTACGTAGATTGAGCTGCTTGTAATTTGCGTTCTAATTGACGTTGCTGTTGTTCTAAACTAGGCAAATTTCTCAGTCGCTGCCGATGAGTTCTCTCTAAGTTGCCTAATGTAAATAACTCACCAGCTAAACCCATACGTGTTGATTCTAGTTTAACAAGTTCTGCACTTAGTTCTTGTTGTAACTGACCCTGTTGTAGTTTACTATTCAGTTTTATTCTTTGATTGGGGGATACTTCTTCAATTCTTTGTTGCAATATTGTTTTTAATCTTTCTGACCTCTGCTCTAAGCTAATTATTTCTGGATGTATATCTAAAAGCTTTGTGCGCTTAGAAGCCAAGTCAGATTCTACTTGCTGAATTTCTTTCAGAATATCTTGTACTCCTGAAGATTGGCTTAGTGTAGTCACTAGTACTGCTTGCTCTGTATCAACACCTACTTTACTGCGTATAGATTTAAACTGAGCATCTACATCGGCTATTCTTGATTTGATTTCGCCAATCCGCTTTTGCAAATCTGTAATTATTTCTACAGCCTTTG
Organism: Scytonematopsis contorta HA4267-MV1; assembly: GCA_019359035.1. Taxonomy (GTDB): domain Bacteria; phylum Cyanobacteriota; class Cyanobacteriia; order Cyanobacteriales; family Nostocaceae; genus Scytonematopsis; species Scytonematopsis contorta. The sequence goes on along the minus strand of JAHHIC010000093.1, from coordinate 161,805 downwards.
AAGCCTCGTTTTCTATAGCAACAATTTTGTTTTTCTCCTTGAACTCACGCATTTCCACTTCTAATTTACGGACTTGCAGTTCGGCTTGTGGCAATTGTTTTTCCAAAAATTTACGAACTGCTCTCACCGTAGCTCTCTGGGAAGATACGTTATGCTCCAAATAAACAGCCATGAGTGTGTTTACAACTTGTGCCGCTAATTTAGGATTTGTATGCTGATAGGAAAGTTTTAGGACATCAGTTTTTTGAATTTCATTAACGTTTAAATTTGACAGAAAATCCTGAGCTTTCAGAGGCTCATCCGTCTCTTCGTTTCGCAGATTGAGTGTGGTGATAGTTTTTTCTACAACATCGTAAGAACGTATAACTTCTGCCTCTGTACTCAAAGGATTAGTCTTTTCTGCAAGCGGTGTTAAGTCACCTAATTCTTTTCCTACTCCAGTTAAGGAAGAAGTTGTATTTACTTTTTGAAACCTAAGGGTTCCCTCTGCGATAAAAACGGGTTTTTTCGCGCTTAAGGCAATAAATACAAGCATAAAAATCGGTGGAAATACGGCTAATCCTGGGAGCCAACGTCGTTTTAGGATTAACCAGTATCTCATTAGGCTAAAAGATGATTCTTTCTCTTCCATAACAATATTTCCATGTTTTATAAAGTTAGATATAACTGAAACTTAGTTGCGGGAACAGTAAAAAATAAAATTCTGATTTTACCTGAGTCAAAGACTTCAAAATATATCTATTCTAACTATTCTTTGAAAATTGATTGTAGTATCTTAATTAAAAAAAACGACTTGCTTTTGTTTAGTCTTATCATAAATAGACATAACTGCCCGAATAACTCGTTCCAACTCTTCATCAGTTAAATTGGAACCAGAAGGTAAGCAAAGCCCATGTGCAAATAAATTTTCTGCCACTTCACCTCCGATACATTCACATTCTGAAAATACAGGCTGGAGATGTAAAGGTTTCCAAACTGGACGAGATTCGATTTGTTGCTGAGCTAGCGTCATTCTGACTTGTTCGCGACTCGAACCAAATACATTTGGGTCAATTGTTAAACAGGTCAACCAACGAGTAGAAGTTCCAAAATCGGCTTCTGGCATAAATTCAATTCCTGGTAACTTGCTTAAAGCTGAGGCGTAAATTTCAAAATTGCGCCTTCTGGCTGCGACTCGTTCGGATAACACTTGCAACTGCCCCCGTCCTATTCCTGCTAGAACGTTGCTCAGACGATAGTTGTAACCAATTTCTGAGTGTTGGTAATGAGGAGCTGGGTCACGTGCTTGAGTTGCTAAAAACCTTGCTTTCGCTACCAATTGCTCATTGTCAGAAACCAACATTCCACCACCAGATGTAGTGATAATTTTATTTCCATTAAATGAATAAATACCCATTAGCCCAAAAGTACCTGGAGAACGTCCTTTGTAGGTAGCACCCAAAGCTTCAGCAGCGTCTTCAATCAAAGGAATGTCGTATTGATTGCAAACTTTCAGAATAGGCTCAATATCCGCACTTTGACCATACAAATGCACTAGTAGAACAGCTTTTGGTAATTTACCAATTTTTGCACGATATTCCAAGGCATCTTGTAATAAGTCTGGATTCATATTCCAAGAAGTCCGGTCACTATCTACGAAAACCGGTTTTGCTCCAAGATAGGTAATGGGGTTAGCCGTAGCTGCAAAGGTCAAAGTAGAACAAAATACTTCATCACCCCTAGATACTCCAATTAACTGTAGAGCTAAATGAATAGCCGCAGTACCAGAACTAACCGCAGCTGCATGGCTTGTACCTGTTAATTGACAAAATTCTTGCTCAAAAGCATCTACATGAGGTCCGACAGGAGCTATCCAGTTAGTTGCAAAGGCTTCTTTGACAAGCTCTAATTCGAGGTGTCCCATGTGAGGAGTTGAAAGTAAAATTTGTTTTTTCATTTGAGTTACTGACTACGATATACAGGGAAAAAATGGTAATTAAATAGTTGTTTTGAATGAATATTTAAAGCTTTAGCCTACTGATTACCAAAGAAATTATATTTTTATTTTTTTGATTTCTTTATTTATAATTAAGTACATGGTGAAAAATCGTGACTATATTTTGTATAATTCCATACTTTCTGATGTGAAAGTATCAAGTTTACAGACACTATCTGTTCGCTAATGGTAAAAGTGTTGGGTAACAGAACTATGTGAATATCCATCTCTGACAATTGAAGCTTTTTGAATTAAGTAATTTCGCAATTAAAAAACGATAGACAAGGAAAAATCTCAATGTATCAACGTTTCAGGTAATATATCCTTATAAATCTTTGATTGCAATTATACCAGATAAGTGGTCAATTTTTTTATATATATTTTTAAATATATAAAATCTACCATTAGGTAGAGAGTGTATATATTACCAAAAAATATTTTATACTATTATATGCAAATAACATGATTTAACCTTCTTCTATTTTATTAATCAAAGGAGAGCGGTATGTAGGAAAAAAATCAGATTTTAGCATAGTATTGGTGTCAGCATTTAATGCTTTTGCTCGTAATTCAATAAGATGAGCATACTTCTCTGAGTCTGTAACCAAGCGTAATGTCAAAAAATTATGCTTTTGTCTAGAAAAACCAGATTTGAAAGTGAAAAGACTATCTGTTGTAGAACCTCCTAATCCTCCTCCTATATGTAAGTACTCGTTACCACGCTCTTTACCCCAAAGCCTAGCGTGATGTAACAATAAATTAAAAGGAGATTGACTCAAAAATTCATTTTTTGTTCCACCTAAGTGAGCTTGAACTATCCCACAGGATTCAAAAAATAAGCTAGCACAAATAATTTGCTCTTCTGATTCGACAATACACAAGTGTAGCTTTTCACCCAGTTTAAATAAACTTGTGAAATACTCGTTGTCGAAATAATATGATTCGCTAGCATGAACGCGATTCATTGTTTCTCCATAAATCGCGATAAACTCATCAAAATATTCTTCAAATTTTACTGTTCTAGCAGTAAACCCCAATCGTTTACATTTATTAATTGTGCTTTGATGTCCTTTTCGAGTATGTGCCCAAATTTTCTCTTCAGATAATGTTAAATCCATAGATACGGTTTGTCCATTTAATACAAAAGTATCAGAGGGAAAAATTTCACCAAAGTTATCGTTAAGTATTGGATGCAGTCTTAAAAAAGCCGAACACACACCTTTATCCTTTAATGTTTCTTGAAATTTTGCCATCGCTAGTTCTAGGAATTCTCTAGAACTAATGGCTGATGGGCTGAGGATAATTCCTGGATAGCCATAAGGTGAAAATATATCAAAGAATTCTGTACCTATTTCTTCGTTAGACGTTATGTCATTACAGTTCCGCAGCAAATATGGCACAAAGAAAATTTTATCTCCTTCACTTATTAAAATAGCTTCTGGAACTGTTTTTGTTCTTATTGCTTCTATAGTCAAATATTCTGGAAACTGATAAACATCATGGCGTATTTTTTGCAATGTTTCCATCCACAAAGGACTGTTAATATTAAGGGATTGAACGTTTTCTTTTTTTAAAGTCAGCATAATAAATTTAATTGAAAGATAGGCTTCGGTAGTCTTATAATGATTTACGACCAAATAATTGGAAATGCAGCAGGGTCGCTAAAGTCTGGGTCACCATTGGGTAATTTCCGACACAACTTTTCATCAATAATGTGAATTGGTTGCCCTTTTTTATTCCAAAAAGCTTGATAATGATTGTCTGAATCTTGTAAGTGAACCGCTAAAGCCAAGCGGAATAAATTGCTATAGTTGGGTAAACTACCATGAATTGTCCAACAGTTATGAAAACTAACTTGACCTTTTTTTAGTTCCATTGGTATTTTAACAACTTGGCGTCCAGCTAAACGGAATTTTTCTTCCATTTCCTCTAGTTTATAATTGTTAAAAAAGCGAGTATCTTCAATACCTAACCACTTATGGCTTTTGTCTAGTATTGCCAAAGGTCCTCTTAATTCGTCGCAGTCATGAAAGGGAATCCAAGCGGTGATTAATTTATTAGAACTACAAGTAGACCAATAAGCTTTATCTGCGTGCCAACCAACAGCACTTTTACCACTTTTGTCTTGAGGTGGTTTATACACTAATTGGTCATCAAGTAGCCTAATTTGGTTACTTCTAGTTAATCTGGCAGCAATTGCTCCAATAATTGGCTGCAAGGTTAGCTTTCGTAATTGCCTGTTTTGCCAAGAAACTAACTCATTATTACGAACAACATCATATCCATCTTCTGGTTTCCAGTTACTAAAACCATCATTTATGGGAGGTTCTCCATCTTTTTCACTATTATAAAACCTTTCGCTACCAAAAATCGCCTCGTCAATTATTTCATCGGGAATAACCTTTTGAGAAATATACCAACCATGCTCTTCGTAGAAACAGATATCCTCTTCTGTTGGTAAAAGTGATATTTGCTCTTTAGTTAAGTCACGGCTTAAAGTATCTAGCATGTTATTTTTCTCCTCAATTACAGAACTTGGCGTATTAGATAAAATGCCTCAGCTGCAAAACGATTAACCGTACTCCCTCGTAAGGTAGCTAATGCTCGCAATGTTTCCTCGGAGCGTTCATCTGGAAAAGGTTTTATTTGTAAGGTGTACATTTGCATTGCTTGAAGCTTAGTTTCCAGATAGGGAGAGATATCAATGAAAACGTTAGGGACGAAATTAGGAGCTAAATAAGGCGCATTCCAGTTAGTTTCTGAAAGTGTTTCGTAAGCATATATTGTCTTTGGTGCATAAGGATTATTTGGTCTTGCAGCCACCAAAGATGATAAGAAAATTCTTTGATGGTCCATGTGAATATCGCCAACAAAGGGAATAAATAGTATGTCAGGCTGAATTTTTTTGATTAACTCATATAGTTTAACGTTGACTTCACGATGAGGTATCGTGTCTATCCTAGAAGCTGGAAAATCTAGAAAAAATGTCTCTTTCACTCCTAATATTTTATGTGATTTTAAAGCTTCTCGGCAATCTTGTTGATGAGATTCCTCTGTAAAATCAGGTGGATAGCCTCTAGTTACTATTACTACATAAACTTCAGCCCCTTCATTTGCAAATCGGGCTATTGTTCCTCCAACTCCCAAAACTTCATCATCGTGATGAGGAGCAACTACTAAAATTTTCATGCCAGGACACTTCCTTTTCACTTGATAAATTAAATTAGCTAAGTAACTCAGAATATTATAATTACTTGTAAAAAAATGAGAAAAATTTGTTTGAAATGTTAAGTTTTTAGAGACCCAGCGAATTTAAAATAAAAAAGCTGGGTTCTATAGAATTTATAATACTTCAACAAAAGCCTGATTTTCACTTCGGAAATATTTTTCAAATCTTCTCGCTTCTGCTAAAAGTTTCTCGTTTCTTTCTTCTCCCAAAGTAATGACTGCAAAGGTTTTAATTAGTATTACAAAATCAAGCCATAGAGACCAGTTTTCTAAATACCAAATGTCTAAACAGATGCGCTCTTCCCAGGTCAGTTCATTATTGCCATTTACTTGATGCCAACCAGTCATACCAGGAATTTCGAGCAAACGGCATTTTTGGAAATAATCATAATCCTCTAATTGTTCGGGAACTGTGGGACGTGGACCAACAAAGCTCATTTCGCCTTTGAGAATATTCCAAAACTGCAAAATTTCATCAAGTCTCGTTTTACGTAAAAATTCACCTAATGGTGTAATTCTATCCTCATCTGGAAGTAAATTACCATTACTGTCACACTCATTGGTCATGGTACGAAATTTATAAATAGTAAATAAATCACCATTTCTCCCAGCACGAACTTGGGTAAAAATCACTGGGCTATCCATCTGAAAATAAATTAAAACAACCATCACTAACACTACAGGAATAAATAAAAGTAGTGCAATAGCAGCCATGATTCTATCAAGCGAAAACTTAATAAATTTACTAAACGTATTACTACGATTCTCAAAAGAAGTTACAACAGTCATAACTCTATTCCTCAGGAAATAATTCAAAAAAATGCCTAGATGGTGGTAAATACTTTTTTTTGTAATTACCAATGAAAAACTTTATTTTTTTCGGATTTGAAGCTTTGGGTGACAAAAAGACCAACAATCTGTCAACAATATGTAGCGATAAGTACCGTTAGAACAATCTTTGGGACTAAATTTCCAAAGCTAACAGTAAGCAAGTTTTTTATTCAAAACCTCGGCATATAACTCTTCGTGAAGTTGGATAACATGACGCACGTCATATTTAGCCATACGCTCTTTTCCACGTTTTGCCATCATGCGAGCAGCTTCTGGATTATCCAATACCCAAGCCATAGCATTAGCAAACCCTTCAATATCACCCACTTTAGCAATTCGTCCACAACCATCAGCAAGTAAATCTCTGATTCCACGAGTATCAGCACCAATTACTGGTGTTTCCAAACACAATGATTCCATAACGCTTCTTGGTAATCCTTCGCGTTCTGAAGCCATCATCGTTGCTGTTGATGCACGCATCAGAAGTGGCATATCTTGGCGATATCCTAGGAAATGTACCTGCTTTTGAACATCTAACTCCGATGCTAAGCGCTGCATTTCTTCCATCAAAGGGCCTGTACCAGCAAATGCTAAATGCACATCAGGTCGAGCAAGCCGTGATAAGGCTCGCAACATATCTCTATGGCGTTTACCTGGATTAAATTCCGCACTTGCCAGAATAAGAGCGTCATTGGGTGTAAGTCCGATAGACTGACGTACTAGCTGTATATCAGTATCGGAAATATTATCGGGGTTGTAATAACTTAAATCCACACCAATACCGGGCATGTAATAGAGCCGCTCTGGAGAGATTAGACGATGACGCTTAGCAGCTTCTAAGTCTTCACCATTGATTACTATCATGTAGTCTGTCCAAGAAGCGGCAATCTTTTCGAGGGTAAGGTACACTGCATTTCGCCTGAATTTGTTACCACGAAAGAAGTGAAAGCCGTGGACAGTATATATAAGCTTGGGTTTTGACTGTTTTTTTAGACGACTGATAGCGTATCGAGTGACGAAGGCGGCTACTGCTGTGTGTACATGAACTATGTCGTATTCATTTTTCTCTAAAATTTTTTGAATTTGTTGGGGAGCAACAGATAAATTTTCTCGTGCTAAAGGGTTGCGAGAAAAATCCACGTCCCATACTCTATCAAACGTCTCTAAGCATTCTGTCATAGAAGATGTTTCCAGAGCCATCCCATCGACTTGCCAACCCAGCTTACGAAAGTGTTGTGCAAACGGGAGCAAAAAACCTGTTAAGGTAATTGGCACCGTCGCTACCATTAAAACTTTGCTCATTTTTTACCTCAAGCTACCTTTTTTACAAACTCTACCTATCCGCCTAAGGCTGTAGTGTATTGCCAAAGCAATATTGTCCTACTATTTTTTGGTAACTACTAAAAAGATTCCAGAAACTGCTAAATCTTTGCTATCCACATTTTTGAATTCCTTGGCAAATTTATGACGATGTTTTTCAACAAATTTGATAGATTTGTGTTGTTTATCTAAATCAATATCGTCAAAAAGTTTATGAGGATTAATGTTGCCAACATCTACTAAGTTAGTCACAAGTATAGAATAATCGATTAACCCATCTCTTTTCATTGAATCTAAAACTTCTCGATACAGATGTATCAGAATACGATTTGGTCTTGCAGAATTTTTGACCATCAATGGGTATACATTTCCTGGAACTTGTAAAAAAGTTAGTTCATGGGACAAAGCACTGAACATTCCGTGGTCGCGAAAATCTACTTTGTGGAGTAAAAGACCATTTGGTTTCAGGCAATTAGTCATGCTTCGTAAAGCACTCAGTGGGTCATACAGATGTTCTAAAACTGCGCGAGAAATGATGAAATCGTAAACTTCTCCTTGTTTTTGGGCACAATCTTTAAAATATTCCTCAGAAGCCTGACCAACTTTCCAAGTTATACTGTCTAAAGCCTGCTCACCCCATTCATTTTTAGCCCGTAAATGTTCAAGGTTATATTTTTGAGCAAGAGCTTCATAAATTTCTTTCTGTTGCTGGGGATTGCGGTAGCTCAAAAAGCGGTCTATCAAGTCAACTTGAGTAGAGCCATCTTTTCTGATTAACATTGCCACACCAGCATTATCTCCTGGTCCGACTTCCGCTACTCTGCCAAAAAATTTATCAAATTTTCCATATTTTTTATAGCTGTCAAACACCTCCTCTATATAAGCAACAGATTCTTCTGGTGAAAATTGGACATGAGTCGAGCCAGAAATTGATACGTTAGTGCCAATTAAAGTGCGTATGCCATGCAAGAAATCATCAATTATATAGAGTATTACTCCTACACCTGGTATTGATTTGAGAAAATCTTTGAATCTGTCTGTAGTACTAATAGTAGTCATATCAAAATTCCTGTTCAGCTTCAAAAAAATGATGTTATTTAGATGTTATTTAACAGATATATAACGGCAGTATCCCAAAAGTTTCAAAATATTGCTATTTTATGATTAATTTGAGATACAGCCCATCTGAAAAACTTGATTATGAAATCACTTTTTCTATCTCATCACCAAGTATTTGCTTTGCTTCTTCTAATTTCGTCGGGTCTTTTGTCCAGTTTTTATGGTCACGTGCAACAGTGCGGGTAATTTCTATTGCTCTATCTTCACGGCCTAATTTTTTAAGTATTTGTGCGTATTCGTAGTCCTCCACTCCATCCCTAATCCATTTCAATCTCATAGATGGAACGACTCCATCAATCCCCACTTGGTTGCCAGGGTAGACAAGCATTCCCTCACCTGCATAATAGTTTTCAAACTCAAGAACAGTTTGCTCGTCAGTCCAGGGATTTCCTTGCCATAAATCGACTCGCCAGTAAAACATTCCTGAAAGACCCAAACTTTGATTTATAAAACCATGAGGGATTCTAAAATTAATTGGAGCAAAATCTGTTAACCATTTCGGCGAATATCCATCTCCTGCCAAAGCCGTGTAAAGCCAAACTTCATTTTTGCTTTTCAGCGCTTGAGACACTTTGTCTTGGCTATCCTGGTACATTCTGGGGAGGACTACCCAAAAGTCTACAAACTGACTAAGTTCAGCAACAGGAGTCATCACAGCCCCATTTTTAACTCCAGCTTGCTTAATATTTTCTCCCCACTCTTTTACTAGTTCTTTAAGTTCTGGCCAACGGTCTATTTCGTCTACAGATATGATGTATTGAAATAAGTCCGACTGATTTTGTGCTGCCTCTTCTTTGATTTTATCTACTGGAGGGGGAGGAAGCATGTTGTTGTTAGTATAAGTGGCGTTGCTGAAGAAAGGCAGCTTTATAGAAGTTAGTCCCCATTGGTCAATAAGTGTACGCTGATACTGTTGGGGAATATCCGCAGCTGGCATGATTTTGTGTCTCAAAAGTTCCACAAATGTATTTTTATTCACTTGTTCCCAGACGATAAAAGCAGACTTAAGAGAAGGTTTCAACGGAAGCTCAAAGTTCCAAACCTTGAGGGAAATTTTACCAGTAAAACTTCCTTGGTCGCTTGTGACAGTGTACTGACCAGTATATTCACCAGGCTTTGCGTTACGGGGAACGAACAAATCTACCCAAATGGGTTGGTTTTTAGCAGCATCTAACTTAAAGGGTACTGCATCAAGCTCATTTCCTCGTAATTCCGCTTTCGTATCAGGATTAACAAATGGAATCAGAGCATCTGCGTATAAACCGCTTGGTAAAGGTTGATTAGAACCTCCTTCCCATTTACGGCTAGTATTCTTGACAGGAACGTAGTGTTCTCGGTAAAGGGTAAAATTCGCTTTTGAAATCACGCTATTGTCTGGTCCAGACAAGTTTGAAATAGAAACATTACCGTTCGTCAATCCACTTTGTGGTGCTTTAATTCCTATCTGAAACGATTCATATTCCCCACGAGCAGCAAAAAGCTTGATATCACTTTGTGAACCAGCATTTTCACTTTGTGCTATCCGTTGTAAACTTGGAGCTACCCAAACAGAAAAATTAGCTGATAGTGCCTTTGTTCCAACAAGAGAGTTAGTTGAAATCATTGCCATTACTGTAGTCGTTATCGCTAAAATAATTATTTTCTGTTTGAAGTAGAACTGTTTGACTGTACTTAGTGGCAGCATATTACAAAATCTAAATAAAAACTTCCTGCTATTGTCTTGAGAGGTTTTATGAGAGATTTTTGAGAGGTTTTTTGAGCAATTTATGATGAAGAATTAATAACAGTGTAGTACTAACTGTCAAAAATTATTTGCTATAAAGGGACTTTATCCAATGCCATTGCTGTGTTAAACCTTCCAAAAGAGAGACTTGTGCTTTAAAATCAAGAATTTCTTTTGCTCTGGATACGTCAGCAGCAGTATGACGAGCATCTCCAACAGCTTTGCTAATGTGATTTCTTTGAATTGGTTTTCCAACTATTTTTTCCATAGTATCAATTACTTCAGTTAAAACAACTCTGCTACCACCACCGATGTTGAAAATTTTACCCACAGCATCTTTTGCAGTAGCTGCAGCTAAGTTGGCTGCAACAGCATCACTAATAAATGTGAAGTCACGAGTTTGTTTCCCATCTCCGTAAATTGAAATTGGCTCACCATCCAAAACAGCTTTAAAAAACTTATGAAATGCCATATCTGGACGTTGTCTAGGTCCATAAACAGTGAAATAACGCAAAGCCACAAACGGCACACCAAAGCTTTTGTTATATAATCCACAGAGTCTTTCTGCTGCTAACTTAGTAATTCCATAAGGGGAAACTGGTGCTGGACAAATATCTTCATGAGACGGCAAAGTTTCCGCATCCCCATATATGCTGGAGGTAGAAGCAAACACTAATCTTTTTAGATTGCTTGCATCTTTGGCGGCTTCTAGCAAAACTTGTGTGGCGTTAATATTTTTTTCTGTGTAACCACGAAAGCCCCTACCCCAGCTATTTCTCACTCCTGCTTGAGCTGCTTGATGGTAAACTACATCTACATCCTTTAGCAATTTTTGCCAATCTAAAAACTGCATATCTTCCTCAATTAATTTAAATTTAGGATGATTCTGCAAGTGAGAAATATTGTTGAGCTTCAAAGATGGGTCGTAGTAATCGTTAAACTCATCAATTCCAATTACTTCTTCGTCTTGGTTAAGTAATGCTTCTACCAGGTGAGAACCAATAAATCCTGCGGCTCCAGTCACAATACTTTTAGTCATAACTACCTAGCTTTGATGTTTTTAAGGTTCGAGGGAGAGAGAAACATTTTATTTATGAGCCAGCAGTTCTTCATACAAATTCTCAAATTTTGATACAACAGAATCTAAAGCAAAATATTCAAGCACTCTAGCTCGTGCAGCTAAGCCTAAAGCATTTCTAGCTTCAGACCCCATAACAATTAATTCTTCCCAAGCTTTGGCTAACTCTTGTGGATTGCGTGGAGGCACAACTCTTCCTGTATCCGCAACAGCCCAGCCAGAATCGCCGACATCTGTCACAACACAAGGCACACAACAGGACATTGCTTCACCTGCAATCATTGGAAAAGCTTCTCCGTAAGCAGAAGAAGAAGAAGCAATATCTAAAGCAGCAGTTATAACAGGTATATCCTTGCGCTCCCCTAATAAATGAATATTAAACAGGTTTAGCTCTCGAATCCAATCTGCTAGTTCTTTATTGTTTTTGTCAACATCTCTCCCAACTAAAACAAAATGAACATTTGGATAATTTTTTTGTAAGATAGCAGCCGCTTGCAGAAAGTTTTTGTGGTCTTTCATCGGATGAAAGCGACAGATAAGCCCAATTAAAAACGCATCTGAAGGTAGAACTAGCTCTGCTCTAAATTTTAATTTTGCCTCCGGTGAAGGCTGAAAGTTATTAGTGTCAAATCCATTAGGAATTATACAAGTGTTTCTAGTAGAATACCCTAATGCTTCATGTTGAGCTTTACTATTTGCAGAAGCAAAAACAACTTGGTTAATGGACTGGGAAATTTTCGCACCAAATTTAATCAAGTTTTGGGTCATTTTCTTTTCATGAACAAGTCCAGCAATAGAATGCTGAACATCCCAGACAATAGGAACTTTTTGTGAGGATAAAAAATTAGAAAGCCACGCAGCTGTATTGCCGTGATACATCCAACCTTGTAATAAATCCGGCTTAAGTTTACCTATAGTTCTAAGCAATCGCCAAACTGATTTAGGATTAGGTACTTCTCCTGGTTTTATATCAATAGTATAAACTGGAATACCTAATGATTCAATACGCTCGCTCAATGTACCACGGTTCATGAGAGAAATAACCAATGGGCTAAAACGCTCTTTATTAGTCCTAGATAAAAGGTTATAAAGCATTATTTCAGCTCCACCTGTGTAGAGACCTGTGATAATGTGAGCAGTAGTAAGCTTTTTAGTAAATTTTTTGCTCATGACTATATCTCCATTACAAATTTTGTAGTTAAAAGTTAATCAATTAAAATTGATTTTTAAAGAAGGTTTTTTCAATTCAATATCTGATGTATTTGAACAATATGATTGTGTAGTTTCTACTAGTTTATGAACGCTGAAACATTCAACAATTTTGCGTCTTACCTTTTCTTGCATAACTTTTTTATCTTGTTTTAGTAAATTAACTAAATGACCACATCCAGATGCTAAAGCCTCCGGGTCGTTGGGTGGCACAACTATTCCGCAGTCCCCAACAATCAAAGCAGAATCGCCTACATCGGTAACCACACATGGTACACCGCAAGCCATTGCCTCCCCAATTACATTGCCAAAACCTTCCCCAAAAGCAGAGGACGAAACAGCAATATCGAGAGCATTATGTACAGCTTGCATGTCTCCACGCACACCTGTCCATATAAGTTTATCTGTAAGACCAAGTTCTTCGGTTTGCTGATAAAGCTTTTTATTGTATTCTTGGTCTGGTCCAGTCCCAACACAAACAAAACGAACATTATTGTAATCTTTGCATAAGAGCGCAGCAGCTTTAAGGAAGTTTGAGTGGTCTTTTTGAGGATATAAACGTCCTACTAAACCAATCAAAATCTGCTGTTCTGATATTCTCCATTCTGTTCTAAGTTTAGCTCCAATTTCCTTGTTAAGTTGAAATCGTTCTGTGTCAATACCGTTGGAAATTACGACCGTTTTTTGAGCCGGAAAGCCATAATTTACGTAATCTTGCCTACCTGCATAAGAATTGACAATTATTAAGTCAACTAAGTGGGATAGGTGACACTCTAATTTGCAAAGCACATTACCTAGCCAATCAAAAGCATCCGTAGGAGTTTGAGAAACACGTATTCCCCAAATTAGTTTAGTTGATGGGAAAAAAGGCTTTAATAATACAGCCATTACGTTTGATTCTCCCATATAAGTATGGAGTACATCTGGTTTTATATCTTTCAAGCATCTAATTAAACGCGAAAAAAATCTAATAAAATCCCAACGTCCTTGTTTTTCTAAGCAAATAGCTGATATACCGCTGTCTTTTAAATCTTTTGCTAATGGACTACTAGAATAAAAATACAAAACAGTGACATCAAACTTTTGTTTATCAAAATCTTTTACCAAAGTCACCAATTGTCTTTGAGCACCACCAAAATCTAAATCGCGAATCAGGAATACTACTTTATTTTTATTTTTGATTTGATTGGACATATATTTTTTTCCTTTTTCAGATTATATTAACTACTTGAGTGAGTTTTAACTTATGCGTAATAAAATTGATTTTTATTATTTTTATTTTTTTGACGAACAGAATCTAAATAACTTCTTTTAGAAAGAGTAGCCATAAAAGCAAACATCATGATAGCATGACGCTCATCCAGTAATGTATGAGTAAAAATTGACCATACCAACATCATAAAACTAAAAAATAAAGCAGTATTCTTAGCTTCATTTTGAGCATCTTTTGTAACACAAAAAACTAACCCAGGTATAATCAAAGAACCCAATAAACCATGCTGCAACATAAATGTGAGATACATATTATGAGGACGTATTAATCCGTCCCATATTTGGTCATAACCAAGTCCATGACCGAATAATGGTTGCTCCAAAATTCTTCCCCAAGCATAGTTAATTATATCTACACGTGATGTATCATCTGAAGCATGACGAGATGTTGGGTTTGTGAAGGTTATGATTCTATTTTCCATATCACTATTTAATACCCCTAAATTAACTGCTTCAGATATAAGAAAATCTTGCAACCCACCCCAAATAATGTATAAAAATAAAGCTCCTAATAGACAATAAATGAATTGACTACGAGGAATTACCCCTTTTAAGAAAAACAGAGAAACTAAGCCTATGATGCATACAGTACCTCCTCGAGAAAATGTTGGCATCATACCCAAAAAAATAACCAGTACAAAAGATAATCGATGTTTTTTGGGCAATACATTAATGCAAAAAATCATTGCATAAAGTAAGACTGATGCAGCTTTCCCTGGGTCTAAATATAATCCAGCAGCACGTCCTGTAGGATTTACTGTAGTATCTGTTATCCATATTTCTGGATGTAAAGTTTCTAAAGCATAGCTCCAGATATTCCAGGCAGTTGCTACTAATAGTGCCCATATAGTAATTTTATAAACAATTTTATCTCCTGAAAAAATTATGAGCATAGTCACAAAAAAAATCAAACAAAATAATCTATTATCATTCTCTTGTTCTATTAAAGAATTTTTATAAGAAAGTAAAAAATAAATTACTGATGTGAATAAATATAACGCACACCATTTAAAAACACTACTAGGTATATATTTAATATTGTTAGCAAAAAAAGAAGGCCATAAAGGTGCAGAAGCTATAGCCAGACATAGATTTAATACGTAAGGTGGAGGTGTAATACCAGAATCAAACAAATAGTTATCCATTGATGTGTAGAAAATAGCAACAGATACTACGGCTAAAAAACACTGGTAATAAATTAGAAAATCTTTTTTCATGCTATTAACTCAAATACTTGTGATAAATATTTATAGACTACCTTTCTTGAATGCAGTATATTTGAATTGCTTGAATTCATCACGAACATAAAGTAAATATCCTAAAGAAAGTGTGATTGACCATAATAGTTTAGAAGTCGTTACTTTTAATTCTTTTATTTGTGTTAATAATGAATTTCCTATGTGGAAAGAAAATCTGCTATAGTTAGCGGCTGAGCGTAAAAAGTTTATCGGTGAGTATTGTAGGTAATCTATTTCTGTATTCAAAATGCTCTTGTACCATAAAACATATGCTGGAGCATGTTGCTTTAAAGGAGCTGTTTTACTTAATTGGTCTAAACCTTTGTGATAAACTCGCAGTGCTTCATTTATAAATCGTGTTTTATAAACTTTGGCAATTTTAGACCAAACTAAATTTTCTGGACAAAATTTTTGATTAGGTATTTCAGGAAAAGGGAATTGTTGGAGAATATCTGTACGGTGAAAACCCCACTTTTCTCCCTGAACATGAAATTTATAACGAAGTTCTAATAAATTACAATCTGTCACATCCGAAGGAAAATAATCACCAAAAATTTCTCCATTTTCATCTTGACATAAACAAGTTGCACCAGAAAACTGATTTTTTACATTTGCTGGTATCGTATTCCAATAATATTTAAATCTTTCTAAAGCATTTGCTAAACAAGCATCATCGGAATCAAGATTCAAAAAAAGCTCTCCCTTTGCTTCTTTTACTCCTCTATTAAAAGCTATATGTTTCCCAGAATTTTTCTGGAAAAAATAACGAATAGGGAACGGAGCTTCTTCTTTCCAATTTTGTACAATATCAAAAGTATTATCTGTTGAACCATCATCCACAATTAACCATTCAAAATCACGAAAAGTTTGTGTCATTAAACTGTTATAGACACGATGAAGTGTATGAGCTCGATTATAAGTAGCTGTAAAAACTGTAAATTTGTATTCAAAACTTTGATTGCTTGAGTATATTGTAGTCATACAACTAGACCTCTATAATTTTTAATTATATTTTGTAACTTCTTTAAATAAAATTTCCCAACTATCAACTACTTTTTCTAAACCAAATCTATCTACTACTTCTGGTGCGTTTGACGCAAATTTTTTCCTTTGTTTTTCGTCATTAATTAAATAGTCCATAGCCTTAGCTAATGCTGATACATCTTCGCTTGGTACTAAAATTCCATCTACACCTTCACGGATAATTTCTCTCGGACCACTGGGACAATCTGTAGCAATAATAGGTAAACCACAAGCCATTGCTTCACAATGAGCCATCGGAAAACCTTCATATCGAGAAGACATTACAAATAAATCGGCTTTCTTGAGCACGGGAAAAGGATTACGAATCGCTCCAGGTAAAAAGACTCGACCAGATAAACCTAGTTCTTCCCTCTGTCTTTCTAACTTAGTTCGCTCTCCTCCTTCTCCTAATATCATTAATTGCCAATTTGGATGCTCGTTCTGAATTTGAGCAAATGACGACAAAAGGATATCGAACCCCTTTTGATTATCTAATCTACCCATACTCATAATTAATTGCTTTTCTGGGTTATATCCTGGAAAGTCAATTGCTACTTCTTCTGCCTCAATCTTAAATGCAGGATTATATATAACTGTTCTTTTATTATCTGGTAACCAATTAAAACCGCTATCAACTCCTGAGCTAACACTAACTAGTTTATCAGCTAAAGGGTAAGTTAAACGTTGCAAGATAGACCATGATATTCCATAAAAACTTTTTTTATAATCATTTTGTTCAGTGGCAATTACAGGTATACCTGTCTTTAAAAGAGCAAGTATTGTTTGAACATTATTTTGAGGTAAAAATGAAATAACAATATCTGGCTGATTGTGACAAATCGCTTTTTTCAGTTGTTTTATTATATAAATATTGTTAGATACAGCATCCAAGAAATTTTTGGAAAAAGTCATAACGTCCAAGGCTAATCTTTTCACTTCATTAGATAAATCATAAAAATCACTTTCTTTATCAGACTGGGTAATTACTGTAACTTGATATCCTCTATTTGCTAATGCTTTCGCAACTAAGACTAATGCTCTTTCTGCTCCGCCACCTGTAAGGCTGGGTACAACGAATGTCACTTTCATAAACTTCCTATACTTATTGTAATTACACAGCTATTAGAATCACTATTTTTAGATTTTATTCATCAAATGTATTTATCTGTAGTTATCTCATTTTTATTTTATCATTGACTAACATCCTATTTCATCTTTTTCTTTGATAAAATAAATAATATAAATTAGCAAAAAAACAAAAGCTACAAGATACACGAAGCTAGTAGATAATGCAATACCTGCTAATCCTAATATTTTCATAAATATGTAGTTTAAACAGATATTAGTTACTAAATTAATTGCTGCTGCATACATTAATATATGGTTTGACTTCAAGCTTGAAGCTAGTCTTACTAATAAGGTACAGCCAAGATAAAAGGGTATTTGCAAAATATAACAAATTTGAACTTGAGTAACTAATTGGGTATCATCAACTGTAAAAGAACCTCTTTGAAAGAGAAATCTCACTATTGCTTCGGAAAATATGATTAAAAAAATTGCTAATGGTATAGTAGCTAGAAATATTAACCACATATAGCGTTTTATAGTACGACGTACACCTACCCAGTCTTTGTAAGCAACCATTTTAGAAAAATAGGGTATTACTGCTGTACTTAATGCCGTGGTGCAGAAAGTTACAAGTAATGAAGGTACTTTATTGCCGTAGTTGAGTGCAGCAACGCTTCCTGGTGCGAGCATTGCTGCCATACCCTGGTCTACTAAATTTGTGCTAGACATCAACACTGCACCTCCAACAGCAGGAAAATATTGCTTAATCACCTGTTTTAGATGAGGACTAAGCCCACGCCATTTAGGAAGTAGTAAATTTCCTCGCTTTTGTAATGCTGCACCTAAAAATATAATCTCTACAACTGCACCACCAATTAATCCAATAACTAGGTTAAAAGTCCTCAAATATTCAAACCCCAACAACATAATGATGGTAATTCCTGGAATCAGGATAGGGGTTAGTGCGGCCAATGCAAAACTTTCTCCAGCATTTAACACAGCACCCCAAATAATTCCTATTCCATTAATTACAACTAAGGGGGCCATCGCACATAGTAAATAAAAGGTTAGGTCTAATTTCTCCTTATCAAACCCTCCTGCTATGTAGGGTAGATAAATTGGAGCAGTTACAATTATCAGCACAGTTGCAACTACTGATAGTCCCAATACCAAAACACTCACCCCTGAGAACAACTTTTGAGCTGCTTTTTTTCCTTCTTGCTCTCTAACCTCAATATAGGTAGGTATAAGAGAGGATTGAAAAGACCCAGCTACGACATTGATAATAAGAGAAGGTACAACGAAAGCTATATAAAATGCGTCTAGTTCATCACCTGTACCAAATTTCCAAGCTAAAACTAATTCTTTAGAAACAGATGCCAATTTGACAAATACTGTTAATAGCCCAACAACAATAGCAGCCCCAAAAATTTGTCTATTTACTGAACCTTTGGTGTACTTTTTCCAAATTTCATTTATAGCTTTCAAAGGTAAATTTATCATTGATACTTCTTCCTAATTGCGACCAAGGAGGTTAAAAATTTACCTTGATTTTTAAGCTTTTTGAGCTTTTACTTGCGATATTTTACTGGAATTGTGATTAAAAATAGCAGTCTCTTTTGATTCTGAGTCTGTTACCCTAGCCTCTAAACTCTTAGGTTTATAACCTGGTACGACCTGCTCTAGCAAAAACCTAATCACATTAGCATCGTTATTCTTAGCTGCACTACACAATGCCTCAACAGTAACCTTCAAATTCTCCGGAATAATCCGACTCGCATTCTTCACTAAAAACAGTTTTTCATGCTGAGTCTTATCATACTCCTCTCCTTCAATAAACAACTCCTCAAACAACTTCTCCCCCGGCCGCAACCCCGAAAAAACAATATCAATATCCTTATCCACCTCATATCCCGAAAGCCTTATTAACTCTTTTGCTAAATCAACAATCTTCACTGGTTCACCCATATTCAGCATCAACACCTGACCACCACCAGCAAGTACAGCAGCCTGCAAAACCAACTGCACAGCCTCCGGAATAGTCATAAAGTAACGACAGATATCAGGATGAGTAACCGTTATCGGACCACCAGCAGCAATCTGTTTCTTAAAGGTAGGAACAACACTTCCACGACTACCCAAAACATTACCAAATCTTACGACTACATAAGACTTATCATGTTCCTTCGCAGCTTGCAACACCAACATTTCCGCGACCCGCTTACTAGCACCCATCACATTCGTAGGATTGACAGCCTTGTCTGTAGAAATCATTACAAAGTGTTTCACATTGAATTCCACAGCCAAATCCACCAAATTCTTAGTACCCTGCACATTATTAGTGATAGCTTCCGGTGGATTTAACTCCATTAATGGAACATGCTTATGTGCAGCAGCATGAAAAATCACATCAGGTAGAAACTTCTCAAACCCATGCTTTAGCCGCTCCCGATGACGAATATCAGCAATGAACAAAGAAAGACGTGGAGTATAGCGTTGTGCTGTGCCTTCTTCTTGCATTATCTTGACAAGCTGTTCCAGTTCATGCTGAATAGTAAACACAGAATTCTCACCATGTCCCACCAGCATTATCTCACTAGGACGACACCTACAAATTTGACGGCAAAGCTCGCTACCAATCGACCCTCCAGCACCAGTAATTAATACTCTCTTCCCTTTAATAAACTGAGACACTCGCTCAGTATCAGTCTGAACAGGTTCCCGTCGTAGCAAATCTTCGATTCTTACATCTCGAATGCTATCCACCCGCACTTTACCATTAAGGATTTCGTGTACACCGGGCAAAGTACTAGTCTGGATTCCTGTCTGCTTGCAAATATCCACTATTTCCCGAATTACACGCCCCGCAACAGCTGGCATTGCAATTACTACTTTTTGAATTTGCAGCGAGTTGACAACCTCCGGGATACTATGACGGTCACCCACAACCTGAACCCCTCGAATCCGTGCTTTCAACTTTCTTGGGTTGTCATCTATAAATGCGACAGGATGAAAACCGAATTGGGGATTTTGCTGCATTTCCTGAACCAGAGAAACCCCTGCACTTCCTGCACCAATAATAAGTACACGCTCGCTGGGGTCAAAGGAAGTACGACGATACTTTACCCTTTCCATGACTCTAACGCTGAAACGCAAAGCCCCAACAAAAATCAGCGACAACAACCCGTCAATCATTGGTAAAGAACGGGGAAGTTCATCAACGAAACTGGGAAATGCGTAATAAAAAACATCAAATAAAATAGTTTGGACAACAATCGCAGACCCCATCAATAAGCCTACGCATACCAACTCTTCCACACTCGCATAGCGCCAATAACGTCTATAAAATCCAAAACTCCAAAAAACAGCTTGTTTAACAGCTAAAAACAGTATAGTTGCAATTACCAAATCTGGCAAAAAGGAGTACAACAAAAAACTACCGTCTAGCCGCAAAGCCAGAGCCAAAACAGGTGTAACGGTAAAAATTAATATATCACAAACGAACAAATGCCTATTTCTTAATTTCAGCAACTTATTCAATGAACTATTAACAATCTTTTCGACAAACCAGTGAGAAGCAAAAAACAAAATATTCATCTAAAACCTCCAGGAAATTCTGGAATAAGCTTATGGCTTGGGTACTCATAGTTTGGACAAATCCCACTGAGTACGGAAAAACAGTGAGGTTATCGTGTCATTAACCTCAAACCAAGAACATAATATTATGTTCAAAGCTTTACCATCAAATTAAACTTTCCGAAAAAATACTAAATACTTTTTCAAGATGCAAAAAATTATTTAATTGACAGCTTGATAAATCCCTACTTACCCACAAAGTACACTCACTTCATTAGTAAATAGACATAGGTTATTGTCTCAAGGCAAAATATTCTATATTAGAAATAAAGCCCCACAACCTCATTTAAATTTATATACACTGTATTTTGAATTAAAAAGGTGGGCTGAAGAAGTACTTAAAATCAAGTACAAGCTTCAAACATCTATTTTTTTTTCTGAAAGATTCCGGTCAAAACTAGTCACTTTCATTATTTTGTTAGGTGTTAGCATCTAAGCTGGAGTCTAATCGAACAGCTTTTAAACTGTCACACTCCATCTTAATAACCCTGGCAATCTATGAATCTCTCTAGAGAAACAGAAGCAGTCTTTTATTAAAGCTGACTTTTGAATTGTAGTGTATTTATCCAAATTTGCCAACAAATATTTGTGATAATTTTATTGTTAAGTTTCGCTTCAAAACAGTAGAGCATACCCGAATCACCCCAAAATGATAAACAAAATTTTCAAATTATTTTACATTAACAAACAATGTGATGTGCAACTTCATTTTTGCTTGATAATGAACCACAAATAGCATAATTTCCAAAGTAGGAAAACAGCCTGTAATTTTTGTTTCATCTACAGCTATAGATGATGAACTTACCCTCAGTTGATAGGTGGGAACACAAATTTATATCAAAAATCAAACGCTATAACGTTGATTTTTCGATTAGATAATACGCAGCTATATGCGGAAGTATTCCGATAGATTAGCGTAGTAGCTAAAAGCCGAGTCTATTTCATCGCTGCTTGTAAAGGCAGTTTACGATGTCTAATTATTTATTTACTTATGTAATTACTTTTTTACCAATCTTTAAGTCACAAGTCATGCCAAAATGGCACTACTTTATATTCTTGTATTGCGGACACAGCCATATACACGAGCTTTCCTTGATTATGATTACTTTTACGGCTTTAAACAAATTTCTGTGATTAATTTTTGAAGCGGTAATTATATGGTTTTACAAAATAACATAAAAAGAAACGAATATAAACAATCTTGAGTAATCGTTCCCCTCGGAATCAAAATTACTTACAGCAACTATCAAGTTAGTGAGGTACAATCGGGCGCAATACTGCGTAGGTTTTGCTATCGGGCGCAATACTGCGTAGGTTTTGCAATCGAGCGGGCAAGGATGCCCACCCCACAAAAGTTTCCAATAGCAGCATGATTTTACCAAACAAGCTACAACTGTTGCAGGGAAGAACAAGTTGCCAGTAAAATCAAGACACTTTAGCTTCTAAAGACTTAAGCAACTCTGTATTCACACCCGACTCACGAGTTAGAACAATTTTACCCGTGCGAGCGATTTCCCTCAGACCGAATTTTTGTAGGACTTGGACAATAGCCACCATCTTCCCAGGGTCACCCACAACTTCTAAAGTTAGGGAATCCTCAGCCACATCCACCACTCGCGCACGAAAAATCTGAGCCAGTTCAACAATTTCTGAACGGTTACTGCTTGTAGCATTCACTTTCAGCAACATCAACTCTCGTTCAACACAAGGAGTCTCGGTAATATCTTGCACCTTCAAGACATTAATTAACTTATATAATTGCTTCGTGAGTTGTTCAATCACGCGGTCATCACCAGGAACAACCATCGTAATCCGAGAAACCCCAGACTGTTCCGCAGGCCCAACCGCAAGACTTTCGATATTAAAACCACGACGAGCAAATAAACCAGCAATACGGGAAAGAACACCCGCTTCATCTTCAACAAGCACAGAAAGAGTATGTTTCATCTTCGCTGCTAAGAGCCTACCCTAAAAGCAATAAAACATTAAATTAAAATGTAGTTCTATATTATAAACTGAATCGCGTCACCTAAAAATCAAAATAGGGAGTGGGGTTAAACAATTTGCAATAAGCCTTTATGGGCACGCTGCGCGTATCCGCAAGCGGACGCTGACGCGAACACGCAGTGGAGCGGAGCGCTTACGCAATTCGCAATTCAACAGTCAACCATCAACCGTCAACAGTCAACAGTCAACAGTCAACCGTCAACCGTCAACCGTCACCAACCATTCCAAAATAGTCTGATTTATCAGTTCCGGACATTCATCATGGGGACAATGCCCAACACCATCCAAAGACAGCACTTGTAACTTTTCATTATATTGAGCAAACTTATCCGCAAGAACTGGGGGAACAAATCTATCTTCTTTTCCCCAAATCAATAACATAGGAACTGTTAAGTTAGGTAAAATATTCTTGACACTAGGACTATAATTTGCTCTCACCGAAGACTTAAAAAGAGCAATGAAAGCGCGTATAGAACCACGGTCTTGAGGTGGTCCTGCGAAAATTTCTACAAGTTCATCAGTTATAGCCGACTGATTAGCATAAGCAATACCTGCCCAACGACGCAACACACCCGGTTGTCGTACAAACCGAAACAAAGGTTTAAGTAATAACGGTGAAGCAACAATATTTTTCATACCCCTGATTATCGGCATCACAAAAGGACGCATGGTCTCAGGAATTGCTTCTTCCTCCAAAGTCGGGTCAGGCAGACTCATCATTATCACACCCTTTACCATCTCTGGATGCATATCCGCAGCAGCGAGACAAACCAGCGAACCTAAAGAATTTCCTACCAGCACTACTGGTTTACCAATAAAAGTCTTCCAAAACTCATACACCTGTTCCGCCCAAAAACTAATACTGTAATTAACTGGAGCTTTTTGAGACGCTCCCCAACCCAACATATCCAAAGCGTAAACTGTATGCTGCTCTCCCAAAACTTCCAAATTATGACGCCAATGGCCGATAGAAGCACCAAACCCATGTAGCAAAATCACAGGTGTAGTCTCTTTCTGATTTTGCTGAGAGCGAATATAAGTATAACGAGTTTGCCAACCACGCCAAACCCAGTCTCTTTGATTACCAACCCGTTGCTGCCATTCCAATGCTGCCGTCATGTTTAATTTCCCCCCCAACGATGTGTAGAGACGCGATTAATCGCGTCTCTACGATTCTGGCGTAAAATTTTTGTATTTCGTTCCCCTTCGCCATTCCCAATTCCGTAGAGACGCGATTAATCGCGTCTCTACAATTCTGGCGTAAAATTTTTGTATTTCGTTCCCCATTCCCCATTCCCCATTCCCAATTCCGTAGAGACGCGATTAATCGCGTCTCTACGATTCTGGCGTAAAATTTTTGTTCGTTCCCCTTCCCCGCTCCCAATTCCCCACTCCCCTTCTCCACTCCCCACTCCCCCATATGTATAACTTTTTAATCCTATATTCAGAATAAATACGATTTAAATCAGATGAATAGTGTTAAATAATACTATTAAGTATAATAAGAAAAACTATACATAAATCGAGGTGAAAATATCATCCTGTAGGCTGATACTGAGGCAAAAACTAGTCAACTATTTAACCCGTAATCGTTACAATAGTTAACATAGAGACCCTTTGTGTAATTTAGATTAACAAAAGCAGAAAAATTATTGAGAGAGTGAGTAGAATGACAAGTACAAAGGTCAACGACATTTGTAAATGAATTAGCTACTCTAGAAGTATAGCCACCTTTCTAGTTCTCCGAGCCAGCAACTAGCCGTCTCAGGGACAAACGACGTAAAACCAAACCAAAAACATAACAAAGAGCTCCCACAAATAATAATGCCAGTGATAGAGAAGAAAAAAAACCGCGATCTGCCCCAAATTAACGAACGAATTCGCTTCCCGAAAATTCGGGTGATAGATACGGATGGTAGCCAGCTGGGGATATTGACCCCACAGGAAGCGCAACAGCTAGCAGAAGAAAAAGAGCTAGATTTAGTGCTGCTGTCAGACAAAGCTGAACCGCCAGTCTGTCGTATTATGGACTATGGGAAATTTAAATTTGAGCAAGAAAAGAAAGCGCGAGAAGCTAAGAAGAAGCAGCATACGGCTGATGTCAAAGAAGTGAAGATGCGCTACAAAATAGAAGACCATGATTACCAAGTGCGCGTCAAGCAAGCAGAACGCTTTCTCAAAGACGGTGATAAGGTCAAAGCCACGGTAATGTTCCGAGGTAGAGAAATTCAACATAGCGACTTAGCAGAGGACTTGCTTAAGCGTATGGCTAATGACCTAGAAGAGGTCGGAGAAGTACAACAAGCGCCGAAAAAAGAAGGGCGTAACATGATGATGCTGATTTCTCCTAAAAAATAGTGCCACGTAAATTTTAAATTCTTAATCACAGACCTTTGTAGAGACGCGATTAATCGCGTCTCTACATTATGCTGTTACCTTAAATCCTTCTTTCTTGAAAATTCCACATAAAAAGACGCGATTAACCGCGTCTCTACATTATGCTGTTACCTTGAATCCTTCTTTCTTGAAAATTCCATATAAAAAGACGCGATTAATCGCGTCTCTACATTATCCTATTACCTTAAATCCTTCTTTCTTGAAAATTCCATATTCAAAGTTGATAGTCTTGGGTGCTGAGTGGGAAGAATAATACTCAGTTACTCAGGACTTTTGCTATTTGGTTAAAAGGGTAGATGATGCTGCTCAACAGAAGGCACTGTCCTTAGCAACTGCGACCCTCTGACTTGGCATTCAACTGCATGGAACTGAAAAACTACTGGTTTGCTCCGAACAAAGGAATTTTGGGACGATTGCTTTCGTGGGTTAACCTCCGACCAGAGGAGAGCGAACGTACATTACTTATATTTTTTACTTACACACTTATATCCGTAGGATTACGATGGGTTGAAGACAGTGCTGTAGCCATGTTCTTGGGTAAATTTGAGCCTTTTTTAGTACCTTGGATTTATATAAGTAGCGGGGCAATTGGTGCGGGATTCGTTTTTTTTTACTCCTGGTTGCAAAGAACTTTTCCATTGCGGTGGGTAATCGTAGCGATCGCACCCTGTATGGTATTGCCATTAGTGCTATTAGTTGCGCTGCACTGGGTAATACCCAGTTCCCAAGTAGCAATAGCTGTCGTATTTTTGTTGCGTCTGTGGGTCGAAGCGATTTACGTAGTGAATGACTTGAATATTTCCATCGTTTCCAACCAACTATTTAACATCCGTGAAATTAAGCGAGCATACCCACTAGTTACAAGCGGTATTCTAGTTGCGGATGTTATTAGCGGTTACAGCTTGCCTTTTTTGTTGCAATTCGTCAAACTGGAACAACTTATCCTTCTAGGAGCAGTAATCATTGCTTCAAGTGGATTTATCCTACAATACTTAGGTAAAAATTACCCCCAAGCATTAGCCGAACCACCACAAAGGCTGATGCAAGATGCACAACATAAAAACCGTTATCGTTTAACAGGTTCTATTAAACGTTACGCCTTACTATTATTTACCTTTATTGGTTTAATCCAAATAATAGGGGTACTAATAGATTTTCAATACCTGACCCAAGTACAGTCAAAATTTGAAGAACAAGAAATTGCTAGATTTTTAGGTATATTTAATGCCACAGCGGGACTTTGCCAATTAGCGATGCAGTGGTTTGTCTCCAGCAGAGTTTTAGAACGATTTGGGGTATTTGTCAGTGTTGCGTCCCTCCCCACACTCGTAGTACTTTTGCTACCAGTAACTATTTTCTTATTAGGTTTATTTCCTCAAACGCAAGCGCAAAACTTATTTGTTGGACTAATAATATTTAAGTTTTTTGACGATTTATTACGGTATACGTTTGTTGCCAGTGGCGGACCATTACTATTTCAACCAATTCCAGATAAAATTCGTAGTCGCGTCCAAACACTCCTAGGAGGAATTGCCGAACCTATTGCTACATGCTTAGGAGGCTTCTTAATTTTAATTACCATACCTTTATTTTCCTGGTTACTACCGGAGACAATGCAACACGTCATCCTGATTGGTGAGACGGTTATTGTTGCGCTTATATGTCTAGGAGTGATATGCATACTACAAAAAGGATACGTAGAATTACTAGTCCTCACAGCAGGCAGAGGAGAACTTTTTGGTGCGGATGTGGACTTACGAGCATTTAAGCAAGCAGTTATCAAAGCCTTAGTAGAACAAGGTAACATCACCGATAAACACTCTTGTATTGAACTTTTAGCTCAAATCGACCCCAAAGGAGCACCTAGTATCCTAGCTCCAATGCTTCCCCAACTTCCCCCCGCTTTGCAGTCTCAAAGCCTAGAAGTGATGCTGACAACAGGAGCATCCCCCACCTATTTACCCTACGTCAATACTTTACTAGACCAACCCAAAGAAAGTGTTACACCAGAAGTCCTTGCACTTGCTCTACGTTACCTTTGGCTAAGCGATACAAACCTCAACTTAAGTCAACTCGAAGAATATCTCCAACCGAAACAACATTCACTTATCCGTGCTACCGCTGCAGCCCTTTTATTGCGTCAAGGAAGTCCTATGCAAAAGGTTTCAGCAACTAAAACTCTACAACGAATGCTAACTCATAAACTTGAACAAGAACGAGTTCACGGAGTTAAAGCCCTCAGCGGAGCAGTGTATATACAAGCACTACGAATTCATATTCCCAAATTATTAAATGATGATTCCTTGCGAGTGCGTCAAGGGGTCTTAGAAATGATTGCCGCAAATCATCTAGAAGAGTATTTTTCTGCACTAATCGTGGGACTTTTCTATAAATCGACTAGAAATAGTGCTATGACTGCCCTGGTAAAATTAGAGAACGAAGCTATCCCCATGCTAGTAAAACTTGCTACTAGTACTTACGAGCCGGAAGTAGTACGGATGTATGCTTGGCGTACTATTGGGCAAATAAACACCACGGAAGCGATAGACACATTATGGTTATACTTAGAAAAAACTTGGGGTACAACTAGAAAAAATATACTTAGAACATTATTGAAAATACAAAAACAAACAGGAACGAATGGTTTAGTAGATAAATTTCATGAAAATAGAGTCGAAACATTAGTGGAAGAGGAACTACATTTTTTGGGAGAAATTTATGCAGCATATATAGACTTTAAAACACAAAGTGAAATGTATGCAGTATACGTCAATTTGCAAACAAAAAATCATCAAGAAAAATTTAAATTAAAAGAAAGAATCATCGACATTTGCGATTTAATAGAAAAAGCACTTATAGAAATAGAAATAGACGTAAAAGAGCGATTAATACTAATACTAAAATTACTTTACCCACTAGAAAAAATTCATGCAGCAGCCTTCAACCTCCAATCAGAATTAACAGTTAATCAAGCGCGGGGTTTAGAAATTTTAGAACATACTATTAACTTGCCTAGCAAATCAGTACTGCTAAATATCTTAGATAAACGTCCACATGAAGAAAAACTGCGATACTTAACAGAATCAGATATGGTGCAATATGAACAAACAATATTAAGTGACCGTACTCGTAGACTATTAACATTAGGAAACTTACTTTCCGACTGGTGTTTAGCTTGCTGTCTTCATTTTGCTAACATTGGTCGTATAAGACTTTCGACCCAACAAATTCTGATTTTCTTACGTCATCCAACAGGCTTTGTTAGGGAAGCAGCACTGGAATATTTGAGTGTTGCTTCACCTCGGATACTTTTAGAAATTTTACCCCAACTACAACAAGACACAAACCCTATTGTATCGGCACAAGTTAAGCAGTTAATGCATAAATATCAAATAGAATAACTAGCTATGCTAACCAGCTTTGACCGTTTATTATTCGTTCGTCGAGTACCTATTTTCAAAGAATTACGGGATGACTTTATTGTTCGACTAGCTTCAGTAATGGATGAATTATCCTTTGGAGCTAATCAGAGAATATTTAAACAAGGAGACGAAGGACGCTCGCTTTACATTGTTGTTTCAGGTAGAGTTAGAGTTCATATCGATGATAAACAGTTAGCAATATTTCCTAAAGGAGAATCATTCGGAGAAATGGCAGTATTTGACGCTCAACCTCGTTCCGCAACCGCAACAACTTTGGAAGCTTGTGAATGTTTAGAATTAACACAAGAACAACTTTACGAAGCAGTAGAAGAAACTCCCGAAATAGCGGTAAATATTATTAAAGTGCTATCACGTCGTATCAGAGAATTGAATGAAAAAATTAATGCGATGGAAGTGAATAATAACTACACATGAAAACCCAAGAAACCCCACCCCCAACCCCCTCCCCCCCAGGGGGGAGGGGGCTACGATTTTGGAATTGGAACATCAGCAGCTTTCATACAGTTTGCTAGAAAGCGCAAAGGAATTTCTGGACGTGCTCCCCAGTGCATATGAATATAAGAAGCGTACACTGTATTTGTAATACTCCACCCCTCATAACCCGTAAACTCTTCGCAATCAACCCGGTGAGTTTCAAATAAAGGTTTATCCGCTTCCAACACTAACCGGGAACGATGAAACTCGTGTCCATAAACAGTTGTACCTGCATCCAATAGCAAACTGTCTTTTAAAGCTACTCCACGTCGATAACCCAAAGTTAAACGCTTATCCATCATCGCAGCAGTTGGTAAAACTCCCACCATTGGCCAAGATTTACCGTCAAAATCAATAATCTTCTCGCATAAATACATCAACCCACCGCATTCAGCAATTGTTGGTACGCCTTCAAGTACTTTTGTCCTAACAGAATCAAGAGCGGAAGTATTAGCAGCAAGTTCTAGAGCAAAAACTTCAGGAAAACCACCACCAAAATACAACCCCTGCACATTCTTCGGTAAACTCGTATCCGAGAGCGGACTCCAAAAAACCAACTCCGCACCCAGTTCTTCCAATAAATCAAGATTATCTTGATAGTAAAAATTAAAAGCACGGTCACGAGCGACAGCAATACGGGGAATTGGGAATTGGGAGTGGGGAATTGGGAGTGGGGAGTGGAGAATTATGGGTGTGGCCGATAACTTGTCCGTTACATCCGTTATTACATTCGGGGCCAATGTGCCCAATAATGGCAACAACTGTTCCCAGTCAAAACAACTTTCACCCAAACAAGCGAGTCTCTCAATTAACTCATCTAATTCGTTCAACTCTTCAGTAGGAACTAAACCCAGATGACGGTCAGGAATCGTAATATTATCTTCACGTCGCAATACACCAATAATCGGCAACCCTAAAGGCTTCAAAGCATTTTTTAATAACTGAAGATGTCGGTCACTACCAACACGATTTAATACTAGCCCTGCAACTTTAATACTTGGGTCTAAGGAGCAATAACCATGAGCAATCGCTGCTACAGAAGTCGATAAGCGACTACAATCAATTACTAGTAATACAGGTAACTTTAATAACTTTGCAATATGAGCAGTGCTAGCAAACGGAGTATTGGATTGTTTTTCTTCCTTAAACCCCATTATTCCATCAAATAAACCCATAACCCCTTCAATCAGGGCAAAATCCACCCCTTGGGTATACTGGGCAAAACATTTTTGAACATAAATTTCTGACGTGAGTACAGGGTCTAAATTACGGCAAGGACGACCCGTAACATATCTATGGAACATCGGGTCGATATAATCTGGGCCTACCTTAAAAGACTGTACCTGTAAACCTCGACGACGTAAAAATGCTAACAGGGTGAGTGTAACTGTTGTTTTACCCACCCCGCTACGTTCCCCAGCGATAATTAAAGACATTGCTAATTGGTAACTGGTAATTGGTAATTGGTAATAGCTAATAAATGTTAAATACCCGACTATAATCATAGCCCCCTCCACGAAGAGCGGGGAGGGGGTTGGGGGGTGGGGTTCTCTTGGTTGGGGGTTAGGTCTCTTTGTATTAGCTATTAGCGAGCTTCAAAATCTTCGCCGTGATAGCGAGGCTTTCTTCAAAAAGTACCTCCTGACCCCAACGCTGAACTTGTTCGCTCATTAAAGATTCAGCTTTTTGCTCAGAAAGGGAAGTTACATGTTGGAACAGACCAGATGATTGAGCACCACCTTGAGTTTCCATCCGCATACAACCACCAGTCTCAGAACAAATCATCGTACCGCAATCCGCTTGGGGATTAGTGGAACTCAGACGTAAAGCGATTAAATCTCCGGAAATATCTCCCACATCACCAAGAGGGACACCAGCTAATTCGGCTTCAATTTGACGTTGGTCAGGAGCAACAAAAGTAATTCGACTAATAACATAGTCACCATTTTCTTTTTTATAAGAAACCGGACGCCAGTTCAAACGGCTTCCTAACCAACCCAAATATAATAATGCTTGATTTGGATTACCTTTTTCGTAATCGATAGCAACTCGGTCAATTTCCGTAAGTGCTGCACGACGTTGAGGAGGGTCAAACGCTTGCGCTGTCAACTCTTGCCATGCGGAAATACGACGCCAATTTAAGTCAGCTATAGGTACACCACTTTCGGCTAAACTTTGTAAATTAACTAAATCTGTTTCAGCATCGTTAAAATTACACGAGTCAACAATTACGTTATTACAAATTGCCGACAATCTCTTAAACAGAGCATTTCCTTTATCTGGAGTTGCCTTCCACCAAAGAAATTTAGGTAACCCACCAATCAATAACGCAGGAAGCATACCACCGATTCGTTCCAAAGCAGCGGCTGTACCACTCAGGGTAATATATTCGCAACAAACTAGCGCACCACCACTCGATTGTTTCTGGATAGGGCAATAAGCAGAAACCTGAGCTTGTACCCCTTTGTCTTCCCCAGCAATGGGCAAAAGAGCAATAATACGACAAGGGTTACGAGACGCGATTTCGTCAGCAATATTAGGAGTCGCAGCATAATTATTAGAAGCGCTCTCCGATTCATTACCCCCAGCAGCACCGTGGTGAACTTTAGCAGCTTCTTCCCGCAGTCTAGTTATCATTTCTTGGGTAGCTTTTCCAGTTCTGGCAAGTCCAAAAGCTTTTTGCGCGTCTCTAACAGCACCAATGGTTTGTGGTCCTAAAATACCATCGATAGGGCCTTTATAAAAACCTAACGTAGCCAAAAGATACTGAGTTTCTTCTGGTTCGTATACTACCAAAGTAAAAGTAGCAGCACGAGTTGCAGCAGGTAGTGTACCATCCGCACCTGCTATTCCGTAACTTTGCCAAATATTGTTCAATTCCGCTTGGATATCGTTAAGCGAAACATCCTTCGGTGCT
Organism: Scytonematopsis contorta HA4267-MV1; assembly: GCA_019359035.1. Classification (GTDB taxonomy): domain Bacteria; phylum Cyanobacteriota; class Cyanobacteriia; order Cyanobacteriales; family Nostocaceae; genus Scytonematopsis; species Scytonematopsis contorta. The sequence goes on along the minus strand of JAHHIC010000093.1, from coordinate 129,847 downwards.
TGAAGTGAATAAATTGTTGGTGCTTGGGCAATCATAATTAATTTTGAGTTTTAGGGAATTGGGGGTTGGGAATTGGGAATTGGTAATTGGTAATTGGGAATTGGTAATTGGGAATTGGTAATTGGGAATTGGTAATTGGGAATTGGGAATTGGGAATTGGGAATTGGTAATTGGGAATTGGTAATTGCTTTTCTTCATTACCCATTACCCATTACCCATTACCCATTACCCACTACCCATTACCCATTTTTAAAGTCTTCTCCAACGACGGCCGTCTCGGTTAAGTAAAAATTCTGCTTCTACTGGTTCCCAAGTTCCAGCTTCATACTGGGGAACGGCCATCGGGTCTGAGGGTGCATCCCAAACGTTAAGAACTGGGGTGACGATTTGCCAAGCGGCTTCTACTTCGTCACCACGTGTAAATAAGGTTTGGTCACCCATCATACAATCTAGAAATAAGCGGTCGTAAGCATCGCCTGTCGCTTCAATACCAAACGAACCGTATGTAAAGTCCATGTCCACAGAGCGAGTTCTAAATTCAGCCCCAGGCATTTTCACGTCAAATCGCAAGGAAATACCTTCGTTTGGCTGAATCCGCATCGCCAAAACGTTATTGTTTACTTGTTGGGTTGTGGATTGGAACATGTGAGAAGGTACTTCACGGAAGTGGATGGCTATTTCACTTACTTTTTTTGGCATCCGCTTTCCTGTTCGCAAGTAAAAAGGAACTCCTTGCCAACGCCAGTTATCTACCATAAATTTCATGGCTACATAAGTTGGTGTTGTTGAGCCTTCTTTTACACCTGGTTCTTCTCTATACCCAGGTACTTGTTTTCCCTTCATCCAGCCAGCACTATACTGACCGCGTACTGCTGACAATTCTAAATTATTTACATCTGCTAATCTAGTAGCTTGTAGTGCTTTAACTTTCTCTGTACGGATGCTGTCAGCGTCCATCGCGTTGGGAGGTTCCATCGCTGTTAAGCAGAAAAGTTGCATCAAGTGGTTTTGCAACATGTCTCGCAGCGCACCAGAACTCTCGTAATAACCTGCACGGTCTTCCACACCAACAGTTTCTGCTACGGTTATTTGTACGTGGTCTACAAAACGACGATTCCACAAGGGTTCAAAAATCGCGTTGGCAAAGCGGAATACCAACAGGTTCTGTACTGTTTCTTTACCCAAATAGTGGTCGATACGGTAAACTTGATTTTCTTTGCAAAATTTTTGTACCACAACGTTCAAGCTTTTAGCCGATGCTAAATCTCGACCGAAGGGTTTTTCGATTACTAGACGATGTTTATAAGGGTCATCCAACATCCCCGCATTACCCAATTGTTTAATTGCTTCTGGGAATAAGTTGGGTGCGACTGATAAGTAGAACATACGGTTACCCCGTGTTCCCCGTTTCTCGTCTAGCTCGCTTAACAAATCCTTAAGTTTTTGGTAGCTTTCTGGATTGTCGGTGTTTCCAGAGCAGTAGTACAAACCTTGAGAAAAGTCTTCCCATAGTTCTCCCAGAGGAACATTACTATGAGCCTCTTCCATACCTTTTTGCATCTGCTCGCGGAAATATTCATGAGTCCAGTCCCGACGAGCAACACCAACAATGGTAATTTCCGGGGGTACACGACGTTCTCGTCTCAGTTTATACAGTGCTGGTACTAATTTGCGCCAGGTAAGGTCTCCGGAAGCGCCAAAGATGACGATGATTTGGGGTTCTGGCATCCCTTGTTGTTGGAGACCAACCCGCAAGGGATTTTCGAGCAGATTGAGCATAATGATTTTGGTTCTTAGATTTTCGATTACGAATTGGGAATGTTTTCAAAAGAAGGCATTTAGCAGAGGGCATTTAGCAGAAGGCAAGAGAAGAAGTAAGGATGTAAGGTAAAATATAAAACGTTTCAATCTCGATACTCCACTGATTCAAGACCATCAACCTTCAGTATGGTGGAGCTTATACCCGAATTAGCTCAGGTCAGAAATAACAGGAAGTATTACTTGTTACCCTTTGTAACTTTTTCCTCCTTCTGGCTTCTGCCCTCTGCTAAATGCCTTCTTTTGGTCAATTGTCTAACGACCAATTAGCAATCACCAATCAGCAATTACCAATTACCAATTAGCAATTACCAATCAGCAATCACCGCAATATCTACTTGACTTTTTATGGACAATGTGCGTCCATAATCTTTATCAGGCTCCAAAGTAGATTGTAATTAGCGCCGAGTTCGAATACCGATAACCACGAAACAAATAACTCAATAACTAGAGATTGTGATGAACTAGTTATTAGTAAGTACCTAGTACCTACTTATTTCACAAATAGCGAAATTAAATTCTTTTGACTTCAGCTTTTTCGGTACTAATGCACTAACTAATGTCCGTTTTGAATAAAAGATTCAACTTTAGCAACATCCTGTGGAGAGCCAATAATTAGGGGAGTACGCTGGTGCAGCTTAGAAGGTACTAAATCCAAAATATTTTTGTGCCCATTAGTAGCACGACCCCCTGCTTGCTCGATGATATAAGCAAGAGGAGCGGTTTCATACAGCAAGCGTAGTTTGCCATCTGGTTTTTCTATAGTACCTGGATACAAAAATACACCGCCTTGAACTAAAACTCGATGAATGTCGCTGACCATTGCACCACTATAACGAGCGCTATAGCCTTCGGTTCTATGGACATAGCGAACATATTCCCGTATAGATTCGTCCCATTGCCAAAAGTTTCCCTCGTTAACACTATAAACTGCGCCGTGGGAAGGTATCTTCATATTTTCTTCGGTAAGGATAAATTCCCCAAGGCTAGGGTCAAGGGTAAACGAGTGAACCCCCTTACCTATAGTATAGACCAGCATAGTGCTTGGACCATAAAGGATATACCCGGCAGCGATTTGATTGCGTCCTGCGACCAGCAAATCTTTTGCCTGACCGTCGAGGTCGTCTCCTTCTTGTTTACGTATCGCGAAGATGGAACCCAAGCTAAGGTTTGTGTCGGTGTTAGAGGAGCCGTCAATGGGGTCATACAGCAAAGTATAACGACCGATTGGACAGTTTTCCGGAATATAGTACGGTTTTTCCATCTCCTCGGAAGCTAAGCGACAAACTAAACCACTTTGCTTAAACACTGAGATAAATACGTCATTCGCGTAAACGTCCATCTTTTTGACGGACTCACCCTGGACATTGACTTCCCCGGTAAACCCCAAAACACCTTCCATTAAACCCGCACGGCTAAGACGGCGTGCAACTAGTTTACCCGCAAGTGCTATGCGGTTCATCAGCGCACTTAAATCTTGAGCCTCAGCAGAAAAATTCTGACATTGCTGCAAAACGTGACGGGACAAGGTTGTGCAATCACGGTCTAAGCTTCTGTCCGCAGCTTCATCTTCAAATAATTCGGCTTGTTGTGGCAAAGAAGCCATTTTTAGTCCTCCTTGATGGACTGATAATTAATGAAGGAATTTTCCTTCCTCCTTCATTTTTTATAGTTGCTGCCTCTATATTAGAAACGGAATTTGATAAGGCAAATGTGATTTTAGATAAACTAAAGAAATTAATTATTTTTTTGTAATTGCATACACCACATGAGCGCCAATCTACCGTTACTTTTGCCCTCCTGAGTAAATTCACTGAATTTGTTATCTAAATCAAATATACTGTTACGTCACAGTCCTCAGTCTAAATAACTATTGAAATTCAGCATTATGTTATACATAATTGTTTACAGACAAAATCTACCTAAAGTAGTAGAAAAAGTTTATGTATCATTTGCTAATACGTAACTAAGCAATTTTGAATTCGATATTTTAATTTGTTTTATTGGCTACAACAAAACATTTTAAATATGGAAGAAATTCTAAATAAATCCTAAATAAATCCTAAATAAATCCTAAATAAATTCTAAATAAATTCTAAATAGCTAATGATTAATCTAAAACCCTTCTACCGAAGAACTAACTTATACAAGTAAAAAATAAAAATCACAAATATCAAGTATAAATTTCAAATAAAAATAAAAAATAAACACAAAAGTACTTTGGGTAGATAAAATGGAAAAAACCGACTCGTCGTGGCATTTACCAGATGGACACAACTTGTCGGGCTTAGTTGTATAAATTTGTTATGGTCTAAATTGTTTCTAGTAAAAATTAGCAATCTATATCTTGCGTAACTAGAACACAATTTGTTATGATGACAGTTCGTCCCTCCGATAGTTATCTTCTTCTATCGTAACCACCACCGCGACTTGGTCGAGTGTCTTCGCGAGGCTTAGCTTTATTAACTCGTAGCTGACGTCCCATCCATTCAGCACCATCGAGTTCGGTGATAGCTGTATCTTCTTGGGCATCTTCGCTCATGTCAACAAATGCAAAACCACGCATCCTTCCAGTTTCGCGGTCTGTAGGTAAAACGACTCGTTTGACTTCGCCATATTCAGCGAATACAGTTCTCAAGTCTTCTTCGGTCGCACTGTAGGAGAGATTTCCAACGTAAATAGTCATTGTGAGATCACGCAAGTTTTAACAAACAGCACGAGTTCATTTGCAAAACAGACCTACCTTGTCAGTAAAGATTGTTTTACAGCTGCACAACTCGCATTATTTGCTTGAGTTATAGGTCAGTAACCATAAGTTATGATTATCTATAGCATCAAGCGACGAGTGTGCTGAACTCACGCATACGCTCATATAATAACTGATTGTTCGATTTTTCAAAGTATGAGATTTTACAAAGATTGATTCTTTAAAGTTAACCTAGTTCGTAAATTGCACTATTGTGTCGATATTTTTTTTACATTCTTTAAACTTTAATTTTTAAGCCTCTAGTCTGCTGTGTATAGATAATTCGCTCATTCTATACTGCTAGTTCAAAGTTTTTTAAGGGTGAATTATTTATAAAATAGACTACTGGTATCTTTATTTAGCAGTATTAAGTATGTGTTTTTAAGTACTTAGTATCATGGAAAAACAAATATTTTGAAAGCCTTTTTTCTAAACCTCCCCAGCATAGACCTACCTTGTACACACAAGTCAACAGTAGAAGCCCATCCGGGGAGGTTAAAATATTATTCAATAGTAATCGACTGCGGACCAGTTGCCTTACCGTTATTGGCTTCAGTTGTGAAATTTGTGTAACTAGTAAAACCTAGTTGTTGGTCAAGCCAACTTTTAACGGGATCATCTTTAAGATTGAGTCGCAGTACACCAGAAACAAATCCTCCCATGAATGACACGGGATGTTGGCTTAATTTTTTGAATAATGGTGTTAGTTCATCCAGAAACATAATGTTCTCCTAGGGTTCCCTTAGTAAAACTATAACTTTTTTAACCTATCTTAATGGGGAGTAGTTTCCCCACTCCCCACTCCCTACACAGGATTTTGCTCTGGCATCATACATTTATCGGAGTCGCAACCTGCTGGACCTGCTTCTATTAATTCACCAAAATCGTAGCGACTTAAAGCTCCATGAAAATCATCGGTTTTACGACGCATTCTCACTTCTTTCATTAGCTCCTCGTAGCGTTCTTTTGAAATTGGCTCAAAAGGCAGACGTGGGAAAGTTTGCAAGTCATCGAATCGCGCTAATAATGCAGCGCTAATATAACCTTCGTCATCGCGAATGGCTTCGTAAATGCGAGTACCTAAAGTTTCCACTTCGTTTTCTCGCAATTCTATGGTAGCTGAGGTGTTGTGCGCTGTATAGTGTTTTTGTACTTGCATGTAGAAATCCATTTGGGCAATAGCGTTAAATTTGCTAATGTCGATTTCATCCGCACCTGGTAAATCAGCCCATAGTACGGAAACAGGGATTTCTACTAACCATTCGGTACAGCGTAGGTCAAAGGGGTCGTTTAATAAATTACCGTTTTCGTCTTTATCTGACTGCGAAGGTATTACGTTGTAACCGTAGTCAATACAAGCTAAGGCTACGGGGTCACTTTTACGGAAGGTAATACGACGAAGAAATCTTTGAGCTTTGGGAGGATGCCATCCTGGGGAAGCTCCAGAAAGTAAGGATTTTGTTCCTGCTGGTTGTACTGTTGTACAGCGGTTAGGACGTTTTAAATTATGGCGATCGCAATATTCCCAAACGGTGTGATGGACAATTTGCTTCCAGAAACTAAGGTATTCCTGTTCTTTGCGCTTAAATTCTGAGCCTTCTTTGGTTGCGGGTCTACCTTGTTCCCACCATTTTAACCATTCTGTACCGAAAGCCTGTACAAAAAAATCAAATAAGCCAGTAAAAGAAACGCCAACAATAGGGTCTAATTCACGGCTATATTGATAGCGAGGTTCGATAAATTTATGGTGTAAAAGCGCAGCAACAGATAATGCCCCTGCAGTAAATGCTTCTTCTTGTTCTTTGTAATTGTGAGGGTCGATTTGATTTAAATGGACTTCAGCTAAATTACAGTGGAATGTACTACCAATAATTTCCAAATTTGTTATCCTAAAGGCTTTTTATCCTATAGTTCTGGAGATTTCACTCATACCTATTTAAAGGATACAACTGGTCAATTCCAGTTCAGTTCAGCATATCTTTTAATCTAGAAAACCTAGATTTCGGGGACTCGTGGAGATGTTATATTCTCTTGATTTATATTTTCTTGATTTCAAGAGGTTCAATCTCTATGCGTTGCGCTGTCAAAAGACTTTTAATTCTTTAGATTAGCTCAGGATTAGCGTGCTTTTAAACTTAAATTTAAAATTAAATTTATTAAGTTTAGCCTTCCCTGAATTTCCCCGATTTTTAACGTGAGGCAAAATTACTTACCACACGGGTTCAAACCAAAGCGAGCTAAACGATGCTCTAATTCATTTGTCTCCAAATAAGAACATTTTTCTTGTAACCACTGCTTTGCTTTTCCTTGCTCGTAAGCTTGCAAAAACTCAAGTTTTAAATCAGGAGTCGAAAGCAAATCAATGTTAGCTCGTGCTACCGCTTCCCCAGCCCATTGTATTGCGCCTTCGCCACTGTAGTATTGTTTACGTACAGCCTCAGTACATTCATCTAAACTTGGCTTACGGTGAAACACTCTGGTGTGGTTTGCCATCCGCAATGCGTCTCGCTCTGGGTCAATGCGCCAATTTCCTCCTGCGTCTTGCTGCCAAAGATTAGATTTTGCTTCAGAAAATAAGGCGTCGTCGCTGACACCTTGACGCATACCAGCAGAGTTATGTGTCAGGTAGCCATCGCAGTAGAAACAATGAGCATCTTCGACTTCAATATCGTAAGTTTGGACATAATCGTAACTTCCTAAACCTTTAACAGATACTGGGATATCCAGGGAAATATCAGCTTCTGCAATATAACGTTCATAGTTAGCGTCAACAAAAGGAGAACCAACAAAGCCCATTTCTCGCATTTGGCTGTAACTATAAGCTTCCCGCATAATAACACCAGGAACAGTAAAACCATAAGTTTTCAGTCCTTGACGCAGTAAACCTTTAGCTGAATGCAAAGCAATCAAAGCATTATAACGTCCTTTGAGAGCAGGCAATCCAAGGCTATACTTAACTTGCCAACTTTCCTGCTGAGGTCTAGTAATATCAATTCTGCCAGCGATGCCCAAACTGGATAAAACTGTCCCAACTTGCCTAATAAATGACCGATAAACTGTAGTCACTAAAATTGGTGGACGACCATTAACTGCACCATCGCTATCCATTAATCCAGCTAGATAAGCCGCTCTGATATCTACCGTACCCTGCAAAATAAAGGTGGGAACTTCTAACGAAACCTTAGGCTGTTTAATATGGCGATAGAAGTATTCTGCTAAGCGAATAGAGGAGCAAATTGATTTGGCAGTATTTTCACCTTTTATCAATGTGTGATGAGCATTTAATCCAAACAGGCTTAAAGCGTCGTCAATTTTAGCTTGGATTCTGGCAGTCACTTCTACATCCGTAGCATTCATCGCCCATTCAACGCGACCATAGGGTTTATTATGTTTATTTCGCCCAAGGGCTACATAACCATCACCTTGAGTAAACCCAATTAGCCAAGCAACTTCTGGGGTGAGTTCAGGAATTTTAAAAGTCTTGGCAGTACCACTGTTTATAGGCCGTTCTTTAGTAAAGTCAAAGGGTAAATGAGTAACAGTACCTGGTAAAACTTGAGTGTTGTGAAGAAGACGGTCGCCTTCAGTTAAGCTGGCTAAAAATTTCCAAGCAACTCCCCCTTTAGCATCTGCCAGTACGGCTTGTCTATGCTGCAAGGTAGCTCTGGGGAAAGTCGCGTTGGTTTCGATTTCGTAAACTTCTTGAAGACCTTGGTCAAATTTATTAACAACTCGTCGAAATCCTAATGGAGTTTGTACTGAGTCCCCAACTTGTACATCTTTTATAGCTACAAGACCTTTAACTGTATGAACTAAAGCATCTTCTGGTAAACAGCGACGGATATTGCCTGCCACAATTGTTACAGCAGCTTCATCAATCAACAGGCAGCACTCAACAGAATTTAACTGCCGTCCCACCGCTTTATTAATAATAGAAGCACAACGTTCATAAAGACCGGGCAATTTTACCGGATTTGCAACACCACCAAAACCTTTGAGTGTTTCTCCAGCTTTACGTACATCATTAATATCAACAATTACTTCTACTTCACCAGAAAATCTTTCATCAGTCGAGAGTTCCAATAAGCTTTGATAGGACTGTACCCAACCTTGACGACTGTCCCCCACATAAATGGTAACTTGGTTGCTTTCTACCTTAACTTCTGTTTTTTCTCTACGTAAATTTTGAGGTGTACTACCAATTTCACCGCGAATACTGACATTAAGAATATTGCGTATTGGTGGCAATTGGTTAGTATATTGTGGCTCTAGTACCGCACCAGTACCACTCCCCATCATTGCCAAATCCATCATTAACCCAAAAGCTCTCCAGTCTACCAGGTTAGTAGAAGTGCAATTGTAACCTCCAGAAAAATTCTGCGGTTTTGCCATCCAATCTGTACCACCCACCCATAACCAACGTCCGCTAGGTAGTGACTTGACCTGATGTTGCATTCGCTCTATGACCGCTGCTTCCTGGGGGGTAAGTTTCCCCAACTCAATCAGACTTTGGAGAGTGCGTTGACTTACCTCCCCCCATGTTTCTCGCGTCCCTACCTGTGTGCGGCGACTGTAGGTTCTAAAAAACACCGGATTAGCTGCTGGTGCGGCTTCTGGGAAATCTACACCCTGACGTTGACGTTCAAGCTCTCGAACCATAAACCTAAACCTAAACCTAAAAATTCGTTTCTCATTTGTCGGATAGATTAAGACTATACGGCATGTCGAGTAGCTAAAAAAGAATTGCCAAAAAATGAAATTTGCGCTACTTCTTGGATTTACAGTGTTTGCGGGAGTATAAAGATTTCTTATGTCTGTTTCACTTTGGCGAAGTCCTCTGAGTCGTGCTTTACATCGCAACCGCAGTAAACCCCATACACGCTACTTTCAACTGGCAACTGTCCAAGCTGATGGAAATCCGACAAATCGCACCGTAGTTTTTCGGGGTTTTCTTGGAGAGACAGATAAAATAAAAATTATTACAGATAGCCGTAGTCAAAAATTTCAACAGGTTCGCCAAAACACCTGGGGGGAGATTTGTTGGTATTTTACAGAAACTCGCGAACAATTTCGTCTGGCTGGGGAAATTATTCTTGTTGATGTAGATAATTCTGATGTGGAACTACAGAAAGCTCGTCATTTAACCTGGCAAGAACTTTCAGATAATGCTCGCATACAATTCGCTTGGGCACATCCTGGGAAAGAACGAGCTAACCAAGAGGCTTTTTCTCCTCCTCTCCCTGATGCAATAGTTCCTTTGGCGAATTTTTGCTTGTTATTGCTCGACCCGTTAAAGGTAGACCATTTGGAATTGCGGGGGGAACCACAAAATCGCTGGTTTTATCTACGAGATGAATCGGGGAATTGGGAAAAATCTCCTGTTAATCCTTGAAGAAGGGGAGTTATGTAGAGACGTTACATGTAACGTCTCTACGTTTCAGATTCCAGCACCATCAAAGAATTCTTGAATCATTTTGTCCCTGATATCGCAGCGTGGAGGATTTTCTGAGGGTTTATTTACAAGAGCTTCCAACTTACCTGCTAAAACTGCAATTTCTTCACAAGGCTCTGATTGACGTAAACTTTGTATTTGTTCTTCCAAAGCTTCTATTCTGTCAACTAATGTTCTAATTACTTGCGCTTCCGAGTCAGGTAAATTGCTGTGTTCTAGTGGTGCAACCCTCACTCCAGAACGATAAATAATCCTTCCTGGCACACCTACCACAGTACAATCTGCTGGAACATCGCGCAAAACTACTGAACCCGCACCAATGCGAACATTATTACCAATCTCAATGTTACCTAATACTTTTGCTCCAGTCCCAACAACGACGTTTTCTCCAATTGTTGGGTGACGTTTGCCACTTTCTTTACCAGTACCACCAAGAGTGACACCTTGATAAATAAGAGCATAATCTCCAATAATCGCTGTTTCACCAATAACCACTCCCATACCGTGGTCAATAAATACACCCTTACCAATGGTTGCTCCAGGGTGAATCTCTACTCCGGTGAAAAAGCGAGCCAAGTGAGAAATCAGCCGTGGGAAAAAAGGAACACCCATATAATGGAGCCAGCGTGCCAGCCTATGCAAAATTAGGGCTTGAAAACCGGGGTAGCAGAATAATACTTCCAACCAGTTACGAGCAGCTGGGTCACGTTCAAAAATTATGCTAAAGTCAGCACGCATTGTAGACAGCACGATTTCCTTTTAAAGCTAAATTAGCTAAAAACTATTTTAACTGTTCTGAGGGCTATCTCCATAAAATCGATTGAGAATAAGTACTCCCCACTCCCCACTCCCCACTCCCTATTTTCCCTGCTGCACGCTCAAACTATAATTCTGTTTGACCCCTGGGTTAAAGGTTCCTACCCAAATTTTATAAGTTCCAGCTTTCCATCTCTTGTCTTCAACACTGGCATCTTTATTTTTACCTGTATCATCACCACAACGAATTGTATCGTCGTCCGGACCTTGAACTAGTATTGTAGTATCTTTACCTCCTGTGTTGACTTGTATCCTCATCTGAGCAAAGTCTTTTTCTAAAACCATAATATGGTCTGGCTTTGGGTCGGCAAAACCAATACAAGCTTTTCGATTGCGGTCGCGATTGCTAATTGCCGACAAGGAGTAAGAACCACCAGTAAAGCCAGTAAAGACTGCTTTCTCTGGTGTAAATCCTGGTGATAATTTAAAACTACCAAAATTAGGTGTATTAGCAACTACAGGAGCAGTAGTGATAAGGACAAGTGCTGCCAAAATAGAGCTAGCTAAAGACTCTAATTGAGGGCGTTGTTTTTTCATATCAGCCTTATCAAATATTTATTGTAAATTTATATACTTATAATATCAGGGTAAATATATAGATGCATTTGTTTTGTGCCAGATTTAAATCTGACACTGTTGCTATTTGACTTCTGAATTATTTAAAGCAAGGAACCCCCACAACTAGAACCAGTCCCAGCAGTGCAACCGTAGCAGTAAGAAGCGGTTTGTACTTCATGAATTAAATCCAAAGTACCAGATTCTAGCAATTTAGCAACAGTTAAATGTTCTCCTGTAGGAGTTTTTGCTGGTAAATTCATCATTTGGTTAAAGTCGCAGTCATACACATGACCCAAATAATCAATCGAAAGTTCATTTAGGCACATTAAATGCTCGACTGTACTTGAATTAAAATTAGACTCTAAAAATTGTAAATAAGGAGCGTAAAGCTTTGTTCTTTCTAAAGCTAGTTTGCTTCTACCAACTGGCAAATTAGTGATTGTGAAAAGGTTATTAAACACAACATTAAAATTTTCTTTCAAAAAATTCTTATAATCTTCTTCTAGCTTTATCTGATTGGGAGTCAAAGAAAAATTTTCGTTTTTTGGTAATTGCGGATTAAACACCAAATCTAAAATTAAATTTTGGTCTTGGCCATAACCTAAATTATTCAACCATTGCAGCGCTTTGATTGAGGCATCAAAAACACCATGACCACGCATTTTATCAACATTATCTGCTAGGTAACAGGGTAAAGAGGCAACAACTCGGACTTTATTTTTGGCAAAATACTCAGGTATATCACTAAATCCTTCTTCAAAATAAATAGTCAAATTAGACCTGACAATAACTTGTTTACCTGTCTTTTTTGCGGCTTCTAATAATGGCTTGAATCCATAATTCATTTCCGGAGCGCCACCTGTCAAATCCACAATTTGAATTTGAGGAAATTTGTGAATTAGTTCAATCAACTGTCCACAAGTTTCTGGTGATAATTCCTCTGTCCGCTTGGGACTGGCTTCGACATGACAATGAGTGCAGGCAAGATTACAACGTTTACCTAAATTAATTTGTAAAACTGTAATACTTTTTTTTGTTAAAGCGGAAGCAAGCTTTTGTTTGAATGGTGTGATTGCTGTTTGAATCATGGTTTTGTTTTAATAAATCCTTCTTGAATAATAAATATTTCCCAACATACCCTCGTACTCCTAAAAGAAACCCCACCCCCAACCCCCTACCCCGTAAACGGGGAGGGGGCTACTATTTTTATGAGGTGATAAGTTTTTGCTCTATTCAAAATTAACTATTCTATTGTATTTTTTTCTCTATTGTCTTTTTTTCGTAGCCCCCTCCCCGCTTGCGGGGTAGGGGGTTGGGGGTGGGGTTTCTTTTGGGATTGGGGGTGGGGTTCTTTTTTTTTAGCAACAACCGCCACCACTATAATGCCATGTAGACTCAGTAACTATTATTTTGTCTGGCATCAAATTTGCAAGCTTAGCGGCAGTTTTATCACAGACAGCAGCAGGTACACCTTTTTGTAAAATATGCCCTTGCGAGTCATCAAAAATTTCTTGTTCACCTGCATAAATTGCTGTTTTCCCAGTAAAAACACAAGCACCATCTTCGGGAATTGGCACTTTAAAAGAAACAGAGTCCAGACTTTCTAAAAGAAGATTTTCTTCTAAATTATAACTGCGAGCATCAAGCAAGCGATAAGGACGACGAGTGCGAATCTCTACTTGACCAAAACCCACTTTGATGATGTGTTGAATATACTTTTCATATGTAAGTGCTCCAGATAAACACATTGCTCGTAATCGCTCATCTTTTTGTAGATGTTCGGGAATCGCACGAGTAGCGATTGGGTCGCTCATTTGCAAGCGTCCACCTGGTTTTAGTACTCGATAGGCTTCCTTTAAAGCACGGGTTAAATCTTCTGGTTCAAAAATATTAAACAGACAGTTTTGTGCGACAACATCAACAGAAGCATCCTCAACAGGTAAATTAAAAGCATCCCCTTCGCGAATTTCCACAAAGCTATTGTCAAACCAGGAATTTTCAATTGCTGCGATTTCTAAATTACGTGCAGCGGCTTCTCGCATAGCAACAACAGGTTCAACCGCAATAACAGCACTTTTGTAGCGGGAGTAATAAGCAAATTGCAATGCTTCTAATCCACCACCTACACCAACATACAAAACAGTCGGTTGGTTAACAAGTTCAGCTGGATGAATGGTGGTTCCACAGCCATAATTCATTTCCTGCATTGAGACAGGAATTTTCAATCCAGGGAATTGTAGAGAATTCGTTTGAACACAACAAAGTCCAATTTGTGGAGTTTGTGCTACTTCGCTATAGAATTTTGCTGCTGTTTCCAGATAGGTCATTACACTTCCTGATTTATATTTTTATGGAAATTTTACAACTTATACTTCGGCTCTTTTTGCCGCTAGTAATAACAATAACATTAACCCCCAGTTACCAAAATTCAACTGAGGGTTAATTTAATTAAATATAAATTTGTAGAAATTTTTATAGATGTCAGCTTTTGTATCGAGCTTAGAAACTACCAGTGGTAATACGGGGCATTTATAGAATTAAAGTCTTCGTCTTTTTGCTGTTAGCGTTGCGATTGGTGCGTAACTAGCAAAACTTTGCTTTTGTTAATTTTGTCAACCCCTATAGGAGTAATTTTGGCTTTATACATATCTCATCACTAAGATATATGTGGTAATAATTTTTTTAGATTAAGACAAACTTAGCAGTAGGCGCTGACATCTTCACCACATTCGTCTGCAAGATAACACAAGGCTTTAAAACGCAAAGCAACTACTTCTTCGTAAAAAGGATTTAATTTGCACATTGGAGGAATGTGAAATAACTTCTTACCAAAAACTATAATGTCACGTTCAAATGGACATTGGGAAGGAATGAGCTTGCACAAAGAATGAGCAAATTTAGCGTTCTTAACTTCAACTGATTCTAACCACTGACGAATAGAATAAAATGCGTTTTGTTGTTGTCCTAATTGAGTAAAGCTAGTCATAGTAGTTCTCCTGGATTATTGTCTCGAATAGTTGTTTTTGGAAAGGTTTAATTTTGTTGTCTTGAACCTTTCTATTATCTATATAGGGTCAGTCTTATGAATTTATGCAGCTATTTTTTGTTCCCTAGATTTTTTTGTTTTTTCTGGAACACATCTAACTACAAACGGAGGTCATAGCCTTCCGGATTATTTCAACGGCTTTTGGGAAACTTTAATGCACAGCTTGCTATTGATGGCATCTGTAGTACTGGGATGCTGCCGCTAAAGTCAGGAATCAGCACTTATGGACAAATTCTAGCGTCTTGTGATACAGGAGTATGGGGGGAAATCCTCAAAAATACTGTGATGAAAATACGACTTTAAATGCTTTATTTTTATGAATGCTTGAAAAGCTCGTAACATTATAGTTGAGATTTTATATAGTTATATAGTTAAAAGCTAATGACAGAACAAAAAACAAATGCCAGCTTTATCTTTTATTCCATATATAACTACCACAAACAATAACTTAGTCGATGCTTATTAAAGTGATTACAGGAGCATCCCAAATGTGCAAATTTATCGTTTTTGTAGTGCAGGCTTCCAACCCGTCTCTGGCACAAATAGGTCGCTTATGCGTCCCACTACAAATTACTTTTACAAAATTGGGATGCTCCCGTAATTACAGTATTCTTTATCAAGAAAACTGTCTCAATTTTTTAAATTCCCTCTCAGTCAAGAAATAAATTCCATCTCAGCCAGGGAATAAATTCCCTGTCTGAAAGCTAAAGTCCTCTAAAGAGGACTAATAAAAAGCAAGATTTTTGGAAGTATCTTAATTTGTTTCAAATATTTTTTTAATGTATTATTCAGTCCTCTTTTAGAGGACTTCAGCTTTTAGACAGGGAATTTATTCCCTGGCTATTGATGCTATTGATGCTATTGGTGCTATTGATGCTATTGATGCTATTGCTGCTATTGCTGCTATTGGTGCTATTGATGCTATTGGTGCTATTGGTGCTATTGATGCTATTGGTGCTATTGGTGCTATTAATGCTATTAATGCTATTGGTGCTATTGGTGCTATTGATGCTATTGATGCTATTGATGCTATTGATGCTATTGATGCTATTGATGCTATTGGTGCTATTGGTGCTATTGATGCTATTGCTGCGATTGGTGTTATATATAAATTATTCCAGCGATGATATAAGTATATTTTTATAAGTAGTTTATAAAGTATTATTAAGTCTACAAAAGTGATGGGTTACGGCGCTTTATTTAACTTAAAGAACCTCCAACTAAGTATTACAAATGCGCCTAACCCATCCTACGTAATGACTTTTTAATTTGTCTGGCTCGCGCTGTTATATCGAATCCTAGTCCCCGCCCAAAGCAACTTCTCGCGCAAAGTCTGATAATACGAGTAATTATCTCGTAAAACAATAAACTTTGCTCGGCAATTTGCCATCCGCACATCAACGCGGTGTCCAGGCCAAATAGAAGTACCCAAAATACCGTCCGTCCATAACTTGGTATTTAATTCATAATCACCAAGAGGCCAAATACTTATGACTGAACCTGGGGGTAAAACTAAGGGACGACTCGAAAGACTCATCGGGCAAATAGGAGTAACAATTAATGCCTCCATACCGTCGTGTAAAATGGGACCATTAGCAGAAACAGTATAGCCAGTGGAACCAGTTGGCGTAGAAACTATCAATCCATCACCTTGGTATTGGTCAATAATTTCACCATCAATTTCCATTTCTAAAACGGAAGTAATCATCCGGTCAGCAGAAGCGGGTTTGACACACATTTCATTTAAAGCCAAAAAACGCTCCGTCACCGGTTCTATATTTGTTCCATGCCCTTCAAAAACCGAAGCTTCCAACATCATCCGTCGTTGTATGGCATACAAGTCTTGCAACAACCTGTCCCAAACTTGTTCGGTATCCTTAAAAACTTCTACGGACTCAGTTAAAAATCCTAAATGACCCCCCACATTTACCGCTAAAATAGGAATTCCAGCAGGAGCTAAATGTCTCGCACCAGTCAAAACAGTACCATCACCACCAAGAATCAAAGCCAGGTCGATAGGTTGTCCAGCTGAAGCCAAAAAGACTGGATAAGGATTATCTTTTGGTCCACTTGGCCCCATCATCACCTGACAATTGCGGTTTTCTAGCTGTTTAGAACAGATTTCAGCCCAACGTTTGCTCTGGGGGTCTCGCGCCTTATAGGCAATTATTACTTGCTTTAGATCCACGAAATTACCGTTTCGCCAGATGTGTTATCGTATTTATTCTATATATGAATGTAAGTTAGAACTGCTTCTTCTGATTCATTGAGTTTTTTTACATTCAACACTAATAGGCAATTCAATCAAATACACGCACAAAAAAATGTAGAGACGTTACATGTAACGTCTCTACATAATAATACGATGTATTTTTTGTTACCACTTAAGTAAATTAAATTGCTCCATATCCACAGTATCGCGATTACGATAAATTGCTAGAACAATCGCCAAACCCACAGCAGCCTCAGCTGCGGCAACAGTTATTACAAAAACAGTAAATACCTGGCCTTTAATTTCCGCAGCATCAAGGTAATTTGAAAAAGCCATCAAATTTAAATTCACTGCATTAAGCAGCAACTCAATAGACATCAACACCCGTACAGCGTTGCGGCTAGTAATTAAACCAAAAATACCGATGCAAAACAAAGCCGCCGATAGCAATAAAAAGTACTGAAGTTGCATTTTTTCCGTGTTCCTACTGTAAACTTTCGTTTCTATTGGGAGTTACTACTCCAACTCAGACCCAGATGATACCAATTCTCTAGGACGTTCGGGTAAGGTCAAAATAGTTTGTTGCATCTCACCTGGTGTAATTGCATCGGGTATATACTCGCGACGAGCCAAAATAATTGCCCCAACCATCGCTATCAACAACAAAACAGAAGCAAGCTCAAAAGGCAATAGAAAATCACTGAAAAAATGTTGACCAATCAATACTATAGAACCATCACCGGCAGGAGTCTCTGTAGATAACTTCCACGGTGTTGCTAGTACCATAGTACCAAGCAAAGCAAACAAGCCAAAACTGACTAATGCTGTAATTACTTTCCGCACAACAGCAGCAGGGTTTGGTATGTAATCTTGCTGCTTGTTTACCAACATAATGGCAAACAAAATGAGTACGTTTACAGCTCCCACATAAACTAGTAACTGTGCAGCGGCTACAAAGTCAGCGTTCAGCAACAGATACATTCCAGCAATGCTGGTAAAAACTCCTGCAAGCAAAAAGGCAGAGTAAACTATGTTGTCGAACAGCACTACACCTAGGGCTGCACCAATCATCATTACTGCCAAAATGCCAAAGGAAACTGATTGTACTCCTTGAGCTAGATCCACTTTTTTAGTCCTTATTATGTTTAAAAATTGGGAATTGGGAATTGGGAATTGGGAATTGGGAATTGGGAATTGGGAATTGGGAATTGGGAATTGGGAATTGGTAATTGGTAATTGGTAATTCCTTTCTTTTATTACCCATTACCCATTCCCCATTACCCATTCCCCATTACCCATTACCCATTCCCCATTCCCCATTCCCCATTCCCCATTCCCCATTCCCCATTCCCCATTCCCCATTCCCCATTCCCCATTCCCCATTACCCATTAGACTGTTCCGCTTGCTTTACAAGGTCTTCTGGACGCGCCCCCGGACGTGGAGCATCTTCTGGCAAGCCGTGAGGCTCCATAACACCTTTAGGTAAGTAAACCAACTCCCGCAGTGGGGTCACCATTGGGTCATTAGTAACCTTGTAAGGCAAGCGACCCAACGCCACGTTATCATAGTTCAATTCGTGACGGTCATAAGTCGCAAGCTCGTATTCTTCTGTCATCGATAAACAGTTGGTGGGACAATATTCCACGCAGTTACCGCAAAAGATACAAACACCGAAGTCTATACTATAGTGATTTAATTTTTTCTTTTTGCTCGCTTTATCAAATTCCCAGTCAACTACAGGTAAGTTGATAGGACAAACACGCACACAAACTTCGCAAGCAATACATTTATCAAATTCAAAGTGAATTCGACCACGAAAACGCTCTGAAGGAATAAGTTTTTCGTAAGGGTACTGTACTGTAACTGGACGGCGACGCATGTGGTCGAAGGTTACTGACAGTCCTTCTCCAATGTAACGACCAGCTTGAACCGCTTCTTTCGCGTAATCTCCGACTTGCTTCAGGAACTTTAGCATTTTTAGTGTCTCTCTCTTTGAGTTGTCAATAATACGTAGGTTGGTGTCGAGGA
Source organism: Scytonematopsis contorta HA4267-MV1 (assembly GCA_019359035.1). GTDB lineage: Bacteria > Cyanobacteriota > Cyanobacteriia > Cyanobacteriales > Nostocaceae > Scytonematopsis > Scytonematopsis contorta. Next base: position 111,170 of record JAHHIC010000093.1, on the reverse strand, counting down.
ACGAGACCCAACAACGAGACCCAAAATTTTCACAAATTTTCAAGCATTTGTAAGCATTTGTTGGGTTTCCGTTATTCCTCAACCCAACCCACGAATATTCTTAACTAATTTATTTTTTGGTCAACCCAAAATCCAAAATCCAAAATCCGAAATCGTTTCACTAACCACCAAAAGCAAAAGGAAACGCTAGTTTCAGGGCTGCTGTTAGTAGTAGATTTACTAAAGAAATCGGCAGCAAAAACTTCCAACCTAAATTTAATAATTGGTCAATACGAACGCGGGGAACTGTCCAGCGTAATAAAATCGCCAAGAATATTAGGAAGTAAGCTTTCAGCAATGTCATAGTGATACCCAATCCAGCAGTTGCAATTTGTAACGCTGGATTCGCTTCACTAACACCTATTAAGTTAGCCAACAAATTAATGGGGACAGGAAAATCCCAGCCACCTAAGTACAAAACTGCGAATATCAAAGCAGAAAGTACTAAATTGACATAGGAACTTAGGTAAAACAGAGCGAATTTCATCCCAGAATATTCAGTCTGATAACCTGCCACTAATTCCTCTTCCGCTTCTGGAAGGTCAAAGGGCATCCGTTCGCATTCCGCAAGAGCGCATATCCAGAAAATTAAAAAACCAACTGGTTGTCGCCACACGTTCCAACCTAAAATACCGTAACCAGACTGTTGGTTAACTATGTCAACGGTATTAAGGCTGTTAGACATCATCACAATGGCTAGAACCGATAGTGCCAAAGGAATTTCATAGCTTAACGACTGTGCAGCAGCACGCAAGCCACCCAAAAGGGAGTATTTATTATTAGAAGAATAGCCCGCCATCAGCAAACCAATCGGCTGAACGCTTGCTAATGCAACCCACAAAAATACACCAGTACCAACATTTCCCATTACTAGATTTTGCCCAAATGGCACAATCAGGTAAGACAAAAATACTGGGAGGATAACAATAATTGGGCCAAGGGTGAACAATAGCGCGTCCGACTTAGCTGGAATTACATCCTCTTTAAATACCAGTTTCAAACCATCCGCAACAGGAGCTAATAATCCTAAAGGGCCAATGTATTCTGGACCGATACGTTGCTGAGCCGCAGCGGAGATTTTACGCTCCAACCATACGCAGGTCAGCACTCCCACCGTAGCGCCAATTACCATTAGGATCATTGGTAAGGGCATCCATATTGCTTTGGCTAAACCCTGCGACAATCCTAAATCTTTCAGCGATTCAATAAAAGTTCCTTGAAGATCAATTCCTGGGTTCATAAAGTTTCACGGTTCGTGTGGAAACCTGTCCCTTTAGGGATAGGAGGAAAGAAGAATCGGCATTTGTTTAAAAGTGCCTTTTTAAAATAGAGTTTTTATGCTATTGGCTAGGAACTCTTTAAAACCTGTGTTATAGAGTTATTTAGCATTAAACTCTTTTTTTTGGGTGAATAACCGTAAATTAAACCCTTAATAATTCTACTTAAAATGACCCTGAGTTAAGATTTTTTACATTTACCCCATGATTAGTATATCGCTGGATGTTTTTCACTCATTCCCTAAATGAAGAGATTCTACTTATGGTTAGTATCAGCAAATAAGAGGGAGTGGGGAGGACAATTCGCAATTCGCAATTAGCAGTTCATACCCCCAACTTCCCATTCCCAACTTCTCAGCTCGCGATTCGTTGGATAATTACCCAATTTCCTCGGAAATTGCGAATTGCGAATTGCGAATTGCGAATTGTTTTCCCTACTCCCGCTCCTCAATCGGGCTGTATTTAACCTCGTGCTGACCGTTATAAACTTGGGTCGGACGGAAAATCCTGTTTTCTGCCAACTGCTCTTTCCAGTGTGCTAACCAACCTGCAACCCGGGCGATCGCAAAAATTGGTGTAAAGATATCTGTGGGAATCCCTAGTTTTCTATACAGTAAGCCGGAATAAAAGTCAACGTTGGGATAAATGCCTTTATGAGCGAGTTTTTCTTCCACAACGCGCTCCATCTCAAGGGCAATGTCATAGTATTTGTCACTGCCAAACTTCGCAAAAAGTTGTTCAGACAAATCTTGCAAAATCGTAGCGCGTGGGTCTTTGACTTTATAAACGCGGTGTCCAAAACCCATAATTTTCGATTTGCGTTCCAAACAAGTATCGATGTAAGGACGCACGTTTTCGACGCTACCAATTTCTTCTAACATTTGAATAACTTCTTCGTTTGCCCCACCATGCAGGGGACCACCTAAAGTCCCCACAGCACTTGCGACCACAGCGTAGGGGTCAGTTAGGGTAGAAGCGGTTACTCTGGCACTAAAGGTAGAAGCATTCATTGTGTGTTCGGCATGAAGAATTAAACACACATCCATAATTTTTGATGCTAACGGGTCGGGTTCCTTCTCGTTAAGCATGTACAAAAAGTTGGCGGAATAATCTAAATTATCGTTAGGTCTAATGGGGTCGTTACCCTTCCGCATTAATTGGAACGCCGCCACCATTGTAGGAATAGTTGCCAACAAACGTACTACAGCATCCCGAATGTAAACAGGGTTATGCAGGTCACGCCGCGAATAAAACAAGCCCAAAGCCGCAGCAGAGGCTTGTAGTGCATCCATTGGATGACCGCTTTCGGGAAAAGATTTCATCATATCCCGGATACGGTATTTTATCCGTCTGTGGGAGTAGATTTCTTGCTCGAAATCATGAAGTTCTTCTTTGGTGGGCAATTTACCCCAAATTAACAGGTAGGAAGTTTCCAAAAATGTACTTTTCTCTGCTAATTCTTCAATGCGGATACCACGATATTCTAGTAATCCTTGAAGCCCATCAACATAACTGATAGCCGACTGGGCTGCGGGAATTCCTTCCAACCCAGGCTTATATTCGCACACCAACATGGCAACACCGTTCTATGAGTGAAAGTTTAGCCGACTCTCAACTTACCAGAAATTGATACTGATATAAAAGTATTCATTCGTACAGAAGAATTCCCCAATAAATATTGAAAAACTGTTATACCAAGTATTTGGGTGGTGTCAGCAGAAACATTTGACTGCAACCCAATGGAGAGCCTTTTTCTGGCAGCTTTATCCCGATCATACCCGCTTTTTTCAAGACAAGGCTCTCTTTGGCATCTCCCCAAAGAAGAATTTCTGCCCAAGAACTCAAATCTGGTTCATGTCCTACCAGAGCAAGTTGGGTATCAGGAGAATAATTTTTTGCTTCCAACCATTCTTTTACCCAACGCTCAATCAAACCATCAGGAGCAAGGTGCTTACATTCCTCGACTTTGGGAGCCAAACCCGTTTTGAAAAGAATTTCTGCTGTCTGTTTCGCTCGTACTAACGGACTAGTCAGGATTAAATCAAATTTCAAGCCAAGTTTTTTCAGAGCAAGAGCAACTTTCTCCGTTTTTTGGTATCCCTCCTTTGTTAGTGTACGTTCCTCATCTGGTAAGTTATCTTCTTTTTCTTGAGCAATACCATGACGAATTAGATAAAGTTCCATGTTTTGAATTGTTGACTGTTGACTGCTGACTGCTGACTGCTGATTATTAGACCGCTAGCAACTGGCAACTGACGACTGACAACCGAGAACTGACAACTAACTATTCTTGGTGAATCGGATTATCTTTCGGGTTGACTAACTTCAGCAGTTTTTGTTTTATTTGAGCATCAAATACATCCCATTTCATCTTCGCATAGGCTGAGTTTTCATTCCCACCAGATAAAAACCCCATTGGTATTTCAAAACCACCTGCACTTGTTCTTCCACCACCAAAAAACCGTCCGCTACTATCTTGACCAAAAGACTCTTTCAAAAACTCATCAGGGTCTAACGTTAGCTTGGTTGTCCTTAAAGAGCCTACCACTACCTCTAGCTGCTCGTCTTCGTCGTGAACTATTCCATACACAACCGCAGTATGAACATTTTCTTCTGTTACAAGAAAATCGGCGGCTTGGGGAATCGCATCGCGGTCTTCGTAGCGTAGATAGCCAACACCCGCAATGGAAAAGTTATTTTGTACCATGCGGTTTTTTAATGCTCGTTCAATAACATCCATTACCCGCTTAGAGCGGTTTGCTTGTAAAACCGCGTTTAGCAGTTGAGCATCGCAAAATCTACTAAGATAAGCAGCAGCCATAAAGTCCTCTTCTTGCGCTTGCATCAGTCGATTTGTATCAGAACGCAAGCCATGCATCAATGCTGTAGCGCACTTTACATGTTGGCTATTACTGTTATCTAAACTCAGTAATCCAGTCTGTAGGTATTGAGAAAAAATAGTCGCTGTTGCTCGTACAGAAGGACGAATATCTAAAAATTCTGACTTGAGTTCACCTTGAAAACTATGATGGTCAATTATTACCACCGAAGGAATTCCTGCTTGATTCACCACGGACATCAACTGACTGGTCGTTCCTTGATTATCAATTAAAACGTAACCATGATAGGAAGACAAATCTTTACCCTTAAGGGTCTGAATTGTCCAGCGTTGGGCAGGTAAACCAGTCAACTTAACTAAAGCAATATTTTCCTGATGACTGAGAGTACCAGCATAGATAATTTCACATTTTATGTCATATTGCTGAGCAATTAATTGATAAGCCCAAGCACTTGAAAGAGCATCTGGGTCGGGAAAATCTTGCAAAATCACTAACTGCCGTTCGTTTCTATGTGCCAGCAATGTTTCGTGCAACTCTTCTGACTTAGATTGAGGCAAAAAATTACCCCGAACGGAACAATTATTATTATCATTAACCACTAAAGAAATTGGTAGCTTTTTTTGGGAAACTTCCAATCCCTCTGGATGTATGTCCCCATCTTCCGAATTCAAATCTGGTGTCAAAGAAAAACCCTCAAGTTGATTAAAGCGAGAATTTAATTGCATAGGAATCTTGTTGTTGAATTTTATGTTTTGAATATGATGATTTGTTAAGAAATACTACAACTTTCTTTCCACTCATTTCGCTACTCATAGCTGATCTTCGCAAAAATATACACAGGTGACACTACCTACAACAATAGATTTTTCTAATAAAAACACTAAATAATTTCTTTTTTAAGTAAAAATTGGTATTTGGGAGCTAGTCGCCATTCCCCTTGCTTTTCTAAACATGTATGTTATAGTAGTTAGGTTTGCAATTTCCAGGCAAAGAATTTGGAACTAACCAAACCTTTACACCATAAGGGAACTGCGCTCACAGACAAACAAAGCCAAATCAAGCAGTAAATTCTTGAAAGGAAGAACTATCTGTAGACTTGACCCAGGCATGAGAGTTTGTTAGAAATGAGCGATTTGTTTTAAAATGCAAATCCATCGGGAAAAACAAAGATATAGTATAGCGAAATACCGCAGTAACTTGTTAGCACTCAAAATCAGCCAACCCTTCCTAGTTTTTCTCTCACTGTTCTTGCCAGGATTCAGGAAAGAAAAACACAAGGATGAGGATGGCTGAATGTTCAAAGCCCAGACAAAGAGTGTCACATACCTATCACATATTTTTGCCACTCTTGGTGTGAACCTGTGTTAACATGCTTGCTGACTTCAAAGTATAGACTACTATAAGGTCTGCGAGGCGGATGTCGCAATGGCATATTAGCCTCGTTAGGCGTTCTGCTTCCTTTTTTGACGTTACAGCGTACACAAGCTGTAACTATGTTTTCCCAAGAATCACCTCCTGCTCGAGAACGCGGTATTACGTGGTCTAGAGTCAATTCATCCCCTGTATAGCCGCAATATTGGCAACTGTGACCATCACGATGCAATATATTTCGGCGTGTCAGAGGGATTTCCTTGTAAGGAACCTTCACATAATGGCGCAGCCTAATTACCGTTGGTAGCGGAAAATCTGAGTAGATATGCTTTTTATTCATTTCTACTCGCTCGGCTTTGCCTTTAATAAGCAAAACTACAGCTCGTCGCCAGCTCGTTATGTTGAGCGGTTCGTAAGAAGCGTTTAAGACTAAAACCTTCCCCATTGATTGACGCTCAAAGGTGGTATTAATTTTACATATATTAACACAATTATATCTCGCTTTGGCATCGAAATAAAATGATACTTTAATAATAATACCCGTTTTTTTTACATATAATTAAGTGTATTTACGGTAGAACAAATCCAGTAGCTATTCCTTTCAAAGTTGAAAATTAAAGGTTAAAGCTGAAATAGATAAAACTCATCTAAGTAATAAAGGGTTGTTCATGTTACCTTCATACAATAGATATTAAAGTTGTAATATATACATATATTATACTGACTACACTTGCCCTGATTGATGATGAGGGTTAAACTTCCAAATAATTCGGAAGCGCTTCTTTAAAGAATGAAGAAGGAAGTCACGAAGTATTTGGTGTGATGAGGAGTGAGTGTAAATGTTAAGTCATGAGCAAACCCCAGGGGTTACTGTTAGCCAGCAATGTGATGCCTATGTTTGGTTTTCGCAACGTGCTTGGGTAGAAATTAATTTAGGCGCTTTGTCTCATAATGTTCAGCAGTTAAAAAAAATAGTATCTGATACTACTAGTATTTTAGCTGTAGTCAAAGCTGATGCTTACGGGCATGGAGCTGTAACAGTTGCCAAGACAGCTTTACAAAATGGGGCCACTTGGTTGGGAGTTGCGACAGTCCCGGAAGGAATTCAGCTACGGGAAGCTGGTATTCAAGCTCCGATTTTAATTTTAGGGGCAACCCATACACCTGAACAGATTCACGCTATCGCTCATTGGCGATTACAACCGACTATATATAGCCCCAAGCAAGCGCTAGTCTTTTCACAAGAATTGGAAGCAGTTAATTATAATTCTTCCCTGCCCGTACATGTGATGATAGATACGGGTATGTCCAGGCTTGGTACAAATTGGCAAAGCGCAGGAGAATTCGTGCAATTTGTGCAGCGTTTGCCTCATTTAAATATGAGTGGCATTTATTCGCATTTAGCTACTGCTGATAGCCCCGATACCACCGTCATGAATCTCCAGCATCAGAGATTTGAAAAAGCAATTAACGAAATTAAAGCGTTGGGGATAAAGCTGCCTTGCGTGCATTTTGCGAATTCAGCGGGTACTTTAGTTGACTCAAGTTTACACTACGACATGGTGCGTCCGGGTTTAGCAATTTACGGATTATCACCAGCACCTCATTTGAAAGCAGGGGTAAATCTCAAAGGGGTAATGCAAGTGAGAGCAAGGGTCACACAAGTAAAAACAATTGGAAAAGGAACGGGTGTAAGCTACGGATATACGTATATAGCCCCAGAAGACATGCGTATTGCGGTTGTTGGTATTGGCTATGCTGACGGAGTACCGCGCAATCTTTCGAATAAAATGCAAGTTTTAATTCGCGGTCAAAGAGTTTCCCAAATTGGCTCTATCACTATGGACCAATTAATGTTAGATGTGAGCGCAATCGATGATATCCAAGAAGGAGAAATAGTCACCTTGCTGGGACAAGACGGAGATGAAGAAATCACAGCAGACGATTGGGCTACACAACTGGGTACAATTTCTTGGGAAATACTGTGCAGTTTCAAACACCGTTTACCACGTGTGGCAGTTAGCTAAAGAAGGCAGATTAAACAATTCGCAATAAGCTGACTATTCCCTCAGAGGGAACACTCCGTGTTCGCGTAGCGTCCGCTTCGGATACGCGAACGCAATTCGCAACTCGCAATTACGTTTTGCGTTCTAACTTCTTCCTTTTTCTTGCTATCGGGATTTTCTTATGATATTATGAACGAATGCGGATGTGGCGGAATTGGCAGACGTGCTAGATTTAGGTTCTAGTGCCCACAAGGCGTGAAGGTTCAAGTCCTTTCATCCGCACTATAATTTTATTAATTGTAAGTTGGGTTGTTCGCACAGCGTTACGCTTCGTCATGGTTTTGGGAAACCCAACCTTTTTGGTATGTATTTACCAATTAATTCCTTCTTTCTTCTCTTTCCTCATGCCTTCTGCCTTCTTTTTGACTTTAATCGTTTGTTGAGCTATCTTTTATCGGACGCTACGCGAAGTGGAACGAGCCAACGTGGAGGTATTCAATGTGCTATAAATTAGCAATATTGCGTTACATCCGTTTAGAATCAGTTGTCTAATTATTTACACAATTGCAAAAAATACATCACTATTAATTTATATATATTGAGTTTGTATCTTAGTAAAATAGAAATACTTAAATAAAATTGATTTGAATTTAGCTACGGAATCAAGAATAGTGGCTTTCTAAATATTTACTCTTGTAGTATGTAAAAAATGCAACAAAAATGTTGTATCTTTTATTCTCTGTATATTTTTACGTTTAGTTAAACTTGTAACTTTTTAAACTTGAATTTTGACTACATACTTGATTAAGATATAACCGATTAGCAGTCACAACTAAAGAAATATTACAGTTTATTAGTTTACAAAAAATTTGTTTAATTTGTTAAGATTATAAAGATTCTGCTAAGTGATTGTACTGATTAGGTTTTAGAGCTTACCGGATATTGGTAAACCGTATTATACTTAAGTGCGAATACTGATGCTGAACAAGTTTTCTCTTGCTAGATAAAACTCTGTTATTAGGGTTGTATCAAATAGTGTGTATAACAGTATCTGTTGGCTTTATGTCGTTTGTACAATTTATTGACTTTTTTTTCGGTATCTCTGGTAATCATAGTACAGCTAAGTAAAATGACTAGCACTTGCAGTGTATAGAGGTTGCTAAAAGCGCTTCTCAATGTATCTACAGACGATTTAGAACAGAAAATTCAACCTACTTGTTTGTTGTTTTAATTACAAAAATTTTCTGTAAATCGTCGCAAAGATTAACATAAAGCCCTGTACTGGATTATAAAGGAAGTATCTAATTTAGCCACTTAAACACCAAATGAGTACAACTCCCATAAGTAGTTACAAGTTCCTACAAAAGCTACATCCACTGTCTCTACTGGCGCAGCTAAATGGGCGTCGTGCTACGGGATTATTGCGTGTTTTTACTGATACTATTTCCTGGTCAATCTATTTAGAGGAAGGTAAACTTACTTACGCTTCTTATTCCGACCAAGTTTTTGACCGATTAGAAAAACACTTGCAGCAAGTGATTCAGCAAACTCCGACCCTGAATAACGCAACTATTATTCAGGTAAGGTCGATATTTGATTCTGGTGAGGAAAATCAATCAATACCAAACGCAGACTATCAAGCTATTTGCTGGCTAGTTAATCAAAGAGCAATTAACCATCCTCAAGCAGGAAAACTAATAGAAGATTTGGCAAAGGAAGCGCTTTCGTCATTTTTGAATTTAAAGCAAGGAAGCTACGAATTTTATCCAGAAAAAACGTTGGATGAACTTCCTAGATTTTCTCGCTTGGATTTACGAGGGTTAGTAGAATATTGCCAGAGTCAGTTACGCAAGGAAAATGTAGAATCAACAAATTCTGAAGCGTCACCATCCACAGTTATGCCAGTAGTGGAAGCACCCCAAGCAGAAGCAGAAACCGAAGTTCTACAGGAGGAAACGTCCCAAAACAATTTAAATACTAATGATGACCATAGGAATCATCAAAGTAATTATCAAAGTAATTATCAAACTCCTCAAAGAACAAGCAAAAATTTATATACAGTTGCTTGTATAGATGATAGTCCAACAGTGCTGGCGTCTATTAAACATTTTTTGGATGAAAATACGTTTTTGGTGGTGATGATAAATGACCCAGTGAAAGCTTTGATGCAAATACTTCGGAGCAAGCCTGACCTGATTTTATTAGATGTAGAAATGCCGAATTTGGATGGGTACGAACTTTGCTCGCTTTTGAGAAGGCATTCTGCTTTTAAAAATACGCCAATAATTATGGTAACGGGTAGAACAGGCTTCATCGATAGGGCAAAAGCTAAGATGGTTAGGTCTTCGGGGTATTTGACTAAACCTTTTACACAATCGGATTTAATGAAGATGGTGTTTAAACATCTTGCTTAAGTCACCCACAAAGTTGAAGAATAGGCATTAAGACAGTTTAGTATTCTCAATTTAATTATTTTGTTTGGGAGACAATGAGGTGAGTGTTACTTTGGTTGGGACAATATTGATAGTAGAAGATTCGCCCAGCGAATTGGAATTGATGAGCCACTTCCTGAAAGAAAGTGGTTACAACGTTATTAAGGCGACCGGAGCAAAAGAAGCATTAGATAAAGCACTGTCAGAAAATCCAGATGTTATCGTTACCGATGTAGTTATGCCCGGTATGAGTGGGTTTGAATTATGTCGTTCATTAAAGAAAAATCCGGTAACTCAAAAAGTGCCCATTGTAATTTGCAGTTCCAAAAATCAAGAAATTGACCGTCTATGGGCAATGCGACAAGGGGCTGATGCCTACGTAACAAAGCCTTATACTCGTGACCAACTCCTGCGCGCTATTAAATCGGTGGCTATTTGAACAAAATGAACAGTTCAAAACTTACACTCGCGTCGAAACAACCACAGCAGGACTTAGGAGATGGTTATCTTAAGTTTTTGCTGAATAGTCAGACCCCAGCTGTCTTATCGATGAGATATACACAGGAAGCAATTATTGTACCTGTGGATTCGATTACCCCGATGCCGAACATGCCTCTGTGCATTTTAGGTTTAATGAATTGGCGTAGTCGTATTGTTTGGGCTGTCGATTTACCAAAAATATTAAATCTAGAGACGGTGGATGCTAGGCAGCGACAGTACAGCGTCGTTATCATTAAATCCGAATCAGTAATCATGGGTTTGGTTGTTCAAGATATACTCGGTACTACCCGGTTCATGACAGATGAAATTCGCTCCCCTATGGGACAAGTAGCTGCCAGTTTGGTTCCCTATTTGCGTGGATGTGTCGTCCAAGAGCAAGAGGTTTTACTTGTATTAGACGCACAGGCTATTGTGCAGTCTTCTGTTCTTCGTACTGATTAGGGTGTAATACTTAATACTTAAATTTCGAGATTCTAGTTCTCATGCTTAAATTGGGCAAATAAATTTATGTTAAATAAAACTGATACAGCTAAGAGTGGTGATGCTCAAAATAGGGCATCGCTTATTTCATCTGAAAAAGCCTCAAGCAGTATAGTAAAAATGCCTGGAGCGATGACTCTAGGTGATAATGATTCTAGTAATTCTCTCGGTGACCGTTTCAAGCGACTCAGCTTAAGTGCTAAAGCAACATTGTTAGCAATAGCAATTGGGACTCTGCCAGTTTTGGGTGTTGGTGCGCTAGCGTATTCAATTTCCAGTAATTCTTTAGGGGAAAAAATTTCTGGTTTACAGCAAGCGGAAGCTGAGGGTTTGGCAGATAAGGTGAACCGTTTCATGTTTGAGAGGTACGGTGATATCCAAGTTTTATCTTCACTGCCAATTTTGACAAATCCGCAAATTCGAGCAAGCTCAACCCAAACGCAAAAACAGGCAATACTGGATAAGTTTATCCAGACTTATAAAATTTACGATAGCATCGCCGTTTTTGATTTGAACGGAGAGGTAATAGCACAATCCCAAGGTGACCCTATCCCTAACCGCAGTCAGCAAGAATATTTTAAGACTGCTAAGGAAAAAGACACTATTTACATAGGTCAGCCAGGGGTCGATGAATTAACAAGACAAGTTGTGATTTTTTTCGCAGCACCAGTTAAAGATGAAACAACTGGCCAAACTATTGGTATTGTTCGCTCCCGAATGCCAGTAAAAGCATTAGAAGAGGTTGCTAAAACTTATTCTGAGGCTGGCAGAGAATATGTTTTGGCAGATAGTTCAGGCAAAATTTTCGCAGCAACAGAAAAAAATCAATTAAATAGAAACACCATACAAGATTTTGAAGGCTTAGAAGCGCGGCAAAAAGCGAGAAAGGGAGAAACTTTTCCTACACGTAATAAGCTGCAGAATAAAGAGCAATTAATCAGCTATGCGGCTAAAACTCTTCAAGGTTTACCAGATTTGAACTGGCAAGTTTTATTAGCAACGGATACTGCGACAGCTTTTGAAGCTAGAAATAAATTGGGAATGCTAATTACTCTGAGTAGTTTAGCAGTCGCGGCTTTAGCTGCATTTATTGGTTCTTTATTAGCAAAACGCGCCACAGAGCCAATTGTAGATGCAACGGCAGCGGTCGCTCGTTTGGGTGATGGTGAATTTGGTACTCGTTTGCAAATCACAAGACAAGATGAAATTGGGGTACTGGGTGCAAATATTAACCACATGGCGGAACAGTTACAGGTTCTAGTTAAAGAGCAGGAAGAAGATACAGAGAGGGCTAAAATCCTTACGGATATCACACTACGTATCAGAAGAACACTAAAAACAGAAGAAATTTATAAAACATCTGTTAGAGAACTTCGCCAAGCCCTAAAAACCGACCGAGTAGTTATTTATAATTTCGACAAAAATAACTGGGATGGCACCGTCATAGCCGAATCAGTCGCAGCAGGTTTACCAAAAATGACAGGTGAGTATTTCGACGACCCCTGTTTTAAAGAACGCCATTTGGAAACATATAAAGATGGTCGAGTTAGAGCTATCGCTAATATTTATCAAGACAGCAGTTTGAAAAATGCAGCTTGTTACATTAAGATGTTGGAAAAATATGGCGTTAAAGCTAATTTGATAGCGCCAATTATTGCCAGCGAAGAATTAGTTGGTTTATTAATTGCCCACCAATGCGATAACCCCCGCAACTGGCAACAACTCGACATTGATTTGTTTAAACAGATTGGAACTCAAATTGGTTACGCTTTAGAACAAGCCAGACTGGTAGAAGAAATCCAAGGTGCGAGGTCGAAAGCTGAAGGCGCTCAAGAAGATGAACGCCGACAAAAAGAAGAATTACAGATGCAGCTTCTGGAATTGCTTTCAGACGTAGAAGGTGCTGCAAGTGGTGACTTAACGGTACGTGCTGATGTGACTGCTGGGGAAATTGGTACTGTAGCTGACTTTTTTAACTCCATCGTAGAAAGTTTGCGCGATATTGTAACCCAAGTAAAACAAGCCGCATCTCAAGTAAACGCTTCGGTTGGTGGTCAAAGCGGTGCTATCCAAGAATTAGCAGATGATGCCGCAGAACAAACAAAAGAAATTAATCGCACCTTAAGCGCAGTTGAGCAAATGACTAATTCAATTCAAACTGTTGCTATGAGCGCTCAACAAGCTGCGATTGTTGCAAATAGTGCTGCTCGTACCGCTGAAAGAAGTGGACAAGCGATGGATATGACAGTGCAAAATATTTTGAGTTTGCGCGAAACCATTGGGGAAACCGCTAAAAAAGTTAAACGTTTGGGAGAATCGACCCAACAAATTACCCGTGTTGTTTCTCTGATTAATCAAATTGCCACACAAACAAACCTCTTAGCTATTAACGCGGGTATTGAAGCTGCGAGAGCAGGTGAAGAAGGTCAAGGTTTTGCAGTTGTAGCAGAAGAAGTGGGAGAATTGGCAAATCAAAGCGCAACGGCTACTAAAGAAATTGAACAAATTGTGGAAAATATCCAGCGTGAAACCACAGATGTGGTAAAAGCGATGGAATTGGGAACTACCCAGGTAGTAGAAGGTACGCGGATTGTGGAAGATGCTAAGTTATCCTTGGGTCAGATATTGGAAATTTCTCGCCAAATTGACGCCTTGGTACAATCAATCTCCACCGCTACTGGTTCACAAGTTCAAACTTCTCAAGCTGTTGGTCAATTGATGAGAGAAATTGCCCAGGTATCACAACGGACTAGTACATCTTCCCATAAAGTTTCCGCCTCCTTGCAACAAACAGTGGATATTTCCCAGAAATTGCAAGAGACTGTTGGTACGTTTAAGGTCAACTAAATTTGTTGACGGTTGACGGTTGACGGTTCACAGTTGACGGTTGACGGTTGACGGTTCACAGTTGACGGTTGACGGTTGACGGTTGACGGTTGACGGTTCACAGTTACTTTTATTTCCAGTTAACAGTCAACAACTAACAGCCAACAGTTAACAACTAACAGTCAGCAGTCAACAACCAGCAGTCAACAGCCAACAGCCAACACTAATTAATAATTGACTCAGGACAAAAACCATGTCAAAGGATAAAGAGTTTGAAATCCAGATGCAATTTCTGGAGGAGGCGACTGACTACCTGAATACCCTGGAAAGTGTTCTGTTGGAAATTGAGGGTAGCAGAGGCATTGCTCCAGAAAAAATTAACGGTGCTTTACGGGCTGCCCACTCAATTAAGGGTGGGGCGGCAATGATGGGTTTTCGCGCCCTTTCCGATTTGGCTCACCGTTTAGAAGATTCGTTTAAAGTATTAAAAACTAGAAAAAATTCCTTAGAAATTGATACTCATTTACAAAATTTATTACTTTCTGGCGTAGATTGGTTACGGCAGATAGTGGAATTACAGAGAGAAGGTAGTGTTATTGATGAGCAGTGGTTAACAACTTTTTGTTACCCCGTTTTTGACGAACTCCACGAGCGTTTGGGTGACCCCAGCCCAGAAGACGCTAACACGATGCTATCCCCGGAAGATGGGCAAGATATTTTACCCTTGCTATTTGAGACCGAGGTGGAAGGCTGTTTACAGCGTTTAGAGGGGGTATTAGCGGATGTAAATCAGCCCTGTCTGCGGGAAGAAGTTTCCATTATGGCAGCAGAGTTAGGCGGTTTGGGAGAAATGCTTCAGCTAGAACCCTTTAGCCAGCTTTGTGAGTCGGTCTCCCAGTATTTAGATGTTGCTGGTGACGACAGAATTGAAGAAGTTGCCCGTGTAGCTTTACAAGCTTGGCGACGTTCCCAAGCTTTGGTGTTAATCCATCAGCTTGATAGCTTGCCAACTAAAATTGAGTTGGATGGTCTTAATATTACACCTGCTCAAGTTACCCCATATGAATTTGCTCCTTTTGAGGAATTGTCAGACGAAGAAGCAATTGCTCAATTCTTAGCAACATCAGATGAAAATGAAGAAGCTGTTGCTCAATTCTTAGCAACATCAAATGATAATGAAAATGAAGAGGCTGTTGCTCAGTTCTTAGCAACATCAAATGACAATGAAAATGAAGAGGCTGTTGCCCAGTTCTTAGCAACATCAAATGACAATGAAAATGAAGAGGCTGTTGCCCAGTTCTTAGCAACATCAAATGAAAATGAGAATGAAGAAGCAATTGCCCAGTTCTTAGCAACATCTGATACCACATCCCCAGAGTTCGTATTAGCCCAACAAGAAGAAGCTGCGGTCGGGAATTTTGTACAAGGCGAAGCATTGGATGATGAAATTCAACTAGATGATGAAGTAATTGCTGCGTTATTTGATTCTTTTGATAGCACTAGTGAAAATACTGTACCTGTCGATGTAACTAATGGTGCAACACTACCTGTTGCAAATGTTTCTAAAGCGGATTATAAATCTAGCGAGCGAAAAGTTGAAGCAAAAGTCACAGCAAGTGAACGGGAAACAGGAGATAATACTGTTCGCGTTCCCAGTAAACAGCTAGAAAATATTAATGATTTGTTTGGGGAATTGATTATTCAACGTAATGGTCTGAACTTACAGTTAGAAAGATTACGTAAATTGATTCGTGGTTTAAATCAACGGGTGCAAGTTTTAGAGCGAGAAAATCAGGAATTACGAACCGCATACGACAAAATTTCTACAGGTGGGTCGGCAACATCGGCTATTTCGACCCTTAGCTATGGTGATGATAATAATCATGACCCCCGTAGTTTTATGTCTAATGATAGTTTTGGAAACCAGACTATCAATACCAGATTTGATGCTTTAGAACTCGACCGTTATAATGATTTAAATCTGCTTTCCCAGGAAGTGATGGAAACCATTGTCCAGGTGCAGGAAGTCACTACCGATATTCAATTAAGCATAGACGATACCGATTTAATCGCGAGGAAACTCAACAAAACTTCTAAACAACTCCAAAGAAAATTAACTCAAGTTAGGATGCGTCCGCTTTCGGATATCGTAGACCGTTTTCCCAGAGCATTGCGTGACTTAAATGTTGAATATGGCAAAAATGCCCAGTTGAAAATAGAAGGTGGTGGGACGCTGATTGAGCGTTCTATTTTGGAAGCTTTAAGTGAGCCATTAATGCATTTATTGCGGAATGCTTTCGACCACGGTATCGAAGACCCGCAAACGCGACAAGCAAATGGTAAGCCAGAACAAGCAACAATTCAAATTAAAGCGAACCACCGTAGTAACCGTAGCATTATTACTATTAGTGACGATGGACGAGGTATTTCTTTAGAGAAAATTCGCACTCGTGCTTTGTCTATGGGTTTAGATGCGTCGTTGTTATCCCAAGCGACTGACGAAGAATTATTATCATTAATTTTTGAACCTGGTTTTACCACCAAAGATGAAGTAACTGCTCTGTCCGGTCGCGGTGTGGGAATGGATGTGGTTAGAAATAACCTCAAGCAAGTTCGGGGAGATATCAAAGTTGATACCAGGATGGGGATAGGAACTACTTTTACTTTATCTGTACCCTTTACTCTTTCCGTTGCACGAGTTCTACTGGTAGAAAGCAACCGCATGTTATTAGCTTTCCCCACTGATGTAATTTCGGAAATTTTCCTGCTACAAAACGAGCAGGTGTTTCCAATGGCAGGTAGTGAAATGCTTAATTGGCATGGAACAATGCTGCCATTAATTCGTTTGGGTCGTTACTTAGAGTTTAATTGCGCCCGTTACGATAATCCAGACTTGGAAACACCACCCGCAATTAATGCTAGTAGTGTATTAATTATCAACCAAGGAAACCAACCAATAGCAATACAAGTAGACCGTTGTTGGGGTGAACAAGAAGTTGCTATCCGTAATGTTGAGGGAAATATACCTCTTCCCAATGGATTTGGTAACTGTACTATTCTTGGGGATGGTCGTGTGGTGGCGTTAGTTAATACTAATGAATTATTGTATTGGATTGCTAGCAATGAACGAACTCCTAGAAATCAAAAATTACCATCTACACGGTTAAAAACTGCATTTTTAAACACTGTTGACGATAGACCTGTTGCTAGTTCTAAAAATCAGAAAGGTACTATTTTGATTGTTGATGACTCAATTAATGTTCGTCGCTTCTTAGCTTTAACTTTAGAAAAAGGAGGTTATCAAGTCGAACAAGCGAAAGATGGTCAAGATGCTTTAGAAAAACTCCAGTCTGGTTTATTAGTCCAAGCTGTAATTTGCGATATCGAAATGCCACGTCTTGATGGGTATGGGTTCTTGGGTCGCGTTAAATCAAAAGATGAATTAAAAAATATACCTGTTACGATGCTCACTTCCCGTAGTAGCGATAAACATCGTCAGTTAGCAATGCAATTGGGTGCCCGTGCTTATTTCTCTAAACCTTATAACGAACAAGAACTTCTACGAGCGCTAGATGACATGATTTTCTCTACCGTAGAATTCGTTTCTTAGAGTTCTAAAACCCCTGAAATAAATTGTCCGCTTCGGATACTTTAGTTCAGGGGTCCCCAATATAAGCTCTGATTATAAGATATTACCAGTTATGTATTATACAGCAATGCTCAGCAATATCGTTGTAGATTAATAAGGAAAGAAACGCTTTTTATTTTAAATTAAATTTTAACACTTATCACAGAAAAATTAATATTTAATTGTTCACTGTTTTCTATTTACGTGAATACAAAGTGTTGCAAAAATAAATCAGGTGCTAAATAAATTAAAAAGTAGGATATTAATTTAGTTTAATTAAAAATTAGACTATAAAAACTCAATATTTTGGTTTGTATTTTACACATTTTGCAATTCTCAATTATTCATGATTGAGAGTAAACTCGATTTCTTTAACTAAATCTTATGTCATTATCACAGTGGTTTTATAACCGTCGAATCAATGATAAGCAATTGATTGCTTTAATTGTCTCTCAATTAGTTTCAATTTTGGGAATCGGTATTGGTGGTACGTTTATTATAGCTCAAGGTTTACGTAGTCAATTACTCGAACAGGCTAAATCAGAAGTCGCGGTAACTGATATTAATTATAATATCAAAATTAATCAAATGGCTTTTGGTTTTCGCGGACAGAGTGATAATCCGGCAATTATTAAAGTTGCTAGTTTGAATAATGCTGGACAATCTGTAACTCCTGCGATGAAAGCTGAGGTTAAACAAATTCTACAAAACGAAATCAAAGCTAGAAAAATTGAATATGCAACCTTAGTCGGCAGAGATTTAAGAATTATTGTTAATGCAAATAATGACCGTAGTGGAGAAGTTTTTGACCCCGGTAATTTGGTTAATGAAGTCATTCGTAATTCTAAACAAATAAAAGCTTCTAAAATTGCCAGTTGGTCAGAGTTACAAAAGGAACGTCCTGCTTTACCTCCAGGATTTACTAATCAAGATGCTCTTATTCGTTATACTTTTACACCTGTTAAAGATAGTACAGGAGTAGTTATTGGTGTTTTAATTTCTGGGGATGTTGTGAATGGTAAAACTACTATTGTCAAAGAGACTCTGAACGCTACTGGTGGTGGTTATAGCGCAATTTATTTTCGTAAACCTAATGGACAGCAAATTCTGGCAACATCTTTGCTTCAAAGCGAATCCCAAAATTTAAATCAACTTTCTTTAAATCAAGCGGAAGCAAATGTATGGTTATCTAGTGAAGATAATTCTTTCTTAGAAGAAGCTATTGCTAAGTTTCCTCAAGGACAAACAGTTACGAGTCGAAAAAAGGTGGGTGACCAAACTTATACAATCGCAGCCAGGGCTATACCAAGTAAGTTGGTTGAGGAAGTTAATGGTTCTCAACCAGACAAAAGTGAACAACCTGTTGCTATTTTAGTCCGAGGAACTCCTGAAAATGCTTTAAACTCTTTGCTTTCGCAAAGTCTACAACAGCAAGCTTTTGTTGTTTTAGTCGCTTTGATTTTGATTGGCTTATGGATTTTAATTCTCAGACGGGGAATTATTCGACCTATTGAACATCTGGAGCAGGCTACACAAAAATTTGCTGCAGGCGATCGCAATTCACGCGCTCCCGTTTTTGCCTCTGATGAAGTTGGACAATTAGCCGTTGCGTTCAACACAATGGCAGATAGCATCAACAAGCAAACCCAGCGTCAAGAACAAGAAGCTAAATTAGCGTTGCAACTGAATGAAATTAATGCTCGGATGCGAGAAACCCTCAACAGCGAAAAAATCCTGAAAGCTTCTGTTGCTAATACTTATCAAACCTTAAGTGTTGACCGTTTACTTTTTTACCGTTTAGATGAAAATTGGCAAGGTAAAGTAACTACTGAATCTGTTGGTTATCAATGGACAGGGGCTTTGGGAAATACTATTCATAACCCTTACTTAGTAGCAGATTACTGGGAAGAGTATGAAATTGGTAGCTTGACGGTAGTAGATAATATTTCCAACTCTGCTCAGAGTGAAAATTATATAAAACAACTCGAACCACTAGCAGTTAAAGCATTTTTACTCGCACCAGTATTTGTAAACAAAAAATTATATGGCTTATTAGCAGCGCATCAGTGCTCGGAATTTCGTAAATGGCAAGACATAGAAACCAATTTGTTTAAACAAGTAGCCACTCAAATCGGTTATGCACTTGAACAAGCCGAGCTACTACAAGTAATACAACAAGGACGTCAAACCGCTGAATTCATTTCTGGACAAGAACGCCAACAAAAAGAAGCTTTACAAATACAAATTTTGGCACTACTGGATGACATAGAAGGGGCTGCGAATGGCGATTTAACAGTACGTGCCAACGTAAATGAGAACGAAATTGGTACTGTTGCGGACTTCTTCAACTCCATTGTCGAAAGTCTGCGTTTAATCGTCACGAAAGTAAAAACCTCAGCGATGGAAGTTTCGCAGGCAATTGGTTCCAACGAAGGAGCAATTCGTCAACTCGCAGACGAAGCAGAGATTCAAGCAGAACAAATCAACCGTTCCTTAAATTCGGTCAATCAAATGACATTGGCAATGCAAACAGTTGCCAGCAACGCAGAACTCGCAGCAAAAGTCGCACAAAACGCTTCCATGACAGCCAACAGAAGCGGAGAAGCGATGAATATGACAGTACAAAACATTATGCACCTGCGAGAAACCGTTGGTGACACAGCCAAAAAAGTGAAGCGTCTGGGTGAATCAACACAAGAAATTACCCGGGTGGCATCTTTAATTAACCAAATTTCCATGCAAACGAACTTACTCGCAATCAACGTGGGTATTGAAGCAGCACGTGCTGGGGAACAAGGTCAAGGCTTTGCTGCAGTTGCCGAAGAAGTAGCAGAACTAGCTGCTAGAAGTTCAGCATCTACTAAAGAAATTGAATATATTATCGAAAATATCCAACGGGAGACCACCGAATTAGCCGAAGCAATGGAAGTAGGAACCGCTCAAGTGGTGGAAGGTACAAGGGTAGTTGAAAATGCGAAATATTCTTTAAGCCAAATTTTAGAAGTTTCTCGTCAAATAGACTCTTTAGTGCAATCAATTTCAACCACAACAACATCAGGAGTAGAAACTTCTCAAACTCTCAGCCAGCTAATGAAAGAAATTGCCACATCTTCCGAACGTACAACAGAATCATCACGCTTAGTTTCTGCATCATTGAAAAAAACCGTAGAAATCTCCCAGGAACTAGAAGAAACTGTTGGAACGTTTAAAGTTGGGTAATGGGTAATGGGTAATGGGGATGGGGAGTGGGGAGTGGGGAGTGGGGAGTGGGGAATGCGACGCATTGACTAGATATTTACAATAAGCGAGCAAGATGCAAGCCTTTATGGGCACGCTGCGCGTTCGCGCTAGCGTCCGCTTACGGATACGCACTACTCAATTCCCTACTCCCTACTCCCTACTCCCCACTCCCTACTCTTTAAGCTTCGACTTTGACACCACGCCAAAAAGCTACATATCCTTCAATGTTTTTAGCTTTTTCCTTAGCACTAGGGTAATACCAAGCTGCGTCTTTATTTACTTGTCCATCGACTTCAACGCTGTAATAACTAGCTACACCCTTCCACGGACAAGTGGTGTGGGTGTTGCTATCTTGGAAATACTGCTTGTTGATAGCATCAACAGGAAAGTAATGGTTACCTTCCACAATTATTGTTTTATCACTTTCGGCCAATACCGCCCCATTCCAGATTGCTTTCGCCATAACTGCTTCCTATGTAGTGAATACCGCAAAGAAACTTTACAATTACATTATGCCACTGCCCACTGCCCACTCCCCACTGCCCACTGCCCACTCCCTACTCCCCACTCCCCACTCCCCATATTTGTTTTCTGACTTTATGCCAAATTAAACCAGCAATAATTAACCCTAAACCAGTTTGCCAAATAGAAGACTCCACCCAAAAGGCTAAAAATAGACAAGATAATAAACCAGACCAAGCAACCCATGTGGGATATAGTCTTTCTTGGGGTGAAAGTTTTAGTGCAGCAAAGTTGGTAACTGCGTAATAAATTAAAACGCTGAAAGCACTAAAAGACCAAGTTGTCTTCACATTACCTACTAGCACCAAAAGTGCTATGGCTATTCCAACGAATATAACAGCCCAGTAAGGAGTAGTTCGCTCTTGGTTGAGATTAGCTAAAAACCTGGGTGCATCATTACGGCGTCCCATAGCCAATAAAACGCGGGATAAACCCAAAATTAAGTTTAGTAAAACGCCTAACATCGCGGTCATAGCACCAATAGATAAAACGATAGCAGCACCAGGGCCAGCAATAGTACGAACAACTGCTTCTAATGGTGCAGCTTTAGTCGCTTTGGTGGCATTAGCTAAAACATCTACACCCACAGCACCAATACTAACTGTTGCCACTGTTATATATAGCAACATCGTCAGTAATAAGCAGACTACCATCGCTTTAGGAATAGTTTCTCTTGGGGAACGGGCTTCCTCACCCATAGTCGCAATGCGTCCGTAACCAGTGTAAGCAACAAACATCAAAGCGCTTGCCTGTAGTACATTACCGCGAGAGTCAGGAAAAAAATATGCAAAATTTTGCAATCCTTGGGATGCAAATCGGGGTAGACAAATAGTAATAAAAAACGCTAATGATAAAAGCGTTACTGACACGATAGCTGTATTTGCAACATTAGAACGTCGGATACCACTTAAGACAATACCTGTCATAATTGCCACAACAGCAAAAGCGACAGGAACAACCCCATTGGAATTTAAACCAAAAAGATTTAGGAAGTAGCCAGCAAAACCCAGAGCAGCAGTTGCAGCAGATGCAGTTTTTGCAACCAAAAACATCCAACCAGCAGTAAAACCAAAAGCGGGGGTCAAATACCGATAGCCATATTCGTAACTACCACCACTAACAGCATGATTTGCAGCTAGCTGAGCTGCATTAAGTCCGTTACAAGTTGCTACAAGTGCGCCAATAATCACAGCCAAAATCACCGCAGGTCCGGCAATTCCCGTAGCAATACCAATACTAACAAACACCCCTGTCCCAACAATCGAACCCAAACCCATCAAAGTGGCTCCAAAAACCCCCAACTCTCTTTTAAGTTGGGGTTGCGGGTTAATAACAGCCATATATTTCTCTCTGTTTTTTATGAATTTACTTGTAATTTTTTTTCATGCAATCCTATTATTGGCGATTTTGGTTAAAATCAGGTAATCATGTGCAATTCGCAATTTCTCTCCCCACTCCCCACTCCCCAAACCATGCTTCAGTATCCCAATTTAGAACAAGCGCTGAAATATTATTTTGGTTACGATAGTTTTCGTCCTGGGCAACGACAAATTATTGAAGCAGCGCTACAAAATAGGGATTTACTAATAATAATGCCTACGGGTGGAGGCAAATCAATGTGTTTTCAGCTACCAGCTCTCCTTAAAGAAGGTGTAACGATAGTAGTATCACCTTTAATAGCACTAATGCAAGACCAGGTAGAAACACTGAGGAAAAATGGGGTCGCTGCGACGTTTCTCAACAGCAGTCTCAGCCAATATCAAGTTAGGTCAAGAGAAGAATATATTCTCGCAGGGAAAGTTAAATTACTTTATGTATCCCCAGAAAGATTGGTGAGTGAAAGATTTTTACCCTTTTTAGATTTAATCAAAGAAAAAATTGGTTTTGCAGGTTTTGCTATCGATGAGGCTCACTGCGTTTCTGAGTGGGGACATGATTTCCGTCCTGAATATAACCAATTAATTCTATTAAGAAAACGCTACCCTGATGTTCCAACTTGGGCATTAACTGCAACTGCGACTGATAGAGTACGGGCTGATATTGTTAAACAACTAGGATTAAAACAACCAAGTTTACATATAGCTAGTTTTAATCGTCCAAATCTTTATTATGAAGTTCGCGAAAAAACGAAAAATGCCTACTCAGAATTATTAGAACTTATTAAAGAAAACGAAGCTTCTGGAATTATATATTGTTTAACGCGGAAAAAAGTTGATGAATTAACGTTTAAACTAAATCATGATAATATTTCGGCTTTACCATATCACGCAGGTTTAAGTGATGAAGAACGCACCCAAAACCAAACACGATTTATTCGCGATGACGTGCGGTTAATGGTTGCAACAATTGCCTTTGGTATGGGGATTAATAAACCAGATGTGCGACTGGTAGTGCATTTTGATATTTCCAAAAACTTAGAAAGCTATTATCAAGAATCAGGTCGAGCAGGGAGAGATGGTGAACCATCCAAATGTATTTTATTTCATAGCTTTGCTGATGTAAAAACGATTGAATGGTTGATTGACCAAAAAAATGAAGAACAAGAAAAATTAATTGCACGACAACAATTACGCCAAATGATAGACTATGCTGAAGGTACAGTATGTCGGCGTACAATTCAATTAGGATACTTTGGTGAAAGCTTTGTAGGAAATTGCGGAACCTGTGATAATTGTCGTTTTCCCAAACCAATGCAAGATTTGACGATTGATACGATGAAATTTTTGTCTTGTGTTGCGCGTTGTCGAGAAAAATATGGAATGCATTATATTATTGATATTCTACGTGGTGCGAAAACACAAAAAATTATTCAAAACGGACATGACAAACTTTCTACTTATGGGATTGGCAAAGATAAAAGCGTAGATGAGTGGCGATTTTTATGTCGCTCTTTGTTACATCAAGGTTTGCTTAAACAAACTACTGATGGTTATTCTGTTTTAAAGTTAAATGAACTTTCTTGGGAAGTGATGCGACGACAACGCGAAGTCTTTATGGCTGTTCCCATAGCACAAAAAGTTAGTGTATTGAAAGAAAGTACTCAACTGTCTGCTGAAGCTGAATTATTATTCCAACGTCTAAGAAATGTAAGGAAACAAATTGCTGACGCTCAAGGTGTACCTCCTTATATTATCTTTGGTGATTCTACCTTAAAATTAATGGCACAAAATAAGCCTAAAAGCAAACAAGACTTAAGTAAAATTTCTGGTGTTGGTAGCCATAAATTAGCTAGCTATGGTGAAAGATTTATCGCAGAAATTCATCGCTATCTGCAAGAAAATGGTATCAGTTCTACGAAGTCTCATGGCTCACCAACAGATACAGAATTAGTCACTTTTGAATACCATAAGCAAGGCTTAAGTATCGAACAAATTGCTCAAAAAAGAAATATACGTTCAACTACGGTGATTCGTCATTTATCTGATTTAATCGAAAAAAATCATCCTGTGGATGTAAAAATGCTGGTTCCCAAAGAAAAACTACAGAAAATCTGGCAGGTTTTAGATATCTTAGGTGATATTTCTTTGACCCCAATTAAAGAGTATTTAGGTGATAGTTACAGTTTTGATGAAATTCGCCTTGTTAGAGGAAAGTGGCGACATGAAGGGAAAAAATAGCTTGAAAAGGTTAAGAAAATAGCTCCGATGTAACTCAAAATCGGGTTTATACGCAGAGATACCCGAAATTTTGGAAGAGAACATTTCCAAGAGAATATTTAAGAGAGAGCAATTGCTGGTGAGTAAGCATTAATAGATGGATGAACAACGGACACAAAAGGTCGGACTGAATTTACATGTCGGACCATTAGTCAGTTTTTGAGTCGCACAAAATGGGAAGCTAGTTACTTCCACATTCGCTTTCTCTAGCCCTAAAGTATTTTGACTTACGTGAATCCGTTTGCGTTTTGGAGCCAAAATAACAGATAGTATTCTTGGAAATACTAAACAGGCTGTAGCATTTAACAATGTTAGAAATAAAGCGTCGTAAAAAGCCATACCTAGTCACCTCATTTTGTAATTTGACTTTTGCTTGCGGTCTATTTTTTAGGTCTAAAAACCTATTTAATCGCGGGCATTTTTGTTGTAACTAGTTCAATGCCGAAGTAAGCATTGAGTTTTCTTTATTTAAGTTAATCTTACCATAAATAAATCTAGATATATTGATTAAACTTCAAAAAAATTAAAATAAACCAAGAACCCCACCCCCAACCCCCTCCCCGCAGGCGGGGAGGGGGCTACGACTGAATAATAGATACTATCGATTATTAAAAGTCAACTATTTCTATCCGTTTTTCGTAGCCCCCTCCCCGTTTACGGGGTAGGGGGTTGGGGGTGGGGTTCTTATGGGTTGGGATTTTCTCTTGTAAAATGTGTAATTTTATGTTGGCGACTTTTCTCTAGAGTCGGAATATGCTAGAAGGCACACAAAGGGTTTAATATTGAAGGTTATGAATTATGGCTAAATCACCATCTGCTGTTTCTTTTTTATCTCAGTTCACTCCCACCGAACGCAAAGTGTCACAAGGGATGGTGGACTATTCTGAAGTGCAGTCTATATCTGATATTTGGAGTTTAGGAGCCAAAAAATTTGGTAATACTACGGCTTTACGAAACCCCCACTCAAAGCCGGAATTAGTTCTAAACTATACTCAGCTTTCCCAGCAAATACAACAATTTGCTACTGGTTTACAGACTTTGGGAGTGAAAGCAGGTGACCGTATTGCTTTGATAGCGGATAATTCACCACGTTGGTTAATTGCTGACCAAGGAATTATGGCTGCTGGGGCTGTTGATGCAGTGCGTTCTTCCCAAGCGGAGCGAGATGAGTTACTTTATATTGTGGAAAATAGCGGTAGTACGGGGTTAGTAGTCGAAGATATTAAAACATTTAAGAAACTGCGGGAAGGTCTAAAGAATTTACCGATACAACTGGTGATTTTACTTTCAGATGAAACCCCAGAAGCAGAAGAAAGTTTGAAGGTGTTGAACTTTCAACAACTTATGGACAGCAGTGCAGGTCATACTCTTCAACCAGTGGAGCATAGCCGTGATAATCTTGCTACCTTAATTTATACTTCTGGGACTACAGGTCAACCCAAGGGAGTAATGCTGACTCATGGTAACTTATTGCACCAAGTAACAACTTTAGGAGCAGTAGTACAACCGCAAAAAGGTGACATGGTTTTAAGTATTCTGCCATCATGGCACAGCTATGAACGTAGTGCTGAATATTTCTTGCTTTCTCAAGGTTGTACTCAGGTTTATACTAACTTACGCTCAATTAAGCGGGATTTGAAGGAAATTAAACCTAATTATGTTGTAGTAGTACCGCGTTTATTGGAAGGAATTTACGAAGGGGTGCAAAAACAGTTCCGCGAACAACCAGCAAATAAGCAGCGATTGGTTAATAGCTTGCTGGGTATTAGTGAAAAATACATTAAATTACGACGGATTGCTAACGGTTTAAGTTTAGATAACCTTAAACCCTCGGCTGTTGAACGACTAGCTGCTAGCACTCAAGCTGCTGTATTGTCCCCTCTCCATGCTTTGGCTGAAAAAATAGTTTATAGCAAAGTACGGGAGGCAACAGGGGGAAAAATAAAGCAAATGATTAGTGGTGGTGGTGCTTTACCCCGACATATCGATACTTTTTTTGAAATTGTTGGTGTAGAAGTTTTAGTTGGTTATGGGTTAACGGAAACTTCTCCGGTAACTCATGCACGTCGTTACTGGAGTAATTTAAGGTATTCTGCAGGACAGCCAATTCCCGGTACAGAAGCTAAGATTGTAGACTTGGAAACTCGTAAAGAGTTACCAATTGGACAAACAGGACTTGTGTTACTTAGAGGACCACAAGTTATGCAAGGTTACTACCAAAACCCCGAAGCAACAGCCAAAGCTATTGATGCTGAAGGTTGGTTTGATAGTGGGGATTTGGGTTGGCTAACAGAGCAAAAAGACCTAGTTCTCACCGGACGAGCTAAGGATACTATTGTATTAACCAATGGGGAAAATATTGAACCCCAACCTATTGAAGATGCTTGTTTGCGAAGTGCTTATATCGACCAGGTAATGCTGGTAGGACAAGACCAAAAATGTCTTGGTGCTTTGATTGTGCCCAACTTAGAAGCCCTAGAGAAATGGGCAACTTCTCAAAATCTTCAATTGTTTGTGGAGAATGATAATATTGCCGAGTCTAGCGGGCAGAATATAAATCTGGAGAGTAAAATAATCCAGGATTTATTTAGGCAAGAGCTGACAAGGGAAGTGCAAAACCGTCCAGGTTATCGACCAGACGACCGCATCGGACCTTTCAAAATCATTCTCGAACCATTTTCGCAGGAAAATGGCATGATGACGCAAACGCTCAAAATTCGCCGACACGTTGTCATGGAACGTTATCGCGATATTATTAACGCAATGTTTGCCTGAATAATCAACTTATAAACTTTGTAGAGTGAACGTGAAACCTGTATGGAAGTCTCGAAACCACAATTGCTTCTAAAGCGTGCTGTCAACGTCAAAGCTATTGTTACGACCTTATGGAAAGAGGAAGTACAACAGCAATTGCAAACGCAAATTAATCAAGTTGACCAGCAATTGCAACAATTAGATATGGAAGGACAACGAGCAATCAGCGCGATTCAAAAGCAGAGTATACAGCCACCTGGGCCACAAGTTCAGCAGCAGATTGATAACATTCAAATCCAAGTTAACCAAAGGAAAAGCGAACTGTTAGAACAAAAAAATCTCAGTTTGCAAAATTTGCAACAAGTTCAGTTTTTGGAATTAGACCAAGAAGTTAACCAATTTCAAATGGAAGGCTTTTTCCGCGTCGAACCCGGTGACAACTTGATTAGTAAAATGCAAGTTGAAGTTGTACTACGAGACGGTGTTGTCGAAGAAATTAGAGGCGACATTTAAAGTTTTTTCTTTTTGTTACTTGGGTTTTGAGTTTTGACTTTTTAACTCTTAACTCAATAATTCTGAAATGTTTATCAAAGATTTCTGGGTTTACTCCTCACTCACCACACAATTAATTACCCAGAAATATATGGCATTGCCGGTATAAAACCAATTCCTGAATCAGGCGTGCTAATTTTTACATTCAATCGCGGGTTGGGGTTGACCTTTGTCTGTTATTTGCCCTGGGGTACAAAGCTCTTGGGAACCAGCCCAAACAATTTGCCATGCGGGTGGTGATGTAACAAAAACAGAACCTCCAAATGTTGTTAATTCAACTCGATATTTAATTTCATCAATTGAATTTTTAACTCGTTTGGTTTGAGTAATAGTTACTAAAGCTTGGTCTGGTTCAGGATAAACAACTTCAACTTTTCGCGCTCCTGAATAAGGAACCTTATCAGCAAAAGCATTTAGGGCAATCGCTGCAGGGTCGCGACCTTTTCCCCAAGGAATATGTTCCAGAGGTACAGGCGTATATTTTGCCCGAGATGGATTCGGCAAATTGTTATCTATTTGTCTTGACTCACTTACTTGATGTTGCTGCCCGTTAGTATTAGCAGAAACAGCTATAGATGCCCGACGCCGCTCTAGATATGTCCCAGCCGCAGCGGTGGCAAAGATACTTAGTATCAAAATAACCAAAAGCTTAAACTTTGCCGACATAAAAGGTAACAAAATTTTCAACGGGAGTAATATCCATTTAGAATTTTAAATCGAAGTTTAACCATGTTTCTTACATTGTCAAGTACCTCTTTAGTATTAAATTTTGAAAAAAGTAATCTAAAGAGTAATAGACCCTAGTAATTCTCAATAGTTCCTCTTAACGTGGGGAGTGGGGACTCCACTCTTTACATCCAAAGTCACAGAGGCGAGATACAATTTACTTCGATGTGAAAATAACTTCTATATTTCATCGTCTACAAGTTATCGATTTAGAGAACCACCCATGAGCATCCAAGAAATTTTTATGCCGGCGCTTAGTTCCACTATGACTGAAGGGAAAATTGTCTCTTGGTTAAAATCTCCAGGAGATAAGGTGGAAAAAGGTGAAACAGTGGTGGTTGTCGAGTCTGATAAGGCTGATATGGATGTGGAATCCTTTTCTGAAGGGTATGTCGCCCATATTGTAACCCAAGCTGGTGAAACTGCTCCTGTTGGTGCCGCAATTGCCTTGTTAGCGGAGACGGAAGCGGAAATTGAAACTGTTAAACAACAAGCTATTTCTGGAACTACTGGCACTTCTGGAACTTCTAAACCGGAAGCTACTGTTAGTAATAGTACTCCAGCTTCTACCTCAGTAGAAACACTTGTCGCGGCTTCTGGAAGTACTTTAAGTAACGGTTCAGGTCACAATTCCGGACGGGTCGTTGCTTCTCCTCGTGCTCGAAAGATGGCGAAGGAAATGAAGGTGGATTTGAATACTTTAACTGGTAGCGGTCCTTATGGTCGTATTG
Organism: Scytonematopsis contorta HA4267-MV1; assembly: GCA_019359035.1. Taxonomy (GTDB): domain Bacteria; phylum Cyanobacteriota; class Cyanobacteriia; order Cyanobacteriales; family Nostocaceae; genus Scytonematopsis; species Scytonematopsis contorta. The sequence goes on along the minus strand of JAHHIC010000093.1, from coordinate 81,589 downwards.
TGGCTGAGGACTTGGAAGCTTTGGCTGGTAAAGGTAAATCCCAACCAGCTGTTGCTTTGGCATCAACTCCGGTATCTACACCTGCACCTGCACCCGCAACTAGAACAGCAGCACCAGCACCGGCACCTGTATCTATGGTTCCAGGTTCGGTACAACCTTTTACTACGCTACAAAATGCTGTTAATCGCGGTATGGTAGCAAGTTTATCTGTACCTGTTTTCCGTGTGGGTTACACTATCACCACCGATGCCTTAGACAAACTCTATAAACAACTGAAATCTAAGGGTGTAACGATGAGCGCGTTACTAGCTAAAGCGGTTGCGGTAACTTTACAAAAACACTCGTTGCTAAATGCTAGCTATTCGGAGCAAGGTATTGTTTCTCATGGAGCAATCAATATTGCTGTAGCTGTAGCGATGGATGATGGTGGGTTGATTACACCTGTGTTACAAAATGCAGACCAAATTGATATTTATTCTTTATCCCGTAATTGGAAATCTTTAGTAGAAAGAGCGCGAGCTAAACAACTACAACCGGATGAGTACAGCACGGGGACGTTTACTATATCTAATTTGGGAATGTTTGGTGTAGATACCTTTGATGCTATTTTGCCTCCGGGACAAGGTTCTATATTGGCTATTGGTGCATCGCGTCCGCAATTGGTGGCAAATGCTGACGGGTTGTTTGGTGTTAAGCAACAAATGCAGGTCAATATCACCTGCGACCACCGTATTATTTATGGTGCTCATGCGGCTGCTTTTCTCAAAGATTTGGCGAAGTTAATTGAAAGTAACTCTCAGTCTTTGGTGATGTAAATAAAAACAAAGAACCCCACCCCCAACCCCCGCAAAAAGAACCCCACCCCCAACCCCCTCCCCGCTTGCGGGGAGGGGGCTACGATTGAATATGGATTTTCTTAAAATAAAAACTATAAAAAATAAAACTTATATACTAGATACAATATGGTAAAACGAAAATTCTGAAAGGATTTTGCTAATGACAGCATCAGTAGAGCAGAACCTTAATGAAAATGCTTACATTCCACCATTGGAAAATGGGGATAGGTTGACTCGCCATGAATTTGAACGGCGGTATACTGCGATGCCTCATATTAAAAAAGCAGAACTTATAGAGGGAATAGTATACATGTCATCTCCGGTAAGGCACGTAAACCACGGAAAACCCCATGGAAAATTAATGACGTGGTTGGGGGTTTACGTAGTAGCTACTCCAGGAGTTGATTTGAGTGATAATGCAACAGTTTTGTTAGATGCAGATAATGAACCACAACCAGATGCTTTGCTGCGTATTGAGTCGAATGGAAATTCATTTATCAATATAGATGGTTATATTGAAGGGGCGCCGGAATTAGTGGCTGAAGTAGCAGGAAGTAGTGCTGCGAATGATTTATATGATAAGAAAAAAGTTTATCGTCGCAATGGCGTAAAAGAATACATTGTTTGGCAAACTTTAGATAATAAACTTGATTGGTTTTACTTGCAGAATGGGGAATATATATCCCTCGAAGCCGATGCAAGTGGTGTAATTAAAAGTCAGGTTTATGCGGGTTTGTGGCTGGATGTGACAGCATTGCTTGCAAGTGATATGACTAAAGTGCTAGCTGTGCTGCAACAAGGTTTGAGTAGCTCTGAACACGCAAATTTTTTGCAAAAATTAGCACAGTGATGAACCGGGTAGGCGCAAATGTAAATTGCCAAAGGATGATGAACGGATGTAAGTTTAATAGCTGTTCCAATACCACCTCGTCAATGGTTTCGTCGCTTATTGCTCATCTTTTCCTTCCTCACTGGAACTTGCTTTAGCCTCACGATGAAACAAAGTAATGGTACTCAAAAAAACGAGAACTTGATGTGGTCGTTCTTGATTTGAAACCATTTGAATGTAAGCTTTCCCGTTTCTGAATTCCAAAATTTTCCATAAGTTGTTGGGATGTTTTTTAACTATGACCAAATCATTGACCTGAAAATCTTCTAGTTTCTCTAAATCTTCTTTTTGTGCGTCAACCTCATTTGGAAATTCAGCGAGAGAGAAACTTACATTGCTAACTGCTTCCTGTGACCAGCAGTCAGTTTCTAGCTCTTTATCAAAATTTACATTTATATTTGGCTCATCCGTTTGGGGGCTGACAATAAAAATTGATTCTTCTTCAGAAGATACTGCAGCTATTGTTTCATCAATATTTACATGTTCTTGAGGTTCATCAAAATTAGATACCTTTTCTGACACTGGTATTTCCCAGGCTGGTACTAACTGACCTTCGAGATACAACTTTAGTATTTGCACAGCATCAGTGATAACAGCTTGAGCAGTTTTTCCCAGCTTCTCCATCATTTCTTGAAGCTGTACTCCTGTTTCTTGCTCATGAATTGGAGGAACTTGCACGTAGCGAATACCATCGGGATTAAGCCGCCAGATGCTTGATTTTTCTTGTTTGGAAACTCTTACTTTACGCTGAGATTCCATTAAACCTCTAACAACAGCCTGGTTAATTTCAGGTAAATCTTGAAGTTGCTCAATAACTTCTTGGTATTTCTTACTTTGGTTTGCCAATTGATATATAGTTGCTGGTTCGATTTGCTTTAACTGCTGTGGCGAAAAGTTAGCGAACGCAACACCTACTTTTAAATATCGCTTTTCTTCTTTATTTGACCAACCATGTAAACGGATAAGCTGCTTAAAATCAAGCTTGTTGAGATGCTTTTTATGATGGGCTAACCATTGGGCATGTTGAACAATGTTCTCTGTTGCTTCTTCCAAAGGTTTTATATCAAACTCTACTTTTCCTACTAGCGTCAAGCTCTGAACTTGATGCTCTAAATATTCTTCAAACTCTGCTTGAGCAATTATTTGCTCGTTCGCTGCAACAGCACCCTGATTTCGTGTCATAATATTACTACGTTATTTTTGTGACCCCTGTTGAGGGTCTTTTTTTTTGGCAATCGAACGGTAAATGCTTTTGTTGTATGGCAATATAAGCATCGCATAACAACAAGATTTATATTACTAAGTTAATCAGTAAAAGTCAAGCGATATTTTTGTTTTCTAAAGGCACTACTACTAATGGACATTTTAAAAAGGTTTCAACCCTTATAGAAAGTGCATTACATATACCTTCTAGCTTTTCCATAGAAACAGATGCCTGTGGAGGTAGGTTCCCATCATCTTTCGGTTCTGGGTATCCACCGCGTTCCAGATGTTGTATTAATTGATATGCACAGCCTGCCCGTTTTGCCAAAGATTGCATGGATTCTTTGCCACGCATACTTCTCAGCTTTTCGCCTAGCTCTTTATCCCATCGGACTGACGCAATTAATTTTCTATTAATAATCATTAACTCATCACCCGGCTTACCAATTTCATTATTAAGCATAATAGACTATATATACCAATATAATTAGTACTGCAATATAGAGAAAACCAATAATAGTATGACTTCGTTCGCCATTATTTTCATTATGGATTAAGCTTAATAATTGCGTAAAGATAATGCACTTCCTGCTGTATACAGCACTTTGCAGGTAAATGAGGTACACCAAAAAATATCAAACCTCTTGTGGGGTGGGCATCCTTGCCCGCCCGCTTATATCCCCCTCCGCTTGTATCCCCCTCCGCTTCTACCCCCCTCCTGACTTGAAATCTACTGCATTCGCATACTACATAACCGCCGAACTCAACGATAAACGCTTCTACCATCACCCGGTAATAAAATTAACGCTCTTGGATTAATGCGTTGTCCCACAGTGACTTCATATTCACCGTTCCAAAACTCAATTGAAAGCACCTTATCATCCGGGCCTTCGTAATCAAAATACTGACAGATTTCCGCAGTACGTCTTAACGTCGTACCAGTGCGTGACATTGTAGCTTGACCTTTTTCTTTTTGGTAATAGGTATCACCAACAAAACTTAATTGCTTCGGAGGAGTTCCTTCAACATCCAAAAAATTTGTTGATTGCAAAAATGCGACCTCAACCCGGTCATCTTCATCCACTGATAACCAGCGAATTTCATTATCATCTTGCAACAAATATTCAAACCAAGCGTAACCCTTATCTCTATAAGTCAGCTTACCTTCTACCACCCAATCCTTATCTATATACTGCACAATATCACCAATTTTGAGATTAAATACAGTACGTTCCTCAGGTAATAATTGCTGACGCTTTTTACTCTCCTTTAAAATACTTGGTTGTCGCTGAATCACAACAACAACTCCTATAACAATACCTAAAGTTAAAAGTGAAACGAATAATAACATAATACTTTTCCTAATTATATTAATCCAATTATCAATAATAACTAAATATAAATTATATCAAAACCATTCTCATGTGAATAACTATCTATTCTCTCTATTCTCTTCTCATTTCACTTGGCTTTCTTGGCTCCTTGGCGGTTCGTTATGGCTTAATAAGTAACCAAATTAGACTCATTTTGATATCGAACAATCACAGGATGAGAAAGCTTATTAACCTCAGTTTTTTGTATTTGCACATCCTTCGGTAGTTCAAATAAATGTTGTAAAATCGGTTCCGTTAAATACCTAGTAGGAACAGAAAGCTTCAGTGTATCTGGATTAATTTGATTGCGTGAAGCCAAAACAAATCCCCAAGGGCCAAAACTAGGAATATCCGCAACAAAGGGATTTACTTTTAGTCCAGCAACATTTAAAGTAGTAGCAATACAACTAATCACTTTCGGAGCAAAAAACGGGCTAGAAGCTTGTGTTACCAAAACACCCTTTTCCGAAAGTTTTCCTAATAAACGTCGATAAAACCCTTCCGAATAAAGTTTAGCAAGAGCTTCCTTATCAGGGTCAGGAAAATCCGCGATAATTACATCAAATTCGTCCTTTAATGTTGCTACTTTAGTAAAAGCATCATCATGAATAATTTCTACACGCGAATCTGTTAAAGCGCCATTATTAACTTTTACTAACTGTGGATGATGACTCGCAAGCTTTACTATTTCCGGGTCGAGTTCAATAAGCACAACACGCTCAACTTCAGACCATTTTAACACCTCCCGTATAGCCATCCCATCACCAGCACCTAATATTAAAACCTTTTTTCGTTGAGGTGTTGCACTCATTGCAGTGTGAACTAGCGCTTCATGGTAACGATACTCATCAAGAGTAGACAATTGCAAATCACCATCTAAAAATAGTCGTACATCTTTTCCTTGACGTGTCAGAATAATGCGCTGATATGTAGATTGAACTCGCTGAATTATAGGTGCTTTATATAAATTATTTTCCAGTTTATTGCTAATAGGAACAGAAGCAGGAGCTAAAACACAAAGCAACACTCCCAAAACTAAACCAAAATATCCCAACTTTCGCATTTTGGGAAAACAACGTCCAATTGCAAACGCCATAAAAGCAGGCAACGCACCCAAAACAAAAGCAGTGGGAAGCATACCCAACCAAGGAAGTAAAAGTAAGGGAAAAGCCAACGACCCAAAAAGCCCACCTAAATAGTCTAGTGCTAAAACTCCGGCAATTGCTTCTCGAACACCTTCTGCTAACTCTAACATCCGTGTCAGCAGTGGTACTTCTAAACCTGCTAAAATTCCTAGCAATATCGTTGTCAAAAATAATCCTTGCCAAATTGAACCATCAATTACAAACAGCGTGAACAATCCCAAAGGTAACAGTGCAGTCAATGGAGCAATTATTAATTCGATGAGGATAAAAGATAACAACAACTGACGCTGCAAAACTTCACCCTCAGCTTTCGGAGCAATAAAGCGGCTTAGGTAAGAACCGATACCCATTGCAGCTAAAAAACAACCGATGGCAATACCGTAAGCGAGAGCTTGGTTACCCATTAAATAACTCGCAAGGTTACCGAGTAATAGCTCTACAGCTAAACCAGAGCCAGAAGAAACTGCAGCCGTTAACAATAAGACTCGGCGTTGAGTACTAGTCAAAATAAATTTATTGACTTCAGTATTTTCAACATAACTAGATTCCATACTTTTGAAAAAATTTTAAGTTTTAAATTTGCTATTTCCCCCCTTCCCTAATAGGGAAGGGGGGTAGGGGGGTTAGGTCTCTTGTTCACTTTCCGCTACCTGGACCACCACCTTGAAATCCCTGATATGTAGAACGAGTTGTTGTATGAATCCAAATACCACTCCTGTAACTTCCAGATGGATTCGTCCCATTTCGTGGTGAATAGTTCGTTTGTTTTTCTTCCCGCAAAACGATAATTGAGCTTGGGTTAAAACTTGCATGAATAGCTGAACCTGCAATAAAAAGTATCCATGCTGATAATATTTTAGTAATCATGTGAGTTTTTAGTTATTATTTTTGAACTTTGAGTTTAGAATTTTGTGTTTTCAAGTTTGTGTTTTCAAGTTTGAATATTGCATTTTTAAAATTTAATTAAGATTTAATATGTACAATTTCCACAGGTTTCAATGTACAAGCACCTTCCCGGACATATAGTGTAGTTCTGTCTACGGGTTCATCGGGAATTACTTCTACATGAAAACCGTAAGAAGTTCGATTCTCTAAGATAAAAAACTTTTCTAGCGTACAAGTAGCTTTTTCAAACTTGCCATTACTATTTTGAAAATTAACCCCTAAAAGAAAAGACTCGGCATATATTTGCTCTCCATATGCATCATTAATAAATAGTTGAACTTCTAATGTTCTTGGTGAAGTTTCGTCAGATTCGACATCAACGTGGACGCGCAAAAGTTTATTAGCGCCACCAAGAGTTCCACGTCCAGTAGGGTCGCTATCTTGAAGTTTTTCAAAAATAACTGCTTTGCCAATCATACGTCTAAAGTATAAAGGCAAAAATCCTAGAATCAACGACCATATCCCACCCCAAAAAAGATGACCCCCATCTATTACACCATTCTCAACTGTTACTTTAAAAGGAACTGGTAGATTTAAGTCTGCTCCTGAGCTAGTTCCATAGCCTAAAACATTTATCGCAATCGTAACATCTTCAAGTTGTTTCGTACGGATATCCAAACTACCTAAAACATCTTCCTCAGACCAGCTACCCGACTCTCCATCTTCAGACCAAGTACCAGACTCGCTCCAAGCTTCTTTAATCCCAGCAGCTATAACTTTACCTTGTTTATCTAACAGCTGAATCTCAAAAGCCACCCATTGTTCAGATTGTATCAGCGCTTCGGCATCTATCCTCAAAGCACCAATTGCTGTTGGTTCCAATTTGAGCGGTTCTAACTTAACTGGTACACCTTCCGATGCTGTAATTTGTCTAGAAATCAAAGTTTTTTGAAAAAATCCAGATATTATCAAAATTAGGAATAGCAACAGTGAAGCACCGACACCTGTATAAAGCCACCATCCAATAAAACGACCACTACGTTGGGTACTCACAGTTGCTGACATAATTTTCTAAATAGAGATTTTTACAATTCGCCAATTTTAACAACACAGGCACATCATAACTTTCCGCACAAAAGACATCCACGCAATTTTTACGCATATCAAAAATTTAATAATTTAGAATACATACAAAATTTCTGTATAAACACAGACAGATATGTAGAGACGCGATTAATCGCGTCTCTACGGTATAATTAATGCCGTTCGATGACTTCAAGCATCATAATCAGCAAGGGTGGAATATGGGATACAAGTATAAAATCTTATCTATCGACGGTGGTGGAATTAGAGGAATCATTCCAGCAAAAATTCTTGCGGAGGTGGAAAAGATAACAGGAAAGAGGATTTGCCAATTATTTGATTTAATTGCCGGTACATCTACAGGGGGTATTTTAGCTTTAGCTTTGGCAAAACCAGACCCGATAAACAAAACTCAACCTCAGTATACAGCACAGCAGCTAATTGATTTATATAAAAATGAAGGAAAAACTATTTTTAATGAATCACTGCTAGGACGCTTAACTAACATTGATGATTTAATTAGACCAAAGTTTCCATCAAAAGGTAGAGAAGCAGTTTTAAATAAATATTTTGGTGAAACACAAATCAAAGAAGCGCTGACAAATGTTTTTGTTACTAGCTATGATATCGAAAAACGCAGACAAGTTTTTTTTATTAATAATCCCCAATTTGAGAGACCTTCTGGATATAATTTTCGCAAGCTTTGCGATGGTTATAAAATGAAAGATGCGGCTATGGCTACTTCTGCTGCTCCTACCTTTTTCTCTCCTTATAAACTTGCCAACAAAAACCCAAAAGATGATGAAAGTCATTATACTTTAATTGATGGTGGAACATTTGCTAATAATCCCACCGCTTTAGCAATTATCGAAGCCCTAAATTATAATAAGCGAGACCCACATAATATAGAGAAAGAACCTTTGCGTTTAGATGAAATTTTGGTTGTATCACTAGCAACTGGTTCATTAACTCGTCGATATGCTTATGAAAAAGCTGCAAATTGGGGAATTATTAACTGGGTTCAACCATTAATAAATATTGTTCTTGATGGTGCGACAGAAACTGTAGGTTATCAATTAGACCAATTATTGCCTCAACCAAAGCAATATTATCGTTTCCAAAGAGATTTGACTCAAGTTAACGATAATATTGATGATACAACTCCAGAAAACATCAAAGAAATAGAAGATTTAGCACAGGCAATGATTGATGCTAAAGTTTCTCATAACGAAACTATTTTACAACAAATGTGCCAACAGTTATTACATTAGTTAAAGCTTTTTAATTAGCATGGTTTAGGCGCATTTGTAGTATTTAATTGGAGGCTCTTTAAGTTACATAAAGCACCGTAACCCATCATTTCTGTAAGCTTAATGTTTTTACTTTATAAATTACCTTTCCGCAGTAGATAGTTTTATACCAAAAAACGGTATCAAAGCTATCTAATGTTTTTTGTTCAATTTGTTATAGTACTCATGAACTAAAGCGATTAAATTACAAAAGCATAGAATAGTAACTTAGGTCATCAGAGAGCGCGAGAATAATAAATTATGGGACATAGAGCAAACTTCGTCATAATAGAGAACAACCAAGTCGATACATATTATTCTCACTGGGGAGCAATTAGTATACCCAGAGATATTTTTTTTGGTTCAGAATATACCATTAATTATATTAAATCACTGAAATTAGAAGAGGGTTTATTGAATGATATTTGGTGTGAGGGAGCGGTTTTAGTAGATATCGACCAGAAGCAACTGATATTTTGGGGAGGTGATGGTTTTCACTATCCAGTTTTACGTAAATATTTAATTTCTTTGCTACAAATAAACTGGGAGGGTTGGGGAATTAGATGGGCATTAGAGGGAATAGTTGATATTGCTAAGTATTTACAACTAGACGTGTCATTAGTGCAAACAGACTTAGACTATTTTCAATGGACAAAATATCGCGGCTACTTGGAAGAAAATTCCCATAGTCATGTAGAAACTGTTCTGACTGTACAGTATAGTGATAATCAAATACTGGATTATGGATTTGACAATTATTTGACCGAACTTTTTTCGTTGAGTACAGATTTAATTCCAGAACTGGAAAACTGTCAAACAATATCTTTACCTGAGGAAAATAAAGTTGATAGCGGTGCTTATATAAATATACCCAACAAAGAGATATGGGTATGGTGGAGTAGACCAACAGACTATCGTGTTGTAGAAAAAATTCGCGAATATTGGGAAGGTTGGACAGTCAAACTTCATGAGGAAGGTTTAGCGTTTCAAGTCGAGCTTTCCCAGAGAAATACTGATAGTGTTCGCATGAGCAAAAACGAAGCTATTACGAAAATATTGAATTATGTCTCTGGGGAATATCGATTCGACCCTAGTCAAATATTTGGTCAAATTGCGTCAAGTTTACAAGAAGAAAATACGAATGTTTGGGTGAATCAGGATGCTTTATGCAACGAAAAACCATTAATTCACCCAGAAGAAAAACAGAGGATTTTGCAACGGGTGAAAGAGTTATTAAATTAATTCGTATGAATTAACCTTTGACGCATACTACTTGCTTCAAAGTTGCTACCACTTCTACCAAATCGTTTTGGTTTTCCATCACTTGTTCTATTGGCTTGTAAGCACCAGGGATTTCATCCAAAATATCTTCGTCCTTACGACATTCAACTCCTTCGGTTTGTTTAATTAAGTCATCGAGGGTATAGGCTTTTTTCGCTTTGGTTCTAGACATCAATCGTCCAGCACCGTGAGAACAGGAGCAAAAACTATGGTTACAACCTTTACCTTTAACTATGTATGATTTCGCTCCCATTGAACCAGGGATAATACCATAATCTTCTTCCTCTGCGCGAACAGCACCCTTGCGAGTTACATAAACTTCTTCGCCAAAATGTATTTCTTTTTCTGCGTAGTTATGGTGACAGTTAACTTCTAATAAAGGCTTACTAGCTTTTCCACCCGCAACATGTTTTTCAACGATGTGTTTAAATCGCGCCATCATTACATCGCGATTTCTACGGGCATATTCTTGTGCCCATTGTAAATCTCGCCAATAAGCATCAAATTCTGGTGTACCTGTAATAAAGTAGGCTAAATCCGGGTCAGGTAAGTTACTACCCGCCATTTTCGCCAATTCTTTTGCTGTGCTAATATGGCAACTTGCTAAAATGTTACCGATACCGCGTGAACCAGAATGTAGCATTAGCCAAACTTGATTTTCGCTATCGACGCAAACCTCAATAAAATGGTTACCCCCACCAAGGGAACCCATTTGTCGCAGGGCTTTTCCTTCTAAATCTTGCACCCCTGAGTGTAAGTCTTTAAAATCACTCCATCTTTGCCAGTTGGTTACAGTTTTTTCTATGTCCTTGTTTTCGCTGAAGCCTGTGGGAATTGCTGCTTCGATGTCTAAGCGGATTTTTTTTAGCTTTCCTTCTAGTTGGTCTACGTGGTACTTAGTCTTAATTGCAGCCATCCCGCAACCCAGGTCCACGCCGACAGCCGCTGGTATAATTGCTTCCTTGGTAGCAATTACAGAACCTACGAGCGCTCCTTTGCCTAAGTGTACATCTGGCATTAATGCTACATGCTTAAATACAAATGGCAATGATGCTACATTTTGTGCCATTTTGGTTTCGTCTGCTTTCAATGGGTGATTAGCCCAAGAATAAACTGGTGTTTCTGCTGAAATTTCTAACTTTTCGTAGGGCATAATTTTATAGATTACGTAGATGATTTTGTTCGCAAAGTACTCTGAAGTTATAAATAATACGTAGTGCAAGCATCTTGCTTGCGATTGCCAGAGGGAAAGCATCTTGCTTGCGATTGCCAGAGGGAAAGCATCTTGCTTGCGATTGCCAGAGGGAAAGCATCTTGCTTGCGATTGCCAGAGGGAAAGCATCTTGCTTGTGATTGCCAGAGGGAAAGCATCTTGCTTGCGATTGGAAGCATTTTGCTTGTTATTGGAAGCATTTTGCTTGTTATTGGAAGCATCTTGCTTGCGATTGGAAGCATTTTGCTTGTTATTGGAAGCATTTTGCTTGTTATTGGAAGCATTTTGCTTGTTATTGGAAGCATTTTGCTTGTTATTGGAAGCATTTTGCTTGTTATTGGAAGCATTTTGCTTGTTATTGGAAGCATTTTGCTTGTTATTGGAAGCGGGCAAGATGCCCGCACTACAATTTTACGTATTTGTATTTTCTATATTCATCGCATACTACAGTTGTAACATATGAGTAAGGCTTGTCAAGTCACGATGTCGCAAAAGGCATATTAGGGCAAAACTATTATAATTTGTAAAAAAAGTGCCTCATTGCGGTCGCCTCGTTAAATTAAGAGAGGGGAAAATTTATGACGATTGGTAAGGATACCATTTGGGAACGTTTTTTAGCCCCTATGATGGGTTTGTTTATTGATGCTGATGAGTTAAAGCGCTATGCCCAGAGTATAAACTGGGAAAAAGAAGCTAATCGCTTTCGTCGAGGTGATGTTGATACTCCTGCGTACTACAGCAATCAGAATTTCCACGGAATTAAAGGTGGATATCTCAACTCTAGTGCGGCGGTTAGTTACGATGCGGTTACGCAGTATGTATTACCACCGAATGAAAATTGGGTACGTCAGGCTTTGGTTGATGGGATAAAAGTAAAGCCCAGGCGTATACTTGATTTGGGCTGTGGTACTGGTTCAACAACGTTGATGTTAAAGCAAGCTTTCCCCCAAGCGCAAGTAATCGGTTTGGACTTGTCGCCGTATATGCTGGTAAGAGCGGAAGATAAAGCGCAGAAAGCTGGGTTAGATGTTTTTTGGCGACATGGTAATGCTGAAAAAACGGGATATATTAATGAGAGTTTTGATTTAATTACTGCGTCATTATTGTTTCATGAGACTCCAAAAGATGTAACCCAAGCGATATTAAGGGAAAGCTTCCGTTTGTTAACAACCGGGGGACAAATGCTGGTTTTAGACGGAAGTCAAAAAGTTTTGCGGGAAAACGACTGGATAAATCATATTTTTGAGGAACCCTATATTCAAGATTACTCTGCTGGTAATCTTGATGCGAGTATGGGAGCAGCTAGTTTTCAAGGGGTGCAAACTAATTATGTATGGTGGGTACATCAGCTAACTAGCGGAGTTAAGCCAATTTCTGTGGAAAATGCACAAAGTTGGCAAAATGTTCAGGAGTATGGGGAGTGGGAAGTGGGGAGTGGGGAGTGGGGAGTAGGGACTGTGTAGTGCCTCTTCAACCGTCAACCGTCAACCGTCAACAGTCAACCGTTAACAGTATAATAAACGAATCTTTAAAGTGATTGGAACCCAGCAACCAGGATTGAACAGGTGAGTTTAAAGGCAGTTTTATTTGATTTCAACGGCGTTATCATTAATGATGAAGCCATCCACAAGCAACTAACAGAGCAGCTTTTGATTGAAGAAAATTTGACTCTCAAACCCGGAGAGTTTGACCAAATCTGTTTGGGACGCTCTGATCGTGCCTGTTTACGAGATGTACTTAATAGCCGTGGTCGTGTTGTTAAAGAAGATTATTTGACCCAGTTAATAGCTCGTAAGGCTGAAGCTTATGTGTTGGAATTAGAAAAACTGGAAAGGCTGCCATTATATCCGGGTTTGGATGATTTGATATTTCAGTTTCGTAGTCGTAACTTGAAATTAGGGGTGGTCAGTGGTGCGGTTCGTAAGGGAATTGAGTTGGTTTTGAGTCGTGCTAATTTAGCTGAACATTTTCAGGTCGTTGTTGCTGGAGATGAAATTACTACTAGTAAACCTGAACCAGATGGCTATTTGCTGGCTGTTCAGCGATTAAACGAGAAGTTTCCGGAGCTTAATCTTTTACCTAAGGAGTGTTTGGCTATTGAAGATACTCCTGCTGGTATCCAAGCTGCTAAACGAGCGAGGATGCAAGTTGTTGGTGTGGCTAATACCTACCCGTTTCATATGATGCAACGTCTTTCTAATTGGGCTGTAGATTATCTTACCGACTTAGAGATAGAGCGGGTACAAGAAATTTATTTGCAAAGAGAGGTTAAACCACCTTTAAGTGGATGCTAGAATAGTTCGGTGCTAACAAGCATCTGGCATCACGAGGGGAATTAGCTCAGTTGGTAGAGTGCTGCGATCGCACCGCAGAGGCCAGGGGTTCGACTCCCCTATTCTCCATCTCCCGAAACCATTACACCACAAGCCTTTCAGCGATTGTTCTATCAGCATTTTTGCTCCGCTATTCTCAATTATTATCTAACGAAAACTCGGCATTCCAGGAAAATCCTAGATAATTACTAGACAGGAATTGTATAGAGTCAATAAGGAAAATGCCACACCAATCGAGCAAGGATTTGGTTAAAGTTCAGTCCAACAACGGTAGACTGAGACTTTACTGGATATATCAAGGGAAACCGTACTATCTTTATTTGGGGTTACCGGATGGAGTAGTGGCTCGTAATGTTGCCCAAAGTAAAGCAAGAATCATCGCCAACGACATTATTACCGACAATTTTGACCGTACTTTAAACAAGTACAAACCAGAAGACCACAGAACCGACCGTTGGACTGCGTTCGAGTTAATGCAGCGTTTTACTGAAAGCAAACGTACTAGGCTAGATAGTCAAACACTAACAAAGTACAAAATTATTACTCAACACCTACAAGAAGTCTTTAACAACAAAATCGCTAGCGAAATTAAGGAAGGACTTGCTGAGAGATTTAAAGAATTTCTTTTGCTACGGCAAAAACCAATAACAGTTCGCGACCGCTTGTCTGTTTTAAAGTCCTGTTGGAATTGGGCGATTAAACAAGAGTTAATTCCAGAATTTAATCCTTGGATTGAAACTTTAAGAGGATTAAAGGTTCCCCAAAAAGCTCGTCCAAAACCTTTTACAAAAGCAGAATGTCAAGCAATTATTGAAGGGTTTCGCAATCACCAACACTACAATCACTACACAGACTATGTAGAATTCATGCTACTAACAGGCTGCCGTCCAGCAGAAGCAATCGGATTGCAGTGGAAACATCTTTCAGATGATTGCTCTCTAATGTGGATTGGAGAAACTTTGGTTAGAGGAACCCGAAAAGGTACAAAGAATCAAAAGACGAGACACGTAAAACTCTCTAAACGAGTTCAGGCGATTTTGCTCAATCGACGTGGAGATAACTGGGAACCTGAAGGATTAGTTTTTCCTGGACCAAAAGGCGCTCCGATGAACGATAACAATTTTTGCAAACGAGTATGGAAAAAGGTACTTGAATCAGTAGGAGTGAGCTACCGCAAACCTTACACAACTCGCTCTACACTAATTTCTCACTGGCTACAACACGGTGAAAATCCTGTGGTGATTGCTCAGTCAACAGGACACGATGTGAAAGTACTTCTAGATTCATACGCTGGACTTGTAATTCATCAACCTGAAACTCCTGATTTTCTCAGTTAAATCCTTTCCGCCCTTGATTAGAAGGTAAGGACTTGAGGTAGTGGTCAATAGCACGTTGATGAGAAGTAGGGTCTTGCTGATTGGCTAACCAGTCGGTCAGCAACTCTACGTTATAGCGCTTATGTCCCCCAGGAAGAATAGAGTAATGCACTCCACCTATTAGCAAACCTTTGTTTATATATTCCGCTAGCGCTTTAGCTGAAATATCCAAACGTTCTTGAATTTTCGATGTTGAGACGAAATGGTAATCCATAAGCTTTATCAAAGAAGAATGCAAGCTAACAAACTTTTAAATTGCAAAATTTGTTTAAATCTAATTGTTGTAGGCGGGCAGAATACCCAAGGGTGCAAATTATTATCAAAACAGCTTTTTCATTCCAATTACTATCCTCTAATGTAATAAATCAATTACAGTTGGAAACCAGCGTAATTGTTGGTAAGTACCATCGTTAGTTTTCCCTGTTTGCAAAATAATTTGGCTAAATTCCGTCCCTAATTGTGTTGGTAGCCAATCAGGTTTGCCATCACAATTTTTAACCTGTAAGCCTTTTTCTTCTAAAAGCTTATTCATAGCTATAGCTTCTGCTCTCGGTGTAGCGGACTGACTTAATTTCTGATTTGTATGTTCGTAATAAAGCTCTGCTAAATCGCTTGCAGTCAACAATCTATCCTCTGTTGGTAAGGGTAATGCTTTTTTGACTTCTTCCATTGCAGAAGCTAACTGGGGGTATGAGTTACAAATGGCGTTCGCTGCAACCCCCGCAATTAAATTAGGATGAAGCCCAGCAATTGATAGTACTACCTGTACAGCTTCTGTAATTTGTTTTACACTGGGAGTTTCATCTAAACAGTAATTCTCGTGTTGATTGGTTCTGTTTTCTAACTTCTCCAACATCACTTTCGCTGCATCTTCCCGGTAGGCTTTTCCTACTGCACCTGGTAGCAAACCAATAATATAAAGGATACTTTCTTTATCTGCTACTGGGGTTAAACGTTGCCCAAAACCAGGGAATTGGAAGTTGTCGGTTTTTCCGACAACCTCTGAATAGCTTTCACAGAGAGATTTCCAGGCATCGCGTGGATTTTTCTTGCCCGCTAAAACTTCTATAGTATCGAACACACTGTAACGATTATCGCCTGTGATGCGGATAGAACCGTAGTTTAAAATTTTTAAGGAACTCATGTTTGTTACTAAGTAAAATTTAAGAACATGAAGCACAATCTGCTTTCAATTTACCTACAATGAAAATGCGGATAAATTACACTTGAGAGTGTTATTTGACACTGTGTTTGAACAGAGCAATTTTTGAAAAATTCTAATTCATAGTGAAATTTCCATAAAAATACTCCATCAGAAGCAGTCGCCAGAGATTCTCTAAAGCTTGAATTACTTATAGCTAGATATATATTTTTTTGACAATTTTCTGCTTATAAGAGAATTAACGCCTGAAATCAAGCTGTATTATATATTGCGTTCTATAATCATTCTCTAACGGAGTAATACTTGATTTTTTCTGCCCAAAAGTCATGATATAAGACATTTTTGGGAAAAATTGGGATAATTCGATAAAAAGAGTTATGTATCTAATAATATCTGTGTATTTTTCTACGGAATTTATACGCAGCAAGTATAGAGGATTATCTATAGTAACCAAATACTTAATTGACAAGGGTTTTAAGAATAGCGCGCAAATAATTGAATCAAAAATAGAACGTATAAAAAATTTGACAAAAATGCAAGTGTGATACTTTTAACTGTGTTAGATTGATTGCTGCCAGCAATAAAATCTAACCAATAAATCAGAATTCCAAAAAATCGGATAAGCTTGAAACTATTATATTCATTCCATTACTTGGTATTTTTGTGACATGCTTAATTGTTCAATTTTGAATATTTTTGACCAAAAACTTCCATAAAAACTTGCGTATTTACATATAATTTACCCCTAGTATAGCTGTATAAGATATATCTGCTATTCAATAGAGAAAATAAACCTATCAAAAGTGATAGTCATTTTTAGTTACTAGTCAAGAAGATTTGTTATAGACTAAATCCAAGCAATATTACTTAAGTAAGTCTTTGTTGTTCGATAAAAGCCATCACAAAGTTATACCGCGACATTTTAAAATATATTGCTTGCTATTCAGGCCGCATCTACCGCAAATTGGGTACTTTTCTTGAAAACCTTTCAAAACAATGCGATTAAACAGATTTCCCATTGTGGTTGTTCGTATTTTACTTACTTCTAAAGGAGTGTCTTTGCAAAATCGGCAACTTAATTCTTCGGGATGTGTGGTTTCCAAAACCAAAAGGTACTGGGAATTTCAAGAGGCTAATCTACCAGTATCACCACTACTTGCCCATCGTTCTGCTAATACCTTGAGAATTTCTTCAACTTCGCTATGGCTGGCTGACAAAACTCTTGTTCGCCAATCCGGTTCTTCATTGTGAATCTTTTGCCAAAAAGTATTTTGAAATTCTTTGGGCATTTGGGCCAGCAGTCCAAAAAACTCGCCAGCCTCCAAGTCGAGCTTACTCGTGCGGAATCGACTGAGGCGACTTTCGTGTATTCCAGTCCACGCGCTTACTTGTTTGGCTGAGTAGCCAAAAGCCAACAATAATTGGTTAAAAATCTCTCTGTGCTGGCTCATCGCAACATTTCTTTACAGTCTTCATTGCTAAAAATGCAACCAATGGGGTATAAAATTGCTTTTAGTGCAATTAAATTAGCTCGACGCTGCTTAACTCATAAAGAGCAAACCATACAAGCATTCACATGATAGCATTTTTCACATTTTCCACCCTACTAGGCAGGCGGTGGTGCGGAATGCTTGTAAGCGATCGCTCCACGTATGAGATTTGCATTCTTTGACAATACTTACGAAATTATCAACGATTGCCGATGATGATACACTCCATAAAACCTAAATTACAAAGTATTGCACGTGATAACTACTCAAGTTTGAGTTTTCCTACGAAGAAAAACTCGGATTGCTGGTACACTCCGCCAAATATTATTCAATTGGTGGCGAAAGTACTTGGAGGGATTGACCTTGACCCATGCGCGGATGATGGCAAGAATGTTCCGGCAAAAACCCATTACACAGCTATGGATAATGGCTTAATTCGAGAGTGGGGAGGGAGAGTTTTTATGAATCCTCCATATTCGTGTCCTGGAGTTTGGATGTCGAAACTACTTCTAGAGTTGGAAACTGGACGGGTAAAGTCAGCAATCGCTTTGGTAAGTGCCGCAACCGATACTAATTGGTTATCTCCAGTTCTTTCTGTGCAACCAGTCTGTTTCTGGAAAGGTAGGATTAAGTTTCTGGATGAAAGTTATCAACCCAAAAATTCTGCTCGCCAATCTCATCTATTGATTTACTGGGGGGAGAATCCGCATTACTTTCAGGAAATATTTGAGTCTTACGGTGTGGTGAAGCTACCGTTAGCCAAAGCATTTAGAGGATTACTAGGGGATGTTGACAATATCCCTAGTAATCACCCTAGTAATCAAATATCCCCTAGTAAAAAAAGGCTTTTACAAAAAGGTAGCGGTTCGATTTATTGGCGCATTCAGACTAACAATGGCAAGGATTACCCCCAAGCTTATTACCAGTGGAAAGAATGTGGGAGGAAACGAAGCAAATATATTCCAAAAACTAAACTTGCAGCAATCCAACAAGCTTTATCACAGAAGCGCCCTGTCATAGAAATATTGGCATTGCTAGGGATTGCAAAAACTACAGATTCACTGTTACAAGATACACAAAGTATTCCTAGTCATACTACTAGAGATAATAGACGGCGCAAAGGATTGGGGAGTGGGAGTATTTATCGGCGGATTATTACCAAAAATGGAAAGGGTTATCGTCAAGCTTACTATCATTATGAGATTTGGTCATCCGGGAAACGCCTGATGAAAAAGAGTCGGTACATACCAAAAGAATTACTTTCTCAGGTTGAAGATTTGGATGCACAGAAGGTTCCTGTCAAGGAGATTTTAGAAGTTTTAGGAGTGAGAGGAATTAAAAAAATTTAATCAAAAATTAGGCGTATGATGGGCATTACTCCCTCCTAGGGAATAGTAGTAATTGTTTTACCATAGCTCTTTGGTTATTGCAGAGCATCTTTGTTGCCAGACGTCATAATTAGCGCAAATCATCGTTTATTTCGTCATGCCTGCAATACTCTTGGCATCAGCTTTGCAACAAAAGACCAGTAAATTATTGGGTTTTATCTGGTGATACTTTTTACTTAAAACAGCCCAAAGGCTAATGAATTAAGCGGCTGATGTTCAACAAAAAATGTTTTTTCTTTTTTAAAGCTACCGTAAAACACCAGAACGCATTAAAATAACTTCAGAAGAATTTGTGGTTTGCAGTACATAACCCGCCAACCGTCAAATTCTGACAAAACTAAACAATCTGTAAACTGAACTGTCTACACAAAATCGGGCAGTCACAAAATGTAACTACCCGATATTGCTAAATTATTCAGTTTTAAAGATTGGGAGCGTCAGTCCAAACCCTTAAAGTAATAAGAGCCTGAGAAACTTGATTTACCTTAAGTGCTAGCCGGACTTTCGCTGTTGTTCACTCAACATTGTACACGACAATGTGATTAGTGGGCTAGACTCTTCATGGAAAATTTCTGGGGTAAATCAGGCAAATTTTTGTATTTTTTGCGTTTTTGTCTTAGAAATCAGCAATTTTCACAGAAAAGAGCCAGCCAGCATTAATCTAAGTGAATTACAGCGAACCAGCTCCAAAGTAAACCGATACAAACTTTTGGAGATTTTTTTATGTTCGCCGAAAATGAAAATTACTCGCCCTTACAGCAGCGCTTGTTAGGCGCGATCGCTAAAATTCCAGCTAGCTGGTCGCTGACACCAACTACAGGGGATAAAAAACTGTATCAAAGTAACTGGCAATTGTTTGGGGAAAAACGAGAAAAAATTTCTGTTGAAATAAAATCGGGTAAAGCCAAAGGGTTTGCCTTAGTTTGCGGGGAGTTATCTGGTGGGTTGCTTGCTGTCGATGCAGATGGGGATGCGGCTCACGAATTGCTGCAAAAATTAGGCGGTCTACCAAAAACAGTTGCTTTTAGCTCGACTAAAAAGGGGCGCTGTCAGTACTTGTTAAGAGTTCCTCAAAAATATTGGCCAATCTTTAATACTCTAAAGCTGGACACAAAAGTCAAAAATGAAAACGGTAAGCCACAACTTTTAGAGTTTCGTTGGAATGGTTGTGCGAGTGTTTTACCACCCAGCGTCCACCCAGAGACAGGTGAGTATAAATGGGTGGTTCACTTTATCGAGTGCGAAATAGCTCTTGCTCCCACTTGGTTAGTTGAGTTGATATTAAATCAAGAAGCGCCGCAACATAAATATAGCGACATCCAGCTTCCAGTACCAGAGCGCGTTCCCTTAATTGAGTGTACGTCGAAGTTAACGCGAAGTATCCTCAAAAATCATGATGTTAAGATAGGGGGACGTAACGATACGGCGGCGATGCTAGCTCGGGATTTAATTGGCACTGCCGAATATTTGCAGCGTATTGGACAACAATTCGATGGCGACCCTTACCAAATCTTGTGGGATTGGTGCGAGAAAGTTGGTTTGCATGACGATAAACCGAAAAATCAATTCGACTACATTTGGAAATCTGCCCAAAATTCAAAACAAGACCCCAGTTGCTCTGATGAAGGAGTAAACAACTGCATTCGTGGTTGGTATTGGCGGAACTATCTCAAAAGTTCGGCGTATTCCAGAGCTAGGAACCAGAGCGCGAAGACTGTTACTAGTGATGAGTTACTTGCTCAAATAGAAGAACTAGTTGCTCTTGAACTCCCCAAGAAACATTTGTATGTGAGATTAAACGAGATTGCAAAAAGTACTGGTTTCCCAGAAAGGTTAATTGAGCGTCTAACTAACGAGTGTCGTCAAGAGAGCCAAAACTTGGAGCTGCAATCGTCGTTGCTAGAGTCTGTGGAAAAAATTGTGAGCGCCAGTCAACACCGCTTTGATATTGAGGATGCTTTGCCAAAAAGTCTCGCTCTGACTATCAAGCAACTAGCAAGCCATTTAAACTTACGTCCTGAAGTTTATTTCACAGCGTTGTTAGCTACAGTGTCGTCACTACACAACGCCCAGACAAGAATTCGACTAATCAATAAAACTGATTTTGAACTTTCGCCCAACATCTTTGCTGCAACAGTTGCTCAATCGAGCCAAAAGAAAACTCCTGTTTACAAAGCGATGGTCACTGGACCATTGTCGGTTTTACGAGAGAAAATAGATGCAGAATACGAACTACAACTAGCCGAATATAAAGAACAACTGCTTTTGTACGAGTCTCTTGATAAAAAAGAGCGCGCAGAACAATTTCCTGATGGCGAACCTCAAAAACCTCCACAACGGTTGTTATGGTTTAACGAAACTACTGGTGAGGGACTAGTTGCACAAGTGCAGAAATTCCCAGACAAGGGTATATTGTGGGCTGCTGATGAACTAGCTTCTGTATTTAAGTCAGAAAACGCTTATCGTTCGGGTCGCGGTGGGGATGAAGAGAGTCTTCTGAGCTATTACAACGGTGATGGGGCTGTTGTTCTCAGAGCTAGCGGTCCGCGAGTGAATATTAAGAATGTGTTGTTGGGAATTTTTGGTTGCATTCAACCAGATGTTTTAGGGAAATTAATGAGCGACTGTAAAGACCCGAATGGTAAATGGGCACGTTTTTTATATGTAATTCAACCAAAATCAGGTTGCACTTTGATGTCGGATGGTCTGTCCCCTGAACTGACGCCAATGCTTGCTGATTTGTACCAGCGCATTGATAATTTACCCCCACAGAAATACTTACTGACACCCCTAGCTAAAAGTTACTTCTTACAGGTCTACAATGTCCTGGAACGTAAATATGAAAACACGAACCATCCTGGTTTGAGCAATATTTACGGTAAAGCAGCAGGGTATATCGGTAAGATTGCTCTCAACCTACATGTAATTAAATATGCTTTCAATGGCGAGTCTGTTCCACCATTGATTGACTTGGAGACAATGAAAGCAGCTGTTAAGGCGACAAGCTTTTACTTGAGTCAAGCATTAGTTTTATATAGTCAATTTGACTCGCAGGAATTACCTTACCACTTGTCGAGAATAATAGCTATTTGTCAAAAAAATGCTGACCAAGCTTGGTTAACAGCACGAGAAATAGCAAAAGGTTTTCCTGATAAAGTCAAACTAAATGGCAAAGAAGTAAAAACTTCATGCGAGCAAATCCGCGACTGGTTTCGTCAGTTGGAGCGACTAGGTAGAGGTATTGTCAGTGGTGCTGGTAAAAAGTTGAAATTTTCTTTGTTGAACGAAAGTAAACCATCACCGGTAGAAGACATATTTGCCGATATTCAGGGTAAAGTGCCGATAGATATTCGGCAACCTGAAAGTATTGATATAACAAGCATTGAAGCACAAGTGCCGATTTGCCGACTGTTGGGTTCACCATCGGATGTAGTAGAAGAAATAGATGTTAGTTCTTTTGAAGATGACCAACCAAATGAAAACAATGATTGTGGTGGTTCTCTACAGTCATCGGCAAATGGACAGAATCTCGACAACGAAGAAATAGCAAAGGTTCCAGATGTCGAAATCACTTCGACAAAACATCAACAAAATCGACAAGTAGACTTATCGAATGCATCTGATGACTCTAACAATTCACAAGAGCGACAAAATATTAATGAATTCAAGAGCTTGATGGATTATTTAGCACCCGAACCAAATTTTCAGAAGGGTGAAAAATGTAGGTATGTAGGAAACAACCCTACATTAGAGCAAGAGTATAGCAATCAGTTACTTGAAGTCACAGAAGTAAAATACAAAAAAGTGACTTGTCGTAGCGATAGTGGCTATTTAACTACTTGGTTAGACCCCCAAGATTTGCGAAAAATTCAAGATTAATCACACGTTGCATAAAAGTGAAGAATTGGCATGTTGACTCAAAATCCAGTAGAGCAGTTGATTTTGCTTGATGATATTCGTCGTGACGGTGGAACCCAACCACGAGTAGCTATCGATTGGAGACACGTCAAAGTACTCGAACAACAAATGCTGTCGGGTGAAAAACTTGACCCAGTGGTTGTATTTCAAGACTCAGATAGTTCATATTGGTTAGCTGATGGGTATCATAGATGGCACGCACATCGGAATTTAGAAGAAGATTCTATTGCTTGTTTTGTTTATTCAGGGTCGCTACGAGATGCTGTACTTCATTCGGTGGGGGCGAACGCTGATAATAAACCAGCTTTACCTCGTAGCCGAAAAGATAAGCAACAAGCCATTATGATTTTGTTAAATGACCCACAGTGGAGCTTGTGGAGTGATAAAGAAATCGCACGACATTGTAAAGTTAGTGATAAAACAGTTGCTGCATGGCGAAAATCTATCTATGAAGTTTCTGGAAATTCCGCAGATACGAAACTTAGCAATTCGGACGAGTCTATCTATGGAAATTCCGCAGATACAAAACTTTACAATTCTGACGAGTCTATCTATGGAAATTCCTTAGATACAAAACTTTACAAAGAAAGGAAAGCCAGACGAGGGGGTAAGGAATACACCATAAATACAAGCAAAATTGGTAAAAAGCAACTGTCTGTAGCTGATACGAAGCGCGTTACCGTAAAAGATAGTCATCCTTTATTTGCTTCTTTGTCGGGCACAATTGTTCATTATCCCAATCCTGAATCAGCAATTGTGCAGCTGGATAATGGAAATCGCGAGTTAATTTATTTGAAGGATTTAGATATGGACCAGCCATTTGATGCGTATAAACCTCAATTAGCACCTCACTTGAAACTAGTAACTGCTGGGTTAGTCAGAATTAATGTACCTAGCAACAGTAGAATTAATGGTCGTTTGGGAAGAATTAAATCAGTTGGACCGAGTACCGTCCAAGTTTGGGTGCGCGATGTCCAAAGGATGACAATGAATTACTACACGCTCAATCACAAGCAGGTAGAAATTGTATCAATTGAGTCAGAACCAGAGTTACTTGAGGTGAAGAAGCGCTTGGAGAGGTTGAGACAATTTAGCCTCGACCCATTTGAAGTAAGTTTTCTTGATTTGCTAGACCAACCTGTTGTTTTCACACCAACAGAATTGGAATATCTTTCTTATGTCGAGCAGCGATACTCGAAAGTTAATAACTAAATGGTCTGCAATATTCGCAAAATTATCACTACGGTTATCCGCAGTGATAATTGTTATTAGTACCTCCAGGGAATTTATCCGGTCAAAACTAACCCTCTATTTTACCCAAGTGTAGAATTTTGTTAGACCAATGTTAGATGTTAGACTCTAACAACATGGATAAGGTTCTTCACAGCAGCAATAGTAATGCATATTACACGCCCATTCAAATAATTAATGATGTGATTAAGTTTTATAACGGCGTAATAGACCTAGACCTTTGCTCAAATTCGTTGGTTCAACCTAACGGAGCTAGCAGAGTTTCACTACACAAAAGAGCTTGATGGTTTGCGTTTGCCGTGACTGCATAAGGTGACAGATTTTATTAATTGTTTGGCACGCTCTACTGGAAAGGTTTACTTGGTCAACAAGCTAAAGCAAGAAGAACTACATAAATACTTACACAAAGAGTTAGCTGCTTACCGAGCGCGGGGAGGTAAAGTATATAAATTATCCGAACGTATCGGCAGACAAGCTGATGGAACTTGGGTTTTTCCTGATTGTCAAATTTCTGCTGATGGAAGGTTTATTACAGAGTCTGAGTCAGGTTGGGTTTTTAACCATGCTCTGATTGCAAAAGAAAAAATTCCCCTTCCCAAAATTAACCAACAGCAAGAGCCAGAAGTTTTGAAACGCTTGGTATCCGCGATGCGGAACTTTTTTGGAGAAGCAGGGTTTATGCCAGCCTTCTTTACAATGGCTTTTACCATCGCTGGTCTTTTTTACGACGAAATCCAAGAAGAAGAAGGTTTTTTCCCGGTTTTGGGGCTTTACGGTGATGCGGGAACAGGAAAAACAATTGCAGCAGTTACTGCACTTTCATTATTAGGTTTAGACCATCGAGCGAAGCTGCACAAAACTTCTGAAAGTGCTTACCATGAGCGATTTAAACTTATGGGTGGGTTAACGCAGTTCCTTGATGACCCAGATAAAGCTCAAATTGATTGGGTTTGTCAGCAAGTCAAGACGCAGTATGGTGGCGGTTCGCGTTTTGTACGGGAAAATAACCAAGACCCCCACAGTCCTTTTATGGTTGCTTCTAATTATTCGATAGCGGATGATGACTCGATTACCTTGTCCCGGTTGATTCGCTTGCTGTTTGAAGAAACTCCTAATCCAGCGGCTTTTCCAGAATTACACTCTGCTTCGCGTCTCTGTTCTTGTGTTTTACCTGAGTTGGTTAAATTTGGTTATCCTCAACATCTTGTTAAAGATTTAGAATCGCGGCTGATTACAAAACTACCGAAGGCACACGCCAGATTGGCTTCCTCTTTAGCGCTGGTTGGTTACTACGCTTTTCGCTTGGCGGAACTTTCTGGTGCTGTGTCGGAGGCGGAAGTTTGGCAATATCTTTCTTTACTGTGTGGAGAAGCTAATGAGGACGAATCTAAGAAATCTTCGCTGGATGATTTTATCGAAAGGCTTTTAATACTGCGATGCGGAAGCCGCCGCTACGCGAACGCAAACCGAAATTGGCGAGTGGAATTGTCGCTTAATTACGGAGGATGGCAACAAAGAAAATCGAAATTACAAATCACTGGCAGTTTACTTGCATGGTGTTTGGTCTTTGATGTCGCGTTATTTTAAAAATCAGTTACCGTACAGTCAAAAAATGATTCGTCAGCAAATTGAGAAGGCTGGGGGTAAGACGTACAGTAAGCAAAAGTTCCACTTGGATAAAGACTCGTCGGTAACTTACGGGAGGTTAAAGGTAAATGTGAGGGCAGATGCTAATGGGGAAATAGTAGCACCAACACCACCAGAAATGGTAACTCGCAGTTGTGTGGAAATACCAGTTAGCTTACTTTTAGACCGGATTAACAGTTTTGAGTTACTGCATGAAGGAGATTATAAAGCTCCAGAATATGGTAGTAACTGCGATAAACTCGATGATTACACTTGGTGAAGGTAATACAAGTTAATTATGATTCAAAGATAGTAACTGCTCAGATATTTATCCAATAAGCATTTCAGGCTTTATAGATATCAAGTTACTACAGTTGCTACCTCAAAAACAAAATTGTCTTTTGGTGATGGCCAACAATCTCATTGGAGCAGACAGCCCTAAATTTCTACTGTGGGATATAAAATTACCATAGTTAGTTACTAAACCACATCAAATAAAGTCATGATTGGTTAGAATGTACTTAATCTTTCTGCCACAAAACCCTATGCAAATCGTTTTGCCACCTGAAGTTGAGGCTATAGTACCAACCAAGTAGCCAACGGTAAGGGCAGCGAATGCTCTCGAAGTCATCCTCGCACTTTTCAAGCTTTTGGAGCAGCAAGAAGATATTTACCAAGGAAGATTAAAAGAGCTTCTTGAAGTTGCTCAGATTGGAGGCGTCTGAGCGAGGTGAAGTTGTTGATGGTCCGACTGCTATGGCACAAATTAGAGCCAATTTACGTTCTCGTTACAATGCACCGGAATAATGGCCCCACAATTTCGTCTTACAGCAACCAGCTATTAAAGATATTGAACAGATTGTGCTTTCTGCCAAGGCTCTAATGCTACGTCACAATTAGGAGGATAAAATTCTAAATCTCGTAAGCGGTCAGCTTCAACTTTCGGGGAAGATAATGGTTGAGAAGTTTCTAAGATAGTTAATTGCTTACCAGATAAATTCCATACACGAGCAGTCCCATCGGTAGATGATGTCACAATTCTTTTTCCATCAAGGCTAAATTTTGCACTGTTTATACTACCTTGATGTCCTTTGAGGGCTATTACGATATTACCTTATGTGTCCCACACTCGTGCGATGTTATCTTCACTTGTAGTAATAATTAGCTTACTATCAGGGCTAAAATTAGCACTTGGAATTTTATTTTCATGCTGAATAATTCCAATTTTATCACCATTTACATTCCACACTTGGGCGATATTACTGCTTTGAAATACGTTGATAATCAACTTACAATCAGGACTGAATATGATATTTTCACGTCTATTGCTTTTTCCGAGAAAAACAAGTTTTTTACTTACATCCCTGACTTGTGCAATTACTGACCCATCCGAAGTAACAATTAATTTACAACTAATATCAAAGTTTCCAGTTTCAAATTTATCTTGATTTTGAAGAGTAACTTGTTTTCCATTAATATCCCAGATTTGCGTGGCCCCATATGCAGATGTGGTAATAATCCACTTCCCGTCAGGGCTAAAATCGGCACTTTTAAATTCATCTGGGTCTCGAAAGGCGATAAGTTGTTTACCTTGAGTATCCCAAAGGCTTGCAGTACCGTCTTCTGAGATAGTCATTATCAAATTATTATCAGGGCTAAATTCAGAGAATAAAACCTTATTTTGATGTTGAAGAATAAAAAGTTGTTTTCCCTTAATATCCCATAGTCGTGCAGTTCCGTCTTCTGATGTAGTGACAATCAGCTTACTATCAGGACTAAATCTTACCCTACTTACTCCATTTGGAAGAGCAAGAAGTTCTTCACCATCGAGATTATAGACTTTTGCGCTGTTATTTTCGCGCGTAATAATCCAATTACCATCAGGACTAAATTGAATAAATTCAATATTTTTATTTCTGAAGCTAGCAAGCTCTTTACCACTAATATCCCATATCCGTGCAGAATGCTCACTTCTAAAATGAAAAGATGTGGTGGTAATTAATTTACTATCAGGGCTAAATTGAGCATCCAAAATATGATACTGTTCTTTAAGGACAACTAGTTGCTTGCCACTAGTGTTCCAAACCCGTGCGGTCTCATCCTCGGATGCTGTGATAATTAATTTACTATTAGGGCTAAAGTTTGCACTTACTATTCTATTCTGATGTGAAAGCACAGCAAGTTGTTTACCATTAGTATCCCATACTTTTACAGTGTTATCTTCAGATGCGGTGATAATGAACTTACCATTAGGACTAAAACTAGCTTTTGAAACATGATTTTTATGTTCAAGAATTGCTAGTTGCTTACCATTAATGTCCCAGATTCGTGCAGTGTTGTCTTCAAATGGGGTAACAAGTAACTTACTATCGGGGCTAAAGTTATTATTCAAGATAATTGAGTCAGTATGTAACTTGAAAATAGCGATTTGTTTAGCATTAATATCCCACAAATGTGCAGTTTTTTCTTGTGTAACGGTAATAATAAATTTACTATTAGGGCTAAAGTTGACACTTCTCACATTACTTGGATGCCTAAGAACAGAAATTAGTTTACCGTGAACATCCCATAGTCGTACAATGTTATTACCTTGTTATGCTAACGATGAACTTACTATCTAGGCTAAAATTAAAATCATTGGAATAACTAATTTTTACAGAATCTATATTTTGAACATCAATTTTATTAATCGGCTTATCATCAAGTAAACCAAATTGAGTTGATGTCTTTTCTGATAAATACCACACTCTTTCAATATAATCTTCTGATATGGATAAAATCAATCTACTATCAGGACTAAAATTAGCGCTTATAACTTTGCTTTCATGTCGCAAAACAGCAATTTGTTTACCATTTATATCCCAGATTCGCACTGTTTTGTCGTCAGATGCGCTAACAATTTGCTTTCCATCAGAACTAAAGTTTGCACTTCGGACACTACCTTGATGTTGGAGAACAGCAATTTGTTTACCACTTATATCCCAAACTCGTGCAGTTTCGTCCTCAGATGCAGTGACAATCAACTTGCCATCAGGACTAAAATTAGCGCTTACCACATTGCCTTGATGTTGAAGGACAGCAACTTGCTTGCTGCTTAAGTTCCAAACTCGTACATTTCTATCATATGATGATATAGTGATGATTAACTTACCATCAGGGCTAATATTAGTACTCTCAACACAATGTAGATCATCACCACACTTTAAATATTCACGTTGGCTAATAGTCGCAAGCTGTTTGCCATTTATATCCCATACTTGTGGAGAATTTCGCTCGGATGTGGTGACAATTCGCTGACTATTATTATTATATTTATTATATTGATTAAAGTTAACACTGGTAACAAGCATATCGTGTTGAAGCTTAGTAAGTAATTTACCATTAACATCCCATAATGTTACAATGTTTTCTGATTTTGTGAAAATTAACTTACCATTTGGACTGAAGTTCACGTCTGAATCCCTATCTTGATGTTGGAAGGCACCTATTTTCTTACCATTAATGTCCCAGACTTGTACTTTGTTTCCAGATTCTGTTAAAATCATTTTACCGTCAGGGCTGAATTTTTTACTAGAGACTCTATTTTCATGCTGAAGGGTAAATAGTAATTTACCATTAATATTCCATACTTGCACTTCTTTGTCTCCAGATGTTGTCAAAATAATTTTACCATCAGGGCTAACTTCGAGATGTTTAAATTCAGTTGACAGCTTGGTTTGTGTATCCCACACTCGTGCTGTTCCATCATTAGAAGCTGTAACTATCCATCTTCCATTCCTGCTAAAAATTGCGCCATTGACTCCATCTGTATGACGTTGCAATTTACCAATTAATTCACCTTTTGCTTCCCATATTAAAGCAGTTCTATCAACAGATGCTGTAACTATTTTTTCGGAATCATTACTAAAATTTGCATTACATACACTATCAGTATGCCCTTCTAATACAGCTAGTTGTTTGCCAGAAATATCCCATACGCGCGCGGTTTTATCATCCGACGCTGTAACAACTCGTTTACCATCAGGGCTAAATGAAGCACTCCAAACAGTATCTGTATGACCTTTCAATTCTGCCAACAATTTCCCTGACCAATCCCATATACGGGCGGTTTTATCAGCGCTTGCAGTGACAATCTGTTTACCATCAGGGCTAAAACTGGCGCCATAAACGCTACTACTATGCCCAGTAATTACCTTTACTTGTTTACCAGAAATATCCCAAATCCGCGCGCTTCCATCCTCACCCGCAGTGACTATCTGTTTTCCGTCTGGGCTAAAATTTGCGCTGAAAACTTTACCTTGATGTCCTTGTAAAGACGCGATTAATTTGGTCTCTACACCCGACAAATCCCACACGCACACTGTGCCATCAAAAGATGCTGTTACTATTCGTTGTCCATCTGGACTAAATTTAGCACTTCTAACGCTGCCCGTATGTCCTCTTAATATAGTTAATTCTTTTCCTGAGAAATCCCATATACGAGCAGTTCTATCAGATCCTGCGGTAACTATAAGTTTACCATCTGGGTTAAAATCGGCGCCGTTAACACTGCCGGAATGTCCTTTTAGCTGCGCGGATTCTGCATAGTAGTCTACAAAACTCCCTGTAAAAGCACTTTCCTTATCAGTTGGTTCTTGGTTATTGGGAGTTTGGGCAATAGTTGAAACGGCGCCATTATATGTCTTACTTTGAAAAGGTAGGTTTTGCGCGCCTACTTGTTGTATAGTAAATGGCACCATAGTTACTGACAAAGCTGTGAATATAAAAGCCAGTAAAGCTATGAATCCATTCCTTATCAAGCTTCGGTAGCGCATAGAGAACCTACAGTGTTAAGTAAAATTTATAACGTATCGATAATCCTAATCATCTATATATATCTTCCAGCTTTGGGAAGTTATGCAAAAAAGTTACAATAACTCCCTAGTTATCATCATCACATAAAATTACATAAGCTTGAAGCGTGAAAGATATATATAGGTTGGACTATAAGCAAGGCGCCTATGGATTTTAAGAGAGGTACAAATCTATTTATTTATTTCTATAAAGAATAATATTTGACTTGAATACAGTGTATTTGCTTGAGGAGTAAATTCGATGGTTAATCGCATAAAAGTACGGGTGATAATAATCGCGATTATAGTTGCTCTTTTACCAACCATAGCAACAAGAGCGGCAATTTATCCATTACAAACGGCGCCAATAAGTCAATATAACAGTACATATATATCTTTGAGTTAGGGTTAAGTAGTTAGTTTTTTCCAGCGTCGTAAGGTGAGGAGAGGTGGTCGAGGTTTATTTTGTATGATTACACCCAATCAGTTTTTAACTGAGTCAGAGAGAGAGGTAAGCAAGGAAATTTTTAGTAATAAACCTTTATTTTCTTGGCGTATTAGTGACCCAAAAGCGAAACCAGTTAAAATTGAAATATTTGAAGCAGGGAAACAGCAGGTATTTGAAACTCTAAAAATAAAGGAAGGGGAAACCCGCGTTATATATAATGGAAAACCATTACAACCGGGGCAAACATACGAATGGAAATTATACGCTTTAGTTGGAGGTAAAGGAGGACGTGAGTTAGAAAGTTTGCCTGTTGAGTTTGAGTTTATAGAAGCAGCAAAACGCAATAAAATTACACAAGAGTTAACAAAGCAAGAAGGCGCCAGTGCAGATAAAAATGTTCTATCAAAAGTTGATTATTTGATATCAGAATGGTTGTTGTCTGATGCGCTGTGGCAGCTATATTCCGTCCGAAACCCCTCTGCGGAATTAAAACGCACTATTCAAGAAATTGAAGCTCACGATTTTTGTACCACAAACTCAGCTAAAGTTTCTACAAATACTCTCTAAAATTAATATGATAAAGCGGCGCCATTTCTTACAATTTTCAGCTTCAACTGTTGCTGCGTTAGGATTGAGTAATTTTGATATTATCCAACAAGGCAACCGTTATGCTCAAGCTTTAGGAAAAAGCGATTCACGTAAGTTAGCTTTATTAGTAGGAATTAATGACTATCCTAAAGATAAGCGCTCACTAAGTGATTTACATGGATGTGTTACTGATGTTGATTTGCAAGAGGAATTATTGGTTAACCGTTTTGGTTTTATCCGTAATGATATTGTTCGATTAACTAGTAAACCATCGGATAAACCACCTACACGCCAAAATATCTTAACTGCATTTGAAGAACATTTAATTAAACAAGCAAATCCAGGTGACGTAGTTGTTTTCCATTTTTCTGGTCATGGTTCTTATTTTCCTGACCCATACCCTATCTTGAATTGTAAGACTAAAAAATTCGATAATCAAAATAGTGCTTTGATAGTTGCTGATAACCCATTAGGCAACATGGCGCCAGACATTATGGGGTTAACATTATTCTTGCTGAGATTATCCCTAAATACAGATAACGTTACTATGGTGCTTGATAGTTGTTTTTCTGGTGGCGCCACTCGTGACAATTACAGAGTTCGTTCGGGTGGTAGTGAGGGTTTTATCATTTCAGAAGCCGAAAAGCAATATCAAAAAGATTTGATGAAAACTTTGCAATTAACAGAAGATAAACTCAGAGAATTACGTTGTGCGGGAATTGGAAAAGGTGTAGTAATTACAGCGGCAAAGAAAAGCCAAGAAGCAGCAGATGTAGATTTTGATGGCTTTCATACTGGGGCCTTTACATATATGTTAACTCAGTATCTTTGGCAACAAACTGATACTGTAGACGCTATTGTTAAGCAAATTGGTGGCAGTTTAGGAAAAAGGCAAGAACCAATTGTTGACGGAACACAAAATCAACCAGTTTATTTTATCAACAATGAATCTGTCCCATCATCTGATGCTGTTATAAAACAAATTGATGGTGATAAATTCACATTATGGCTAGGAGGAATTGATTATCTCAGTTTATTTGGCTTTCAAAAAGGCGCCAAATTTGCTGTAATAAATCAAAAAGGACAACCATCAGGAACATTAGAGTTAGTATCACCTCGTGATGGTTTAAAAGCAGAAGCAAAACTAATATCAGGAAATACTAACTCGCTTCAAGTTGGAACACTGCTGCGAGAAATAAGCAGAGTTATACCTGTAGATTTAAAACTAGGTATTGGTGTAAACCCATCCCTTGGAGATGTAACAGCAGCAACTCAAGCACTTTCTAACATTAACCGTGTTCAAAGCATAACAGCAGAGAAAAACAATACATCATATTCTAACGCGCAATATATATTAAGTCGAATGACAGCAGATTATCTAAAATTGCAAAAGCAAGATATAGAAAAATTACCACAACTAGGAAGCATCGGTTTATTTACAGAGAGATTACAATTAATTCCAGGTTCATTTGGAGAGCCAAAAGAAACACCAATAGAAGCAATATCTCGTTTACAGCCTAAAATACAAGCCTTAGTAGCAGCATATATTATTCGAGCTACTTCCAACGCTAACTCATCCCAACTAGATGTAGAATTAATCATGAACTTAGCGGCGCCACCAAATAAAGTTCTTGCCAAAAGTGTCACTTTACTCTCACAAACAAATCGCAAAGAATCATCACAGAAGTATCCTAATAGGCTACCATTAAAACAATTATTCCAGTTTCAAGCCATAAATAATACCTCAAAAGACATATATTTCATAATCTTAATTATTGATTCAGAGGGTGAAATAGTATTTCCTTATAGAAACGATTTTTCAGAGGAAACCACGATAATTAAAACAGGCAAAGTTAAAATAGTAGGTGAACCCGACAAGTTAAAGCTGTCAGCAAAATCAAAAGGAGCAGCAGAAGTACTCGCAATTTTTAGTCATTCACCTCTAACAAACGCAGCAAGAACACTACAAGCATTAGCGCGTGAACAAAAAGCTCAACAACCAAGTGGAGATGAAACACCTCGCGGTATCGAAATTTCCAGTGATAGAAGTGTTGAAATAGTTGGAGATTTATTAGACGATTTAAGCCGTGGTGGCACCAGTATATCAGCAAAGGAATTAGAAACAGCAGAAATTGCTACATTATCCATCGCCTTCGACGTTGGCTAAATCGTAGGAACATGTAGGTTCGGCATCTTGTCTGACCTAAGATTTTTTACCTATTTTTAGAGGATTATAAAATGAGCAAGAACCTTAAACCTTTATCAAAGTTGGTAAAAACGGCGCCTGTTTGGGGTAAACAAAAGCAGATGTTTTGTAGGACTAGCTTACTAAGGCTTTTAAGTATTGGTAGTTTATCGTTTTTGCTAACAATTTCTTTGCCTTTTATTCCTTATTCTCCGTCTTATGTCCCATCATTACAAGTATTGGCGCAGAGTAATGATGCAAGGAAAGCTGAAGCAGATAGGTTGTTAAAGCAAGGTATTGAGCAGTACCAAACAAGTCAATTTTCAGCTGCCCTGCAATCTTGGCAACAAGTGCTTGATATCTATCAAGAAATAAAAGACCGTAAAGGAGAGGGTTCTGCACTAGGTAATCTCGGTGTTGCCTGCTTGAGTATGGGAGACTACCCCAAAGCCATTGACTACCATAAGCAAAGCTTGAAAATCGCCCAAGAAATAAAAAACCGTAAAGGGCAGGGTAATGCACTGGCTAATCTCGGTCTTGCATACTGGAGTATGGGAGACTACCCCAAAGCTATTGACTACCAACAGCGAAGCTTGAAAATCGTCCAAGAAATAAAAGACCGTCAAGGGGAAGGTAAATCACTGGGTAATCTCGGTGCTACCTACTTTCGTATGGGAGACTACCCCAAAGCCATTGACTACCATAAGCAAAGCTTGAAAATTTTCCAAGAAATAAAAGACCGTCAAGGGGAAGGTAAATCACTGGGTAATCTCGGTCTTGCATACTTTCGTATGGGAGACTACCCCAAAGCCATTGACTACCATAAGCAAAGCTTGAAAATTCTCCAAGAAATAAAAGATCGTCAAGGGGAAGGTAAATCACTGGGTAATCTCGGTAATGCCTACTCTAGTATGGGAGACTACCCCAAAGCCATTGAGTACTATGAACGAACCTTGAAAATCGCCCAAGAAACAAAAGACCGTCAAGGGGAGGGTAATACACTGCGTAATCTCGGTGATTACTACTCTAGTATGGGAGAGTACCTCAAAGCCATTGACTACCAACAGCAAAGCTTAAAAATCGCCCAAGAAATAAAAGACCGTCAAGGTGAGGGTCAATCACTGGGTAATCTCAGTAATACCTACTGGAGTATGGGAGACTACCCCAAAGCCATTGAGTACGATGAGCGAAGGTTGAAAATTGCCCAAGAAATAAAAGATCGTCAAGGGGAGGGTTCTGCACTAGGTAATCTCGGTAATGTCTACTTTAGTATGGGAGACTACCCCAAAGCCATTGACTACCAACAGCGTTACTTGAAAATTGCTCAAGAAATAAAAGACCGTAAAGGGGAGGGTACTGCGCTAAATAATCTAGGGCTTACTTACTACAAAACCGGAAATCTTCAGTTAGCAGAAAGTATCCTATTTAAATCAATGGAAGTTTGGGAATCTCTACGAGGTAGATTAAAAGATAACAATAAAATCACAATTTTTGACACGCAAAGTAGCACCTATCGTACTTTACAACAAGCCCTCATCGCTCAAAATAAAACTAACGCGGCGCTCTTAATAGCCGAACGCGGTAGAGCTAGAGCTTTTGTTGAGCTACTCACTGCTAAATTATCCTCTAACCCCAACAAACAATTATCTACTCCACCCAATATTGAACAAATAAAACAAACTGCCTCCGCACAAAATGCTACTCTCGTGCAATATTCAATTATTTATGATAAATTTAAAGGTGGAGGTAAATCACAAGTTAAAGAATCTGAACTTTATATCTGGGTCATAAAACCAACAGGAGCAATAGTATTTAAGCAAGTTGACCTCAAAAATATAAATAAATCTTTGCAAGAAATTGTAATCAGCGCGCGTGACTCGATGGGTGTGAGAGGTTCCAATATGTTTGATGTTGCTGTTGTAACACCATCTCCACAAGACCCAACCCAAAAGTTAAAGCAATTACATAAATTACTTATTGCTCCCATTGCAGACTTATTACCGAAAAATCCTAACGAACGAGTTATATTTATCCCCCAAGCATCTCTATTTACCGTTCCTTTTCCTGCGTTATTAGATGAAAAAGGTAAATACTTAATAGAGAAACATACTATACTCACGGCGCCTTCAATTCAAGTTTTAGGCTTAACTCATCAACAAAAGTTACGTAATAGCAAATTGAAAGTAGCGGGTCAAAATGCATTGGTTGTTGGAAATCCGACTATGCCTAAAATTCAACTAGGGGATTTAAAAATAAACTTTTCTCCTTTGCCTGGTTCAGAGAGAGAAGCAAACACAGTTGCTAAATTGCTAGAGACTCAAGCGCTTATAGGTGATAAAGCTAATAAAGCGAAAGTTATAGAAAAGATGCAAAACGCAAGTACTATTCATCTAGCTACCCACGGGTTACTTCAAGATTTTAAAGGATTTGGTGTACCAGGCGCCATTGTTGTAGCACCAGATTCCACCCCGAAGGATGGGATAAATGGTTTACTCACAGCAAGCGAAATACTTGATATGAAATTGCGTGCGGACTTAGTAGTACTTAGTGCTTGTGATACAGGAAGGGGAAAAATAACAGGTGATGGAGTAATAGGTTTGTCGCGTTCTTTAATTACTGCGGGTGTTCCTAGTGTAATAGTATCACTATGGAAAGTAAATGATAACTCCACAGAGTTTTTAATGAGTGAATTTTATCGAAATCTGCTACAAAATCCAGATAAAGCTGTTGCACTTCGTCAAGCGATGCTAACAACGATGAAACAGCAACGATTTTCTAATCCTTTAAGATGGGCTGCTTTCACCTTAATTGGTGAGGCCAAATAATATAGTTGACTTTTTTGGCGCCTGCTAATTCAAATTTTTAAGAGTTTAGAATTTTACCACAGAGACACAGAGGGCACAGAGAAATTCTAAAGTTCCCTCTTACCTCCGTGTACTCTGTGCCTCAGTGGTGATAAATATAACTGCATGTATAATTTAGGCAAAACACCTAACCTAAGCAAGAAAATCGTAGCAGGGTTTTGCCCAGCTACGTAAACGCATAATTGCTACCTCACATAATGTAGATATCTTTGAGTTAGCGTAAGTTATGCAAAATGCATAAGCTTTAGCTGCAAAAGATATGTAATAGAACAGCAGCGAAGTAAAGATTTTAACTGATGGTAGTACTTATGTTTGGAAAAATGTTTTTTTAAAGATTTAGTATTGTTATTTGAAGGTGTAGGAAATATGCAACAAATTATTAACAATCGCTATTTAATCATTCAACAACTTGGTAGAGGGGGTTTTGGTGATACCTATTTGGCTGAAGATACACATTTACCCTCACGACCTTATTGTGTGATTAAACAACTTCGACCTATAATTAATAACCCTCACACGTATCAGCTAGTTCAAAAGTTCTTTCAACATGAAGCGGTAATATTGGAAGATTTGGGTAATAGTAATAATCGAATCCCACATTTATATGCTTATTTTGCCGAGCAAGGTCTATTCTACTTAGTTCAAGAGTACATTCAAGGGCAAACTTTAACTCAGCTAGTAGAAACGTATGGCACCATTAACGAGATTGCGGTAAGGGAAATACTCAATAAATTATTGTATGTTCTTAACTTTGTTCACAGTCGAGGAGTTATTCATCGCGATATCAAACCTGATAATGTTATTTTACGCAAGTCTGATAATATGCCAGTACTTATTGATTTTGGTGCGGTACGTGAATCAGTGGGCACGCAATTTAATACGCAGGGTCATGCCGTTAAGTCAGAAATTATTGGTACACAAGGGTTTATGCCACCAGAGCAAGCGATGGGTAAACCTGTTTTCAGCAGCGATTTATACGCTGTAGGAGTAACAATGATTTATTTGCTCACAGGAAAAAATCCCTTAGAACTGCAAACAGATGTTCAAACAGGAGCAATTATTTGGCATCCATATGCAATTAACGTTAGCGCTGGTTTGAAAATGCTGTTGGATAAAGCAACTGCTTACCATACTTCTGCGCGCTATACCAACGCAAAAGAAATGATAAACGCTTTGCTGTCTCTCAATTCAATCGGAGGTGTTGACCCTACCATACCGATTGTGATAAATGAAGTTGAGACAATCCAAATACCGCCAGAAATTCGAGGTTGGAATTGGGGCGCCTTCTTGCTGCCTGGTTTTTGGTCATTACCTAACCAAGTTTGGATTGGATTACTATGTTGGATGCCGTTTGTAAATATAATTATGCGGTTTGTTGTTGGCGCCAGAGGTAATGTCTGGGCATGGCAAAGCCGTAAATGGCGCAGTGTGACAGATTTCAAAGCGAATCAAAGAGGTTGGGCAATCGCAGGTGCAAGCGTTTGGGCTGGGATGCTAAGTTTATTCGTGTTGCTAGGTTTTATTGGCATCATGACAGATGATGGCAAACCAGAACCACAACAAACTCCAACCCCAGCTTTAACAACTTCCCCATCATCCAGCTTATGATTTTTTACATATTTTCACGCTCAAAGAGGATTATTTAATGAGCAAAAGTCTTAGACCATTATCAAAATTGGTCAAAACAGGGTCATTTTGGGGTAAACGAAAGTATTCGAGGCGCCGAATTAGCTTGCGTAAGCTTATCTGGGTTGGTAGTTTATCGTTTTTACTTACTCTTTCTTCGCCTTTTATCCCCTACTCCTCTTCTTATGTCCCATCATTACAAGTACTGGCACAGAATAACGATGCAAGGAAAGCAGAAGCAGATAGGCTGTTAAAGCAAGGTATTAAGCAGTATGACATAAGTCAATTTGAAGTTGCCCTACAATCTTGGCAACAAGCCCTCGATATTTACCGAGAAATAAAAGACCGTCAAGGGGAGGGTGCTGTACTGGTTACTCTCGGTGTTACCTACTATAGTATCGGAGACTACCTTAAAGCCATTGAGTACTCAGAGCGAAGCTTGAAAATTGCCCAAGAAATAAAAAACCGTTACTCCGAGGGTCTATTGCTGGGTAATCTCGGTAATGCCTACCAAGCGTTAGGAGACTACCCCAAAGCCATTAAGTACCAAGAGCGTTTCCTGAAAATTGCCCAAGAAATAAAAGACCTTCTAGGAGAGAGTCAATCACTGGGTAATCTCGGTTTTGCCTACTCGAGTATGGGAGACTACCCCAAAGCCATTGAGTACTATGAGCGAAGCTTGAAAATCGCTCAAGAAATAAAATACCGTCAAGGGGAGGGTATTGTACTGGGTAATCTCGGTGTTGAGTACATTAGTATGGGGGAATACCCGAAAGCCATTGAGTACCAAGAGCGTTTCTTGAAAATTGCCCTAGAAATAAAAGACCGTCTAGGAGAAAGTCAATCACTGGGTAATCTCGGTAATGCTTACTTGAGTATGGGAGACTACCCCAAAGCCATTGAGTACTATGAGCGAAGCTTGAAAATCGCTCAAGAGATAAAACACCGTAAAGGTGAGAGCCAATCACTGAGTAATCTCGGTGTTGCCTACTATAGCATGGGAGACTACCCCAAAGCTATTGAGTACCAAAAGTTAAGCTTGAAAATCGCCCAACAAATAAAAGACCTTCTAAGAGAGAGTCAATCACTGGGTAATCTTGGTATTACCTACCGTGCGTTGGGAGACTACCCCAAAGCTATTGAGTACCAGAAGTTAAGCTTGAAAATCGCCCAACAAATAAAAGACCGTCAAGGGGAGGGTGCTGCACTGGGTAATCTCGGTAATGTCTACGATAGCATGGGAGACTACCCCAAAGCCATTGAGTACCAAGAGCGTTTCTTGAAAATTGCCCTAGAAATAAAATACAGTCTAGGAGAGGGGGCTGCACTGGGTAATCTCGGTCTTGCCTACCATAGCATGGGAGACTACCCCAAATCCATTGAGTACTCAGAGCGTACCTTGAAAATCGCCCAACAAATAAAACACCGTAAAGGGGAGGGTGCTGCACTGGCCAATCTCGGTAATGCCTACCGTGCCTTGGGAGACTACCCCAAAGCTATTGAGTACTTAGAGCGTTTCTTGAAAATTGCCCTAGAAATAAAAGACCGTCAAGGGGAGGGTATCGCGCTAGATAATATAGGATTTACTTATTACAAAATCGGAAATCTTCAGTTAGCAGAAAACACCCTGTTTAAATCAATCAAAGTTTATGAATCTTTACGAGGTGGATTAAAAGATAACAATAAAATCACAATTTTTGAAGAGCAAAGCCACATCTACCGCACTTTACAGCAAGTTCTGATTGCTCAAAATAAAAGTAGCACAGCCTTAGAAATTGCCGAACGCGGAAAAGCACGCGCTTTTGTTGAGCTACTAGCTTCTAAATTATCAGATAACCCCAACAAACAATTATTTACTCCACCAAACATTGACCAAATCAAACAAATTGCCTCCGCACAAAATGCGACACTTGTGCAATACTCAAGAATTGTTGATGATTTCAAAGTTGAAGGTAAAATACAAAGAAAAGAATCAGAACTTTATATTTGGGTAGTCAAACCTACAGGTGAAATTACATTTAAGCAAGTTGACCTCAAATCGATAAATAAATCTTTACAAGAACTTGTAATCAGTGCGCGTGACTCGATGGGTGTGAGAGGTTCCAATATGTTTGATGTATCTGTTATAACACCATCCACAGAAGACCCAACCCAAAAATTACAGCAATTACATAAATTACTGATTGCTCCCATTGCAAGCTTATTACCTCAAGACCCTAACGAACGAGTCATCTTTATTCCCCAAGCATCTCTATTCAACGTTCCCTTTCCTGCATTATTAGATGAAAAAGGTAAATACTTAGTAGAGAAACATACTATACTCACGGCGCCTTCAATTCAAGTTTTAGATTTGACTCGTCAGCAAAAGCAACGTAATAGTAAATTGGCAGCAAGAGGTAAAAATGCATTGGTTGTTGGAAATCCAACTATACCAAAAATTAAATTTGGAGATTCACAAATGAACTTGTCTCCTTTGCCTGGTTCAGAGAGAGAAGCAAACACAGTGGCTAAATTGCTAGATACTCAAGCGCTTATAGGTAATAAAGCCAATAAAGCTGTGGTTATGGAGAAAATGCAAAACGCAGGTACTATTCATCTGGCTACGCATGGGTTACTTCAAGATTTTAAAGGATTCGGTGTACCAGGCGCCATTGTTCTAGCAGCAGATTCCAAACCTTCGCGAAACGATGGAATAAATGGTTTACTCACAGCAGGCGAAATTCTTGACATGAAATTACGTGCGGACTTAGTAGTGCTTAGTGCTTGCGATACAGGAAGGGGAAAAATTACAGGTGATGGAGTAATAGGTTTGTCACGTTCTTTAATTTCTGCGGGTGTTCCCAGCGTGATAGTATCGCTATGGAAGGTGAATGATAACTCCACAGAGTTTTTAATGAGTGAGTTTTATCGCAATTTGCAACAAAACCCAGATAAAGCTATTGCACTTCGTCAAGCGATGCTAACAACGATGAAACAACAAGCATATTCTAACCCTTTAAGATGGGCTGCTTTCACGTTGATTGGCGAAGCTAAATAATATAGTTGACTTTTTGGCGCCTGCTAATTCAAATTTTTAAGAGTTTAAAATTTTACCACAGAGACGCAGAGGGCACAGAGAAATTCTGAAGTTCCCTCTTACCTCCGTGTACTCTGTGCCTCTGTGGTGAAAAATATAACTGCACGTATAATTTAGGCAAAACACCTAACCTAAACAAGAAAATCGTAGCTGGGTAAAACCCTGATACGTAAACGCATAATTGCTACTTTAGATAATGTAGATATCTTTGAGTTAGCGTAAGTTATGCAAAATACATAAGCTTTAGGTGTAAAAGAGTAGTATTGGCATCGCTTCTACGCAGCTGCTTGCAAAATTGGTATTATACAAAAAAATTACGTTTTTGAAGATTTAATACGAATACCATTGTTAACTGCTTGAGCAATATTAAATCTCACAAATATTAAATAAAAATCTGCTAATGTTGTAATTAACAAATAAACTGGAGTAGAACCGTCTTCTAATTTAAAATCATTCAGTGACACAAAGCTATTTAATGCATATGATAAAACTGACGTGACATAAAGCCAAATTACAGAAGCTTGAATAGCGTTGCCTGACGCACGAGTTTTCAATTCTGATTGATAGTGATTACCAATTGTTGCGAGTGTTTCCCAAATTCCTACTAAATTATAGAAGGGAATCATAAAGCGTGCTAAGGCGCCTCCAGGTGTAATTTGATAATTTGGATAGATTATTTGCAAATCTTTATGTACTTGAAACAGCCAAATGAGGGCAATAACTAGTGTAGTCAAGTTTCCAAGCATTACTAAGCTAGCAACAGCGGAATAAAAAGGTGCTAGTTGGATTGACGAATTAAATAAAGCTTGGAGCAACAATAAATTAGCCAATATAGCTAATAGTCCCAGCAATATTAATAGCATCCAACGTAAAAGATTAAAAACGCCTTTTGAATGTATTTGCACTTGATTATTGTACAGCATAATTCTTAACGATTAGATTTTATCAGCCTGCAAAAAGCAGGATTAGTTTCAATTCTTCCTAAGCTTACAGAGCGGGGTGGTTATTCTAAACATATCTTCCAGCACAAGTAAGTTATGCAAAAACTTATCATCACTATATAAAACTGCATAAGCTGGAAGCGTGGAAGATAGGTGGAAGTAGAACTATAAGCAAGGTGCCTATGAATTAAGAAAAATAATCAATCTATTTATCTTCTCTCCGGAAAAGGGTAATATTTTACTCAAATATAGTAAATTTATTTAAAATGGGCGTTTTATTAAAGTACTGTAGGCGAGTTGTTGTTGATGGTTTTGCCAATCGTCAAATTATAGAACAGGCGCCGAATTTAGCTTTCCTTCAACAAAGGTTTGGTATAGTAGACGACACTCAAGAGGTGTCTCAAGAAATTCAAAGTCTGCTGCAAAACACAAACTCAACAGATGCTGAATCTTGTTTACGCTGCTTTGTGTCTCACCAAGTTGAGTACTTATGTATGCAATTGGAGGGTAGATTTGGCAAACAACACGATTTTACTGCTACTGAGTTGCTACCATATGTTCTGGATAGTGTTAGGGAAGGTGTTATTTGTAATTCCTCGTCCCTCATTAC
Source organism: Scytonematopsis contorta HA4267-MV1 (assembly GCA_019359035.1). Classification (GTDB taxonomy): domain Bacteria; phylum Cyanobacteriota; class Cyanobacteriia; order Cyanobacteriales; family Nostocaceae; genus Scytonematopsis; species Scytonematopsis contorta. Next base: position 38,678 of record JAHHIC010000093.1, on the reverse strand, counting down.
CCGCGTTTTGGATACATTCGACCCAAGTAAGGGTAGTTTATCAACTTGGACTATTCGCATATTTAAGGGTAATTCTGATGTCAAGCGTATTTTACGTGAACATGGTATCGAGCAGGTTACTAACTGGATGATTCTTAGCTATATGAAACCTGGGCGCCTACAATCTATCTTAAAAGGACAGCACACCGAAACGGAAGTTAACAAAGCATTACAATTGCTTGAGAGTTTCCACGAAGTTTACTGCACTCAACTTTGGCAACAGCGGAAAACAGGGAGTCGCAGTCGATACCCAGAACCAACATTAGAACAATTATCCCAGATAGGCAGTAAATTAGTGCCAACCACAACACCCAAGGTTATCGCCAATCTGTTTACTGATAGCTAAAGATTGTTGAAGATGTAAGAGTGCTTTTGGATATTTTCCTAAACTATAGTAAGCTACTCCAATATTGTTAAGGCTATCACTTTCACTAATTTTGTCGCCAATCTGCTTATTGATAGCTAAAGCTTGTTGATAATGCAAGAGTGCTTTTGGATATTCTCCTAAACTATGGTAAACTCCCCCAATACCGTTAAGAGTAATTCCTTCACCAGCTTTGTCGCCAATCTTTTTTCTGATAGTTAAAGCTTGTTGAAGATGTAAGAGTGCTTTTGGATATTCTCCTAAACTATGGTAAACTCCCCCAATATTGTAAAGAGTAATACCTTCAACAGCTTTGTCGCCAATCTGTTTTATGATAGCTAAAGCCTGCTCAAACGTTTTTAAAGCTTCTTGATACTCACCTTTATTAAGCTGCTGAACCCCTAACTTATTTAACCGTATTGCTTTATCCCTACGTTGTTCAGTAGTTTGCCCGCGCGCTACTTCATTTCCCAAAGGTCTAACTGCTATCTGCGACGGTAAAATTTGCAGTAATATCAAGGTTGCTGCTATATAACCAAGACGCTGTATATGGTGCATAAATACTACAAAGAGAGCAATAAAGGCATTATGTATAGATATATCTCCGGCACCAGCTAGGTTATGTAAGTTTACACGAATATTTACACAGACAGAGTTATTGTGCGTTTTTACATAAGTTAGCTTCTAATAAAGATATATATACATGTATTATTATGCCTTAGTCCTCTTTAAGAGGACTTGCGCTATTAGCATACGGGTTTTCAACCCTATGCGGGTAGGAACGAAGCCAATAGTTTACAAATACTAAAATATAAAATATGAAACGGCGCCATTTCTTACAATTTACAAGTTCTACTGTTGCGGCTTTAAGTTTGAGTAACCTTAATAGTTATGCTCAGGTTTTGGCACAAAATACTCCTCGCAAACTAGCGTTACTAGTTGGAATTAATAAATATCCAGCTAACCCGCGTTATGACAACTTAAATGGGTGTGTTACCGATGTTGCGTTACAAGAAGAGTTGTTAGTTAATCGTTTTGGTTTTAAGCGTCAGGATATTATAAAACTAACTTCCGATTCTCCGTTAGAATATCAACCTACACGCCAAAATATTCTACAAATGTTTGAAGACCATTTAATCAAACAAGCAAAACCTGGTGATGTGGTTGTCTTTCATTTCTCTGGTCATGGTTCGCGTATTTTAGACACAAATCCGATTCGTAATTGTAGCAATTCGGAATTCAATGATAATTATAATAGTACCTTGGTAGTTCCTGATGAACTGCAAAATAATTTGGCGCCGGATATTATGGGACGCACTTTGTTTTTACTCAGGTCGGCATTAAACACAGATAATGTCACAATGGTGCTAGATAGCTGTTATTCTGGTGGTGGCACAAGAGGTAATTATGTTATCCGCTCCGTACCTGGTGATAATTTAAAACCAATGCAAGAAGAAATTATTTACCAAGAACGCTGGATGAAACAGCTTAAACTTACTTCAGAAGAATTAGCTAAACAGCGTTGTGTAGGAACAGGTAAAGGTATTGTAATTGCCAGTGCCAAACGCGATGAAGAAGCCGCAGATGTAAATTTTGATGGGTTTCATGCAGGCGCCTTTACTTACCTATTAACTCAATACCTTTGGCAGGAAACAAATACTATAGGTGGTACAATTAACCAAATAAGTGATAGTGTTAAAAGATATGGTAACACTCCCTATGTGGATGGTAACAGTAAGCAGCCAATATACTTTATTAATAGTAAATTAACTCCCTCTTCTGATGCGGTAATTACCAAAGTAGAACAATCACAAATTACTTTATGGTTGGGAGGAGTTGATGCAGACAGCTTACCTACCTTTCAAACTGACGCCACTTTTGCAGCGATAAACAACAAAGGACAATCATCAGGCAAGCTACAATTAATATCACCTCGTAACGGTTTAGTCGCAACAGCTAAATTAATTGAACCAAGTAACATATCTATCCAACCAGGAACACCTCTACAAGAACTGAGTAGAATTGTACCTGGAGATTTACGATTAAATATTGGTATAGATTCATCCCTTGCTAACGAGATAACAGCAGCAAAAGAAGCACTTTCTAAAATTAATCGTATACAAGCAGTGCCAGCACAAATCGGAAATATACTATACCCCAATGGTGTCGAATATATATTAAGTCGAATGACCGCAAATTATCAAGCTAAATTGCGAAAACATTTCAAAGGTAACTTACCACCCATCAATAGCATTGGTTTATTTAGCGAAGGATTAGACATTATACCCGAATCTTTTAACCAACCAGGAGAAACTGTCTCACAAGCAGTAACTCGTCTTGATGCTAAACTAAAATCATTGCTAGCAACTTTAATTATCAAGAAAACTCTAAATGCTAACTCATCGCAGTTAGATGTAGAAGTTGCAATGAATTTAGCTGAACAGCCAAATAAAATCCTTGCCAGAACCGCAACACAACAATCTAAAAATAATCGTACTCCAACACAACCTCAAAAGCTACCACTCAATAAACTATTTCAATTTCGTGTCACAAATAATACTTCAGAAAATCTACATTTAGCAATTCTCTTAGTTGACACATCTGGAGGACTAATAGTAGCTTATCCTTATATATGGAACGTAAGTGATACACAAACATTGGCGCCAAACCAAACATTAGTCGTTGGTGAACCCAGTCAGTTAGAGTTACAAGCAGTACAAAAAGGAGCAGCAGAAGCACTAATTATAGTAAGTCGCGCACCTCTAAAAAAAGGAATAAAAGCATTACAATCATTAGCACAAGAGCAAAATCGCAGTAGCGGTGCTTTAGAAATTAATCGAGAACCCGTTGAAGTTATCAGTGATTTATTAGATGATGTAGGTGTCGAACCTGATAGAGGACTTCAAGTAATATCTGCGAAAGAAGTCAAAGCCAGAGATGTAGCTAGTTTATCAATTAGCTTTGAAGTTGGATAGGATATATGGCGCCTTCTAAAAATCTTTCTATTTTTTGCATAACCTGACCTCCCTGAAAAATATACGTAAGTAGACAAGAAAATGTTATATACGGTAAATCAAATGAAAAAACTCACATACTTATTTAGTGCTATTCTAATCCAGAAGCTTCGGCTCTAACACGCAGGTGCTTCCATTTATAAGAAGGTTTATTAAGATATTTATCCCACATGTCATGCAAAATTATTTTTTGAAGATTTGGATGTTTCCATTGTCCATCGCATATGCGCGCTAATTCATCAAAAAAAACAGGTATGTGCTGCCAAAAAGGAAATTGAGTATTCTCTACATGTTCATTAGTAGTTGGACTAAAAGTAAATCCATCCCAGGATAGAGCAACATAATTTTCGGACACTTCCGCTATAACAGACCACCTAAAATGAGAAGAATTAATTGCTTTAATCCACACTCATGTTTTAGACTTGAGCTACTGGGGTGTCCACAACCTTTTTTCCAATAACGTTATTGGAAACTTCTTCAGAGTCTAATACATTTGACTCAACGTTCGTTATTATCATCTTAATTATCCAGCGCCAAAGCGCTAACGTTATTATCAGATGAGCTTGAGCCTAACAGTTTTTTCCAATAACGTTACTAGCAGAACATATATATTGAGTTAAGGGCTTTGTTTTATTAGCAACACCATAGAATGGTGTTGGTGGGTGACGGTAGCTATATCTGCCCCTCGATGTACTCTATTCCTTTCTTCGCTCCAGTTTCAAATCCACTATTAATTGCCTTCCCTAAAGGCTTTGGCGCCACCTTGGCGATTAATTTGACTATTTTTTTAATTTTATTTAGTTCTTCTTCAGTTTGACTCAAAGCAATTTCAAGAAAATCATCCGATCTGCCATTAGCATTATTAGCTCCATTCAAAACATTTCCTATAAACAATAAATTAGCAGAACCGAATGCTTGTAATTTAGCTATAGTTTTAAAAGCAGCTTGATTTATAGGAGATGTTAATAATCTGTTATAACTTAAAACTGCAACTTCTCCACTAGGGTCGATAGCATTAATTGGATTTCCTTCTGCATAAAGATAATCACTCAAACTTAAAGGACGTTTGTTAAAACCTGCAAAACTATCTCTGCTAACAAACCTTCCGGTTGCTGGATTATAATATCTTGCTCTCAAATAGTAATTTGCTAACTCATTGTCAAATTGTTCACCTGTAAACTTATAAGCATTTTTTTGCATTTCTAATTGATTTATCACACTACCGTATGGGTCATAGAGATAGGTATTAAGAACATTTCCTGAAATATCGGTCAAAAGTCTTACACTTCCTAAAGCATCCGTGTGATAAAAGGATGTCTCCCTATTCCTCTGTTGGCTAATTAAATCAAGCCCGTAAGTATAGATAACGCTGGTGTTACCCGCACCATATTCCTCAATCACCTGAGCAAATTCTTGTTGCGTTTTGTCAATTAAGAAATTGGTAGTTTTCCCATCAACTGTAGTTGCCGCGCGGATGCCATCGGTATTATACTGAAACTCGATTGTTTGCTCAGTCGCATTTTCGGTAACAACCGCTTTGCTCAGTTTACCTTTACTGTTCCAAGTGTAAGTAAGTTGAGTTTCACCATCTGTGGTAGTGGTAATTAAATTACCCGCATCATCGTAGCTATAGTTGGTAACAATACCATCGTTGGTTTCAGTCAGCAGTCGGTCATTATCATCGTAAGTATAGGTAGTTGTACCATCGATTATGCTGATACGACTTAGGCGATTACCTACATTATCATAGACATAATTTGTAGTTTTGTTGCCATTTATTGTGTCAGTAACCGTTTCTTGAGTTAAGCGATAAAGGTCATCATAGCTATACTCAACTCTACGTCCCGTATTTTCTTCAAGTAACAGTCGGTTGCCGAAATCATCCAAAGTATACCTATAGCTAGAAATAATATTTCCGTTGCTATTAATATTTTCAATGAAGATAGGACGATTGAGCAGGTCATACTGACGAGTTTCAACGATACCATTGGCAAGCTTAGTTTTAATCAAGTTGCCAACTAAGTCATAGCTGTAGGTTGTGACCTTATTTTGACGGTCTGTTACCGTTTCTAGCAAACCCAGCTTATCGTAAGTATAATTAACAGTACCAGTAGGAGTATTTAAGGCGTTGATATTGCCGTCAAGGTCATAAGTATACGCAATAGCTACTTCATTCGGTTCGGTACGTCTTACAAGTTGATCCAGTTTATCATACTCGTACTTGGTAGTACCGCGTGCATCAGTAATAGTACTAATCTCACCTGTGGGTGTATAGGTGTAAATTTCATCAGGAGCATCGGGCAACCGTAGCGCACTCAGCATATTGTTCGGGTCGTATTCATAGGTAATTATTTCACCTTTGAAGTTGGTTAGGCTTGTTAGCTTATTAACTGCATTGTAAGTGCGGGTTTCAGTTTGTCCTAACGGTAGTTGCGTTTCAGTTAAACGATTGAGAGCATCGTATTCAAACTTAGTGGTACGACCGAGCGCATCAGTTTGAGTAATTTGGTTGCTGCTTGCGTCATAGCCATACTGGGTTTTGTTTCCTAATGCATCCACAACAGAAATCAAGCGAGCTAATCCATCATATTCAAACTCAATTTTGTTACCGTTTTGGTCAATTTCTTTAACGACTCTATCTAAGGCATCATAAGCCGTTTGACTCACTGTACCATCAGCGTAGCGAATCTGGGTTTGTAAGCCACGATTGTTGTAAACAAACTCAGTCCGGCGACCCAAAGCATCAATTGTTGCGGTGCGATCACCAGCTGCATTATATTCAATCTGAGTAATATTGCCCTTTGCATCTGTCACCTTCACCAGTTGACCTTCTGCGTTATAGCCAAAGGTGGTAGTATTGCCCAATGGTGTGGTTATACTCTTTATATTACCGATACTATCATAGGTAAATCGGATAACTGCCCTAATTGCATCTTCAACTTCTGTAAGACGACCCAAAGTATCATAGCGATAGTTTGTTTTATTGTTGTTAGCATCGGTAAGCGTTCTCAGATTGCCATTAGCAAAGTAATCGTATCGAGTAACATTGCCTACTGCATCTTCGCGTTCTAATAAGTTACCGCGACTGTCATAACGATTAGTAGTAACGTTACCTTTAGCATCAGTAACAGTTAAGATTTGATTTAAATCATTATAAGTCAAGGTCGTGGTGTTACCAAGTGCATCGGTTTGAGTCAGTTGGTTGCTACGGTCATCGTAAGTAAACGTAGTAGTATTACCGCGCGGGTCAGTAATACTTATTAAATTGTTGTCATCATCGTAGGTGTTCAGCGTAATTCCGCCTTCAGCATCTACTTCTTGAACAATATTACCGCGTTTGTCAAAAACAAAAGTCGTGTTATTCCCAAGCGGGTCTTTAACAGTTTGAGATGAAGCTGCACTATTAAAATTCAAATCTAAAGCATTACCATCAGCGTCAATAATGCGAACAAGCTGACCTTCCTCATTATATTCGCTACGAATACCGCTGCGTCCTAATGGGTCTATAACCTCAGTTAAATAATGAGGAAGTTGTGGCTGTTTATAAACTAGTTTATTTGTATTACCATTCCGGTCAGTTACAGAAACTAAATCACCGTTGGCATTATAATCATACTTAATTAACTTACCTGCTGGGTCAATTATTTCAGTGATGCGACCTTTTGCGTCGCGACGGAATTTTACTGATTCTCCGGTGGAACTGAAGATGCCTGCGTCAGTGTAAGTCAGGGAATTGCCGTTGCGATCGCGAATATCAATCAAACCATCAAACTGGTCGTACTGGTAGGTTGTACCATCTTTGGTAGTGAGTCGATACTTCGAGGGGTTGTAGGGAAAACCAAAGAGGAAAAGCCCCGCAGTACCATCAGAACGAATACTTAAAGAAATATTATCAACTTCAAGCTTGTCAAACACTCCTGGTTCAGCCACAAATCTAGGAGACCAAATTGCTCCAAGCAAGTTAACTTTAGTGATTACTGGTTGGAAAGTAAATGTAACTCTTCGTCCTTCTGGATTTGTCAGCGTAACAGTGCTTCCTACCTGAAATGGTGTTGAAGTAAAAAGGCTTAAAGCATTTCGGTCGGTTACGGGTACTGATTCAGTAATGCGAGCATCCTGTACTCCAAGGCTCCATCCATAACCAAAGTCGCCAATTTGGTTCGATTGCAAGCTATCATAAACTCGATTTACCTCAATTGGTAGTCCCGCAAGTGGAACAGAAAGGTCAACAAACTCTTGAGTGAAGCGTCCCGGTTTAAGTTCGCCTGTAATCGCAACCACTAAACCTTTAGCGTTAATATTGCCACTAAAGTCTTGCGTGATAACTCGTAAAAAATAGCTGTCATTGGCAAGAAATCTTGGGTCAACTTGTCCAATTACACCATCTTTAATATTAGTGTTACCCTCAGCCAAGACACGATAATCAAGGTCAGCAGCAGCAGGATTATTCAGGTCAACTAAATTAACTGGAGCAATTTCTAGGCGATAATATTCTAAGTTATCGTCGTTGATAGTACCGATAATATTGGTAGGAGCATCAATTAAGGTGCTGTTCTCTTGAAATTGGGTAAGGTCAATTTCGGTTATTGGTGCGGTAGTATCGTTGGGGTCAATTACCCGTATTGAAATAGCCTTTTTATCAATATTTCCGGCTAAATCAGTCGCTGTAGCCAGTACCTCGAATACCCCTACATTATTTAGGGTTACAGAAGTAGCATTTATTAAGTCATTACCAAAAGTGTTAGGGTTAAGAACTAGGGAATTACCGTTAAAGAAAAGGTCTAAATCTGCCAAGCCAACGTTATCAAACCCTTGAATTTCTAAGTTTAAGGTTTCTCCTGGTTTAAAAACAGTGCGATTGAATCCGATTTGGACTTGGGGAGCTTCCGTATCTTCAGATAAATCTTTAAGTACCTTAAGTGTGTAAACCTGAGTATCAACTGCACCTTTACTATCGCTTACTTGAATTTCAAGTTCAAACTCGCCAATTTTTGTAGGATTCCAAGTAATTTTACCTAAATTGTCTATTTCTAACCCATCAGGGGCTTTGATTAAGCTATAGGAAAGAGGATCATTATTAGGGTCTGTTGCTTCTACTTGATATTCGTAGGTTTCTCCTAAAGCAATACTTATTTCTGGGCTTGAGGTAATAATAGGTGCTTGGTTATTTGAACTTTCAACAATATTTAAAGTATAATTTTGGGTTGCTTCGCCACCTTTACCATCACTGACAAGAATAGAAACTGTTTCCTTATTGTCAGTTTCTAATACCAGTCGTTGAATTCCAGAACTATTACTAAAAGCAAAAAGATATTCGGCTGCTTCTGTGGCATTATTGGGGTTAGCACTCAAAAGAGCAAGTCCAATGGAGAAGAAATTTTCGTTAGCAGCATTAATCGCTGCGATAGCCGCTTCATTTAGTTTAAATTCAAGGATTTCGTTAGAATTTCCCCCTGTTGCTACATCAAAAGTACCATAACTTCTGCCAGTGCCCAAATCCTCGAAAATTTCTGGTGATACGAGACCGCTTTTATAAAGCTGACTAGTATTGGTTGTAACTTCAAATAACCCTAAAGTTTCAATCGGGTCTCCACTGGTGCGATTCTTTAGCAACTGCAACTTAGCAGAAGTAACTTGGCTACTCAAAGAACGCAGGTCAAAACTAACAACACTGCGGAACACAGGTCCTACTGGTAGGTTAGAAAAAACTCTAAACCCCTCACCTACGGCATAGTCCCCGATTGGATTTACAAAGTTAATGCCTCGATTGCCATCAGTAAAAGTTGCTTGATTATCTGTGCCAGGTCTGATTTGACTATCAGAGGTGTCAAAATTAGATGTAGTAGCTATTATTATCGGTGTATAAGAAATTTGACCCGTTTGGGGATTAATAACCATTCCCTCTGGGGCTTGATTAAGGTTAAAAGTTAGCGTATCTCCATCGGGGTCGTTGGCTCGTACAAGATATTCATAGGGTTGACCCATAATTGCTTGTGTAATGGGTGTTGAAGTGATAAATGGGTCTTGATTAACTTTTTCTAGATTAGCTAAAGCAGGAATTTTTACCGTAAAAGCTTGAGTATCTGTACCACCCCGACCGTCGCTAACTTCAATACTAAAGTTATAGGAAGGACTTAAAGTACTACCGGGTTTAAAGGTGAGCAAACCACGCTCATCAATCTCAGATCCTTTTAATCCGTTGAGTAAACTATAAGTTAGTGTATCGTTATCGGGGTCAATGGCTTCAATTTGGTAAATATAAGTTTCTTTCTTATCAGTATCGAAAACAGTTTCAGGAGTGCTAATAATTTTAGGCGCACCATTTATCCCGATTCTGGTAAACTGTTTTTGTAAGCGTCCTATGTTGCCCGCAATATCTACAGTTGCAATGCTAAATGGTGCTGTTCCTGCTATTGGCATGGGAACATCTGTAAAACTGAAATTTCCTTCACTATCAGCAGTTACCATTTGTTGGGTTTTTACCAACACCACTTTCAATCCTGGCAAAGTTTGTCCTACAAGATTTACTTTTCGTTCAGATGTAATCCCATCCCCTAACTCACCCGTATCGCTTTGGAGAGCTAAATTGAAATCTAAAGGTGGTGGAGTACGCTCAAGGCTGAAGCTCACTGTTAGTACATCTGATTTTGCACCAGAATCATTTCCAACCTTTAATTCAAGAATATAGTCCCCATCCGGTAAGAAACTATTACTTAAAATATCATATTGCTCTAAAGAGATGGTAAAGTTTCCATCCTTCGATAGAGCATTGCTAATATCAACAAAACCACTATTGTTCAAATTCCCTTGAAGAGAAGTAGCGCCTATTGCTTGCCCATTAATAGTTGGGTCAACAGTTATTTTATCACTATCACTTACACCTGTATCGTTGGCAAGAGATGCGTTAATACTTAGCTGAATATTCCCACCGCTACCACTATTTACCCGTGGTATACCAAAGGTGTATTCAAATACTAAGTCATTAAAATCCTTGTCGCCACCATTGGTTAAATCTTCCCAGCCAAAGCTATTGGCTGCTATATCTTGCAAGTGGTCAATACTATCAGGATTTCCTTGTGGAAAAAAGAAAAATGCCAGAGGTTCTCTATTAAGTTCATTTTGCGGATTTTGATTCAAAAATCGTTCAGTGGTAGCATTCTGAATCAGATAAAAGCCGACATAGCTTTTGGCGGGGAGTTCCATCGTTTTTGCGGTTCCACTAGTCTGACCACTAGCAAAAATAATATCGCGACGGCTATCAGACAATGCTGCTTCGATATACCCTGGTTGTCCTGGTAAGATACTGCCAATACGTCCTTGGGCATTATCCACCACAAACAATCCCATCTCATTTTGGAAGCTTGCTTCCTGGCTAACCTTATTGAAAGTAACGGGAACAATCTCACCAGATTCCCCAGGAACCAACACTGCTGGTCTTACAGCGCTGACATTAAAGACCACATCGTTAAAATCGCGATCGCCACCAAAAGTTGAATCTTCCCAGCGAAATTGCTGAACCCCTCCCCCTTTATACAACCCTTGGATATGGTCAAATTTATCTGGGTTGACACCATCTATAGAAAAAAAAGCAATTGGGCCATTTGATATGCTATTACTCGAATTAGAAGTCAGCCAATCTTTGGTCGAATCATTTTGAATGAGATAAAAACCAAGAGTATCCTCTGCTTGAAAAGTTAATTGACGTTGTGTTCCTACCTCTTGTCTGTGAGAAAAAATAATTTGAGAAGATGCATCATTGATAGCTGCCTGGGCATATCCTTCCTCTCCCGGTGCAATACCTCCCACTTTTCCCAATTTATCAACAACAAAAACACCAACCTCATTGTCAAAGGCTGCATTATTTTCTATCCACTCAAAATTTAGAGTCATCAAACTCCCTCTTTTGCCAGGTATCGTGAAGATATCACTGGTGTTCAAGGGATTTGATAAAATACTTTGTGAAATGTTTAATGTTGTACTAAATAAATCGTTGCTTGAAATACTGTTAAAATTTTCCATAAGAATTTTCCCCCTTGACTAAAGGGATATTTTTAAATAAAATTTTTACAATTAATCGGTATTTATTTAAATTTTTAATAGAGTGCTTCTACGTATAGATAATATTCTATATCGCCGATTAAAAGCTATTGAATTATATATAAACTACAATCGTCATTAAAATCTAGTATTGGTAGATACTTATAAATTCTTTCATTCAAAAAACATCAAACTAAGTAGGTAGACACCAAAAAAATCAACTATGTTAAGATATATAAATACTAAGAATGCATCTAATACCAATTATCTGCGAAGCTGCATAAAAATAACCCCTCCCCGGAACGGAGAGGGGGAAGAAAAGTTTATAAAATCTTACTCCCCTTCCCGTATCGGGGAGGGGCTGGGTCGAATAATATGCATCTTTATAAATAATTGGTATAACTCCAAATTATCAGGAAGAGACCACGCAGGGAGCGGTCCGCAGTCAGCACATAAAGAGTCAATTGTTTTTTCCAATAACGTTATTGGAAGATGTGTGCAGCCTCCAATAACGTTTGTGTCGCAGGCGCCGCACGTATAATAGCCCGACGACATGTTGCGACACATCAAAATTGCTATATCAGCACAAAATCAGACGCGGTAATCGAATTAGAGTTGACCGAAGCTAAAAATGCTAGCGGTTGATTATTAATAGTATTGATAACCGTGCCATTATTTTGAGCAGAAATTGATAGCGACCCGAATGTTAATCCACCACTCAAACCAATTAAATCGACACCATTAAGGGTGTCGTTACCTGCTCTAACTTTTCACGGGATGTGAAAAGTCAGATGTTCACAAACTGATTTCAAAGATTGGGGGTTATGTATTCCCAGTTTCCTTGAAATTTTTAGCTCTCCTACTAATTAAGTTATTTATTATTTTGCAAATCCTCTAACGCAGCAATCAAAAAACTGGCTAAAGGATGGTTGAGTAATTGTTCTAAAGCTGCCGTACTACCAACCTGTAATGCACTAATTACTTTCTGTGTTAAATTAGGATTATTTTCTATTTGTCTAGTAGCTTCTGCGACCAGCTTCATTTTGTTTGATATTGTATTAGTCGGATAAGACTTACTTAACTGTTCCAATAAATCTTGGATTTCTGCTGCTGCTTCTGCAAGATTTTTTTGTGACTCTGCTGCATTAATATTTTGATTAAATGCTACATTGCTACCACTTTGAGCGGTATCAACAAAACCACCTATATTGGCATTTCTTTGGTCGTATTTACTTTTATAAGTTTCGTTATTCATAGACACTTGATTTTCTGACATAATAAAATCTCCTTCAGTTTGATTGATTTGTATATAGAATTGATTATTACCGTTATCAAGCATTTTATGAACAATTTTGTATCTATCCGCAATTTTTAGCAGTAGTTCTTGTAGATTAGTTGAAGGTAAAGATTTAATTTCACTATAAATATCAAAATATTCACGGTCTAATTCAGAGCCATCAACATCACTCTTAATCTTAGCTTGAACGCGGATTTTATCTTGTCCTCTTCCTTCTAATGCTACAATTTCTAATCCAGCTTCTGGATGGTTTTCTGTCAACTGTTTAAGTGCAATTATAGCAGCATTGGGGTCTATACCATCATAATGAAATAAATCAAGGGTTTTATAGTTTTTTGCAACTTGGCGCATATCAACTTTTTGTTTTTGATACAAATCAAGTGTTTTTATAATTGGAGCGATGAAGTCAGCAAAGTCTCCTTCTCTGAAGATTTCCTCTCGATTATCAGGTTTGCGCCAAGGGTCAGGGTTTTGCTCTGTAGGTAGACGCATATAAATATAATCACACTTAATACCCTCTAATTCAGTATCAGTGGAAATACCCCAGTTTTCAATATAAGCACCTGTCAAGCAAGCTTCTTTCAAGCAAGTTTTATATAGTTGTGCCTGTCCTAATTTTGTACCTGATAGATTAGCATTTTCTAAAGTAGCAAAACTTAAATTTGTACTAATAAAAGTGGCATATTCTAAATTTGCATCTTTCAGATTAACACCATGCAAATCTAATTCATCGAAATTTTCTCCATTCCCAGTTTTTGTAATTACTAGTTTCCGGACTTTAGCATTTTCTAAATATGTGCCCTCAACACGAGCATAATTAATTTGTTTTACTTTAAAAAAACATGCTCGATTAAGAGTAGCCTTTCTTAAATCTGTGCTTTTTAATGATGCTTCAGTAAAGTCAGTGTTTGTTAAATTTGCGCCATAAAACTTTGTTCCCCTCGCAGTAATAGAGTCAACAGCAACATAACGAGTCATTTTATGCTTACTACTTTCTGACACAGCATCATTACCAATATAAAAACCAAATGCAATTGCGCTCAAAGAAATCAAGGTAGTTACAGGGAAATCTTCCTCTAATTTTATTCCTAACAAAGAACCAACTACAGCGCCTAACAACGGAATGAATACAGTTAAAACTTTTACTTTAGGCAAAGCCATTATTTTAGCAATTACTACAGCCACAGCAATACTTGCAAATCCAGCATTTGCTCCTGCTAAACCTAAAATAGCCAACTTCATACTAACTGCTGTTATTCCATCCCCTGACGCCATTACAGTAACAAAAGAAGTAACTACAGCTACTGCCAATATTATATATTTGGACACCATGCCTTGGTAAAAGATGATAGCGATGGAGATAGCATAAATAACTAAGGCGATGATTCCTAAAAATTGCGAACCTTTAGCTACAAACTCAGCGTCAGTAAACAAATAACTGATAAGCCCCCCTGAATAAGCAGAAATTAAGCCAGCGAAGAATAGTAGAATTATACAGAAGCTTACCAAGGCTATTATTTGTGAATTAGTTAAACCAGCTTTTACATTGCGGAAATTCGCTCCAATTAAAATTGCATAACTAAAATTAGCGCCTCGAATATCAGCGTTACTGAAGTCAGCACCTGAAAGATTTTGACCTCGAAAATCGCGATTCTGTAAATTAGCTCCTTGAAAATTCTGAGCTTGATGCTGTTCTATTTTTTTAAGTACTTCTGCCATTCACATTACCTATTACATATTGTAAGTCTATTAATAAATCTGCAAATCCAGGGTTTCTTTCTAGCCATTATTAAACTCACCTGAGCTACTTCATAGTTAACTGCATCGAGACCCACCCATTGGTCTTTCCGAATTTTCTGAAGCGCTAATGCCGCAGCAGAGCGTACATTAGCATCTTTATCTTGACTTGCGATGTTTTCTAATTCTGAAACTGCTTGGTTTGCTGGAGCACCAATATTTCCCAATGCCTCAGCAGCATTACGACGCACAATAATACTTTGATTTTTCAAAGATTGAATTAATCGCGGAACAGTTTGTTCGTTAATTCTCACTGCTGCTAATGCAGCAATCAAGCGTAAATCTTGATTTCTATCTTGAAGCACTGCGTTCATAAGTACAGAGAAGGCACTTTGAGCAGGTTTACCAATGTCTCCTAATGCATCAGCGGCAGCAATACGTACATCTACATCATCATCTTGAAATGCTTTTATTAAAGCAGAAACCGCTGAAGAAGCATTAGAACCAATTGAACCTAATGCTGTGATAGCAATCATACGAACTTGTTTATCTTGATTCCCAATTGCTTTGATAAGGTCGGGAACAGATGACGAATTGCATCTAACCAATTCATAAAAGGCGGCTTGCAGTTCCTCTTCTCTACCCTTTTTACTTAATTGTTGGATATCCTTTTGAATTTTCGCGCCAATACATTGAGAAGAAAATGTATCCGCACGCCATTTTTGATTAGGAGTACCGCGACAATCCCAAATCACAACTCCTGTCCCGCTCTGCGGTCCCTTATTTTGATTATTGATAACATCTAAACATTTACCTCCCCAACCTCTGACTGTTCCATCTGAATTTACCTTCCACTTTTGATTAGGGGTACCAAAACAATCCCAAATCACAATCGGTGTACCATTTAGAGGACCTTGATTTTTATCGTTAACAACATCTAAGCATTTACCACCCCAACCTCTAATTGTTCCATCTGAATTTACTTGCCATCTTTGATTTTCAGCACCATAACAGTCCCAAATAACTACGGGTGTTCCATTTCGTGGTCCTTTACCTTGGTTGTTAACAACATCTAGGCATTTATCACCCCAACCTTTAATTATTTTTTCTGGTTTAGCTGCCGCAACACTAAAGTTACTAAATGGAGCAATAATTAATATTCCTTGTATCGCTATAATTTTTAATACAAGCGCTTTGTATTTCCATCCCTTGTCAAACATTTCAAAACTCCTAATTAATTTTTAGTAAAAATATTCACTCTAAAAAATTATCATCTACTTATGAACGCAATATCATCATTGATAGCGTTGTCGTAAAAAACAAATAAATTTTG
Organism: Scytonematopsis contorta HA4267-MV1; assembly: GCA_019359035.1. Taxonomy (GTDB): domain Bacteria; phylum Cyanobacteriota; class Cyanobacteriia; order Cyanobacteriales; family Nostocaceae; genus Scytonematopsis; species Scytonematopsis contorta. Next base: position 22,857 of record JAHHIC010000093.1, on the reverse strand, counting down.
TATAACAAAAATGTAATCTCTCTAATTTTGAAGTCTCCAATATGCAATTGATTCTTACATAACTAAATAAAAATAAATGGTTTTATTTTTTACTTTTTATCAGTATGTTTACTTAGGAAATTAATATACCTCGATAAGTGCTTGATAACTTGTGATTGAAATCACACTCTATGTGTTATTGCAATAAATTAGGAGGTAGCGTAAGCGCTATATATATTATCATTAAGACATGCTGTTATTGCCCAACGTATTAGCTATGGGTACTCGTTCTACTAATGATAGTCAAAACATAAACAGTATATTTTTTCAATAACGTTATTGGAAGATAGTAATAAGTCTAACCAAAGGCATTATATGGCTAAGTGATGTTGTTGATTTGCAACCCCGGCGTTGGATTTTTCAGGAAAAAATGATTATCTTCTTTGACTAAATCACCTGTACAGCGAATAGGTAAACGTTCCTGATAGGCTTTAATAGCTAAGATGTAATCATGGTCTGCGAGGTTCGTTTTAATTTCTTGTAATTTATCAAACACTGAACATAGTAAAGTAACTTCTCCACTCAGTTTATCGCTTCTAGGAGTAGCGATTTGCGTAACCACACCTTGCACGGTGAAGTTAGGATAATTGGTAATAAAATCGCTTAATATATCAACATGATCACGATTTTCTACTACTGATAATGTTTTTAATATGTCGTTGATTCTTTCGGCATAATCACCTAAATCACGTTGGAGAGGTAGCAAAATTTCATATTCAGTCGCGGCATCTTTTTTTAGGCGCCAAATTGCCCCAGCATCATTATAGATACGTCCGGTTTCATGCCAACCTGTTGCTCGTAAGTGTGCCTGTAGAGCATCGGGGCTAACAGATTTGAGTATTTGACTATCTTTAATGGTAACTTTCATGACAGTGTTTCTACGCCTGGATAATCAAGGATTTTCCCATCACCAGTTAATAAAGGGCAACCATTAATTCTTGCTGTCGCTACAATTATTTGGTCGAAAGGGTCAGTATGAAATCCACTTAACTGGGTTGAATCAATTACTATCGGTAAGGTCAAGTTTAATAATTGTACTCCGGGGTAAGCTAAAGCAGCTTCCAACCATTCATTAACTGGGCAGGAAAAAACAAGCCGATTTTTTTCTACCAATTTGGCGACTTCCCAACAAGAAACAATACTTACTCCCAGACCCTGAGATTGATATTCCTCGATATGTGAGCGATGTTTCTTGGTTAACCGCTCGCTACCGTCAACCCACCAGACCCAAATATGTGTATCAAGTACAATCATTGCAAAACTTCCCAATCTTCCAAAGCAACTGATTCAGTGGGGTCATCATAACGGACTACTTTCCCACGTAATGGATAAAGATTTGCCTCTGGTTGGTTGGGTAATGCAACAGTCTGTTGTGGAGTTTGAGTTTCTAGAATAATCACCTCTACAGCATCCCCTGCATGAAAAGGTAAGCCACGCAGTGTTAAAGTTCCATCTTCAGCTAAAACAGCTTCGATTTTATGAGCATTCATCTTGTTACTCCTATTTTTAGTAGAGAGGGAAAAAGAGAAAATTTGCTAATTAATGTGTTGATTCAGATTCTAACCTTTTTCTAAATTCAGCTAGCGCTTGTTCTTCCGTACTAACTACAATGCCTGGTTTTGCTCGCATAATTGTTAAGTAATATTGAAAAGCATCCTCATCCTCTGGATGTCGTTTAATGTAATCCCTCAATTCTTTCTTAGTTAATTGTTGATAGTTGCTCATCTGATTAGTTCCTCGCCATTACTTAAAATTTCTACTTCAATTGTTTCACTTATTAAAACCACAATTCGTTGTGAGCGAGTATCGTACCTTGTTAATTCTATTGTTCTGAGTAAGTTACTTGCCCGTACACATATACGAAAAAAGGTTTTTAGTTGTTCTACTGTAGGCACTAGTTTAATTTACCTCCTTATTACTATTATCGCGTAGATATCTTGACTGTTGTTACCGTTGTCAAGCGTGCTTCATTGGCGCCACCCTATATCTCCACATTTACCAGCGTCTCTAATTGTAAGAGCAATTTTTCCACCTGTTTACGCTTAGATGGGTCTGACCAAATAGGCGACTTTCTTAACTTGGTAGTCGCAGCAGTAAAGCGCTCTTTGTAATTGTTCGGCTCAGTTTTTTCGGTATTTGGGGTTTTATTCTCACTAATATATCGCTTGATTTCGCTTAAAGACCAGTTTTGGGCAATAGCTTGTTCTAAAAAAGCCGCGCGTTCATCCTTATCTTGAATCTGGGCAATGGCTTTAGCTTTGGTGTACTCAACGGCGCCTTTCCGTAGTGCCTCAAGGATATCTTCTGGAAGGTTCAACAACGGCAAGCGGTTATTAGCAAACGATTCCCAAGTCATTAACCCCAAGCCATCAAACACTTCTTCAACAATAGTAAGGTCTGGATTTACTTGAGTGGAATCTTCTGGTTTCTCTTCTTTTCCAATAACGTTCTTGGAAGTTTCTGAGGATAATAACGCATTTGACTCTATATTCTCATTATCTAACTTTTCCTCTTCCGACTCAGTAACGTTATTTTCAGATAGTAATGAGTCGAATTTCTTTTTTCCAATAACGTTATTGGAAGTTTTAGCAGCTTCTTTGCGTTCGTGTTGCAGGCGCCGTAGTAATGGCGGAATTTCTTCAATACTTCGACCCAGTTTGAGAGCTAGCAGTTGCAGGATGCCTTCGGTCTCCTCCACAGGGTTAAGGTCTTCTCGCAGTAAATTTTCTATCAGTGCCAGTTGAAAAGCTGCGTTATCGTCTAACTCTCTAATAACGACAGGAACTTCTTTTAATCCAATTTCTAATGCTGCACGGTAGCGTCGCTCACCTGCTACTAATTCGAGTTTTCCTGCATCAACAAGGCGTACCAATAAAGGTTGCAGGATGCCATGCTGTTTTATAGATTCAGTTAACTGTTTTAATGCCTCGGAGTCAAAATAACGGCGCGGTTGTGTCGGTGGCAGAGAAATCTGGTTGACGGGGATGGATACTTGAGAATCTGAATTAGGGGCGCCTATAGTGTCCCAAGGTACTTCGATTTTGCTTTTAAGGGGTTGGCTGGTTTTAGTGCGTCTCATTGTAATGATTCAAAGCTAACGGCTATTTTTTTCAAAATTGCAACAGATGGATGCTTTGGTTCATACACCGCAAGGGGCATTCGCTCTTCTGATGCATCAACGAAAGCAGTGGAGCGAGGAATGGGGGCAAAGACAGTCCCGGCGCCTGCTAGTTGTTCCGTGATGGCTGCTAAAGTACGAGTATCCTGGGAATTGCGCGCGTCGTATTTTGTAGGCACAAATCCGGCTATTTGCAGCTTGCGGTTGGGTTTGTTACGTACAGTAGCCACCGTTTTTAACAGTTCACCAGTGCCCTCAAAAGCTTTGAAATGGTTTTCCAGAGGCACAAGAACATGAGTGGCAGCTACAAGCGAGATGTAAGAAAGCAGTCCCAAGCTGGGAGGGCAATCTACTAATATAAAATCATAATCTTCTTGAATTGGTTCAATAGCTTCTTTAAGGCGAAAATCCCGCATGGAAGCATTAACCAATTGCATTTCCGCCGTACTGAGAGAAATGTTAGCAGGGGCTAAATCCATACCATGAATTTTCTCAACAATAGGCAGGGGTTATTCCTCCACAATAGCATTGTGGACAGTTTGTTCTAATTCCCTCGGGACCAAGCCCATAAATATAGTTAAACTGGCTTGGGGGTCTATGTCAATAAGCAGGACACGATGTCCCAGCTGCGCTAGGTGATAGCCCAGGTTCTGTGTAAGGGTGGTTTTGGCAACACCTCCCGCCTGATTAAAAACTGCGATGATTCGGCTCATAAGTAAGTTTTGTTTACCTGCCCCGTTATACATAAAGATAACTGGTTAGGGGACAATTGGCGCCGTTTTTTTGTTACCAAAAATTATGGTGCTGGTCAAAAATATTTGAACACGCTTGAAGAGCAGCCCCAGTCCAAGGAAGGTAAGCTGTCTCCTGCTTATAAAGAAGAGTAATGCCGACAGGTGCGTAATAAGTGATTTGTTTTGCAAAAACAAGTGATTGCAATCACTTACTTACAAATACTTACCTAAGTATAATCTGGAAGATAATTGTACTTCACAAATATTTAATACAGTTTAAATGATGAAAAATAAAATAAAAAAAGCTTATCTGGAAAACCTTGCATGTGAATTTGAATAAAACCCACTGTAAATCAATCTGTAGGAAATCATACTTCGTAGACCTCCAGTTTGACTTTTTATTACTGAAATCTTTATAAAACATATTAGACGTTTTTAGTTTTCTGTATAAACTCAAATTTTTTCTTGAATAACTCCTGCGTCGGATGTCTTTAGCAAATTAATTAGAAGTTGGAATTACATGGTATCAGAAGAACATTTAAAAAATAAATTGTCTACTCTTAAAAAAGAGTACGATGAGCATAGAAAACTCATTAACGGATTACGGAACAAACGCCTATATAATACAGACGTTAAAACCGTCTTTCAACTTAATTCTGAAATTAAAGAAGAGGAAAACAAAAGCGATGAATTAGCTCATGAAATTTACATTTTAGAGAATAAAATATATAGCAATCAAAAATCTAATCAGTCTGTTTACGATGACGAATTTTCTGGAGGGAGTCAAGAAAAATTTTTGATATGGGCTAGTATAGATGGCTTTAAGCACCAAATAGAGGCTGAAGGTTATGAGGGAGAAAGTACAGCCGAAAAAATATGTACTAGTTTGCGTAAACTGAGAGAAGCCCACAACAAAGATACAAGAATACCTCCTGAAATAAAAGACTCAGATCGAAAGATTTATAGAAAAAGTAAATATGGGGAACAGATTTTGCTGAAAGATGATGACCCTATATTTCCTGACGACAGATTGGAAACCCGTCCGGATGCAGTGAAAGGGTAATCTATGAAACAGTTAACCACTACAACAAATTGGGAAAATGTTGAAATAAATCTGCCTAGTGGAATGTATTTCGCCATACAAGAACATATGTTATCCTGCTTAGAAAATGAGCAATTTGGGGTTATTCTTGCAGGATATTCTTATGCTCAAAAGATAATTAACAAAAAGCGCCATGATTTTCTACGTCTTTTGGGACGTGAGTACATTATCCCAACAGAAAATGATTTAGATTATGCTCATTACACAGGAGTTAGTCTCACTAGAGAATTTAATAACCGCATTCTCAAAATAGCGGTGAAAGAAAAGCTTTGTATTATTCATGTTCACTCTCATCCTTTTTCTTCTGGAAGTGTAGAGTTTTCTGCTATTGATGACCATTTTGAAGCTGAAGAAGCTGCTTGGCTTGGCAAGAATTTTCCCATAGTTATTTTGGGCAGTATTGTTGTAGGTAAAAACTCTCTAGCTGCACGAGTATGGAACTTGTCTACTGGTGTTCCCAAGCCAGTTAATGTATCTAGAATTGTGGGCTGTGACTTCCCTCTGAGGATAATTAATTGTAATAAAACATCATCCAGTGAATCTCTAGATGGTATGCATGACCGACAAGTTCGTGCTTTTGGTAAAGAAGGTCAACAGTTAATTTCTAGTCTAAAAATAGGTATCGTAGGTCTTGGTGGAACAGGTTCACTAATGGCAGAAGGTTTAGCAAGATTAGGTGTAAAGCGTTTTGTATTAGTTGATGCAGATAGAGTCGAGGAAACTAACCGTAACCGATTATTAGGATTGACACAAAACGACGTTCATAACCGGAGTTTTAAAGTTTCAATAGCGCGTCGGGTAATCCGACAAGTTAAAACGGAATGCGAAGTGCGTATGATTAGAAAGAATGCTGCGACCGAAAGTGCCACATCAGAACTAAAAACTTGCGACCTGTTAGTTTCTGCAACAGATAATTACTATTCACGTTTATTCTTACAAACCGTATGCGAACAATATCTAATTCCTTTAATCAATATGGGGGTAATTATTAACACTGATGGAGAAAAAATCATTGATGCTTTTGGTGATGTCCAATTGTTTCTTCCTGGTTCAGAAGATGCCTGCTTATTATGTGCAGGTCTAATTAATATGACTGAAGTGAACCGAGAGCTTGCCTCGGATAATCTTAAACAAATGATGACTGAGCAAGGCTATATTCAAAATGTAGATATTCCAGACCCATCAGTTCGTCATTTAAATGGTATCACTACTAATCTTGCTCTAGAAATTTTTCACAATTTAATTTGTAATTTTAAAGAGCCAGTTTTATCTTTAAGCTATAACATGCTAGTAAACTCCATTGAACAATGCATCTACCGTAAAGACAATCACTGTAGAATTTGCGGCGAAAATGGTGTAACTGGCTTAGGCGATACTCTTCCTTTGACATACTACTTTAATAATTCCAAATAATATATTAACTATGAAGAGGTGGTAACGTGAAGTATTTTACTCTGGTAATTAATAATTTTCCTACATCTAAAAGCCAAGAAGATATTCGTCAATTTTTTGAAAAAATAACTGAAGTTATAGATTTAGAGCTTAAACATACAGAAAATGGTAAAAAATTTTGTTTTATCGAAGTTGCTTCTTTAGAGGGCTATCAAAAAATATTAGCACATGATAAAGCTAATTGGGAAGGGTGCATTCTTTCGATTCGTCGCCCTGCCGAAGAAAAATCTATAGAGCGTAAAATTAATGTCTCTCAGCTACCTTTAGAAACTGACGAATCTGAACTCAAAAAGTTTTTTGAACAATTTGGTATTATTGAAGAAATTAACGTAATACATAAACAAAATAGCTGCTATGGTTTTATCACCTTTACTGATGAGAAGGCTAAAACTAAAGCTGAGACTGTGAAATCCATACAATTTAATGGAAAACAAATTCAAATACGTAAAGTACTACCCAAGGAACATAAAACTGAATCGACGTTAGAACAACTCAATCAAAATATTTATGAGTTAGCAGAGCGTGTTCAAAAAGACACTAATTATAAAGAGTTAGAGGAACAGGTCAAGAAAAGTCACAACACCCGTCTCATTTTATTACGTGATGGAGAAATTAATTTAGCTACATCCTGCACGATTGAAGAGAGAATCAAGTATTGTTGGGACATAAAGGATAAGCGCTTAAAAAGAGCTAGTCAAGAATTTGAAAGCGACCTATCTTCGATTGAAGAAAATTTGCATGAATTGACTATTAATTGGTCTACATGGGAAAGCTATTCTGAAATTGGCCGCTTTCTTTGGTCAGTTCCTAGTTACTTATTTTCTCTTGATTTACCTATCGATTATACTAAATTCTTTGAGAAGCGGATTAAAGCTGCACGGAAACAGTTAGGAAGATTTTGGTTAGATAAGGCAGAAGATGTTTACTACCAATTAAATGAAAAATTTAACGAGCTAAAAGACAAGACCGAGAACAAACAATATAGGGTACTTGTCAGGCGTTATCAGCAGTTAAAAGCCTTTAAAGAAGAAATTTTAGATTTCTTCTATACTATCAATAATCCTCCACTGCCATCACTACAAAAAAGTCACCGTCTAACCAACTTAAAAAGGCTCCAACAGCAGTTATGGGTGAATACAAAAACTGAAACTGAAAATGCCTTTTCTCAATTTAAGTCTGCTAAAGATGCTGTCTCTTCTGCCTTACAATCTACTTTTGAAATATTGGATGACGACGAAGCTACTTTGCGGGATAAGCACGAACAACTGACCGACATTAAGCAGTTAATTAAAGAAACAAGATTTTCCGTTCCTTTAGACCAATGGCAACAGCTTTTGCAAGCGGGTAACACATTAGATCAACAGATTACAAAAGAGCGAGCAAATTATCTAAAAGCTGTTGAGACCATAAAAAATGAAGCCTCTGATACAAGGGAAGCAGAAAAATTACTCGAAAGCATCAAACAACTTCAACAAGTCAAGAAGACTTTGCCGCTAGATGGACGCACAGTCGCGACTGTTAGCCAGACTCTTAACACTGCTTGGGAAACACTAAGTAATCGAATTGCTGAAAGAAACCGCCAAATCAGTGAAGCATTATCTAAAGAAATTGATAATATTCAAGCAGTCATAGATAGCGAAAATATTGGCGACTTACATCGAAAACTTCGCCACTGGAGCGACCGCATTAAGCGCAGTTCCTTGTCTCGTCAGTGGAAAAGCGTTGAAGAAAACCGCATTGGCAAACTCTTCAACATACTAAGAAAACGAGAAAACGAAGGAAGAGAGGAAGCCTTCAGACTAGTAAAAGAAGTAGAAACTATATTCCAATCAGAAACAGACATTCGTGAAGTACGCTCCTCCGTTATAAGAGTTCAAAATCATCTTAAAGAAATAGACCTTCATCGCGAAATCCGTCAAGAACTTGCAGAACGATTGGAACAGGTTTGGCAAGCTTGTAATACAGTTTCTGATTCTACCGTGCAGGAAATAGAGCCGCAAGTAGTAGAGTGCGAACGTTTGGTTGCAGAAGAAAAATTTGATTTAGTATTCACAAAAATTAATCAAGTACAGCAGTTAATTTCTGAAAAGATAAACACTCAAGGATTGGCACGTCTTCTTTACCCTATGCGTCAACGTCTAAATGATGCATGGCAGACAGCGCAGGAAAAGCAAAAAAAATCAGCCTCGCTTTTTGAATCGTTGCTAGATGAGCGTATTAGGGCTTGTGAGCGAATGGCTCAAGATAACGATGAACAAGACTTTATTGAAATCTTTAATGCTATCAAGGCAGCTCATGAGGTTCTAAAAACGCGACCAAGTGGAATGAGAGTGTCCAAGTCCCCCGAAGAGTATCGTTTACGTCTAGATAGAGCTTGGAATTACACCAGTGAACGTGCGAAACGATGTGGTGATGAAACGAACCATTTAGTACGATACCGCGCAAATGAAATTCTCAGGATGCTACAAAATGATGCTCACATTGGTCAAGTATTTAGTCAATTACATAATCTAAATAATTTCAAACGCGCAAGATGGAAAAATAAAGAAGATATTGAAAATCTTAATCAACTAGTTTCTTCACTTTGGCAACGAGCTAAAGAACACGCTCAAAAGCAAAGTGCTGAAGCCAAAGAAACTGCCTTACAATTAGTTGAAAAATCGAGGATTTTAGCTGACCGTTGGTTTGATTGGAAATTTATTAATGAACAGCTACGTGAAACTGAAAATTTGCTTAGATATTTACCACTTCCTGCTTATCAAAAATGTCCCTACCAGGATTTGATATCCCTACAATTTGACTTAGTGAGAGAGCGAGAACAAAAAGATAATGATAAATTCTTTGATTATGACTGGTTGCTTAAAATGCGCTGGTATTGTATTGAACGTGGCATGGTAGATATCAAAAATCCACGTTGGCCTAAAGATAAGATTCAAGGTGAACTTTCGGAACACGATCTGTTTGTACTAACTCATATATATGATATTGCGCTACATTATTCTACAGACAGCGAGGGAAATCCTTTTGCGGGTATAGAATATGATGAAACTACGCTTGATTACGTAATTATCCGCAAGTTCCGCTTGCCTCCTATTTGGTATCAACCATATACCAAGATACGGATTGATTTTCCTAAATCTTATCCTCATACCCCTCCAATTGGTTGGTATATGGAAAATGATTTAACAATTAAGGGATGGGAAAATGCTCATCACTATTTTCCCAACATGGCTTTTCATGGCGCAAAAGTTCATCAAGGCTGGGCTTGGTATTGTTGCAACGTTAAGTCGATTAATGAGCCTGGTGGTTGGCGACCTTCCACACTAAACAATCCTAGAAATATAGATAATCTTTCGTCATTTATCAAAGTTATCCAGTCTGCTTTAAGTTCTGAAGTTTGATGGAGAAAATTAGAAGTTACTACTTACACAAAAAACAAATTACAGGAGCAAGTAATGACACAAAAAACGTTTTATAATGGTTACGCATTACTAATTGGAGTTGGCGCAGACCTTCCAGTAACGGTGAAAGATGCAACAGCTTTACGTGATGTGCTAGTTAACCCCAATTGCGCTGCTTACCCGCAAGGGCAGGTTGAATTATTGACAGAGAAAACAGCAAATCGTCAAGGTATTATAGATGCTTTTAACCGACTTATCGAACGAGTAAATCAAAATCCGAATGCTACTGTCATCGTATATTTCTCTGGTCATGGAGTTCAACTGAAAAGTACAAATGAGTACTTTTTAGTGCCCTATGGTTACGACGGAAGGCAACGAGTAGATACGGCGATATCAGGATTAGAATTTACCCAAAAAATCGAAGCCATCAAATCTCGTAAGCTTGTTGTATTATTAGATTGCTGTCATGCAGGTGGAATACCAGGACTTAAGGATATTGACGAAGTATTTATTAAGTCTCCTGTACCCCCTACTCTTTTAGAAGCTTTAGACATTGGTACTGGTCGAGTTGTGGTTGCTTCTTCATTAGAAGATGAAAAATCATACTATAATTCGCGATACAGCTATTTTACCGAGTGTTTGCTAGAAGCTCTACAAGGCAAAGCGTCAGTGGAAAAAGATGGCTATGCTCGTATACTAGACATTTTGATTTACTTATTTAATCAAGTACCTGTACGCTCTCCTGGGGAGCAGCATCCATTTGTGAAAAAAATGCTAGATTTAGGTGAAAATTTTCCTCTCTGCTACTACGCTGGTGGAAGTAAGTTTATACCTGGTGAGCTACCAAATTCTGAACAAGATATAACCCCAACTGTTTTGACAACAGGTCAACGTCAACGTCTTCAACAGAAGCTTGAGGAAATAGTTAAGCCAAATTACAATTTACAGTCTCAAAAAGTTGCACGTCTCAGCAAAGCTAAAAGTTGTATTCCTAAAAATACTATGCCACTTGTTTTCTTCCAATTAGAGCAGGAATTAATCGAAGAAGAAGCCGTTTTAGCACAACTAAAGAGTGAGTTGGAAGAGATTGAACAGGCATTGCAATAAACTCAAACACCACTATTGAGGTTGAACCGAGATACGCACGCGCATCAAAATTAGTGGTTAAAAACCCCGCTATATCTAGATTTGAAAGATTTAGAGAGGTAAATTATATCTCGGATCAACCTCAATTATCGTTACAAGACTTAATAACTTGTCGCTTCTTCAATTACCTCGACAGGCGCTCCAGAGTCAGCACATGAAGAGTTAGAGTGCTTTTTCCAATAACGTTATTGGAAGAACATAGTCATTGGCAGCATTTTTTGTTGCAGGCGCCGCTCCACTACCCTTGCTCAGGTTAAAAACTGTGTCCTCTTCGGCAAGCGGGGATAGGTTTTATTTCCCTGCCCCACTAGAAATAACGATAATTGGTCAAACTGCCAATTGGCGCCTCGGTTTTGTTTAAGAATTTTGATGGCGATAAGACGGGGCACACATCTCGCTGTGAAAAACTCAGCTTTATCGCTGCAAATCTTTGACTGGTGAACCTTCCACTATTTCCCAAAGTGCATCAACTGCACATTTAATATCTTCTTTATGCTGATTTTCTTCTATCCATTGAGCCAAAGTAGAAGCAACTGTATCAGACGTTTTACTTAACTGAACTAAGGCTTTAAATACTTGAGAGTTAAAATATAAAGCTTCTTCATAAGGATTACCAGGAAAGGTGTATGGTTGAGATGAGTCAAATAGACTAACATCTTTTAAAGATTTAAGTAGCTCACTCATAACAACATCATGAGAAATATTTAAATGGCTTAAAGCTTTAGCTGCATCCGCACGTACAAATACATTTTCATCATGATGAAGCAATGAAGTTAAAATAATTATTACATTCTCAGAAGGTTTTCTTAAATACCCTAAAGCTAAAACCATATAAAAATATTCATCAGATGATTTACCTTTAAATTCTTCCATAAGTTTAATTTCAATCTCTGAGTAAACATCACTGAATTTACCTAACTCTCTTGCTACATATTCATTCACACCGTAATCTTCATACCCTAACCAATTTATTAATTCATTTATTACCGCTTCATAATTAGAATTATTTTCTAATTTGCTCAATAACACATCTATCTCAGAGTAAATAGACTGCGCTTCTTCTATAAGTTGTTGTTGATGCTTTTCATAAGCCATATCTTCATAAACTTTATTGTAGCCATCAACATTGAGAACATGGTCTACATAATCATCACGATAGCCAAGCATATTCAAAGCTTCAGCTATTTCTAATTCTCCATGAAAATGTGAGATAAAATTTTGAATCAAAAAATCAGAAATATTACTATATTTAAGAGCATTTCTTATAATTTCGATTACTCGCTCATTTGTATGTTTATTTTTTAGTAACTGCAAAATATCATCAACAGCTTCTTCATGTCCTCCCAGTGCTAATCTATATATTAAATCTACTTTTTGATTCTTTTTTGAAGCATATTGATTCAGTATTCGTAGTAATTTATTCTCAAAGATAGTCCCACTTAGATTCAATAAAATATCAGAGATATTTTTTCTAGCTTCGCGAGGAATTGGGAAATCATTCGCAGCTTCTAGTTTAACAATTTGATTTAAAATATTTTTTACTAGGTCTATATTCTCTACTCCTTGTTCCCACTGTTTCAGATTCTCAGTTAAACAACGTCCAGCAAATAACAAATCTCTATGTAACCATCGTTCATACTCGCTATCATGTTCGAGTATTGCCTGCATTGCCTGTATAGCATCCTTCTGTTTCAATTTTGCTACCAGTAGAAAAATTACTTCATTCCAGTATGGTTCATGTAAATGTAATTCGATTGCACTTAATATAGGCTCCAATGTGCGCTGTTCTTTAGCTTTATTATAAATATCTTCTGCTGTTAAATACTCCTGAAAGGTTTTATGTACGAAACCATATAAATTATCACTTTGATTACTGATTAAACCAGCGCGGTCGCCTACTATTTTATCTAAAAATCGCTTTGCCTCTGCTTCTGCTCTATGATATTTTATTCCTGTTATATCTTGAATGTACTCACATAATTTTTCCAGTAGTGTATCTCGTTCAATTAATATTCCTCCTTCTTGTTCATCTAATCCACCTTGAGTATGTATCCAGTACGCTAAACGTGCCATCAGCCAGCGTAAATCATCTACTACCAAATATTGCAAAACTTCATGATTTCTTATTTCTTTATGTTTATCCCAAGAATCCAATAGTGTATTAATAGCACAATCATAAAGCTCATTACGTCTTTTCGGTAACTGCTTTTGTTCGCGATGGATTAACAGTATTATTGTCAATAGTAAAGGATTACTAGCAAGTTGCTCAAGCCTAGGATTATCAAATATAGCTTGTCTAAGATTATTTTGATGAACTATTGCTTGTGATTTATCTAAGAAAATACTTTCATACCAGCGAATAATAAAGACAATTACTTGATTTTTATGAAAAGGTTGAATGTGGTAATGAGAAAACTCGTTAGTAGAAAAGTAACGACCTGGATTACCTATAGGACGAGAAGTAATAATAACTCTATTTTGAGGATAGGTATCTAAAAATAATTTTATTTGCTCAATAATTCTCGCTAGTTTCTCTGTCCCTACTTCATCTAACCCATCAAAAAAAATTACCCCTCTTCCTTCCCTAAGCCAATTTTCAAAAAACTCATTTGAATTAGGTAAATCAGCACAATACCTATATCGAGCAAAATCTAGAATACTTATATTTGAATGGAGAGCTAATTCTCGAATGCGAATTACAATTGGTAGCCAATCTATTTCATTTGAAAGTCCAATATTAATAGGTTTAAGTTTTCCATAGATACAATTTCTAGTTCCCAGAAATTTATTACTACCATTAGACAATTCGGTTTGTTTCTCTATTTTTTGAATATCAGCTACTTCATCTAGTGTACTTCCGCATAAAGAAAGTACAAAGTAACTGATTAAAGCAGTTTTCCCTGACCCTGGTACACCTAGTATTAACGCTGTCTTTGATTGTTGTTCTTTAAACAATTTTGTTGCTAAAACTTTCCTCTGCTTTACTTCTTCCTGTTGAGTTTTATTGTTTTCATTTTTCTTTAACTTTTGATAAAAATCATCAAACTCTAAGCTTGGAGCGACAAAAATATTTGCTAGTTTTCCAGATTGATGGGTATTCTCACCTTCCACATCAATACCAGCAAGATTTACATAATTGAAAATATGCCTGAGTTTCTTTAAATAGTTTTTCTTCGCTTCTGCCAGCGAAACATAATTTTGATTTTTATAAACTTCTTCCCACCCTGAATAATATTTTTTCAGTAAATCAAAGTTACTATGAGTTACTAAATCACTACAGATGTCTTCCCAAAAAACTATATCAACAATAAATTTATTTTCTGATTTACGTTTCTTGTTAAGCTCTCGAACATAATCTTGAAGCTTTGTATCTCTTGATTCTGTTGTTGCAATAATATATTCTTCAATCTCAGATGTAAACGACCGAGTTTTTTTTATTTCTTCCTCTATATCTTTATTAGTAAGTTTACCGTTTTTATAGCGCTTGCATTGAATTGCTATACAACAATTAGAATTTTTTGGTTTCACATAAATATCAATACCATGTTGCTGTTGCCCACTTCTACCGTATCTTTCCACATGTGAACCTTGCCATTTCCTTGTGTAAATTTCCCACACAATATCCTCAAATTCATTCCAATCTTTTGGCTTAGGTAATTCGCTCGTAGCTGGACTAGGCATAATTAATTACACAAAGGATTAAGTGTGGATAGGCGGGAAATAAATAACTTGAAACCTGTTTGAACAATGACGGCGCCTCAGAACTCATACAGAGCAAACTCTTCGCAACACCCTCATAGTATAAAATATTTACAAGCACAGCGACCCCTCAATTAATTGGTAAGTATCATCTTCACCAACGCAGTCACAAAGTTTTACGGCACCCATTTATATCTATATATAGTATATAGTTGCTTATCCACGGCATCAAGCGCAGGCGCCGACTCTCTACATACTCATAAACTGTCCAACCATTCAACAGCGCAGTAACATGTAATATTGTTTAATCAGCTAAATAGTATTTGAGTGTCAACCACTGTCGCAGCGCCAATATCGCTCGTATGCACCTCAAAGTGGCGCCTAAGAAATTCGAGCAACCAGGTTATGGTTTAAGATAAACATGCGCGGCCTCAAGCTTAAATTGTCGCGCTTCTTAGTTTAAAAAGTAAAACATGTCATTACCCTTGCTACCAATAAATAACATGGATGCCCGCCATAGAGGTTTATTACCCTCAACGGCTGCCAATTATTTGGATGCAGCACGGGTATGTTTAGATAGACATCATACTCCACCACAAGAATTTACCCTCATAGATGATAATAATCAATCACTAGCTCTCGTTGATTGGAAAGTAACTTCGCAGCGGGATAAAAACGCTTGGGCTAACCAAGATGATGCAACTCGTGACGGAGCTTATGCTTTTGCACTCGCAACAACAGAACTACTGCGAGGATTGGTAGCAGTAAGAAGAGCAGAAACACGCACAGGCGCCGACTATTATATTGCACCGCTTGGTCAGGAAGTTGAAGACCTAGAAGGATGTTTTCGGCTTGAAGTGTCTGGCACAAACTTAGGCGTATCAGAAATTAAACGACGTTTACGAGAAAAAGTAGACCAAGCACTACAAGGTGACAGCAACTTACGGTTCTTTCGTACATAGCGTGCTAAATTTTTAATTAAAATCGATAAATTGATTTATTATCAAGGCTTACAAGTAGTTATAGGCTTAATTTAGGAAATATTGCCATTTTGAAGGTAATAACAGCTGTTACTATTGTCCTACAAGGATTTCAAGCTTATTTCCCAACAAATTTAGCACGCTAAGTACGGAAGAACCCAAACAAGCTGCATTTTCTCTCCATCGCATAGGGTGATAGGAATTTCTGAGTGCTTTTTGACCCCTCCCAATTGAATAATAGATACAAAACTTAATAATTCCAGGGAATGTATCTGTCATTAATGACAGATACAGAACTTAATAATTAAGGGAACTCTAATCTATGGAAATTCCGTAGATACAAAACTTAACAATTGTTCTTCTATTTATACCGTATTTCACGGAAATATATGCGTGATATTGAAAACGCGCTAACTAGAAATAATACTTTGAGCATTGATTAATTTATTACTTAAGCAAGCTTATTTTTAAGTGACACCACATAAATTAAATCATAAATTAAGTTATTAAAATCGCTCTAAAAATTTATTATTTAATCAGAATAAAATGCGTCATCTATTTCTAACCATCTACAGATTTATATTTCAGAAATTAGCAGTTAATAAAGGTATAGAGAACTTTGTTGTTCAATCACTATGCTCTTTCATGTACCCAAAGTTTTAAAATCGCGCCAAATCAGTCATAGCCAAAAGCATTCAGCAAACTTTCAAGCGTTAATGCTAACTGCTGGTATGACGACAGTACTAGATACAATCCTCAACCCTTGCTTAATCAGCTTTACAACATTAAGCTTTTCATTCTTGGGAACAGGAACGATTATTTGGCGACGCGAGTTAGATAGATTCTTCAGCTACCTGACAAAGTTTTCACAAAAGTACAAAATCACCTGCTCCGCATTAACTGTTTTAGGCACTTTTCTTTTACTGGATGCTCTTGCGACTCCAGCACAAGCACAGTTTTTCCAAACAGCAGAAACTTGGATGTCCGGACAATTTACTGGCGCAGAAGAAGCGATTACTTTATCGTTTAATGTACTGCGGGGATTGTTCATTCTTTATTTAGGAATTTCTTTAGTCAGAGTCATTCAAGCAGCTCGCCAGGACGAAGATTGGACGAATTTAGCCCGCACGCCAATGATTATCTTGATAGCAGTCACAATGGGCGATATCTTAGCGAATTTAATAATTGGAGGAGGAGGCGGTGGTAGTGCAGCCCCCTGAGGTTGTCAGTATCAGGTAGCCGACAATAGTCAGAACAAAAAGGTATAGAGGATAAAAATAAATGGAGAATAAATCTAAATATCGCACAGTTAACGCCACCCTTGGTAAGCAACCAAATATCGGACCATTCCCAGCAGACCAATTAATTCCTTGGGCAATAATTTGTGGTCTTTCTTATTACTTGGCTCATGGTTTATTTCGCTTAAATTGGATTTGGACTTGTGCTGTAGCAGCTTGGGGTATCGCGACATGGTGGGTGCTGACAGCCAATGGTGCTTGGAGGATTTTATCTAAATTCGTTGCAACTCCTAACTGGACAAGAGTGCGCGTATCTTATCAGAAAATATTGGATTCAAAGGGGTACTCAATAAGAGGTAGACAATAAACAATAATGAAACCAAAAGTAGGTAACCAGGTTGTTGACAATGGAGAAAGTAAAGTTCGCCTAGCACCTCTTGAAGACGCTTTTGCATTGGTTACGATGTTGCAAATTAATCTGCAAGGACGCTCAGTTGGTGCTTATGTTCTACGCAAAGGCGTTGATAACTTTTTAATTCAATTTGCTTTCGAGTGTGCGGGTATCCATTCCACACTACGCAGCGAACAAATCGACCCAGTTTTTGATGCAATTGAATCAGGTTTGAAAGATTTACCAGAAGGTGAACGCCTAACAATACATTTAAGCTCGTTTACTGACGACACCTTGCGGCAACAACAACTAAAAAATCTGAGTGAAACCTCTCCAAACAAGGAATTACAATATCTGTTGATGGGAGAAAGATGCCGTATCCAACAACTGACACTTCAAGGCGTTCGCAAACCGAAAGCATTACGTTTGTACTGTACCTACACCGTTGAAACTGATAGTACTGGTACAAGTGACGCTATCGAAAAAGTTCTTTCAAAGCTGGAGCGTTCTTGGAAGTCTTTCACCGGAGAAATTAACGAGTTGCAATTTCTTCGTATCGAACGCTTGCTCCACACCTCCTTTACCGATGGGTTTCAACTTTGGGAGCAGTTATTATCCAACAAAATGGGTTTGGACGTTCGTCCTCTGAGTGCAGAAAAACTGTGGTCAATCTTGTGGAGACGTTTTAATAATACACAACCGAGACCTATTCCCCAACTTTTGGTGTTGGATGAATCCGGACTCCGCGAAGAAGTTTACTCAGAAGTAGCTCCCACATCGTTATTAATGGAGTCGGAAAACTCTATTCCCGTCGCCGATAGACGTTGGATACACCTACTAGAAAAATATATTGCAACCCTTACCTTCGTTGAGAAACCTGGGGGTTGGGTAGATAAAGAGAGGCAGTTGCGCTATTTGTGGTCAGTTTTATCTAGAGAGCGAGTTTACGACACCGAAATTTACTGTCAGCTAATGCGGGCGAACGAAACCTTGGTCAAAACAAACATGCAGCGTCTGACGAAACAGGCGAATACTTCTGCGACAATCGCTCAAGAGAAAAACTCGGTTGATGTTAAGTCCCTACTCAACATCAAAAAATCCATCCAAGCCCAGGAAAAGCTTTACGAGGGCGCTGTCCCCATTCACACCGCAACGGTGTTTTTGGTCTATCGCCAAACCCGCGAACAACTAGACGAAGCTTGTCGCTATATACAATCTTGTTTTTTACGCCCTGCTTGGGTAGTTAGAGAAACGGAATACCCTTGGCGAATTTGGTTACAAACTTTACCTATAACTTGGGAACGCTTGATGACCGCTCCTTTTAACCGACGTTTGGTTTATCTTAGCAGCGAAGTACCGGGACTAATGCCAGTTGTGCGAACCAGAAATGGGGATGATAGCGGCTTGGAGTTAATTGCAGAAGAAGGAGGAACGCCCGTATTTCTTGATTTATACAACCAACACAAGAATTTAGGACTATTTGCCACCACCCGCGCAGGTAAAAGCGTACTTGCTTCTGGTATCCTTACCCAAGCCTTAGCTCACGGGATGCCTGTTGTTGCAATGGACTATCCAAAACCGGATGGTAGCAGTACTTTTACTGATTACACCCGATTTATGGGTAACGATGGCGCGTATTTTGACATTGGTAAAGAGTCAAGCAATTTATTCGAGTTACCAAATTTACGGTCACTACCACCCAAGTTACAACAGGAAAGATTCGAGGATTATAAGGATTTTCTCGCGACTGCAATACTGGCAATGGTAGTGGGTAATCGTCGAGGGACTGGTGCTCAATCACAGGTGCTAACCGATACCGTGCGCTCGATTATAGCTCTGGCTTTAAAGGCGTTTTTTGGCGATGACTTAATTCGTGATCGCTACGCCGCAGCATACGTCAATGGCTTTGGTTCTGATGAATGGGCGACAATGCCAACTTTAGAAGATTTCCTCAGCTTTTGCTCTCACGAGCGGTTGCGACTGGATTCCCTAACTGGGGACACCAAAGCAGTACTGGAAACTATACGCTTGCGTTTGCGCTTCTGGCTATCATCAAGGGTGGGACAAGCCTTAGCACAACCTTCCACCTTTCGTAGTGATGCACGACTGCTCATTTTCGCACTGCGTAACTTATCTAACGACGAAGATGCAGCAATTTTGAGCTTGAGTGCTTATAGTGCGGCATTACGTAGAGCCTTAGCAGCCCCCGCGAGTATCTTTTTTATCGACGAAAGCCCCATCTTGTTTGAGTACGACTCAATTGCCGCTTTGGTAGGTAGATTGTGCGCTAATGGTGCAAAAGCTGGGATACGAGTAATTTTATCTGCCCAAGACCCAGATACTATTGCTCAATCTCCAAGTGGTGCAAGGATTTTTCAAAATCTAACAACTCGACTTATCGGACGCATCCAACCCACTGCAATTGATAGCTTTGCTCACATCTTGAAATATCCCCAAGAAATAATTTCTCGCAACGCGACAGAAAGCTTTTTTCCAAAAAAGGAGGGTGTTTATTCACAGTGGCTGCTAGATGATAACGGAATTTTTACTTTCTGCCGCTACTATCCAGCATTTAATTTGTTAGCAGCAGTAGCGAATAATCCGACCGAACAAGAGCAAAGAACAGCAGCATTATTGCGTTACCCAGATAAATTTGTGGCGTTAACAGAGTTGTCCAAGCAATTAGTTGGTGCATCCTAAATCGAATGGTTCGTAGTTAGGCTTTAGCCATTCTCAAGTATTAAAAATAGAGCGCTGAAGCGCAACTACGAACCTTTTCTACTTTAAATGAGGGATAATTATGAAAAAACTCAAACTAGCAGCTTATGGTCTTATTGGAGCCTTTGCTATCTCCACAATTGGATTAGCGAGCGCTTATGCATTAGAAGTACCAGTTCTCAAAGATAGTCCCTTGGCATCTGTTTTTGAGCAATGGCAACAACAATTTACTTCTTTAAATAAATATGTCTCGGACATCCTTTCCCGTAAACTAGAACCTTTAGCTGAATCTTTGGGAGGTGATTTACAAGCAGCAATTGATGAAGCAATGGGAGTATTAGGGTTGCCTGATTCAACAGAAGCAAGGGAAAAAGTTGAGGATATTGCAGCTTCTACAAATAGTGCTGTGAATACTGTAGAAAGAACCACAAACGAAGTTGACCGTCAAATTAGCCGCGCTCAGGGTAGCTCGACTTTAAGTAAAGCAGGTCAACAACGTACTAGAGAACAAGTCGAAAAAACCCAAACTTCAATTGAACAAGTTTATAGTGATGCGGACGCTGCTCAAAGCGAAGTTGTAACCCAAAATGTCATGAAGCGAATAGCCCAGCAAAACACGCAGACGGCAGCTATTTTGGGAGCAATGCGAACTGATGGTTTGAAGTTACAACAATCTCAAGATTTGGCTAACCTTAACTTAACTAATATTTCCCGCTCTTTGGACGGTCAAAATCAAGCGCGTCAAAAAGAATCAGTGGGTCAAGGTTTTAGTAATTTGAGAACTGCGTCTCAAGCTCGGTTGTTTTAAAGATGGGGATGTCAATAATGCCGTTCCAGTTGTTGCACTATGGGTTATTTATTTCCCAAACTCAACCTCCCAACCCCGGACAAGCTGCTTCTACTATTACTGAAGATGGCCTTGCTGCGGGTGAAGCCGTCGCACAAGCAATGGATAGGCTTTGGGAAGATGTTTTAAATGGAGGATTATATGGAGCGATCGCCAATCTGGGAATATTCTTCGCGGTTGGTACTTTACTAATTTTCATCGTTCAGTGGACGCGGGAAATGGTAGATGGCGATAGCTCCAAAGGTTTGGAGGAAATAATTTGGCCTATCGTGGTGATAGTTCTGCTTGCGAACAATGGTCAACCTCTAGTAAATGTAACAAAAGGTTTGAGAACTGTTATCAACCAAACCAACCAAACACTACTCGCAAGCACTTCCGCTTCTATCCAACTACAATCCGCATACCAGCAAGTAGTCCTGAAAAATGGTAGAGAAGATGCAGTTAGGTCGTTGATTAATCAGTGCAACGCTATTGCCGACCCCACCCAACAAGCTGAGTGTTTGCAAAATGCTGCAAGACAAGCTAGAGAAATTCAAGCAGAGGTTGACAGCGACAATCGCCCAGAATGGCTCAGGGGTATTAGTGATTTTTTTAACACCAACATTTTTCAGTTAACTGTGCGGGGTTGGTTGTTAGCGCTTGCGATTGCTTTTCAATGGATAATTGAGATTTGTATGTTGCTAACCGGACTGTTAGGACCATTGGCTGTAGGCGGTTCGTTGCTTCCGGTAGGTAATAAAGCAATTTTTGCATGGTTAACTGGCTTTTTCTCGGTAGGAATGATTAAGCTCTGCTTCAATATTATTTCTGGTTTGGTTGCCACGCTTGTATTAAATTCACAGAACGATGACCCAATGATTTTTGCTTTTGCGATTGGTATTCTCGCCCCAATTTTATCTGTGGTTTTAGCAGCAGGTGGAGGTTTGGCTATTTTTAAGAGTTTTTCAAGTATTGCCAGCTTTGGATTTTCTTCTATTGTCACCAAAATGGTTAGTAAATCCTAAAAAATTGGAGATACTAAACATGATTAACGCTCATTATTGTGTTTTAAATAAAGCCCAAATATCACGCATCATCGGTGTAACAGCAAATACCCACTCTGGATTCTCCCAATCGTCTTCTTCGTCAGTTATATCGGCATCGCACCAATATTCTACGGTATGTTTATGCAGGCTAAAATCTTCACAAATCAACCTATAAATACGCTCTTTCAAGTTGGGGTCGCGATTAACACCTGTATACGTACAAAAACGGAGATATTCATCGTATGAAGCAATAATCAAACACATCAAAGCAAATCTATCCTCAGAATCGCAAATTATTGTTTCGTAAGCATCGCAGAACTCAGAGACTCTATGAGGGTTAGCAACTTCTATTTCCCAATCTTGACAGTATCCTGTCAGTTTAAACATTTCTGTAAGTCGTTTTATTGCGTCACCCTTGGGGTATTTTGGTGATTCATTAGTCATCAGTTTTCACCACGTCGAGCCTAGGATAAATATGTTATGACTATTTACGATAATAAATTATACTCCGATAACGCAAAAAGTCGAAAATTAAGATTTTTAAATCGTGCTTCTACAAAAGTTTCTACTAGCGATACTTTAGCACTGTTTGCGGTAGGCACTTTTGGGTTACATCTGATAAGCTTTTTTGTACTTTTCTTACTGTATGGTTCCTATTCTCAATTAAGTAGAAAAGCACCTCCTTCTTTAGTACAATTAGAGACAGGTCAATCAGTTAAAGTCGCACCAATCGGCAGCCTTGAACGCACTCCTCAAGTAATTTTGCGCTTTGTTTCTGACACCATGACTTTGATGATGAATTGGTCGGGGACGCTACCACCTGCAACAGTTGAAGAAGCAGCTACAGCACTTACCGCTGTTATGAGGTACAATAGCAGCAATTAGTAAACCAGTTTTTTAAATGTTGAGGATTTATTAAGTCGAGCGCAACTGAGATTACTTTATCAACCATTTCTGTTGTAGTTGG
>JAHHIC010000092.1 GCA_019359035.1 Scytonematopsis contorta HA4267-MV1 | reverse complement strand
ATTATCTGACTTTTCAAACTTAATAAATTATTTCCTCTGCCCTCATGCTCAATTTCTTTCTCCCCGCTCCCTACACCCCGCTCCCTGCCTTTTTTACGGCTTTTCTTAGTGCCATTCGACTAAAGTCCCTGTCTAAAAGCTAAAGTCCTCTAAAAGAGGACTAATCCTAAGGTTCATTGGGCTTAATAATTATTTCATAAACACCCTTTAAGTCATATTACTTAAATATTTTTTTAATAAGAATATATCAAACAAAAACTTTCTATTATTCTTTAAAGAGAGTAATAAATATCTTCGTAAAAAGAACATGTGACCGTAAATTTACGGAGTTAACAAAAAAGCAGAATTAACCGCAGGTAAAACCCCCGGGCGCAATATTTTAGCTCTGCGTTTAAAAGAAGCACCTGCTTTTCATGCAGATTTGGTAGTTGCTAACAACCAATCACCCAGTGTGGGTTCAATCCAAGGTAGCGTTTCCCTCAGTCACAGTAACTTGCTGGGATTTGGTGACCGCTTTACTGCCGAGTATGGAATGCTAGCTTTGGCACTAGCCTACGCTGGCAAATTAGCCCCAGTTTCGACTTAACTCTAGATTATGGCATACCTATAATTGCTGTAAAAGATGGGGGGAATTCATTACAAGACAATGGATTTTATTTCTCTTTGCGATATCGACCTTTTTAACCCAAAAGGTGTTTATAAATAAAATTTCAAACATATTCATAAAATCAGTGCATTGTAGGGACCGGATATATTCGGTCTCTACATTATTTATCCCTATCCAAGAGAGATGCAACAAAAATACCAAATATAAAAAACCTCTCAGACAGACGTATAATTTATTCTGCCAAAATGGCATTATCTGGTGGAAACAAACAACCATTGAGTAACGCCATAATAGATATGGTGAGCACTATAATAAGCTACAAGTTTACCCAATTAAACCGTGCGGAGGTAAATACAATGTTGGGAATAACATTTGAAGACACGACACTGTATAAGGAAACCTTAGAAGAAGGAGAAGTTAAAGGAGCCGCTCGTCTTGTGATTCGACTGTTGACTGAGCGTTTGGGGCAAGAACCATCAGAAGAAATACGCGCACGAATTTCTCACATGCCTTTACCTACTGTAGAAAGTTTGGCTCTTGCCCTTTTCGATTTTACCAGTTTGGCGGATTTAGAAGCTTGGCTGGAAGCGCAATAACTAGGGTTAATAACAGGATTTGGACAGAAAGCGGGCTGGAAGCCCGCACTACAAAAGTTGAAAAGCTGGAAGCATAATAATAGGGACACGACGCACGACTTACTGTGTCCCCAGCGATGTGACTAATATCTTAAATATTGTCACAAAATGAAATTATTTGAATGTGGATATTATGGTTGTAAAAGGGAAAATATAATACCCAGAATTGCTAGTAGGGAAATTGCAAAGCAAATTTATCTTATTTTGTTGTAGTGCGGGCTTCCAGCCCGCTTTCTGCCAAGCAGGGAGCAAGATGCTCCCACTATGTACGAAATTATTTTTCATTCCCACAGCGTGCCACAGTCATAATTGAGATGCTTCCTAAATAAGGTGAGATAAATTGTCTGTTTGTTAACTCAGTTTTTTGCCTTACTTTTAGACTATAGAAAATCACTAAATAGATACACTGTGTTTTCAGCAAATTGGCAATCATAAATTTGACAAATTGATTGCACAAAACTGCCAAGTAAATATTCTTGTATAAAATTTACAAAATATTATATTTTGAGTATAAATGTTTTATTTACAATTAAGCTCGGATTAAAAATTTTTATGTGTTGGGGAGAAGTCTGGTGAAAAATATTTTTTGGGAGAGAATATTTGGCTGTTCAGTGCGGCTGTTTTGTTAGGATGAACGAGTGCCCGCATCTAACGAATTTAGATAAGTACTTATTTGTTGTACATAAAGTGGGTATTGACTTAGAGCAAAATTGATTGCGAGAAAAACCTGACTAGAATCAATATCGTCGTATTCATGGACAAGACGATTTCTTAAACCAGCTGATGGTGCCAACTGTTTTGCTAACCCTGGGTTGATTATATCATACTTGCCTATTTCAATAAATGCCTCAAAGTTGGTAGTAGAATTTCCAGGATTTATGCTTGATAATATGTGTTCATTGATATCTATTGCTGCTTGAGTCATTAGCTGGATTAATCTTTCTACAACCATTTGAGTCTCAAAATTACTTAAATATTCCTCAAGAGATTGTCCCTCAAATTTTTTTAGAGATGATAAATATCGCGTAATCAATGCTAATCTTTTTGCCACAATTACTTTATCAATATTTGTCATACTGCCCACTCTTTCAAAAACTTGTTGATATCTGACTGTAAATCGCGATAAATTTTATTTACCTGATTCTGATTGAGCAGGGATTTCTGTTTAAAGCTTTCAAACTCACCTTCTGACTGCTCATACAAAATAATACCATCACGAGCTACATGGTGAGCGATTAATTCAGAACAGTGAGCTAACTCCACTATATCTATATTATCTGGGTTAATCCCGAAAATTTGCCCAAAAATAAAAGGTAGCTCAAAATAAGCGAATCCATTATTGTTAGCTATTCTGTTACGCTTTTCTTCATTGCATAGAACAGCAAAGTCCCAATCACTACTGGTATGAGTTTTTCCTGTTGCTCTAGAACCGAATAAGATTAACATTTTTATGTAATCGCTTTTTGTGGGAATTTGTTGAGAGAACTCTCTCAGTTGTTGAATTTCTACTGTATTCATTATGACTATATTTGAATTATTAATAATTGTGTATTATTCTTATGATAACGCTTTTCTGATTTCAAAGATTATCTATCTCCATGAAATTTAGATGCAATCCTGCTTTGCTTTTGGCTTTTGGTTTAGTTATGCTAAAAGCTGCGACAATTTTACCCTACTTAGTAAAGTTATATCGTGATATGGTGAAGCTAGACGGTAGTTTTGGCAGAAATGGTATTACAAGCGCTATTATCAGCGACTTACTTAGTGGTATAGGTAAAGCGGGAAACATTCAAGTCAACACTGGGTCACTATTTGTTCTTAATGGCGCTCAGTTATCTAGTTCCACTAATGGGCAAGGAGATGCAGGTAATATAACTATTAACGCCCGCGATATAGTTAGCTTTGAAGGTTTTGGAGGCAAGTCTGATTTGCCAAGTATTGCGACTAATACTGTTGTTGATAACGGCATAGGTAATGCGGGAAATATACGTGTAAATGCTAGAGCATTATTCTTGAAAAATGGCGGTCAATTGAATGCTAGTAGTTTCGCAAACGGCGGTGGTGGTAATATTTTTATCGATACGAGCGATACTATTAGCATTGATAGCTCTGATAAGCAAAGCGGTATCTTGACATTTATAAGTGGAAACACGGGAAAAGGAGGCAATATCCAGCTAACTACTGGGTTGCTTTCTCTGATGAATGGCGTAACACTCAAGGAATATTCGGTATCGAATTTCGTCCCCAGGAAACAGAAGCAAGCGACATCTTTAGGATAGAGCCAAGACAATGTAGATGAAAGAACCCTACTTGCCAAGTTATTGGCAGAAAAGTTAGCCAATTAATTGCATAAAACTACAATTTTGAAAATCTAAAAATAAATTCTACAATCTTATAATCTTGTGGGGTGGGCATCCTTGCCCGCCCTCAATACGTAGGTTGGGTTGAGGGACGAACGCGAGTGCGTCCGCTTCGGATAACCCAACAAATATAACGAAATGTTGGGTTTCCCAAAGCCATGACGAAGCGTCACGCTGCGCTAACAACCCAACCGACAAAAACGTATTTGCTAATAAAAAACGGATGATATCTAACTAATAGTTAAAATATCATCCGTTTTTTTTACAGCAAAGGTAAGAATAAATTACATCAAATCAAAATTGATTCAATACCCTTGTTTTCTTGAGGGGTTAGGTTTTTAATTTTGACTATTTAGCAGCAGCAGCTTCCCGTTCTTTGGTTTCCTTAATTACAGCCTCAGCTACGTTAGCAGGACATGGGGCATAATGGGAAAATTCCATCGAAAACTGACCGCGACCAGAAGTCATGGTTCGCAGGTCACCAATGTAACCAAACATCTCGCTTAATGGTACATCCGCTTTGATACGAGCAGCAATAGCGGTTGTTTCTTGCGATTTAATGATTCCACGACGACGGTTCAAGTCACCAATAGCATCACCCATATAATCTTCCGGTGTAAAAACATCGACTTTCATGATGGGTTCCAACAACTGGGGAGCAGCTTTGGGTACGGTTTGTCGATAAGCGGCTTTAGCGGCTATTTCAAAAGCAATGGCTGAGGAGTCAACAGGGTGGAAGCCTCCATCAATCAAGGTAAATTTTAAATCAACACAAGGGAATCCAGCCAAAACACCCTTATCGATACTGCTTGCAAAACCTTTTTGAACTGCAGGCCAATATTCTCTAGGTACGCTACCACCAGTTACCTTGGTCTCGAATTGGAAACCACTACCAACCTCACCTGGTTCAATAATGTAATCAATTTTAGCGTATTGACCGGAACCACCGGATTGTTTCTTGTGGACATAGCCGTCTTCTACGCGCTTAGTAACAGACTCGCGGTAGGCGACTTGAGGTTTACCAACTTCGACTTCAACCCCGTGGGTACGTCTGAGAATATCAACTTTGATGTCCAAGTGCAACTCACCCATCCCTTTAATGATGGTTTCGCCACTTTCTGCATCAGTTTCCACGCGGAAGGATGGGTCTTCCTGCACCATTTTACCGAGTGCAATCCCCATTTTCTCGGAAGTACCTTTCTTTGTAGGAGTCACCGAGATGGAAATAACTGGGTCAGGGAAGACCATTGGCTCTAAGGTTGCTGGATTTTTGGGGTCGCAAAGGGTATGTCCGGTTTGGACGTTTTTCATACCCACAATCGCCACAATATCCCCAGCTTGAGCGGAGTCTATCTCTTGACGGTCGTTAGCGTGCATTTCAACAAGACGACTGATACGCTCAGTTTTACCTGTTGCGGTGTTTAAAATCGTATCACCTTTGCTTAATACACCGGAGTAAAGGCGAGTAAAGGTGAGAGCGCCAAAGCGGTCATCCATGATTTTAAATGCCAGCGCTCGCAATGGTCTATCTGGAGAGACAACGGCAAATGTACCAGTTTCGTTACCCTCTAAATCCACTTCTGGTTGTGGTTTTACCTCTGTTGGGTTGGGTAAGTAGTCAACAACAGCATCAAGCACCAACTGCACGCCTTTGTTTTTAAAGGAAGAACCGCAGTAAGTGGGGAAGAAGGCAAGATTTATAGTACCCTTACGGATACAACGCTTAATTTCTTCGATGGTAAGCTCTTGACCTTCTAAATATTTTTCCATCAACTCGTCGTCCTGCTCAACCGCTGTCTCAATGAGCTGTTCGCGGTACATTTCGACATCATCTTTCATCTCGGCAGGAACTTCTTTGATTTGGTAGTTCATTGGGTCGCCAGAGTCATCCCATATCCATGCCTTACGGGTTAGCAAATCTACCATGCCAACAAAGTCGTTCTCAGTACCAATAGGTAGAACCATCACTAAGGGTTTAGCCGCAAGAACATCATTAATTTGCTTGACAACGCGATAAAAATCTGCACCAATACGGTCAAGCTTGTTAATGTAAACGACACGAGCAACTTTAGAGTCATTTGCGTAGCGCCAGTTGGTTTCGGACTGAGGCTCTACACCACCGGAAGCACAGAAAACACCGATTCCACCATCGAGAACTTTCAGCGAACGGTAAACTTCAATGGTAAAATCTACGTGCCCTGGGGTATCAATAATATTGAATTGGTGTTCGTTCCAAAAGCAAGTAGTCGCAGCGGATTGAATCGTAATACCTCGTTCTTGCTCCTGTTCCATGAAGTCCGTTGTTGCAGCACCTTCATGTACCTCACCTATTTTGTGGATTTTCCCGGTGAGCTTGAGGATTCGTTCAGTTGTGGTAGTTTTACCAGCATCTACGTGAGCAAAAATGCCGATATTCCGGTAACGAGTCAGGTCTTTCATAATTGGATGTTTAGCGAACTACTAGAAACAATTGGTTTTTTTAGCCAAAGCAGGCAGATTTTCGTAACCTAGAACACCAGAAGTCGTCTTTATGTTCTTGGCAAACTTAAAACTTAATAATTGCTAAATAATTATAAGTTAATCTAGGTTTGACAGGTTGATTTGGGTACAAAAAAAGCTAACAATTTAATTTAGAAAAAGAATTATAGTCATTTTTTGGGTGAAAGTATATGGGCATCGGGCTTAAGTTAGCACAGTTTTACAACCATTTGGATATTTTGTGCTATTGCAGGGAGAATGCTTTCCGCTCCCTATACGGCATTTATTACTAGTACTATTATTCTATAAAACTAGTTTTTAACTGCCAGTACCAGCATCCGAATATTTTAGGGCGGCTTTCTCGACTGCCCGGTTCTAGCAGTTATTAGAAGTGAAGACGTTACATATAACGTCTCCACAGTTGGAATTTTTTTAACGGTGACAGCAAGGGGTGCTAGTCAGTGTTTATACATAAAATTGAGACTGGTATCATTGTTGGAAAAGTAGTGAACGTTTAAAAAGCATCATTCCTTACTTATTCTTTAAGCAACGCGAAAACTGCTTACTGCTGGTTAGTTGCTTGACATACTTGTTCTACTTCTAAGCCTGTAATTTCAGCAATTTCCTCAATTGATAGACCACGACTGAGTAATCGAGGTATTATTTGCAACTGCATTTTGAGTTCTCCACGCTGCTCTCCACGCTGTTCTCCTTGCTGGCTTCCTTCTTCAAACGCTTCTTGATATACTTTTGTTTTCTTTAAGTCACTGAGTCTTAGCATATCCTCAATCTCCTGTCTTGTAAGGTCTGGGAATTTATAAACTATGATAGTTTCGATTAACTCGATTAGGGTTTTCTGAACTTTAGCGTCCGATGATTGCTGATTTGCTCTGGCTATTAACATTTTAGCTTGCTCGCCTGCTATCTGCTTTTTAGCTCCAACCAGCTTAATAACCGATAGACCTAAAGAATTCTCAACGGTCTCAGACGTTTATTAAGGCTCTTTTCTTATCGGCAGTTCGTCCATAAAGTTACAAAAAAACCGAAGGATTTAGTAAAAACTCAGCATCATAATATCCTCAACCAAGTAATATTGGATGCAAGAAATATTTTTACCTCTGAGGACGAATGCGCTTGCTATCGAGTAGTATCTGGAGGAAGCTGTGAGGTAGGATAGATGGAAATTTGGGCTTATGCTAGAGTCTCCACTGATGAACAAGCGGAAGATAAAGGAGCGCTAATTAAGCAGATGCACCGTTTAAGAAATGCTGGAGCCACAAAAATATATTACGACGTAGAAAGTCGTACCAGTGATAAGCGCAAAGGACTTTTGCAGTTAATTCATGATGTAGAAACCATCCAATCTGGTAAAGTATCGAAATTATTATTTATCCGCATCGACCGCTTAACGTCCTCATCAATAGTGTTTTATCAGTTGATGGATGTTTTAAAGAAAAAAGGGATTCAACCAACAGCAATTGATGAACCGTTCGAGATGTCCAGCATTGGTGGAGAGTTAACCATTGATGTGCGGTTAGCAGCCGCTAAATATGAAGTTAAAATGTTAGCGATGCGGGTAAAAAAGGAACGCGACACCCGTAAGGCAAATAAAAAGCCACACTGGAATGCACCATTAGGATATGTAACAGATGGAGAAAAGTATATCAAAGATAACCGTCCATGTATTTGCTTGATTGCAAGCAAAGAAGAAATGAATGTTTCCCAGTTAGCGAGGTTTATGTTTGATATTTTTTTTTCTGTAGGTACAGTTTCG
This sequence comes from Scytonematopsis contorta HA4267-MV1, assembly GCA_019359035.1. Classification (GTDB taxonomy): domain Bacteria; phylum Cyanobacteriota; class Cyanobacteriia; order Cyanobacteriales; family Nostocaceae; genus Scytonematopsis; species Scytonematopsis contorta. The sequence goes on along the minus strand of JAHHIC010000092.1, from coordinate 43,963 downwards.
GAAACAGCTAGACAATTACATGAGATTTTTGGAATTCAAGCTCAAGCAGCCTCAAAATCAAAAAATAACAAAAATAATGTACTTAGAGAAGTCGAAGAAATAGTTATTGAAAATATTAATAAAAATCGTAGCTTTGGATTGAATTCCCGTTATCCCTACACCGGGTTGAAGTGGTCTATTTCTGGTTTGCGTTCGCAGTTGGTAAATCCAATCTATGCGGGAGGGACAGCATACGATACAGTACATTACAATGGTGGTCATCGCAAACCTTTTGATGAATGGGAAGTTGCTTGGGGAACTCACGATGAAACTATAATTACCCGTGAGGAACATGAGCGCGTAAAAGCGATGATAAGAGAAAATCGCAATAATCGATGGGTAGGTGAACAAGAATACATCAATGTATTTTCCAACTTAGTTAAATGCACACACTGTGGTGCTGCTTACACTCGTCAGTCGAAGAAGCTAGTAAAGCGCACGGGGTTGATTCGGCATCATTACCAATGCAGTTTCTATAGGACTGGAGCTTGCGATAATAAGCGGATGATTTCTAATGATGAACTAGAAAAGCAAGTTATAGAATGGTTGGTACAGGAAGCTGAAAGATTGGCTTCAATGGTAGAACAAGAAGTTCAGGTAACAGAAGAACCTTCAGAACTTAAGACCTTGCGAGCATCTTGGAATACTCTGAATGCTCTACCATCGAATCCAGCCATTGAAAAAGCAAAGGAAGATATTGTCAGGCAGATTACAGATGCTATCACGACTCAAAACAACACCAGCAAACAATACCTAATTGCCAAAGAGCGAATGATAAATGCATTTTCTAACCAGAGATACTGGCAAAGCCTGGAACTTGAAGATAAACAAGCTTTACTTAGAGGGTGTATCAGGAAAATAATGGTAGATGGCAACATTGTTGCTTCAGTCAAATTGCTAAACTTGTATTAGGTTAAACTAGCAGGCTTAGGTTTGTTCTGTTTTTGCTGTTGTACCTGCAAACCTTCTTTTTGTTGCTGTGCCTCACGTTTCTCAAACTCAATTACAGTACGAGCAACTAATTCTGCTAGAGTTTCTGGTTTCATAGTTGATGGTTATCGCTTCTTTAACGATAACTACAAGACGAAAAACTTCTGTGATATACAAGCTTTTTGAACTGGGATATTTTTTGCTCATAAATCATACTTGATAGCAAACACATTAAAAGCTTGTTGTTCACCGAACCCGTAGACTTCTTTGTTGGTAACTCCTACGGTAAATACTTATGGCGTGATACCAAGATTCCAATGGTACGTATTGGTTATCCTTTGTTTGACCGTCACCACTTACATCGCTACTCCACTGTTGGTTACCAAGGTGGGATTAATCTACTTAACTGGGTTGTTAATACACTTCTGGATGAAATGGACCGTAACACCAACATCACTGGTAAGACCGACATCTCCTTCGACTTGATTCGTTAATTCGTTAATTCCTTTAACTAGTCAATTCGTCCTTACTTTCCCTAATCTAAGTCGTGCCTAAAAGGTAAAAAAACAGAGGAATTCATTATTAATTCTGAGTTTCTTTTACCTTTTTCTTTCTTTCAACGCCCTATTGAAGCCCATTTATCTACATTTATCTCAACTATGGACTCTCTCACGCACACACACACCCATTCCCACCCTAGTTATCATCCACCAAATCAGAAAAAATGGCGTTTTGATATATTTTATCCCTTACGCCTTTTAGTAGACAAAATGTCAGCCAAAAATTATTATCTCGCTCACTTCATCTGCAAAGTAATTCCTTGCTGCTGTCCATTTGAGCGAGATTTAAAATTATTGGGACGTACTTTTCATATTCCCCCTCTATGTAAACTTAATCCTTTGTATGATAATTTCGTTTTTCTTCGCTTCCGCGCTTTATCATATTTAGCTGACGATTGTGGAGAAGATGTCACCAAATATATTTGCGATTAGTAATTAAACATCCTCTTTACTTTCTCTTCTGTCATTGCGCTTCCTAGTTGAGTGAAGTACAAATTAAATTAGTAAAAATCTTGTGGGGTGGGCATCCTTGCCCGCCCGATTGTACTTCACCATACTAGGAACCGCTATACAAACTGGCAATGATATTTTATTAACTGGCAATGACATTTTACTAAATGATTAATAGGTAACAGAAACGTTTCTGGAAAATGTGGATTATTAACTATAGGTTCACAATTCAAAAATAAACAATTGAATAGGTGGAAATAACTAATTTAACTTTTCGCAGCAGTCTCAACTAGTCCGAGACATACGAAATAGCAAAATAATTATTTCTACTTTTACTTCTACTTTTAATTGTACATTCAGTCCAGCTACCTTTTATTCCTGCGCGAGGACATTAATGAAAATTACTCAGGGAAAAATTCAAGAACTACTCAACGAGACCGCGTGCGAGCATAACGCTAAAAAATCGGGAGGGGGAAAAAATAAGTCTTGTACACAACAACCTACACCAGGTGCAGCTCAAGGGGGATGTGCGTTTGATGGTGCGATGATTGCTCTTGTACCAATTGCCGACGCAGCCCATTTAGTCCACGGACCGATTGCTTGCACTGGCAACTCCTGGGAAAGTCGCGGTAGTCTCTCTTCTGGACCGAAGCTCTACAAGTACGGCTTTACCACAGATTTAAGTGAAAATGATGTCATTTTTGGTGGAGAGAAGAAACTTTACAAAGCCATTTTAGAAGTGGCAAGTCGTTACAATCCACCTGCTGTATTTGTTTATTCTACTTGTGTAACAGCTTTAATTGGTGACGACCTAGACGCTGTTTGTAAAGCAGCCGCGAGCAAACTTGGTATCCCCATTATTCCCGTAAATGCACCTGGATTTATAGGTAGCAAAAACTTGGGGAATAGATTGGGTGGTGAAGCATTATTAGCTCATGTAGTTGGCATTGCAGAACCAGAATTCGTAACTCCTTTTGATATTAACATCATTGGCGAATACAACGTCGCTGGTGAAATGTGGAACGTTCTACCACTATTTGAAAAATTAGGTATTCGCGTTCTTTCCAAAATTACAGGTGACGCACGCTATCAAGAAGTATGCCACGCCCATCGAGCAAAATTAAACGTGATGATTTGCTCGAAAGCATTGCTCAACATGGCACGACAAATGGAGGAAAATTACGGCATTCCCTATTTGGAAGAATCATTTTACGGTGTCGATGACATGAATCGTTGCTTGCGGAACATCGCAGCAAAATTAGGTGACCCAAATTTACAAGAACGTACCGAAGAACTAATTGCCGAAGAAACCGCTAATTTAGATATTGCCCTCGCTCCTTATCGCGCTCGATTAAAAGGTAAGCGCGTTGTACTTTATACAGGTGGTGTTAAAAGTTGGTCAATTATTTCCGCAGCCAAAGACTTAGGAATGGAAGTTGTTGCAACTAGTACCCGTAAAAGTACAGAAGAAGACAAAGACCGCATCAAGAGAATGTTAGGTAAAGACGGCATACTTTTGGAACAAGAAAGTCCCAAAGTATTACTAAAGATTATTAAAGACACCAAAGCTGACATGTTAATAGCAGGTGGTAGAAATCAATACACCGCCCTAAAAGCCAGAATACCTTTCCTAGACATCAACCAAGAGCGTCACCACGCTTACGCAGGTTACGCAGGAATGGTAGAAATGGCACGAGAAATATACGAAGCGCTTTACAGCCCAGTCTGGGAACAACTACGTAAAAAAGCTCCTTGGGAAGGAGAGTAAACAATTCGCAATTCGCTTGGGAGCCTTTATGGGCACGCTACGCGAACGCAATTCACAATTGTTTTCCCCACTTCTTCCATCTCCCTATATTTCATTCCCTACCCATCACAGTTCGCATTTCACATCTCGTAATTAGTTAATTAGTTGCCAAATTACCAACTAATTACGAATTGCGAATTGCGAATTGCAAATTGTTTCCCCCACTCCCCAACATGGCAATAGTCAACACTCCCAAAAAAGCAGTTGCAATTAATCCCCTTAAGCTGAGTCAACCTTTGGGTGCGGCCTTAGCATTTTTGGGATTAAAGGGTGTTATTCCCCTGCTGCATGGTTCCCAAGGTTGTACTGCTTTCGCTAAAGTTATTTTGGTTCGACATTTTCGCGAAGCTATTCCCCTTTCTACAACGGCAATGACGGAAGTCAGCACGATTTTGGGTGGTGAGGAGAATGTTGAACAGGCAATTTTAACTTTATTGGAACGCAGCAAACCAGATATTATCGGTTTGTGTACAACTGCACTGACGGAAACCAGAGGGGACGATATGGAGGGTTTTCTTAAGGAAATCCGCAAACGTCGTCCCGAACTGGATAATTTACCTATTGTTTTAGTTTCCACACCGGACTTTAAAGGTGCTTTGCAGGAAGGATTCGCAGCAGCCGTGGAAGCAATACTTATGGAATTTCCACAAGATGGAGAAACTAAACCACATCAAATTACCATTTTGGCTGGTTCTGCTATCGCACCTGGAGATGTGCAGGAAATTAAGGAAATAGTTCGTGCTTTTGGGCTAACACCAATTTTTGTACCTGACCTTTCAGCTTCGATGGACGGTCACTTGGAAGACGACTACAGTCCAGTGACAGCAAAGGGCACAACCTTGGAAGAATTACGCTCAATTGGTGGTTCTGTGTTTACTTTAGCGCTGGGTGAAAGTATGCGAGGAGCAGCAGAAGTTCTCCAAGCACGGTTTGGTATTCCCTATGAGGTGTTTAATGAATTAACGGGATTAGAACCAGTAGATAATTTTCTTCAAGGATTAGCTGACCTTTCGGGAAATCCCGTTCCAGAAAAATACAAGCGTCAACGTCGTCAGTTGCAAGATGCGATGTTGGACACCCACTTTTACTTTGGTGCAAAGCGAGTATCCCTAGCTCTGGAACCCGATTTAATGTGGTCAACGGTATGCTTTTTACAATCAATGGGCGCTCAAATTCACGCTGCAGTCACGACTACACGCTCTCCATTGCTGGAAAAACTCCCTGTCCGCAGCGTTACTATTGGTGACTTGTCGGACTTTGAAGAATTAGCAGTAGATTCAGATTTATTGATTGGCAATTCCCACGTTGTCGCTGCATCCAAACGGTTAGGAATTCCAATATATCGTTTAGGTATTCCCATTTTTGACCGTTTGGGTAACGGTCAATTTACCAAAGTTGGCTACCGAGGCACTATGGAAATGTTGTTTGAAATTGGCAATCTTTTACTAGATGCTGAAGAAGAAAAGCTTCATGATGTTCATGGTGACTGGTGATAAGTTCCCAGCTAAAAATTAAAAACTAAAAACTCAAAACTAAAATGACGGAGTATAGAGAATGAAAATAGCCTTTACGACAAGTGACAGAGTTCATATTAATTCTCACTTTGGGTGGGCAAAAGAAATAGATGTTTATGAAATTGACACCAAAGGCTATGAATTTCTAGAAACCCTTTTGTTTGATGGTGACCTCAAGCAAGATGGAAATGAAGATAAAGTAGCAGCTAAGCTTGATGCACTAGAAACATGCACAATTGTTTATGTCTCAGCCATTGGTGGTACTGCTGCAGCTAAATTAATCAAAAAAGGTGTTACCCCAGTCAAAGCTAAATCAGATGAACAAGAGATAACAGAGGTTCTTGATAATCTAGTAAAAACTCTCAATGGTAATCCCCCACCTTGGCTGCGTAAAGCTCTCCAGCCAAAAGTAAATATTTTTGATGATAGTGAAAAATAAGAGTAATTAGCGTATGACCGCCACTAATAATAGCGTGAATGGAACCGCTCCGAATGATGCTTTAAGCTCACCATTTATCAAGGCACTAATTCAGCAAATTCGCGGTCAAGATAGTTATGGTTTTTATCGTAACTGGACTGATGACTTAATTTTGAAGCCGTTTCTTGTTACTAAACAAAAGAAACGAGAAATTCCAGTCGATGGCGATGTAGACCAAGCAACTCTGGCAAGAATTTTGACTTTTTATCGAAGTATTGCTGCTCGTGTTGAACAAGAAACAGGCTTACTGTCTCAGGTTGTTATTGATGTCAACCATGAAGGTTTCGGTTGGGCATTAGTATTTGCAGGTCGGTTATTGCTAGTTTGCAAAAGCTTACGTGACGCTCATCGTTTTGGCTTTGAATCTTTAGAAAAATTATCCGAAGAAGGAGAAAAACTAGTCGAAAAAGCAATTGATTTAGCTAAGCGCTTTCCCGAAGTCGGAAATATTTGATAAGAGACCTAACCCCCCCGACCCCCCTTCCCTAAAAGGGAATGGGGGAGAAAGATAAAATCTGTAGAGACGGCGATTTATCGCGTCTCTGGATTTATCGCGTCTCTGGATTTATCGCGTCTCTGGATTTATCGCGTCTCTGGATTTATCGCGTCTCTGGATTTATCGCGTCTCTGGATTTATCGTGTCTGCTGGTTTTGTGATTTACTTAAGCACAAATGACGATTGAAGAGCTACAAAAAAAAATCAAACGCCTCAATAGTAAAGCAGGTCAGATGAAAATGGACTTGCATGATTTAGCTGAGGGTTTGCCTACGAATTATCAACAGTTGATGGATGTTGCTGCGGCAACTTACGAAATTTTTCATCAGTTAGATGAATTAAGACAACAGTTGAAGAAATTGGAGAAAGCAAAATGAACCTAAATTTGGAAGATTTCCGTAAAATTGTCAACGCTGAAGACTACTTTGAGTTTTTCCAGCTACCCTACGATGCAAAAATTGTAAATGTTAACCGTTTACATATATTGAAGAAGTTTTCTCAGTTAATGCAGGAAATTGATGAGAATAATCCTAACATTAGTCACGAAGAAAAACTAAGTCAATATCGCTCAGCTTTGGAAAATTCTTACCAGGTTTTTCTAGAGTCAACAGCTCAAGAAGAAAAGCTATTTAAAGTGTTTAACCAGAAGCCAAAAAATGTAGTAATGCTGACAGAAATCACTTCAGATTAGGAGGTAAAAAGTGATAGACTTAACGCCTAGCGAAGTAGAACGCTACAGCCGCCAAATGATGCTCCCTAATTTTGGTGAAACGGCACAAAAACGCTTGAAATCAGCCACAGTGTTGGTTACAGGTGTGGGAGGACTAGGCGGTACGGCAGCGCTTTATCTGGCTGTGGCGGGCGTTGGGCGATTAATCCTTGTTCGAGGTGGCGACCTCCGCCTCGATGATATGAATCGTCAAATTCTCATGACAGACGATTGGGTTGGAAAACCACGGGTATTCAAAGCTAAAGAAACCCTAGAAGCTATCAATCCAAATGTAATAGTCGAGACGATTCATGATTACATCACCCCAGATAATGTAGATGGGTTGGTGCAATCTGCTGATATGGCTCTTGACTGCGCCCACAATTTTTCTGAGCGCAATTTGCTAAATGAAGCTTGTGTCAAATGGCGAAAGCCTATGGTAGAAGCAGCGATGGATGGTATGGAGGCATATCTCACAACAATAATTCCTGGTGTGACTCCCTGTTTATCTTGTCTGTTTCCCGAAAAGCCGGAATGGGACCTACGTGGCTTTTCAGTCTTGGGTGCAGTTTCCGGGACACTCGCTTGTCTAACGGCGCTGGAAGCAGTCAAGCTAATAACTGGCTTTAGTCAGCCTCTCTTGTCACAACTGCTGACTATTGACCTACATAGAATGGAATTTGCTAAGCGTCGTTCATACCGCGATAGAGAATGCCCGGTATGCGGTAATAATGCTCCTTGGAGATATTCCCATGCTGAATCGACGAAATGTGAAGTTTAAGTAGTCACGCTTGTGTTTTCATTAATTACCCTAGCTTTAGGTATAGCAACATTTTGCATTAGAGTCAGCATCACAGATGAGATTTTGCATCTGGTAGCTACTTTAATTGCCTGGTTATTTGTGGCTTTAAGCGTTGCTGTTTTAGCTGTCCCGTTAAAGTTGCTATTCGTAATCGCTTTGCTTTGTGCCACAAAAAAATCCCGCTTCTTAAATCGTAAAAAACATTTCGCTACAAATCAGGTGATTTAATGGCTGTTACTTTGACAGAAAAAGCAGAATTACGCTTACGAGCGTTTCTAACCAGTTCTACAAAAGATGCCGATTCTAAAGATACTAATAAAAAAGGCATCCGCGTATCTGTTAAAGATGGTGGTTGTAGTGGCTACCAGTATGCAATGGATGTCGCCAATACACCCTCGAAGGATGATTTAGTATTTCAGCAAGGTAATGTGTTGATTTACGTTGACGCAGAAAGTGTGCCTTTGTTGGAAGGAGTTGTTATCGATTTTATCGATGGGGTAATGGACAGCGGTTTTAAGTTTGTGAACCCCAATGCGACTCAAACTTGCGGCTGTGGTAAGTCCTTTCAAGCTGGAAACTGCACACCCGAAGGTGTACCTTGCGACAAATAACTTAGCTCAGGGACTAATGATTTTGGATTGTTGTCAACACTTAACCATCAACAGTCAACCGTCAGCAGTCAACACTCAATACTCAACAAATAATTAATTGCCTAAGTAATTGGAGAATTGAAACAATGGCTACCTACCAGGTAAAATTAGTTAACCAAAAAGAAGGTCTCGATACCACTATCGAATGTGACGAAGATACTACAATTCTTGATGCCGCTGGAGAGGTTGGTATCGAATTACCTTTCTCTTGCCATTCTGGTTCTTGCTCCAGCTGTGTAGGGAAGGTAATGGAAGGCGAAGTAGACCAGTCCGACCAAATCTTTTTAGATGATGACCAAATGTCTAAAGGATTTGCTTTATTGTGCGTTACCTATCCTCGTTCTAACTGCACAATCAAAACTCACCAAGAGCCTTACCTCCCTTAGGTTAGACAAAGAGACCTAACCCCCTACCCCCCTTCCCTCATAGGGAAGGGGGGAATTATCAGGCTACGTTTTTTTGGGTATTTTAGTGTGTATTAGAAGTATTAAAACTATTAGAAGTATTAGAAGTATTAAAAGTATTCAAAATATTAAAAATATTAATTTTCCTTTTTTTAAATTAAAGAGAGTCCTGATGACTGAGAACACCGCTACACGTCACCATCAAAATTTTCGTGAAGTAATTCATAGCTACTACCAACTGACTAAACCTCGAATTATTCCTTTACTTTTAATTACTACTGCTGCGAGTATGTCTATTGCAGCAAAGGGAAATTTAAATCCTATTTTAGTATTAGCAACTCTTGCTGGTGGTACTTTTGCTACAGCTAGCGCTCAAACTATCAACTGCATTTACGACCGCGACATTGATAATCAGATGGAACGCACCCAACACCGTCCTTTACCTAGCGGTCGAGTGCAACCAAACCATGCTTTGATTTTTGCGATCGCACTCGCGTGTATTTCATTTTCCTTGCTAGGGGTGTTTGTTAACCTGATAAGTGCTGCATTGGCGATGTCAGGTATATTCTTTTATATAGCTGTTTACACTCATCTCCTCAAACGGCACACACCTTACAATATAGTTATCGGTGGTGCAGCGGGAGCAATTCCAGCTTTGGTAGGCTGGGCAGCAGTTACAGGAACATTAAGCTGGACAGCATGGTTGTTATTTGGCATCGTATTTTTATGGACACCCCCCCATTTTTGGGCACTGGCTTTAATGATTAGCGAAGATTATGCCAAGGTAGGAGTACCAATGCTTCCAGTTGTGACCGATAACATTACAGCTTCAAAGCAAATATGGCTGTATAGCTTGGTACTAATTCCCTCAACATTTTTGCTTGTTTATCCTCTGCATTCTACAGGGGTAATTTATGGTTGCTTTGCTTTAGTATTAGGTGCTATTTTTCTCAAAAAAGCTTGGGTACTATTACACAATGCAGAAGATAAACAAGCAGCACGTTCGTTGTTTCTGTTTTCAATTCTATATATGATGTTGCTGTCTGCTGGTATGGTAGTTGACAGCTTAGATATTAGCCATCAACTGACTCATATTTTGTACCAATCGCTGGCAAATGTAATTTGTTTGTATTAGCGCTGTCTTCTTTGCTCTCATATATAAATAAATTTAGAGAGCGTCACCTGTTGATAACCCTCAACCACAAACTTTTGTGTTTTAATCAACAGCAATCATTACATCCGATGATTTGACCAAAACATAGGCTTTTTGACCTATGCTAAGTTCCAGATTTTCTGCTGAGGTCTTTGTGATGATTCCTGTCATTTCGATTCCGGGAGCAACTTCTACAGTAACTTCCGTATTTATAGCTCCAGGTATAATCTGTTTTACAGTTCCTGAAATCGTATTACGAGCGCTTACTTTCATACCCTGAATTCTTGCTTACTTTTAATTAAACTGAACTGATTTAATCTAATCAACCTTAGCAAGATTGCGGGACAGGCGTCTCCAGTAAATTTACTGAGGTAGCGCAAATATACTGAGGGCAGGATTGAAAATTTTACTTGTCAATCTTGCCTTTAATCTAACAAATCCTAATCTACTGCAATAATAACATCCGTAGATTTAACTATAGCGTAAGCCTGTTTACCTTCAGCAAGACCTAAAGACTCAGCAGACTCTTTTGTAATTATGGAAGTTATTACTACTCCAGGTGATACTTCTAATACAACTTCTGTGTTAATCGAACCAGGAACAATCTTTTTTACAGTTGCTTTAATAGTATTACGGGCGCTTATTTTCATATACTTGTGGTGATTTTGTAAATTATTACTCAGAAATAGTAACAAAATAGATATAGATTAATCCTCTACTTTAAGAAATAATTAATAATTAGAGTAATTTTTGAATACAATTTAAAGTAAGGGTAGATTTCATATTTGTTATATATCTGTTTTAATTGTTACATGTAATCATGAAAAGTCATTATAATAATCACTCTGAAAATCAAGTTTATAACCCTAATTGGAATGAGTATTACAATGCTGTGGAAGGGCGTCCACCACGAGAAACTCTAGCTAAAGCTATAGAGAATTTTGATACAGACAGTCAAACATCAGAACGCTTCGCAGTCGATTTAGGTTGTGGTGAAGGTAGGGATACATTAGAACTATTGCGACAAGGATGGCGGGTATTAGCGGTTGATGGAGAAGAGGAAGGAATTAAGCGCTTGTTAGTCCGTTGCAAGATTAATTCCCATCTGTTATCGACTCAGGTTGTTCGGTTTGAAAATTTAATTTTACCTAAATCAATAGATTTGGTTAATGCCAGTTTTACATTACCATTTTGCACACCAGAATTTTTCCCTAATTTATGGGAAGAAATAGTTTCTTCGTTACGTTCGGGAGGGCGTTTTTGCGGACAACTATTTGGAGAACGGGATTCTTGGGCTGTTTATACATCGATGAATCATCATACTCGTACCCAAGTAGAAGCATTGTTAGAAAATTTTGAAATTGAGATGCTATTGGAAGAAGACCACCCAGGAAAAACTGCTACGGGTATAGAAAAACATTGGCATATTTTTCATATTGTGGCGCGAAAGAAGTGAAGAAAACCCCACCCCCAACCCCAACCCGTGCAAGCGGGGAGGGGGCTATGATTTTGATGGTAGGGTATTTCCTAGATAAGCAAAAATCAATTTTTTGAATTGATTTAGCAGTGATTTAATAATTATTTAAGAGCTATTTTAAAATTGTTAAAAAAAATTTAGCTCCCTCCCCGCTTGCGGGGAGAGGTAGGGTGTGGGGTTCATTTGGGAAATGTTATTACTTGTTAGTAGATACAAGACCGGAAATATAATATTGTAAGTATTTCTTAATCTTTATGTTGCAAAATATTTATACGAAGTTTCTTAAACAATTAAACTTTTTTTTATTCACAAGAGCTAATATGTAAATAAGCTAAATTGTTAGCATTCAACCAAAACAAAAATCACAAAAATCAAAAGCGATAAAATTTATTTCAGAAGTAAGTCCTTACCAATGGTTCAATTGAAATAGGTAATAATTAGATATCTAGGAAGCAAAATATTTTGTGGGAATAAGCGTAAATTTCATCCATATTAATTGGATTTTTGAAAGTCAAAGAATGATGTACTGTTTTGAACAAGGACTGTCTGATTTTGTAACCGCTTTTTGATACGACAATGTAGTTTAAGTAAACTTCTGTTTTGGAAATAGCAACTGTTTAGAATCGATTGACTGGGTTCCAAAAAATAAATTTAAGGAGCTTTCATTATGCGAGCTAAAGATATTATGTCTACCAACGTTGCTACCATTCGCGGTTCTGCAACAGTGGAAGAAGCTGTAAGAGTCTTAAGGCTGAAAGGCTTGCGAGCATTAATTGTAGAACCTCGCTCTGGAAACGATGCTTATGGTATTTTAACCGAAACTGATATCGCAGCAAATGTAGTTGCTTATGGTAAAGACCCCAAACAAGTGCGTGTCTGTGAAATTATGAGCAAACCTTGTATTGTAGTGAATCCAGACCTAGAAGTAGAATATATCGCACGGTTGTTTGCTAACACCAATATTTGGCGTGCTCCTGTAATTCAAGGTGAACTTTTGGGAATAGTTTCTGTCACGGATATTATTCGCAAAGGTGATTTTGTTGAACAACCAAAAGTAATTTACATACAAAAAGAACTGGAAAAAGCTATCTCGGAAGCTCGCGCAATTTCTGCAAAATCCGGTATTACTTCACAAGCGGCTATAGATGCTTGGGAAGTAGTAGAAGCTCTCGAAGCTGAAGCTTACTACTATGGTGTACCAAAGCCAGAAAAAGATGCTAGAGAAGAATTCTCTGAAGAGCTAAGACCTCAAATCAAAGAAATGTTGGCTATCGGCAAATAATCTAAAATCTAGTCTCTAGCTAAGCAAAAGGGTGAGTATTACTACTCACCCTTTCCCATCTGTTCGTAGTGAAAAAAGCAGCATTTATACCTTTTAATTTCTAATTTTTGTCTTAAAATTGCAATATTTCGCATTTAGATAAACTACATTATATATGGTGTCACGTATACTAATAATTACCTCTAATAAAAGGTACGAATTTTAAAAAACACAAATACTCTAAATACCTAAAAAGCTTATTACAGAAACCCTATAATTATTCTCTTGGAGAATTTTATTATTTAAAATACTTGTAAAATTACCATTGCACAGTCTGAATGAACAAAAATTCTCACAAATATTTGCGAATAAAAACTACTCTTTATAGATATTTTTGATATTTTTTTTCAAAAAAAAAGTTTAAACAAATTTCATAAGTCATTTATTGTAAAATTGAGAATAAGTGATAACATATGAATAATGTAAGTAATAGCTTTCTAGCAAATACCCTGGGAAACTCTAGAAATATCTAGAGGTCACCAGCTAGGATGCGTGCATTAACCTCAATCGCAGTAAAATCATTGAGATAGTTGGTTGGGAAATGTCTACCTTTGAGCCTGACTGTGCCGAACGCTAGGCCGAAATCCAAATACACTGAGTATATAAAAGTTGCCCATATTTAGAAATGGGTATTGCATATCTCACAATAAGGGTGTTATAAAAGTCCAAGTTAGTGTTCCCGCTCACAAAATTTGAGAGCGTATACGTGAATGCTTACTCTGGGTGCATATGAGAATGACAAAATACTTGGTACGTAGAATTACCTAAACATATAGGCAAAATCTGCATCTTTATTTCCCTAACGTTTTAGGGACAGAAGGGGTATGCAGAATAGTTTGCTATCAGTGCAAGGTCAATTTGGCAAACTAAGTAACAGTCTAGGAGAACAGTCAGTGAAAGTGGTAGTATTTAAGCATTTAAGACTAACTGAGTATAATTGCTTAGCTTACTACTGATGATAACAACCGAATTTGGTAGGTACGCAACAAAATTACTTACCGAAATCCACAATTTGTATACAGGTTGATATCGGGAAATCACAAGCAGTTGATAGCATTTTTTTGAAAGACAATGAGGCAAAATTTAACTGATAGTGCGAAAAAATGGTTAATAGAGAAAGGCTACGACCCTTTTGACTTAAATCATCAAGGAGAAAACGGTGACACCGCCTTGATAAAAGCCATAAGGTTTGGAGCCGAAAGCATTGCCCAAGAATTAATTGACGAGGGTGCAGATATCAATGCTAGGAATAATGATGGAAATAATGCTTTATGGTTTGCCTGTTTTGGGGAGCATTACGATTTAATCAAATTATTGCTGGATGCAAAAATCGACATCAACAACCAGAATGATAATGGTGCTACTGTTTTAATGTATGCAGCTTCCTCAGGGAAATCAGAAGTCGCTAGACTACTGCTGTCATACTATCCTAACCTAAATTTACAGAATTTAGATGACTTTAAAGCCATAGATTTTGCTAGCACTGTTGAAGTTTTGCAAATTCTCAAGAACGCTAAAAACTAAGATGTGTTTAAAAACTTGTAGAGATGCTGCAAGATATTTTACTTGTAGCCCTGACTCTAATTAAGTGGTTTATATGCGTCAACATCAACGTGTTTTTTACTGTATAAATGTAATTCATTAATTTAGCAATAAAGTTATTTGTCTAAACATCAAATAATTTATTGCTATAAAGTGTGATACCACTATGTTTTTTTTAGTTTTTTAAGTTCTAGTAATAATAATTGTAAAAATGTTATACATTTGACAGGAATATGAATATAAAGGATGTATCTATTTAGCAATCAAAGAGAAATGAAATGTAGTGAAATTGAAAGTGAGTATGACGACTGAACTCGATATTTATTAAATCTACAGAACAATTTTCTATCTGTAACACCTACTGATAAATAAATTCAACACTAAGGAGATACCGTAATGAATTCAAATTTCTTTTCCGATGAAGAGGATTTAACACCAATGCAACTAACATCAGCAGATATTATTTTACGTCAGCAGTTGGAAAGTTCAATTAGTCGATATTTCTATCAAGCCTGTGACCACTCGATTCAGAGCTTGTTATCTTGCTGTCGTTGGTATTTTACAAGTCAAGCAACTGCAATGACCTTAGTTATTGAATGTCCAGATGAATTCACGAATTGGCGAGTGTTACAGAAACTCGTGGTTATCGCAACATGGCTAGAAAAATTTGTCAGCAGTGGAAAAATTCGCGTCTGTCCACCAGAAAATCAAGGAACAGCATTTGAAATGAGGGTTGATGAGCTATCTGTTTATCGTGATGAAGCTAGTTAGGGAGTAGGAGAGTACGGGAGATAAGAAGAGAATAACTCAACATTCCAAACTTAAAACTCAAAACCTAAAACTCAAAACTCAAACATTCTTAATCTTCTGGATGATTTCCTCAAAAACTAATTCCTGAGAATGCTTTATTGCTGGACTTAGCTCGAAACCAAAATCAAGATTTTCTGCTTCAATCAGAAATACTGTAATATCTGATGGAAAATCGTTTTGGAAAATTTTTCTCCCCGCAGCTAAAGCATTATCCCAACGAAAATTATGCAAGTTGTAACTTGGTTCCGGTAAAGCTTCGAGTTCATTTCCAGGGACTTTAAACACTGCACCAGGCTCGGAACCTGTTGAACTTGCATCAACTATTATTAGTTGTTTACTTCCCCTTGCTTGAAACATTACTTCTATTCCTGCTGTACCACAGTCAAAAATTTGCACTTGAGGATGAGGGTGTTCTAATAAGTATTTGTGTAACCGTTGAATAATGATGACACCAATACCATCATCGCTACGGTTGATATTTCCACATCCAATGATAGTTAGCATATATTTTTGATTGATTAGTGATTTATTATTTTGGAGGAGCGTTAATCACAAAGCTAGCACTCACGAAAAAGCCTATTGCTGCGATTATTAACACAATCCACAAATTAGGGGTTTCTTTCAAGATTTCATTTGTAAATTCTGGCAGCTTTCCCCAGTCTAATTTCAATAATAGCGAAACAATGGCAAAGCCGAAACCGTAGTTAACCATTAATAATGACAAGTCGATTTGAAATTTTTTGGCAATGAATGCGGCTACTATTGAGTACAGGGTAGAGAATACTAATGTACCACTTATTGCCCAGAAAGCTGGATGTTCGAGCATCCTATAAGCAAACCAGTTCCCGCCAAGTTCTAGGTAGGCAACAATTATCGGGATAATTGGTAATATTAGCAGCCGAATGAATAAATTTTTTGTATCCAATTTTCCTCTATGTAAATAGATATTTTGTGGTTTGGGTAAGCAATTCGCAGCCGAAGCGTGCCGCCTCGGCTTATTACGAATTGTTAATCTAGCTTACCCTGTAATCCAGAGGATTTCATTTGCTGCTGTAAATGGCAAGTAGTCAGACCACTAACCCATATGCCAGAATTTTGATATTCTAATTTGACAATTCCCCCGTTTGGAATTGGTAGCGACTCCATAAAACCTCTGACCTGTGCCATGATTGTGGGGGATACTTCAACTGAGTTGGTAAGCAGTACCCATAAAAATGCCTTCATAAATAATCCATGAGTAAATACTGCGACAAATTCGTCGTCTAACAGAGTAATTTTTTCACGTAAAATTTGTACGCGCTCAATCATCTCTGCAAATGATTCTCCGTCCGTACCATTTTTGTCAAATGGGTCACACCTTTTCCAGTACGCCTCAGCCATTGGCCGTCGCTGTTCAAGAGTCGTGTTTATACGGTGTTCTGAAGCTAGATAATTAAATTCTTGCACTAGCCATTCAATTTGTGGAGTCGATGAAAAACGCTCAATAGTATATTGTGCTGTTTGTTTGGTACGAATGTAAGGTGATGTAACAATTAAATCTGGTTGTTTTGTAAAATAATTAGCAACTTGTTTTGCCTGTTGATTTCCTTTTTCTGTAAGTTTAATATTTGCTGGTTCAAAAGTTGGCAAACCCGCATTAGCTTCACTCTCACCATGTCTAATCAACCACACTGTAGCCATTGTTTTCTCATTCCTGAGATGTTGTTTGGGAATGCTACCATGTTACTTGCTACTGAGTAGCGACTTGTATGCTACAAACTTACCTACAATACAAAAAATGTAGAGACTAAACATGTTTAGTCTCTACATTGTTGACCATTGACAGCGATTACCAATTACCAATTACCAATTACCAACTAAAGTTCTACATTGTGTTCTTTAGCAATTTTACGAAGCTGCTCAAACTGTTCTTCTGAAGCTTGGTTTAATTTCTCTTCCGCAGGTGCTGTATTGTTTTTACCCTTAGGAACTAAGTATAATACGTAAAGTGAAATAAAATCTACGACTATTCCGATACCGGGAACAGCATTTTTGTCCGCTTGCGTTCCTGCTAAAACTATTGCTAAACCACCTTCAATTGTGTTTCTTGTGGCTAAAACAAACTGGTCAACAAGTTCTTCAATATAATGTGCTGGGGTTGGCAGACCATTTAATTTTGTTTGGTCAGGGGTAAATTCATATCCTGCTGCTGTCGCTTGTTCCAAAACACACCATTCAGTAAATTCTTTCAGTGCTTGTTGCGATAAGCGAGGGAAGTAGGTGTGTAATTCTTTCAATGCTACGTCAGTCATGGTTAAGCCTCATAAATTGCGAGTTGGGAGTTGGGAGTGGGGAATGACTCTATGCAGTACGAAAACGCGCTAATTCCTCACCTGTTTTGGCATCGTGAGCATGAACTGTACAAACAAGACAAGAATCGAATGACCGAGCTACATGTCCAACTTCTACTGGGTCGGTTGGGTCAGTGATGGGTGTGCCAATTAAAGCTTCTTCAATCGGTCCGCGCATTCCTTTTGCGTCACGAGGCCCGATGTTCCAGTTACCGGGGGTAATAATCTGGTAATTTTTAATTTTGCCACCTTCTATGTCTATCCAGTGACAGAGCGCTCCCCTTGAAGCTTCGGTTGCACCCCAGCCACGTCCGTCTTTTTCTTGGGGTCGAATGTACCAGTCTTCGTTTAATCGGAATTCGCGCAAGCAGTGTTCCGCTTGACGATATAATTTAACTACTTCATGAACTCGTGCTAACTGTCGTAGATGTACGCTTGCACCACCCATTTTCTTAAACACATCCAGGATGAACCCGTCGTAATGTTGCCAAGATTCACCATGTGTTCCACCTGAGACTAACTGCCGTGCTAACGGGCCTGCTTCTAAACGTCCCAAATGTTGGTGAAGCACTGCTGTTGACCAGGTATAGGCTGCATCGAAGTCTTTATTGTTCTTTTGGCTAGGTTTTGTTGTTCGATTAAAGGGGTGAATATCTTCTATTCCTTCCTCATACCACGAGTGAGTTGTATTCTCGCGGACAAAAGCCTGTTCCATTGAAGTATGTGTATCTGTAAACCCGTCATATACTCCATTCTTCATTATTGTAGCAGTATTACGTCTATCAATAGTCGGCTTTTGGTATTTCACTTCGTGAGGTAAATATCCCCAAGTTACATATCTACCAACTCCTGCACCGTATTTATCTAGACCGATGTCTATCCCCATACGCCAATACAAACCTAAATCGGAATTCCAATGTTCTGGCTTTTCGTTCAGCCAGTTGAGAAAATCCTCATAGGTCTGAATTTCTTCGTAGCGTTCGATAGAACAACCCAACCATACTGATTCAATCCAATTGCGCCGGAAGTATTCTAAAATAGACCAAGCGCGAGTAACATCCGTTAATGTTGGGGCGCACATCACCCCACCAGGAACCATGTAGCTAGAGTGTGGCCATTGTCCGCCAAATAGTGCATAAATTTCTACGGGTTTCGCAGAAAGTGTAATACCTATTTCATAAGATTTTCCTGTAAATGCTGCAAAGCGCTTACAAGCTTCTGCATAAAAGGGACTTTGGCGGTAATTTTTATTAGTCAGGTCGATAGCAAATAAACCGTAGAAGTAACGGGGGATACTTTGTATCGTTTCGACTACTTGACCTAAGTTTCTTGCCAGAATCGCATTGCGAGGTACTTCTGTTTCCCAAGCGGTATCCAGTGCCCAGGCTGCACTAGTTAGATGAGATGCACCGCAAATGCCACATACACGAGGTGTTACTATTAACCCTGCTTGTGGGTCTTTACCCCGTAGGATAATTTCAAATCCTCGGAAGAGTTCGGCATGAGTCCAGGCATTTACCACCCGTCCATCTTCGATTTCTACCCGAATATCTAAATCCCCTTCAACTCTTCCGACTGGTGATATATCTAATACTTGGTTTCCCATGTCTCCTCCTTTGTTGACTGTTGACTGTTGACTGTTAACTGTTGACTGTTGACTGTTGACTGTTAACTAAACAGTAAAAAAGTCTTCGTCTGCCCATTCTGGCATTGTGTCTTTTGCTACCATTGTGAGGACTGCGTAGCCAACTTTATTGACACCTGGAGGTAAGTCTTTAGGAACGCCCATCAGGGTTTGGGTTTTAAAGACAGTTTGTGGTTTGAGGTCGTAGAAGGGAAATTCTGGTTCAGTACAGCCGATACAAGGCATCCCGGCACGGGGTTTAGAAGAGACGCGGTTCCACAAAATGCGGTTGCAAGATGAACGGGTCATGGGTCCGCGACATCCGAGGTCGTAAAATAGGCATCCTTTGCGTTGTCCAAATTCGGCAACGGATGCTTTATAAGCGAAGTGGACGTTGCGGGTACAGCCTGTTTGGGTGAATGTGTTAAAGAAAGTTTTTGGTCTTTGGAGTTCGTCTAGAGCTATATCACCGATTCTTCCACTGGCGATCACAACCAAAATTTGGGTTATCCAGTCGGGGTGAGCAGGACATCCGGGGATATTAATGATGGGTAATCCGGATTTTGAGCGGAAGTCTTCTCCTAAAAAACCTCCTTTTTTGCGTTTGAGAAATTGCAGTCCGGTTGAGTCGCTAGGGTTGGGAGCCATTGCGGGAATTCCTCCCCAAGTAGCACAGTCTCCTACCGCGACAATATAGTTAGCAACCTTGGAGAGGTCGGTTAACCATTGTTTCATGGGACGGTCTGCGAAGCGATTCCATTCTCCTGAACCGTTGGGAGCGTTGACTACTGAGCCTTCAAATACCAAAATATCTACAGGTATTTTACCAGAAACGCAATTCCACAAAAGTTGTTGTAGATTTTCTCCCAATTCTAACCCTAAAGACGGATGCCAAAGTATATTGATGCCAAAGTCGGCGATTAAATCACACGCAGTTGGTTCTTCTGCGTTTAAAAATGAGCTTCTGTTGTCACTATAGAACATTTAGTTGTAAAGACGTTACATGTAAGGTTTGGCAGTTTAACAGAACAGCAACAGCAAACTGATGCGATACTGAGAAATTTGGCAGAACAACAACAACTCACACAAGTAAAAATAAATGAGACAGTTGAAATGCAGCAACATACCCTCCAAATAATTGACAGAGTGGAGCAACAGCAGGAACGAAACGCCCAAATGATTGACCGCTTGGGGGAACGGATTGATAATTTATCTGCGGAATTGTCCAGCAGTATGGCAGATTTGATTCGGATAATTGATTACGCGATGGAACAAATAGGAGAAACAATTAGAAATTATCTTAAGCCTTCTAACAACGGAAATGGCTCAAACCCACCGACCTCATGAGTTTTACAGATATTAAACAGTGGTCGTGCCTTCTAAATTAAACAATTATTTGGAAGGTATGCTCTAAATATGACATTTTATATTCGCGATGGAATAGCAAAATATATATGTTTATATATCTAGTTTGCTATGTCAAAGATTGGATACGCAAGGGTTTCGAGTATTGAGCAACAAGAAGATAGAGGCGCATTACGCAAGCAAGTTGAGAGATTACGTAATGCTGGCTGTGACCGTTGCTACTGGGATATTCAATCACGCACAACTGAAGTACGGGAAGGGTTACAGCAGTTAGTTAATGATTTAAAGCTTGCACCGAAGGGTACAGTATCGGAACTGGTGGTAGTCAGGATTGACCGGATAGGGTCAAGTTCAAAGTTATTTTATTCTTTACTAGAAGTATTGCGGAGTCAGAATATAAAGCTTACCGCACTAGACCAAGCCATTGATACTGAGAGCTTGGGGGGTGAGCTGACAATTGATATTTTATTAGCAGCAGCAAAGTTTGAGGTAAAGATGTTGTCTTCTCGTGTGAGTGCTGAACGGAAACACCGTATGACTCAGAGAAAAAGTCACAGGTTTGCTCCGTTGGGATGGGTGGTAGAGAACGATAAATATATCAAAGATGAAAGATGGTGTGTTTCGCTGCTTGAAAGTAAACGCAGTTTCCGGGTGTGGGAATTAGCGGAATACGTGTTTCAAGTATTCTATGAGTCTGGCTCGGTACGCAAAACTTGCAATAATTTGAATCGCATTTTCGCTACTCCTCATAAAGTCGGGAATAAGCAGCGTAAAGAAAGCAAAAGTCACCAAATAAGTATTGAAGACCTTAATGAAATTAATTTATCTCCTCAAAGCAAGAAAACATACAAGCGATACCCCTGGGGAAGTTTACAGTGGTCACCAGCTGGGTTAAAAGATTTTTTGGTTAATCCTGTCCATGCTGGTGGAACTCCTTTTAATACTACTCAAAAGCAAGGGGGAAAACGAAAGCATTTTGACCAATGGGAGATAAACTGGGACACTCACGAGGGAATAATAACTCGTGAAAAACACGAGCAAATTAAAAAGGTTATTCGTAGTAATGCGAACAATAGATGGTCTGGAGTTGAAGGCTCTTATACTAATCCGTTCGCTAATCTTTTGAAATGCGCTTGTTGTGGAGGTGCGTTAACTCGTCAAGCTGCTTACAAAAGTAAGGATGGCACACCCAATCATTGGTATCAATGCACTTATTATTCACTGGGTCGTTGTAAAACTAAGCAGATGCTTAGTAGTCACAGTTTAGATAAGCAAGTTGCTGAATTACTGATAAATGAAGCACAAAAGCTGGCTGACCTTGTTGATTTGAGTCATGAACCACTAGAAGAACCAGCATCAGTGAAAAGTTTGCGAGAATCCTTGTCTTCGCTGGAAAAACTGCCACCTATCCCAGCGATTGAAAAAGCGAAGGATGATATTAGAGAAGAAATTGCACGAGTTATATCATCTGGGAATACGGTCGTGAAACATAATGTAATACTTCGAGAAGAAATTATACAAATGTTCAGCGACCGCATTTTTTGGGATACTCGAACGCAATTAGACAAGAAACGGATATTAAGCAGGCTTATTAGACGTGTGGTGGTAGATGGCACTAGTGTCGTGCGTGTTGACCTGCTTTAACTGCTGTTGTTGCTTCATTTCCTTGTACTCTCTTAGCATTCGCAGCCAGAACTCTTTATCTGTTTCAACCTTCATATAGTTTTGTAGCGCTATATAAAGGTTATTTGCTTTTGTCAAAATTTCCGTTAGCGGCGAGCAATGCGGCTATTTTATTTTTCGTGAAAATTTAATGGGTGAGAAAATCGGAATTTAGTGTAATATTTTTAACCTGTATTTTCTCTGACACCCGGCCAACACTTAACAACAAACAAAATATTCAGCAATACTACTTTACCAATTGCTTTGTTAGAGAAAACTCATAGAATACTTAACGTGAAAGAACTAGTAGAAATCAGTCCACGTAATTGTACTGAAAAATAGCAATTTCATAACATACATATTACCGCACAATCATATCTTCCTGAATGCCAAGATTTTCCTTAACTGAGATGTCCTTAAGTGCGTGCCTAACGGCTTCTCTGATAAATTCTCCTATAAATCCCCTCGATTGTCCTACAGATAGTTTATTTAAAATCTCATCATCCTCAATGTAAAGCCGAGTACATACAGGCTTTTGGGCTAGTATCCCATCATATTGATTTCTTCCCTCTGGGTTCCTTATATCCCCCTTTTGTGCTCCACGTTTACCGATATTATTTTTCTTTTTACCAACCATAATAAAATCCATGTATACAAGCATTTACAATTTTAGCCTATAGATTTATTACAAAGTTATCTGATTATTGAGTTTTGTAAATAAAGCTTGTAAACAAACCAAAATTTCTAATATTTTGTATACATGGATTAAAACGTCACAAACGAGCCAAAACTGACGCTCAAAGTAGGAGGAAAATCCTAACTCAAGACTGCAAACAGAGGTGTTAATGAAACAAGCTACCAGAGACGCTTTAAACCGAGCATATGTCAAGCTGCTACGACTAGTTGATGAGTTATATGATGAGGTAGACAAAGCAATAGAAAATGAGGATTTTGATGATGCTAGCTTACTTGAAGCTAGAGCTGAAATCCTGTTTGAACAAGCCGAGGCAATTAGTGCAGTCATTAGTGCAGTCATTATGGAGCAAACCAATGGATAAGGAAAAAATCAAATCTCTGTCTAAACAAGCTAAGGAATTTAGTAGCCAAGCTGTTAGGCTAATTGAAGAAGGAAAATATATTGAAGGACATAATTTGATGCGTCAAGCAGTTGAAGCTGGTAGGCAGTGTCGGCAGCTCATTGAACAAACAAAAATAGAGAAAGGTTTGGCTATATTTGAACAGATGCATCAGAAATAATTTTTCGCTTTTTCAGATGTTTAACAATGTGTTGCTTTAGCAGCACATTTTTTACTTTTTAAATAATTTTAGTTTAAGCAAAAAAAACTGACCTGAAAACGGGTTTGGGACAATGTGCGCTACTAGAAAAACTACTTGCTTCAAAATTTAATTCTCACAAAGAGGCTATTAAAAAGCGATTACGAAGTGCTGGACGTTTTGTACTTGCAACAAACATTTTAGTGGATACTAGCAACAGTAATAGGATGGTTTTTAGGATAGTTAGCCATGTTGTTTGTCGCTATCATCACCGCTATAGTGAGCGTCCTCGCACCAAATAGCTTAGGTATCATAACACTACTTGTGAGAGTAGTTTGGCTGGGAGCAGCAATGGAAACGCTGATAGGGTTAGCTCAAGGGTTAGTTTTCTTTGTGTACTTAATATTGAAATAACGCTTCATCATTTTTTGAAACATTAATGAGTAGATTATAAAACCAGACAATGATATTAACAGATAAATTACCGCATATAAAACGCTAGAATGATAAAGTACTAAGAATGGTATAATAGTAATTCCAAATTCAAAAGTTATAACCAAAAGCCTATAAGCTCCTCGATAAGTTAAGGCAATAAATTTTTCTTCTTTCTTTCCCAAATTGAAGTTAAAGATTTGGGAATTTTCCGCTTCATCCAATTCCTTTTTAATCTCTACTTCATATGCCTGGAGATTATAAACAATATACCATGCATAGAATTGCTTAATTAAATCTAAAAAGCCAATCATCCCAGAAATTATTAGAACGCTAAAAAAGCCTAAAAAGAGAATAGTGCTAGAGTCAACTTTAGCATTTGTAGAAGCAATCAAATCAGAAATAGGTTTCCAAATAACTATAAATACACCGAATACTCCTAAAAGTTTAAAGTCATCATAGGTGCTTTTTATCTGTTCTTCAGCTTTTTCACTTAGGCGTGTGTATTCCTTATATAGATAGTCTATTCGTTGATTAGAATCCATAATTACTTTGAGTACTAATTATCTTGAGACAGGGACATGAGAATTACCAGAGCTATTCTCTAATTAAGCTTAAAAGACCAAAAATCAAGAGCTATCAAGGGCATAGCTTACCCTTGATAGTTCAAAAGATACTTCAAACCTAGCAGTTAGATAAACAGCACAGATTATTGGCTACTATTGACTTTACCTATCCTCACTGACAATCTGTTGTGTTTCCAAGTCAACTCTGTAGATTTTGCCTCGCTCAAAAGAATCTAATTGCATAGGCAGAATACTTACATCTTCCTCGGTTAAACCAAGCGGTAAATCAGAGAGAATATCCGATTGTTCAGCAGGAATCAGTTCGCCGCTTTCACCACAAATCTTACGATAAGTACGAACAATTTCACCTGTTGAATTGTTATACACAACGTATTTCATCTCTAAACCTCCTTAACTTAGATATGACCACAAAATACCAAATCCAGCAGATTCTATGTCGTCTGGGTGAAAAGACCGTAGACGAAAACGAACAGCTCTACCAAAACGAATAGTCGCGGGTAAATGGTAGTTAGAAAAAGCACCACTATTTCCCCAGTGGTCACCGCCATAAACCCAAGGTGAGCGACTATTTGAGTTGCCGTCATAATAAGCAATATCAATTGCTACCGCATTATCCCGGTCAAAGTCATTAAGTGAATCAATCATTGATATACCACAGAAAGCTGTAAGCCAATAATTACTGCTATAGGAGACATCAACAACGTCTTCAAAGCGGCGTCCTGCGGTAGTTAAGTTTGCAACTCGTACCATCTGAGCCATATTTTATTCCTCCTTAATATGCGTAAGCTTTATGAACTAGGTTTTTCTAAGTGATATTAAACCTGTTTTTTTGCTGTTTCTAAAAGCTAGGAAAATTTTTGAAAGAAAAGCGCAACCCTTCATCGAGAATTTGCCATAAGCCCATTTCCTATAGGCTAGTTGTTTTATACCTGTATTAGAACAATTTCAATTAGTGTTGACAGTACCCCGATGGGTAATTTTGTATTGTCAAGATGTTCAAAGGCGTCGCAGATTCTACAAGTAATGGAGCGGGACACTTAACCCAACATTCGTAAGGCTTTGTTGTGATGCTGTCGTAACCCATTAGTAGCTTGCGTGGTCGCGTTTTATCTGATTGCAATATTCTCAGCAAAATAGTGGGAATACTATATATATGGCTGATAACAAATTAAAATCTACCAAAAATTGTGATTTATCAGGGATTTGGCAATTTAGATGGAATTACTACATTCCTGACTATTTTATTTACAGGCGCATCTCCCAGTATTTATATACTACTAGTCTATAACAACGCAGGAGGTATAAACAATGTACGATTTACATCAAATGACTTTGAGAGATATGTCTGAATGTGGACTAGCGCTTCGTCATTTGGGTGATGGCGCTTCGAGCATAGAAGAGGTTAGTAATAATATTATTCAATATCTTTATGAAAATTTTGTAGACAAACAATCTGGAGAAAAAGCTTGTGCGCTTGTTCGTTTATTTAAAACTCATCCTTATCGAGATTTAACGCCAGAACTACAAGAAGATGTTGGTAATTTTTTAGGTGATAATGAAATAGATATTAATTTAAAATGTCTAACGCTATTAGCAACTGCTGGAGAGCTTCCAGAGTGGAATTCACGACACACATCTGAAGGACATAAAGCAATTCCTCTTGTAAGTGAAGAAGCAATTGCTCGTATCCCAATGATTTTTCAATTAATTAATCAATTGGGTTTAAATCCAGAAATCCTACTACAACCGGATGCAGATTTACTCATCGATTTAGAGCAAAAGATGTATAATATTTTTTATGTTGCTGATGCTTTAGATAGTCCTTATATCCCAGCACAAAAATCCTTTGTTATTCCCTACAATATTAAATCTGTGATTGGGTTCGGTGGGTTACTACCATCTGGAAATATGTTTACAATATTAATATTTTCAAAAGTAGCAATTTCTCGAACTACTGTTGATTTATTTCGTCCTTTAGCTTTGAATGTAAAAATGGCGTTACTTCCCTTTGAGGGAGGGAAGATTTTTCAATTGCAAAATCCAGTTATTCAAGATAGTGTAGTTAATTCCATAAATAATCAAATTTATATTCATCAAAATTTTACTTCAAAAATCGCAACCCTTAGCCAATTACTAGATGTTTCCGAACAATCAACGATTCTTCAATCAGACCGTTTAGAAGAAGCGATTAGTCAACTTCAAAATACTTTAAATAAATTACAATCAACTCAAAGTCAACTAGTTCATACTGAAAAAATGTCTAGTTTGGGTCAGATGATTGCAGGAATTGCTCATGAAATAAATAATCCAGCTAACTTTATTTATGGGAACCTCACACATACTCAACAATATACTCAACATTTACTGGAATTAGTCCAAATTTACCAGAAATTTTATCCACATCCTTCACCTGATATTCAAAGTTTTATAGATACTATTGAACTTGATTTTGTTAGTAAAGATTTAAATAAAATTATAGAATCTATGAAAAATGGCACTGAGCGTATCATGAATATTGTCAATTCTCTGCGTAATTTCTCTCGACTTGATGAAGCAGAATTAAAAAAGGTAGATATTCATCAAGGAATAGAAAGTACATTGATGATTTTAGAGCATCGTTTACGTGGACATGGAAAAAATAAAAAAATTGATGTTGTCAAGAAATATGGGAATCTACCAAAAGTTGAATGTTGTCCTGGTCAAATTAATCAAGTTTTTATGAATATACTAACCAATGCAATTGATGCATTACAACAAAATGAAGGGTATAATCATAAAATTTGTATCCAGACAAAAATTATTAGTAATGGTTGGATTGCTGTAAGTATCAATGATAATGGGGCTGGTATTGCTCCAGATAATTTGACAAAAGTTTTCGACCCATTTTTTACTACTAAAGCCGTAGGAAAAGGAACTGGGTTGGGTCTATCAATCTGCTATCAAATCATTGTTGATAAACATCGGGGATATCTAGACTGTAATTCTAAGCTGGGGGAAGGTTCAGAATTTATTATTAAACTTCCAGTAAATTTTTCTACTTCTTTAACACAGAGTATGCCAAAAATATAAAACTTTCAACTTTTCTAATATTCTATAGTGACAACAGAAGTGACATGGTATTGCCTGAACAAGCACCACCTTGTAGCCATAGTAAGTTAGTCATTGCTATGCTTTTTTAGCTTGTTTACTAGGTAAAACTTGGGTGAAAATGGTTGCAAACTATAGTAATATAATGTCCGGTTAAATACTTGTAATGTAGGGAAAACGAAAATAAATTCTATTACAAGTAATCATCCGGACTTTATTTAGGATATCTCAGTGCTTTTATCTTCTCTGAGAAATAAAGCTATTATAAAAATTTAATATAATATTAATTGTTATAGCAAAACTTTATGAAAAAATTAGAATCATATATAGATTACATTTTTACATTTATATAAAAAATGTAATTCTTGCATCCCCCAAGTGTAAAACTATCGCTTAAACTATAAATTAAGTTTCCGAGACCAATCAGCATGAAGCGTCTGTAATAAACCACATCACGGAAATAAAATAGTTGAAATAAAAAATTTAACGGGCGTACAAGGATAAAAACATGACAGAAATATTGAACGACCCACTTATAAATGACTTTATTACAAGCTTTGCATCTGGCGATATTAACTGGGTGACAGGCTTTGTTTGGTTATTAGTTGCAACAGCATTTTCAATAGCGGGTGGTGTGATTGGTGGCATAATTTTAGCCGGAAAAGATTTAGGTTATGAATTAGCCGCAATTCTCGGTGGTTTTTTTGGCCCAGCAGGTGCAATTCCAGCGACTATTTTATGGCTGTTGATGATGGGTATATTGACTAATTAGGAGGGACAGATGTTACAAATCGCCTGGTTTGCTACCAAGTTGTTTTTCAAAGGAAAGCTACTCCGCGACCCAGTATATTTTGTACGACAAACTACCACTGGTATAATTATCGGATTGCTAATACTAATATTTTTGGTGCAATTTCAAACACCATTATGGTTAACTATATTAGTATCTAGCACGACCACAGGTACAATGATGCCTTTTTTAATGAAAGACTTCAAAATGAAGTAAGTCGTATATATCTCACTAGGTAATTGTGTATCCAGGGTGTAAGAGACTTACACCTCACAAGAAGTATAAAAGTTCTACATTATGTGATTGAATGACAACTAATCTTACAGATTCAACAGTCTCAGCAGCACTTTTAGCAATTGCATCAGAATCAGCAACAACACAAGAAAAAATAGAGATGCTGATTGAGCTAGCTGATGGTTTTCTACAAAAGCCTAAATCATCTCAAGATTTACAAAATGCAATTGAATTATATGATAAAGCCTCAGAAATATGTGCTGAAGATTATCCTTTACTCAAAGCTAGAACAAAAGTGGGGATAGCTACTGCACTTAAAACTATTCCAGATACAGATGCTGAATTTTTATTAAAAGCCAGAAATTATTACGAAGAAGCACTACCAATTCTGCAAGAGTTATCCTCACCAGAAGAAGTTGCAGGAACACAGATGAACTTGGGGCTAGTACTGCAATCTTTAGTTCCGTTTAACTTAGCATCAGTTAGAGAAAGCATCCAACTTTACCAGAAAGCTTTACGGGTTTTCAACGCACATAAATATCCCCAAGAATATGCAATTTTACATAATAATATTGCTATCGCTTACCTATCTGTCTCTTCCGGAATAGAACAAAAGTATTTATATGAGGGATTAGCTGTACAGACATTTGAAGATGCACTTAAGCATATTAATTTTGCAGAACATCCTCGTGAATACGCAATGCTGCAAAATAATTTAGGTAACGCATTACAATATTTACAAAGTTCTCATCCTGTAGATAATATCTTACGAGCAATTTCAGCTTACGATGAAGCTTTGAAGGTGCGTAATTCTAACAATACTCCTTTAGAATATGCTAACACAATTTCTAATAAAGCTAATGCTTTATTCAATTTACCGGGTAATCTGGAAGAAATAGAACAAGGAAATATCAATAATTTATTACAAGCGCGAGATTACTACCAAGAAGCTTTAAATATTTTTACACAGCATCAACAAGTAGAACAAGCAACACTAGTAGCTGAAGTTTTGCAAGATATTACATTAGAAATAGAAAACCAAGAAAGGTTGTATGATTCGTTTCCGTCAATAACTAATAATTAATAACTTATTCATCTTATGATAATAAACGAACCGCCAAGATGCCAAGAAAGCCAAGCGAAGAGAGGGGGTAAGGGTTTTCCTTTTTCTGATAAGGGTGCGGAGGTGATTTTAGGTAAGGTTATTACACCTGAGGAATTAGTAGTACCTTTGTCTCCTAGTGCTGTGGAAATGTTTGCTCCTCGTGGTGCTTGTTTAATATCAGAAGATGGTCCTTTGTGGGTGTCGGATACAGGACATCACCGTTTGTTGGGATGGAAAAGTTTACCAAAAGAAGATAGTCAACCAGCTGATTGGGTTATTGGACAACCCGATTTTTTTCATGAAGGACAAAATGCTAAAGGTATACCTGGGAATTCAACTTTTAGTGTACCCACTGGAATTTGTAAATGTGGTGAAGGTTTGGCTGTTGCTGATGCTTGGAATCATCGGGTTTTGATTTGGAAAAATGTACCGCAAGATAGTCATGTTCCAGCGGATTTAGTATTAGGACAAGCAAATTTTTATGAAAATCAACCTAACCGAGGGAAGTTAGAAGCAGGTGCAAATACTCTTAACTGGTCTTATGGAGTTTTTTATCATCAAGGAAAGTTATTTGTTGCGGATACAGGAAATCGTCGGGTTTTAGTTTGGCATCAATTACCAGAAGAAAATGGACAACCCGCTGATTTAGTTTTAGGACAACCGGATATGCATCACCGTGATGAAAATGGTGGAGG
Organism: Scytonematopsis contorta HA4267-MV1; assembly: GCA_019359035.1. GTDB lineage: Bacteria > Cyanobacteriota > Cyanobacteriia > Cyanobacteriales > Nostocaceae > Scytonematopsis > Scytonematopsis contorta. Next base: position 13,635 of record JAHHIC010000092.1, on the reverse strand, counting down.
TTCTCCTTCTGCTTCTAGTATGCGTTGGTGTCATGATATCGCTTTTTGGGGAGAAAATTTAGTTGTAATTGATGCGGGAAATAACCGTGTCATGATTTGGAATGGTATGCCTACAGAGAACAATACACCCTGTGCGGTTGTGTTGGGGCAAAAAAATTTTAATGCTGTGGAAATGAATCAAGGGATTTATTTTCCTAACGCAAGTAGTTTGAGTTTACCCTATGGTGTAGCGACGACTGATGATTGGCTAATTGTTGCAGATACAGCTAACTCTCGTTTATTGGGATGGAAAAAACCAGAATTACCTTTATGGCCACCAGTGTCACAACAAGGTGTTTCAGCAGATGCGATTGCTGGACAAAAAGATTTTCAGAGTAAAGGTGAAAATAGAAATTATGGATTACCCAAACGAGATAGTTTTAATTGGAGTTATGGGATAAAAATTTGCGGACAAACAGCAATAATAGCAGATTCCGGCAATAACCGAATTTTACTATGGCGATTATACAGAAATCAGTAGAGACGGCGATTTATCGCGTCTTAATGGCGATTTATCGCGTCTTAATGGCGATTTATCGCGTCTTAATGGCGATTTATCGCGTCTTAATGGCGATTTATCGCGTCTTGATAAACTGTACTGTGAATCCGACAAAAACCTTAAGCAAAAAGTATTGGAATATGTCTACTGAAGAAATAAGGGTTCATGGTACTGTTCAAGGAGTGGGATTTCGTCCTACTGTATATCGTCTAGCAAAAGCTTGTGGATTAAAAGGCGATGTTTGTAACGATGGAGAAGGAGTTTTAATTAGAGTATTTGGTAGTAGCGAATCTATAGAAAAATTTGTTATACGACTACAAAAAGAATATCCACCTTTAGCAAAAATAAATAAAATTATACGTAAACCTCATATAGGCAAATTATCTATCGATGACTTTATTATTTCTAACAGTATAAATAACAAAATAAAAACAGAAATAACTCCCGATGCAGCCACATGTCCCCAATGTCAACAGGAAATTTTCGACCCTTATAGTCGCTGGTATCGCTACCCGTTCACAAACTGTACCCATTGCGGACCACGATTAAGTATTATTAGGGCAATACCCTACGACAGAAAAAATACCAGCATGAAAGCTTTTAGCATGTGTCCGCAATGCGAAAAAGAATATAATCATGTTGAAAATCGTCGTTTTCACGCTCAACCAACAGCTTGTCATACTTGTGGACCCAAAGCATGGTTAGAACGTGCTGACGGAAAACCAATAATAGCTTACATGTTCTCAATGTTAGATGACGTGGATGCTGTTTGTACACTTTTACAAAAAGGTGAAATAGTAGCAATAAAAGGTATAGGTGGAATTCATCTCGCTTGTGACGCAACAAACGAAAGCGCAGTCCAAAAACTTAGAAACAATAAAAAGCGATATCATAAACCCTTTGCTTTAATGGCAAGAGATATAGAAGTAATTGAAAAATACTGTACCCCAAACATAAAAGAAAAAGAATTATTAGAAAGTTCCGCAGCACCAATCGTATTGATAAGAAGGGGAGTGGGGAATGGGGAGTGGGGAGTAGGAAATTCCCCCCCTTCCCTCATAGGGAAGGGGGGTAGGGGGGTTAGGTCAGAGAATTTTATTGCACCTTCTGTAGCACCAGGTCAAAATACCTTAGGCTTTATGTTACCTTATACCCCCTTACACCACTTAATTCTCAAGCGGATGAATCGTCCTATTGTTTTAACCAGTGGTAATATTTCCGATGAACCGCAATGTATTGACAACGACGAAGCAAAAGAACAATTAAAAGAAATTGCTGATTATTTTCTGCTACATAACAGAGAAATAGTAAACCGACTAGATGATTCAGTCGTACGAGTCGTTAATAATAAAACACAAATAATACGTCGAGCAAGAGGTTACGCACCAGCACCCATCAATTTCCCCCCTGGATTTGATAATATCCCTGAGATTTTAGCAATGGGTGGTGAGTTAAAAAATACTTTTTGTCTATTACAAAATGGACAAGCAATATTATCACAACATCTAGGCGATTTAGAAAATAACGCTAATTATACAGCTTATCAAAATACCTTAAATTTATACTTAAATTTATTTGCACATCAACCAGAAGCCATCGCTATCGACAAACACCCAGAATATTTATCAACAAAACTTGGAAAACAACTAGCAAGCGCCAATAAAATAGAAATTTACGACATCCAACATCATCATGCTCACATAGCTGCTTGTATGGCAGAAAATGGGATTCCATTAAACACACAACCAATTTTAGGTATTGCTTTAGACGGTTTAGGCTACGGAGAAGACAATACAATCTGGGGTGGAGAATTTTTGTTAGCAGATTATTGTAACTTTACTCGCTTAGCAACATTTAAACCAGTAGCAATGATTGGTGGAGAACAAGCAATAAAAGAGCCTTGGCGAAATACCTATGCCCAATTAATATCGACCTTCACCTGGGAAGAATTAAATAATAAATATGGAGAAACAGAATTAATACAATTCTTACAAACTAAACCATTAAACTTACTCAATCAACTCATCTCAAAAAAAATAAACTCACCCTTAGCCTCATCAGCAGGAAGATTATTTGACGCAGTAGCAGCAGCAATAGGTATTTGTCCAGAAAAATCTCACTATGAAGGACAAGCAGCCATAGAAATGGAAGCCCTAATTGATATCAGTACATATATAAATGAAGAAACATTAACATATCCTTTCCAAATAAATATATTAGATAATATTAACTGTATAGACTCAAGCCCAATGTGGCAAAAATTGTTAGAAGACCTCAAGCAAAAAACATCATCAGCAATAATAGCCACAAAATTTCATAAAGGCTTAAGTAAAACTATTATTGAAATGGTAAATAAGCTCTCCCAGCAAAACTCATTCCAGCAAGTAGCACTAACCGGAGGGGTATTTCAAAACCGCATCTTATTAGAACAAGTAAAATCAGAACTACAAACATCTGGAATACAAGTAATCACCCACAGCCAAACCCCCAGTAACGACGGAAGCATATCATTAGGACAAGCCATAATCACCGCAGCAAAAATTATCAATAAGCTGTTTTAAAAATAAAAAACATATACATCATATTCGGGCGGGCAAGGATGCCCACCCCACAAGAGTAAGTTTGTTAAAAGGAATAAAAGGAACAATATGTGCCTAGGAATCCCCGGACAAATCATAGAAATAACAGACACACAAAAAAAATTAGCAACAGTAAACGTAGGAGGAGTAAAACGTCAAATAAACATAGCCTGTATAGTTGACCAACAACATCCTCCTGAATCTTGCATAGGAGAATGGGTACTAGTTCATGTAGGCTTCGCGATGAATAGAATCAACGAAAAAGAAGCCAACGAAACATTAAAATTATTGCAAGAATTAGCAGAAATAATGGTTGATTATTAATTGGTGATTGGTAATTGGTAATTGGTGATTGGTGATTGGTGATTGGTCTTGGAAACTCAAACCTTAAAACTTAAAGATGAAATACGTAGATGAATTTCGTGACACCTACAAAGGAGAAGCCTTACTATGGCAGATAGAAAAACTATCACACGTCATAGGAAAACATATCAAAATAATGGAAGTATGTGGAGGTCATACCCACTCAATTTTTAAATATGGCATAGAAGAAGTACTACCCAAAAATATAGAACTAATTCACGGGCCTGGTTGTCCAGTATGCGTAATGCCAAAAGGAAGAATTGACGATGCTATTTCCATAGCCCAAAATAATAATGTTATTTTCACAACCTTTGGTGACGCAATGAGAGTTCCCGGTTCTCAGACCAGCTTACTGCAAGCCAAAGCACAAGGTGCAGATATTCGCATGGTTTACTCTCCCTTAGATTGCTTACAAATCGCCAAAGAAAATCCTCATAAAGAAGTGGTATTTTTCTGCATCGGATTTGAAACAACCGCTCCCAGTACAGCCTTAACTATTTTGCAAGCAGCAGCAGAAAATATTAATAACTTCAGCATGTTTTGCAATCACGTCTTAGTGATTCCTGCACTAAAAGCATTATTAAATAACTCTGACTTACAACTAGATGGCTTTGTAGGGCCAGGTCATGTAAGCGTAGTTATTGGTACAGACCCTTATGAATTTATTTCCCAATATTATCACAAACCAATTGTAATTTCTGGTTTTGAACCATTAGATATTCTCCAATCAATTTGGATGCTTTTACGACAGTTGGTAGATAATCGCTGCGAAGTAGAAAATCAATATAACAGACTAGTAAAACCAGAAGGAAATACTGTTGCGCTCGCAGCCATTAATGAAGTATTTTCAGTCAGAGAATATTTTGAATGGAGAGGATTAGGAGATATTTCAGATTCTGGCTTCAAAATTAATTCTAAATATGCTCAATTTGATGCTGAAATTAAATTCAATATACCTAATATAAAAGTAGCCGACCATAAAGCTTGTCAATGCGGAGAAATTCTTAAAGGTGTATTAAAACCTCAGCAATGTAAAGTATTTGGTACAGCTTGCACCCCAGAAAATCCCCTTGGTACTTGTATGGTCTCCTCAGAAGGAGCATGTGCAGCTTACTATAAATATGCTTTTAAACTTAAAAATAAAAACTCAAAAATCAAAACTATTAATTAATGAATCCTCTATTTAAAAATATCGAAAAAATACAGCGTCGCCAAAATAAAATTCGCGATACTCATATTACATTAGCGCATGGTAGCGGTGGTAAAGCCATGCGCGATTTAATTAATGATATATTTATTAATACTTTTGATAATCCAATTATCTCAGAATTAGAAGACCAAGCGACTTTTGATTTAGCAAGTTTAATGCAACAGGGAAATAGACTTGCCTTTACCACAGATTCTTATGTAGTAGACCCCTTATTTTTTCCCGGAGGTAACATAGGTGAATTAGCTGTTAATGGAACAGTGAATGATTTAGCTGTTAGCGGTGCAAAACCTTTATATTTAACTTGTAGTGTTATTTTAGAAGAAGGTTTACCAATAAAAACCTTGCGTCAGGTTGTTGATAGTATGCAACTTGCAGCCCAAAAATCTGGCGTACAAATCGTCACCGGTGACACAAAAGTTGTAAATCGTGGTTCAGCAGATAAATTATTCATTAATACAACTGGAATAGGTGTAATACCCCTTGGAATTTCAATTTCCGCTCATAACCTTCAACCAACAGATGTAGTAATTATCAATGGGGAACTAGGGAATCATGGTGCAGCAATTTTAATTGCTCGTGGGGAACTAGCACTAGAAACAGATATAGAAAGTGATTGTCAACCATTAAATAATTTAGTGGAAACTATACTCAAAGTTTGCCCACAAATTCACGCAATGCGAGACGCAACACGCGGTGGTTTAGCAACAGTATTAAACGAATTTGCCCTTAGTTCCGATGTTGCAATTCGTTTATATGAAGAGTCTATACCAGTACGAGAAGAAGTCAAAGGCATTTGTGAAATTCTTGGTTTAGACCCATTATATTTAGCAAACGAAGGTAAATTAGTAGTAGTAGCACCAAAAGAAAACGCTCAAGCTATTTTATCAGCAATGAAATCTCATCCAGCAGGAAAAAACTCACGTATTATCGGTGAAGTAATTTCCTCTCCCCCTGGTACTGTCTTATTAAAAACAGCCTTCGGAGCAGAACGTATTGTTGACATGCTCGTAGGAGAACAACTACCAAGAATTTGCTAAATCAAAAATGTAGAGACGTTACATGTAACGTCTCTACGTTCTATTTCCCCATACCCTTATGCACGAACTAGGAATTACACAAAATATTGTGGCAATAGTAGCAGAAAATGCCAAAGGAACTAAAGTAAAACGAGTTTTATTAGAAATTGGTAAACTTTCGGCTATTAGCTATGATGCAATTCGATTTTGTTTTGATATTTGTTCACAAGGTACTGTTTTAGAAGGAGCAATCTTAGAAATTAGTGAAATACAAGGACTCGCTAAGTGTCCTGAATGTGGTGCAGAAATTATTTTAGCAAAACCTTTTGGTAGATGTGAGTGTGGCTGTTTACAACTAAATTTAATTGCTGGTGAAGAACTGAAAATTAAAGAAATTGAAATCGAGGAATTATGTGTGTAACCTGTGGCTGTTCTGATGAAGCTGAACCAAAAATTATAAACCCAGAAACGGGTGAAGTAGAAAATCTTCACTCTTATACTCACTCTCACAATAATAATAATCACGATAATAATCACCACCATGAACATCATCATACTCATGTTTTAGCTGATGGTACTGTCATTACCCATTCTCATCATCACGATTTACCAAATGGTCAAAAAAATACTCATGTTCACCACAGCCATACTCCAGAAATTCATGCCAAAGTGCATGGTACAACAATTTCGCTAGAACAAGAAGTATTAGCCAAAAATAATCTTTTAGCAGCCCAAAATCGTGGCTGGTTCAAAGGAAGAAATATTTTAGCATTAAATTTAATGAGTTCTCCTGGTTCCGGCAAAACAACTCTATTAACTCGTACTCTCAATGATTTAAAGTACGAATTAAATTTTAGCGTCATAGAAGGTGACCAAGAAACAATTAATGACGCAGAAAAAATAAAAGAAACAGGTTGCCAAGTTGTACAAATAAACACTGGGACAGGTTGTCATCTGGATGCAGAAATGGTGGAGCGAGGTTTGCAGCAAATCAACCCTCCATTAAATTCTGTGGTGATGATTGAAAATGTTGGAAATCTTGTTTGTCCCGCTTTATTTGATTTAGGAGAACAAGCGAAAGTTGTGATTCTTTCAGTTACAGAAGGAGAGGATAAACCGATAAAATATCCCCATATATTCCGTGCTAGTGATATTATGATTCTCACTAAAATTGATTTATTACCCCACGTGCAATTTGATGTGAATCGTTGTATCCAATACGCACTAGAAGTTAATCCCAATATTCAAATTTTCCAGGTTTCCGCACTTACAGGAACTGGTTTAGATAATTGGTATCAATGGCTAAAAAAACAGAGATAAACATTTCCCAAAACAAACTATTCCATAGCCCCCCACAGTTCTTAACCTCCTCACAGTTCGTAGCCCCCTCCCCGCGCGCGGGGTAGGGGGTTGGGGGTGGGGTTTCTTGTACTGGTATGAACTCTACAAGAAAAAATCTTTGTACAAAAAGATTTCACTAACCCTCATTTCAAACGGTGCCCCATATTCCTTAGGAGGAAAAACGCAAATTATTGCTTTTCCATCACATAATCGGTCTAATCTGTTAGCTATCTGGGTAATAGCACTAATGATATACCAATAAACTTCAATGCTAGGGCAATTAATCACTAACCTAATAATGGGTGGTTTTGTAGAGAGATTCCATTCAGTTTGAGATAATAAAGCCCGCGTAATTCTATCACAAGATTCGTAAAAGCCTTTCGTTGCTGACTCATTCAGTCGTCGTCGCAGAACTTCGTCATATACCGTAAATTCTGCTGGTAAGTCATCAGGTGGAAGCTGTTGTTTATTCATCATAATCAATATATCCCTCTCTAGCCGTAAATTCTCCAGCCACAAATGTTGAGAACATAGGGCATTTGTTTTATAAATAGGGACGTAATTCTTGAGTAAATCGCTTCAAACTTTGAAGATTTTTATGGAAATCAAATGAAGCAGGCTTCGATACTAATGTCCCTATATTTAATTCGTCTTGAAAATTTTTAATTTTTTTTTGGCATGTTTCCACATCCCCAATAATTGGATTTTCAATTAAATAGTCTTCATCAAAACAAATTTGTCCATTGCTTGACATCAGTAACTCCCAGTCTTCATGACGGGTGGTAATATCTCATGTTGCCAGCCATTGCAAATCCAACCACAAGCGCGGGTCTGTATCACTGAGTTTAGAACATGGGTCTCGTAATAGTCGTGTAGCATTTAAGCAAACGACCTGAGCAAGTCCCATATTTTCTGCAACTTCTGTGAGCGCATCTTTATTGGATTGAATACCACTAAGCATCCAATCAGGACAATAAATTCCTATATACTGCAGGCGTTTTGGTGGTCTACCCCAGTAAGAGGTAATAACTTTCACGTAACAACCCTGCAATAGCTCTCCAACTTGAGGGTAGTAGTGTTCTACCACTCTGATAAACTCTTTAGCGAGAAGGTCTTCGGTAATCATTACTAAACATCAAAACTTCTTTTTGCCGCTCATATTACATTTCTTAATTTAGCATAAAAAATTTACGACAATATCATAAATTCAATCTTTTTTCATAAAAATAAATATATTTATACGTTTATATATATGTTTTTCATCCTTTAGAAAATAGACAAAAAAATAGGAGCTTTGCTAATAATTAGCACTACCCCATTAATTAAATATCTATAAAAAGAGAGAATTTTAAATTCCCTAATTAAACTAAGATAAATTTAAATTATAAATATAAGTTTGAATATTATCCAACCTTCAAACTCATAATTACGTTTATAATCAATTTATCTAGCATTACGTTCAGATATCATCACCTCGACTACAAGTTCAGGTAAATCAGAGAGGTCATCATATCTTTGACCGCCACGAATAGGAGAAACAAAAGTATAATTAGGGTCACATTCTCCAGTATCATAAACTTGGATATACCACTTATCCGGTAGTCCTTCTACGGAAATTTCTACAGTATACCAACTTTCACCAATCAGACGAGAATCTACAACAGTAAACCATTCTTTGTCATTATCAGAAAGGTTCCACTCAGCCATCAGAAACTCTAACGCAATTTCTCCCGCGTCAGTAGAAGTCAATAGCATTTTACCTCATAATTAAATTATCAGATTAATTACCACTAGTTGCAGCATCATTTGAAGCTGCAGCGGAAACATCAGGATAAAGTCCTAGTTCCTTAGCTAATTCACGAGCAATATGAAATAAAAATTGAGCACCATCCTCATTACCATCATGAGCGAAGATAGTAGCTACTTGCAGCATTGTGCGGATAAAACTTTCGTCAATTAACTCAGGTTGAGATTGCAAAATTTCAGGTTCTTCACCATTAGAACAAGTCAATAGTTTTTCAATTAAGTTAAAGTATAGTTCTTGACGTTCTTGTGTAAGTTGTTCAGCCATAGTTTTTTGTCGGTTGTTAGTTGTTAATTATTTACTCACTTCTAGCCGCAAAGACGCAAAGGGAGAAATAGTTTTAGTTACGAAACAATTACTGCTCAATATTTTGTTGCCAAAGTCTTTCCAGCATTTCGACTTGTTTCTGAAAAACAGTAGCTTGATACAAAAGATACTTGTCATACAGAATTATGCCAAATCCTAGAACTACAGGCATAAACAAAAACCATTCCACAAGATAGATAAATGTTTCATCTTGTGTATTAGAAAAAAATACATCAAAAATATTTTTTTCTTGATGTAATACAGTCTCTTTTTCCCTGATAGGCGAAACACAAGTATCGGTAGAATAAAAGTTTGATTTAGAGGAAAAATCAGCAACAGCACTTAAACTGGTATGATTAGATTCACATGCAAAATGCTGGATTTTTTTTATTTCTAGATGATGCTGCCAAACTATGCCAAATACTACTAGCGCTGGAAAAATTATAGCTAGAGTCATCAAATAAACCGTTAACAATTGGACTAGTTTAGACCTCATAGGGCTGCTCCCTAGTTAGGCAGTATGCACTTAATAAAAAAATGATTTTGTAACGAATAGAACATTTTTCGATTGATAATAATCACGCATCACTTCTAAGCTAAAACCTGTTTTAACAGGTTAATTTGTAGTGATAGTCAGTAAATACCAACTTTAGCTTTCACCCAGAAAGATGATTTTATATAATCATTTTGTGAGTGTGGATACCATTTAGACAATAAAAACTATGATGACCGAAGCAATCCAAAATTAATTCATAAAATCTTCAATTTTGAATTTTGAATTTTGTAGACCTCCGGTCTTCCCGAAGGGTATTTTGAATTGATGTGGTATGAGGTTAAGAAGTCCCCCCCCGTTAACCGGGAGGGGTAGAGGGGAATCTCTGCGTAAATCCTATAGTTTTTATATCAGATAACCCAACTAGCCATACTTTAGCAGGGCAGCGTTAAGATTATTAAACTGATTAGATTTGTACTCAAGGTCTCAAGCTTTTACCTTATCAAGGACATAATTTTTTTTGGGGTATGGGTGCTAGTATTTTGGGTAATGGGTACTAGCATTTTTCTTCCTAGGTTCTGGTCTTTTATAACTCAACAATTAACTACGATAGGCTTTATATTGCTCAGTTTGTGCAGAGCTTTGTTAACTAAAAACCTTGTACTCAACAATAATAATCTCCCACCAAGTAGATGACCCGATTAATCTTTATCTACTATATTCAGGTATAAGGGATTACGGAACTTTCGTATTTTTACAAAAACCTATATATTTAATTATGAACAGCAAAATGAACAGTAATAAAAAATTATGGGTGCTAGTCTATGGTCAGAGATAATTACATAAAATAACAATATTTGACGCCAACAATTTTGACACTAACAACAACTAAACCTTTATTTTAGGACTCAAAGTATGCGGATTGCAAACGACGTTACAGAACTTATTGGTAAAACTCCTTTAGTTCAACTCAACAAAATCCCCCAGTCAGAAGGATGTGTTGCCACAATACTGGTAAAACTGGAAGGAATGAACCCAGCAGCTTCAGTTAAAGACCGTATTGGTATTAGCATGGTACTTGCAGCTGAAGAAGCGGGAAAAATAATACCAGGAAAAACTATTCTAGTCGAACCAACCTCAGGTAACACCGGAATTGCTCTCGCGATGGTAGCAGCAGCAAGGGGTTACAATTTAATTTTAACAATGCCAGAAACCATGAGTTTAGAAAGACGCGCTATGTTGCGAGCTTATGGAGCAACTTTGGTATTAACACCCGGTTCAGAAGGAATGCGAGGTGCAATAGGCAAAGCCGAAGAAATTGTTGCAAAAACAGCTAATGCCTATATGCTGCAACAATTCCGCAACCCAGCAAATCCTAAAATTCACCGAGAAACAACAGCTTTAGAAATTTGGGAAGACACCGACGGTAAAGTTGATATTGTGATTGCGGGGGTTGGTACAGGTGGAACAATTACCGGAGTCGCGGAAGTTATCAAGCAACGCAAACCTAGTTTTCAAGCAATTGCTGTTGAACCCGTTAACAGTTCCGTAATTTCTGGGGGTCAACCAGGTTCCCACAAAATTCAAGGGATAGGAGCAGGATTTATCCCAGAAGTTTTGCGTACAGATTTGATAGACGAAGTAGTAACCGTCAGTGACGACGAAGCAATGGCTTATGGACGACGTTTAGCGCGAGAAGAAGGTTTATTGTCTGGTGTTTCTTCGGGTGCAAACCTCTGTGCTGCAATACAAATAGCGAAACGACCAGAAAATGCTGGTCGTTTAATCGTGATGATTCAGCCATCGTTTGGTGAACGTTACCTCAGCACACCCATGTTTCAAGACTTAGCCGTGGAAGCTGCTGTGCGTTAAGACGAAGAGACCTAACCCCCCTACCCCCCTTCCCTAAAAGGGAAGGGGGGAATTTTTGTCGAGACGTTACATGTAACATCTCTAAATTATGGGTAATCTACTGAACATGATATAGCAGTTCTCTGTTGAGTGAGGTACAAAGAAAAAAATAACACTCTTGTGGGGTGGGCATCCTTGCCCGCCCTTGTATACTTCACTGGAATCAAAACCGCTATATTAGTGTTTGCAAGAGCCTTTTTTGTGTTCATGCTCATGATGATGGTGATGACCGTGACCATGAGCGCAACCTTGTAAATCTTGACTCATCAAATTGTCGCTCATTTGTTGCAGGGACTCATCCACAGGTTTTAAACCAATCCAAGCATCAATCACCTGGGTATCGAAACCAATCTCACGACGGTCAGCTACTTCAATCAGAGGACGACGAATTAATAACGGGTTTTTGAGCATCATCAACAGAGCTGTGTCCGCATCAGTTTTTTCTGGTACTATCTCACCAGATTGAACTTGTGGTGCTGATTTGTTAAACCATTCGGATACCGGACGATTTCCAAAAAATGAGCGTAAACGTTCAGCAGTCCAAGGTTCTTGAAGTAGATTGAATGCAACAACTTCATGACCTGCAGCAGTTAATAATGTCTTTTGTTTTGTACCATTTTTACAACCAGGTTTTTCGTAAAAAATAACTCTAGCCATTATATTTTCTCCTGAATTATAACTACTAAAACTTCTTCGCAGTATGGTTTACTGGGTCAAAATCGAATCTTCGTGTTGGGTCAGTTTCACCATAAATATTAAAAGTGACAGTCGGTTCATCACCCACTGCTTCTACACAATGAATTGCATCGGGAGTAAAACTAATTATATCGTCTGGAGATAGGATAATCTCTCCCGTTGATTCAATTTTATCTTTAAATTCATCGTTAGGAGTTCGTTGCCAGAAAGTATTTTTTTCCTGTCCTTTTAATACAGCTACTATCCCCCAAGTACCATGATTATGAATATTTGATTTTACACCTGGAGCAAAAGTAACTGTTTGTACAGTAAACGGAAAACCTAATTCATCATAAAGAAGTGTAACCGAAGTTCCATTATCAGAAAAAGGCTGTAAATTTTGAACATATACCCAGTAACAATTAATAATTAATCGTCTAACTAACATCCTCAGTTCTGGGAGACGACTTGCTTCATCTAATACATCATCAAGCACATCTTCTACCTCAGTCAGAAAACGATAAAGGCGATAATTATTACGCAACAAATCCCAATCTCTGGCTGATTTACAACCAATAAATTGTCCATCTCCAGTTACCAACCAATCCCGACCTTGCATAAAATAGTTTTGAGTTTTGAGTTTTGAGTTTTTGTTTTTTATGAACTATGAGCTATTCTTCTTCCGGTGGACGTGTCAAAATGTCAAGTAGTATATTAGCTCCAAGAAATTCTTTACTACTATCAACCTCTTGAATTTTGCTACATATTTCTTTAGCTTTTTCGATTTCTCCTAATTTCGCTAAAACAAGACCTGAAGCAGCATAAGCATTTAAGTAAAGCCTAATTTGAGGGTCTTGTTTACGACTTAGTAAAATTAACTTTAGTTGACTCCAGTTACTAGGTAATTGTTCTATCGTCACAATTTTATCAATAACTTTTTTAGCAGTTTGTAACGCTAGATTATAATTGTTTTTATAATAAAAAAATCTATAAGCTGCGACTAAAACATCAGTATCACTTTCTGTTTTCGCTAAAGCTTGATTAATATAATTTTCTGAAACTTCGGTATTCTCCCAAGTTTCAGTGGCTAGTAATAACAAATTTTTGACATCATCTGGTACATCAAACCAGGAAAATTTTTCCATATTAATTCCATATTAAATGGTATCAAAGGTAAAACGTAGTAGTGCGAGCATCTTGCTCGCTTTTGCCTGTCCTTTAGCGAGCTTCCGTCCGTTAGCGAGCTTCCGTCCTTTAGCGAGCTTCCGTCCTTTAGCGAGCTTCCGTCCGTTAGCGAGCTTCCGTCCGTTAGCGAGCTTCCGTCCTTTAGCGAGCTTCCGTCCGTTAGCGAGCTTCCGTCCGTTAGCGAGCTTCCGTCCGTTAGCGAGCTTCCGTCCGT
>JAHHIC010000091.1 GCA_019359035.1 Scytonematopsis contorta HA4267-MV1 | reverse complement strand
CTTTAGCGAGCTTCCGTCCGTTAGCGAGCTTCCGTCCGTTAGCGAGCTTCCGTCCGTTAGCGAGCTTCCGTCCGTTAGCGAGCTTCCGTCCGTTAGCGAGCTTCCGTCCGTTAGCGAGCTTCCGTCCTTTAGCGAGCTTCCGTCCGTTAGCGAGCTTCCGTCCGTTAGCGAGCTTCCGTCCGTTAGCGAGCTTCCGTCCGTTAGCGAGCAAGATGCTCGCACTACATGGTTTTCACTTTTTAAAGCACACTAAGCACGTAAATAAGGGTGAACAAAATAACCCAGATGATATCTACAAAGTGCCAGTAAATTTCTGCCATTTCGATACCGATATGTTTGTGAGAGTTATAGTGACCGGGACGACGAGAACGCCACAACACACCCAAAATTAATAGTAGTCCAATAAATACGTGTAATCCGTGGAATCCAGTCAGAATGTAAAAACAATTAGAAAAAATGTTGGTAGTCAAACCGTAGCCTAAGCTCATATACTCATAAGCTTGTCCTAATAGGAAAATTGCGCCCATGATTACTGTGTATCTGTACCACTTCCGCATTCCTTGGACATCATTATTCTTAATTGCTTTGTCACCTAGGTGAATAACAAAACTACTGGAAACCAGGATGATTGTATTTATTGTTGGTAAGAAAAGCTCTACTTCGGTTTCTTTTGGAGGCCAAACTTCGTTACTAACTAAAAAGAATATGTAGGTAGCAAAAAATCCACCAAACATCAGAGACTCTGAGGTTAAGAATGTTAAAAGTCCCAATACTCTTAAATCTGGATGCTCTTCATGACTTTCTTGATGATGTTGTATTGCTGTTGTACTTGAGACATTAATATTTTTTGCTGCTTCCATTTTTTACCCCAGAGACTTTTGTCTAATTTGTCTGATTTGTCTAAGTTTGAGCCAATACCCCCGGATAAATTTGTTTACCCGAGGGATTCATGTTATGTTATGCGCTGACTTCAGGTGTTATGTTTGGTTGTGCTTGATGGCTGTGACCATTACCATATTCATAAGGACCGTGGCTGACAGTAGGTAATACTTCCCAGTTTTCTACCAGAGGAGGTGAACTGGTTGTCCATTCTAAGCTTAAAGCTTGCCAAGGATTATCACTAGCTTTTTTACCAGCCATCCAACTCCAAATAATATTCATGGTGAAGGGAATTACTGATAACCCTAAGATGAGCGCACCAATTGTACAAAGTCTATTGATACTAGTAAATTGCGGGTCGTACATTGCTACTCTTCGTGGCATTCCTTGTAACCCTAGCTGGTGCATTGGTAGGAATGTGAGATGAGTACCAATAAAGGTGAGGATAAAGTGAATGCGTCCTAATTTTTCATTCAACATCCGTCCCGTCATTTTAGGGAACCAGTGATAAATACCGGAGTAGATTCCAAATACTGAACCACCAAATAGTACGTAGTGGAAGTGTCCGACGACATAATAGGTGTCATGAACATGTAAGTCAAAGGGTGCTGTCCCTAAGGTAACCCCACCAATACCACCCAAAACAAACATTGATAGTAAACCAATAGCAAAAAGCATCGCGCTAGTATAGCGGATTTTTCCACCCCACAGTGTCGCTACCCAACCAAAGACTTTTACACCTGTGGGAACGGCTACTAACAGAGTCGAAATGGTGAAGAATAAACGCATCCAGCCAGGTGTACCACTAGCAAACATGTGGTGTACCCATACGAACAAACCCACAAGACAAATTGCTAGACTGGAATAAGCAATAGCTTTGTAACCAAAAATTGGTTTGCGAGAGTGGACGGGAATAACTTCGGACATAATACCGAAGATAGGCAGAATCATCAGGTAAACTGCTGGGTGGGAGTAGAACCAGAACAAGTGTTGGTAAAGAACAACGTTACCACCTGCGTCAGGTTTAAAGAAGGATGTCCCAAAGTTGATATCAAATAACAGTAAAACTAAACCAGCTGCTAACACTGGGGTAGACACCAATGCTAGAACCGATGTAGCCAAGATAGCCCAGCAGAACAAAGGAAGTTGGTCCCAGCGCATACTGGGTACTTTCATTTTCCAAATGGTAACTACAAAATTCAGCGAACCCAAAATTGAGGAAGTCCCAACTAAGACAATAGCAAGAACCCACAATGTTTGAGCCGTGTTAGCAGTAACTAGGGAAAGAGGAGGATATGCAGTCCAACCTGATTGGGAACCACCACCAAAAAAGAAACTTGCTACCAGCAATAGTCCTGCAGGTGGGTTTAACCAGAAGGCAATAGCATTCAGTTTTGGAAATGCCATGTCTCTACAACCTAGCATAAGTGGCACTAAGTAATTGCCAAATCCACCTATAGCACTCGGCACGATCCAGAAAAAAATCATTATTGTGCCGTGGTTTGTCATAAAAGCGTTATAAAGATTTGGGTCTAGCAAATCTGAATCTGGTGTAGCTAATTCTACACGAATAGCCATAGCCATCAGACCACCAACCAGGTAGAAAAGAAACGCCGTTACCAAATATTGAATACCAATTACTTTGTGGTCAATATTAAACGTGAAGTAGTCATACCATTTCCAAGGTGCGTGGTAATGAACACTGTGAGTAACCACCTGCTTCTCACTGGATGAATCACGTTGAATCTCTAGTGTCATAAGCTCATTTGTTATTTGTTGACGGTTGACGGTTGACGGTTGACTGTTAGCAATTAGCAATTACCAATTAGCAATCACCAATTACCAATTATCAATTACCACTTAACTCAGCAAGCGTTGCAGCTTCTATTCCCATATCTTTTGTGTAGGGAGAAAGATATTCTGAGGGTGATAAATCAACTGGGTTTACAGCAACAGTAGTTTTGACTTCTTCTTTTTGTGCTACGATACTTTCCTTCAACCAGCTATCATAGCCTTCAGGTGTATGTACAATAACTTGTGTCCTCATTGACCCGTGGTAACCACCGCATAATTCCGCACAAACTACGGGATATCTACCTGGCTTTGTCGCAACGAATCGTAACTGGGTCGGTATCCCAGGAAGAGCATCCTGTTTGAGTCGAAATTGTGGTACCCAAAAAGAGTGAATCACGTCTGTAGCAGAGAGATTCAGTTGCACATCCGCACCAACAGGAACATGTAACTCACCAGCAGTAACACCAGTTTCAGGATAGTTAAATATCCAAGCAAACTGCATCCCTTGAACATCAACCACTAAGTCTGCTGGTTTACTTACGGATTCTGGAGTTGCACCGATACCAATTTGTGGTGTTACTGGATTTTTTTGAGGAGAAATACCAGAAGCATCACTCATTGTCGCGGCGATCGCACTTCCATTAGAGTTGTGAATGTTGTGAACGTTGGCACTTGTGTGGGACATATGGTCACCAGCAAAGGAGACCCCACCCATATCTTTATATACATCTACACTGTATATTCCTAAAATAACCACAATAATAGAAGGAATCGCTGTCCATAAAATTTCTAGGGGAACACTACCTTCAATTGGTGGCCCGTCGGCATCATCTCCAGGACGACGACGAAATTTAATTGCGAAAATGAGGATTATCCCTTCCACCACAATAAATAACGCAGTGGCTACAGCAATTAAGATATTGAAAAATTCATCTACCAAGGGAGCTTGTGCAGAAGCTTGCTCTGGCATTAAGTTATGGTGTTGACCAACCCACATGCTGAATAACGTAATCAGTATCCCAGCAAGAAGGGTTAATAGTGGTACAGGAATTTGGAACATACATACCTGAGGAGTGTGAAATGAGATATTCGTAGGTTGGGTTGAGGCTTTGCGTTCACGAAGTGGAGCGTAGCGCTAAACCCAACTTTTTCGGTCGCTTTTTCGGTCGCTTGTTTGGTAGCTTGTTCGGTGGCTTGTTCGGTGGCTTGTTCGGTTGCTTGTTCGGTCGCTTGTTTGGTAGCTTGTTCGGTGGCTTGTTTGGTAGCTTGTTCGGTCGCTTGTTCGGTCGCTTGTTCGGTGGCTTGTTGGGTTTCGTTCCTCAACCCAACCTACGAGAGTAGCCATAGCGCGATAGTAGATTTATTCACTTTATTTATTTTCCACTTTTTACAAAGATAATAACCAAATTTTCAAAATGTCTTAATATATTTTTATTTACACACAAAATTAAAGGACAGCCGCATAAAATGAGTTGTCCTTAAGTGATGATTATTTGTTAATAAATTAACATCTAGGATTTACGATTTTGTTTATTTGTAACTTTTACTTCTAGAGAAAAGTCGAGATTCCCCATTGAATTATCCTGCTAATACATAAATCCGAAGTGTTTTATAGCAGGAGCTTTAATTTTTCCCAAATATTACTCTAAGTCGCTAACCGAAACCCTAAGCAAGTTGAAATTAAGCGAAACCAGCAGAATCAACCTTAGTTGTTTGATGCAGTATGGGTGTAGCAGCTTTTAGAACAAATTTTGGCACAAGCTTCGCAACCAATACAATTCTCTTGGTTAGCAATAGTCATAACTTTCTTCTCGATTTCGTCATCTTCTTCGTTGTCAACAAATTCACCTTCTTCATTCATTGCTCGTAAAACAAGCACATTATGTCCACAGAGTTTAAAACATCTGCCACAACCAATGCATTTTTCTTGGTCAATTTCTTGTACGAATTTTGGAGTCCAAGTTTTTCCGCCAAATGTCAATCCTGTTACAGTAGCCATGAACGACCTTTCTCTATTTACTAATATTTTCCGGAATAACCGTTCCCCTTATATTAACATAATCATCATTTAATTGTGAGAATATTAAAAAGTGATTAAATTGACTATTGTTATTTAATTATTGTTATGAATTAAATAATTATGTTTCTTTGCTTTTTCTATATAAATGCAAGTTATTATTATTAACAAATTACTAAATGAGTATCACCTCTAAAATAAAATATAACTTTACTTAAGCAAATGATATATTGTGGCAATAAATTTTAGTTTAATAATCAAAAAAAAGTTATATGCATTACATTCATATAGGAAGAAAACTTTTAGCTATTTATATTTTTCCGTACAGCTATCATAACAACACAAAATTTCATCAGTATAAAACACATGTAAAACTAAAACATGTCAAAAGTTACATACGCAAAATTAAAATAGTAATCGACAAATATTAAAAAGACTAATCTCTAATATTTGCAAAACTAATTACATAAATTACAGTTTTCATGAAACAATTTAATTACGAGATTAATTAGTAAATAAAAATGTTCATTATGTAACTACTTTTTTAATGCTTTGTCACATATCCTGATAATTACAAATCACATCATTGTTGAACTATTTAGTTTAGTTTTTTGCTTATGTGTAATTATCCATCATCTGATATATAATGCTAGATAAACAATGTAAAAAAACATTGCTTAGCTCATTATGAACAACTTTATAATTGATATTGTGAACAATATTATTTAATTAATAGTTATCAACTGACTCAAATTAAAAGCGCGAAATAGCTTCCCATTGGATGCGAGTTCCGAGTATGGATGTGGCTGGAGAAAAAGAAAGCTCTCAAAAAAATCTCAAGGAGTAAAGTGGCAATTGTCTTATGGCTTATACAATTCCCAACAAAAGTTGTGTGGGATGCGACGATTGTCGTCCCCATTGTCCCACTGGTGCTATTAAAACCGAAAACAATGAACACTGGATTGACCCAACCTTATGCAACAACTGTGAAGGCTATTACTCAGAACCTCAGTGTGTGAGCTTCTGTCCAAGCCATTCACCTATTCCTTTACAGTCCAAAAAAGGTAGAAACAAAATTAATGTCAGAGAGCTAACAAGTTTAGACTTATTTGCCAATAACAAGAGTAATTCCTTTGCATCGGCAATAGTAATTTGGGAATCTTGTAATGTATTGTCACAGCGTAAATCATTACGTTGGGAAACCGATGAATCTGGTAGATTAGCTTATCGCCGACAGGTGAATCAAGGAAAAGGAGAAATTTCTTTTCAAATTACCAGTTCGCCTTTTGACAACGAACTAGTAAGCGGGATGGAAAGAATTGAAGCATTAGATATCAGAGCCACTTGCATTAATCTTATTTTTGCAGCTCATGCTACAGCCTTAGAGCAACCTTGGGAGCAAGAATTCGTTATAGATGACCACCAAATTGAGAAATATTTGGGACTTGATAAACGCAAAGATTTGAGTAAAATCGCCAAATTAACCTTAATTAAAGACATCGTGCAACAACCATGCTCCCTACTAACTTCTATAAACTGGTCGCAGCAAGGACGAATTAACAGCTTTTCCTCCGAAAAATGTCGTTTGTGGCACTTATTAGAAATAGTGCATCACTTTCAACAAGATGAACGCGGATGCAAGTATCTAACCGGGCTTACTTTTAAAGTTAAAGCAGGTATGTGGGCACAATACTTCTTAAACAAACAAGCATGTAAAGACAGAACCGCATTTTATCAATATGGCTATTTACCCAAATCAGTACTCACCACAGTGATGAGCATTTGGCAACAACACGAAGGTGCCGCAAGGTTAATGATGTGGTTATTGTTTAAAACCAAAATGGGCAAAGAACAGCGCATAACAGTTCCCACCTTAATGCGAATAGCCTACGGAGAAGAGAAAGTCATCCACGCTTCCCAACATCGAGATGAACGCAAGCGCTTGTTAAAAACATTTGAAAACGATTTACAAGTATTAAACAACTATGGTATTAAACCAATCTTCGACCCAGTGACCTACCCAGTAGAAATTCAACCATTGTGGGCAAAATTGGTGAATATACCAGAAGACCCCGACGAAGCAATAGAATTTTGGATAAATGACGCAGGTGGTAAAGCTAGTTTGACCGACGCTAGTCCCCGTGGTAAATGGAACATGTTGATGAACGCCAGAATATCATCATTTGACTTACCACCAGAATGGCAATCAAAACAATCTCTTGCAGGGAAAGCACAACGCAGAAGAACAACAAGAGGAAGAAGAAAAGTAAAAACTACAGGGGAATTGCTAGGAGAGCAAATTTTGCAAGCGCGAAAAACCCTTAAACTTTCCCAAAGAGAACTAGCGAAATTAGCAGGAAAAAGTCAAAGTTGGATTAGAGATATTGAAAATGGCAGATTAAAAGCCAAATCAGAAGACCAAATGAGGTTGCGAGAAGTTTTAGGTATGGGGTAGTGGGGAGTGGGGAATAGGGAATAGGGATTTTGTATATTTGTTGTTGTTGTGCGAGCATCTTGCTCGCTAACCGTAATGCGAGCATCTTGCTCGCTAATTGTGGGGAACTCGCTAATTATGATAACGGAGCAAAAAATACCCACCCAAGAATAAAACTTGAGTGGGGATTGCTAATTACTAATTGCAAATTGCGTTCGCGCAGCGTGCCCATAAAGGCTTATTGCAAATTGCGAATTGCTGATTACTTACTTTCCGTAAAATCAGCATCAATTACATCATCACCACCAGTGTTAGCACCAGCACCAGCACCAGCATCAGCACCTGGACCAGGGCCTTCTGCACCAGGTTGACCACCAGCTTGTTGATAGATGTTGCTACCAATCTGGAAGAGAGCTTGTTGCAATTCAGGCATTACCCGCTTAATTGCTTCATCATCTTCCTTAGCGACAGCATCTTTCAAATCTTTAATCAAACCTTCGACTTTAGACTTGTCAGCATCGGGTACTTTATCTCCCAACTCTTGCAGTTGTTTTTCGGCTTGGTAGGAGAGGGAGTCAGCTTGGTTCTTACGGTCAATTTTTTCACGACGCTCTTTATCGCTAGAAGCGTTTTGTTCAGCATCGCGTACCATCCGCTCAACGTCGCTCTTATCGAGGGTGGAAGCACCAGTAATACTGATGGACTGTTCTTTACCAGTACCTTTGTCTTTCGCTGTAACGTTAAGAATACCGTTAGCGTCGATATCAAATACTACTTCAATTTGGGGTACACCACGAGGAGCAGGAGGAATACCATCCAGACGGAAAGTTCCTAAACTCTTGTTGTCGTTAGACATTTGACGTTCACCTTGCAGAACGTGAATTTCCACGTTGCTTTGACCGTCTACCGCTGTAGAGAAAACTTCCGACTTTTTGGTGGGGATAGTCGTGTTGCGAGGAATAATTGTGGTCATTACACCACCAAGAGTTTCCACACCTAGAGAAAGTGGTGTTACGTCTAACAATAAGATACCAGTAACATCACCACCCAAAACGCCCGCTTGAATTGCAGCACCAACTGCAACGACTTCATCAGGGTTAACGGTTTGGTTCGGGTCTCTACCCAATATGCTCTTAACCAACTGTTGAACAGCAGGAATACGGGTTGAACCACCCACCAATACAACTTCGTCAATATTGGTTTTGTTCAACTTAGCATCGCGCAGCGCATTTTCAACTGGAATGCGACAACGGTCAATTAAGTCAGAGCAAAGTTCTTCAAACTTAGCACGAGTAAGAGTTGTGTCTAAGTGCTTAGGACCATCTTGAGTAGCGGTAATAAACGGTAGGTTAATTTCCGCTTGGGTAACGCTAGAAAGTTCAATTTTTGCTTTTTCTGCGGCTTCAGTTAAACGCTGTAAAGCTTGTTTGTCTTTACGTAGTTCGATACCTTCTTGTCTCTTGAACTCGTCGGCTAGGAAATCAACGATTTTTTTATCGAAGTCGTCACCACCAAGGTGGGTGTCACCAGAAGTAGACAGTACTTCAAATACACCGTCACCTACTTCCAGAACGGAAACGTCGAAAGTACCACCACCAAGGTCAAATACTAGGATAGTTTCGTTGCTCTTTTTATCAAAACCGTATGCCAAAGAAGCAGCAGTAGGCTCGTTGATAATCCGCAATACTTCAACACCAGCAATTTTACCAGCATCTTTAGTCGCTTGGCGCTGGGAGTCATTAAAGTAAGCGGGAACAGTAATAACTGCTTGAGTTACGGTTTCCCCTAAATATTTGCTTGCATCTTCAACCAATTTGCGGAGAACTTTTGCGGAAATTTCTTCCGGAGCAAATGGTTTACCAATTTGAGGACAATCTAGCTTAACGTTGCCACCGCTTTGTACGACTTTGTAAGAAACTTCCGTTGTTTCGTTAGTAACTTCTTCGTAACGACGACCGATAAAGCGTTTTACCGAATAAAAGGTATTTTCGGGGTTCATCACCGCTTGACGCTTAGCGATTTGTCCGACTAAGGTATCGCCATTTTTTGCGAACGCGACCACACTAGGTGTAGTTCTAAAACCTTCTGCGTTAGCAATAACCGTGGGTTTACCACCTTCCATGACTGCTACGCAGGAGTTAGTTGTTCCTAAATCAATTCCAACTACTTTTGCCATTGTGGATGCTGGCTCCGTATAACTACAAACGAATGAATGGGACTATAAGGGATTTTAATTTGAACTAACTGAGTAAACAGAGCAGTCAGTTCAGCATGAAAACATGACGGTTTTGCTATTTCTAGGATTTAAACCCTAGACTATGCTGATATATATACTGAGCCTCTGTAGGCTCGTCCATGAAGGGTGGTTTCCCGAACCTTTTAGGACGGTTATAGCTAGAAGACAAAGGTCAAAAGGTATAAGTGACAAGGGTTATAGTCATGATACGACTTTTTTCTAATCATTTTTACCTGCTTACCTCAACCTTCATTGGCTCGTTTATTTATTGCTTTCACTTCGTCTAATGTATGGGAATTAATACTTTCTGTAGGTCGCGTCAACCGTAATTTAAAGGTCGTATTAGCCGTCTTTGGGGGGAATTGGGGAGTGGGGAGTGGGGAGTGGGGAATTGGGAGTGGGGAGTGGGGAATTGGGAATTGGGAATTTAGAAAGCTAAACCAAACATTTTATACTTTAAAACTTATACTTTGAAACTTATACTTTGGAAGTTGAAGTTGAAATTGAGAGTTAAAACTTAAGCTAGCTTGGTAAACATTTCTCTACTCCCCACTCCCAACTCCCCACTCCCCATTCCCCATTCCCCACTCCCCCCAAATGAAAACCATACCCCTAATTACAACAACACTTTATCAACTAATAGCTAGCTACTTTGAAGATAGAAAATCTCCACCTGGACAACTCATTGATGTTGGAGGTTATCGCTTACATTACTACGTGGGAAAAATTTCTTCTTCCACAACCCCCACCAAAACCCCAACTGTTACTCCAACTATTGTTTTAGAGCACAGCTTGGGTGGAATAGAGGGTTATTTGCTGGCTCCTGAAATCGCTAAAATTGCGCCAGTTTTTATCTATGACCGAGCGGGGTATGGTTGGAGCGACCACAGTCCACACCGAAGAACAAGCGAGCAAATTGTTTCTGAACTGAATATTTTACTCACAAAAGCCGGAATCGAACCTCCTTATATTTTGGTGGGAGACTCTTTCGGTAGTTACAACGTGCGATTATTCGCACACCAATTTCCCGAAAAAGTAGTGGGGATGGTTTTGGTCGATGGATTGCACGAAGTGGGAATGTCGAGTATGGCTTTCAGTCTCCGAGCATTACAACTTCTTTTTACTTCTGGTTTTGTGATGTCAACATTAGGTTCTATCCTCGGTATTATTCGTTTACTCAAAACGTTGGGAATGTTCGAGTTGATAAAACCACAGTTAAGAAAATTCCCTACAAAAGACCTCGACTATATTAAACGCTCCTTCTGTCGTCCTAAACATTGGGTAACAATGGCGAGGGAAATTATAAATTTAGATAATAGTGCGCGTCAAATTAGTTGTGCTAATAATTTTGGTGATTTACCTCTGGTTAGTATCAAAGCTAATAGTTTTTTCAAGCCTTCTTTATGGACTTATTTTATACCATTAAAATCAGCTAATAAATTACGAGATAAGATGCATCTAGAACTCCTAAAAATTTCTAATAATTCTACACAGCTACAAGCAAGTAATAGTGGACATTTTGTTTGGGTTGATGAACCTGAGGTGATTGTTACTGCAATTAAGATGGTATTAGAAAAAACAAATATTTATTAAATATAATTTTCATAGTATCTAAGATTAAATTAAATACATTTTCAACGCCTAAGTTAAGCATAGAAAAGCTTTGTGATAGTTATTTTTCTATATTCACATAGTAAAATTACAGCTATGGAAAATAAAAAAAGTATCAAGCGTGAAAACAGATAGTATCTTTTACCGCCTTTTTAAAGAATTTCCTAGCATCTTTTTTGAATTGATAGACAATTCACCACAAACAGCAGATGCTTATAAATTCTCATCAGTTGAAGTCAAGCAAACAGCTTTCAGAATAGATGGTGTTTTTGTGCCTAAACGGGTAAACAAAAAACCGATTTATTTTATTGAAGTGCAGTTCCAATTAGACACAGAACTTTATTCTCGTCTGATTTCAGAAATCAGTTTATACTTGCGTTATGATAAGCCTACAAATCCGTGGCGTGCAATCGTAATTTACCCAACTCGTAGTCTGGATACCAATGATATCTTTCATTATGAGGAGTATTTCCAAAGTCAACGTATCAGACGGATTTACTTGGATGAATTAGGTGAAGCTTCATCCTTACCCGTAGGCATTGCTACAATGAAACTAGTAATTGAAGATGAGGACGTCGCGATTGCAACTGCTAGACAGTTAATCGAGAGAACCCAACAAGGGGTAAACGCAGCACTCCCACAAAAACAGTTACTAGAATTAATAAAGACCATTTTGGTTTATAAGTTTCCCACCATGAGCCGAAAGGAGATTGAGAATATGTTCGGATTAACCGATTTGCAAAAGACACGGGTTTATCAAGAAGCCAAGCAGGAAGCCAAGCAAGAAGAGAAACTGGAGACTCTAACCCGTTTGTTGGCCTTAGGGTTAACAGTGGAACAAATCTCTCAAGCATTGGATTTGGATGTCGAGCAAGTTAGGCAAATCGTACAGAAGATACAAAATCAATAAATAGACCTAACCCCCCTACCCCCCTTCCCTATAAGGGAAGGGGGGAATTAAAAACTCTCTCCTATCCAATACCTTCGCCAAAAATAAAGAAGGCTTTCTGTAGTAGAGTTGTTGTTACCACAACCACAACTCGTGCATCCACAGAAAGCCCATGCCAGATATATTAGCATTTTTTTTTACCTTACAATTGGAC
>JAHHIC010000090.1 GCA_019359035.1 Scytonematopsis contorta HA4267-MV1 | reverse complement strand
GATTGACGGCGTTAAAGCTAGAGGAGAAAAAGCTAACTACAGTACGCAACGTGTCAAATTTGACTCTAACCGTTCAGGTTAACTTTTCGTTACATAGTTATAAATTTTCCCGCCCACCTACTTAGATAATAAAGTTGCCAACACTAATTTCATTTCAAATAGTGCAAAAGCTACACCTAAACAGCGACGATTTCCACCACCAAACGGCATATATTCGTAAGGAGAATATTGTCTTTCTAAAAAGCGCTCAGGCTTAAATTTTTCTGGTTCTGGGTAAATATCTGGTCGATGGTGTGTTAAATAAATACATGGTGACAGCATCAGCCCTTTTGGTAATTCATAACCGACCAATTGCATTGGAGATTGCAAAACTCGCGCTAAACAAAAGAAAGCAATCGGGTAAATTCTTAGAGTTTCCGAACAAACAGCATTTAAATAAGGTAATCGTGCAATTTCGGTTGGTTCAGTGTTAGCAAAATTAATAGAATGAATTTCTTGCAAGAGTTTTTCGCGAACTTCTGGGATGTTGTGAACCCAATATAAAGCCCAAGCTAAAGCTGATGCAGTAGTTTCATGACCAGCAAATAACATGGTCATCAATTCATCGCGTAACTCCTCATCACTCATCCCTTGACCCGATTCATCACGTGCTGATAATAATAAGCTCAAAATATCTTCACCTGAAGATTCTCCCAAAGCGCGACGTTCATTAATTTCTTGGTAAAGTAATTGGTCAAGTTTTGCTCTTTGACGAATAAAATTTCCCCAAGGAGTCAATCGACCTAAATCAACTTGTAGAGATTTGAAAAACAAAAAACTTACACTCAAAGGATTATTAAAAGAATCCAACATCGCAGTTAGTATCTGCCTAATCTGTTGGTAACGCTCTCCTTCATTCAATCCAAAAACAGTACGTAAAATTACATTCAAAGAAATTTCTTGCATAATTGGACGAGCGACAAATTGTTGTCCAATTTTTATTTGACTCATTACCTGGTTAGTAATTTCACATATACGCTCACCATAAGCTCGCATTCTCTCACCGTGAAAGGAAGGTAGTAACAGCTTACGGCTTTTTAAATGTCGTTCTCCATCTTGCAATAATAAAGAGTTCCCACCCACAATAGGTTGCATCGTTCTACTCCCGGAACCAGATACAAACTGATTAAAATCAGCCGCAAAAATTTCTTGAATCGCTTGAGGATTGCTAATAATTACTTGTGCTGGGAAACTCGCAAATGCAGGAGATAAAAATATATCCCCATAGCGTGCTTGCATTTTTTCCAGCCAATCAAGTGGGTTAGCAATAGCCCACATTATTTGAAACCAGGTATTTACACGCAGACCAGGAGGCAATTTACTAATAATCTCGTTCGTAGATTTTTCTTGAATAGTAGTCACAATTAATGCTCCTAACTTAAAATTTATACTCTTTCTTCTCTTGGCTACCTTGGCAACTTGGCGGTTCGATTCACATTGATTCACCATTTAATTGAAATTGGCAAAACATCTTGAAAACTGTGAAATTTACCATATTTCGCATTATCAAACTCAATTTCTAAATGGTAAAAATCTTCCTGTAAAAAAGTCACCATTCCCAACCCATTTACATCATTAATCTCACGGGAAAAATCTTGATTTCCAGCTAAACTAACTCGTACTGCCGTAATCTCATTTAATCCAAATTTATGAACTAATACTTGACGGTCTCCTAAATTAGAATCAGCAGGTTTTCGTTTAGCAGGTGAAATAAAAATCAGGGGTTCCGATACATTTTGACTGTTTGTAGCTATTTGGATTGAAGCTTCTGGTGGTCGATATGGTGCTTGATAGTTCCAAGTAGAGAAAGGTAAATCTAGTAAATTAGGATTTTTACGGAATGCAATACCGAAAGGACAAGCTTGTGTTTCTTTCCAACGACAACGCTCCCACAAACTCGTACGTCTCACAACCGAAGATTGAATTTCGCTCTCATCAAATAGCCAAAGTAACTCCAAATAAGCATTGTGAAATAAAAAGCAAACATTTGCAGTACCTTGACCCCGATGAATACGACCACCACCATCGGTAAGTCCAAAATCTTTGAGAAGTTTCGCTTCCGGTGCTTCTGGGTCAACACAAACAAAAATATGGTCTAGTTCAAGTTGCATAAATAAATGTCCCCTTTATGCTATTTAAAATTGCGAAGCAGCCAGCTCTACATCAGAATATTTCCAAGCATTTTGAAAAGCCACTTCAACCTGTTGAGCTTCTTTTATTTTGCCTTGTGTTTTGAGACTTTGGGCAAGTCCAAACAAAGACCAACCATTTTCAGGATTGCGTTTTAAATCTTCTCGATAAACAGTCTCAGCATCTTGAGGAAGATTAGCCGCAAGTAAAACAGCTCCCAATGATTGCCGAACAGGAGAAAACCAAGTTGAGGGTTCGTCGTACCGGAGGTTGTCTTCAACTTCGACAGCTTGGGATAATTGGCTAATTGCCTTTTGGTAATCCCCCTGTTTATTTGCCATTTCACCAGCCAAAACATGGGAAGCTATTTTCATCAGACTGACGCTGGAGTTAATACCCCAAATTACCACTTTCTCTAAAGACGGGTTATTAGCTATTGACTGCAATTGTTCAAGTTCTTGTGCTGCTTTCTCTAACTCACCCTTTGCAGTAAAAGCGATTCCTCTTGCATAATGCCACACTCCTCTGGTGTATTTTAGGTCGAATGCTGGAGGTTTTTCTTGCAAAATCTCATCCCATTTACCGAACTTTGTCAGTGTATAGAATAGCATTGAGTAATAGTGTTGCAATGTTGCATATTCAGGTAAATGCATCAGCTTTTGGTCAACCATTGCAGCCGTATGACGTGCAGCTTTAATTGCTAATTTGCTCTCTCCATCCATTGTTGCAGCAGCCAAGAGAAAATGATGGTTATGAGGCATGTAAGCTAAGTTGTAAAAACCCTGCGGGTGGCACTGAGTCATATAGTTTTGGTCAGCAACAATTGCTCGTTGGTTGGCAACTACTGCATCGTGATAGCGTCCCACTCTAATGTAAATATGGGATGGCATATGAACCAAATGCCCTGCTTCTGGTATCAAATTTCCCAGACGGTCAGCACTGGCTATCCCAAGTTGGGGATTTGGTGACGCCTCAACCGCGTGGATGTACATATGGTTTGCCCCTGGATGGTTAGGATTTCGCTTTAGAACCGATTCTAAAATGGCTAGAATTTGCTTAGTCTCAGGTTTTGCCTCACCTTCTTTTGTCCAATAATTCCAAGGCATAATATCCATCTGGGCTTCTACAAACAATGTTGCTGCATCCAAATCATCTGGATAACGTTTATACAATTCACCCATAGCTTTAGCATAGGCGATATCAAAAGACTTACGGTCTGCTACTGGCTGCGGTGGGTAACGCTTTGCGAGTGCTTGGATGTAGTCTTTTTCCTTAGGGGTGGCGTTTTGGCTTAACTCCATTGCTTTTTGTAATGCTTTCCCTGCTTCAAGTACATCCGAATCTTCCATATTTGCGTTGATATTAGGTCCCTTGACTAAAGCAATTCCCCAATAACACATAGCACAGTTGGTATCGAGAGTTGCCGCTTGAGTAAAGGAACGAACAGCTTCTGCATGATTAAACCCGTAAGTGTAAACTAGCCCTTGGTCAAAGTAGCGTTGAGCGAGTTGCGATTTTGTCGAAATTTGGTGATGGTAGTTACTAACATTTTTCAGTAGAGGTACTTTAGCATTATCTGTATGATTTGCGGCTAGTGAAGATGGTGTTATCAAAAAAGTACACAATAAGCTAAAGCATAAAACTATAGTCAAAATAAATCTAACTTTTTTATTCATTAGATAACACTCCTAATGTTTTACAAATACTTTTAAGTATAAAAACTCCCTCTGAGCATCTGCAATGTTTTTATATATAGGAATTTTGCCTAAGAAATATGCAAAGAGCCAATATCATGTTTGGTGGATTTTCATCATGTAGAGACGTTACATGTAACGTCTCTACAGAAATTTGATTGCGACCATGCTGTTTATAATTGAGAATTAGCAGTAGCTGGAAGTGCCAACGGTAATGGTAATCCCATCGCTTCCACAATTTCCTTTGATGGTGTTTCTCGCTCCTCACTTCTGAGATACTCCCCATCGAACATGGGAGGTACAACTTTCATATTATGGGGAATACTGTAATAGCGATGAGTTTGTTGAGTTTTTTCTCGTTCTTGAATGCTTTCATTCGCGATTTTTTTACGTAGCTTAATAATTGCATCAACTACAGCTTCCGGTCTAGGTGGACATCCGGGTATATAAACATCAACCGGAATTAATTTATCTACTCCTCTGACTGCACTGGGAGAATCTACACTAAACATTCCACCAGTAATTGTGCAAGCACCCATCGCAATTACATACTTCGGTTCAGCCATTTGCTCATAAAGCCGCACTAGGTTAGGAGCATATTTCATGGTGATTGTACCCGCTGTAATTAACAAGTCAGCTTGTCGGGGGGTTGCACGGGGTATCATTCCATACCGTTCCATATCAAAGCGGGAAGCATAAGCTGCCATAAATTCCATAAAGCAGCAGGCTGTACCGAACATCAATGGGTACAAGCTAGACATTTTTGCCCAGTTGTAGATGTCATCAACAGTGGTGAGGATGACGTTTTCTGATAGTTGTTGTGTGATTTCGGGATATTCGATGGGGTTGGTTATTGTGTCTGTCATGGCTAGAGTTCCCCTATGCTAATTTTTGGGTTAATTTTTGAGTTAATTTTTTGGGAAGAATTACAGATTTTTGGTGTACTGTGTAAGAAAAATCGCTAACTAATATCTTGCACCTAGAGATTCCGATTACCAGGTTGTGTTGCAAGATGAAAGTCTGAGCATCTGTTAACTACAGTTTGCAATTAGATGTTTTCGGACGCTAGTAAAGATAAAGGTGTTAAGGTGCTAACTTAAGCTTTGCCTTAAGTTGTAGAAATCATGTCCTACACTCTCGAAAGGCATTTATAAAATAATTATTAAAACTACAAACCTTACAGGATGTTTATAAATAAAATCTAAAGCATGATTCACACAGCAAAGCAGCTAACGAAACGAGCCAGCGATTAAAATCGCTGTCTAAAAGCTAAAGTCCTCTAAAGAGGACTGATAATAAGGTTATTGGAATTTAATAATTATTTTATAAACATTTTCTTGTTATTAGTCCTCTTTTAGAGGACTTTAGCTTTTAGACTCTTAATTTATTCCCTGGCTTCTGGTGCGATTCGGACGCGATATATTCTCTTTATAAACATCCCGTGTACTTTATTACCTCAACGATGACAGTTTTTCCCTTGACAAGAATACATATAAACTACAGCATTTAATTAAATGTCTTATAAAGTGTTTAATTAAATGCTATGCAAATTAGAATTAATCTCGAAAATATTCAAACTCTCACCGACTTTAAGCGAAACGCTAAGGATTACGTAGAGCGGATTAAAGCAACAAAATCTCCGCTTGTACTAACGGTCAACGGAAAAGCTGAGGTTGTTGTTCATGAAGCGCAAGCATTCCAAGATATGATAGATAGGCTTCAACGTGCTGAGAAGGAACTAAAGGCACTTAAGCTTGAAACATTACGACGAGAGATAGCCATTGGAATTGAGCAGCTTGAGAACGGTCAGTATACCGAATACGATGAAGAATCCCTTCCAGCTTTTTTTGAAGACATCAAAGAACGAGCGCGTAAAAGGTTGGAACAGAATAACACTCTATGAGCCAGGTTAAAATTTCTACCCAAGCAGCACCCTTGTAGAGACGTTACATGTAACGTCTCTACATTCTTTTTCATTATCTCATAATCATAAATACAGCTATTTAGTAAATTTATACTTAGAAACGAAATGTAGTTCTAATAACTCCCGCGTAAATTGTGCCATTGTTGCTATCATGTTCAGGATTAAAGATAACAATCATACCTGGTGTAATCGACAGATTAGAATTGACTTGATAACGGTATAACGCTTCTAAATGGAAAGATGTATCGTTATCCACGCGGCGATTGGTAGTAGGAGTCAAGACAGACGGGCCAAAGTCATTACTCGTCACCTTAGGTGGTTGCCCAAAAATAATACCGCCCAAATTACCTTTTTGACCCAAGTCAGGAAAAGCTAAAGTTACAGCCCAATTCCAAATATCTGCTTTATCGCCTCTGTTAACCACATTTGTTATAGAATTAGTGCCTGAACTAGTTTCAGCTGTGGCTTGAGTATAGCCAGCCCAACCCGAAAGAACAAAGTTAGGGCTGAAGCGATAACTGCCTTGTAAGCCATATTGATTACTCGAAGTTGCAATAGTTGAACCAAAGGGAGCGTTAGCAAAAGCACTACCATAGCTTCCCGAAACCGTGACATCCCCAGCAGCACCACTTAAATATGAGTGTGCGTAGGTTAAAGCTAGAGTCGCGTCTTTGTTCGGTTGGATTGCTAACTGTGCCAAAGCTCCGTAACTACCATCAAATAACCCTCTACCAGCAGTAGGCTCATTACCTCTTCTAGCAAGATAACCCCCAGACAAAGTAATTGTATCGCTCAACTTGAAGATAGCACTTACACCTGAACCAATATTCTGAGCTGAACCAGTATTGCTGACCCGGTAAATGGGGGAGAAACGACCAAAGCGGGAAAGCGAACCAACAGGTGTGGATGAAAGTAAAGGGTTGACGGTGTTGAAGTTATCGTAAAATTCCCCACCAATAGCATCGACGATAACGTTTAGTTTATCACCAACAGGAAAGCGGTAGAATAACTTGCCCATTACAACATTATTATCGTTGTTTCCATCCCACGATGTGCGGGTCATGTTTGTACCTGTGACTGCTCCACTAAAAGCATTGGTGTTGTTCGCTTCCAAACGAGTAAATAATTGGTCTTTTCCCGTAAAGCTGCTAACTAAGTTTAAACGGATGCGGTCGCTCAAAATTGCGTTATCTTGCAATTCAGAACCACCAGTACCAAAAGCAGCAGCTCTCCTCGCTTCTCTAACTGTTGCATTAGGAGCAGCATTTATATTGCGCCATTGGTCGGAATTTAAGGCTCTGTCTCCACCAAATACACCCCCAAGGCTGACAATGACTTCAGCGTTGAGTTTGGTTGTAGCCGAAAATTGCTGATTTTCTAAAACAGTAGTTCGTGCTTCCAAAGGGTCTATCCGTTCTCGTAGTTCTCTGAGTCCATCTGCAAATTCCTCTGACAGTTTTTGTATTTCTACTAAATCTTCTTTTTTGACTAAATCAGCCGTTCCAGTGGCAATTAATTCGTTTACTCGGTTTAAACAAGCATTCAGAGCTGCTGCAAATTCATAACGAGTTAATGCTCGGTTGCCTTTGAAAGTACCATCTGGATATCCAGCAATACACCCATAGCGTTCGACTAGAGATTGTAACGCTTGAAATGCCCAATCTGTAGGTTGTACGTCCGATAGTTGCGATACCGATGTCACCTGTCCCATAGGCGATTTTCGGTCTTTTATATTGTTCTCACCAGAAAGTTGCGAGACGGGAACTACTTGGGTTAGTGCGGGTTTAGCACTATTACCGCTATAGTCTCTTATTTGCTGGAGTTGTTCGGATACGCTAGTGGTAACAGGTGCATTTCCCTGTGTTTCCGTACCAGCTTTTTCACCCAACTGCAACTGTGACAGTTGAGTGTTTGTTTCTAGGATTGGATTCGCAGACACAGCACCAGCAGAAATCAAGCTTGCTGCAAACAGTAACGGTGAAATCCACAAGGAATTCTGAAGAATATTAGACATTTGCCCCACACCTCACCTCTATTCAATATATACCCAACTTTATTGGTAAATAAATTATACTGCTAACTTAATTTGTGATTTAGTATCAATGATTACTCTTTTATACCTCTTGTGGGGTGGGCATCCTTGCCCGCCCTAGTATATTTATTGCCCGACCTAGTATATTTATTGCCCGCCCTAGTATATTTAGTTTTTTTCTTTGCATAATTTTTACCAAGTTATTTGGTAAGTTGGGTAAAAGTTGGTACTATAATATCAAGCATTAATTTTACAAGTAAATTTTCTCATAAGCAGGCAATAATGGACAGAAAACGTTTTTTCGCTTTCGTTGGTGCAACGGTTGTCGGTTTTTTGTTAACAATTAGCCTACCATTGCTGACTCCCTCAACCTCGAATGTAGTAGCACAGTCAAATGCTAGTTTACTAGTATCTACCGCTGCCAGCTTAAAGGAAGTGATGGAAGAAATTAAAACCAACTACCAACAAAGTAAGCCTGGAGTCACCATCAACTATAACTTTGGTGCTTCCGGTGCTTTGCTGCAACAAATCCAGCAGGGTGCTCCAGCAGACATTTTTATCTCCGCAGCGAAAAGACAAGTAGATACCTTAGAACAGTCAGGACAACTGGTTTCAGGCACTCGCAGTATTTTAGCCAGGAACCGTCTAGTCTTGATTGTCCCTAAGAGGACTGTTGGTGTCACCAGTTTCTTCAGCTTGACAAAAGACAATATCAAAAAAATTGCCCTTGGTGAACCAAGAAGTGTACCAGCCGGACAATATGCAGAACAAGTACTGCAAAAACTGGGTATTTACAACAAAGTCAAGTCAAAATTTGTTTATGCTAACAACGTGCGTCAAGTTTTAGCTGCAGTAGAAGCTGGTAACGCTGATGCTGGTTTGGTTTATCGAACCGACGCGACAATTTCTAACAAAGTCAAAACCGTAGTTGCTGCGGATGAAAAGTATCATTCACCCATTATTTATCCAATGGCTGTGTTGAAGAGGAGTAAAAATGTTGCTGCTGCAACAGAGTTTATTAGGTATTTATCTAGCGAGCAGGCTAAAGCAATTCTCAAGAAATACGGGTTTCTTTTGCCTTAATAATATTTAATATCAGGTTGCATTTATGCTTTGTTATATTTATCCCTGAAATAAACTATGCCTCAAGATTTATCTCCCCTATGGTTATCGGTAAAAACTTCCTTGCTCGCAACAGTAATTACCTTTTTTTTGGGTATTGCTGCTGCTTATTGGATGCTTGGGTATCGCGGTAAAGGCAAATCGTTTATTGAGGGAATATTTATTTCTCCATTAATTTTGCCCCCTACTGTTGTCGGTTTTATGTTACTAATGTTTTTTGGTAAATACGGTCTGGCTGGGCAATTTCTGGATAAATTTGGCGGATTGAGTGTTGTTTTTAACTGGTATGGGGCTGCAATCGCTGCGACCGTAGTTTCTTTTCCGTTAATGTATCGCACAGCTTTGGGTGCTTTTGAACAAATCGATGAAAATTTTTTACTAGTAGCAAAAACTCTTGGTGCTGACCAAAAAACGATATTTTGGCGCATCATGTTACCCCTATCGCTACCTGGGATTTTAGCGGGGACAACATTGGCTTTTGCCCGTGCGTTGGGAGAGTTTGGTGCGACTTTGATGTTAGCTGGAAATATCCCCGGTCAAACTCAGACAATGCCATTAGCGATTTATTTTGCTGTAGAAGGGGGAGCAAATAATGAAGCTTGGTTTTGGTCACTAGTAATTATGGGCACATCTTTATCAGGAATTATTGGGGTAAATATCTGGCAAGAATTGCGGGGTAAGAGCAAAAAGAAACGGGTACAAGGAAAATTTACCACTCCCAACTCCCCACTCCGTACAGACGCGATTAATCGCGTCTCTACCCACTCCGTACAGACGCGATTAATCGCGTCTCTACCCATTCCCCATTCCCCTCTCATCATTGATATCTACAAACAACTTGCTGATTTTGATTTGCAAGTATCATTTGCTGTGGATAATCATACTTTGGGATTATTGGGAGGTTCTGGGACTGGTAAGAGCATGATTTTACGCTGTTTAGCAGGAGTTGAAACACCCACGGACGGTCAGATTATTTTAAATGGACGGGTATTATTTGACTCGGAGCGGAAAATTAATATACCTTCACGCGAGCGCAAAATTGGTTTTTTAGTACAAAATTACGCTTTGTTCCCCCATATGACGGTGGCACAAAATGTCGCTTTTGGTTTACCCAAAGGATTATCAAACATAGCAATTAAGCAACAGGTAGAAACTCAACTAATAGCGGTACAGTTACCAGGATTGGGAGATAGGTATCCACACCAACTTTCCGGGGGACAACAACAACGGGTAGCATTAGCAAGGGCATTAGCTTCGCAACCTGAAGCATTACTATTAGATGAGCCTTTTTCCGCGTTGGATACACATTTGCGGAGTCAACTTGAACAGGAAATGGTTACGAAGCTTGCTGATTACAGTGGTGTGTCTTTATTTGTCACCCACAACATGGAAGAAGCTTACCGCATTTGCCCAAATTTATTGGTATTGTCAGACGGAAAAATTGCACAGTATGGTTCTAAATATAAAGTTTTTGAAAAACCTAAAACTGTTACAGTTGCTCAGATTACAGGTTGTAAAAACTTTTCTAAAGCTGTAATTAAAGAGTTTGAACAAGTAGAAGCTGTTGATTGGGGTTGCACACTACGGGTAGTTGAACCAATTCCTACTAATATATCCCATATCGGGATTCGTGCTCATCAAATTACTTTTACTAACGATGCAAATCAAGAAAATACTTTCCCGTGCTGGTTAGCAAATACTATCGAAACCCCGCACCGAATGACTGTGTTTTTGAGATTACAAAGCTCTCCTGAAAACTCTGGAGATTATCACTTACAAGCGGAAGTATTTAAGGAAAAATGGACAACAATCAAAGACCAGCCTTTTCCTTGGTACGTGCGTTTAGATTCTTTGCGGTTGATTTTGATGGAGTAGATATTGATTTATTTCCAACTTTTTTGGTAGCAGTGAGACCCATCATGTAAATTTTGCTATTACTGGGCTACATCTGATACCTTTGCTACTGATTTTTTTTTAAAGAAAATACCATCTAAATGTAAATCAACGCTTTTACACATTAGCATTATACTTGTGAGCTTTGTGAGCAAAACAAATGTAACCTAAATACTTTTGTAGCAAATTATATAGTTTGTTGCAAGAAAAAAAGGTAGAGGGAAGAAGCAGTAAAAAACGTAAAGACGAGATACTACGTACCTGAAACTTCAATAAAATTTATTCTAGGAACAAGCTTGGCTCTACGTGAAAAAAGATGCCAAGTTTTTGAGCATGTTCTGGAGTGATATTTTGTCTACCTTCTAAAATATCATCAACCGAAATTGCTGACCCAAAAAATGCCTGCAAATCGTCTTTATTTTTGTTCGATTGTTCAAAAAGGAATGATAATAAAGATTGAGGATTACTTGGCGTTAAGTCAAAATGATAATTTTCTTGCTCAAATTTTTCAATTAATGTAATTAGTAATTGATATAATTCATTTTCTTCAGGAGTTCGTTCACGGTGCATTAAATTTTCCACAACTGCCAAAGCTTGTTCGTTTTCAGCTTCAGTTTTAATAAGTTTAGGAAGATAAGTTGTTAATAGTTCCTTATATTTTTCTTGATTAAAAGTGAGGGTCATTTTTCCAGTAATCCTTATTGTATTCTGCGTGTGTGAGGATATATTTAATGTAAATTAATTGCTCTTCATAATCTATACTGACAATCAATCGATATTTGTTTCCTTTAATGTTAAATACTGTAAAATTGCCGACTGCTTCAGCTTTAGAAAAAATCTCCTGTACTTCAACTAGCTTTGACCATTTGGCTTTACTAGCAACTTTATACCAGTAAATAAGAGCTTCTCGGCTATCTGCATGAATTTCAGCATACTCTCTTAAGGCTTTAAAACTAATGACGTGCATCTTCTCTAATTAAAAATTATATGTTAAGTTATGCTGTTTTGGCTTTACTCCGCGTAACCCAACTTATATTTTCCTAAATTGTCTGATTTATTATTTTTCATCTTGTATTTTACACTATCAGAGGATTAGCAAAATATACACTTTGACCGCAGGTCTTCTCAAAAAAGGCAAGTATAGCCCTATGCCTTCGGCACACCTATGCCCTTCCACGCTACGCTTTCAAGCAGTGGAGCGGAGCGCTTGACCCAACAAAAAGCTTATAAATGTTGGGTTTCGTCCCTCAACCCAACCTACGAGTTTGTATTTTTTGGCAAAACCTTCGCAGTATTGGGAGCTGTTGCTGCGATATAGTCTATATATTCTGTAATATTTCCAGAATATAGACATCATTATCATAATTATAAAGTCCGTCAGGAGGGTCAAACCAAAAGCCACCAAAAATAATCATTTGATGATTAAATTGTATAGTAGAATGTCCATGTCTAGGAGTAGGAAATTTGCCGTCAGCTTGAGGAATAATAGCACGATAAATTCCATTAGTAACGGAATCGCCAACAGGTAAATTTAGCAAAATTAAATTATCAATCGTAGCATGACTAACACCATCTTGTGCAGCGACTCCGCTAAACACAACTAGGTTATTTCCAAATTCCCCATAACCGCTAACAGTTCGACCTGGATAAAAAAAATAGTCAACATCTTCGTCATCTTCATATTCTTCTTCTTCTTCATAATATTCATATCCATCTTCTTCTCTATTCGACAAAGACAAAATAGTTTTACTGCTATAATTTTCGATTTCTTTCGCAAATTCGGCTTTCTGCCATTGCAATTCCAGTAGATTTGTAGAATCAAAATCAGTCAAATTTAAAGTTAAAATATCTGAGCAGAATCCTTCGTAACCACCATCTCCGAAAAACTTGATTAATGTATTGTCACGAACTATCAATCCACCAGAAGCAGAACCTATAGGACTTTTAGCTTCTAGCGTCAGCCAAGACATTGTGGTTAAATCGAGAAGATGAAGGTCGTTATATGAACAGTAAATATCATAATAACCACCATAAATAAATAATTTATCTTTAAGTAAGGCTGCACTATGATGAGAACGAGCAACTGGTGGAGTCCCATCGGGAACAACTCGTGACCAATGCCACGTTTTTAGTTCTAGAATATAAACAGCTGTATCGTGACAAAGATATCCTCCCGGTATCTGTTCTTCATATCCTCCCCACACCACCATTTGTTCTTTATTTAATACAGCAGTATGAAAACTTCTGCTGGGGGGAATTTCACCTGATACTTGTGGTTTTTCCCAAGTCCAAGATTCGAGGTTGAGTATATAAATATCGTTGAGAGTTTTTTTAGTTTCATTATCTTCTCCAGCAAAAATAATCATGGAGTTTTGATATCGGATTGCAGAATGTCCGTATCTACTCTGAGGGGGATTTCCTTGAATTTGAGGAAATTTCCAGATAAAGCGAGGGGGTTGCAATACTAATTGTGAATCACTTGGTAATAGCATTGATTTTTTACCGAATAAGCTATTTATCAAAGAATAGCAGCTACTAATTACTCAATACGGTCTCTACATTATTTTGCAGAGAGGTTCTAATGAGTTTACACTTTTACAAAGGTAAAGATGTAAGATAATTTATTGTGCTATTTTTCAAAATTATGTATCATATATAACAGAATTATAGGTTGTTTTATGAATAAAAGCATTTTACAAGTAACACCAGCACTTGAGCTTGACGGTTCTACGACAGTCCCATTTACTCCCCGTAGTTCTACCTGGGTAAAATTGAGAGAACTTCCCTCCGACTATAGCTTTGACGAAGCTCTACTTTTATGTGAAGAGTCGGATGGGGGATGGGTTGCTTGGGTTCCAAGCTTTGGCGAAATCAAACTTACACGAGCTGATTTTTATAATTTGGCTGCATAATTTAAATTTTATCTAACTCTTGTGGGGTGGGCATCCTTGCCCGCCCGATATGTAAATTACCCCGATATGTAAATTACCCCGATATGTAAATTACCCCGATATGTAAATTACCCCGATATGTAAATTACCTCGATATGTAAATTAAATGTGGAAGGGACAGCTTAATACTTGCCAGCAAACGTTGAAGAATTAATCACCAAGCCATCTTTAACATGAATAGTGCGTTGAGTTTGTTCAGCCACATCCAGTTCGTGTGTCACAATCACAATCGTGATACCTTGGCGGTTTAGCTCGGTCAGCAAATCCATAACTTCCTGAGAGGTTTCCGTATCTAGCGCTCCAGTAGGTTCATCAGCCAGAACAAGCGCAGGACGATTCACCAACGCACGAGCAATTGCTACTCGCTGCTGCTGTCCACCAGACATCTGGCTGGGACGGTTGAACATTCTGTTAGCCAAGCCAACACGAGTTAAAGCATCCTCAGCCCGTTGTCGTCGTTGTGATTTGGGAACACCAGCATAGACCATCGGCAGCATCACATTTTCTAAAGCCGTCGAGCGAGACAGCAAATTAAACTGCTGAAACACAAAACCAATACGCCGATTGCGGATATATGCTAACTCCTCATTATTTAAGGTAGTTAGGTTTCTACCTTCTAGAACATAATGTCCAGATGTTGGACGGTCAAGGCAACCAATAATATTCATCAGCGTAGACTTACCCGAACCAGACATCCCCATAATTGCCACATATTCGCCTTCCTCAATAGACAAGTTAATACCCTTGAGTATGGGAACCTCCTGTTCTCCAAGACGGTATGCTTTGCGAATATCTTCCATCCAAATCATAGTTGCCATATTAGTAACTCTATATTATTAATGATTATTAATGTTTTACTAGTGTTTTAATCGCTTCTTAAAGCCGTAATCGGGTCAAGTTTGGCCGCGTTGCGAGCCGGAATCACACCAGCCAGTAGTCCAATTGCAAATGTTAAACCAAAGCCGACCATAATCGACCAGGGTGAAATCACAAAGGGAAATTGAAAAATATTTGCAGATGCAAAGGCGATCGCAATACCGAGTCCAATACCAACTACCCCTCCGATTGCCGCAATTACGACAGCCTCAGCTAAAAACTGGCTTAATATAGCAATATCGGTGGCTCCAATCGCTTTACGAATCCCGATTTCTCTTGTCCGTTCCACAACAGACACAAGCATAATATTAGCGATACCAATACCACCAACAATTAAAGAAATAGTAGCAACCGCGACTATCATCACAGTAAAAAGTTTAGATGTACTAGTCAACGTGTTGATAATATCAGCCGAATTGACGATTCTAAAATCATCTCTATCTCCTTTTTCGGGGAAGATACCATGTCGTACCCGCAAGAGATTTGTAATTTGATATTGGGCAGCATCTAGCTGGTCTTGGCTTTTGGCTTTGACATAAATTGTTCTCACAGCAAGTCCCTTAACGGAGTTGTTTCCTACCAACCGAGCAGACATATTAGTTAGCGGGATATAAATTTGTTCATCCGGGTTTTGTGGCCCTTGCGCTCCCTTTGTTTCCATAACACCAATTACTTCATAGGTCTGCCCTTGAATGCGAATTTGTGCTCCTTCTGCATTACTTCCAGCACCTAACAAATCGTCACGCACAGTTGGGCCCAAAATTGCAACAGGTTTTGCGGTGTTGAATTCTTCCTGAGTAAAAAATCTTCCAGTCTGAGGATTAGTATTTCGCACACTTGGATAATTAATATCGGTTCCAATCACGGTCATCGAGTCGTTGTTTTGCTCATAAACGACTTGAGCATTCTGTTGCAGAACAGCAGAAACCCGTTCGACTCCTAAAACCTCTTGCTCAATTGCCTGAGCATCTTCTAAAGTCAATGTTGTTGCACTCCCAGCTCCCTGCCGCACCCCACCACTTCTGGCTGCACCCGATTGCACTTGCACAATGTCGCTTCCGAGGGATTGCAGTCTTTGCTCGGTTGATTTTTGTGTACCTTGACCAATAGCGGTAACAGCAATAACAGCTGTAATCCCAATAATTATACCCAGCATTGTTAACAAAGTGCGGAGCTTATTATTCCACAATGCCTCAATAGCCATTGTCAGAATTTCAAAAACTGATACCGAAGAACCTCCGACTAAACCAGACACCTGTTTAAGCGGTGGCTTGCGCTCTTGTAATTTTGTCATTAAATTAAACCTCGGCTTGTAACATCATGTCATTGCGTTCGACTGGTATGTACACTGTAAATTTTTATAAGCCACGAGGAAAACCACCCATACCACCAGAAGAAGGACCGCCCGTACCACCAGAAGAACCGCGCCGTCTGCTACCGTTCCTACCAGAAGACTCTGGTGGCGCACTCACCAAAACTTTTTCATTCCCCTGCAAACCGGAGCGCACCTCGGTTTTGTTACCTACAGTCATTCCAGTTGTAATTGGTACAAATCGAGCACGTCCTTTTCTCGTAAGCACCTGTACTCCAGTGCCGTTCTCCTGACGTGCAATCGCCACCGTTGGTATAACAAGCACATTATTTAATTTACCTGCATCAAATTTTGCATCGACATTCATGCTTGGAAGTAGAAGAGTTCCTGCGTCAATGAGGTCAACTTTAACTTTAACGCTGGTGACATTGGATGTAACAGTCGCCTGAGCTCCAACCTGGGCAACTCTACCCTTAAAAGTTTTGTCAGGATAAGCATCCGCTGTTACAGTAACAGATTGACCTACCTTAATTTTACCAATATCGGTTTCAGCAATGTTCGCCGCAACTTGATAGGTTGAAGCCAGCGACAGAATCGAGGAAGAAGTTGACCCCGAAACAGAACTTCCCGATGTGGTCGGTGTAACAAAATCGCCTGGGTCAGAATACTTAGCAGTTACAATACCGCTAAACGGAGCACGAATTATTGTATCTTCAATTTGCGTTTGAATCGTTTTCAGGTTGCCCTGTTGCTGAACCACCTCGGCACGTGCGGAGTCAATATCTTCCTTACGTGTTCCCGCTTTTAATAGTGCTAAAGCTTGCTGTCTTTGTTTTAGCGTCGCTCTTGCTTGTTCGATATCTTCTGTGCGTGACCCTGCTTTTTGTAATGCCAATGCTTGCTGTGCTTCGTTTACCGCAGCTCTAGCGCTGTCGCGGTCGGCACGTTTTTGATTTACAGTCTGAAGAGAAATTGCACCAGCGCTGTATAGTTGCTGGTTGCGGTTTAAATCATCTTCGGCTTTTGTTAAACTTGCTTGAGCGCTTCTTAGACGTGCCTCTGCTTGACCAATATCTTGAGGACGATTGCCTGCTATTGCTTTTTGCAAATTCGCTTGGGCTTCTTCTAATTGTGCTTCAGCTTGACCGAT
The DNA here is from genome assembly GCA_019359035.1 of Scytonematopsis contorta HA4267-MV1. GTDB lineage: Bacteria > Cyanobacteriota > Cyanobacteriia > Cyanobacteriales > Nostocaceae > Scytonematopsis > Scytonematopsis contorta. The sequence goes on along the minus strand of JAHHIC010000090.1, from coordinate 33,891 downwards.
GTCTTGAGGACGATTGCCTGCTATTGCCTTTTGCAAATTTGCTTGAGCAGCAGCTAAAGAACCCTGTGCTTGAATCAGTTGTCCTTGTAGGTTTGAGTCGTCCATGTATGCCAGGATTTGCCCAGCTTTCACAGAGTCACCCTCATCTACTAACAACCTCTTTAACCGTCCAGAGCTTTTAGGGCTAACGTTGGTCGATTGTTTGGGTTCAACGATGCCGTTCGCTGATATTGTAATTGGTAACGTTGCTCGCTCGACAGGGACTGTCTGCATTTTGCTTCTGGCTTCCTGAGCTGCGTCCATTACTGTCTGGCGATAAACTAAATATCCACCACCCGTCAATGAACCGAGTATAAGTAATCCCATCAGCCATTTTGTCAGCCTTTTGTTTTTTATCAAACCTTTTTCAGAAGGCTTGAATGCGATAGGTTGGGAAGAATCAACTGTCATAGGCATCAACCTGCTATGTAGGAACTTCTGGCGTTGATAGCTTTAATTACACAAGCCCAAGATGACAATTTTTCCCTTTTCTTAATTACAATTTTGTAATTTTTTTAATCCTATCACGGGCTATGGTAGAGACGCGATTAATCGCGTCTCTACAATCTGGGACGGAGATGTCTATTGGTTTGCAGGACGAGGTTTAATACCTAATGCGTCTTTCAATTGTTGTTCGGTCACACCAAGCTTTGCAGCAGCAGCTTTAAAATCTGGTCTAGGGGGACGCGCATTTCTATCGGATGGATTAGGAGGATTGGCTGGAACTCCTAGTGCTTCTTTTAATTTTGCTTCTGTAACCCCTAATTTAGTTGCAGCAGCCTTAAAATCAGGCCGATGATGACGATGATTTCTACCAGATGGGTTTGGACGATTAGCTGGAACTCCTAATGCTTCCTTTAATTTTGCTTCGGTTACTCCCAGCTTAGTTGCAGCAGCCTTAAAATCAGGTCGGGGAGGACGTTGATTTCTATCGGATGGATTTGGAGGATTCGCAGGCACTCCTAGTGCATCTTTTAACTTTGCTTCGGTAACTCCTAGCTTAGCTGCAGCAGGGGCAAAATCAATTCGGGGTGGTCTGCGTCGTCCTTCGGGTGGTTGGTTAGGTGTTTCTGAAGCTTGTGCAATCTGATTAACTGGATTAGCGGCATTTGCCCCATGAAGTGAAATAAAACCAAATGTGCCAACCAGAAGGGGGACTGCTGTTACGATGACTAATTGTGCTTTGCGAATATTCATCTGTCTTTAGATAGGTTGTGTATGTCTATAATTCAACCTACCCAAAATTACAGCTACCACTGGCTTTAAATTACAGTTTTGTAATTTGAGCCTGAAAGCCGCAAACTTATAATAGAACAGTAAGCTACGTTATAAATACTTGTAAATACTTGTGAATGTTTTGTTTGTTGAAGATGAAGCAAAAATCGCCAACTTTGTCCGGGCTGGATTGAAGGAACAGGGATTTGTCGTGGACTATTGCGACAACGGTGATGATGGCTATCTACGGGCATTAGATAACGAATACGATGCCATCATACTTGACATTATGGTGCCGGGAAAAGATGGACTATCGATTCTCAAACAGTTGCGACGTCAAGGTCGCAATGCTCCTGTAATTTTGTTAACGGCTCGTAACGAATTAGACGACCGCTTAGAAGGGTTAAATTTAGGAGCCGATGATTACATAGCAAAACCGTTTTTTGTGGAAGAGTTAGCGGCTCGAATTCATGCGGTTGTGCGTCGGAGTGTGGGGGAACGTCAGAATTTGCTTTTGGTTGGACCGCTCAAACTTGACCGGATTACACGAGAAGTGACTTGCGAGCGACGTGCAATAGAACTTACCAGCCGCGAGTTTAATCTTCTGGAGTATTTAATGCGCTCCCCAGGAAGAGTCTTTACCCGTACCCAAATTTTGGAACATGTTTGGGGCTATGATTTTAATCCTAACACCAACGTCGTGGATGTTTGTATCCAGCGAATTCGTAAAAAAATTGACCCTATTGATGAAACTGGTTGGATTGAAAGCATTCGAGGAGTTGGATATCGATTTCGTCAACCAGAGAAATTAACTGACCCAAGCTCGTGAAACTACCTTCCTTTCGACTCCGGATTGCCTTACTGTCTGTAGCACTGGCTGGAAGTGCATTAGTAGGATTTGGTGCAGTTTCTTGGTTTCAGATTTACAATGCTCAAATCGGTCGGCTCGATGCAGAAATTTTCAATCAGTTGATACGGGCAAATCGTTCGCCGATTCGAGAGCGATGGGAGTTTTACAGAGAATCATTATCGTATGCTTTTGGAAAAAAGACAAAAACCTCTGTTGCTCTGCTAGTGATGGATACAGACGGAAACAAGCTTTATGAATCGAATTCCAGACCTGACGACCTTGATATGAATCGTTTGCTGGTTAAGCGTCTTGAGTTAACACCTCTGCCACCACGTCCCAAGGGTGAACCACCACCTGCAAATCCCTACAGTACAAATCCACCCCCTCTACCATCACCTTTTATTCCCCCACATTCCCCACGTCCCCCACGTCCGAATGAATTTATTACTGAGGGTACAGCAACAGGAACTTGGCGGATTGGAGCAGCTAAATTTCCTAATGTGCAGGTTGCAATTGCTGTTAGCCTAGAAACTGTTAATCAAGAGATGGCTGCAATTCGTAATATTTTCGTTGTTTTAATTCCGGGAGCGCTTTTGTTGGTCGCTTCTGGAGCATGGCTAGTTTCTGGTAATGCTTTGCGCCCAGTTCATCAATTAACAAGCGTTATTCGACAAGTTACGGTTAAAGGATTAGACCGACGAATCCCCATTGGTACAACCGATGTTGAATTTGTCGAACTAATTGAGGTGTTTAACCAAATGCTGGAACGCTTGGAACGAAGTTTTACACAAGCTTCTCGCTTTAGTGGTGATGCTGCTCACGAATTGAAAACCCCATTAACTATTCTGCAAGGAGAACTGGAACGAACGCTGCAACAGGCTGACCCTGGTTCGGAAGTGCAACAACGTTTGAGTAACTTGTTGGATGAGGTGCGTCGCTTAAGCGCAATTATGCGGAAACTCCTGCTGCTATCTTTGGCTGATGCGGGACAAATGAGTCTGTATTTAGTTGATGTGGATATGTCTGAGTTGTTAATCGGGATAGCAGAGGATATAGAACTTTTGGCTCCTGACATAACAGTGCAAACCGATATTGTTAAGGGACTGCGCTTGCTGGGTGACCGCGACCTTTTGATTCAAGTTCTGCAAAACCTGTTGAGTAATGCTATTAAATATAATCTCGCTGACGGTTGGATAAAGATTAAGGCTTATCAAAATCAAACTACTCTCTATGTGACGATTGCTAATGCGTCAAAAAATATTCCTGAGGGTGACAAGTCGCGGATTTTTGACCGCTTCCATCGTGGCGACCCAGCTCGAACCCGTAAGGTAGAAGGGACGGGACTGGGGCTTAGCTTAGCACGTGAAATTGCTCGCGCACATGGTGGTGACCTGACGCTTGACTCAACGTCGGAGGGTGAAACGGCGTTTACTCTTACTTTGCCGATTGGTTACACAAGTGGCAGTGATTAATAAATATGTTTGTTGGGGAGTCCTATTTTATATCAAATCCGCTGCATAGGAATTATTATCTCTTTTCTCTTGGCTTGGGGTTCTTGGTGTTTACCCTGCGGTAAAACCTCCGGTTTATGGCGGTTTAATTATTCAGAAGTAACTGGAAGCGATTTTATAGCGTTTTATATTGAAGTCGGAAGTTCAAAAGTCGGAAGTTCAAAAGTCGGAAGTTTAAAAGTCGGAAGTTCAAAAGTCGGAAATTCAAAAGTCGGAAGTTCAAAAGTCGGAAGTTCAAAAGTCGGAAGTTCAAAAGTCGGAAGTTCAAAAGTTAGAAGTTCAAAAGTTGGAAGTTCAAAAGTTGGAAGTTCAAAAGTTGGAAGTTCAAAAGTCGTAAGTTCAAAAGCTTCAAAAGCCAGGGAATAAATTCCCTGTCTAAAAGCTAAATTCCTCTGAAGAGGAATGGATATAATACTCTACTTTTTATAAGTAGTTTGGGAAAAATTACTACCAATTGGCTATACAGACGGACTCTATCAAAAATTCAACTATATCTAAACTGAAAGTTAAGCGAAGATGACTAAATTTAAAGGCTGAGGAACGAAATTCAAATTTCCGTTCCTCTTAATTTCTCACTCAATTGCTGTATCGCTTTGTGCTACTTGCCGCACTTGCTCAATTGAGAGTTTTAGCATTGATGCTACTTCCTCTACACTCATACCTCGTGCTAACAAAGATGGAACCAACTCCAACTTAAGTTCTTCTCGTCCCTCTTCTCGTCCTTCTTCTCGTCCCTCTTCTTTTGCTTCAAGAAATACTTTGGTTTGTTTTAAATCTAAATCCAACATAGCTTCTACCTCTTTTGTGCTCAATTGTGAAAATTTGTATACCATAATCGTTGTGATTAGTTCTATTATGGCGCGTCGCTCTGTTGTCTTTATGGGTTGTGGTTGTAATTGTGCTAGCAAATACCGGGCTTCTTCTGGTGCGTCTGCTTCCGGTAATGTTGTTAGCACCATTAAGGCTAAAGAAGTTGGTAGTTGACGAATATTGCCCAGTTCATCAAGGTAAATTCGGTGTACTTGGTCACCATTGAGTAATGAGCGATATGGTCTAGTATTAGTTTGCTCTAAATTCCGAGATGGGTAAATTGCCACTGCTTCCCAGTCATGAAAGCGCCGACGATTACGATAGAAGTAGAGATGTGATTCAGCAAATAGGCGTTCGTAAAGTTCTTCGTCTTTTTGACACTGTACCTCACAAAAGTAGACTATTGCTGGATTTGCGTTTGGTGGAGGTAGAAAAACGCCATCAATCCGAAATGTCGGTTCTTTGACTTCTATTGAATCGAAGCGATATTGGTCGGCTCCTTGTGGTTGTGTTTCAAGCAATTCAAATAGTAATGCTGGAAATTGCTGAAAAATCTTATAGAAAATGCTGTCGCGTTTCACAAATTTTTGATTTGAATAGGTAACATGTACAAAAGTACCACGGGACAAATCATTCGTAATTGATAATTTGTAATTCGTAATTGTAACCTTACATTCTGAAAAAATGTTACTAAGTATCATTGAAGATTTAATAAAAAAGCTTTTTCTGAAAGAATACTGAATACTTTTATGATTTTATTGTTGTAGCTTTTATTTATTGATTCGATTATATTTCTCAACCAGCAAAAATGACCCCAGAAAGTTTAGAAGCTGGCTACTGGCAAGCCTATCACAACTTTTATCGTTGGAGTAATATTTTTCGGGGTGCTTGGGTAAAAGATAAATGGGCTGACAAGTTGAGACATCTAGCATATTCGGGAGCTTGGAAGAAACTAGAACCAATTTGGGATTTTATTATTCGCGCTAAGCATGTGGATTCTATGCTTCCGGCTTTGGAAACAGTTTTAAACAGTTTTGATAATTCTGATATCAAAAAAGGTAATTTATCTATGAATTTGGCAACAAAAACAAATCAACGAATATAATATTCTTTTTTTAGGAATGCTTATTTCCTTCTGCTTCTAAATATTCAAAATCGGGGAAATCAAATATAGCAGCTGCGGTAGAACCTATTCCCGACTTTTGTAAATCGTCTTTGAGTTTCCCTGTAAAAGCAGCCATCATTATATTATGACTACGAATCACTGCGGCTAACTCTTTTTTGTTTCGATTATCCCAATAACCACTTTCATCATGAACTTCGCAAGTGATACCTAATTTTTGAGCTAAATCGAGCATTTTTACCACTATTAAATGACACTTAAAGAAATTCTCTAAACCTCCATATTCAGGGTTGCTTGCATATTGCGTTTTACAGAATCCCGTCCAATACCAATTATTCTTTGCTGCAACTTTCTCATAGGATGCTAAACCAAAAGCTGCAGTTTCAGCACCTTCACCAGGTAAAGTATCAAAACAAATCATATACTTTGCGCTTTTATACGATAAGCAATCCATCGAGCTTTCCACTTGTTTTAAAGCACGAATTTTCAGGAAAATATACGGGTCATGTACATCTTCTTCATCCAAGCGACAAGCTTCTCCCTCTAGCTCGACCTGTTCGTCAATTTGAGAAAAAGGTATTTTTGTCGCTAAATTACGCAAAGTGGTAATTTTTTCTCTTACTTCGTCAACGCCTGCGTTATTCAGACTTAATTTATAACTGATTGTTAATCCCATTGTAAAAGTTGGTTAAATTTAGTTAGAGCGACTCGAAATTTAGTCTAATGAAGATTTTTCTACTGTTGAAAATATTAATTTTAGCCTAGATATTGGAAAAAATCTACTTAATCTGTTCCTTAAGTCTTTATACTTAGAGGTAATTTACAAAGTAAAGATTAAGTTCAAAGAATTGATGGGTTACGGTGCTTCATATAACTTAAAGAGCTTCTAACTAAATACTACAAATGCGCCTAACCCATCCTACGTGAATTTAACTTTTACTTTATAAATCACCTCTTAGGGCTATCAGCGCTTATAGGTTATGCTTTGTTTAGTCATTTTTCAGCAGACATTATAGCTGCAACCACCGCTATAGCCGCAGGTGCTATTTTAGCGATGATTACAGATACCATGATTCCAGAAACTCTCGAGCAAGCGCATGATTTCGCGGGATTAATCGTTGTTTTTGGATTTTTAGCCGCTTTTGTTCTTAGCAAACTCGCTTGAAAATAACGTCTCCCTCATCCCCCCATCCCCCTCATCCTTAAATTTATTGGTCTCTTAAGGATTTTTGTACTATATTTAACAAGCGTTGAGAGTTTTCAATCTCTTGATACTCAGACTTAATTAGATTAGTTAAACCTTTCTGGATACCAATTTGGGTAAGTTTCCCGATTTCCCGAAGACTTGGTGGTTTTTCCGGTCGATTCTCTGGACCGACAGCATTGAGTAGTTCACTGAGGACACCACCCAGGGCAAATTCGCGCACGAATTCAAGACCTCTGAAAGGTGCTGGGTCTGGTGGATTTGGTGGAATCGGTTTGTAGCGGAATTCTTCCTGTAGTAATGGTGGTAAGTGAATAATAATCCATTCTGTGGCGACGCACTGAGAAGCCCGCCGACCGATTGCATCTACTCCCGAAAAGCCCAAATAAATTAGGTCAAATGTTTTTGATAATTCATTGAATGGCTGCAACCAGGTAAGTCCATAAACAGCTGCGCTAAACATGGCGGTTTGCAATTCGGGTGGAGACAGCCACAAAGCAACATTCCAGAAGTAATTGCGAATTTTATCGTAGTTACTGGAAGATGTGTCAAAGCCAATTAAGTTGATGTTAAACCAATGATGCCATGTCGCATCAACTACAATTCGACCGACACCATAAGGATGACCATTGTAAGCACCTAACACACCAAATTGCTTCCCAGATACATAACCGTGTCCATCAGTATTGGTATGAGCAATCACAGTTGCATCAGCAATAATCTCTGGCCCGACACCAGAAGGCCATTCTGAAGGGTTAGCTGCTATATCTGCAGCACTTGGTACAACAATCTGTCCTTCATGCATGTGGTCTGGTAAAACATCCAAAATACCATTTCTACCGCAGAGAATAGGATGGGGTCGCCAACGACGATAGAATCCAAAATGTCCCCAAGGGTCGTAATAAGGCTTTGGAATTATTGGCTGGGGTACATTATCAGATTGGTCGTTAAACTGGTAACCAGGAGTTGAACCTTCACGAGAAGTATCGTGCCGTCCTACACCTCCAACAGGAGGAGGTGTGCCAGCAGCTCCACCCGTGCGCCATTGCCGCATTTTATTGATACGTGGTAAATCAGCACAAAGGCTTGCACCAAGGTCTTCGTGGTCTCCAGTAGCAAAAACACCTCGACCACTGTTCATAAAATTGGTCAGTGCGGTGATTTCCTCAGGCTGCAACAACGGAACACCCCATAGCCCTTCAACTCCAAATAGCCATATTTGGTCAAAATTGTTGAGGTTAATTCCATCTGGTGGTGCATCAAAGCGAAAATTCTGATGCATTGCTGTCGCAGCTTGACTGTTAGAACGTCGGTGTGCCGTTGTAACAACAAACCTAACCCACCACCAAGGGTCATTTTGTAGTTCAGTAATTACTTTACCCAGTCCAAAATCAGATATGGAATCGAATGCTCCGCTACCATCAGTTACGATTAATATATTGACGGTTGGACGCAATGGCCAGAACAAATCAATATTCTTTAAAACTTCTAGTTCGCGGCGGTATAAAATTTCTTTGTTTAATGGCATGGAGATAGTATCCTCCTTGTGAGGATAAATACTTGTGAGGATGAATATGTGATGTTCTATTAAGACAAATGCACCTTAAGAGAGCAAAATCTACAGGAACAAAAAGCTAGCTTTTACATTTAATGGGAAAATAAGATTAATAATAAATCTTATTTTTTAATAGTAGATAAAAGGTTAAATTCTCATTTCACACATTATCAATAATTAAGGCTGAATACGATAAGTTGGAATTTTATTGAAATAATGGTGTTTCTGTGGGCACAAACGGTATTTACCCTGATTATGGTTTGGCGATGAGTATTGAGAAATACAAGGTCTAATTCATCGCAAAACCTCCGTTTGCTAGAAAGTAGACAACAATTTTTACTAGCTTCCTATTTATTGTGCGACCTATAATGTCGTTTAGACAGTACCCTATTAGGTACTCTTGAACTGGAGGATTTTATAACTCGACAAACAGTTTGGGGGCGCAATAAATAAGAGTTTACTTCTCCCTTACAACTTCTCTTCGCATACAGGGGACTACTTACCCCGGAGAGGTCTCCAAAGGAGGTCTAGTGAAAAAAATAAGAATAATAAGCTATTTTGATTGACAATAGTATACCTTTGGGGAATTTGATAGAAAGCTGATTTCAATTTTTTTACTGTGAACCTATTACTTTTTTTGAGTCCCGCCATAGAACGTATTGCAATATAATCTTTTTCAACATCCAAGTTACAAATCTGACTTTTCACAGGAAGTTATCAACCAGCCAAAGTAAGTATACTTACAACTATTGATACAAGTGGCGCTGAAGGTGTCAACTCTTATTCTATACATTTTTTTTTAAAAAATATAGTTCATTCTTATACCCATGCTTTATCCGCTTACCATTATCGCGAGCTAAACGTATTAGATTCTGACGAGTAGTGCGCTCAATCTTAAAATATTCGCAAAAGTTAGTTATCACCTGAGCGTGTAGTGCAATCAATTTGCCACGTAATTGATTAAACTGGGCTTTACCTAAATAATTACGAGTAAAAGTAACCATTGGTGCAAACATAATCTTTAGTTCTCCTTTTCATTTTTTAAGTTTTGTAAACACTTACAAATACAGTCTCTCTCGGCCAATCTGTTTGCACCAGTAAAGATAAAGGCGTTAAGTGCTAAGTTAAGTTTTGTAACGTAAAACTTCTCGATGATAATTTGAAGAGAGGCAATAAGGGAACTCCAAAAAATAAATTCTTCAATCTTGTGGGGTGGGCATCCTTGCCCGCCCGCTCCTATTGCCGATATTCCATGCAATTCCACAATCAAAATAGGTGATTGTTTTATTTGGAAGTCCCTAAATCGGAGACGCAATAAACCAGAGACGCGATATATCGCGTCTCTACAGATTTTGTATAAAATCTAAAATAGTTCGTTAACTTAGCTTAAGACCAGTAAGATTTACATAAACTTAGTCTCACAACCCTATGGAACCCTCCAAACAAAAACGTAGACGCGGAGTTATCCTAAGTCTCCAGGGGTGGAACAAGCTCCAAGAGGCTAAGCATCAAGCTGAAGTTTTGGAAAACGACAACGCTAGATTTACCTTAGAGGAACTCAGCGATCGCACTCAACTTGCACCCTTCACAGTCTCGAAAGTAATGACACGAGAAGAAGGAGTAGACAAGCAAACCCTAGAGTATTTCTTTCGAGGCTTCGCTTTAGATTTAACAAAAAACGACTTTGTGAAGTTGGGGAGTGGGGAATTGGTAGAGACGCGATTTATAGCGTCTATACAAAGTGGGGAAAACAAAGAAATTAATTTACCTTCCTCATCCCCCTCATCTCCCCCATCTCCCTTATCCCCCCCAACTCCCTACTCCCCACTCCCCACTCCCCTCAACGACTGGGGAGAAGCGGTTGATGTCTCAGTTTTTTTCGGACGTGCAGACGAGCTTGGAAAATTAGAATACTATATTACTCATGACCGTTGTCGGTTAATTGCCCTGTTAGGGATGGGTGGAATCGGTAAAACTTCGCTATCGGTAAAACTAGCGCAGCAAATCCAGGGAGAATTTGAGTTTGTAATTTGGCGTAGTCTTCGCAACAGTCCACCTTTAGGAGATTTACTGGCAAACTTGCTGCAATTTTTTGCTAAGTGCGAACCCATCAAGTTATCGGAAAATATTAACGAACGTATCTCCCAATTAATGAATCATTTGCGTTCCTATCGTTGCTTAGTAGTACTAGACAACGTAGAATCAATTTTAGCCAGTACTGACCGTGCCGGAAATTATCAACTCGGATACGAGGATTACGGACTACTATTACAACAATTAGGAGAAATCCCTCATAATAGCTGTGTAGTGCTGACAAGTCGAGAAAAACCCCAGGAGGTAGCAACGCTGGAAGGTGATACTCTACCAGTCAGAGCATTACAATTACCAGGTCTAAAAGAAAACGCGGCTTTGGAATTAGTTAAAAGCAAAAGCTTTTTCTACGGTTCCGATACAGAATGGAAAAACTTAATACAGCATTACGCAGGAAATCCTTTAGCTATAAAAATTATTGCTACCACTATTCAAGAATTATTTGACGGTGATATAGCTGAATTTATGGCTCAAGGAGCAAAAGTATTTGGTAGTATTTATGATTTACTGTCACAGCAATTTTACCGTCTTTCTCAACTTGAAAAAGACTTGATGTATTGGTTAGCAATTAATCGGGAACCAGTTACTTTAACTGAATTGCGTGCTGATTTAGTGTTACCTATATCTTCCATGAAAGTTTTGGAAGCTTTAGAATCTTTAGGACGACGAAATTTAATTGAAAAAAAATCACTTCCACAGACTCCCGTGCAGTTTACTCTCCAACCTGTAGTAATGGAATATGTGGTAGACCAACTGATTGAGCAAATTAGTAAAGAAATTAGCGAATGGCAATTAGAACCACACCGTAGAGACCGAATTTATTCGGTCTCTACCCTCTTCAACACCCATGCTTTAATTAAAGCGACAGCAAAAGATTATATTCGTCTTGCTCAAATTAAATTAATTCTTCAACCAGTAATTGAACAACTACTGGTGAAACTTCAAACAAAACAGGGTATTCTAACCCATTTAAACGAAATATTAAATAACTTGCAACAGAAAAATATAGAAGAAATAGAAAATACACTTGAAAATTATCAACTTAAAAATTTCCAACTACAACCAGGATATGCAAGCGGAAATATCCTCAATCTTTTCTCTTACTTACAAACAGATTTAACAGGCTATAACTTTTCTTATCTAACTATCTGGCAAGCATATCTTCAAGATATATCTTTAAAGCAAGTAAACTTTTCTCATGCTGACTTATCTAAATCAGTATTTGCCAAAACCTTTTCTACTGCAATGGCTATAACCTTTAGCCCGGATGGGAAAATTTTGGCAACAGGTCACACCGAAGGCTATATTTGTTTGTGGGATGTCACTAGTGGTCAACAACTGATAAAATTTTTGGGGCATTTTCACCCTATATGGTGCATTAGTTTTAGTCCAGATGGTAGTGTTCTTGCTACTGGTTCGGATGATAAAGTAATTAAGCTTTGGGATATAAGTAAAGGAGAGTGTTTCAAAACTCTACAGGGACATACAAACGCTATTTTTTCTATCGTATTTACCCCTGACGGCAAAAGGTTAATTAGTGGAAGTAGCGACTTGACATTGAGAATTTGGGATATAGCTTCAGGGGAATGCACTAAAATTTTAGCAGGATATTACAGCCCAAAAATATCTATTGCGTTGAGTCCAGATGCTTCAATGTTCGCTTCTGCTGGACATAATTATAATGTTCAGCTTTGGGAAGTTGCAACAGGTCTTGGGATTAAAACTTTTGAGGGACATAGCGATTGGGTTATCTCTGTTGCGTTTAGTTCCCAAGGAATACTTGCTAGTTGTAGTTTTGATAAAACTATTAGACTTTGGGACATAGAAAATGGTACTTGTATTGGTATCCTACAAGGGCACTCAAACGGAGTACTTGCAGTTAGCTTTGTTGGTGAAAGTAACATCCTCGTTAGTTCCAGCGTAGACAGTACAATTCGTCTCTGGGATATTTCTAGTCAGAAATGTATCAAAATTTTGCAAGGACATACAAATTCGATTAACACTATTACTTCTAATCCCCAAGGTACTTTGCTCGCTAGTGGTGGTGATGACTTCTCAGTTAAGTTGTGGAATACGCTAAATGGGGAATGTATAAGAACTTTAAAAGCAAGAATTAATTGGGTTGGTGCTCTTGCTTTTAGTCCCAATAATTCTTCTGGCAAAATTATCGCTAGCGGTCATGAAGACTGTGTTGTCAGACTATGGAATTTAGAGGGTAGGAATTTAGAAGGTGGGTGTCGGAATTTTATTGGACATACTGAGTTTATTTTTGCAATTGCATTGAGTCCAGACGGTCGTATGTTAGCTAGTGGGAGCGCTGACCAAACTATTAGATTATGGGATACAGCAACAAGTAATTGTATAAAAATATTGCAAGGACATGCTGGTATGGTAACGGGAGTTGCTTTTAGCCCAGATGGTCAAGTTTTAGCTAGTAGCAGTTATGACCGTACTATTAAACTTTGGGATGTCACAACAGGTTATTTGCTGCATACTTTCTCTGAACATGTTGCGATGTCTGTGAATTTTAGTCCCGATGGGAAAACCTTGGTTGCGGGTAGTTTTGATGACCAGGTAAGAATTTGGGATTTAGAAACCAAGCAGTGCTGTCAAATATTAAAAGGTCACAATCATTGGGTGTGGCGGGTAAACTTTAGTCCAGATGGTAGTATTATTGCTACTGGCTGTAGCTCCGACCATACTATTAGGCTATGGAATGTTAGTAGTGGTGATTGTATTCATATACTTTCGGGACATGAAAATTGGATTTGGGCTGTTGTCTTTACTCCAGATAGCAAAACTCTTGTTAGTTGCAGTAGCGACAAAACTATAAAATTTTGGGACGTGACGACAGGTTGCTGTCTGGAAACTTTGCAAGCAAGTAATACCTGGGTGATGTCTCTAGCTTTAAGTCCAGAAGGTGAGACATTGGTGAGTGGGGATGCGAATTCGACTATCAATGTATGGGATATGCAAACCAAGGAATGCATTAAAATTTTAAGAACCGAGCGACTTTATGAGGGGATGAATATTTGTGGTGTTACAGGTTTAACACAAGGGCAAAAAGAAACTTTGATTACTCTTGGAGCAGTTGAAAACTAAGAGGATGTTTTAAAAGTGTCAACATTAACTAAGAACCTAACCCCTAACCCCTTCCCTACAAGGGAAGGGGAACAAGAAAAACATTAACTAAGAACCTAACCCCTAACCCCTTCCCTACAAGGGAAGGGGAACAAGAAAATAAAGACTTTAAGTACAAAGCGATTTAATCGTCCGCCTATGTTGATGAATAGTTCATAAATACTAGTTATCTGATGTCGGTGCAAACTGTGCAAATAACTCTGCTCCTGTCATATTGTGGGTTTCATTGGCAAATGAGTAATATTCGGGCTTTTCGTCAATGAAAACCTGATGGTCGAACCGGAGACCTTCGCTATTATCGAAGAGTCCAACAGGGATAAAGTGTTGATTATTTTGTTTCAATTTGTAAAATAAATGGCTACCGCACTTCTGGCAGAATCCACGTTCTGCCCATTCGGAAGATTGATAAACGCCGATATTTTCTTCACCTGAAAAACTAACATCACTGCCACACTCAACGGCTAAAAAAGCTGCTCCACCCCATTTTCTACACATATTACAATGACAAGCTCCCACGAGATTAATCATATTTTTCGCGGATATTCTTACCGCTCCACACAGGCAACTACCTTGGGCAACACTAACATTAGCCATAATTCTTCTCTCCTGCACCTTAAAGCATAACTGTCTATTATATATTCTTGACTGTTGCAATTGTTAGCTTGTAGACTTGCTTTATTTCATAAGAATGAAAAAATTTATATTTTACGATGACTTAAAATTTAAACAGACCATTAGAAGCGGCAATCGCGATAGCCATTGGTAAAATACGATGCTCTTGTTTTTGAATTCTGGCATGAAGTGTTTCCGAAGTATCATCGGGTAATATTGGCACAGCAGCTTGCATTAAAATCGGTCCACTATCCATTTCTAAACACACCAAATGCGCGGTACACCCAGCAATTTTTACACCAGATTCCAAAGCTTGTTCGATAGCGCGGGTTCCTTTGAAACTAGGTAACAAGCTAGGATGAATATTAATTATTTTGTTTGTCCAAGCGTCAATTAACACTGGGGTCACAAGTCGCATCCAACCAGCCATAATTACTAATTCAACATCATACTCTTGTAATGTTTCAACTATTTTGCTGTCAAAAGCTTCTCGGTTTGGGTATTCGCGATGATTTAATAAAACAGAAGGTATATCCCAATTAGCAGCTCTAGTAGCAACAAAAGCGTCTGAGTTATTGTAAACCACAACTTGGATAGTGGCTTTTAGCTGTCCGTCATGAATCGCTTGGGCTACAGCTTCAAAATTACTACCATTACCCGAAGCCATTATTCCCAGTCTTACAGGTTTTTGAATAGACTTATTGTCACTAAAATTGGATGCAACCACATCAGGAGAAATCAAGCTAGGGGTAAAATCAGAGCTAAGGGTCATAAAAAGTCAATGGCTAATGGCTAATGGCTAATGTATTTTAGATTTTGGATTTTGGTTACGTTAATTTTTGAGGAGGAAAATTTTAGATGACAAAATCATATAGTAATAAGTCTTGGTTGGATAATGATACAGTCGCTGCTTGGGTTTTTCTCACACCCGCATTAATTTTATTGGGTCTTTTTATCATCTGGCCAATTGTCTACTTGTTTTTTCTGAGTTTTACTGCTGGTAGTTTTACTGCTGCTGGTATGTACCCAGTGGGGTTAAAAAATTATTTGCGCTTACTCCTTAATCCTGATTTTTGGCAAATTATTGGTAATACAGTATATTTCACAGTCGCTACGGTAATTCCTAGTTTAGTTATTTCTTTGGGATTGGCTGCGCTTTTAAACCAATCATTGGCTTTGCGAGGATTGTTAAGGAGTGCCTATTTTTTACCTTCTATTATCTCTCTTGTGGCTGCAGGCTTAGGTTTTCGTTGGTTGTTCCAAAATGATGGCCCCATAAATTCACTTCTTGAGGTGATTGGAATTGCTCCTATACCTTGGTTGGGAGATGCATTTTGGGCTATGCCTGTATTAATTTTACTAAGTATTTGGAAACAACTTGGCTTTAATATGGTGGTATTTTTAGCTGGACTGCAAACAATACCTTCCAGTCGTTATGAAGCTGCTGAATTAGATGGTGCAAATTCTTGGCAACAGTTTTGGCATATTACTTTACCCGGACTGAGACCAACTTTGATTTTTGCTGCTATTACGACTGTGATATTTACATTACGCAGCTTTGAGCAAGTATATGTAGTTACTGCTGGGGGACCTCTAAATTCTACGAATTTACTGGTTTACTATATTTATCAAGAAGCTTTTGGTCAATTTGATTTTGGCTATGCTGCTGCTGCTGCTACCGTGTTGCTGGGATTTACACTGGTGTTAGTTTATCTGCAATTACAAACTTGGGGTGATTAAGCTTTATCGTCGGTAACCTAAAGTCATATTAGGTTATTTTTATTAAAGTAATATTACAAAATATAAACATATACATCGCAGTAATAAATTAATATATGATGACTACGCTTTCCAGCTAGGATTTCAACTGTGTGAAGCTATTCTCATTAAACTTTTCAATATCAAGTTTTCCATATATTGTCAGGACTTTTTGAGATATAACTCCCCCGAATAAAATCCTCTTTAGATAGGAAAAATACCATGCGAAATTACGCTGGCAAACAAGAAATGATTGCGAGTCAAGTCGAAGATAAATGTTTACAGCAAAAAGATTTCAGTGGATATGATTTGAGTGGTATAGATTTAAGAGGATTTGATTTTAGCGGAATGAACTTGATAGGAGCAGATTTGAGAGCAGCTAATTTGAGTGGAGCTGTTCTCAAGAATGCTAATTTAAGTGGTGCAAATTTAATGGAAGCTTGTTTACGTGAAGCTAATTTAACTGATGCTTGTTTGTGCGAAGTTAATTTTACGAATACTGATGCAACACGAGCTTCTTTTTGTAATGCTTTTTTGTGGAGAGCTAAATTTACTGGAAGTAAGCTTTGGGGTGCTTCTTTATGTAATGCGGATTTAAGCGAAGCTGATTTGAGAGAAGCTAAATTGATTGAGGCTTCTCTGGTTGAAGCTAATTTAGTTAGAGCTAATTTATTTGGTACTAAGTTGTGTGGAGCGACTCTACTTGAAGCTAGTTTCCATCAAGCTAATTTAACAGGTGCTGATTTACAATGGGCAAATTTAGTTCAAGCCAATTTTACAGGGGCTAACCTTTGGGATTGTAATTTGACTCATGTAAAATTCGGAAATACTGTTATGCCTGATGGTAGGGTTGTTGACTGTTGACTGTTGACGGTTGACTGTCATCGATAGCTTTAGCGGGGAAAGAGATGGAATTAGCTGTTGTTGACTGTTGACAGTCAACAGTCAACCAATTAAAATTCTTTTCGGGAAAAGAGAAATACTGCGATTGCTAATAACATGGCACTGTAAAGTAAGCCGTAACCAGCACTGGTAATTAAAGCGCTAGTGCTGGGGAGTGCTTTAATACCATAAACGGCATCGTTTTGTAAGTTTAAACGCGATAAGTCTGGCAAAACTAGATACAAACCTTTAGTGAGTCGTTCCACATCTGGATTGTTACTGATACGACCAACTTTGAGTAAATCTTCTGTGATATTTCCCATGAAATATACGCCGAATGTTAGGGGTGCTGCTAATAATGAGTTAGTAAATACTCCTAGAGCTATAGCAGCTGCGGCAACTAAAGATAACTGTAAGAAAAGAAAAAGTACAGCAAGTAAAATACTTGTTAATGGATATGGAATATTCCCGTATCGCAAAAATCCTAGGTAAATTATTGTCATAGCAGCAATGAGTACTCCCAATACTGCTGACAAGCCTAAGTATTTGCTGATAATAAATTCTGTACGGTTGACTGGTTTAGCGATTAATACTAATAAAGTACGTTTTTCGATTTCTTTGTTCACCATTCCTGTTCCGACAAATACTGCAACAATTACACCAAGAAGGCTCATCATTGCTAGACCAAAGTCTAAAAACATTTTGTCTTCTGTGCTAGCGGCTAATTCCGGGAGTAAACGAAAAGCTGCTGCCAGTATTAATGCATAAAAACCAATAATAAATAAAATACGTTCGCGTACTACTTCCGTAAATACGTTTTTTGTTAGTACAAAAACTCTTCCTATGCTCATGGCTATTAAGTTATTTATGATTTCTTTTTGTCATCAATCATCAGTTATAACTCAGGAAGCTGTGATTAGTAAGGGGTATTGAAAATTCGTAGCCCCCTCCTTTTATATCTACTGTGTCCACAGAAGTCTTTAAATAATCCTAAAGTTCTCTGAAATACCCCTCACGAAGCGTGAAGGGATTTATGGAGAGGGGATTCGGGGTGTGGTTATTTATTGTGCTGGTGGTAATCCTTCTCTCAATTTGCTAATGCGATCGCACTCGATTTCTGCCACGACGACTCTATCCTCAGGTCTGGGGGAATTTTTGCCGGCTCTAGCGACTGGAGAAATGCGACAGGATTTTTGCAGGTAGTAATTTTTGTTCGTGGAAGTCGGTCCTTCCCAAACACTTAGCAAATCTAATCTATACGAATCTTTGTTTTTAGGATTTGGATTTGCCACAACTGCTTTGACATCCCACAATTCTTTTTCTTCGTATTCAGATAAGTTTCTGTTGATTACGTCTCTACCCAAAATACTCACATTTTTTTGTGCATCAATTAACCATTTTTCTGCATCTGCCCAACGTCTACCTGTTATTTGTCGTTCAACTTGTGGTGACAATTTATCTAAGATTTCTTTGGCATTTGCAGGAATCCTGCGTACCTTCTCGTCTTCTGGACTTCTGGCAACAAATCCACTGCGATTAAGATTATCTGCTTCTAAGCTGGGGTACTCTTTTAACCAATTATTTGTAACGAACGATAATTTCAACCAACAGCTAAGTACCATACAACAAGCAAGCAAAACTATCATCCTTTGACGGATTTCTGTTTTAGGAAGTTGAGTTTTGACATCTACACCGCTTCCTTCAAAAAATTCTGGAACTGCCGTGATTAATGCCGAAATCGTAGGCCAAAAAACTACTGCGTCTGGAATTATTGGTACTTCCCAAAAATTATTTGTTGCTGATAATGGTTCTCTGTGTCCCAAAGCGAAAATACTTACTAAACCTCCTGTAATAACAGCTCCAATTGGCATGGGTGTACCGGGTACAAGTATTGGTTTATCTGTGGTGTACCAAGCTGTGCCGGCAATTAAAAATATCCAGCCAAAAAAGGCAATTATATCTTTGATTCCACCAACCGCGAAGGAAGACATTAACCAAGAAAAAAGACTCAAGTAAATTAATGTTTGCCACGAGTAAGCTTTATCTGGAATTAATATTTTTTTTAGCCGCTTGTAGACATCATCAAAAATCTTGAATACACCGAATATATCTTTCGTAAAAGTAAACATTATTTCCTCTCTATTACCATTCCAAGTAAAAGATTTAATTTTTCTGTTGCATACCAACAAATAATTTCACTGAATGTACCTGATGGGTACTAGATTTTCAAAGTGAAGGTCTAATCAATAAAATTGCCGCAATTGCACTATAGCTAGCAGAATTAGCTATCAGTAGAGTTGTGACTAGATTAGTATTTTGCAATTTGAACTTTCGTGCCCGACGGGAGTAACGTTGGATGGTTGGTTCTTCTTCTTTTTTCTGACCTGGGTCACTAAGTGATATTAGCAATACTTTTAGAAGTAAAAATTTCAGCAAAAATGTGGCAAAGAAAATAATAAATCCCAGTAAAATTATTGATGTTTCTACGGGCTTGATGAAACGATTAAAGAAAAAGTAACTAATTAATTCGGATTTCCAATATACTGGTAAGGAAGGTTCAATCAAGAAAAATATTGTCCAGCCAATGACACCAGAGAACAGATTGATACAAATTGCATAGAACATACTGGTTTTTTTGTCAAATCGAAGTCGATTATTTAACAAAAACGCCTCAGTAGGTATTGCGACCAAGAAAAACAAGAAATTAAACAGTATAGCCCCTAGGGGAAACGATGAAGGCAGGGTAGGTAATTCAAACATAGCTGTGGCAGTAATTATATTGCGATGTGGGAAATTTTCGTACTCATTTTAGAAGGTGTTCGGGGAAATTATCTCATCCTTCGAGTCTTTTGCCATGTTTTTGTTAAGGTATTTTCATTTATGGGGAGTGGGGAGTGGGGAATTGGGAGTAGGAAGTGGGGAATTGGGGTTTGGTCATATAAGAGACTACGGAGTACTGGGTTATTTTAACTTAGTTCCCGTTTTTCCCCACTCCCCCCCTCTCCCCCTCCCCCCACTCCCCACTCCCCACTCCCCACTCCCCCTTTCTCCGGTAAGATAAAAGACTGGGACTGCTGGAGATTTTTAGATGACAAGGAACGGTATTGGTATTCGCACTGCCCAAGTGCGGCAAGAACGTGTGACTGGTCAAATTCATGTTTATGATGGCGCAGGAAAAGGCAAATCTCAAGCGGCTTTAGGGGTAGTTTTACGTTCTATTGGTTTGGGGATAAATGCTCCAGAAAATCAGAACCGCGTTTTGCTGCTGCGTTTTCTTAAGGGCCCGGAACGTGATTATGATGAGGATGGGGCTATTACTGCTTTACAACGGGGATTCCCTCATTTGATTGACCAGGTGAGAACTGGTAGGGCTGAATATTTTGGTGCTGATGGAATTACTGCGTTTGACCGTGCTGAGGCTTTGCGAGGTTGGGATGTGGCTAAGGGTGCTATTGCATCACAGTTGTACTCGGTTGTTGTTTTGGATGAACTCAATCCGGTACTCGATTTAGGTTTGCTACCTGTGGATGAGGTGGTGAATACTTTGAAAAATAAGCCTGATGATTTGGAAATTATCGCTACTGGACGAGGTGCGCCACAAAAGTTACTTGATATTGCTGACCTACACTCAGAAATGAAACCTCAACACCACCCTATGGCAAAAATGCAGGGTATGGACGGTATTGAAATTTATACTGGTGGGGGCAAAGGTAAGTCTACTAGTGCTTTGGGGAAAGCTTTAAAAGCAATTGGTCGGGGTATTAATCACCCTGGTTCTACCCGTGTATTAATTATGCAGTGGCTGAAAGGAGGTAGTGGTTATACGGAAGATGCGGCTATTGCGGCTTTGCAAAATTCCTACCCTGATGTGGTTGACCACCAACGTTGTGGACGCGATGCTATTGTTTGGCGAAATTCTCGGCAGGAGTTGGATTACGTGGAAGCTGAGCGCGGTTGGGAGATTGCTAAGACTGCTATAGCCTCAGGGTTGTACAAAACTATAATTTTGGATGAACTTAACCCAACGGTTGATTTGGAATTGTTACCAGTGGAACCAATTGTGCAAGCTTTACTCAGAAAGCCTCGCGATACGGAAATTATCATCACGGGTCGTTGTCAAAATCAACCGGGGTATTTTGATTTGGCTACCGTGCATTCTGAAGTTTACTGCCACAAGCATTATGCTAATCATGGGGTAGAGCTTAAGCGGGGGGTCGATTTTTAATAATTTTTGTTAAATGTTTTGTAAATATTTGGGAAGGGGAGAAATAAACAATTCGCAATTCGCAATTGAACTCCTTTTACTCGGATAAAAGGTTTCTTTCTCCTTTGTCCTATAAGCTGTGGTCTATAAACAAATACTTTTCGTAAAAATCTTAGGTAAGAACGTTTTTTCAATAAGGTGATTGATTATGGAAAATACTAATGTGTTAGATTTGGTGGCTGTGGGGTTAGCGATTACTGTTTTTATCGGGGGGATGCTGATGATGTTTACTGGTGTTCTAACTACAAAGAAAAAGAAATGAATTTCTCCATTATCTCTTCCGTAGAGATGAACGAGACGCTTTTAACCCCCCTTCCCATGCCGAAGCGGCACGCTACGCGAACGTAGGGAAGGGGGGAAGGGGGGTTAGGTCTTTTTTTTATTCAACTAAAACAGTAACCGACGCAACAGCTATTAACATTTCGTCATTTTTATCGTTTAATTCTGGAATCGCTTTTCCCTGAACCACCATTCCCCCAGATTCAACTTTGAGGGTTTTGCGACCAAATGGTAATACTGCTAAAACTTCCTGCTCTCTGACTTGCTCTGGATAGGGAACTGCGACTTGAACTTCCACAATCATTTCGTTTGGATGGCTTAAACCTGCGACTTCCCAAACTCCTGGTAAAGCATTATGTGCGATGGCGTTCCTGACTGCACGGGATGCTGCGACTGTTGGGTCTTGTCCGTGTTGGTCTATACCCATTCCCATTTCAATTATTAAGCGTTTAGGAGCCATATTTTACTAGTAGCGGCTTTTTTTCCTGATAACTCACTAAATATTACAGTAGAATCGGGTAATTATTGTTGATTCCTAAATGGCTAATTGCTAATTGATTATTATGTTTGCCAGAATTCGTCGTCTTTGGAGAGAGTTTTTGAGTCGGTCAGGGACAATCAATAATGAGCCTCTGAATAAGGTGAGTTTGATTGTTATTATTTTTATTGATATTTTTATACTGGTTAATGTTTTTACTGGACTGGATGATATTAGTACATGGCATCTCAGCCCTTCCCAAGCTTATCCTTGTTATTCTGAATGGAAAGGTTATCAAGCGAAGACCAATAAAGATAAAGATTATGAAATAGTCAAGTCATCTTTACAATTTGATACTGCACCATCATTGCAGCAAGATTATCTACAACAGCAAAGGGGACATCTGGGTAAAGTTTCTGAAGTGTGTCTGAAGTATGCTGAATACAAAGATAAAATTTACAATTCAGAAAATCGTCAAACTATAAAAACAATTGACCAGAAACAATCGCAAATTGGTAAGCTGGAACAAACTAATCGTAATATTCGCACTCAATATGATTCCACGCTTTTAGAAAAAATTGCTGGACAAAAAAACCAGCAGTCAATTAATGCTGTGAGTGCGGAAAAAGCGAAGCAAGAGTTAGACCGAAATTCTCGTAATATTGCTACTCTTAATCAGGATATTTCTAATCTCAAAAATCAATTAGTTACCAAACCGGAAAGCTCTAATTTTCTCAATTTTGTTAAGGATAATGGGCAATTTAAACCAGTTGAAGCAGGTTATAAAAGGGCTGATTTTTGGTATCCTAGTATTCAATTTGCTTTTCAATCGCTTTTTCTAGTTCCGTTAATTCTTGTTGCGTTGTCAGTTTATAATTTTGCTCAACGACGAGGATATGGACTAATTTCTCTGATTAGCTGGCATTTGCTGGTTATCTTTTTTATCCCGTTGGTTCTCAAGGTTTTTGAGTTTTTGCGTTTTGGTGTAATACTTGAATTTTTAATTAATGTCTTTAATGCTCTTTTTGGTGGGTTACTTTTCCTTATTAGTTATGTTTATATCTTGCTGATTCCACTGTTTGGTTTTGGTGTTATCAAGTTTCTCCAAAAAGTTATCTTTAATTCTAAAGTTCAGGCTGCGAATAGAGTTCAAAAGTCACGTTGTATTAATTGTGCTCGAAAAATTGGGTCTAATGATGCTTATTGCCCTCACTGTGGATATTATCAATATATTGAGTGCCCAAATTGTCATAATCTTACTTATAAGTATTTGCCTCATTGTAAGGTGTGTGGACATCCTCAAGATTTAAGTAATTTGTGAAATAATCACCCCTCTCTAAACCTCTTTCTACAACAGAGAGAGGCTTTCATGCCAGAATTCTCTTACTCTTAATAAGGTAAAGTGGAACGAAGGGGGCTAGGTCTCTGTGCTTCTGCTATATGATTGATTAAATGGGGTAAAATCAAAACTTATGGTGACAACAAGGACTCCGATTTCGCAGCGGGTTATATTACCTAATATATCTTGGGACACTTTTGAAACAATTCTGATAGAAATGGGTGATAATCGTATTACTCGTGTTGCTTATGATGGAGAAGCTTTGGAAATTATGACTCCGTTAATGCCGCATGAGCATAACAAAAGATTAATAGAAAAGTTGATTGATACATTAGCAGAAGAGCTTAGCCTTAACATCAAAAGTATTGGTTCGACAACTTGTAAGCGCGAAGATATAAAACGTGGTGTTGAACCAGACTCTGGATTTTATATCGCGAATGAACCAATTATGCGTACTAGAAAAACTCTTGATTTAACGTTAGACCCACCACCGGATTTAGTTATTGAAGTAGATTACACTAGTTCTTCGGTTGATAGATTATCAATATATCAGGCATTAGGTGTTCCAGAAGTATGGCGTTATGACGAACCTGTAATGCTAATATATCAACTGCGTGGGGATAAATATTTTCCGTGCAATAATTCACCGACTTTCGCAAATTTATCTCTAACAGACGAAATACCTAAATTTATAACCGCAAGTTTTAATATCGGTGAAATTGCAATGATTCGTGAATTTCGTACTTGGGTAAAGCAGGAATTGCTGAAAAAAAACTAAAACAAATAAGACCTCACCCCCCTATAGTCGGTAATTAAAACCTCTTCCGTTGCCTGTATATTTAGATGTTCATGGTGACTGGTTTTATTTTATTAGTGTTTCTTTAACGGAATACCTGGAGTAATCGCGGAAAAATTGAGCGATTTCTCCTGCGAAATAACAAGTCCCAAAGTTTAAAATTGTTGCGAATATAAGAAGGATTAATATGGTAGTGGTTGCGGAAGCAGATTTATTTTTTGGTAAAGAGTTTTGGTGATGCTTGTTGATGCGAAATTCTTCTTTAAAATACAAGAATTTTTTTTCTCTATCTAATATTGTGTTTTGGGCTTGTAAAGTAAATATTTGTTGCAGTTTTTTCTGATTTTGCTGATGACTTTTCTTGCTTGACATTGTTTTATCCTAAGGTTATTTTCTTGTAGAAGTTTGCAAACAGTCAGTTAATAAATCGTTACAAAAGCACTATATAATTTAATGTTGAGTTTACATGTGGGAGTCATATATAAAAGGCTATTGTCACAATAGCAAATGGCTTTACATTAAAAAAGGTCTTTATAAAAAACTTAATTTCCTGATTTGGAAAGAATGTCATAATCATTGATTATTTATCTGTTGCCAATGAGCATCAATCGCCGAAAATTTATTAAGTATTGTGGATTAGCTACTATTGCGAGTCAGCTACCACTTTTATCTGTTGAAGCTAAACCCAGTCCTCAAGTTATCCTGAAGCCACCTCGTTTGCAAGTTGGTGATACGGTGGGATTAATTAGTCCTGCGGGTATAGTTGATGCAGAGGATGTTGAAAACGCGAAAAAAACTTTGGCTGCGTTGGGGCTTAAAGTTAAATTGGGTACGCATGTTTTAGACCGTTATGGTTATTTAGCTGGTAAGGATATTGACCGTGCTCAAGATGTAAATAATATGTTTAGAGATAAGTCGGTTAAAGCGATTATTGCTATGCGTGGTGGTTGGGGTTGTAATCGCATTTTACATTTACTTAATTATTCGCAAATTCGTTCTCACCCAAAAATTATTTTAGGTTATAGCGATATTACTTCTTTGTTATTGGCTATTTATGCTCGCAGTCGAGTTGTCACTTTTCATGGTGCTGTGGCTACTTCGACTTGGAATGATTTTACTGTGGATTATTTTAAGCGTGTGCTGTTTAATGGCGAAAATGTGGTAATGCAAAATGTCAATAATAATGAGGGGAAAAGGGAAGTAATTTCTTCGGGAAAGGCTAGGGGTAAACTTGTTGGTGGTAATTTGTCGGTTTTGGCTGCGATGATTGGTTCTCCTTATTTACCTTCTTGGAACGGCAATATTTTATTTTTGGAAGATATTGGGGAGGATGTTTATAAGATAGACAGGATGTTGATACAGTTAAGAAATGCTGGTGTTCTTGCTCGTATGTCTGGGTTTATATTTGCTCAATGCACTAATTGTAAGCCTGGGGATGAACCTACTTTTAGTTTGATGCAGGTTTTATCGGAACATATTAAACCTTTGAATATCCCTGCTTGGTATGGTTCTATGGTTGGTCATATTAAGGATAAGTTTACTATGCCTGTTGGTGTGGATGTGGAAATTGATGCTGATATGGGGACTATAACAATGTTGGAGGGGGCTGTTAGTTAAAGTTTTGGTATAGTGAAAAATACAGGATACAAGAATACAGGGCGGGCAGGGATGCCCACCCCACAAGATTTTAACTAATTATAATTTGTATGTTACTTAATTTAGAAATGTTATAATAACAGTTGGTGCATTCAAGTAAAATTATGATTGACCATATGGGAATTAATGTTAGTAATTTCTCGGAAAGTAAGAAGTTTTATATTGCGGCTTTGGCTCCACTTGGGTATGAATTATTGAACGAATTTGGTCCTGTTGCTGGCTTTGGTATAGATGGAGAAGCAGATTTTTGGGTTGGTGAGGGAGAAGTAAATACTCCACGAATTCATGTTGCTTTTCGAGCTTCTTCTCGTGAACAAGTTAATGCTTTCTACGAAGCTGCGATGACTGCTGGTGGTCGGGACAATGGTGCTCCGGGATTGCGAACTCATTACCATCCAAACTACTATGGTGCTTTTGTTTTGGATTTTGATGGTCATAATATTGAGGCTGTGTGTCATACACCTGAGTAATTACACTTTTAATTAACTAGAAAAATTAATATTGATGGGTATTGCAATTGCGAAGTTAGTAGAAATTTTATGAAGCGGGAAGATAAAGATGGGGTTATAACATTTCACGCAAAAAGTCGAGATGAATGGCGTCGGTGGTTGATGGAATATCATCAAACAGAAAAATGTGTTTGGCTGATTATTTACAGAAAGGAAAGCGAAACGCCTAGCGTGTATTATGACGAGGCTGTTGATGAGGCTTTGTGTTTTGGATGGATTGATAGTAAGCCTAATAAACGTGATGAGGAAAGTTATTTTCAGTTTTTCTCTAAGCGTAATCCTAAAAGTAATTGGAGTAAGGTAAATAAGATAAAAGTTGAGCGATTGATTTCTGAAGGGTTGATGACCGATGCTGGTTTGGAAATGATTACGCTTGCGAAAACAACTGGTACTTGGACTGCTTTGGATGATGTCGAAAATTTGGTGATTCCTGATGATTTGCTGTTGTTGTTAAATGAAAACCAAGCAGCGTTAAAGTATTTTGAAGCGTTTCCCCGTTCTGTTAAACGTGGTATTTTGGAGTGGATACAAAATGCGAAACGTCCTGAAACTCGCGCAAAAAGAATTATGGAGACTGTCACGTTAGCTGAAAAAAATATCCGCGCTAATCAATATCGATAAATTAATAGATTAACTGTCATTGCCATAATTTAACTGTCATTGCCATAATTTAACTGTCATTGCCATAATTTAACTGTCATTGCCATAATTTAACTGTCATTGCCATAATTTAACTGTCATTGCGAGGAGGAACGACGAAGCAATCTCCTTTTCTATAATAAACTACAATAAATATTTGCTGTATTTATATGTCTAAAAGCCAGAGAATAAATAAATAGTCTCAACGTCTATTGTTTACACCCACCGACTTACCTGTTGCTTTATGTATAATCTAGCAAGAAAAGTTATTTAGGGAAGCTGAAATTTATGCAGTTCAACACCATTCTTGTTGCTGGAGCCAGTCGCGGGATTGGTCTTGCTGTTGCTGAACATCTTGCACCCAAAACTAATAGATTGTTGTCTGTTTCCCGGACAACCTCACCCGTTGGAGAATGGGTTCCAGCAGATTTATCTTCCCTATCTGGGGTAGAAATTGCGGCAAAGTCTGTGGGCAACGAGCCGCTCGATGCATTATTATACATGGGTGGTACATGGGAAACTAATGCATTTACGAGTCACTATAGCTTTGAAAAATGTTCTGATGAAGATATTGCCCAAGTTATTGCGGTGAATCTAGTTGCTCCTATTCGATTGGTCAAAGCACTTCTACCTGCGCTTAAGCGTTCTAGTAATCCAAAAATTATTTTTATGGGGTCGCTATCAGGACGAGACAATTTTCCAGCTAGAGAGGTTGCAAATACAGCTTCCAAATTTGGTTTACGAGGGGTGGTGCATTCATTGCGGGAAGAACTGCGACCCCACGAAATTGGTGTCACGGTAATTAATCCTGGTAATGTTGGTACAGCAGAAGTTTTAGCAGATTTAGCAGCAGGTGGATTGGTTGGTGGTAATGCGATTCCTCTGTGCGACTTGCTCTGTATCATCGACTGCATACTCTCTTTGTCGCGAGCAACTTGTATCAAGGAAATAGATGTGCCTGCAATGCTCGGTAAAGGTGCTTAACAGGCTTGACAAATATTTTAATTGGTACAAATCAGTTTTTTTTGCGATAGTTGGTTTAGCTGCGGGCTTTTGATTTAAGATTTCCGCAAATGTATACTATATATAGTGCAATCTCACTCATTTTTGGCAAGCCTAAATTAATGGAAACAATTTCGGCTTAATTTTTACCACAAGCCAGCGATTAAAATCGCTGTCTAAAAGCTAAAGTCCTCTAAAAGAGGACTAATAATAGGATTCCTAGAGCTTAATCATTATTTTATAAACACCCTTTAAGGTCTCCTCACTTTTGTGAAAGCGAACTAATGTAAATGATGGCTGCCAAGAACGGTGAGAGAAGTTAAGCTCATATGTATTAACAGGAATTCAATTTTAAATAAACTCTATGACATCCTATTTACCCATAAAATTAGAATATTTGTAGGACAGTTTACCTTTGGAAGGTGCTATAAGTATCGAGTTAGTA
Source organism: Scytonematopsis contorta HA4267-MV1 (assembly GCA_019359035.1). Lineage (GTDB taxonomy): Bacteria > Cyanobacteriota > Cyanobacteriia > Cyanobacteriales > Nostocaceae > Scytonematopsis > Scytonematopsis contorta. The sequence continues at coordinate 5,693 of JAHHIC010000090.1, read as the reverse complement.
GAAAATATACCAATATTTCGGGCTTCCAGTTTTGTGATAGAACGAATTGAGACTCTACTTGCAAAACAAAAGGAAGTTGCGCTTACCAAAGAAGAAGAAAATGAATTGGATAAATATGAAGAGCTAGATGATTATTTAAGTTTAATTAATCGTATGATACGTAATGTCGATAAATGCTAGCCAAAAATAAAAAATATATTTAATATTTAAGAAATCTCATCAGGGTTGAGGGTTGGTTAAAATGATTATTTCAGATGAATTTGTTGATTCGAGGCATGGACATAGACCTTTTGATGTAGCTTTTGTAGACCATATAGAATTAGATGTTGAATTAGTCTGTTCTTGGGCAAAAGTAAATTTAGGACGCGCTTGGGTCACATTTTTAATAGACAGTTCTTCTAGACGTATACTCGCAACTTATTTAACATTTGACCCACCTAGCTACCGCAGTTGCATGATGGTGATGAGGGTATGTGTTCGTCGTTATGAGCGTTTACCGAGTACCGTAATTGTACAAAAAGGCAAAGAATTTCGTAATATTGATTTTGATAAATTCTTAAAGACTTATTATTGCCGCAAACAAACTATATTTGAAACAAAGCCTAGATTTGGGTGGGTATGCGAGCGTTTACTTGGGTCTGCCAACGCAATGTTAATTTGTAATATTCAAGAAAATACCCAAGTTAATAACAATGCTAATGTTATAACACAAAGTATAAAGTCTCAAAATTTAGCTGTTTGGACATTAAAAGATTTGTATCAAAATTTGTGTAAAACGTTGCTATAATCCTTGCTCTGTAATTATTTCAAAGCGCGGGGGTCTCCTCACTCGTTGGGGAGACGCATTAGTGGAAACCCCATTCATCAGGAATTACACTTTCCAATGGAAAATGTCTCCTCACTCGTTGGGGAGACGCATTAGTGGAAACGAATCTAACTTTCAATATGAAGAAAAACTAACCGATGTCTCCTCACTCGTTGGGGAGACGCATTAGTGGAAACCAGAAAGAATCACACGCAAATCTTGACCACCAAAGGTCTCCTCACTCGTTGGGGAGACGCATTAGTGGAAACACTTCTACTCGGTCACCAGATTTCAATGGTTGCGAGAGTCTCCTCACTCGTTGGGGAGACGCATTAGTGGAAACGAGAACAAACTTGATATGGTTTTGGGGCAAATATATGTCTCCTCACTCGTTCGGGAGACGCATTAGTGGAAACAACTCATCACCCCCTCTCCGGTAAACACAATCAGTTGTCTTCTCACTCGCTGGGGAGACGCATTAGTGGAAACAGCACGCCATTATTTACTTTTAGCATTCCATCAAAGTTTCCTCACTCGTTGGGCAGACAAATTAGTGGAAACATTGCCTTACCGTTAGATCATTCAGACCAGTACTCATTACCTTCTCACTCGTTAGGCAGACAAATTAGTGCAAGCAATCGATAAGTCATAAGATTCATAAAAAAAGTGAGAGCGCGATCGCACTTTCACTAGAAGCCCAAAATAGATATTAAATTTCCAAACAATCATCTTTTCTAAGAACGTGTTTATAAAATAATTACTAAACCCCAGAAACCTTATTATTAGTCCTCTGAAGAGGGCTTTAGCTTTCAGACAGGGAATTTATTCCCTGGTTTAGTGACTGGTTAACGGTATCAATCAAGGTTCAGTATTTTATTATAAACACCCTTTAACACCAGACTCAAACTAGCCCATTAGCAATTTCCTGCAATATTTTATATACTTTTTCACGCTTGAAAGGAAGTTGAAAAAGTTCTATAGCAGTAAAAAAGGGTTGCTTAACCCGTTTATTATAGACCTCCACAACATCATTCCCAGCGTAGCCTTTAGTATCACCACCGCATAAATATTCTATTACTTCTAGTGTTTCCATACCCCGCAAATTGTGCATAAGCTGATTGCGTAAATCATCATCGCTATTGCGAGACTTCTTGCAAGACCATTCTAGAAGTGACCAAAGTTTAAAATTAGGTTCCAGTTTCTTCAGCCAAGCAACCAAAGCAAAATTTCGATTCGTAACTTTAAAATCATCGTTTTTAGCCAGCGAAATTGGCTCACTATCAAGAGTACATTCAGGAAACTTAAGTTTTTGTAACACTTGCTTTTTTATATCATTACTTTTATTTCTTAAGTCATCACTTAAAAACAAGCCCAATGGCTTCCAAGTAATTAATTCCGATACCCTGCAATCAGTACCATCAATGTTAATAGTAGCATTAATTCTAGCAACGTGAGAAAGAATAGCGGACTTCATAAAAGTTTCTTGTGCAGCAGCCAAAAGAGTAATACCTTGAAGATAATTTTGGTTGCTAAAGAAAACACCAATTAAATCGAGAGTATTAATAACTCTTTGTACAGCTTCAGGTATATTCAAATCTTGACTAGTATCTGTACCACGGCTGTAAAGATTAAAAAAGTCCACTTGTTTACTTAATTCATTCAATATTGTATTATCTGGGATATTAACACCATCTAAAACCTTCAAAGCAGCACCAGGAAAACCACTAGTAATCAACTGCTTTGCTTTTTGAATTTGAATACCACGCCAATATTCAGAACTATCAACTATTTCCGGTTCCGCTTGTAGATTATAATCATCATCATAGTATTGGTTGCTAAGTAAGAACTTAACCTTCTTAAACTTACCCAAACTAGCAAATTGAACAGCAGAAGATATTGCCGGAGTACCCGCTTGATGGCTAACATATACAGTTTTTAAGGGATTAATATCAATATGCTCAAATTCATTTTTTACTAGTTCCAAAGTAGCATTCCAATGTTCAAGACCTTTTTTTGATTTAGGTTTAAGTTCAATAAACTCTGGCTGAATCTTTAATTTTTTATCGAAATATTTAATTAACAAAGGCTTTAAACTAATAGTATCTTGCCAATAAGGGCATTTTTCCTTTGACCTTTGCAAATCTTCCAGAAACAAATTACTTTGGTCTGTCAGCAAGATAATAATTTTTTCTAACTTAATATTACCATCCGTAAAAATTTTACAAAATGTATCAATTAGGGGAAACTCTAACTCATCGTAATAATCTGGTTGATTTTCATAAGTTAAACCCAAGACTCGTGGAGGTACAGTAAAACCTTCTCGGCTATCATTGGGGTTAATGCGTGTAGCAGAAGCAAATTCTTGACACTCTAAATCTAATTCACTACAAAGTAAAGTAAATAAATCGTTCCAGTTTTTCTCATGCTTGAGATGAACATCACTATTACCAGTAGTTAAAATCCAAACGCTCATATATTTAATCCTTAATTTATTTTGTGTAGACGGAGACGGAGACGTTACATGTAACGTCTCTACATAATTAGGGAATAATAATTTTTTGAAATTCAGTTTTACCTAGAAATTCCAGAAATTCTTTTGTCGTATCGCTACTATCAGGGAAAATTGTAAGTAACTCAATATATTTATCTCCCATACGTCGCATAGTTCCATCTTTCAATTTGCTATAACGTGGATACATCCGATGCCAACTTCGACCTATTTGACCAATTTTTCCTGTTAAAATCGAACCTTTAATTGATTTGCTATCTTTGTAAGCACCGTGAAACCATCGCACAGCCAAAGAATCATCAGCATCCTCAGCAACCCTTCCCCAAACTTGAACTTGATTTGAGTGCCAAGTTTCTCGCCATTTGCTAATACCAGCACTAGGTTTTTTACCATGTGCAATTACCCAGTTATTAACTTTTTCATGCAAACTTTTGAAAAAAGTATTAATATTCTCTATTCTATGTGTAGGCACATATAATTTCTCAGCACCCCTAGCATGTTCCCAATGACAACCTATCATTGGTTTATAATTATTATCAAGATAATCAGGAAAGAAAAGACGATGGTCAATACGTCTCCAAGATTTACCAAAACCACCTAGCAATAAAGAAAATTGAACTAATTTAACAGCAAGAGAACGCAACTCATTTTTATATTCATCAGAAACCGGACGCATACACAAAATATGTAAAGCACCGTTATTTAATTCATAAATAGGCATCGAATTACTACGATATCTATATTCATCCATCTCCAAATCAACAGGATTAAAAGCAATACCCAAAAGTCCGACAACAGCACCATCTTTCCCCCCAAAACCACCCCAAAGTTCTCTAGTTAATGCTTCTGCGCTATCTTCATCGGTGACACCAGCAAATAAACGTAAAGTGTGACCTCGTAAAGCAGCTTTAAACATATTGGGACGAAACTCACCTGTTTTGTTAATAAGTTGCGAAGCTAAACCTTGTCCTTTTAATCCCACCGTTAATAACTTAGTTTCGGGATGCTTTACAGGTTGACCGTATCCAGCACTAACTCTAGAACCAATACCTCGTTCTAAAGCTTTTTCCCAAAGACCCCAAATAGTATCCCATTCACTTTCGTCTAATTGTTTGCTACAGGAAATACCAAATACTAAAGTTGGTTGATGCAACGAAATTTGAATAAATGCAGAATGACTTTTATTGTCCTTGAGTTGCCAATCTGCTTGGGGGTGAACAACATCAACAAGTTCCTCATCCTTCCAAGTTGCATCTTTGGGATATCCACCATGAAAACGTAATATACCTGGTTGGGTTGTATTCTCCTTTTTATTATTACCCCCGCAATAACGTATTGCTTGTTCGGGAGTGCAAACACGCAAAAATGCACCCTTCATACTCGCACCAGGATAATAAGGAAAACCGTTGCTAGCAATTACCGGACGGATAATATCATCATCTTGTCCGCTATTCGATACAAATCGCCAAGTAATTTTATATTCTTTTGTGTAAACATTTGTACCAAATTCAGGTACTTCTCTACCGACAGCTTCCTCCCATTCATCTACCCACCTGTAAACCTTTTCTGGTTCAGCAATATATATATTGAATTTGACCGCGACCTTTGATTTGCGCTTGGAACATCAAAGGAATTTCTCTATGATTTGTCACTGTATAACCTCAATTAAAATTGATTACCCAATCGCAATTTGGAGACGTTACATGTAACGTCTCTACATATCGTCGTCGTCTCTATCTGCTGTTTTTTTATATCGCTGCGTCCACCAGACTAAGCTGTCGCAAAATTGGGTTAATACTGCTAAACATATTTTTTGGTCATCGAGGGATAGCGACCATAGCTTTTCTGCCACTTTTTCAATTTGAGCGGTATCATTACTATTAACTTCATCCGCAGGTAAATCGACCCCAGTTGTTTTCATAATACCTACAAATTTTTTCCAAACACTTTGCCAGTACTTACCTTTTTCCCGTTCCTTGGGGTCATTTTTACCCAAAAGCCGTAATTGTTCGCCCCAAAAACGTTCTAAACCATAAGCTACAGTTCCACGCATTTTGTGAGACTGACCAATAACACCTTCCTTATCACGATATTTCAACACCAAAGCTTGAGCTTTTTGGTCTAAATTGTAAGGTTTCCAAGTCATAAAATTAAGTAAACAGTACAATAAATTGAGTAAAAAACAAATTAAACTAGCAACAATCTTGTGGGGTGGGCATCCTTGCCCGCCCAGGATTTTAACAAACCAGAAAGCCCAGGATTTTAACAAACCAGAAAGCCCAGGATTTTAACAAACCAGAAAGCCCAGGATTTTAACAAACCAGAAAGCCCAGGATTTTAACAAACCAGAAAGCCCAGGATTTTAACAAACCAGAAAGC
>JAHHIC010000089.1 GCA_019359035.1 Scytonematopsis contorta HA4267-MV1 | reverse complement strand
AACCAGAAAGCCCAGGATTTTAACAAACCAGAAAGCCCAGGATTTTAACAAACCAGAAAGCCCAGGATTTTAACAAACCAGAAAGCCCAGGATTTTAACAAACCAGAAAGCCCAGGATTTTAACAAATGATATCCAACTGACAGTGACCAAAACCAATAGATTCCAAACCACCAAGATAAATCTCAGTGCTTGAACCTCCAGCAAAAGGTTCCCATTTTCTACCTAACTTATCCTTACGTAACGCAATCGGAAACACTAAAATAGTTCCTTCCGGTAAAGCTTCCGTATTAAAAAATCCTCCCCCTTCAACAACTTTTTGGTCACTTTTCAAGCGCACACGGCTTTGTCTATATAAAGCCATTTCGTGAATCATCGCAATATCGCTATCATCAACAATCACAGAAGGTAACTCTTTTCCATCAGGAAACCATTGGGAAAAATTTTCAGTTCTATTAATTTCCAAAAAACCTAAATTAAAGAAAAGAGTTTTCTTACCTTTAGACTCACGAGCTTTTATATTACTAGAAGCAACATAAATATCTGGTATTTCTGCCTTAATTCCCGTAATGCGTTTATATCGTTGCAAAAGTCGGGGACTACTAACCCAAACAATCGGTTGACCGGGAGAAAATACTGGTAACCAAACGATAGATGCATGTTCAAATTTAACAATAGATTCATTGTCATTTTCAGATTGTTCAGAACTTGCACCTTGACCATACCAATAACTTACTTCTTTTTCATCATGAGTCAGACGCATTTCCGAACGAAAACGACCTCGCAAAGAACTACCGGGAATAATACCAGTTTGGGTAAATTGGTCGCGAAAAATTAAATTTAAATTACCGCTTTCTTCTCCAGCAGTAGCACCAACATGAAGAGGTGCAAGAGTTTCAATTATACCATAAGCTTTGTTGTACATATTTATTCTACTCCTTTAATTTCCACAGGTAAACATAAACCACATCCCATATGTTTTAAACTAATTCCCTCATTAGGAAACCAATCTTTATCCCATTCCCACCAAGATTTATTCAGAGGTTTTTCTAAAACAAAAACACTTCCAGAGGGAACTGCATAACGTCCGCGTCCCAACTGTCGTTTAGCACGATAGCGGTAAGTTATGGGTTTATCAGTCAGCATCCATTTAGGTTCAGGAAAATCTTTATGCTGGGGATAACGATAAGAAAAACGTGTCGAACCCCATACCCCAGGTACAATTAATGCAAATGCACGTTTAATGGGTTTATTTAAGTAACTTAACGCTGTATTACCAAGTTTTTGGCACTCAATTTCCACAATATGACTTTCACCACCAAAGCGATACCAGCCATTTTCTATAGGATATGTAGATAAATAAATTAAACATTTATCATCGGGAAGTTGAACTGCATTTTCTAGAAATAATCCATCCTTATTTTTAACACAGCGCTGTTGCGTTTCAATATCTGGATGTAAAAAGGAAGTAAATTTCCAAGGATTTTCAGCGACAGATGATTTAGTCGATTTAAAATCTTTAGCTGGAGATTTCCAACTAGATATTGTTTGCCATCTATAATCTGGTTCTAGGTTATCATCATTATTATCTCGCTGCCATTCACCCGCTTCTAAAAACCATTCACCAACACCTTTCTCAGCAATAATTTTGTACCAGGGAATAGGAACATAGAAATTTTGTTTATTGTTAGTTTCTGCCCAAAATGGTCCAGCGACAAAAAGATTGTTCCGTAATTCTTCCTGGGTAAATTCTTTTTTGTCTTTATTAATACCACAAATTAATCCCGATAAAGCTGCTGCTTCTGGAGGAAACTTAGTACCAGAACGTCCAACAAGGTTTTCTGGTGAAAGAAATGCACCAGAGCTACCATACATAAACCCTAAAGGGCTAATACTAATTAGGTATTGGAACATAATTGCCAACCTACTTTAATTAAATCTTTCATCCAATTAACCATTTTCTCTACACGCTTGTTTTCTTCATCGTCGTCAGTGTAACCAACAACATCTTTCGCAAAATTGGTATTTTTTAATTTTTCTCCTTCACCAGGGAAATAAATATCAAAAAAAGCTAGTGCTAATTGTTTATTCACAGTGCGTTTCTCAATATTAAAAGCTCCTCTGGCTTCTAATTGTGCTAAATCCGTATAAATATGATTCCAATTATTACCACCTTCTCTATCTTTATATTTACTAAAAATATTTAAATAACTCCAAGGAGCAGTCCACTCAATATATTGACCGCTATTAAATACAATTTTTACTGTGACACGATTACGTCCTAATGATTTAGCTTTCTTTTCTGCTTCCCGACAATGCTGTAAAATATCTCGTTGGGGGACACTATGACCAGCCCAAACGAAACCAACACTAACAGTAATTTCTTGCTTATGCTTTTTCCACTCATCAGGTAATTTTATTAACCAATCTAAAGCTTCTTGCGGTTGAACTGCATCTTGATTTTCTTCACGAGAAATTACACCTAAAAAATTATCTCCACCAGCATATATTACCCTTCCCAATTCCAGACTAAAGTTGATAGCAAAGTTTTCACCCCACTTACGCATAGCATCACTAAAAATTTTAATTTCTTCATCTCCGTTATCTTTCTTTGCAAGCTTTTTTAAATGGTCACCAACTTTATCTCCATCCCCCATAAACCAACCAGTCCAGCGACCTTTTTTTGATTCAGTAATATTTTCTGGACGACGATAAATATCACTAAAACTATTGCCTAAGCGAGGAATATTTAATTTTTGAGCAATACCTGTTGAGTCTATAGCAACTAAACGTTTGGCTAACTCCGCAATACTAATTTTTTCATTGGTGGCAAATAACGTACCTTCCGGTTTTGCATCCAAGGGAAGATTTTCTAAAACACAGCCTAAACGACTATAAAATTTTTCAATTACAACCTTCTCTTTTTGCCAAACTCGGTTATTTGGGTTGCGATTTTCTGCACCTAAACCAGGAAAAGCAATAGCATCCGCACCCGTCATACTAGAACTTTCCCCAATCCAATTCAAAGCTGTCCAACCACGAGAAAGTTTACATCTCTCCAAATCATTCATTGCTAGCTCAATCCTTTCACCACTACCCCAGAAAATTTCCCAAGCATGGTTACCTAAATTATCCCACTCTCTTCCCCAGTGGTAATCATCCGGTAATTTTTTCTCAACCCAAGTTCGACATTCGTACAATAATTCTTTCCATGCTGACAACAAGGCATCCCGAACTTGTTTCTGGGAAAATTCACCCTTTAATAAAATACGATTTGGCATTCCCTTTTGCAAATTGGGAAGTGCGGGTGAAATAATTTCTACAGTTTTGCTGGCTTCTTGAACCAAGCGATAGCTGAGATGAGAGAGTATCAAGGAAGCTCCGTGTAAATCCCTTAATTTACGAGTTTTTTCGATAAACCCTTGCACAGGTGCAAAGGTAACAACTGTATATACGGTTACATTACTCATGTTGCTGTTTAAGCTGTTTAACCCTCGGATTGCTGTGTGGAAAGAGAGAATTAAATATCACTAGTAACAATACTGAGTTTCTTCACCAGTACGTACGTAATGACAGGTGTGTCAGTTACAATATTGGCAGAAAAAACTGGAAGTGACACAACTTTTGGTGCGAATCAGGAAATTAGTTGGATAAAAAGCAGGTATTCAGCATTTACAAGCATCACAACTAAATTTTTCGCATGTTTCATGGGTTATCAGCAGGTGTATATAGCAGTATTCTCTTTTTTGTATCGCTCGCTATTGTTGTTGGTGGAAAAGTGTTGCGAATCGCATGATTAACTCTGTATCATCTGAATGGTGAATTGTCAGCCACTATAAAACTTTGCTGCAAAGCATAGTTTATTTGAATTAAAAGCTCAGTAAATGTATATTATTATAGATAGGATACGATTTATATTTTCGTGAACCGAAGCGAGGGCAAAATCCTGGGAGGTTCACGAAAAACGCCAGAACCAAGATAATTCAATAGTTGTAGCTTTTTAGTTTAGTGGTTAAATAGGAATTTATAGCAATAATGAAGGCTGAAATTGACCTAAATTTTCGGTTCACGAAAACCACTGCTGGAGTGCTTGCTTTATAATGGTTCCAGAGCGAAGGGTCTCCTCACTCGTTGGGGAGACGAATTAATGGAAACAAAACGCCAGCCACCGTAGTCGAAGTAGCACCATAAGCCAGGTCTCCTCACTCGTTGGGGAGACGAATTAATGGAAACACTCCATACCAACAATATAATGCGACTGATGGATGGGTCTCCTCACTCGTTGGGGAGACGAATTAATGGAAACGCGATATAGCAAGACTTGGTTCTGGTAACCCTTCCGCATGTCTCCTCACTCGTTGGGGAGACGAATTAATGGAAACTAGTTGTCACCCCATTAGCCTTGTACCCCGCCGGGGGGGTCTCCTCACTCGTTGGGGAGACGAATTAATGGAAACAAAAATTTAGTAGCTGCCTTGGAGACCTATGCGAATGAGTCTCCTCACTCGTTGGGGAGACGAATTAATGGAAACGGTCTAGGAAGTTAGTTAAAAAGTAATTAGTGCTAGTCTCCTCACTCGTTGGGGAGACGAATTAATGGAAACGACTCTTAAAATAAAGCGCTTTATTATGCGGCGTTATGTCTCCTCACTCGTTGGGGAGACGAATTAATGGAAACGGGTTAGCTCGGCAATCTGAGCTTTTAACCCTGCATGTCTCCTCACTCGTTGGGGAGACGAATTAATGGAAACTTTACAATTTAAGCGAAAGATGGAACATAACCGACGTCTCCTCACTCGTTGGGGAGACGAATTAATGGAAACAATTCAGCCATTGTTTTTTTTAACAAGGTTTCCATCAAGTCTCCTCACTCGTTGGGGAGACGAATTAATGGAAACATCGCTACATTAACGAGGTGCGTAGCTTCCCCTGATGTCTCCTCACTCGTTGGGGAGACGAATTAATGGAAACAAATTAGGCATTTTGTTTTTTTTAATTTGTAGGGTGTCTCCTCACTCGTTGGGGAGACGAATTAATGGAAACCCAACAATATGCACTGAAACGCTTGCCATGTCCCCGTCTCCTCACTCGTTGGGGAGACGAATTAATGGAAACAGCTCCGCAGATGCTTTGTTTAGCTCTTTAACATGGTCTCCTCACTCGTTGGGGAGACGAATTAATGGAAACTTATATCAGCACGCTCCAACAATGCAAAACATTATTCAAGGTCTCCTCACTCGTTGGGGAGACGAATTAATGGAAACAACAAGGTGTCTTCCGGTATGTCTAGACAGACGTAGTCTCCTCACTCGTTGGGGAGACGAATTAATGGAAACATCGTAAAATGCATCAAAGTGAGCTAAACCTTACTGAGTCTCCTCACTCGTTGGGGAGACGAATTAATGTAAACATTGCTGTAAATTTTCACATTAGAAATAAAAGCTTGAATAAAATAAAAAAGAAGTGTTTAAATCACCCCTTTTAAATTTAATGAATTCATTGTTTTCTATACTTATTGTTGCGCTAACCAAGTTTCTAAATCAGACAAAACTGAAAAATCTAACAAAGCTTCCCCCAATTCTTCCAACTTCTCAATAGATAGTCCTTGAACCCGTTCAATTAAGGAGGAATCAATTTCACCAATACGACGGTTTAGTAGACGTATAATTATACGTTGTCCTTCCTCTTGTCTCAACTCTTGTCTAACTCGCTCTTGCTGTTGTTGGAAAAGTGTTAATAATCGCATAATTAACTCTGTATCGTTTGTGGGTGGATGTTCAAGTTTGAATAAAATAAAAATAGAGGTGTTTAAATCACCTCTTTTAGATTTAATTAATTGTTTTCTATACTTCTTGTTGCGCTAACCAAGCTTCTAAATCAGACAGAACTGAAAAATCTAACAAAGCTTCTCCCAATTCTTCCAACTTTTCAATAGATAATTCCTGAACTCGCTCAATCAAGGACGAGTCAACTTCACCAATACGGCGATTTAATTGGCGTATAACTATACGTTGTCCTTCTTCCTGTTTAGCTCGCTCTTGTTGTTGGTGGAAAAGTGGTGCTAATCGCATAATTAACTCCGTATCATCTTTGGGTGGATTGTCAGCCACTATTAAACTTTGCTGTAAAGCATAGAGTAATTGTAGCGTTGCTTTTGCATATGGGTGCTTTGATGGTAACGCTTCTAACTCATCAATGGCTTGTTTTTGTACCTTTCCTCTACCCAGAACTCTCAACCATAGGGTTTCAGGTATGCGTGGTAACTGATGAATCACAACGATAGCAGTGCGTAAAGATTTTGCCATCAGGTATACTCCGGGTACCCAATTAGCTGCTTCTGTTGCACCGAAATCTGATAACTTCCTTTTGGAGGCGCTTGGAGTCAGAATCCAAAGTTTTGGCAGTGCCGATTCTGAGATAGAAGTCTTATTACGTCTTGCATCTCTTTGAAATGAGCTTCGGAGGTATAGTGATTTCAATATACAATTACAAATTTCCTCCTCTGATGCTGCGTTGCGAAAAGGTTCAAATATTGCTGGAGAGGAAGCAAATTGTCCTAAAATTCCTAAAACCTGTAAATTGATTTCTTCTCCTGGAAAAGGAGTAAACAAAACATCGATTTCTCTGACTTCTGATGGCACTGTTTCCGATGGTTTCACTTCACCATAACGTTTGAGTAATTCTTCTAGATATTCTTTAGCGAATTGGTCATGGATAAATCTAGTCATTCACTTTTCTCTATTGGTAGATGATTTAATTTATTATTAATATTCTATATTATTTGAATGTAAAATAATCATATTGTATATATTTTTTCATAATAAATATGTATGATTTTGATATTGTATTCATCAACTAATGTATTATTTGTATATAGATAAAATAACGTTTTTAATTTTTACTTCCTTCTACTAACAAGTACTATGCTACACAGATAAGTATAAAATAATTTTAGTCCTTACGTAGTAAAAGATAATTGACACACAATAAGCATCAAATTTAAAAAATTAAACTTTACTGAACTGAGCCGTATCTTTGTGCTTAAAACACAAACAGGTACTCCATAAAAACATGCATCTACTCAGCCACAATCTTAACTGATGTCAAAATCTTGTGGGGTGGGCATCCTTGCCCGCCCGCTCATATTTCACTAACTTAAAATTTGCTGTAAGTGACCGAAAAGTTGGGTTTCCCAAAGCCATGCCGAAGCGGCACGCTGCGCGTTCACGCAGTGGAGCGTAGCGCTTACAACCCAACCTACAAATTCTCTTAACCGAGCAGTGTTGACTCATATTTCACTAACTTAAAATTTGCTGTAAGTCCCAACAACTTTAAAATTTTTTCCAAAATGAGTATAATTTTCGGGAACTAGCAACTAACCAGTTGTATCAATTACATTAGTTATCACATCTGCTTATGAGCAATACGTAAGTATTACAAAAATATGGATTTTGTAGTTCTTGATACAGAGGGCAACCCGGAATTAAGCGAACTGGCGATAGTAAGTAACCAAGGAAGCGTAATATACGAAGGCTTTTCTAAAGACCATCCCAATAACAAGAGCAATCTACCTAACCTCAAAAGTCTAAAAACTTTGCTAGAAGAATTTTCGACTATTGTTCAAGGGAAAAAAATAGTTTGCCATAATGCAGAACATGATATCAAAGTACTCAAGTTTAGTTTCCATAAAGCAGGTTTAAAATTCCCCCATTTAAAGTTTGACTGTACTTTTATAAAAGCAAAAAATAAATGGTTAGGACTCGAAAGTTATTCTTTAGAGTATCTCAGTAAGTATTTAAATTTGCGGTTTAATAACCGCTACTTTATTCCGGACATGGCTCACGCTGCGCGGTATGATGCAAAGTTTACATATTACCTTTATCACAGATTAATGAACGAGCAATTAAAAGAACAGCCTAATCCCTTTAGCGGTAGTCGAGTTGATACTCCTTTTCAAAATCACCCCGATTCCCCTGATACTTATCATAGAGAATTTCTTACTATTGAGTCAATCTTAAAAGACATCAAGCTTGACCCTAATCGTCAAAGTAAAGGAGTGGTAGTAATTGGAGAACCAGGCTCTGGTAAAACTCACTTAATGATGAGATTGGCTAAAGAGCGATTATCTAGTAATAGACTACTGTTTATCCGTCAGCCTAATAATTCTCAGTCAGTGCTCTACCATATTTACAGCAGGATTTTGGAATCTTTAGTCGAGCGGGTTGGTTCTTTTACCCAATTAGACTATTTAATTATTAATACCTTTCACAAAATTATTGCTAATATCCCTACTCTTACTCAGAAAGACGAGGATATTATCAAAGCGTTAAAGGATAACAATATAAATGCTCTTGGGAAAGAAGGAACTTATAGCAAATTAGTATACTGGCAGCAAATTCATAAACGAATTCATGAATGGTGGGTTAGCAATTACTCAGGTGGTGGTTTCGCTCCCTCGATTCTTAAAGGAATTGTTAAGTACTGTAGTTACACAGAAGCAACACGCAAAGATATTGCAACTCGTTGGTTAGCAGGTAGTATTTTATCTCCTGAGGAAGTAGAAACTATTAGTTTGCCTAGCTGGGGAGAAGAGCTTAGCCAGGAAGCATTTTCTCTAGAAGCCATTTCAGTTTTAGGTAAATTATCTACTCTTGACGAGCCTTTAATTATTATCTTTGACCAGCTTGAAGGGTTGGGACTTCCTCATAACGAGGAGATATTGCTTAACTTTGGGGAATCTATCAAGGAAATTTTCACCCATGTTCCAAACAGCTTAATTATCTTGAATATGTTTCCTGAGCGATGGGAACAGTTCCAAGCTATCTTTGACAACTCAATTATTGGTCGGGTGTCTCAGTCTCAAGTTCATCTAAAACGACCTTCGCAGGAAGAACTCAAAGCAATTCTTAAGGTCAAACTTCAAACTCTAAATGTTCCTTTGGAGCAAATATTCCTCTCAGAAGACTTAGAGGATATTTTAGACCAAAAATCTATCCGTGCAGTTTTGAATCGAGCTGCTGACTACTACAATTACAGAGTTCGTCAAATTCCTTTACCTGTTATCAGAAAAAATGTTCATCAACTTGATGGTTATGAAAAACTAGAGCAGCAGTTACGAATATTGCAGCAGCAGCAACAGGTGTTAACAGAAGCATTTCTGAATTTAATGAATGAAGTAAGAAAGCCTGGTTCAGTTGATATGATAGATTTGGGTAAAAAACTTACCCCTGATGGCAAGAGCAAAGAACAGCAAACGGAAGATTATGTTATTGAATATCTAACCCGACAAAGAACTTTTTTGGAACAGCAGTACGTTAAAACTCCTATTATTTCTGATTCGGATGATATGGGTAAACTAAAAACTATTGCTGAAGCTTTTAACTACCTTCAACCGATTAAATTGACTGTTTATAGGCTAGGTAAAAAGGTTTTACCAGAGCATATTGTAATCGAAACTGACCGTAAAAACTACGTCATAGGATTTCTCCAAATTGCTCCAAATGGCAGTTCTTTTACTAGTAGAATTGTTAATTTTAATGAGCTAATGTGCTTGCATCCAAAAGACCGCTTTGGTTTATTTAGAGATGAGCGTTTAACTGAAATTGACACAAAGGGAGCTAAAGAAAAAGTAGAGCAACTGAAAAATTCTCCTAATGGCAATTTTGTTTTATTAAGTAGACGAGATAGGATTCACCTAGAATTGACTTACAAATTAATTATCGATGTTCAGAATAGAGATTTAGATGTAGATTTGGAGTCAGCTTTAAAGGTTTTCGTAACTAATCCACAGTGGTATCACTGGTTGTTTACCATGTTTGGCTTTGCTAAACCTTCTAAGCAACCAATAGGCTAAATATTACATGTATAACCCTTAATTAACGTTTTTGTTAGGTTGAATGGAATGACATAAGCACGCAAATAAATATAGTGAAGTAAAATATTAGTCCTCTTTTAGAGGACTTTAGCTTTTAGACAGCGATTTTAATCGCTGGCTTGTATTGTGCATGACGCTATCACTATAGATGAGCTTGATTGTTGGCAAATTATTCCGCATTGCTATATAAAAAATGCAAGCAAACTGAACCTTTATCAATCATATTTTGCATATTTAAAAAATCAAAGAAAAATAAAATAATGTATTGATTAACACAAATTCCGCATTATAATTGCTATATTGTTTAATTTCCACTATCTATAGACATAGATAAAAATTATGTCCAGCAATGCAACTACCAAGATTGAATCACTCACTCACCAAGAAGACAAGCAACAAAACCCTCACCGAATTCTTTCCACCGACGAATTAAATCTTTTAAACCAACGCTCCAATTGCAAAGGAATAGTTCAGTTCGCTGGGCATTTAGCAATAATGGGACTCAGCGGTTATCTATGGATAACAAACTTTGGCAATTGGTGGCTAGCAATACCAGCACTAATAATCTACGGCTCAACTTTCGCTACCATGTTTGCACCTTTCCACGAATGTAACCATAGAACCGCCTTCGCTAATAATCATTTGAATGATACTATAGGCTGGTTTTGTGGATTACTTTCGTTATACAACAGTAGCTTTTATCGGCATTATCACAAATGGCATCACCTCTACACTAATATTCCCGGCAAAGACCCAGAACTAACCGACCTCATCCCCAGTAACCTAGCTGAATACTTTCTGGTAATGAGCGGTTTCACCTGGTGGCAAGGAAAAATAAGCGCATATTTCCCCATAGCCTTCGGTCAATTTGAGCATTGCCCATTTATTCCAGAGGCAGCACGACCCGAAGTTACTCGCTCCGTTCGACAACAATTTGCCGTTTACGGAATTGCCATTACATTTTCGATAGCAGCAGGTCAGCCTTGGTTTTTGCAATATTGGCTTTTACCCCTAGTGGTTGGCCAGCCAATCTTACGCATTATTCTTCTAGCAGAACATACAGGTTGTAGCTCAGATAATAATTTTCTCGCAAATACGCGCACAACTCTAACCCTTTTCCCAATCAGATTCTTAATGTGGAATATGCCATTTCACGCAGAACACCACTTATATCCATCAATTCCCTTCCATGCTCTCCCAGTTGCTCATGAGAAACTGCATTCCCACTTTAAACATGTATGTTCAGACTATGTGAGTGTCCATCGCAACATTATCGCAAAGTTCAAAAAACCTGTGAGAGGGTATTTATAAAATAACTCTTAAAACCCCTTTAAATTTACATAGACGTAGGATGGGTTAGGCGCACTTGTAATATATAGTTGGAGACTCTTTAAGTTACATGAAGCGCCGTAACCCATCAATTTTTTCATACTCATAGGCAAGGGCGGGCAAGGATGCCCACCCCACAAGATTAAAGAAATTTATTGAGCTTGTAACCAAGCCTGTAAATCAGCCAAACTGCTAAAATCCAACAAAGCCTCGCTCAAATTTTCCAGAACAGGCATTGGTAAACTAGAAATTTGAAGGCGTATTTCCTCAGATAGCTCTCCAAACCGCTTAGTCAGCAATCGGACAACCAACTTAGCCGTTGCTTCCTCTAGCCCTAGTTCCCTTCCTTCTTCCAACCCTAGTTCCCTTCCTTCTTCCAGCCCTAGTTCTCGTCCTTCCTCCTTAATTTCTTGGTAAACTCGTGTTTCCTGTAGTGTTATGTCAAACATTGATTGCAGTTCCTTTCGGGCGGGCAAGATGCCCACCCCACAAAATTGAAGAATTTATTGTGCTTGTAACCAAGCCTGTAAATCAGCCAAACTGGTAAAATCCAACAAAGCCTCACTCAAATTTTCCAGAACAGGCATTGGTAAACTAGAAATTTGAAGGCGCATTTCCTCAGATAGCTCTCCAAACCTTCGGGTTAGTTGTCGGACAATTAACTTAACCGTCGCTTCTTCTCGTCCTTCCTCCAGCCCTAGTTCTCGTCCTTCCTCCTTAATTTCTTGGTAAACTCGTGTTTCCTGTAGTGTTATACCTAACATTGACTCCACCTCCCTTCGACTGAGTTGTTCAAATTTGTACACCATTATCGTAGTCACCATATCTAATATTATGGCGCGATTTGCTGCTTGAGGCTGTTCCTGACTAGAACGCGAGAGTAGATATCGCGCTTCTTCAGGTGCTTGGCTTTCTTTTACGGTGGTTAGTAGCATCAGCGCTAAACCCAAAGGTAATTTGCGAATATCTCCCAACTCGTTCAAGTAAACTCGATAGACTTGTTCACCGTTAAGCAATGTACGGTGAGGATAAGTATCGCTCTGTTCAATGTTGCGAGATGGGTAAATTACCACAGCTTGCCAATCACTGAATCTAGACCGATTACGGTAGAAGTACAAGTGAGATTCAGCAAATAGGCGTTCATAAAGCTGTTCATCTGTCTGAAACTGTACTTCACAGAAATAAACAATTCCACGACCTTCAGTTTCTGGTGGTAGAAAAACCCCATCAATTTCAAATTTGGGTTCCTTGACAGCTACAGAATCAAATCGGTAACCAGAAGCATTTTCAGGAGGTGTTGAGAGTAATTCAAAAAGAAGAGTGGGTGATTGTTGAAAAAGCTTATAGAAAATTGAGTCTCTACGCATGTTCGCAGTGCTAAATTATTTGCTTGTGACTAATTAATAGTTTCTACTAAAATGACACATTAAATTACCAAACTTTAGATTATTTTCTGTAAATATTTTTATCAAAATTATAGTAATTTTTGGATATTTAATTACTAGTAACTAATTACACTATATCTTTTTTATCTTAAAAATTACATGTCAATTTTAAAACAATAAAAAATATAAACAACTACCTAAAAAGGTTATTTAATATGCCTATAAAGTCAAATAAAGGTATAAATTGTATGTTTGTCAGTAAAATTAGAGCAGTATCGGTATGGAATTGGTATCATGGTGCTTAATTACCACTACCCATAAGTAGGTGGGCGGGAAAATTTATAACTATGTAACGAAAAGTTAACCTGAACGGTTAGAGTCAAATTTGACACGTTGCGTACTGTAGTTAGCTTTTTCTCCTCTAGCTTTAACGCCGTCAATCAC
>JAHHIC010000088.1 GCA_019359035.1 Scytonematopsis contorta HA4267-MV1 | reverse complement strand
TTTTGTCTTGCTCAGGAGTGAGAAATACCCTTAAACGAGCGCCCATATTTCAGTCACCTCGGCAGATACATTCTACGTATTTATTTATCTTTACATAGTTTGGTTTTTTCGCGCCGACTTACTTATAGCACTCAAACGAACAGATGATTCTTCATCTTTTAAGGCAGATGCAATAGCTTCTATTAATGACTCGCTGTTATAATTTACTTTACCAAAGTCTACTAAAGCATTTATAGCACTTAAACGAACATTTGAGCTTTCATCATTTAAAGCTTCAAGTAAATATTTTAATCCTTTCTCATAATTCATTTTTCCTAGCGCTTTAATAGCACGAGAGCGTACAACATTACTTTTATGTTTTAAACCTTGTATTAATCCATCGATTAGCTCATCACTAAGGAATTTATTTAAAACCTCAGCAACTCTAAAAGAAGGAAATTTTGGTTCCTCAGTAAGTTTTTTAATCAAATGGGTGATTACCGTATCAGTATCAGTGCCAAATTTTCCTAATGCTTCACTAAAATTAGAACATACAAAATATTTTTCATCTTCCAACGCTTTTGTTACGTATCTAATTTCTGCATCAGAACCTATATTTTCTAATGCAGAAGCCGCGTAATAACGTACTCTAAAATCTTTATTATTTAATGATTGTAACAAGAGTGAAATGCATTGATTATATTCTCGTTCTCCCAGCATTTTTTTTGCTTGATAATTTCGTGCCTTCAAATATTTATCAGACCCTTTATTTAGTAACTGTTTATCATTGAGTAATTTAACTATTTTCAAAACTGCGACATCGGATGATTCTGTTTTTTCTAACTCAGAATATATGTCTTGACAAACGTAAAACTTATCCCAATCGTCTGCTGTCAAGTGCTGATTCATCTTAGAATCATGTTCCTTTTCCAATTCCCACAACTTAAACATTGGCTCATCATCGCCGACACATGATAACGCTTCAGCCAGATGATGAACATTGTCAAAATCTCCATAATCCAACGCATTATTCCATTCCTGTCGCAATTGCAGTCGCGCTTGTTCAGAACGGGTAATACCCAAAAGCTCTATTTTGAGACGGTGAGGAACCTCCAACCTTAAAATTAACTCCACCGTCTTTTCCTGAAACTTTTTCTTTACCTCCCCCGCTAACCGCGCACCCAGCATAAAATCTATATCTAATGCTAACCCCACCACTCGTACAGCTGAGACTTCGTCCTCTACCAAATCTAATGCTAGCGCTATACTTTCTGTCCACTTTAGTAAATTCAAATAATCTCGCTTTAACTTTACATCACTTAACTTGGGTAACAACTGCAACAAATACTCAGCTGAATAGTATTCTTGAAAAAAGTGATGGTGAAATTGAATCAACACTTGCCCAGATTCCGAGGGTTTTATTTCCACAAAGCAATGTTTCAGCAAACCCTCTAACCATTCCTTGGCTTTTTGGGCGGGATATTCTACCCCGCGTTCTTTGAGGAAATCTTCTAAAATTGTTTCGGCTTTGGTGCGGAAAATTGACAGTCGAAAATCTGTGGGGTTTGCTTGAGGGTTTTCAGGTTGCATCATCATAAATGCTAGATGCTGCAATAATTCCGCTTTCCAAATTCGTAATCCTTCCGCGACCGGGACAGCTTCTTTTTCTTCTTTCAGTTTGTTAACTGTACTGTGAAAAAGACGAAATAACTCTCCCCGACTTTTGGGAATTTCGCCTTCTCCAACAAAAACATCGCACAGCATTTTCAATATAAACGGAGTTTCTCCCAACTCTTGCAGTCTATATCCCAACTGCTGCAACATTTGCTCACCCTGTTCCGGGAGATACTTACGCACAAACTCTTGCATTTGAGTTTCTGTCAGGGGTTGTATTTCTAGTTGCTTTTCAATTCCTAAATTACCCCCTACGCCTAAATCCCGTGTAGTAAAAATCATTGGTGTTTCGGGGTAATCATGACGAAATCGTGCAACTTTATCACGTGCTTCGTCAAAGGGTAATTCGTTCAAGCCATCTACCAGTAGCAATAATTCTTCGTCAAGTAGTAAGTCTTCAATTTTACCAATATCAATACGCTGCTTATGCTTACGCAAAAATTTGTAAATCAAAGTTTCTACACAAGTGTCCCAGTAGCGGAGTTCTAGCAAAACTGGAATTTTTAGCTTTTCCCCTCTGATTGCTGCTTGTGCTTCTAAGCACAGCAATTGTCGTAAAGCAGTTGATTTTCCAGAACCAGCTTTTCCGACTAATAGAACACAATCATCAGTGAATGTACCGCCAATTTCTAAAAATGGCTTAATACTCTCCTGTTTTTCATGTTCTTGTATACCTTTGCATGATTTCGGCTGGCAGATTTTCACCATCAAGCCTACGTCAAATAGTTGACCATCGTTATCTATCAACATGCCATAATTTGACCAATGTTGGTATTTCTTGACGATGTTTCCTAGATATGTCTGGAACTCGGATAAGGGAGTTGCAGTCATGTGGTAGTGTAGTTGTTATATAAAGATACTGTTTTTAATTATACGTATTTATTCAGTGAATTGGTTACGAGTGAGCGACTTGGTAAATACAATTTTCCAACTTTTAACAATCAAAATTGTATCTCAGCAAATTCCTCACTTATAGTTCAAAGAAAATATTTGTAAAATAATTATTAAATTCCAAAAACCTTATAATTAGTCTTCTAAAAGAGGACTTTAGCTTTTAGACAGGGAATTTATTCCCTGGTTTACATAATGTGCTATTCACAAACACCCTCTAAGATTATAAATCTGTTTTTATGTTAATAAAGTCCAATGAATGGGAAATATAAACTTGTCCATATAAGCTTTACTTTAGACAGATAACAGTGGGAATTTTCAATATCAACAAAAAAATTTTTGTCAAGTCGAACGCTCAAATTATTCTACGGTCAAGTAAAATTAAGAAAACTATTAACTCTTTCACACTCAGTTTCTTATCTCTCACCTTTTTCACCACAGCTTGTCAACAAGTCCAACCACAGAGTAAACCTCTACACCCACTACCGCAAGACCCGTTAGTACAAGTTTACGTGAACCATACTCAATCCTCAGAATATACAGAAACTTACCGCGAACAAACCCGTCCAGGGGATGATTTAGAAAGACAGATAATAGAAACTATCTCCCAAGCGAAATCTACAATAGACATAGCAGTACAAGAATTACGTTTACCAAAACTGGCACAAGCACTAGCTGAAAAACATAAAAAAGGTGTAAAAGTCAGGCTGATATTAGAAAATAACTACAGTCGTCCTTGGAGCAGTTTTACATCACAAGAAGTAGCAAAATTAGAAAAAAGAGAAAAGCAAAGATATAATGACGCTTACAAATTTTTAGATATTAATCAAGATAAAAAAATTAGCCCAGAAGAAAGTAAGCAAAGAGACGCTATATTTATTTTACGCAATGCCAAAATTCCCTTAATTGATGACACGGAAGACGCATCAAAAGGAAGCGGCTTAATGCACCATAAATTTGTGATAGTCGATAATCGTTTTACAATAGTCACTTCTGCCAACTTTACAATGAGCGATATTCACGGAGACATCACCAATTCTGAAACTTTGGGAAACTCCAATAATTTGTTAAAAATAGATAGCCCAGAATTAGCGGCTATATTTACAAACGAATTTAATATTATGTGGGGTGACGGAGTAGGAGGTAATAAAGATAGTAAATTCGGACTACAAAAACCATTACGTTCACCTCAACAAATTATTTTAGGTGACAGCAAAATTACTGTAAACTTTTCACCAGCTTCCCAAACTCAGCCTTGGATTCAAACTAGCAACGGTTTAATTGGCTCACATTTAAAATTAGCGACAAAATCCGTCGATACAGCATTATTTGTTTTTTCAGAACAACGTCTAGCAGATATATTAGAAACTCGCCATAATCAAAAAGTAAAAATTCGTAGCTTAATAGACAAAGATTTTGCCTACAGACCTTATAGTGAAGGATTAGATATGATGGGATTTGCTTTGAGCAACAAATGTAAATACGAACTAGATAATCGTCCTTGGCAAAATCCTATTACAACAGTTGCCATACCCACATTAGCCAAAGGTGATTTATTACATCATAAATTTGGGATAATAGATAATAAAACAGTAATTACTGGTTCTCATAACTGGTCGGAAGCAGCTAACTCCAACAATGACGAAACATTATTAGTAATTGAAAACTCTCAAGTAGCAGCCCATTTTACACAAGAATTTGAACGGCTTTATGCTAATGCTCAACCAGGTTTACCTATAAGGATTCAAAAGAAAATCAAAGAAGAACAGCAAAAATGTCCACAAATAGAAGTTACTTCATCAATTAACAATCAATCTAATGAAAAAATTAATATTAATACAGCTAGCTTGAAAGAACTAGAAAGTTTACCAGGGATAGGCAAAAAAACAGCGCAGCGAATTATTGATGCACGTCAACAAAATAAATTTAGTTCTTTAGAAGATTTAGGTAGAGTGCCAGGAATCAAAACAAAAACTCAGGAAAAGTTGCGCGACAAAATTACCTTTTAAATCAAAGAGACCTAACCCCCACAGTATCACTAGTCCCAGTCAAACAAACCCCACCCCCAACCCCACGAACCGTGAACCTACCGTGTACACACAACTGTCATTGCGAGGAGGAACGACGAAGCAATCTCAACAATTCACTAATCTCACGAGATATTTATATGTATTATTCGTTGTGGATTACGAACAAAGGGGATTGCTTCGTCGTCCCTCCTCGCAATGACAGTTGTGTGTACACGGGAGTCACCGTTGGGGGTGGGGTTTCTTATACTGGGACGAGAAAGGTGTTGGTACTTCTGTTGCAGGTTGTGATAAGTCTCAACCCCTATTCGCCAGATGTATCTTATAATTATGAGATAGTATCCCAACCCTCCCCACGATAGAGGAACAGAAATTTAGTAATTTGGGATTTTGTGTTTGAGGTGTTTTATGGCTTCTCCATTTCCGGGAATGAATCCTTATTTAGAAAATCCTGCTTTTTGGTCAGAAGTACATGGCTTATTAATAGCAGCTATTGCTAATACCCTCAATCCTTTGTTACGTCCTAAATACAGAGTGGCTATTGAACAAAGAGTATATCAAAATACTGGAGAAGATTCTTTGTTGGTAGGAATTCCTGATGTGGGGGTACAAGTTTCTACAACAACTAACTCAGAAACAAGTAATGTAGCCGTCGTAACACCAGAGGTAAAAGCTTTAACAGTAAATATTCCTATGCCGGAAATAGTTAAAGAAAGTTATTTAGAAGTGCGAGATATCAACACTCGTGAAGTCGTGACGGTAATTGAGATTTTATCACCAAAGAATAAGCGCTCAGGAGAAGGACGAAATACATACGAAAAAAAACGTTTGCAGGTGTTAGGAAGCCTAAGTAATTTAGTCGAAATTGATTTGCTGCGAGAAGGTAAACCAATGACGATTTTACCAAAGGAGGTTCCCAGTGATTATCGGATTTTAGTAAGTAATAGTACACATCGTCCCAAAGCTGATTTATATGCCTTTAATTTACAAAATAAAATTCCATCTTTCTCTTTGCCATTACGTAACAAAGATGTAGAACCATTATTAGATTTACAAACATTAATCAATGAATTATATGACCGAGCAAGCTTTGATTTAGTGATAGATTATAGTCAGCAACCAGTACCTCCTTTATCAAAAGAAAGTACGGCTTGGTTGAGCGAAATATTACGAGAGAAAGGACTACTTTGAATCAAAATCCGTTACATCCGGTTACATAAAAATGTAGAGACGCGATTAATCGCGTCTCTACATAACCTATCTGTATCAGCCTTTTATGGAAACGGTATAAAATTCGTACAAAACATGCACCGTTTTTACACAACCTATGAATTAACTTTTAACCAATCGCTCCCAGGTTCTAATAAATCTTTGTAAATTTGTTGGCAAATTATTTTGGGAGATATCGTTGTACCGAATGGAACCGATGTTAGAAGTAATAGTGTGAGTTATAAAATCCGCAGAACCAGCAGGAGCGGGATAGTCGAGATTTTGTGAATCATAAAATCCCGAACTGTCGAGGGAACTCATAAACTCTCTGTACTGTTCTTGAGTAATTCGCCAAACTCTGCGGTTTCTATCATCAGTATCGCCTACGCGGTATTGCATCAAACGTCCATCGTTGAGTAAAAGTGTAACAATTGTTCGTCCTGTAATACCACCGCTAGAAATTTGGCGAAAAACTACATTTTGTGCTAAGGGTGGTGGTAACTCGCTTTCTGCAATGGGTACGGGTTCAACAGAAGAAGTGGGTACACCAGCTAAATTAAAGCTGGAACCATCTTCGTTAAGACGATAAGTCCAGCTTTCTCGTCCATTAGATATGGTCGCTTCGTAACCACTTTCCACCGGACGGGTACAGTTACGAACACCGTCACAGGTTCCTCTCCAATCATCCACTCGTTTGGCTTCAATAACGCGCAATTCATTATTGTTATTGGAGCGTCTTGCTGCATCGCGTTTAATTTGTCTTGCTGCGTCTCCTAAAAGAGAACTTCTATCCAGCTTAATGGAACCATTTTCTAAGGTGTGATAAACCCAAAGTTGATTACCACTATTTACTGTGACAATCCATCCTTTTCTGGGGTCATATATAGTAGGACAAACTTGACCAAAAGCGAATTCGCAGCTATTACCCCAAGTTTTTGCTTCTGATTTTACAATGCGTAATTGTTCCCTTCTCAAACCCGACCAGTCAGCTGCATCTTTTAAAACTGCATCTCTAACTCTTGAAGGTAAATTAATTTCACCGATTGTGCTTTCTTTTTCGTTGAATCGAATAGCTGAACCATCTTCATCAGTGTGGAAAACCAAGGTTTGATTGTCAACTCTAACAACCACTCTCCACCCAGGTACTAAATTTCTCGTACAACCTTCATTGGGACGTGCTAATTCTAAACAGCCACCTTTCCATACTCGCTTTTCAAATTGAGCAATATTTCTTGCGGAAATACGTTTTTGTAAACGCTGTGATGCTGCTTCTAAAACAGAAACTTCTACATCTTTGGGTAGTCTACTATTGTCAACAATTACGCTTTCTCTTTCGTTTAAGCGTACAAAGGAACCTGTATCATTAGCGTGGTAAACTAAAGTTTGGTTTGGTACACCAACAACAACTTTCCAGCCTCTTGTAACAACGAAAGCGCAACTTTCATTCGGTCTACCTAAATCTAAACAGGAATTTCTCCAACTACGACGCTCTACTTGAATGATATTTTGTGGAGAAACTCCTTGGTTTAATTGTTGGGAAGCAACTCTTAAAACAGCATCTCTCACGTTTCGGGGTAATTTGTTATTAGTAATTTCGCTTTCCCGTTCATTCAATCTGACTAAAGAGCCATTATTATTAGTATGATAAACTAATATTTGATTTTCAACTCTGAGGACTAAACGCCAACCTCTTACTAAAACTTCGCCACAAACAGTATTTTGGCTAGGCAATTCTAAACAGCTATTTCCCCAATTTCGACGCTCCGCTTGAACAATGCTACGTGAAGAAACATCCGCACCTAAACGGTCTGCTGCGTCTCTCAATACAGCATTTCTCACGTTTATAGGGACAGGGATATTTCCTGGCTGATTATTGTCTGGTTCAGAGTTAGCTAAACGCAATAAATTACCATTTAAATTAGTGTGGTAAACCCAATTACGATTACCACCAGAAGCAACTACTCGCCATCCGGGGACTAGCATTTGGGTGCATAACTCACCCAGTTTTGCTGCTCCTAAACAGCCATTACGCCAAGTTTGTTGGCTGTATTGAACAATTCTGACTCGACCAATAGGGATTTGCTCCCTACGTGCGACATCTCTTTGTACCGCGTTAGCAACTAGACGCGGTAATGTATTTACTTTAACGTCTTGTTTGAGGAATCCTTTATTGGTAGATGCTGGTAACGAGTTTTTGGATGCTGTAGCACTTTCAATTAGGGACAACCCACTGCCAATAGATAAAATACCAGTTAAAGCGAAAGCTGTTAACAGGCGTTTATGATTTGTGTTACTATTATTTTTAATGTGGTCTTTCATAGAACAGTAAGTCTCTAGCCAGTAGTAATTTTTTTATTCTCAATAGCGATATAGTCATTCATTATTAGTCATTGGATACGAGTAAAACTCCTTTACAGCTGACAAATAACAAATGATTTAGAACATAACAGTATTTCAGCCCAAATTGTTACCAGTTTGAGCTAACTTAACTGTTATTTAATGTATGTGTGATTATAGACTACAGGTCTTAAGCGTTTTGTTCCGAAAAATTTACAGAAACTTGAAATAAAATTGAACGTCGTCAGCATTTTTGCTGATGGTGATTCTGCCGAATTTTAAATAAATTCATATGACCTGTGTAGAGACCGAATTAATCCGGTCTCTACATTATGTCTCTACATTTGTATGGCTACTATATATTGTTCATTTCACCTAAAAGCACCTCTCTACGGGCACCAGTAGCATGAGGTAAGTTACCAGTAATACCCATATTGTGCCAGTATGCTAGTACTGCAAAAGTAATAGCTTCTTTAAAATCCCCATTTAAGCCCATTTCATCGGTGGTTTGTACTTGTATTGGTTGCAACAGTTTTTCTAAACGATTGGTTAAGTAGAGATTACGACAACCACCACCACACAACAGCACCCGATGAGGCATTTGTGGCAAAAAGCTGCGGTAACTATGAACAATCGAAGCTGCTGTTAGTTCTGTCAGAGTCGCGAGAAAATCAGCCTCGTTAAGTTGATAGATTTCTGCGTCTTGTAAGCACTGGTGTAAGTACTCCACACCAAATAATTCTCTACCTGTGGATTTTGGAGGTGCTTGATGGAAATATTCTTGCTTGAGCCATTGTTCTACTAAATCTTGACAGGGTTTACCACTCGCTGCCCATTCTCCATTTTTATCATAGGTTTTAGCACCCTTTGTTAAATGCATTACTGCTAAATCTAAAAGGCTATTACCGGGACCTGTGTCCCAGCCACGAATTTCAGTTAGCCATTCATTATGACGGGGTGGCATATAAGTAACGTTACCAATCCCACCAATATTTTGAATACAGCGAGCTTCCTGGGGATGACTTAGGAGCGCTGCATCTACTTTGGGAACAAGCGGAGCACCTTGACCTCCAAGCGCAATATCAGCTACGCGAAAGTTACTTACTGTTGGGATACCTGTTAGGTGAGCAATTAGAGAACCGCGACCCAGTTGCAAACTGTAGCCTAAGGTTTGCGAGGAAGAAGGTAAGTTCGCTGGTGGTCGATGATAAACTGTCTGGCCGTGGGAACCAACCAAACTCGCTGCTTCATGACCAACTTGGATTTTTTCCACTGCTTCAGCAAAAGCTTGGGCGATCGCATCATCTAATTCTGCGAATTCCAGCATGGAAACAGAGACACCAGCACTAACAGCAAGGATTTGCTCCCTTAAATCGGTTGGGTAAGGATAGGTTTCCCCAGCGACTAACTCAACTTTGAGGTCTAAATCGGTTCCGGAAATATCTACTAAAGCAGCATCAATGCCATCTACCGAAGTGCCACTCATTAAACCAATAACGCGGGTCATGGGATAAAAGGTTTTGGGGTTGTGGTGATTTTTAATTTTCCCACTTAAATTAACACGGTTCTTTATTAGACATCGACCTAATTTAAAAAAGACCCTCAGCACATGAAACCCCACCCCCCTCCCCGTAAACCTACCGTGTACACACATCTGTCATTGCGAGGAGGAACGACGAAGCAATCCCCTTTTATCTGTACCTCCCACGATAAATATAAATACTTCGTAGGATTCAGAGTTGTTGAGGTTGCTTCGTCGTTCCTCCTCGCAATGACAGGTAATTCAACTTGTGTGTACACGGTAGGTAAACGGAGAGGGGGCTACGAAAATAAATTCAAAAGTTATTCATGCTTTCTTAGTTTTAGAAAGTGGTGTCATGAAAATCGTAGCCCCCTCCCCGTGTGCGGTCCGTGGTGTTGGGGGTGGGGTTGAGGGTGTGAGGTTTCACCGTTCGTCGTAAAAATCCTCGTAATTTTTCTTCTCAGAAGCAATAATATGTAAATCGATATTTTTAAGTAACCTGACTAACTTTTGAGTCAAAGACCCATTAAGGAACATTTGCCAACGGGAGCGCTGACTTTCACCAATAACAATTTGGGTAATACGATACTTCTGTGCGACCTCAGCGATTGCTTTAGATATATTATTGCTATCAACACGCATGAAATTGCCTTCAAATTCTTTACACAACCTCTCACAAGTGTCGATATGTAAACTTTCCTCCTTAGTAAGAAAACGTTCGGGGTCAGCAACAAACAGAGCAAATAAAGGAGCATTCATATAGCCAGCAAGACGCGCTCCTCTACGCAAAAGCTGTAATGAATTGGGATAAGTAGATACACAAACCAAAACTCGTTCCTGAATATTACAGAATAGCCCTTGGGGAGTTGAAGCTACAGCATCCTCCTCAACACTGTCAGCAACCTCTCGCAATGCCAACTCTCGTAAAGCAATCAAATTGCGACGTTGAAAAAAGTTATTAAGAGATTGCTGAATTTTTTCAGGAGCGTAAATTTTCCCTTCAAGTAACCTTTCCTGAAGCATTTCCGCTGTAACATCCACCATTATTATTTCATCAGCTTCTTCCAAAATGCGGTCAGGAACTCTTTCGCGCACTACAACACCAGTAATTCTAGCTACCGTGTCATTCAAACTTTCCAAGTGCTGGATATTCATAGTAGAGTAAACATCAATACCAGCATTCAATATAAGTTCCACATCTTCGTAGCGTTTATTACGCGGAGAACCGGGGACATTAGTATGAGCTAATTCATCAATTAACGCCAATTGAGGAGACCGCCGTAAAATTGCATCGGTATCCATTTCCGTAATACTCAAACCAGCACGAGGCGACTGTTTGCGCGGAATAATTTCCAAACCTTCGGACTTGAGAGCAGTATCCTTTCGTCCATGGGTTTCCAAAAGTCCGACAATAACATCAATACCCTGTTGTTTAAGTGCGTGACCTTCTTCGAGCATACGATAGGTTTTACCGACCCCAGGAGCCATACCGATAAAGATTTTGTGCTTACCGCGACGCGCACCTTGCATGGGAAAATAACCTTTATTTTTTTATATTCTTATGTTTACACAGTTAATTCATAAAATTGACCGTCAACAGTCAACCGTCAACAGTCAACAGTCAACAGTCAACCGTTAACTATTAACTCTTATTCCGATTAAATTCTTGAAGGTCGAGAGCATAATTCAACCTTAAAATATTTACTCCCCGTTCGCCAAAGATTCCCAAAAATTTGCCGTCAATAAACTTAGCAATCAAAGGGGATATTTCATTTGCGGGAATATTACGAGCACGAGCAACCCTGTCTATTTGTTCTTGAACAGCTTCAAGGGAAATATGAGGGTCTAAACCAGAAGCTGAGGTGTAAATTAAATCTGGAACAGGTTTGACATTATTATCCTTAAGTTCGTTTGCTTCCTCAATAATACGTTTGAGCAAATCTGGGTTACTAGGAGCCAAATTACTCGCTCCAGATATACCTGTGGGAGCAGCTTTTTTACCTTGACTGTATCTAACTATACTAGGACGACCGTGAAAATAACGTTCAGAACGGAACTGTTGACCAATTAGAGTCGAACCAATAGCTTGTCCCTGGATATTTTGCACAATACTTCCGTTAGCTTGAAAGGGAAATATTGCTACACCCACACCTAAAATTATAAGCGGATAAATAACTGCTACCAGCACCCAAAGAACTAGAGAAACACGAATTGCTTTAGTAATATTTCTGACTAGATTCATCATATAAACTTCCAGAATAATAAAAAGACCTAACCCCCCTTAGCAATTCGCAATTCGCAATTCGCAATTGCCTATTCCCCACTCCCCACTCCCCACTCCCTTAATACCGCTCAGGTCGGAAAACGACATCAAATAAATAGATAGCTAACCCCAATATCACTAAACCAAGTGCGCTAAGGGCATAAGTGTGACGAGGTTCAAATTTCCCTCCGGTCGCTGCGTAGACTGCGGGTGCAATAATTGCATTTAGACAAAGAGCAAAAAATATAAATAGTGGTGATTTTTGTTTACACCATTGCTGCCAAATATAAGAAACAGCTTCGACTATACCTGCAGCAAATATATTCAGTTTCATTATTTTCATCATGATAAGCCTATTGCTGTAATCAATAAATCAATCAACTTAATCGCAATAAACGGTGCAATTACACCACCCAAACCATAAATTAAAATATTTCGTTGTAGAAGCTGGTTAGCTGTCAAAGGTCTGAATTTAACCCCAGTCAGTGCTATAGGAATCAACGCGGGAATAATTAAAGCATTATAAATCAAAGCCGATAACACTGCTGAATTTGTACTGGTCAACCTCATAATATTGAGACTATCTAACTTAGCACCAGTGAACAAAACAGGAATAATCGCAAAATATTTAGCGATGTCATTGGAAATAGAAAATGTTGTTAAAGCTCCACGAGTAATCAACAATTGTTTACCAATTGCAACAATATCAATTAACTTTGTTGGGTCAGAATCCAAATCCACCATGTTTGCCGCTTCTTTTGCAGCTTGAGTACCTGTATTCATAGCTACTCCCACATTTGCTTGTGCTAAAGCGGGTGCATCATTTGTACCATCCCCAGTCATAGCCACCAGTTTACCTTGTGACTGTTCGCTCTGAATCGCAGTAATTTTATCTTCTGGGGTTGCTTCCGCAATATAGTCATCAACTCCAGCTTCTTTAGCGATAACACCAGCAGTAATTCTGTTATCACCGGTTAACATCACTGTTTTTACCCCCATCCGTCGCAGCTGTTCAAAGCGTTCCCGGATACCTGGTTTAACAATATCTTTTAGGTAAATAACACCATAAACATCGTTATCAACACATACAGCTAAAGGTGTACCCCCCAATTGTGAAACTCGCTCATATGCTTTGTCCAGGTCTGGAGTCTCGAAACCATTGCGTGAGCGAACAAATCCTTGAATAGCACCCACCGCTCCCTTACGTACCTGACTTCCATTAGGTAAATTAGTACCACTCATCCGGGTTTTAGCAGAAAAATCCACACCCTCAGAATATTCCCGTTCAAAATTAATGCTCGCTCCTAAATTTTCAGCAAGTCGAACAATAGATTTACCCTCTGGCGTATCATCAAAAATACTACCAGCTAAAGAAACATAAGCCATTTCCTGCATTGTGTGGTTGTTAACAGGAATAAACTCTTCAGCCAAACGGTTACCCAAAGTGATAGTACCAGTTTTATCAAGCAATAACGTACTAACATCACCACAAGCTTCTACTGCTCGTCCAGAAGTCGCAATCACATTAAACTGTGCGACCCTATCCATACCAGCAATACCGATAGCACTAAGTAATCCACCAATAGTAGTAGGAATAAGTGCCACCAACAAAGCAATCAAAACAGGAACACTGACAGAGATATGTACAAAACTGGCAATAGTCGGTATTGTCGTCACAACGAACAAAAACACCAAAGTTAAAACAGCCAATAACACAGTTAGAGCAATTTCATTCGGAGTCTTAGAACGTTCTGCACCCTCAACCAAGGCAATCATCCGGTCAATAAAACCTTTACCAGGGTCAGCAGAAATACGGATAATTAATTCATCAGAAATAATGCGAGTACCACCCGTTACCGAACTTGCCACATCAGAACCAGATTCCTTGAGTACAGGAGCCGATTCTCCAGTAATAGCCGATTCATCCACACTGGCAACACCCATCATTACTTCCCCATCAGCAGGGATAACATCACCGGCAACAACGTATACAGTATCACCCTGTCGTAAACTAGTCGAAGAAACTTCGCTCATCGAACCATCAGGAGCAAGTTTTTTAGCCATAGTATCGGACTTAGTAGAACGTAACGCATCCGCTTGAGCTTTCCCCCTTCCTTCCGCAACAGCCTCCGCAAAATTAGCAAACAAGACGGTCAAAAACAAAATCAACGCAATCAAACCATTAAAAAGACGAGGATTTTTACCAGTAACAGGACCAAACAAACTAGGTTCTATCGTTACAAACAAAGTAATGATAGTTCCAATCCAGACCAAAAACATCACCGGATTTTTGAGTGCATATTGAGGATTTAGCTTAAAAAAAGCCTCTTTAATAGCTCTAGAATAAAGCCCCTTATTATTTACCTTAGACTGTTTGCGTGCTTGACGACGTTCACTTGAACCAGGACGCGAAGATTTTTGTGTGCGAGAAGAATCCATATTTGTTGACTGGTAATTGGTAATTGGTAATTGGTAATTGGTAATTGGTAATTGGTAATTGGTAATTGGTAATCTTCCCACTCCCCACTCCCTACTCCTCACTCCCTACTCCCCACTCCCCACTCCCTACTTCTTCCCAACAATTAAACTAAAACCTTCGGCTATCGGTCCTAAGGCTAAAACTGGGAAAAATGTTAGTACTCCTAAAACCACAATTACTCCTGCTGTTACAACTGTAAATAAAGTGGTATCTGTTCTGAGAGTCCCTGGAGTTTCGGGTACTGGTTGTTTGTGTGCCATACTATCAGCCAGGAGTAACAAGGCAATAATTGGTACGTAACGCCCTATCAAAATACTGAGAGACGTGCTTAAGTTCCACCAAAGGGTATTGTCTCCTAAACCCTCAAATCCCGAACCGTTATTGGCTGCGGCTGAAGTATACTCATATACCACTTGGGAAATCCCATGAAATCCTGGATTTGAAGTAGCTGCGAGTGCGTTGGGAAATGCCAAGGTAATCGCACTAGGGATTAAAACTGCAATTGGGTGAACTAGCAACACTACACTTGCAAGGACAATTTCGTTTTTTTCAATTTTGCGTCCCAAAAATTCTGGAGTCCGTCCTACCATTAACCCCGTCAAAAATACCGTGAGAATTAGGTAAATAAATAAATAAGCCGTTCCAGTTCCTTGACCACCCCAAATAATTTGTAAGAACATATTTAATAGAGTAGAAAATCCTCCTGATGGAGTTAAAGAATCGTGCATACCGTTAACAGCACCACACATTGTCGCAGTGGTTGCAACAGCCCATAATGCAGTTGCAGCCCAACCGAACCTAACTTCTTTTCCCTCTAAATTTGGCATTTCTATTCCTAAAGTGGAATTGACAAGAGTATTTCCTTGCTGTTCTCCTGTAGCAGCAATCGAGACTGACACAACAAACATTCCAAATACCATCCAAAACAGCAGCCAAGCTTGTTTGATATTGTTGGCATATAAACCGTAGGTATAAATCAACGATGCTGGAATCGCTAACATCACAACGGTTTCAAGTAAATTAGAAGCTCCATTGGGGTTTTCAAAGGGGTGTGCAGAATTAGCACCAAAAAAACCACCACCGTTTTCTCCTAATTGCTTAATCATTTCAAAAGAAGCAACAGGACCCCTTGCAATATATTGCGTACCTCCTTCTAAAGTTCTTACCGTTAAAGGACCACCTAAAGTCTGGGGGACACCAAACGCAAGTAGCAGAATCGCTCCGATAACGGAGATAGGTAACAAAATACGTGTAATACCGCGAACTAAGTCAACATAAAAATTTCCCAAAGGTCTACCTGTTAAACCGCGAATAAAAGCGATACCCACCGCTAATCCCGTAGCAGCAGAGGTAAACATTAAAAAACCTAAAGCTGTTGTCTGACTAAAATAACTTATGGCTGTCTCACCAGAATAATGCTGTTGGTCAGTATTAGTGAGAAACGAAATCGTTGTATGTAAAGCTAAATCCCAACTCATAGCACCTAATTTGGTGGGATTCATAGGTAAAATCCTCTGAATCATTAGAATCAGAAACACCAAAATTGCCATGAAGGCATTACTAAAAATAACAGCTCTGATGTATTGTAAGCCAGACATATCCTCTTTTCTGGCAATACCTCCTAAGGCATATATTATACGTTCTATTGGATTAAACACTGCATCCAACAGTGTCTTTTGCCCCATAAAGACCTGTGCTATGTATTTCCCAAAAAAAGGTGTGATTGCTATTACAATAAACAGCGTTAATGCAATCTCTAAAAAACCTTCCATATATATCGCACTCAGTTATTTATTTTTGGTTTACTGTTATATGACAGAAAATTTTTATTAAACAATCAAATTACACTGTTGCTCTTTAATTATCTTTTTATAGTCATATTTTAATTTTAGGTTAATTTATACTTATCCTATAAGTGTTAACTTACACACAGGTATAATATTTTGGCAAAAAAATAGCCAAAAAAATTATATGGCATCTTCAGTATCTTTAATCAAAAAACCCATCTATCCAATTCGCAGTTCGCAATTTGCAATTCGCAATTCCCCACTCCACACTCCCCATTCCCAAGTCCCCACTCCCCACTCCCTCACATCATATTCAGAGGGTCAACATCAATGGTCATGCTCACAGAACTAGGACATATTTGACGCACTTGCTCCCAATCTGGCATTTTGGGTAAAACATTGGGTTCAAATTTCAGGAGTATTTGCCAGCGAAAACGGTTGGCTACTCTTAAAATTGTTGCTGGTGCTGGTCCGAGAATTTCGTATCCTTCCCCTGAGGACAAACTAACTGCTATTATTTGGGCCGCATTTTGCACTTCAATTGCATCCACACTACTTAATCTTAATAAAATCAATCTGCCGTAAGGAGGATAATTTAAAGCTTCTCGCTGTTCTAGCTCTACTTGGATAAAAGACTCGTAGTCATGTTTTTCTACAGCTTCGATTACAGGGTGCTCTGGGGTGTAAGTTTGAATGATAACTTTACCTGGGTCATCCCCTCTACCGCAGCGTCCTGCAACTTGGGTTAAGGTTTGAAAAGCCCGTTCGCTAGCACGATAATCTGATAGATGTAACAAACCATCGGCTGCAATAACTCCCACTAGGGTAACTTGGGGTATATCTAAGCCTTTGGTAAGCATTTGCGTACCGATTAATAAATTTGCTTCTCCGTTAACAAATTTAGTTAGCAAATCCCGGTGCGCTCCTTTGTGACGGGTTGTGTCACTATCAAAACGGATAGATGTTAAATTGGGGAATTGCTTCGCTAATTCTTGTTCTACACGCTGAGTACCGCTACCAAAAAATTTCAGGTAGGGTGAACCGCATTCGGGACAGCTTTTTGGTTGAATTTGGGTATAGTTACAGTAATGGCATTGTAGTAACTGTGCTTCTTCCCCTTCGTGGTAATGATACGTTAGCGAGACATCACAATTAGGACACTCCATCACAAACCCGCAACTACGACATGATACAAAAGTACTGTGTCCCCGACGGTGAATAAATAATATTCCTTGCTGTTGACGTTCTTCTAATTCTTGCAACGCAGCTTGCAATTTTCTGCTAAATATTGAACGATTTCCCTGCTGCAACTCTTGTCGCATATCTACTACTTCTACAGGTGGAAGCGGACGGGAATTGACACGGTTGGGTAGAGACGCGATTAATCGCGTCTCTACGGAGTGGGGTAATTGCGAATTGCTATCTATCCAACTTTCTAGGGAGGGGGTTGCTGAACCTAGTACTAGAGGACAATTTTCTAGTTCTGCACGCCATGTTGCTACTTTACGTGCATGATATGTGGGTATGGGTGAGTCTTGTTTAAAGCTGCTGTCGTGTTCTTCGTCTAATATTATTAACCCTAAGTTGGGTAAAGGTGCAAATACTGCGCTACGTGTCCCAATAATTATTTGGGGTTCTTTTACAAGCATTTGTCGCCATGTATCGTAACGCTCCCCTTGCGAAAGGGCACTATGATATACGTCTACTTTACTGCCAAATCTAGCGCGAAATCTATCGGTTAGCTGTGGTGTGAGTCCAATTTCTGGAACAAGCACGAGAGCAGATTTTCCTTGTTGGATTATCGGGTCGATTGCTTGTAAATAAACTTCTGTTTTTCCTGAACCTGTTACCCCGTGTAAGAGTACGGTTGCAAATCCATTTAGGGAAACTATTGTTTCCAATGCTTGAGTTTGGTCGGGGGTTAAGGTTTTGGCTCTATCGGCAGCGATATCAGGGGATTGTTCTTTTCTTAATATTTCTCGGTCTTGAATAGCAATACAACCTTTCTGTTGAAGTGTTTTTAAGGTTGGAAGTGTCGTTTTACAGATTTCCATCAATTCTGAAAGCCATAAATCACCTCTATTGTCTCGCAGTACTTTTAAAATTTCTTGTTGACGTTTGGTAAGCTCAAGATACGAACCATCTTCGAGTAGGGTTACTGCGGGTTTTGTCTTTGGTCGAGAGTGTCTGGGTAGTTCTAGATAACTTTCTATCCACCCACGTTGGAGTAATTGCTTTTTCCCTCGGTTAAATCCTCTGACTTTGGGTCTAAGGAATTTGATGCTGTAGTCTCCGTTTTGTTGAGTTTTGAGGATTTGTAATATTTCACGTGCTGCAGAATCTAGGAATACTTCTGCCCCATTGGGTATATTTTCTGGTTTGAGACGAATACGGGATTGCGACCTACCAAGTAAACCGGGTGGTAAAGCGGTGCGTATAACTTTAATTAATGGTGTAAAGTAATATTCCGATACCCGCTCCATTAACTTCCAGTAACTATCCCGAAAAAATTCTTTTGCTACTACGTCTTCTATGTCTCTAATTCTGTTGACTGCTACGTTCGTTGGTGGTTGCCTTAACAAACGAATTGCAACCCCTCCCAAAATTTGAGAAGCAAATGGAACGCTTAATATATCTCCTGCTTTTACCTCTAAACCATCTGGGACTCGATATGTATAGAGTTTTTCTTCTTCTGCCCTAATTCCAGGTACTGGGGGTTGTGCTGAGTCATCTGTCGCGACTCCTGGATTATCAACCAGTACTTCTACCCACCGCTCCTCTGTCATTGTGCCTATATTATATCCGCTTATCGGCTCAGCTACCATCAAAGGAGAGATACTTACGCCATTCATATATCGTACATTTCCTGCGTTTAGACTGACTATTATATTTCTTTGTAGGCACTTATATTACTGAACAATCCATAAGATAGCCTAAATTGTCTCAATTCCTTACATAAACTGTATTTGACAATACTTTCATCGACCCATGCTATTTGATAATTTCGGGCTTAATGTAATTTTCTGCGTCCAAATAATTTAAAATGAAGTGGCAAGACTCGATTTGTTCAAAACCCATACTCCTGATAGTCTTTTTGAGTTTATCTGAAATTTTTCTTGCTCAAATAAATAGCTGTAGTTCACTTTTCCGCCTATTGATAGATATTCAGTTTTTCAGG
Organism: Scytonematopsis contorta HA4267-MV1; assembly: GCA_019359035.1. GTDB lineage: Bacteria > Cyanobacteriota > Cyanobacteriia > Cyanobacteriales > Nostocaceae > Scytonematopsis > Scytonematopsis contorta. Next base: position 46,541 of record JAHHIC010000088.1, on the reverse strand, counting down.
TTTATGAGATGCTTTTATACAGAATATATATAATTTTACTTTAAACTTGCAAGGTTTATAGCTTTTGGTACATTGTTTTGGCATGTTCAATGGCATGTTAAATAGCACGTTTAACCAAAATGTTAACCAACGTTGTTGAATTCCAGCGGCGAAATTTTAAGATTTGCAAAGCTTCGTAAAGCATAAAAAAACATTAATAGAGACAAAGTAAATAAAGATTTAATACTTAGGAAGTATTTCCTAAAACTTTTAAATTTTTTAAGCCTGAAAAATTATAAAGGGGTTTAACATAACTTTGTCGTTTAGAAAAAAAAAAGGGAGAATATATGTATATGTCAGAGTACTGGGAGGGGAAGCAAAATTCTGCGATGTAAATACTAGTAAAACAAATTAGGTGTAAGTAATCAAACAAGCATATTCCGCTTTCTATACGAGCATATTATAGCTACCACAATATAGCTTAATTGAGAAAAAGAAAGCAGTTGGATATTGAATGTAGAAATGAATGTAGAAAAATTAATGGTCGCTTGTATTTTTGCTATTTAAAAAAGGTGTGTTTGCCTAAATCGGGAAACTACCAGAGGAAAACTACCATTCGAGTGTGAAAGTAGCTGTCATTAATTTTATGTACCAAGTAAAACAACAATCCCTAAAGGAAACTATGAATATTGCAGAATGGGGACCAATGGATATTCTAGAAAATGTTACACAACAGGAAGAGCAAATTCTCGAAACATTAATAGATATAGATATAGTGCCAGAAGATGAAGCCCCAATTGTGGAACCTCTGGAATCGGGGGAGCGTGGTGATGGCGATGAAATGGCGGCTGCTAGACCTTCGGGATATAACAAGACCGAGCATGATGACGCTGTGGGTGCTTTTTTTAAGGAAATGGCACGTTATCCACTTTTAAAGGCTGATGAAGAGGTTGAATTAGCGAAACGAGTTCGGTTTTTGGAAGAGGTAAGGGAGGTACAGGCTTCCTTACAAAATGATTTGGAGCAATTTCCACCCACTAAAGGTAAAGTTGCTGAAACCTTAGGAATGAACGAAAAACAGCTGGAAAGTCGGTTGTATCAAGGTCGAGTAGCGAAACGTAAGATGATTCGCTCTAACTTGCGTCTTGTGGTTTCTATCGCTAAACGCTATCTCAATCGTGGGGTTCCTTTTTTGGATTTGATTCAAGAAGGAGCTATGGGTTTAAATCGTGCGACAGAAAAATTTGACCCGGATAAAGGATACAAATTTTCTACCTACGCTTATTGGTGGATTCGTCAAGCTATCACCAGAGCAATAGCTAACGACGCTAGGACAATTCGTTTACCGATTCACATTGTAGAGAAACTTAACAAGCTTAAAAAAGCACAACGGGAACTGAAACAACAGTTAGGACGCAATCCCACAGAATTAGAAATGGCGAACGCACTGGAAGTTCCACCACAACAACTTCGTCAGTTGCAGCAGCTGCGTCGTCAAGCACTGTCTCTTAACCACAGGGTAGGTAAAGAAGAAGACACCGAATTGATGGACTTGCTGGAAGATGAAGACAACCAATCTCCAGAAGCAAAAATGAACGAAAGCATGATGCGTCAGGAGATATGGGAAGTTTTGAGTGATGTACTCACCCCAAGGGAAAAGGATGTTATTTCTTTAAGGTATGGTTTAACAACTAGCGAACCTTGTACTTTAGAAGAAGTCGGCAATATGTTTAACCTCTCTCGTGAGCGAGTGCGACAAATTCAAAGCAAAGCTATGCGGAAATTACGCCGTCCTCATATTGCAAAACGTCTCAAAGGCTGGTTAGTTTAAGTTGGCTAGTTAAAAAAAAGACTTAAGAGCTTTCCTTTGAAGCTCCTTTGCTAACTTTAACAATTTTCTTTCAAGTTTAAATTGATACCCATTACCCACCTAAAAGGGTATGAACACATTTTTGTCTAGTGTTACGACCAACGAGAGTTTAAATGTTTCATCATTTTAAAGACGCGAAATAAGCTTTGCGTCTTTAATAATATTTTCATTATTGAGTTAGAGCTAGCGAAAGAGCTAGAGTGTAATGACGAATGTTATAAACTATACACCCCCAGCTACCAATCTACTAATTTCATTTGCCCCATTTGAATACAATCAAATATTCGATTAATTTGACGGCGTTCAATGTCACTAATTTTACCATCCGCCAGTATGGTAGTTATTAATTTATGGTGGTCTTGACGACTTAATTTTCCAGATTTTACAATTCCATCTGTAATTTTTATTGCCAAAATATCCGATTCTACATCAGCTATTTTATTGACTTGAATTTGAGTAATCATTTTTTCTCTTGGTAGAAGTAAAAAACAGCTTAAAGTGGGCCTCAAGTTTTTTGAAAAATGAGGGAAAAGCAAAAAGAATTTATTTGACTCAAAGAATAATTCTAAGTAAAGATTGGGAAACAATCTTCAACAAAAACAGAAACAAGAGTAGCGTTCCAAATTGAAAAATTTACAGTTAATAGCTGCTATCGATAGCGCAAAGTACTGATATCTTTGAATCTTTTGTACTTCAAACAAATTTAACCTTTACATTGATTCTATACCTAGAGGATTTATACGGATAATTTTATACAGTCCTACGGAATAATTTTCTATATACGTAAATCAACTGATGTAGAAACATATGTTTCATAAAGTATTGCAGTTAAAATCAAAAAGAAATGTAAACTTTATCATCACCATCGGGTAATCGAATACTGAATTATTTAAACATTTAAGTTGTGAAAGAAAGGATACAAAGTATGCAGGTAATACGTCTGGAAGCTCTCTCAGACAATTATATTTTTTTGTTGCACGACCCCAGATTAAATATTGCAGCAGTGGTTGACCCAGCAGAAGCTAAACCAGTGTTAAAAAAACTTAATGAATTACAAGCGGAGTTAGTAACAATTTTTAATACTCACCATCATCATGACCATGTGGGTGGTAATAAACAGCTAATGAAGCAATTCCCTAATCTCAAGGTTTATGGTGGTGCGGAAGACAATGGAAGGATTCCGGGACAGCAAATGTTTTTGCAAGAGGGTGACAAGGTTAGTTTTGCAGACAGAACAGCCGAAGTTTTGTTTATTCCCGGACATACCCGTGCTCACATAGCCTATTATTTTGCTCCAGAAAACCTAGAGGAAACAGGAGAATTATTTTGCGGGGATACATTATTTGCTGGTGGTTGCGGTCGCTTATTTGAAGGAACACCAAGCCAAATGGTAAATTCTTTAAGTAAAATCAGCGCTTTGCCTGATAATACCCGTATCTGGTGCGCTCACGAATACACCTTAAAGAATTTACAATTTGCTATAACTGTGGACGGGGACAATACTGATTTACAGAAGCGTTACGATGAAGTGAAAGCCTCCCGTAATCGTCAGGAAGCCACAGTCCCTTCGATGCTAGGGATAGAAAAGCGCACCAATCCCTTTATGCGCTGGCAAGAGCAAGCTTTACAATCAGCAGTTAAAAGTAATGACCCGGTACAAACCTTTGCGCGATTGCGGGGGATGAAAGATTCGTTTTAGGGGAGTGGGGAATTGGGAATGGTGAAATATTTAATCTTCTTTATCTCCCTCATCTCCTACTCCCCACACTCCCCACTCCCCACTCCCTACTCCCCACTCCCTACTCCCCACTCCCCACTCCCCAATTGCTTGCAATTAGGCCTCTTTTTTAGTTAGGATTTAGGTTTTGTCGGAGAGTTTATTTTCCGGCTTGTCTGGGTTATCCTCTATCAGAGAGGAAGATTGAATTTGTACAGGAAAAAAGATGGCGAAACGTATACAGTTAGTTTTAAAGCAGGATGTCAGTAAGCTGGGTAAATTAGGTGACTTAGTAGAAGTTGCTCCTGGCTATGCACGTAATTATCTATTACCTAGAGATATTGCAACTTTTGCTACTCCTGGCATCCTGAAGCAGGTTGAACGCCGTCGCGAACTTGAACGCCAAAAGCAAGCTGAATTGAAGCAACAAGCTTTGGAGCAAAAGGCTTCTTTAGAAAAAGTAAGCAGCTACTCTATTGCTAAGCAAGCGGGTGAAAAAGACACTATTTTCGGTACCGTTACTAGCCAAGATGTAGCAGATGCTATCCAAGCTGCAACTGGAATGGAAGTTGATAAACGCGGCATTACTATTCCTGATATTGGTAAATTGGGTTCTTACGAGGCTGAAGTGAAGCTGCATTCTGAAGTTACAGCAAAAGTCAACGTGCAAGTTGTCGCTAGCTAGTCTTTAGTGATGGGCTTTGGTGATGGGATGGTTTAAGATAGTTCGTAATTACTAATTTGCGGTTCGTAATTTTGGGGGTATTTCTGAAAAGTACTTGATGTAAAGTACACAGAGACTAACCCCCTACCCCTTTATTTGCAAGGGATACATTAATTACGGATTACGAATTACGTATTGCGAATTACTCCAACCCCCGACTGTTGAAATTCTTTTATGTCTGAAGGATTAAGTTTTCAAGGCAATAACGGTTTAGTACCTCCCCAAAATATTGAAGCGGAAGAGGAAATTTTGGGGGGGATTATGCTCGACCCAGAAGCCATAGGCAGGGTGAGCAATATTTTAGTTACGGATGCTTTTTACGTCAGCGCTCATAAAGAAATTTATCAAGCAGCTTTAATACTCCACAATCAAAGTAAACCAACGGATTTGATTACTCTGACAAGTTGGTTGAATGACCGAGATATGCTTGGACGGGTTGGTGGTAGAAATAAGTTAGTTACTCTTGTTGACCGTACGGTTTCGGCAATTAACATTGATATGTTAGCGACGCTGGTGATGGAAAAGTACTTGCGTCGTCAGTTGATTAAAGCTGGGAACGAAATTGTTCAACTGGGGTTTCAGACGGAAACTGAGTTACCAGAGGTTTTAGACCAAGCACAACAAAAAGTTTTTGGGGTAACTCAGGAGCGTCCACAAACGGGTTTGGTTCATATTGCTGATACTCTGATTAATAATTTCCAGGAAATTGAAGACCGTAACCAAGGTATTTCTTTACCGGGGATTCCTTCTGGTTTTTATGATTTAGATGTTTTGATTAATGGTGGTTTAGGACGTTCGGATTTAGTTATTATTGCTGGTCGGCCGGCCATGGGGAAATGCGTATCTTTTGATACGGAGATTGTATTGGCAGATGGTTCTGTTTCTACAATTGAAAAAATATATCGTAATCGTCAAGCCGATTTGTTAACCTTAGGAACTGATTGGAAATTTTCTATTACTCAACCATCTGCTTACGTAGACGACGGAATCAAGCCAGTATTTCGCATGACTACTCGTTTGGGTAGATATGTTGAAACAACTATTACTCATCCTTACTTAACTCTTAATGGTTGGCGTCCACTTGCAGAAATTAAAGTGGGTGATAAAATTGCTATTCCCCGGAAAATTGAAGTTTTTGGTACGGAAAAAATAAGTGATTATGAGGTCAAACTGTTAGCATATTTTATCGGTGATGGTTGTTTGACTGGTAGCAGTCCACAATTTACAAATAGCAATCCTTTAGTACAGGAAGACTTTTCTCAAGCTGTTACTCAATTCGTGTCTTTAAAAGTAAGATGTGAAACTTCTCAAGGAACCCGCACACCAACTTTTTATCCTACAAAAGATTTTGCCTTTCTAAGCGTGCAAAGACAGCTTTTTGCTCAACGTTTGAAAATAGCTATTCTCAATTCAAAATATTCATCTGCACGACAACTTAGTCAAGCATTAAATGTAAGTCCTGCTTTACTTTGTGCGTGGCAACAAGGGAATTGTGTACCCAATACAGAAACGTTTGAGCGACTGTGTGAATATCTAAATGTTACACCCGAAGAATTAGCCCCACTTGGATTCAATTCAATTCGTAAAAGTAGTCATAACCCATTAAAAGTTTGGCTCCAAGAATTAGAACTATGGGGAAAAAGTGCCCATACTAAAACTGTCCCACCAGTTGTTTTTAAATTACAACGCAAGCAAATAGCTTTATTTTTAAATCGTTTGTTCGCAACCGATGGATGGGCAACACTTTTAAAAAGTGGACAGTCGCAACTAGGCTATTGTTCTGTCAGCGAGAAACTGGCTAGACAAGTACAACATCTTCTCTTGAGGTTTGGTATTATTGCTTCTTTGAAAAAACGGAGTGTTAAATATCAAAATACCCAAAGACAAGCTTGGCAACTAGATATTACCGATGCTTACTCCATTAAAAATTTCATTTCAGAAATAGGAATATTTAGTAAAGAAGAGGCATTAAATCAGGTAGAGTCAGCCGTAAACCAAAAACAGTACCATACCAATCGAGACTTAATTCCTGTAGAGATTTGGGATAAAATTGCAGAAGCAAAAGAAAACTCTTCTTGGAAGAGCGTGGCTTTACTTGCGGGTATCAAGAATTGTACCAATATGCATGTCGGCAAGCGTGCTTTATCTAGAGAAAGGCTATGGATGTTAGCATCTGGTCTATCAAATTTACCACTTCAACAATTAGCAAATAGTGATGTTTATTGGGATGAAATAGTTTCGATTGAATTAGTAGGGTATAAGCAAGTTTACGATTTGACTATACCCGATACTCACAATTTTGTTGCTAATGACATTTGCGTTCATAATACTAGCTTCTCGATGAATATTGCTCACTATATTGCAGCCAGCATGAAGTTATCGGTCGCAATTTTTAGCTTAGAAATGTCAAAAGAGCAATTATCGTTACGCCTTTTATCTAGTGAAGCAAAAATTGAGAGTAGTTATCTAAAAAGTGGACGCATTAGTCAAAACCAGTGGGAAAATCTGAGCCGTGCAATTGGTAGTCTTTCGGAAATGCCAATTTATATTGACGATACTCCGAATATTACAATTAATCAAATGCGTAGTCAGGCTCGGCGTTTGCTCGCGGAAAAAGACATGGAATTGGGTTTGATTTTAATCGATTACTTGCAATTAATGGAAGGTGCCAGTGATAACCGCGTGCAAGAATTATCTAAGATTACTCGCAGTATGAAGGGTTTAGCGCGGGAATTAAATGTTCCGATTATTGCTCTTTCTCAGCTGAGTCGCGGGGTGGAATCTCGTACTAACAAACGTCCAATGTTATCAGATTTAAGAGAGTCGGGGTCTATCGAGCAGGACGCGGATTTAGTATTAATGCTTTACCGTGATGAATACTATAATCCTGATAGTCCAGAAAGAGGAATTGCAGAAGTTCAAATTGCAAAACATCGTCACGGACCCACAGGTATTGTCAAACTATTATTTGACCCTCAATTTACTCAGTTTAAGAATTTGGCAAGACCGAACTATTAGGATTGTTGACGGTTGACGGTTGACGGTTGACGGTTGACGACGCTTCAGTCCTGCATTCATTTCTTAAGCGAGCAGTATCGAGCTAGCAACCAACAGCCAACAGCCAACAGTCAACAGTCAACAGTCAACGATTAACTAACACCCAACAATTCCACATCAAAAATTAGGGTTGAGTTGGGTGGTATTGGACCAATACCACGGGAACCGTATCCTAATTCTGGGGGGATGATTAATGTGCGACGACCGCCTACTTGCATCATGCCTAATCCTTCGTCCCAGCCTTTAATTACTTGTCCTTGGCCGATTTTGAACTTGAAGGGTTCATTGCGATCGCGAGAGCTATCGAATTTTTTACCGTTTTCCAGGGTTCCGGTGTAGTGAACTGTAACAGTTTGTCCAGGAGTAGGTGTGGGACCATCACCGGGGGTGATTTCTACATATTTGAGTCCAGAGGGAGTAGTGACGGTATTAGTCTCAGGTGCAGGATTGTTCACAATAAGGACATTTCCATTAATACTTGTGGATACTGGTGTAATTTCGGCAGTGTTTGGTTGATTTAGCTGAGCGGCAATGGCTGTATCTTGCTTGCCACCAGTTATTTGAGCTACTACCAAAATTACAACGCAAATCAGCATGAAACCCACGCTGAGTAAAATTGCTTTCAAAATAACTCCTCCCTACTTAGGTATTCGTTCGGATTTGGTATTTGTTCGGGTATTTCAACCAATGACTATTTTACTACCAGATATTAGAAACATAACTCCTACCCCCCTGCTGATGAAAAAAAAAAGACGTTACATGTAACGTCTCTACATTTAAAATTTGCTTTTTATCCAACCGATAAACCCTATTGTTAATATTTTAAAATTGCAATTATCCGAAAAATAATGCAGCTAACATTTTGAATTCTCAAAATAATTGCAGCGGAATCATCAAGAGTTTGTAAGGCGTTTTCTAAATCGTACAAAGCTTGTTGTAAAATATCTTCGAGCGCACCAATATCTAAAGTAAGATTTTCTGAAAGAGCGTTTTCTAAACGAGCACGAGCAGCTACGTAACTTCTACGCTCCTGAACAAAAATGTAGTTTTGATGAGAATCTTTGTTTTTTTCAAATGCAGTTTGAATTTCCGAAGAGTATAAAAGTGATTCCTTTTGTTTGACATCAAAAAGAAGTTTTATACCTATATTATTATTCACAGATTTAAGTTGCATCATAATAAAATTCTCCTGGGTAATAATTCAGTAAAAGTTACTTAGTTTTTATTTTTGAAAATCAGAACAAAATAATCCAATGTCAATCCAGGCACTATAGAGATGGCAATCGGTCTAATAAACTTTATATTTGTACATAAATTATATAAAGAAGAAACATTTTATTTATTAATTTTTACTAAACAGGAGAGTTTCGTGTATTTCCCTTCATACATATAGGTGTAGGTCTAATGAACTTATGCAGCTTTAAGATATGTATTTATCTATGGACTGAGTGCGTCGATTTGACAAATCTGTGGTAAACCCTTTATAGTTCATCTCTAAAAAGCATATCCATACTCTCTTAGTCTCTCCCTCTCCCTCCCCCTTTCATCAGAGAGAGTTCCGGATAAGGCTGATTACAGTACGTAAGTAATCTATACTGCCGAAATTAACTCCGTATTGTGATTTGATAATACGTGTTTTCAGTAGTTACAAGATTATTTTGATTGCATAAATGTTATCCATGTTACAAAAGCAAGTAGTAAATATAGTGAAAACAAGCTTATTTGTATCCTGTGGTTTAAGTCTCTTGATGCTTGGCGGTTGTTCCCCAGCAACTTCAAAAAATGTTCAACAGCCAAGCTCATCTCAACCTGTTGCTTCTCCAGGCTCAATTGAAGATAATACAAAGTTTGCTGGGGTTGTCACTATGGGAAAAGCCATAACAGCTTTAGACCCCCAATTACAACCACTGATACAAAAGTATAATACTTTGCAAACAGGGATGTTTTTCCTGGATTTGGATAACGGAGATTATTTAGACGTTGGTGGGGATAAAGTTTTTTCTGCTGCTAGTACAATAAAACTGCCAATCCTCATGGCTTTTTTCCAAGATGTGGACGCAGGAAAAATAAAACTCGATGAAAAATTAGCGACACGAAAAGACTTGCTAGCAGACCAAGCTGGATTTTTGCAGTATCAGCCTCTGGGTAAGCAATATACAGCTTTAGACACAGCGACTTTGATGATAGTTTTCAGTGATAACACTGCTACTAATATGATTATTGACCGCTTGGGTGGAATAGCAGTACTGAATGAGCGCTTCAAAAGTTGGGGGATGAAAGATACAGTGCTAAATAGCCTTCTTTCTGATATGAAGGGAACAAATCTTACTACTTCCAAAGATTTAGCACGGTCTTTAGTTCTGTTAGTGAACGATAAGTTAATGTCCCAACAAAGCAAGGAAATGACACTAGATATTCTGCGTCGGACAAGGACTAAGACACTTTTGCCAGCAGGATTAGGAAAAGGCGCAAAAATTTATCATAAAACAGGCGATATTGGCTTTGTAATCGGTGATGCAGGAGTAATTACAATGCCTAATGGTAAGCGTTACTTGGGTTCTATTTTTGTAACTCGTAAATATAATGATATTAAAGGTAGAGAATTTATCCAACAAATTTCTAAGTTAGTTTATAAATACCAAAGCGAACCACATACTGTTGCGGTTGAAAATAAAAGATAAAAGAACCCCACCCCCAACCCCCTCCCCGCACGCGGGGAGGGGGCTACGATTTTATTTGGTTTATAGCAACAGTTAGCGGTCAACAGTTAACAGTTAACCCTCAACAGTTAACAGTTAACCCTCAACCAATTTAATTTTACTTGCTGCAGTTGTTGCCATATCCCGTGCTTCTTCAACATTATTTGCTTTTGCTAAAGCAACACCCATACGACGATAAGGATGGGAATTAGGTTTACCAAATAAGCGGATATCAACATTTTTTTCTGATAAAGCATCCGCAACACCAACGAAAGCAACCGAATCTGATTTTTCAGAAGCTAAAATTACCGCACTCGCAGAAGCTCCCAACTGTTCAATATAAGGAATCGGCAAACCTAAGATGGCTCGTAAATGCAATTCAAATTCATTCAAATTTTGGGAAATTAAGGTTACCATTCCCGTATCATGAGGTCTGGGAGAAAGTTCGGAAAAAATAACTTCATCTTTAGTGATAAAAAACTCAACACCAAAAATCCCTGCACCTCCTAATGCATCAGTTACTTTTTTAGCTATTTCTTGCGCTTCTGATGTTTTTTCTGGAGAAATTCCTGCAGGTTGCCAAGATTCTTGATAATCTCCTCGCTCTTGACGATGACCAATGGGAGAGCAAAAAATAGTAGGAGCATTCCACTGTTTAATTGTTAACAGAGTAATCTCGATTTCAAAATTAATATACTCCTCAACAATCACTTTCTGACTGTCACCTCTAGAACCAGCAATAGCATATTTCCAAGCTGTTTCAACTTCACTTTTATCTTTAACTACAGATTGTCCTTTCCCTGAAGAAGACATCACAGGTTTTACCACATTAGGAAAACCAATTTCATCGCTAATAGCAACTAATTCTTCTAAATTTGTGGCATAACCATACTTAGCAGTTCTAACACCCAACTCTTGATGGGCTAGCTCCCTAATTCTGTCGCGATTCATTGTGTAATTAGTCGCAGCAGCAGTAGGAATAACCGTAATTCCACGCTGTTCAAATTCTAAAAGTTTTTCTGTCCTAATTGCTTCTATTTCTGGAATAATAAAATCAGGCTGATGCTTACTCACAACAGTCTCCAAATCATCAGCACTGAGCATAGAAATCACTTCTGAACAATCAGCAACCTGCATCGCTGGAGCATTCGCATAGCGGTCAACAGCAATTACAAAATTACCGAGTCGTTGTGCAGCAATCACAAACTCCTTACCGAGTTCACCCGAACCCAACAACATTAACTTCCGAGGTAAATGCAAAAAATCTTTCATTCCCAACCCTTCGTGCCCTTCGTTCCTACCCTGCGGTTTTCCCGCAGGTTTACGTGGTTTTTAAACATCATCATCCGAAGAGCTAAATATTGCCCCACGATGTTGTAAATCTTTACGTTGTGCAAGTGTTAACCCAACACCTTCACCAAAAAAACATCCATCAACCAAAGAACCCGTCCAAATAGTTTCATTTAAAGTAGCACCCCTTAAATCAGCATCCCTTAAATCAGCATTAGTAAAATTAGCAAAAATTAGGTCAGCATTTACCAAACTAGTACCACGCAAATTTGCATTTGTTAAATTTCCACGGATAAAATTAATGTCAGTTAAAATCAATCCAGATAAATCAACACCAATTAAAATGGGAAACTTTAATTGACTAGGTGTTTGAAGAAAACGCACCACACAAATTACATTCGCTTCAGTTAAAGGTATTTGTGTTAAAAAATCATAGCGTGCAATACCAAACTCTTTTAGTAATAATCGACGTTCCTGAACACTTTTTTCTAAAAAATTAATAGCAATTTTACGTATATCTTGGGTAGGATTAATCAGCATAATTAATTATTTTATAAATAAAACAAAATAATAATAATTTATATATATAATTCTAAACCATTAGTGAATACACAGGAAAATTTAAATAATATATACTAATGTATATGCGTAAAAACATAACATTTACCTATACGCAAGCAAATCCGGAAAATTCTTGGTGATAGTTGTAGACACTAGTGTTAACAAAGAAACTAAAAAAGTTTATAAGTAATGAAAAAAAATATTTTCTCATACAAGAGCAAAAGTTGGATTTTTATAATTACAACTTTCTTAGGTGTAACCTCATTATTCCTTTATATATTTTTTTATGTTGATATTTTTAAAGCTAGAGATATAAATATTGATAAAGCACTGAAACAATTGGCAGAGCAAAGGAAAGAACAAGATAATAATCCTTCTGGAATTTCTAAAGTTGTATTTGAGAAAGGTTCTAGTAACAAAGGCTTAGATTTCAGATGTTTATCTTGGTCTTCCAAACAAATATATAGCGATTGGACACAAAAAAGCGACGACCACGACTTTTACATTGATTTCTATGTACCAGCAGGTAAAAAAGCGATTTTTTGTGCAACTCCTGCTTTTGCTACATCACTCGCATTACACCCTAATAAACGTTTTTTGTATGAAGTTTCTCAAAATGAGTTAGATGATGGTTTGAACGTTAGAATTATTATTGGACTTTCTGACTTAAGAAATTCCTGCAAAGCATTAACAGGAAATCCAGATTGCTTGGATTCAAGTTTAGTGCGACAAGCAATAGTCAGATATGAGCCATGAATACAGGGAAACTACATGTCAGAACAAACTATAGATTTTGATAAAAACTCACCCGTAGGTGGTAAACAATACGATACACTGATTGCAAAAGCTTTACCGGGCTACGATATAATGCATTTAATGGCTCTAGCTTATTTGCGTTCCCAGCTATCAGAAAAAGCAGATTTGTTAATTGTTGGTGCAGGAACGGGAATGGAGTTAATTAAATTTGCTGAAGGTAACTCCCAATGGAAAATGTTGGGTGTAGACCCATCAGTTAATATGCTTTCTATTGCTCAAGAGAAAATCAATCATTCTGGCTTATCTGAGCGGGTACAATTATTTCAAGGTTACACCCAAGATTTACCTACAGATTCTGTTTATGATGCTGCAACTGCAATTTTAGTAATGCATTTTATTCCTGATGACGGTAGTAAATTAACTTTTTTACAAAGTATTTCTCAGCGCTTGGAATCATCTGCGAGCTTTATTTTAGTAGATGTATTTGGTGAAAAAGGTTCGGATGAATTAGAAAAAATTATTTCGGTACTTCATTGTTTTTGGGAAGAAACAGGTATTTCCGCAGAAAAAAGAGTCGAACTTATAGAAAGTTTTCATAAAGGTGTTTACCCTATTCCAGAAGCTAGAGTTTGGGAATTATTGCAGCAAGCGGGTTTTGGTAATATTATCCGATTTTATACAGGTCTTTGGGTTGGTGGTTGGGTCGCGACTAAAATTTAACACCATTGCCGTAGAGACGCGATTAATCGCGTCTCATTAATCGCGTCTCATTAATCGCGTCTCTACGATGCTATTTTGCGAAAAATCTAAAAAAACTACTTGATTTATCGAAAGATGGGGAAAAAGTCAGTATTCTGAGAATTGCCCAGGGTTGAACTTTAAATCAATAACGCTGTGTCAAACCATCAGAACTATGAAGCCACAAGACTTGCAGCACTTTACCAGTATAAAATTTTGGACACAGAAGCAGAAGTTGCTTTCGACAACATTGCTGAATTAGCTGCTCTGATGTGCGAGACACCAATAGCTTTTATCAATTTTCTTGATAATAACCGTCAATGGTTGAAGGCAAAAGTGGGCTTAAATATTTCTGAAATTCCTTATAACAAAGGGTTTTGTCGTTTCTGCATTCAAAAAAAAGAAGTAGTAATTATTGCTGATACTTGGTTAGACACACGCTGTACAAAAGACCCTACGGTTATTAACTACCCCAACGTACGATTTTATGCCGGAGTACCCCTAATTACAAAAGAAGGATACCCGATTGCGACTCTCTGCGTGATGGATAATATTCCCCGTGAACTGAAGAAATCGCAAATTACTGGGTTGCAAATGTTAGCTCGTCAAGTAATAGCGCAATTAGAAGCTAGACAAACACAACATAAGTACGCAACAAAAGAAAGCGAACTATTAGCTGCGCTTCGTTTCCAAAGCCGTGCAGAAAAAGAATTAGCTCGCTCTAATGCCGAATTAGAACAGTTTGCCTACGTAGTCTCCCATGATTTACAAGAACCTTTACGGATGGTAGCAAGTTATTTACAACTTTTTGAACGACGCTATAAAGATAAATTAGACAACAATGCAGACGAATTTATTAGTTACGCAGTAGATGGTGCAACACGGATGCAAACATTAATCAACAATCTTTTAAGTTTTTCTCGTGTTAGCAGTCGCGGTCAATCTTTTAAATTAGTTGACTGTAATATTATTTTGCAGCAAACTTTAGCAAATCTAAAATTTGTCATACAGGAAACAGAAGCTTTAATAACTTATGATGAATTACCTGAACTAATGGTAGACGAAACTCAGTTTGCACAACTTTTTCAAAATTTGATTAGCAATGCCATTAAATTTCGCCGCAATATACCACCTCAAATTCATATTGGAGTAAATAAAAAGGGAGAAGAGTGGATATTTTCGGTACAAGATAACGGAGTCGGTATAGAAAAAAAGTATATTGAGCGTATTTTTGTGATTTTTCAACGGTTGCACTCTAAAAGTAAATATTCCGGTAATGGTATCGGTTTAGCTATTTGTCAGAAAATTGTGGAACGTCATAATGGATGTATCTGGGTGGAGTCTGAACCGGGTGAAGGTTCGACTTTTTACTTTACAGTTCCAAGTTGAACAAAAAAACTGTAGAGACCGAATTAATTCGGTCTCTACATATGCATATGCAATTTGTCAGAATTGTACAGTCAGCAAAAAACTTTTAGTTTACGATTGCCAAACTACCACAAACCAGAACGGATGATTTAACGGATGCAACTGATAATAATTAGTGTTAATTTGTAATTCAACTGACAACTGACCACTAACAACCGACCATTAACAACTGACCACTGACAAATGACGAACGACAAAATCAAAGTATTGTTGGTAGAAGATAACCCAGGAGATGTCCGTTTGTTACGGGAGTTTTTGTGGGACGTGACATCTGTACAGTTTGAATTAATGCCAGTTGACAAGTTATTCCAAGCGCTTAACTGTATCAAGCAAGATAATTTTGACGTGATTTTGCTAGATTTGGTATTGCCAGATAGCCAGGGTTTAAATACTTTTATTAATACGCATATTCACGCACCCAAAACTCCTATTATTGTACTAACAGGCATTAATGACGAAACTTTAGCATTGCAAGCTATGCAAAAAGGAGCGCAAGATTATTTAGTAAAAGGTCAAGTTACTGGTGACCTACTTGTACGCTCTATGCGATATGCTATCCAACGACAACGCTCAGAAAACGCATTGCGAGACAGTGAATCTACTCTCCGTAGTTTTTACGACAGCGCTGCGATGATGATGGGTATTGTAGAGTTAATTGATAATGATATTTTATTTGTTTCTTGTAATACAGCTACCGCAAAATTTTATCATTTACCTTTAGAAGCGATACAAAATAAACGTGCTAGCGAAATTGGTTGGGAGCAACAGCAAATAGAAATTTGGATTCAGCATTACAAAAAAGCATTGTATGCACAATCCCCCGTTAAGTTTGAATTACCTTACCCTACTATAAACGGTCAGAAGTTTTTGTCAGTAACAACTTGTCCCGTCTCTGCAGGTGGTATCAAATCAGAAAGAGTTTCTTTTATTATAGAAGATATTAGCGAAAACAAACTAGCACAAGAAAGAATTCTGGAACAAGCGGCTTTACTTGATGTAACCATAGATGGAATTTTTGTGCGGGATTTAAATAACAATATTTTATTTTGGAACAAAGCAGCAGAAAATATTTACGGATTTTCAACTGAGGAAGCTCATGGTAAAAACGAAATAAAACTTTTGTACAAAGAAGTACCAGCAGAGTTAGAAATTGCTTTCGATTCTGTGATTAATAAAGGTAATTGGCAGGGAGAATTAAATAAAGTAACTAAAACAGGTAAAGATATTTTAGTCGAAAGTCGGTGGACTTTAGTACGGGATGAACTAGGTCAGCCAAAATCAATTTTGACAGTGGATACAGATATTACAGAGAAAAAACGTTTAGAATGGCAATTTTTCCGCGCTCAACGTTTAGAGAGTATCGGTACTTTAGCTAGTGGAATTGCTCACGACCTTAATAACATTCTCACGCCAATTTTAGCAACAGCACAACTTTTAAGAGTAAAATTTCCTGATGTAGATGACCGAACTCAACATATATTTGAAATTTTAGAAGACAGCGCTAAACGAGGTGCAGAACTAGTTAAACAAGTACTATCTTTTGCGAGAGGTGTAGAAGGAAAACGGGTCAGCTTGCAGTTACGGCACTTAATTCGAGACGTCGCAAAAATTCTCAGACAAACCTTTCCCAAGTCTATCGAGCTATGTATTGATATATCGTCAAACTTATGGATGGTTTGTGGGGATAGTACACAATTACATCAAGTACTAATGAACCTTTGTGTCAATGCTCGCGATGCCATGCCGGAAGGTGGAACTTTAACAATTTTGGCAGAAAACCGCGTTATCGACGAACATTACTCCAAAATGCATTTGGGTGTGACACCTGGGTCTTTTATTGTAATTACGGTAGCGGATAGTGGTGTCGGTATTCCTGCTGAAAATATAGATAGAATTTTTGAACCATTTTTTACTACTAAACAAGTTGGGAATGGCACTGGTTTAGGACTTTCTACTACCCTTGGGATTGTTAAAAGTCACGGTGGTTTTGTGAACGTCTATAGTGAAGTAGGAAGTGGCACTCAATTTCAGCTATATTTGCCTGCAACAGTTGAAACAGAAATACAATCATTACCAAACGAATTTATACCATTAAGTGGGAATGGAGAATTGGTTTTGATAGTCGATGATGAGACTAGTATTCAAGAAATTACTAAAGCTTCCCTAGAAAGCCATAATTACAAAACCCTTACAGCTTGTGACGGAATAGAAGCTATTGCGCTTTATGCACAGTATCGTCACTCTATTAACATAGTCTTGATGGATATGATGATGCCATCAATGGATGGTTTAACTGCTATCCGTGCTTTACAAAAAATCAACCCGGATGTAAAAATTATTGCCAGCAGTGGTTTAATTTCTAGTTGTAAACTCGCTGAAGCAAGCAACGAAGGTGTAAAAAGTTTTTTATCTAAACCTTATACCTTGAAAGAACTATTAAATACCTTACAACAAGTAATATAATTTAGTAGTTTGTCATAATTTTTTTGATGAATGGGGGGTTCGGTCTCGCATAAGATTTATCACACATCACTATATATAGATATATTTCTTACGAACCAACCTCTTCCCTAGAGTAAAATCAATCAGGAGATGCAAAACATGCAGAACCATTTAACCAACACCAACATTGAAAAATCTCAGGTATTATTAACACCTGAAGAACTCAAAAGTAAATTACCTTTAACAGAATCAGCAGAATACACCAGTTTAAAATTTAGACAAGAAATCAAAAGTATATTAGATTTTGAAGATAGAAGAAAATTTATAGTGGTTGGTCCATGTTCAATCCACGATACAAAAGCAGCAATCGAATATTCAGAAAAGCTCAAAAATCTTGCAAATAAAGTTCAAGATAAATTACTACTCATCATGAGAGTTTATTTTGAAAAACCGAGAACAACTGTAGGATGGAAAGGTTTAATTAATGACCCGGATATGGATGATTCTTTCCATATAGAGAAAGGTTTAATAACCGCACGCACTTTATTATTACAAATCGCTGAATTAGGATTACCATCTGGTACAGAATGTCTTGACCCAATAGTACCCCAATATATTAGCGAACTTATTTCCTGGTCTGCAATTGGGGCACGCACTACAGAATCGCAAACTCACCGAGAAATGGCAAGTGGATTATCAATGCCAGTCGGTTTTAAAAATGGCACTGACGGTAACGTTCAAGTGGCATTAAATGCACTTCAAGCAGCCCAAAATCCTCATCATTTCTTAGGAATAAATCATAATGGGCAAGTAAGCGTATTTCAAACTAAAGGCAACCCTTATGGACATGTTATTTTACGAGGTGGTAGCGGTAAGCCAAACTATGATGCTGCGAATATTCAACAGGTCGAAACAAAATTAAAACAGGCAAATTTATCACCAAGAATAGTCATTGATTGTAGCCACGGAAATTCTAATAAAGACTACAAATTACAGTCCGCTGTTTTTGAAAATGTAATTCAACAAATAGTTGATGGAAATACATCAATAGTTGGAATGATGCTGGAATCCCATTTGCGTGAAGGCAATCAACAAATTCCTCCTAATCTAGAAGAATTAAAATATGGCGTTTCTGTAACAGACCAATGTATTCATTGGGAAGAAACAGAAAGAATTATTTTGTCCGCACATGAAAAACTAAAATAAAAGAAACCCCACCCCCAACCCCCCTACCCTGCAAGCGGGGAGGGGGTTGGGGTTCTTTATCTTTCTTCCCTAGTAGAATAAATTACCCGTCTACTAACTTCGTCACGCGGCAAACCTAAGGTTTTACTAATAGCAGCTTCAATATCACTTGGTTGTGTTATAGGATACTGAAACACAAGTTCTTTTAATACAGAATCAGCAGTATTTACAGTAACTATAGAAACACCCTCTTGCTCGTTAATTTCAGCCTTGATTGATATTACTCTTGTTTTTGACTGCTGTGCTAACTGAGCATCACCTTTAAGATATTCTTGTTTAGAGTTAGGACGACTAAGAACTCTATCCATCACAAACCCCCCCCCTAGCCAAAAAGCAATTCCTAAAAGGGGTAAAAATAACCAAAACTCCAATCCCAATGAACGCAAAAACTTAAACCATTTGGTTTTTCGTAGCATAAAATATCATTCGCATTATCATGGATTGAGAAAAGCAAAGCGCAGTGTTTGCCATCCTAGCATCATGCTAATTTTACTTGTGGAAGACGATGTTGCTCAATTAGAGCCATTACGTGCAGCGTTAATGAAAGCTGGACATATTGTAGACGGGGTTGAAGACGGAGACACAGCCGAGTGGTTGATGTCCCAAAAAAATTATGACCTACTAGTATTAGATTGGATGCTACCCAAAAAAAGTGGGGTTGACCTTTGTAAACAGTATAGACGGATGGGTAAAACAGCACCAGTACTAATGCTTACAGCCAAAGATACCACCCTCGATAAAGTAGCAGGGTTAGACGCAGGTGCAGACGATTATTTAGTTAAGCCAATAGATGTTTTAGAATTATTAGCAAGGGTACGCGCATTAGCTAGACGTTCTCCCCAGTGGAAGGGAGATACCTTAAGTATGGCGGATTTGCATCTAAACTTAAATAGTTTAACTGTTGAGCGAAATCAGGAAAAAGTTCAACTTTCTGGCAGAGAATTTCAGTTAATGGAATATCTTATGCGTCATCCCAATCAGGTTTTGTCCCACACTCAAATTGAACAAGCACTATGGGAATGGGGAA
This sequence comes from Scytonematopsis contorta HA4267-MV1, assembly GCA_019359035.1. Classification (GTDB taxonomy): domain Bacteria; phylum Cyanobacteriota; class Cyanobacteriia; order Cyanobacteriales; family Nostocaceae; genus Scytonematopsis; species Scytonematopsis contorta. The sequence continues at coordinate 27,008 of JAHHIC010000088.1, read as the reverse complement.
CCGAACCAGAAAGTAACGCAGTCACCACACTTGTCCGTCGTCTGCGACAGCGCTTGCACAGTGTAGGAGCCAAAGACTGGTTAGAAACAGTCTACGGGATGGGTTATAGACTTAGCAATAATTGTTAATTGTTAACTGTTGACTGTTGACCGTTGACCGTTGACTGTTAACCGTTGGTAGAAAAATATTAACAAAGATTTGTAGCTATTTGTTATTAGAAATAATAATAACACTCAACAGTCAACAGCCAACAGTCAACAGTCAACAGTCAACCGTCAACCGTCAACAGTCAACAGTCAACCATCAACAGTCAACCGTCAACCATCAACCGTCAACCGTCAACCGTCAACCGTCAACCATCAACAAATTATGTTCGCTCGCTCTCGACGCAATTTAGCTAATTTGTTCGCTCTATCGATGGGGAGTATTTTAATTGTCTTTGCTGCAATAGGCTATTATCTCCGAGTAGAAGACGAACTCCAAAAGTTTGATGTTTTCCTTTTTGGGCAAAGTAAAAAAATAGCTGAGAATGCTCAACGTCTGCTTTATCTTCAACAATTGCAGATGGGGGAGGTAGATATTTCAGCTTTAACTAATGCTTTACCCATGAGCAGCGAACTTAGTTATATCCGCTGGTATAACGTTAATCAACAATTAATTTTATTTTACAGCAACAATAAAGCGGTATCTCGAACTTTGACGTCAGCTCCAGGCTATCAGACTCTGCAAATTAATAGTAACGACCAGCAGGGAAAGAGCAACACTGAATGGATAAGAGAACTTACTATAAAAGTTGCACATAATAATACATTGATTGGTTATTTACAAATTGCTGCTCCGCTAACTACCGTACGTTCGACAGTAGACAGGGCTAGGTTTTTCTTAGCGTTAGGAGTACCTGTAACTTTAGGTGTAATTGGTATAACAGGATGGTTTTTAGGTGGATTAGCCATGCAACCAACACGCAGAGCTTACGAACAATTACAACGTTTTACCGCTGATGCTTCCCACGAATTACGCGCTCCTGTTGCTGCTGTTTTGAGCAATGCACAAGTAGCATTAATTCCTCCATTTGATGAGTCGGAGTTACGTTTTCGTTTAGAAAATATTGTGGATGTAGCGAAATCAATGAGTAATCTCATTGCTAATTTATTACTTTTATCTCGTCATGAAGGAAATTTAGATGCGTCAGGTTTAAAAAATATTAATTTGGTGGAATTGGTCGCGAATATTAGTAATAATTACCAAGAACAAGCTACATCACAAAATCTAATATTTACTTCACAATTACCAGAAGAAGCTATTACAATAAAAGCCGAGCCAGATTTATTAAAACAAGCGATTGTTAATTTACTGAGTAATGCTTTTAAATATACTCCTGCTAACGGCAGCGTGAAACTACGAGTGTTAGTACAGTCTCGTCAAGCAGTGATTCAGGTAGAAGATAGTGGGATTGGTATTCCAGAGCAGGATTTACCTAATATTTTTGAGAGATTTTATCGTGTAGATACTGTCCGTTCCCGTCAGACAGGGGGTTTTGGCTTAGGATTAGCGATTGCCCAACAAATTGTTCAAGCACATCAAGGAAAAATTACCGTTAATAGTTTGGTAGGACAAGGCTCGATTTTCCAAATAGAACTACCACTGATGTAGAGACGCGATAAATCGCGTCTCTACAAGGGGTTTTGCTTTAATTTTGAATTTTGAATTTTGAATTGTTTTGACATCTTCTTGTCATAGTTCTCCAGCAAACTAAAAGTGCAGGAAATAAATTTTCTAGTTTGTGGGTGAAGACTATGCTTAAAAACGCCTTTGTCAATGCCGCCGTAACTGCTGCAGCTTTAGCGATGCTACTAGGTACGGAAACAGAAGCAGCAAGTGCTAACTCCGATGGTCAAAAGAATAATAATCAACCAATGCTTCATTCTTTTGGTGATATCTTAGACAAGCACCACAATTCATCCAAGTCTAAAGATACCCAACAGTTACCCAACAGTTAGTTTTAGAAGATTAGAGGAATAGATAAAATCTATAATGTTTACCTTTACCCATAATTTCAACCAAGGTGCTACACCCCTTGGGTGGTGAGGGTTACCGACGACTACCTTTTCAATTTTGCAAAGTGCTGTTCTAATTCTGTGTGTTCACTTCATGAACTGTTTAAGAACATGAACAACACTAATGATTCTAAGTTTATCAGCTTTTTGACAGAGGAACTCGCTGTTTCCTCAGCATCTATTAGCATCGCCATGCGTCATTGGCAGCATGACCCTGGCCCTTTGTCAATGATTCTTTGGCAGTATGGGTTTGTTAGCTTAGAGCAGCTGGAGAAAATCTTAGATTGGCAGGATACTTACTCTTAGAGTTATTTAAGGTTAATTGTGTTACCAAAAAATTTGACAAAGCTAAGGTGGGCAATATTAGCTATTTTGCTTTCCCTACCGACAGCTTGTACTTTTAGACAAAATCCTTGGGGTCAGGTTTCCGAATCTGCCCCTATTGCAAATGCTCAACAGTTAATTAAACAATCAAACCGCATCCAGGCTGATGTAAAAGCTCTGGTAAATCTCGGACCACGAGTTACTGGAACACCAGTAATGGAAAAAGCAAATACTTATATCATTAACCAATTTCGTCAAGCAGGCTATACTACAGAAATTCAAAATTTTACCTACACACGATTTGCTGACCAAGGTTCCAATCTGAATGTAAAAGGAAAAACTATAAAAGGAAATGCCTTTAAAGGTTCAGTTGCAGCTAAATTAACTGCACCTTTAGTTGCAGTTCCTAATGTCGGACATGAATCCGATTTTGCTCAAGTCAATGTCAAAAATGCTATAGCTCTCGTACGCAGAGGGGAAATCCGCTTTTCAGAAAAAGTTAGAAATGCGACCGCAGCAGGTGCAGTAGGAATAATAATTTTTAATACAAAATCTGATAGTTTAGTATCAGCTTCATTAACCGAGAAATCAAAAATTCCTGTCTTGGGAATTTCTGGTACGGATGGAAATAATTTATTATCGCTTTATAAAACAGAACTATCACGTCAAGAAAAACTAAATATTAGTTTAGATGTTGCGACTCAAGAACAAACCATCACCGGACGTAATATTATTGCTCGGATGAAAGGTGTAAATCAACCATCTATGATAATTGGTGGCCATTATGACTCAGTACCAGATTCTCCAGGAGCAAACGATAATGCTTCCGGAACTGCGGTAGTGCTGGAAATGGCACGCAGATTATCGAATACACCAAACGCACGTCAAGTGTGGTTTATCGCTTTCGACGGGGAAGAAGAAGGTTTGCATGGTTCACGAGCATTTGTTGATAAAGCAGGTTCGCAATTTCTTTCCAAAGTTAAAGCGATGATGAATTTCGACATGGTAGGAGTAAATAAAGAACTTGGTATTGGTGGTACAGAATCCTTAACTTCATCAGTACGTAAACTTGACCCAAAATTAAAAATGCTAGGTGCTAGTAGCGGTGGTAGCGACCATGCACCATTTGCCAAAGCAGGTGTACCCGTATTGTTTTTCTTTCGTGGAATAGACCCGAATTATCACACACCCAACGATAAAATAGTAGACCCAAAACTACTAGAAGAAACAACAAAAGTCGGATTAGACGCAGTAAAAAGTGTCGCACAGTAGAGACGCGATTTATCGCGTCTCTTTATCGCGTCTCTTTATCGCGTCTCTTTATCGCGTCTCTTTATCGCGTCTCTTTATCGCGTCTCTTTATCGCGTCTCTTTATCGCGTCTCTTTATCGCGTTTCTTTATCGCGTCTCTTTATCGTAATAAAAAAGTAGTTTATAGTGTGGTGGAATCAGAGCAATCTAAATCATGCAAGAAATCGCGGCGAAAATATCAAGATTTTTTGAAAAAATTCCCGGAAAAACTTACCTGTGGATAGCAATATTTATTTATGCATCTGCTAGCTCTTTTACCCGTAAACTAACTTTAATTGGTTCCCAACATCTAATTGATGGCAAAAATCCAATCTCCTTTGGCTCAGTTTTATTAGTCGGGAATATTTGCGGTTTATTTTTTTTAATTTTTATTCATCGTCATAACTTACAGCCTAATTATTTTAAACAGCTTTCTTCTCAAGATTGGTTAAGTATTATAGCTGTAGCTTTTTTATCGGGTGCGCTGGCTCCCAGTGTTACTTTTGAAGCAATTTCTCGGACAATGGTAACTAATGTTATTTTAATTGGCAGAATTGAAGTACCGTTATTTTTAGTCATGTCAGTGTGGCTATTGCGGGAAAAAGTTGATAATTGGAAAATTATTGGCGAGTGTGTCTCATTTGTTGGAATAATTGTCACTGTATCCTTACAAGCTTTATGGGAAGATATTTCTTCCCCTGAGATATTTAAATCTATGGGTATTGGTGAAATTTTAACTGCCGTAGGAGCGGTTGCTTTTGCCAGTTCTAGTATTATTAGTAAAGCCCGTTTAGTTACTATTCCTTTAGGATTATTTGTTGTTTTTAAAACTACAATTTCTACAGTATTTATCTTATTTGCCACTATATATATTTACGGAAGAAGCTATTTTAAAGATGTTGTTTTATCGCCTTTTTTATGGCATTGGATGTTAATTTATGGAGCTATTATTGTGGCGCTAGCCCAAACTTTATGGTTTGCTGGATTAAAAAAGTCCAGCAGTTCCCATGTTTCTGTAGCTTCTGCTTTTAGTCCTATTGCTGCTATTTTAGGGGCTTATATTATTTTGGGAGAAGTTCCAACTTTAGCTCAAATTATTGGCGGTGCTATTATTTTTGTCGGTATCGGAATCAGCCAGATAAGTCACAATCCTCTTTCCTCTTAAACAATATTTAGAAAAATATTTATAAAAATTATGTAGAGACGTTACATGTAACGTCTCTATGTTATCGCAAACATTCAACCGTCAACTGTCAACTGTCAACCGTCAACCAACTACTCCTCAATTTGCCAAGAATCCTTATTTAGCTCCTCATCAATAATTTTCTTAGGTCGTGCAATAACCAAAACTCTTCCTAACAATGAAACATCCGGAGAACTTTCAAACCATTGAATATCTAATTTCCCAGAATTCTCCACAATAAAATAACTCGTAGCATTCCATTTTCTATCACTACGGTCTACCACAACCATCACCTGTTCCGACATCACTTGCATCGTCGGCAAATTACTGCTATGGCACAAAATTACTACAGGGTCTTCCGCAGCTAGAACGACTCTCCAGCCAGGAACAGGAACCCAAGCTTGCTCACCAGCAAACTTCACCATACGAAATGGCCCTTCTTCTTCCAGTAAAGGCACTCTTTTCAAGTCATCCGGTGTTAATGGTAACTCACCTACTACCGGCAGCAAGCGAGGCATTTCTTCTTCTGCATCAACTCTGTAAAAGGGTAGAGTCGGCGCAGGACGTTTAGGAACTACCGTAAAATCAACAAGCAATTGTTCTACTTGTTTCCTTGCTGTTTCCGTGTGAGCAAACTTTAACCCTTTAGCGATAAGACGCGATCGCTCTTGTAAGTCAGAATTTTGCCTTGCTAATTTCCAACATTGATAAGCAACAGCATCTCCAGGATGTGTACTAAACCCTTGTGGGAGATTAGGAAAGCGCGAAAATTCTTTAATAGCTTTAGCAATATCCCGCGCTTCATCACAGTCAATTTTGTATTGGTAGGTTAGCTCTGCTGCTGCTGCGCGTTCTTCCTGAGTAAGCAAACGTAATTCATAAAGGACATCACTTCCTCGCTGCTGGTAGTGATTGATTACAGCTTCGGGAGCGCCACCTTTCTCTAAAGAACTGTAAACTTGTGCGCCCACCATTACTTGATTTTGCTGAATAGGTTCAAAACCAGTGGCTTCAAAAATTGCCTGAGAATTGTAACCACCTTTTTGTAGTTGAGCAATAGCAATACCCCATTCCACCCAATTACCTTGTTTTTGCCGTAGTTGCAGCAGCAATTCTTGAGCGATTTCATCTGTGAGATTTTCTGGTAGAGGTGCGTTGGGTGAAAAATTAGTCATAATTAAGAGGTTTGTGCTTTTAAATACTAAAAATTACCAATAATCTAAAACTAAAACTATTTTTTACTAAACTTCCTTTGCTGATGAGGTTTTACATTATTCCTAGGTTCTCTTTTAAATACTTTACCTTTACAGTAAATTCTGAGTTAAAACTGAGAAGAACCTTAATCTTTATTAATAATACAGTATTTCTTCGTAAAAAAGAAAATTAATCTTAGTGGGAATGACTGTAATTATAACTACGATGAGAGAAATAAATGCTAGCTAAGACATCCGCAAATCCTCCCAACGCTTACGAGAATTTTTCAAATAAGCTTGGTATGGAATATAACAAGATGATTAAATTTAAAAGGAATTATCTGTATGGATAATCCCAGTTCTGAAGTAGATAAAGTCCGGCGTCAATTGATGACTTTAGAAAGACCAAAAAAATTAAAAATCCTTGTAGTGGACGATGAACCAGACAACCTGGATTTGCTTTATCGTACATTTCGACGAGATTTTAACGTTCTAAAAGCCGACAGCGGTTTAAACGCCCTGCAAGTTCTAGCACAGGAAGGGGAAGTAGCAGTTATCATTTCTGACCAGCGTATGCCAGAAATGAAGGGAACCGAGTTCCTGAGTAAAACTGTACCTCAATTCCCCGACACCGTTAGAATCATTCTCACAGGCTTCACTGACATTGAAGACCTGGTAGATGCCATTAATGCAGGGCAAGTTTACAAGTATATTACTAAGCCTTGGGACCCAGGGGAACTAAAGGCAGTGGTGCAAAGGGCAGCGGAAACGTATGACTTACTCAAGCAGCGTACCGAAGAATTGCGCCGGGCTAATGCCCAAATGGCTCTGTTAAAGGTGTTAGTGGAAGTAACTCAAAATGCTCCTAACTTGGAAGCGACATTAAGTCCCATCGCTTCTGCATTTGGAATGAGTTTCATAGCTGACGGCTGTATAGTCCAGCTACTGGAAGGCGACACCTTGAGTGACATGCAAGGAGTTTACAGCGAAAAAGGTACACTAGAAAATTGGTTAGCGCAAGACCCTCTGGCAACGGAAGCGATTGCTACCCAAAAATTGCAATTCTCCGGAAATGTATCTAGCGACCAAAAGCTGTCAGGTTTAGGTCACTACGCGGCTAATGGCATCCAAGCGCATTTAGTTATTCCTATAATCTACCGGAATAAAGTGTTAGCAGCCTTGTCATTGCAGTGGAGACAACCCTTTACCTTGCGCGACGACGAATTAAAACTCGTTGATTTATCAGCCCAACTCGTAGCAATTGCCCTGACTGCCACTAGTTGTCCTTAGAGGGTTGACTGTTGACGGTTGACGGTTGACGGTTGACGGTTGACGGTTGACGGTTGACGGTTAATTTTTGTGAGACACAGATGTAGAGACGTTACATGTAACGTCTCTACGTTGTTGTTATTGTTATTTTTATAGCACTGCATGTAATATCAACAGTCAACAGTCAACAGTCAACAGCCAACCGTCAACCAATGAGCGAAATACGTGATATTTTTAACCGCATTGCCCCCGTCTACGACCAGTTAAACGATTGGCTGAGTTTAGGGCAGCATCGTATATGGAAGGATATGACAGTCAAGTGGAGCAGTGCAAAGCTGGGTGATACTTGTCTGGATTTATGCTGTGGTAGTGGCGATTTAACTTTTAGGTTAGCGCGACGTGTAGGTGACTTTGGGCTAGTTCATGGGGTGGACTTTTCTCCGGAATTACTAAAAGTTGCCAGTGAGCGTGCTGCACAAAAATATCCCACTCCTCCTATTAATTGGGTAGAGGGGGATGTATTAAATTTACCTTTTGGTGATAATCAGTTCGACGCCATCACAATGGGGTATGGATTGAGAAATGTTACGGATATCCCCCAAAGTTTAACAGAAATGTATCGGGTACTGAAACCGAATGCCAAAGCTGCTATTTTGGACTTTCATCGTCCAAGCAACTCTTTCCAAAGAGCTTTCCAGCAGTGGTATTTAGACAATATGGTCGTTCCAATGGCGAAGAATTTTGGGTTGACGACAGAATATGCTTATATCAGTCCCAGCTTAGAGCGATTTCCTAGTGGAAGGGAACAGGTAGAGTTAGCCCTACAAGTTGGTTTTCAATTAGCCACACACTACCCCATCGCGAACGATATGATGGGAGTGCTAGTAGTCACGAAATAGTTGGCTAACAGCTAATTGCTGATGCTTAGTAGCGCAATTAGCTATTAGCTATTAGCGATTAACTATTAGCAATTTATTATTAGCAACGCAAAATCTAAAATCCAAAATCCCGTGGATTGGTCTCACCTTTGGCTTTATGTATCTCCCCCTATAGTGGGTGGAATTATCGGCTATTTCACCAATGATGTAGCCATCAAAATGTTGTTTCGTCCCTACCGCGCAATTTACATCGGCAGTAGAAAACTTCCGTTTACACCTGGTTTAATTCCCCGGAATCAGGAACGGTTGGCGAAGAATATTTCTGATACCATTATGAATTCGCTGTTGACACCAGATGAAATCCAAAATCTGGCTCGACGACTCCTGCAAAAAGAGCGGGTGGAAGGGGCGATTCTTTGGCTACTGCAAATGGCTGTTGACCAAATTAAGTCAGCAGACAATGAGCAGAGAAGTTCAAAAATTGTCGCGGGTATTTTGCGCGATTTACTTGGTGAATCTTTGCCACGCTTATTAAAAGTTTTAGCGCGACGAGATGATTTTTTGGAGTCACAAATCAACCAAATTTTTGACCAGGTTTTGCTGGAATTTCAACTGAGTGATGAGCAAGCTACTCGGTTGGCTGATTGGCTGCTACAAGTGGTTTTACCTCCAGACACCATCAGGATGGCTGTAATTGATTTTTTGACGGATAACACGATTCAAACAATTGACGAAGGTTTCCGAGAAAAGACAAGCGGTACTTACTGGGTAGTAGCTAATTTGTTTGGCTTACGCAATACTTTAACTCGCTTACGAACTTTTTGTTTGGACGAAAAAGAAGTTACTAATTCCCGAATTAAAGAATTAATTAGAGATTTGACAGTGCGAGAACGTGTTAGGAAATTTCTGCAAAATTTAACTTTACAAAATTTACCTATTGTGACAGTTCGGCAGTTGCGAAAAACTACTAGAGAAAGCGTTCGTCATTATTTGCAGGCTAGTGGTAGCGATGTTTTGCAAGGTTTTAGTGATTCTCTGGATTGGGAGAATATTGCTACTTTATTAATGAATCGCTTAAGTTCTTCTAGCGCTCTTCAAGGTTCTTTGGAAGTTGTTAGTAAAGAGTTAGCTTTAATTTTAGAAAAATATTTAGAAAAAGATTTAGAACAAATTGTGTCTCAAGCTATTCCTATTTTAAATATTGACCAAGTTATTGTTGATAGAGTTAAATCAACTTCTCCTGCTGATTTGGAAGCGGCAATTGAGGGGATTGTGAAAAATGAGTTACAGGCGATTGTGAGTTTAGGGGGAATTTTAGGTTTTGTTGTGGGATTGGTGCAAACTGGTTTACTTATATTTAGCCGATAAGCCTGGTAACTTATTTTATATTTTTTGGTACTAAACACTAAGCAGTCGAGAATTTGTGATTATTAACGATTATGTGTCAAACTATTTACATATGTAAATATTTGTTGACCTCTAGTAAAAATTTTAACATGTCTTCCTTAGAAACTCAGTCCCAGCAAGCTGTTGAAATTACTCAAGATTCGTGGCAAATTAAGCTGCTTTATGACGGCGAGTGCCCATTGTGTGTACGAGAAGTGAATTTTTTGAGAAAAAGAGATGCTGGCCGGGGATTAGTCGCATTCGTAGATATTGCTTCTCCGGATTATAGTCCGGAAGCGAACGGTGGTATTGACTTTGAGACGGCAATGGGACGAATTCATGCTGTATTGAGGGACGGTACAGTTATTAAAAATGTAGAAGTTTTTCGCCGAGTTTACGAAACCCTGGGGATGGGGTGGGTTTATGCTGCAACGAAATGGCCTGTGATTGGTACTATTGTTGATGCTCTTTATGGAATTTGGGCTGATTGGCGCTTAGCTATTACTGGACGACCAAGTTTAGAAACAATTGTTGCAAAACGTCAAAATTCCAATAAAGGGGATACCCAAGCACGCTGTCGATTGGAAAACAACTAAAAAAATCTTCAAAAATTTTGTGGGGTGGGTCTGGTATATTTAACCAAACCGGAAATTGTTATAATCTCCACACCTAGAATTTGTAGGTTGGGTTTCGTGCCTCAACCCAACCTACGTATTGCGCTGATATATTTAACCAAACTGGAAATTGTTATAATCTCCACACCTAGGTTTAATTAACTAGTTTTAAAATTTCCTACAGAGGCTTGTAATTCCTGAGAAAGTTGTTGAGTTTTTTCCTGTACTCGAACAATTTCAGAAAATAAATTATAAGTAGCTTTTGAATCTTCCATAATGCCTTGAAGCGAAGATGTGAACTCTTCTGATGTTTGTATCTGATAACCTGTAGTTTGGGCAATAGCCTGTGCTAATTTATCAACTTGGCTAGAAACTTGGAGAATAATTTGTAAATTATTTTGAACAATTTTCAGACTACGAGAACCTTCCGTCGCTTGAAGTTTTCCTATATCAATTGCTTGAACAATTTCTTTCGTCTCTTGTTGGATATCATCAACTAGTTTTTCAATCTCTCTAGTTGTATCAGTGTAGCCTGTTACTAATTCGTTGAAATTTTCAATTACACTGGAAAAATCTTCATTTCCTTCATTATAATTTTCGACTTCCAGTCCAGTATTGACCACTAACAGGTTCCCTTGGATTGCAATTAGGTTCATTCTAGCGACAATGCTAGAAAGAGTTTGCGAATAATTTCCTAAACGCTTGAATTTTTTCTCTGTTTCTTCAATGTTTGAACGCCACTTATCAATATTTTCCACTGTTAGTTCTATAGTATTCTTGCTAGCTCTAACTGTAGAGGTTGTATCATGGGTGGCTGAGACTATTTTTTCGCTATTCTCCGCTAAAGCTTGCAAAGTGAGTGTCATTTCCGAGAGATGTCTAATAGTCTGATTGATTGCAATTGTTTGCAGAGGGTTATTTCCAGCAAGTTGATTTATTATTTGATAATTTTGGGCAATCGCTGTATTTACTTCAGTTGCATCAGCTTGAATTTTTGCGGCAATTCCTTGCAAACCAGCGATAGTTTTATTTATAAACTCAGCAACAGTACCAATTTTTCCAGAAATAATTTCCGAACGCACTGTCAAATCACCTTGAGACAATTCAGTTATATCAGTTACCAGTTGCTGAATTTGTTGTCTCAACACGGAATCTTCTTGGGAAGCGATTTCTACTTGAGAAGAAGCTTTTTCTATCTGCTCCAACATTGATGCTTGTTCAAGAGCGTAACCAATGGGAATTGCCACTTGCTTAAATAAGCTAATCTCTAAATCTTGCCAAACTCTTGGTGCAGAACATTGATGAGCAATGAGTAAGCCATATAATTTATTGTCAATCAAAATTGGTGCAACTAAGCTGGCTTTAACAGCCAATGGTCTTAATTGGTTAAGGTGACACTCAGTCAAATTAGCTTTTTCAATATCTTCTAACGCTAAAATTCTACCCTTTTGGTATTTTTCTACGTAAGATTTTTCAAAACAAGGGTCAGCTATTTTTACCCCTAAAGCAACAGGAAAATCCACACCCACAGCTTCCGCAACTATCTGTCCTTGCCAATTTTCGTCAAAACTATAGACTAAAACTCGGTCAGCTTTGATGGCTTCATAAATACTATTAACTGCTGAATTGAGAATATATTGTGTATTTAGAGAATTGCGACAACGAGCAGTAATTTCATTAACTAATTGTCTCAGTTGTAACTGACTATCTTGCGTATTTTTTTGTGATGTAATACTATCTGCCATGCTGTTAAAACTAGCACCTAATTGCCCAATTTCATCTATGGCAAATATTTCTGCACGGGCACTAGTATCACCCTTCGCAAATCTTTGGGCTGTTTGTCTTAAATTCTGAATAGGTCGAATAATTGACTGCCGCAGAATATATGCCCAAAATAAAATAATTCCCAAAGCTATACTCAAAGCTAACAGTTCAATCCAAAAGCTTTTTTCTAACAATTTATTCAGTGCTGTTTCTGGATTTCCCCGCACTAAAATTGCTACTGCTTGCTCATCCAAAACAGTAATTTCCTTATCATCATCTGTTGTATCAATAACCTTATTGGGGACAATCTTAGCTGCCACAGCATACATTTGATTACCAATTTGTAATCTTGCACTCACTGGTTTGCCTTCACTCTTCATCACAGATGCTAACAATAATTTCCCCTCGGAAGAAGCAGCTATATCCCCGGAGGCTGGTATTACGTCCTCCGATTTATTTTGCTCTAAAGCACTAACGAGAGCAAATTCACCTGATGGTTTATGCAAATAAATTGCACCATAACCACCACTAGTTGCTTTTAATGTTCCCCGAATAATTGTATCTTTGCCATTAACAATATCTCCTGATACCAAAACACCAATCACTGTTTGTGTATTGGGGTCTTTGATAGGTGTCACGGTGTAACGTATTAGTGCATCTTGATTTTTTGCTCTCTCTGGTAAAGGTGGCGCTTCTCTCTTCAGTTCTGACCACTTCACCATTCCAGTCGCTTTTACTTGACGGGGATAATTTAATACTTCACTCACCAAATTATCAGGATTGAACACTTCCCCTGTACGGTCGTTATTCGCATTGACGATAATTTTTAAATCTTTGCCAACTAAAGTTGCATATTCTATTTTGCGGGCTTTGATTTCATTGCTTAGTATTTGTTTTATTTCAGCTTTAAGGTTTGGGCTTAAAACTTCCCCATTATTAGATAGACTCGCACCATCAATAATTGTTTTATTGTCAGATTGTCCCCTAAATCCAAAGCCCATTTGATTAACTTTGATATTATAATTCATGTCAACTATCCCAAGCTCTGATTTCGCTTGTTCCAGTGACAATGACTGCAAATTACTCGTAATTAAATACCTACCAATAAGCCCTATTCCCAAAATAGAAATAACTTCCGAAGCGATTAACGCAATAATTTGCTTGCGATTAATGGGTAGATTTATAAACTTTTGCCAAATGGATATTTGCTTGTTGCTGTGGACTACATCTACATCTGAAGATTTTATCAAAACTTTTAAAGCTAAATCATTATGCTCTTGTGCTGTTATCTGCTGGATAGATGAATATGAACTACTGATTTTAGAATTAACTTGATTTTTCATGGAATTCAAAATTCGGATGATTAACTCTCGAACTTGAGCCAAGGCTTTAGGGATAATTAAAACAGCGTCTTAAATTTTTGTTGAATAATAATCATATGATATAACTTAAGTAAAGTCAACTAAATCAACAATAACCCAAATGCAATAGATGAGTTACACATAATATATCTAATGCATTTGGGAAGTTGTATAACAAAATTTATCCAAATTGATAGGGATAATTATTTCCTGTTCCTAAAATCAATCATTGTCTGCAAATAAACATCAGGCATCCCAGTATCAAAACATTTACCTTGCACAACATAACCAGTCATTCCCTCCTTCTGACGCAAATTATCTAAGCAAGTAGTTAACTGAAACTCCCCTTTCATACGTACATTCTTTTGAATATCTTCTTCCAACAAATCAAAAATCTTTGATGTTAAAGCATACAATCCAAAGATACATAAAAACTCGTTATCTCCCATACCTTCAACATGTAAATGCTGCCTTGCATAATCAATACTAGGTTTCTCCGCAACTTGTGTTATATCCAAAATGGAATTTTCTTTTTGCCAAACACCAGTAATACACCCAAGTTTATGCAGTAATTCTCCAGGCATTGTATTCAAACCGACAACACTTTGATTAAATGAATCGTAAATCTCCAAAATTTGCTTAGCGCAGGACTTTTGTATATCGGATGTATAAATATGGTCACCTAACAGCAACAAAAACGGTTCACCATTCACCCATTCTTTCGCGCAATATACCGCGTGACCGTAGCCGTCTTGTTTATTTTGCGTCAAAAATGTGATTTTATCGCCTAAATCTACTAAATATTTGCTAAATTTTTGATTCTCTGGTGTCAACTTCTCAAAAAGTTCTGCGGTGGGTGGTCTTTTAAATAATTTTTTGAAGATTGGTTTGTCTTCTGGTTGTACTACAATCGCTACTTGTTCAATTCCTGCGCTAATTGCTTCTTCTATAATTAACAAAATTACTGGCTTGGTTCTGCCATCTTTATCAACTATGGGGAAAAGTTCTTTCTTCACCACTTTGCTCGCTGGAAACAAACGTGTTCCATAACCAGCGGCTGGAATTACTGCTTTTTTAATTTTACTTGTTGGCATATATTGTCAGCTTCAAACATTGCATTTGTGGAAAGTCCCGCTCAATTAGTTCTATCACTTTTTGTTGGCTTTGCTGGTCTTTAACGACAAATTGTGCAGTACCATCACCTTGAGAACCTACTCCCTTTCCACCGTTAATATAAGCTTGAATTGGTTGATAATTCAAAATTTGGTGCAGTACTGGTGCTGTTAACTCTTCTGGACAAGCGGGTATCATGTACCTGTCAAATTCTGTTTGGGCTTGTTTCATCAAGAAACCAAGCTTGTACGCATCTCCATTTTGTAGAGCGTCAACGGCTGCTTGAGTAATTTCATAACTGATATCACCCAAGTATTTTTGCACATTGAGTTGTACCTCGTTATGCGAGTAAGGATAACACTCGTTCAGTTTACTCAGTATTTTTTGAGTATTTTTACTGGCTCCTAAATCCACAATTACGAAGAATAAATCTGTGGGGACGCTCAGTTCAATAATATCAACGCTTTCACCATCGAATGTCATGGCAGTGGGTCGATTTCCATAAGCACAAGCTTGGTCTAATCTTCCACAACGTGATGGAGTGGTAATTTCCCCCAAGTAAGCATATTCCATCTCCCCACGTAAAGTCATTTTTAAATCGTATGTTTGGTTGAATGCTCGTGCAACTAATACGCAAATTGCTGCACTTGAGGATAATCCTTTTTGGATTGGTAAATCGGTTAAGTAATTGTGAATCTCTAATCCTTTAACATGGAAATGGGTACAGATTTGATAGGCTACACCAGCTGCGTAACTGAAAAGTCCCCCTTTTTCTGCTTCTTGCTGCAGAGTTAGCTTATCCATTGGCAAAGAAATTGTTTGTGGGTGGGAGGTGGTAATGATTAAGTGAGTTGGATGGGATTTCACGTTGGCATAAATTCCCTGATTTGTTCCCACGAGTAGGCTGTAGCCTTTTTTGAGCTTGCTGTTTTGACGCCTATATCCCCCAGCCCAATCGGTGTGTTCTCCAAATAAGCATAGACGTCCTGGAACAAAAGTTTCCATCATATACCTTCAATCAATAGTCAGTTAAATAATAAATTTGACTTCCCACTATAAACTTATAAATTATCAAGCGTGTATCCACTGCTTCTTTGCCAAAGTATCGTAAAATGTCCAAAAGCCTGGATAATTACTCACCAGTGTTACACACATAACCTAACACCATCTTGTTACACTAAGTGGCAGTTGATAAAGTGTCACTCACTAGACTCCGCAATTAGTTCTATAAAAGATATTCTTAGAGAGTGCAAGGAGTGATACCACTTCACAAAATGTTTGCCATAAGATTTCCTCGTAACTCCCTTGAATAAAGGGCTATGCAGGTTTCAAATGTTGCATAAAACAAGTGTATTGGTATAACTTTATACGGGGAGGCGCTTGGGTGAGCTAAACAATCAAGCGCTTTTTCGTGTTCGTCATAAACCAATGGTCATTAGTCAATAGTGCTTAGGTTTATGAGTGATTTGTGATTCACTCATAATTCCTACATAAATGACAAATAGCACAATTAGTTAGTGGGTTCGCTACATTACCCAATAACAAAATTCACTAGTTTTCCGGGTACCACAATTACCTTTTTAATTTCTTTGCCTTCGAGATGACGCTGAGCAATTTCTGAATCGCGAGCAAATTTTTCTAAGGCTGCTTTATCAGAGTTTGAAGGTACTGGAATAGCACCACGGGTTTTGCCCATAATTTGAATTACTAAATTAAATTCATCAGCAACTAAAGCATCAGCGTCATAACTAGGCCAGGATTGGGTGTGGATTGATTGATTATGGTCTGATTGATTGTGGTCTAATTGTTGCCATAATTCATCAGCTATGTGGGGAGCGAAAGGTGCAAGTAATTTCACCAAGGTATTGATACCTTCTCTATATACTGGTGAGTCTTTTAAGGGAGCGTCACTCAGAGCGTTACTTAATTTCATCAACTCGGAAATTGCGGTGTTAAATTGATAGTCACCTTCTAAGTCTTCTGTAACTTCTTTAATTGCGATGTTGATTGACCGCAACAAGTCTTTTTCATTTTTGGTCAATTTTGCTTTGTCGATAGTCGATTTTTTTGTTTTGTTGGGGCTATTGACATATTCACTGACGACTCTCCATACCCGGTTTAAGAAACGAAATTGTCCTTCAACGTCAGCATCTTCCCATTCCAAGTCTTTTTCGGGTGGTGCTTTAAACAAAATGAACATCCGCGCTGTGTCAGCACCGTACTTGGCTAAAACTTCTTCTGGGTCTACACCATTGTATTTTGATTTGGACATCTTTTCAAAAAAGACTTCCAATTTATCCCCTGTTTCTGGGTCTACGGGATTTGTCGAATTTACCTGTGATGAGGGAATATACTTTCCGGTTGTGGGGTTTTTGTAAGTTAAACCCTGTACCATCCCTTGGGTTAACAAGCGTTGGAAAGGTTCATCGAAGCTCAACAAATTTAAGGAGCGCAAAACTTTGGTGAAGAAACGGGAATACAATAAGTGCAAAATAGCGTGTTCGATACCACCAACATACTGGTCTACAGGCATCCAGTCGTTAGTTTTACTTGGGTCAAAAACTTGTTGTTCGTTTTTGGCATCGGGATAGCGTAAGAAATACCAGGAGGAATCAATAAATGTGTCCATAGTGTCGGTTTCCCGTTTTGCAGGTGTACCGCAGCTTGGACAAGGGACATTAACCCAGTCTTCTAACTTCGCTAAAGGTGAAGGACCTCTTCCAGAAAATTCCACATTATCTGGCAATAACACAGGTAAATCTTGGTCAGGAACAGGTACTGCGCCACAATTAGGACAATGAATTACGGGAATTGGTGCTCCCCAATACCGTTGTCGAGAAATTAACCAATCCCGCAAGCGATACTGTACCCGCGCTTTGCCATAACCTTCTTTTTGGGCATGTTCTACAATCGCTTGTTTAGCATCAATGGAATTCATCCCATCAAATGTTGCGGAATTAACCATAATTCCGGCTTCTGTGTATGCCTCTTTAGAAATTGACTCTTGTGAGGTGGAAGCGTCTTTGATAATCACGACTTTGATAGGCAAGTTGTAGTTCTTAGCAAACTTGAAATCCCTAACATCATGAGCCGGAACTCCCATTACAGCCCCAGTACCATACTCGTACAATACATAATCGGCAATCCAAATAGGTACTTCTTCCCCATTAAAAGGATTAATCGCCTTAGCACCAGTAGGAATACCTCGCTTCGGTTTATCTTCAGCCGTGCGTTCCATCTCACTTTGATTGCTAACTTCCGATACAAAAGCTTCAACCGCAGCTTTTTGTTCAGGGGTTGTAACCTTAGCTGTCAAAGGATGTTCGGGTGCCAACACCACATAGCTCACACCAAAAACAGTATCAGGACGTGTAGTGTAAACAGCAATTTTCTCATCAAGAGCATCTTGCCCAACAATAGGGAATTCCAAGTAAGCACCTGTTGATTTGCCAATCCAGTTTGCCTGCATTAATTTGACCCTCTCTGGCCAACCAGGCAATTTATCCAAGTCGTTTAACAACTCTTCTGCGTAGTCAGTAATTTTAAAGAACCACTGCCGTAATAATTTACGTTCAACAACAGCACCACTACGCCAAGAACGTCCCTCATTATCCACCTGTTCATTAGCAAGTACTGTTTGGTCGATAGGGTCCCAATTTACAGCCGATTCTTTTTGATACGCTAAACCAGCCTGAAAAAATTGCAAAAATATCCACTGTGTCCACTTGTAATAAGCAGGTGAACAAGTAGCAACTTCCTTATCCCAGTCAATCGACAAACCCAAACGCTGCAATTGCAAACGCATTTGGTCGATATTTTGGTAAGTCCATTCTGCTGGTGGAACGCCTCGGTCAATAGCAGCATTTTCAGCAGGTAAACCAAAAGCATCCCAACCCATAGGATGCAGCACCCGATACCCTTGCATACGCTTGAGGCGGGCAATCACATCCGTTATAGTATAATTACGGACATGCCCCATATGTAGGCTACCAGATGGATAAGGGAACATCGACAGAGCATAGAATTTGGGCAATTTAGCCTCTGCTGGTGTCTTGTCTAACCCTTGCTCTGCCCATCTTTTCTGCCATTTTTCCTCAATTTCTGCACTGTTGTATCGGGAATCCACGCCCATTACTCCTACTATATATATTTGTAAATCTTTGTCTGCCTCCATATTTTAATGGTAGACAAAGAAATCTGTTGACATCTACAAAAAAATGAGTATATCTCAAAAAAATATGTCTCAAAAAAAAACTCTGGCTTGTTGCGCGTGTTTGTCTACGGCACACTCAAACCAGGTGAAGAAAACTATGAACGATACTGTGCCTTTAAAGTTTTGTCAGCCAAAAAATCCTATACGTTAGGTACGCTGTTTGACCTAAACGAAGGATACCCAGGTATGACCTCTGGAGATAATCCGGTTTACGGATATCTTTTGGAATTTGCCGACCCAAAAATTTTATTTGCCTTAGATGAGTTAGAAGATTACAAACCCACTAGACAAAAACAAGAAAACCTTTATAATCGACAACAGATTGAGATATATGACCTATCAGGACAAACCTTAGGTGTCGCTTGGGTCTATTTAATGACTCAAAGTATGGCACATCAGTTAGGAGGTGTCCAGCTTCCACATGGCTGGTGGAGCGGATATGGCATTAGTCTCAAAAAAAATTACGAATTATAGATTATGAGCTATTTATATAGCTCTCAATTTACTTTACTCCTCACTTTTAATCCCTAACTCCTAACTGTGTGCTTTTTTATCCTGCCTGAATTGATATTCTATGTATATTCAAATATCTCTGGAATATTTAAATATATCCAAAAAATATCTAAACAATATCTAATTCAAAGTGCGGTCACTGTGAGGTGGTTGTGGGGCTTTCAGTTGGTTGAAAGGAATTTCCGGAGCGGCTTCTGCTGCTTTGGGGATGGGTATAACTGGCTGGTTGAGTGCTACCATTAGTGGGGCAACCTTAGGCGCTGCGGGTTTAACTGCTTGTTGTGTGGACTCTGCTCCATTTTGAGCAAACTCCATGCGGCCTTCATTGCCCAGCATTAAACCAGCAACGGCACCAATAGCGCAAGCCGCAATCGCAGCACCCCTAACCAACCAAAGCCGTTGTGAACGACGATTTAATTTAGAAAAAACTTGTTGTACAGTTTCTTCTACGGGCTGCTGCTCTGGTACGGGAATATTCCGCAAACCTTGTCGTAGACTTAATAGTCTTCGATACAGTTTTTGTACCGATTGGTCATTCGACAAGAGTTCTTCCACTTGTCTCCGTTCAGCCGCTGTTACCTCTCCATCAAGATATGCACTTAATAACTCAAAGCAATCACGCTTTACCATATCCTTAAAACCCGCCAAATTATTGGTATGTTTGGTGTTTCCTGATAGCGAATCGGTATCTCTTCGCTCATCGGAATTTTCGTCAAATTTAGACTTGGTATTCATTTTAACACTATTACCAATTCAAACACGGGTAAAATCCTGGATAATGGGGGAAATTAATCAATCTTCTTCCTGTTGGTAGAAGCACTCTACATACAATAAGACAATTAGCTTAGTTAATTATAAAATTTGTAACTAAAAGTAAACCAGAAAGAAAGATTGATTTTGATTTATGTATCGATATAGCCCTGCAACTGGGATTGCAGCCTGGTTCTAGCCCTAGCAATTCTGGACTTAACGGTACCTAAAGAAACACCAGTAATTTCAGCAATTTCTTCATATGCCATACCTTCGATTTCCCGCAGAACTATTGTGGTGCGGAATACCTCTGGCAAGTCAGCAATAGCCAAACGAAGTTGCTCATAAAACTCTCTTGTGGTGAGAGCTTCTTCTGGTCCAGGTGTATCGCCAGCAATTTCCCAATCCATTTCACCGTCGTCTACCGTGCGGGGAGCATCCAGTGATAGAGGACTGACAACGCGCTTGCGCTTGCGTAGCTCATCGTAAAACAAATTAGTCGCAATGCGGCTTAACCAACCCCTGAATTTAGCAGGTTCTTGGAGCTTATTAATATTGCGAAAAACGCGAATCCAAACTTCTTGAGCTAAATCAGCTCTATCGGCCCAATCAGGAGCCAAGTGATATAAAACCCGGTCAACTTGAGCCTGGTAACGGCGCATAAGTTCTGCAAACCCAACACGATCTGGACGCAGTCCCGATTGACAGCGCAGGATTAAATCGTGGTTAGAGAGTTTGTCAACTTGCACCGACGCTTCCGGCAGTCTCGCCTCCACCGTTGACCAGGTTACAGTAATCGATTGACTCATAGATCGTACTGGCTTTAAAACATCCCTATCTATTAGACCCGCTAATTAGGCAGATGTTCCCTTGCACAGTGACGGATTTATTACTGTAACAATGCAATTTACATGTGATAGAAGAAAAATGCAAATATTATAAGGAATAAATTTTGCTTTTCATTGCCAAATGCCTACCGACCCATGACCAGAGGAAGGTACTCTGCTCGGAGTCAAAAAGAGGCATCTAAGAGTACGGGCAGAAGGCAGAAGGGAAGAGAAGGAAGAAGGCATTCAAGGTAAAAGAGAATACAGTGTGGGCTTGTACCCCCGTTGGCAGAGGACAGAGAGAGCGTGTGGTATTACTTGTTACCCTTATAACTTCTCCCACTCTCTGCCCTCAGCATAGATGCCTTCTTCTGGTCAACTAAGGTACAGAACTAATGTATTGAAGCAAGCAAAGAAGCAAATGTGTAGACCAAATGTGTAGAAAAGTTACACATCAATGTTTACAATATATAGATATGAGAAATAAATTATGAGAATTCGCTTTACTAATTCGCGAAAATCTTTACAAGTATTTATAGAAGTAATTATAAAGGTTTCATGAAACTTTTTAGTAGCCAAAAAATATAATAGCCTCGCCTAGTAGATTTTTAGGCGAGGCATATAACAATTTGTCATTTATAGCTTCGAGGCTAATTGGATTTGTATTTATCCGCCAATCTTACGAGGACAGCAGGTGCTGTTTCGTCAGCTTGCTGATATTTAGTACCAGACTCAGCTTGATTGGGTAAACGCACTTGCAAAAACAGATTGAGGGAAAATGTAATTGTGACCGCCAGCAATAATTTTTCAAACATGACTTTTATCTCACCCACACTATTAATAGTTACCGGACGCACTTGTAAAGTTCCAGAAAATGCTGAATATTTTCATAAATTTTTGGCTACAAGTAAAACCGAAGTTGCATACTCATAGTCTGCCCAGCGATATAGGAAAATTCATAAGGAAACGGATAAAACTTTGTAAACTTTTCATGCAGAAAATCATTAATCTGGGGTTATGCTCTCAAAAGAGTAATTATTAAACCAGCAAAACAATGTAAAAAGGCTTAGAATATTACTTCATTGATGGTGTTAGCAATTCTTAAGAGTTTGTGATGACGTAATGGAAGGAAGAATGTTCCCAAGAATATTGCAAAAATGTTTCTAAAAAAATTCCTACTTCCCAGTGTCGGTAACCACAGACTTGAAGTCAAAACGCAAATTAATATCAGTTAGATAGTAGGGGAGAAAATATCAGCGATGAAGATGGCAAAAAATGAATCTTCAAGCTTGGGTGTGGTGATATTGTTCTTTTTTAGCACTGCAGTCCTGTCCTTTGGTCTTCATTGGCGTATTAGTAATTCTATAAAGGCTAATACTCCGGAAGCTCCTAATGTAGTACAAGCCACACAGTCCCTACAAAAGCAGATGGAGAGTTTAAAACAAAACGAACAAGTAAGAAATCCTCGTAGGACAGTAATAGCCAGAGGACCAGTTAGGGGACCAATCCATCACGAATCAGCCTTTACACCAGCATCAGGAAGCACACGAGTCACCGTCAATTTAAGTGAGCGTCGCGTATTTGTGTACCATAAAGATACAGTTGTTGCCAGTTACCCTATTGGTGTTGGGAAAAAGGGTTGGGAAACGCCTACAGGAAACTTTCAAGTCATGCATATGCAACATGACCCAGCATGGCGTCACCCTATTACAGGTAAAATTTTTCCAGCAGGACCAGACAGCCCTCTAGGAGAACGCTGGATTGGCTTTTGGTCAGACGGAAAAAATAAAATTGGCTTCCACGGAACACCGGACAGTGATTTAGTTGGCAGTCCTGTATCCCACGGCTGTTTAAGAATGAGAAATGCCGACGTACTTATGTTCTACGAGCAAGTACGCATCGGCACACCAGTGGAGGTTAAGCACTGAATAATTAAAAATTCAAAATTCAAAATTCAAAATGGTAAAAAGGATGTTGAAGTGTACTTCGACAGCATGTAAATTTAACAGGATTAAATTTTTAATTTTGAATTTCTAATTTTGAATTTTGAATTGTTAACGTGTTTTTTGTTCAAAATTGGGTGCATAGACTTGCAGCAAATTACTAACTTGCCGCAAAATCTCATTTCCAGTGCTTTTACCAAGTGCCTGCCTTTCTGGGAAAGGACTTGGTCTATCTAAATAGAGGGATATACCCTCGCTAACCTGTTGGGCAATTAATTCCTGAAGTTGGTCTTTAGCACGTTGACGCTGAATTGCAGCACCTTCTTCGGTAGTAGCATATAAGGGCGGGAGACGATTCAGGGCATAAGCAGCTATGTCACCCACATCCAGCGTTGTTTCGCTGGTGGCTTCAATTTCGGCAACACTGGCAATAGCCTCAGTTAAAACTAACTCTTCCATGACGTTAATAAACTGCTTGCGGGGAACCGCCGCTACATCACCAGTTAACAGCGCTCCCATAAGACGGTCTAGCGCCATGTACTCTTCAATAGAGAGTTCCGAGGCATTATCACAGATTCGCCCAACTTCTGCTTCCATTACTGGTGTAAGATAACCATCCTGGAGAGCTTGTTCCACAATTTTTTCTATAGTCATAACGCTCATCTTATTAAAGCCACCACTCGTGAGGTAGGGACGGTATCAACCCAATTTATTTTGCCCAATTATGAGCAAAAAATATACACCTTTCTACTATTCAAGTCCAGTGTTTGTCCAGGGTATTGGGTCAACAGATTTACCATTAACATACAAACCCCAGTGTAAGTGCGGCCCAGTCGATGCACCCGTTGAGCCTACTGTTCCCACTTTTTGACCAGCTTTAACCATATCACCTTCTTTAACATTTATGCTATTCAGGTGTATAAGTATACTGGAAACTCCCTGTCCGTGGTCAATACCAACAGTGTTACCGTGAACCCGGAACCCCTGAGATACCCTACCTACTAAAATTACACGTCCTGGTGCAGGCGCAATCACTGGCGAACCCGTGGGAGATGCGTAGTCTGCTCCTCGATGATAGTAATCTTGTGCAAATACCCCATTATAATAGCGACGCACACCATAAGGTGTACTTTTTCGTCCTGTATTTGGGTGTAAAAATGGGCCATCCCAAAATTTTTCTGGAGTTACAGTTTCTCTAAACTCTCTAGCTCGTCTCAATTCCAATTGTGTAGCTTTGACTCCAGCTTTACCAGGTGGTAAATTTATTCTTTGTATAGGAAATTTCCTATTTGCTACCTGTACGGATAAACTTTCTGTTTCACCACCAGCAGAAACTTTAATTGCTCTGGTTCCAGGTTTTTCTAGTGGGGTAGTGGGAATAAACGCACGATATTTATTCGGTGCAACTTGAAATGCTTTAAAAGTATCTTTCCCAACAGTTACGGCTACATCGCCACTATTTAAGGCACTGTTGCGGGTTACCATCAGCGAGATAGTATCCCCCAAACGAGGATTTTTTGGTGAAACTTGAACTTGCAAAGCATCCTGAGGCTGCTGGGCTGTAAGGGCAACTGGTAAGGTAAAAGCCGCAAACACACCCAAAGCTAAAATTGATGCATGGCGTTGAGGTTTAAAAGCTTTGAACTTTGATGCAAGCGATTGATTTTCAGAAACGGTCGTGTTGTTTTGAGTTGTCATACAGCCTTAAAAACTTGCTTCTGTTGAAAAACAGACTGTATTATTATCCGTAGTGTTTCCAGCAAAAAGGATGCCTTTTGTTCTCTTCTTATTTTTAGTACTATAGTACTGAAGCACAAGCAGTAAAAACGCTGATATTTGATTGTTATTAAGTTGTTAGCATGACTTATTCTCAATCTAAAACTATATTTTTAACAATTTCTTAATCAAAAAACATAACTCTAATCCCAATACACTTCGTACCCGCACATGAAACCCCACTCCCAACGGTGACTCCCCGTAAACCTACCGTGTACACACAATATATTGAAATTACCCCTTGCACGAAGCGTGAAGGGATTTCTTCTTGTGTGTACGCGGTAGCCTCGTTTACGGGGAGAGTCAAGAGTAATGAGTTTAACTTACAAGAGCTGGAGTATCCGCTGCTAACTTTCCATCTTCCATATGCACAATGCGGTCAGCAATATCTAAAATTCGGTTGTCATGAGTTACTAACAAAATCGTACAGCCCTGTTCTTTCGCCAATTGTTGCATTAAGTTAACGACATCCCGTCCAGACTTACTATCAAGCGCTGCTGTAGGTTCATCTGCAAGCACAATTTTTGGATGACTTACCAAAGCACGAGCAATAGCCACCCGTTGTTTTTGTCCACCAGATAAGTCTTCTGGATAATAATTTACACGCTCTCCCAATCCTACCTCTTCCAGCATTTCTTTGGAACGCCTTTTCATGGATGCTGGAGAAATGTTTGGATGCACTTCTAAACCCATTCTGACATTTTGTAAAGCTGTCAGGCTATTGTGTAAATTGTGTGCCTGAAAAATATAACCATGATTACGACGCGCTACAGTTAATTGTCCTGCACTAGCACCAACCAGTTCCCGTCCTAGTACCCGCAAACTACCCGACTGTGGAGAACGTAACCCACCTACCAAAGTAAGAAGTGTTGTTTTGCCAGAACCAGATGGTCCAGTCATGATGATAATTTCACCAGCATTGATTTCTAAATTAATATCAAACAATACTTGCTTCCGGAGTTGACCTTTACCGAAGAAGTGGTCAAGATTTTGAATTGAAATTACTGCTTCTGTCATTGGTAATTGGTAATTGGTAATTGGTAATTGGTAATTGGTAATTGGTAATTGGTAATTGGTAATTGGTAATTGGTAATTGGTAATTGGTAATTGTCCCCACTCCCCACTCCCCACTCCCCTTAAAACATATCCGCTGGGTCTGCTGATTGTACTTTACGAGTAGCAATAGCACCGGAAATCATGCACATAATTATGGTCAGTATTTGCACTTGTAACGCTCGTGCTAATGTCATGATAACTGGTAAATTGGTCGCATTTCGTGTCATTGTGTATAACCCGAAAGAAACCCCTAAACCAGGTAAAAATCCTAACACCGCTAATATTATTGCTTCTTCAAACACCACACTCAGCAAATAGGAGTTTCGGTATCCCATAGCTTTGAAAGTGGCATATTCTTTCATATGGGCGTTGACATCGGTTGAAAGTACTTGGTAAACAATAATTACCCCCACCATGAAACCCATTCCAACACCAAGGCTAAAAATAAAACCAATGGCTGTATTTTTTTGCCAGTAATCTTTTTCAAAGGTAATAAATTCCTCTTTTGTTAGCACTTGTACATCATTACCTAAGCGCTGTTTTAAGGAATCTGCTACCTGTTTTGGGTCAGAACCTGGCTGTATTTGCACTAAACCCAAACTGATACTTCCTATATCTCGTCGGGGAAATAACCGCAAAAAGTTTTGGTCGCTGCTAATTAAAGTACCATCTGCAATAAAGGAAGCACCAATTTTAAATAAACCGCTGATGCTAATTGTTCGTCTGTCGATTTCTGTATTTACAAGTTTACCTTGGTCAATTTGGGCAAATGTCTCTTTATATTCTCCCCTCGCAGCACGGTCAAAAAGAAAAGTATCTGGCAATTTGATAGAGTCAGCTTGAGATATTACTTCTGGTAGGTTCAAAGCTGGTTTGTCAGGATTAAAGCCTATAACTAATACTGATGTTTTTAGGCGAGTTTGGGGATTTTTCCAATCTATAAAATTTACATACATTGGTTCTGCTGACTTTACCCCTGGTGTGTCCATCGCTTGGAAAAGTCTTCTTCTAGTAAAGCTGGACATATTTGCTAGGTTACGTGCTTGGGGACTAAGCAAAAAAATGTCTGCTTCCATAGCACGATGCGCTCTGGTATTACTGTCAAACAGAGCATTTTGAAACCCTAGCTGCATAAACATAAGAACATCAGCAAAGGCAATTCCTGATAAAGCTACCAAAAAACGACCTTTTTCTTTACTCAGTTGCAGCCATCCTAAAGATGTGCGTCGTCGTAATTGATGAATGAAGCCAATCATAAAAATTCAAAATCCAAAATTCAAAATTCAAAATTAGACAGTGATAAGTGGGGATTGGTCACAATAAATTATTACTGTAGAGACTTTATTTATCGCGTCTCCTTAAATTCAAAAACAATTACCAATTACCAATTACCAATTACCAATTACCAATTACCAATTACCAATTACCAATTACCAATTACCAATTACCAATTACCAATTACCAATTACCAATTACCAATTACCAATTACCAATTACC
>JAHHIC010000087.1 GCA_019359035.1 Scytonematopsis contorta HA4267-MV1 | reverse complement strand
ATCAAAAATCAAACCTGATTCTCTATTTTTTATATTTGAAGAGTTCCTGTGCGCTTCTTATAATCAAACAGTTACAACGCGCATTACCGGGTGGTGCGCCGCAGGCGCACCCCCTGAACGGTTACACATCTGAATAAGCTTTAAAGGACTTACCAATTGTCTTATTCTTAATATCCCATAAACGTACAGTTCCATCTTCTCCACCGCTAATGATGGTTTTACCATCACTACTTATTGCTACAGACGTAACCCAACCCTGATGACCTTTAAAAGGTGTGTCAATCAACTTACCCTCTCTATTCCATATATGCAAAGTACCATCTTCTCCACCACTAATGATGGTTTTTCCATCACTGCTTATTGCTACAGACCTGATTATCCTGCCTTGATGACCTTTAAACTCGCCAATCTGCTTACCCTCTCTCGTCCACAAACGAACAGTCCCATCATCTCCACCGCTAATAATTGTCTTGCCATCGGTGCTTATTGTTACTGAACGCACCATATCTTTATGACCTTTAAAAGGCTCAAAAATTGGCTTTCCTTCTATCGTCCACAAACGAACAGTCCCATCTTTTCCAGCGCTAATAATTGTCTTGCCATCATTGCTTATTGCGACTGAGCGAACTATACCCTGATGACCTTTTAAAGGCTTACCAATCAGATGACCCTCTCTTGTCCACTGATGCAAAGTACCATCATTTCCACCGCTGATAATAGTTTGGTTATCAGTGCTGATTGCTATTGAGTATACTGAACCACCATGAGATTGAAAAGGCTTACCAATAGGCTTTCCTTCTCTTGTCCACAAACGCACAGTTCCATCATCTCCGCCACTGATAACCACATTACTGTCAGTACTTATTGCTACTGACCTGACTATGCCCTTATGACCTTTAAAAGGCTTACTAATCTGCTTACCCTCTCTATTCCACAAGCGTACAGTCCCATCATCTCCACCGCTGATAATAATATTGCCATCAGTGCTAATTGCTACTGAGCGAACTATACCCTGATGTCCTTTCAAAAGATTTATTTCCCGATTGCTTTGAACAGCACTAAACAAAATGCTCTTTACTGATGCTGGTTCCAAACGCTTGGGAAAACTGAGTAACGGGGAGTTACTAAGCTCCACTGTATTAATTGCGGCAACCATAGCTTGCGCTGGGTCAGTCGATAGCAAAAGTTTAGCTGTGGTAGCATTTTGCTCCATTCTTTGTTGCTCTGCGCTCTGCCATTGGTATAGAGCAAAACCTAATGCTGTCGTTGTTAGTAACAAACCTGCACTCAAAGCGCCGGTCAAGAGTTGTCGCTGTAGTTTTCGTTCTTTCTCAGCTTCGATAGTAGCTTGCTTCTTTAATTCTTCCGCATTTACAGCAGCATGAAAAAATTCTACCTGTAGTGGCGTCATATTATCCTTGGCTCGTTCGTAATACTTTGCCAGTAAATCTAAATCAGGAGGACGCCAAAGACTTCCTTGGGAACGACCATTTTCATGCCAAACTCTTGCCCCCTCATCCAAACGTCGTCCAAAGCGGATATCGTTGCGGCTAGAATCAAGCCATTTTTTCAATTGTCCCCAGTTTGCGAATAGGGCTTCATGGGTAACTTCTGCAGTTTCCGTTCCATCAAGGCTAGAAAGAGTAATTAAGCGTACACCAGGGTTAGCAAATTTGTTAATAACTTTTTTGACTTGTTCTGGCTCGTCTCTATAAGAAACCAAGCTACTAATTTTACAGCGACGACGGGTGTCCCTGGTTCCTTCTCCCAGTTGAACTAATCCCAAAAATACCCTTTGAGCTATTTTCTTTTCATCCGAGTTGAGATTTTCAAAGATGCGTTGAGCTTCATCTGCCAATGCTCCACCGACTCCACCCATTTGGTTAAGGGTTTGTGCGGGTTGCACACCAATTTTTAATCCCGACCAAATGCGTGTTAAGGCAAACTGGAGTAATGGTAACGCTCCCTCGCGTCCTTCTGTGTCTTTCAGTAGCAAATTAACTATCGCTTCATCTAGAGAATAACCTGCATTCTCTGCTGGTTTAGTTATCGCCCGTCGCAGTTCCAACTCAGTCATAGCAGGGACAATAACACCTTGTTTCGCAATTACCTGGTTGAGTGCTGAATGTCTTTGAATTTCACCGAGAAAATCGCTACGGACGGTGATAATAACTGATACATAGCCAGAAGAGTCACCCGCAGCATTGATTAAGTTCTCAATAAATATTTGGCGTTCTCTGGAGTCATGGCAAAGAGAGTAAACTTCTTCAAACTGGTCTACTAAAACTATTAGCGACGATGTGGCTATGGATGGTAGGGCGTTGGCAATGCGCCGCAATCCATCATAAATAATAGTATTTTTTGTAGTATCTATAGTTGTTTTGCTAGCTTTCTGCAACTCCTCTGTAAACTCCCTGGTTTTAGCCACTGGTATTTGGTCATTGGTAGCCACACGCGCTAGCACCGTAGCCAAGGCTTCCAGAGGATGAGTACCTGGAACAAGCACAACCACACGAGGTTGACTTTTGACTGATAGGGGACATCGTGCTATTTCTGGGATTAAACCAGCACGGGCTAAAGAAGATTTACCAGAACCAGATGGACCCAAAATGGGTAGTAACCTCAATGATGCTTCAGCTTGGGTCGTGTCTTCGTGGAGAGTCTGAAATAGGTTCCACAGTTTTTCGATTTGTTTCTCCCGTCCAAAATATTGGTCAGCATCCTCTGACTGAAATGCAAGTAGCCCTTTGTAAGGGTTTGAACTTATTTCTGTTGCGCTAGAGGCTTTATCCTCTTGCACTTGACGCTCTAATTGGTACTGGTAAATAACAACTTTATGACCATTTCCAGAAATAATAGCACTACTGATAGCGTCTTTTTCAACGTGGATGCTGCAATTATCACTGTGATTATCACTTAAAATGCCATAATTCATGGATTTTCCTTTCAGTTATGGTGCTAGCCTTAAATTCCCAAACCAACGATATTTAGTAGCTTGTGCCAATTGTCACCCAACCAAGCCACTGTGTTAGCTAAGTGGGGTTTAAGTTTTTCTACCACACAGGCAAATCCCTCTGCTTTTTTTGCATAGTTAAGTGCTCGCTCTAATGCTTTACCTACCTCATCTTTATCAAGGTTTTCTTTATTTAACTCATCAGTTGCATCTGCAAACGCATTGTAAATTTTGCGAGAGTTTGGGCTTGGGAGATTCGCCAGTATTTCCTGTAAAACCTCAAGTTCTGCTTGTATATCGATATTTAATAACGTATGTAAACTTACTGCTTGAGAATAAAGAGTTGTAACGTTCCTATCACCACTGATAATTGTGCTATTAGCGACATTACCCCCTATAAAAACCGAACGATTTTGTCCGACCTTGTTATCGTCGCTCAAACAATAGTCTGTAGCTTGAGATGTTTCGGGCACAGTTTTCGGAACCGAATGTATTCGTAATTCGGCTGTCAAACGCCGCTTTCTCTTTTTAATTACTGGGATTTCTGAGCCTGGAATTCCTTGTAGTTCAATAGAGGTACAGCCTAGTTGATAACAGTCCTCATAAGGTCTATCGGCTCCTAAGGCAGTATAAAATCCGCTGGCAAACTTAATTGCTGCTATATCCTCTATTTTTTGATTCATTCCTAACACATAATCAATATGTTCAAAAATGGCTGTAGCTTGAACCTCGCTATAGCAAGCATTGAGCAAGACACATTCAACTTGTTCTTGAAACAAATTAAATAGCGAAGCTAAAGATTTTGTACTTACAAGTTGCATTTGCCCTGAATTATCTTCCAAGGCTAGTCCATCGATACCTGAGCCATGTCCGGAAAAATGAACAATATGAGGTTGATGGTTAAACAAAGCACGAGATAAATCATCCACCCGTACAGCCGTCTCTGTAAAGATTTGAAGTTTGTCTCGATTTATAGATAGTTGTAGTGCCGTTTTAATTTCCCGCACTTCTTCATCCAGACGCAACTTACTTGTGTTTTTGGGATTGACTGATAGAACTAAGATTTTTTTGACCAGGTTCTCAGTGTCAATTTTTTCTTTGTAATGCCACATATTTATCAAATTGTTTGATTACAAATTCTCAATTGCACCCTGGATAATTACGTACTAATACGCAAATAAATACTGAGTCTATATCAGTATCAGTTTTATATCAGCGTTCTACAGCAATTTTTAACTAGTTTCCGGAAAAATACCAGTAATTACCGAAAGTGTATGTCTTGAGTGAACCAAGACTTTATATGTACAAATCCTCACCCTTTTCCTGTAAAAATCATACCTCTTGTGTGGGTTTTGATGCTGCAAGTTAAGTAGTGGAGATACTATCGAAAGCACATTACCCGTCAAGCATTTTGTGTAAAACGGACAAGTCTGTATTGTTATACTACAGTCAGGTCTGTATCATACCCATAAAGTTAAAAATTTGGAAAAAGAGATGCCAAAAACCCCTGTTAAAGCAACCGGAAAAGCAACCCAGGATGATGCAAAGCCTTTACTTAAAGAGCATATTCTGAATATTGCAGATGAATTATTCTACCGAGAAGGGATTCGTGCAACAGGAGTGGATACCATTATTGCTAAGTCCGGGGTGGCAAAAACAACGTTGTATCGTTATTACCCGTCAAAAGATGATTTGGTGGTAGCATATTTGCAGCGACGCAACCAACGCTTTTGGGAATTAATAGAAGCGGAAATTGCCAGGTACTCCCAACCAAGAGAAAAATTATTAGCGATATTTAAATGGTTGGACGAATTATTAGCCAAACCAGATTGTTTGGGATGTCCGTTTATTGTAACTAGCTCTGAGTTTGGAGAGTTGGATTATCCGGGACATCGGGTAGCCATTGAGCATAAACAAGCTGTACTTAAACGATTGGTTGAACTAGCCACAAATTCGGGTGTAATTGAATCAGAGGAACTGGGTATAAATTTAACCCTGTTAATTGACGGAGCTTTTGCACAACGACGTTTGTTTGCTACTGTTGCAGGGGTGTCATTGACAAAAGTAGCTGGTATTTTGGTTGATGAGTATTTGCAGAAGTAGATATTTTGCCAAGATATTTTGCTAATCGATAACCAATAATTTAGTATTTACAAGCAGTTACAAAGAACATTGTGATGTCATTCCAAAATCCTTGTTCAGTTGAAGCCATATTTAATAATTGTGTAAAGTACTCCTGTTTACACTTGTTCAATTCTTCTTCTGTCCAATGCACTTCCTGAAGCCCAAATGCACTTTTAGCATTACCTGTCCATCCAATTTCTGGGTCTTGGAAGTAAAAGCCAAATTCCTCAGTCATGATTTCAATTTTTTCAAAACCAATTGTTTGTAACATTTGTTTGCATTTATCAGGTGTTCCAAGTATCTCATTTGGGTTGGGGATAGTGATACCATGTCGCTGTACTACTTCCCGAAACAAGACAGATGCACTTGGAGAAGTTTCTGCAAGACAAGAAAATGCAATTATGCCCCTTGTCTTTAAAGTATAATGCCATCGACGTAAAGCTTTGGGAATATCTGTGAGGTAGACTATTGCGGATGAACACAAGACAGCGTCAAATTGATTTTCCTCGAATTCTCGCTCATCTGCATCGGCTTCCTCCAACTGAATATTATTTAGTGATAAAGCTGTAACTTTTTCCTGCGCTTGCTGTAACATTCCCGGAGAAATGTCAAAGCCAAAAACATAGCCAGTATCACCAACAATCTGAGCCGCAGCAATAGCCACAAGACCACTTCCAGTCGCAATATCTAGGATTTTCCTACCTGGCTGTATTTTTGCTAGCTCCACTAGCCGATTTGCGGCTCGTTTATGAAATTCATTCTCATAATGCGGACGGTTGTTAAAGTCATTAAGGATTTGTTGTTTGTATGCAGATAAAGGGAAATCTGTCATCAAAAATGTCTCCATGTATAAGTGTTGTTTTAATTTTCTGCACCCTTTAAAAGTACCCTTAGAGGTACTATTCAATTAGTGTATTCTTTGAATATAATTTACCAAAATTCTTATTCACAAAACAATAATAACTATAAATTTGTAATATTTAACGGAAAAATTAGAAATTTTTATTAATACAAATAATAAACTATAACAAGCGTAAGTTTTAAAAATCTTATAAATTACATTTAGCTGCGGAAAAACATCATATAAGGTTGTAGCAAAATAACAACCTTTTATTTATTGGTGTCTCTTTCCATGAGCAAATCAATTATTCTAAACTTAGGACATGGAGACTTAAACAGAGGTTTTCCACGAGTAACTGCTCAGTTATGGGCTACAGGTCACTCGTATCCAGAACAATTTATTGGCAGCTTACCTGCAATACCGGAACTAGAAGGATTATTCAGGGATTGGCAGAAAATTTATCTCTGTCTTTGCTCTCCATCTATTCGCCTTTCCCCATCGCGGGAAACAGAATTAGAGAATGAACTGGAAATTGAAGAAGGAGGTATTACCAATATTTCTGTTATCAATTTCGATGAATTATCCCAAAATCTAGAACAAAGTATTAATAATTGGTTTCAATCTCAAGAATTTCTTAATATCGACCAACAATTGCGAGCTAGCCTCGACGTTAACGAAGAAATTCGGGTGATAATTGAAATCAACGAAGTCTCCCTGCGGCGATTACCTTGGCATTGTTGGGATTTTTTCCGAGTATACCCCAAAGCCGAGATGGCTCTTTCTAGACCAGAATTTAAACGTCAGTCAAGATTACAACCAATAGTGACGAAACAAAAAGTCAGAATTTTGGCGATTTTGGGTAATAGTGTTGGTATTGATTTGCAGACAGAAGCCCGTTTATTGCAAAGTATACATGATGCGGAAGTCGTATTCCTTGTCAATCCAGAACGCGAAGAATTTAACAAAGAACTTTTAAATTCTAATGGCTGGGATATCCTTTTTTTTGCTGGTCACAGCCAAACGGAAGGTGAAACAGGCAGAATTTATATTAATGAAAATAAAACCGAAAACAGTTTAACAATAGAAGAATTAGAAACAGCTCTCAAAGGAGCCATTGCTAGAGGCTTGCAGTTGGCGATTTTTAACTCCTGTGATGGACTAGGGTTGGGGCTAGCATTAGAGAAACTAAATATACCTACTGTAATTGTGATGCGGGAACCGATTCCCAATTTTGTAGCGCAGGAATTTTTTCATCATTTTTTACATGCATTTGCCGTTGAGGGACTGGCTTTGTATTTAGCGGTACAACAAGCACGCAAGAAATTAGTCGATTTAGAATTGGATTTTCCAGCTGCTAGCTGGTTACCTGTAATTTGCCAAAACCCAGCAGTTCAACCACCAACCTGGCTGACTTTGGGAGGAATACCACCTTGTCCCTATCGTGGTTTATTCGCGTTTCACGAAGAAGATGCACATTTATTTTTTGGACGCGAAAAATTTACTTCTCAGTTGGTCAAAGCAGTCAACAGCAAAAAGTTGGTAGCAGTAATGGCTCCTAGCGGTAGTGGTAAGTCGAGTGTGGTCTTTGCTGGCTTGATTCCCTATTTGCGCTCCCATGCTACAGGAGAACTTCCTGTAAAAATTGCAACTTTTCGTCCGGGGAATAATCCTTTCGACGCTTTAGCTACAGCCCTTCACGGTCTGGAAGTTTATCGAGAACTATCTGAATTATTTAACGCACAGACGCAGAACGCGCAGAGTAAGAGTCCTAGTTTTTTGTGTAATTTTATTGAAAATATAGTACAACAAGGTCAACGCTTGGTGTTAGTGGCAGACCAGTTTGAAGAACTTTACACTCTTATCCCCGAAGCATCGCGCTTACTATTTTTGCAAGAATTGCTAAAAGCAGTGAATGATTTACCTAATTTTACGCTTATCATCACTCTGAGGGCTGATTTTTTAGGTAGAGCCTTAGAAGACGAATGTTTAGGAAAGGTATTGCAGCAATATCCTCCAGAACTGCTGATTCCTATGGACAAGGAAGAATTGCAATCAGCAATCGTCAAGCCAGCACAGATGCTAGGGGTAAAATTAGAAGAGGGATTGACAGAAGATATTATCAATGATGTCAACCACCAACCAGGTCATTTATCTTTGTTGCAATTTGCGCTCACCCAACTGTGGTCAACGCAAAGAGAAGGAATTTTATCCCGTGCAGCTTATCAAGAAATTGGCGGGGTTGAAAAAGCTTTAGCCAAACATGCTGAACAAGTTTATCTCAAATTGAGTCCAGCAGAGCGCAAGGGAGCTAAGCAAATTTTTACACAGCTAGTGCAACCGGGAGAAGGAACGGAAGACACAAGGCGTTTGGCAACAAGGGCTGAAGTGGGGGAAGACAATTGGAAC
Organism: Scytonematopsis contorta HA4267-MV1; assembly: GCA_019359035.1. Taxonomy (GTDB): domain Bacteria; phylum Cyanobacteriota; class Cyanobacteriia; order Cyanobacteriales; family Nostocaceae; genus Scytonematopsis; species Scytonematopsis contorta. The sequence goes on along the minus strand of JAHHIC010000087.1, from coordinate 59,245 downwards.
TTAGTAGCATATTTAGCATCCGCTCGGTTGGTAGTGACAGGACGCGATGAAAAAACAAGTACAGAAATTGTGGAAATTGTCCATGAAGAATTAATCAGGGGTTGGAAGGAATTAAAAATATGGATGCAACAAGACCGGGAGTTTCGCAGTTGGCAACAACAATTGCGTGGAACAATACGCACTTGGGAAAATAGCGGCAAAGATGAAGGTGCTTTACTACAAGGAAAAACCCTAACAGATGCAGAAGACTGGCAATTCAAACGTTTTGAAGAGCTTAGTTTTATAGAGCGAGATTTTATTAAGTTGAGCTTAGAACTAAGAAATCGTCAAAATCAGAAAGAAAAACGACAGGTGACGCTATTAAGGTCGCTGCTGGGATTGGTGAGTGTGGCTTTAGTTGGTACATTTGTTGGTGGTACTGTAGCAGTCAATCAATGGCAGCGAGCCGAAAAAGTTCAGGAAGGACAAATTAATGCGCTTAGTGGTTATTCTAATTTACTTAGCAATTACCACCAGGAATTTGACGCTTTAATTGAGCAAATTCGCGCAGGACAACAGGTTGGAAAACAAAAAGTGAGTAACCAAACCCGGAGTCGGGTTACCGAAGGACTGCGACGAGCAATTTATCAAGTTAAAGAACGCAATCGTTTAGTCGGTCATCAAAGTTGGGTTTATAGCGCAGCGTTTAGTCCAGATGGTAAAATTTTGGCTACAGCTAGCGAAGATAAAACAGTAAAAATCTGGAGTTTAGGTGGACAGTTACTGCGAACTCTAGTAAGATTTGATGGACGAGCCACAAAAGTTGTTTTTAGCCCAGATGGTAAAATTTTAGCCACTGCAAGTGGAGATAGGTATAGTCGAGAACATAACGTCAAACTCTGGAGCTTGGATGGTAAGTTAATCGGCATCTTAGAAGGACATACTAATGGTATTTGGGGTGTTAGTTTTAGCCCAGATGGTAAAATGATTGCGACATCGAGCGATGATGAAACTGTCAAGCTTTGGACTATTGAGGGGAAATTGTTACACACCTTCACTGAACACAGTCGTTCAGAATCAAAGGATGTTCGTTGGGTCAGAGGCGTTAGTTTCAGCCCGGATGGTAAAATGTTAGTGACATCAAGTCGAGATAAAACCATTAAACTTTGGGATATAAATAGCCATCAGTTAATTCGTACTTTCACCGGACATCAGAATTGGGTTGATAGTGTTAATTTTAGTCCTGACGGCAAAATAATTGCTTCCGCGAGTCATGACAAAACCATTAAACTGTGGAGTATCGACGGTAAACTTCTCCATACACTAACCGGACATGAAGATGGAGTTAAAAATGTTGTTTTTAGCCCTGACGGTAAGACCCTTGCTTCCGCTAGTGGGGATAAAACAATTAAACTGTGGAGTACCGAAGGTCAATTACTCGAATCCATAGCTGGACATCAAGATTGGGTAGATGGGGTTGCTTTTAGTCCTGACGGTAAGACCCTTGCTTCTACCAGTCAGGATAACACCATCAAACTTTGGCACGTTGATTTGCCTAAGCTTCGCACCCTCAAAGGACATAAAAATGTAATTGAACTCGTTCGTTTTAGTCCTAACGGTCAGATGATTGCTACACGATGCGAAGGTGGTACTGCAAAACTTTGGAGTATCGATGGTCAGTTACTACAAATTTTCAAAGGTAAAGGTGATGACAAGATAAACGATATTTATTTTAGTCCAGATAGTCAAACAATCATTACTTTTAGTAAAGCTAGTCAAAGCATTCGATTTTGGAATATCAAAGGTGAGTTACTGCGAACTTGGAAAGAACCGCAAATTACAAGAGGTATAACTATTAGCCCTGACGGTAAAATGATTGCAGCTGCAAGTGAAAATAATACCATCACGCTCTGGAATATAAACGGTCAGCTACTTCATACATTGCCAGGACATAGAGATTCAATAATGAGCATAAACTTTAGCCCTGATGGTCAAAGCCTTGTTTCTGGTAGCATAGATAGAACAGTCAAACTCTGGAGTATCAAAGGTCAATTATTACAAGACCTACGAGGACATCAAGGTTGGGTAAGGAGTGTAGTTTTTAGCCCTGACGGTAAGACAATAGCCTCTGGTAGCGATGACAAAATCATCAAGCTTTGGAGCGTTGATGGTCGGTTATTACAAACCTTACGAGGACATAACGACGAGGTTAGGAGTGTTAGCTTTAGCCCAGATGGGAAAATTATCGCTTCCAGTAGCGCAGATAAGACTATCAAACTTTGGAGTTTAGATGGTCAGTTAATCGAAACCTTGATAGGACATAAAGATAGCGTACAAAGTGTTAGTTTTAGCCCTGACGGAAAAACTCTCGCTTCTGGTAGTCGAGACAAGACCGTGATTTTGAGACAAATTGATTTAAGTAGATGGTCAAGGTTGTCAAAATTAGAATTGAATCCGCTACTAGCAGAAGGTTGTAATTGGCTACATGACTATTTAAAGACGAATCCCAATATCAAAAATGAACGCCATCTTTGTCGTGGAATTACGTCTATTGAGTAGGACAACCTTGGTTATTTTTCCATCTTATATTTAACTCAGCAATCAATTTTTGTGGATTATCTTCCACTTCTAAGGGAAGTTCAAAAAAGTCAATTGCAATGAAATTGGGAAGCTGTTTTGCTGCTTGACAACATTGGTTATCTATTCTGTTAATTATTTTATTATACTTATTATCAATTTTCGTATTTTCAATAAGAGGAAAATCTCTAAAATGACTGAAAACAAATAAAGGTGGTGCTGGGAAAGTATTATTTCCCTGATATTCACCATTATCCCATCTCGACTGACAGCTTAAATTATCACCAGATTGTCCAATGCTCCAGTAGTTTTGTTTTGTATAAACCCGGTCATAAGCTACGCCAATTTTTGTCTTGGAATTATCGTGATTTTTACTACTAAAGATAACCAAACGCTTATTCCAGTTAACCATGTCGGATAGCAAAGGCCATGTATTTTTTTCTCTGATGTTCCATTGAGCATCATTATCGGGGTCGTAGATTAATTCTTTTAACCCATTGACTTTTTCTAATTCTTGGCTTAATTCAATATTATTAGTATAATCTTCTAAAAACACAGTGACTATTTCTGTTGGGTTATTATTCAGAAAATCTACAATATTATTTAATGCCTGATAAAGTCTTTGAACTGGTAACCCATAAGTCACTCCTAGTATCCAACCACGGTCATTGATTCCATGCAATAAATATACACCTGGCTCCGGGATAACCTTAAGTAAATCCCCTGACCCAGGTGTCTGAAAATAGGTATCGAGCATTAGCGCTCTCACCCCTGCTTTGAGTTGGTTGATAATAGAAAGCGATTGGTTTGCTACAAACCAACGAGAATCTTGTTTATTGGTAAAAGAGTTATGCGTGCATAAAAAAGCGTATTGATTATATCTCAATTCACCATAATCACTCTGTGCTGGGGTTGATTTAGCTTCATTAGAAAATCCCATTTTTTAATTCCTTATTTTCCTTATTTAGCTATATTTATAATAGTTGTATTTTCCTTAATGTTGCGGTATCACTAAAGTAATTGAGGTGATTGCAATCTACTTCTTGAATTTTTGGTTGGGATGAGCGTGCGTTATTCACGTTTGTTATACTAGTTGGGAATAGTCATGGTTTCGAGGGGACGAATAGTTTTAATGACTACTTGACTAGCTACCCAATCATCGTATTCCTCAACTGCTTCATCTAAAATGATATCGCGCGGTTGCCAACGACTCATTAAACGGTTGAGGGTACTTGTCCGTAAACTACGTTGAGTATATTCTTTACGCGGTACATCGAGTTTATTTTGTTCTAATAATCTGGCATCAAATTCATTGGTGCAAACGATGAGTTTTAAAATATCTTGATACTCTTTAACTCCCTGTTGCCATAAATCATCAGGAACGCTGGCAGGAATAGCTCTTCCACCAAAAGCCCAAGCTTGTTGGTTAGGTTCGAGTTTGATGTAACCTGCTTCAAAAAAACCCGCATTAATCGAGAATTGTTCAGTTAAATCGAGTAATGCACAATAAAGGGTTTCGTCGCTGGTATTTTTTAGCTTGATTTTAAAAGTCGGTCGGTTCCATTTCCCGCTATCATCTTGATAGTAATTAAGGCGAATTTGACTATCTTCTAAAACTTGATTATTTTGATAAATTTCAAGTTTAATTGCCGAAGCACTAATTCGACTATTTGCAGGACTTTGTAGTTCGCTCAGATTTGTCCAGCGGGTAATATGTTCGAGACGTTGAACAACTAATATAGCGCCTTCTTGGCTATAACCAGAAATTTGACTAACTATAGGTATGCCATCCGCAGGTCGAGTAATAATATATTCTCCGTTTAGAGCGACAACTTTAAATTCAGCGGTCTCGCTATCGCTAACTTCGCGTACATACACAGAAGGTTGCTCATTATTAATATTTTGTAATGCTTGTTTTAATAATTGCACTCCTTCTGAATCACCAACAAAGTGTACACCTAATGGTGGCAAAGGTAAACTGGTAATAACGGCTTTGAAAGTTTGTTCTTTGTCTAAATTTGTAATTCCTTCAATTGTGATTTGACTCAGTTGTGGTAAAACTTCGGTAACTTGCGCTTCTCCAAGTTTATCAGATAGTTTGCGTAAATCATTAGCTCTAGCTGTAATTGGAAATAGCGCCAAATGCATAGCTTCTCCAGATGAAGGACGAGGTACACCATGTACGGCGCCACCATCAATTATCCAACCATATTGTTTGTGATGCTCAACAGTATAGTATGGATGGCAATCACGTACCGCCCCACCTAGAAATAATTGGTCTAATTCTTTACTATCGGTTGCTTCTAATTGTGGTGATTGTTGTTTAACTTTACTGCGTACCAAAGCATTGATACGTTTAAATAAATCTCGATAGCTAAGATTTCCTTGAGTTTGATTAAGGGTTTTGGTGAGAAAATAACAAAATGCTCCTCGGTGTTCTGAATCAACTTTATATTCTTTAGCGGTTTCCGAATTTTGACAAGATGCGAATAAAATATGCTTACCCTTTGGTAAATTCCAACCTGATGCTTGTCGGTTTAAGGAGCGAATACTTTGAATATCTTCTTGGGAAAAAATAAAACTATCTACAGGACGAGAGCGTACATCAGCTGTATATTGGCGAACTGCGGTTTCTTGGAGTGGGTCTTTTGTCCCCGAACCGGAATGACAGCAATCTAAAATTAGGGTAATGTGGGGATTTTTTTGCGCTACCTCCGCAATTAACTTGGCTAGTTCTTTATCTGCCAAATCCCAACCACCTTCCATACGACTATCGTAGCAAACGAGCGTTTCATTCAATTTTTCCGGTTGAAATTCCCAAAATTCTGGAGGTGCTGGCTCTTGGGAACCATGACCACTGTAATAAAATAAAGCAACATCATTGCTGTTCGCTTGACATAAATGTTCGCGAAAGCCGTTTATTATACCTTGACGGGTTGCTTCTGAATCTTTAAGAATTTTTAAGTGTAAATTCCATCCTTCAGTTTTCACCCGTGTTTCTAAATATTCTTCTACAGCCATTACATCATTAATGCAGCCTTGGAGCCTACTAACAGGTGCCGCATAGTTATCAATACCTACTAATAATGCGTAAATGTTACTAGCCATGATAATGTATCTCTAATTTACTACATTGTTTTAGGTGTCATTGATGTGGAGTTATGCACCTTCGACAGAAGCGGTAAGGTGGGGCAGTACCCACCCTACTTACATTAAAAATCTATCTTAGGGAGGATGTAAAAATTATAAACTATTATAGTAATAGCCAAATGTTAAAAAAAAAGTCACCAATTTAGCAAGAACTCTTGTAACCATTTATTTCATGCTATTATCTTTGAAAATTGCCGATGCTATCACAAAGACGGTGGTTGTTGTTATTTTCATCAAGATTAGTTAGATAATCACGCATTCTATAGCAACCTTTTGCAAGTAATTCGTTTAAGCTTCCTAATTGCAAAAGTTTAGCACTGCCATTACTTCTAATTATAGCTAGTGTACTGCCATCAGGGCTAAAATTAATGCTTGTTATGCATGGTTTATTTGCTTGGATGTTGCATTCATTGTCTTTGAATTCCATTAGTAAATTTCTATTTTGCAAGTTCCACAACCCGATAATATTTGTACCTGTATCAACCCTAGCAAGTAAACTGTCATCCGGGCTAAAAGCTATGCTGTCTGAATGTCCTCTCTTTGTTTCTACTGGTAATATCTCTTCTTGTTCTCCAGACATCTTCCACAAAGAAACATTTGCGGACATATGGTTATCATCAATTTCTGTAACTAGTCGTAAATCTTCATTTCCTTTAAATTTTACACTGCGAACCTTATAAAAAGACACATATTCTTCTGAAGTTTTTTCAAGTTCTAATTTGCCTCCATTTAATCTCCATAACTTAGCTACATAAGTATCCGAGCCATCAGCTTCTTTGCCGTCAGAACCTAAAGTACCAAGACGTTGACCATCTAGACTAAAAACAACACTCTTGACGTTTTTTGAGTGTACTTTGATTGGTTCTAATTTCTTGCCGCTCTGGTTGAAAAAGCTAACAGTACCATTCTCATTACCAGTCACAATAGTTTTGCTATCAGGGCTAAAACTAATACTTGTGATTTTGCCTGAAGTAATTGGAAATTCTGATAGTTGCTTGCCATTTAAATCGAGTAAACGGACAGCAGTCCCGTTATTGCTTACAGTAGCAATAGTCTTATTGTCAGGACTAAAACTGATATTTTGGATATCGTTTTGCAAAAATTGATATTGCTTTGATTTCTCTAGTTGTGGGGGATATACATCCCACCAGCGAACGGTTCCATTTTCGCTTTGTGTAGCTATAGATTTGCCATCTTTACTAAAAGTCGTATTTTGAATTGTACCAGAAGGTAATTTAATTTCGTTAAAATTTATTGAAGATTCAGAAAAAGTTGATAGATTATATATACGAACAGTATTATTATTAGTAAACGCTACTAGTTTACTATCAGAACTAAAACTAGTTATTTGAGCATTCTCAATATAATCTTTTTCTGCGTCTGACTCTAAAACTTCTAAGCTTTTGCCGTTCCACTTCCGTATTTTGGTAGAGAATGAATCTCCATAGCTACTGGTTAATACTACATAATTGCTATTAGGACTGAAAGACACTTCTACCTTGCCGTCCATTGCATTTGGTACTACATAAGGTATTGGGATGGCTTTGTTCGATAATCCGAACAGTTCTATTTTATCGCGCTCTTCTATTTTATCGTGGTTTTGATTAGCACTCACTATACTGCTATCGCTTTTAAAATTGGCGCCAATTACGTTTGATGGCAATATTTTGTAGCGTCCTTGTAAATTCCATGATTTGATAGTTACACCACGACCGTTAGGGATGTCATCCTTATTTTCGTATCCTTCTGTAATAAAGAACTGACCATTTGGACTAAAACTGAGTTTATTGATTTGATAACCTGCTCGTAAATCACTCCCTAACCTCTTACCGTTCCAGTCCCACAGACGCACGATGCCTTGTGAGTCAACTGTTGCTATTTTGCTAGCATCAGGACTAAAAAAGATGTTATCAGAAGAATCATCTACTTTAAATTTGTGTCCAGGTAATTCGAGAATTGGTTGTCCTTTTGTTTTCATGTTCCACAGTTGAACTGTGCCATTATTACTTTTGGTTGCTATAAATAATTCGCCAGACGGGTGGAAAAACATATTCTTTACTTTCATCCCTGGTACGGGTTCCCATCGCTTACGTTCTCTCATACCGTAGAAAACTTTCCGTAAGGTTTGTAATACTTGCTCTTGTAGTTGAGAGTTTGGTGGGAATGTTTGTAACAGTGGGTTGCTTAAATTTTTTCCTGAGCGTGTGCTACTAATCAGCGCATCTAGTTGTTGATTTGAGAGAAAAAGTGCTTCTGAAGCTTGTCTAGAACTGTCTATTTGTCCGATTTCTGCATCTCTTTGCTGTGATAAAGCCCAGAAAGTTAACCCAATTGATAACGTAGTTATGCCTACTGCAATGCTCCAACGTAAGTTAATGTTTCTGCGTCTTTGCCAAACGCTTTGCTGGACGAATTCGGCTTCTACTTGGTTGAACCAGTAATCTACTGATTTTAGTTTCTTTTTTAAAACGTCGAGGTAGGGATTGCTATTCCATAGAAATTGTCTTTTTTTCTCTAACGAGCTTTGTTTAGCTTCTTCTTTAGGTTTGTTAAACCAGTTTTCTGCTGAGTCGATTTTTTTATCGAACCAAGTTAGTATAGGTTCGGCTTTTCCAATTAGACTTTTTGATTGTTCTTTGGTTTTCCAATCTATTGCTGCGGGTGTCAGGCGCCGTTGTAAAGGTAAGTATTCTTGCTCTTGTTGTTGCCATTTTTGTATTTTATCCCAACTTTTAACTAAAGCATCATGGGCTGGTTCTACGTAGGGGTTACCCTCTGCATCTTGTCCTTTTACTAATAACCTTGCTTGGCTAAACTGCTCAATTACTTGTTGAACTAAACTATTTTTATCTGGTGGATATTCCAATTCTGACAATGGTACACGTCTACGCGCTAACTCACCCCCACCTATAGCTACCATTCGCAGCATTACATGACGGATAACTTGCTCGTAAGCAGGATTTTCTTGTACTAACGTTTGATATTCCTCATCTGCCCGCTGGGTGAGCGATTGCATTACTCCTCCCAATTCATGATAATCTTCTTGTGTAAGCGCACGCTCAATATTTTCACCTCTATATTGCGCGTAACGTTGCCGTTTTAAATATTTTAAAAATAGTTCGCTTAAGGCAAAAGACAGCAGTGGTAATGCTCCTGGCATATCCGCCACTTCATCAATTAATTGTTCGACTAAATTGTGAGGTTGGAAATACATTACCTGGAATTGAGCGGGTTTTTCGATTGCTTCGCGCAGTTCCTCTCGTTTCATCATTGGTACTTGAAATTTTCCGCTTTGCCAACGGTTTTTCAGCACTGTATCTCCCAATTGCAGAACTGTAGGAACATATTTTAAGCCCGTACTTTGAACTTGACGCTCAAAATCAGAACGTAGGCTTAATACTACCCGTAATATAGGGCGATGGGCATTAATTGCTGTTAGTACCTGTTGGAAAAATTCCTTGCGCTGATTATCATCTTGACAGAGTGTAATGATTTCTTCGCTTTGGTCAATAAATATTAATAACTTAGAATTGGGATGCTTTTTAGCCCATATATCAATACTTTGAGCAAGAGTTTTTTGTTTGTCATATAATTCTACTGTTGTTAATCTGGCTTCAACTAGGGCTTTATTTAATGCTTGAAAAGGTGTTTCACCGGGGCGGATTGGTGGCAATATACACCATTTATTATCAGTTTCTTGTTTTAACTTAGGAATTAATCCAGCTTTGACCAAACTCGATTTACCCGAACCACTGGCACCAAGTACAACTGTAAGAGGATTAATTTTGACAAAATCTTGTAATTTTTCAACTAATTCGCTTCGACCGAAAAATAATTGGCTGTGTTCTTCTTCAAATGAATTTAAACCGCGATAGGGATTTTTTGATTCGTCTAACGGTGGCGCTGGTGGTAAATTTAATTCGTGATTGGGAGAAAGAAAAATATACTCGCCCTTATCATGCTTATTTAAATACCAAATACCAGGGGTTTGACGCCGACTATATTTTTCTGTAGAGATTTCGACTCTATCGCGTAAATATGTATATAATTCATTAGCTGTTATTACACCATCTCCAGCAGGTTTACCATTTTTGGCAGGAGGAGAAGCATCTGCGGCACCTTCTAGTGCTTCTAATAACGCAGTGGCAAATGGGGAATGATTACCAACTTGACCGCGTTCTGTATCTAAACTAAAGTTATCTAAGGCTTTTTGGTCGGAAGCTGAGGAAGTAATTATTTGCCATGCTGCATCTCGAATAAAGCGGTCATAACGTTCTTTGTAAATAACTTCAGGCTCGGTGATTAAATCGCGCGTACTCGACCAGCGGAAGGCGCCTGCAAAACAACAATCAAGAATACCCAAAAAATGCCGACAGGGTAGCTTACTCAAAGCATCGTGCAACTTCGTCATCGGTAGATAAGTACTAGTATCGCCCCCCTTTGCATCTTGGGGAATTAAGTAACCAGCAGGCCCATCATCACCATTTAGCGCAACTCCATGACCAGCGAAGTAAAATAACAAACGATCATGTTCGGTAACTTGTGCGGGTAATGTTTCCTCTAAAAGTTTATTTAAGTTACTTAGGGTTGCAACAGAGTCTAAACATACCCAAACTTGATATTTATGCTTTTCTCGCAGAACTTCTACAAGTTTTTTGGCATCATTAACGGCAGTTTTCAGAGGAGAAATACCGTTTTGGTACTCATTGATGCCAATAATAAATGCTAAATTGCGCTCAAATCCTGAGAAGGTGTCAGCATCTGGGTTATTAAATACTTCCGTTTGTTGAGCAATATTCACTTCGACATACTCCCATTATGTAGTTTTAAAAAGTTATGCCTCAATAACTCTTCCTCTGTGCCACGCCATTCGCCTTAAGTCGGCGGAGCCGCCCACGGCGCTGGCTCCTCTGCATCTCAGTGGTAAAAATTATAACATGCACTGCACAGGCGAGATGCCTATGCTACACCCCTAACATTTACATAAGTTCCCTTTTCTTGTAATAGGAGTCAATAAACTTAACTTATGCAGTACGGAAAACACCAAATAATTTCATGTAAATAAACTAAACTATTGAATCTTTTTATTTTTTAGCTACCCCGATTTATTGAGCCGATACGTATTTTCGCTAATTCCACTAGCAGATTGAGTCCCAGTTTGTGGAAACTTATTAACGTAAAAATCCCCAACTATAATCTGCTGGTTTAATTTGGCTATCTTCAATAGCAGTGTCAGCTTCTGGAGGCAATATATTTATATTCAAGTGTCCTTTTAAATCTGTGTTTCTTTCATGAAAGCTAGCGACATTTTTCTGAGATTTAATTTGCTCAATTGCGGAAACAAAGTCGTTATTTTTTAAGAGTTGACCGATTAATTCATTAGATATTGATTGAACATCTTTGTCAATATAATCAGTCGATACGTTATTATGTGATTGAGTAAAAGCATTTTTGCCATCAATTGAATGATAGTTAATTGAGGGAAGTGCAGATAATTCTAGTTCTAACTCAACGGGCATTGTTAAAACAAAAGATATCTGAATTTTACGTCCATCTGAAGAAAAAAATGGTTCGGATATGGTAGACATAAGCTTCAAAAAATAAAAAATTATGATTCATATAAAATACTGTTATATAATTAATGTAGGCTAATACCAATCTTTACATATAACTAGTATAAGTTGTAAAAGCCTCATTAAAAAAACCGGGTTTCTAAACGATACACATAACATTCCAGATGAAAATTATTGTTAAGAAACCCTGTTTTCGACTTAGGTACAAGATATAAATTAAGAAGTACCTAATTGGAATACGTAAATTTCGCTTATGCAGATGGCTGCATATACTCCGTTGCCTGTTGATGATGTCCGTTTTCTGGAACGCACTTACAATCTTGTGGCATTGCTAATACTTCTGGTGTTAAGAAAATATCAGGCTGCAAGTAAACAGGTAATTTTGCTTGCTCACGATGTACTGGATGAATGTTGACTTCTGGATAAATATCAACAGGTACTCTTAGTTTAATGGGAATTACGAATTCGCAAGGCTTAGAATTGCAATTTGGATAAGATGTAGACATTGTTTTAGTTCCTTTTGTTGTTTAATGATTGAATTGAATTAACTAATGAACAGAAACCTATAAATTTAAATTATGCAGATTGCTGTATATATCCTGTTGGCTCCTCACAATGTTCATTTTCGGGAAGACACTTACAATCTTGTGGCATTGCCAATACTTGAGGTGTTAAGAAAATATCAGGTTGTAAGTAAACTGGTAATTTCTCTTGCTTACAAGGTGTTGGATGAATGTTGACTTCTGGGTAAATATCAACAGGTACTCTCAGTTTGATAGGAATTACGAATTCGCAAGGTTTAGAATTGCAATTAGGGTTGTATGTAGACATTATTTGAAATCCTTTGTTTTGTTGAATGATTTACTTAGAGGTGCGAAATGTGGGTTTTAGTTGTGTTCTTTTTCGGGAAGACACTTACAATCTTGTGGCATTGCCAATACTTCGGGTGTTAAGAAGATATCTGGCTGCAAGTAAACAGGTAATTTAGCTTGCTCGCGATGTACTGGATGAATGTTGACTTCTGGGTAAATATCAACAGGAACTCTTAACTTAATAGGAATAACGAATTCGCAAGGCTTAGAATTGCAGTTAGGGTTGTATGTAGACATTGTTTGAAATCCTTTGTTTTGTTGAATTAGGGAATGTGGGTTTTAGTTGTGTTCTTTTTCGGGGAGACATTTGCAATCTTGAGGCAATGCCAATACTTCGGGTGTTAAGAAAATATCAGGTTGTAAGTAAACTGGTAATTTCTCTTGCTTACAAGGTGTTGGATGAATGTTGACTTCTGGGTAAATATCAACAGGAACTCTTAACTTGATAGGAATAACGAATTCGCAAGGCTTAGAATTGCAGTTAGGGTTGTATGTAGACATTGTTTGAAATCCTTTTTTGTTGATTAATAAGTTTGAATAAGCTAGTTAGTAAAGACAACTCAATTTAATTTACACAGATTGCTGTATATATTGTGTTGGCTCTTCGCAATGCTCTTTTTCGGGAAGGCACTTGCAATCTTGGGGCATTGCCAATACTTCGGGTGTCAAAAAGATATCGGGTTGTAAGTAAACAGGTAATTTCGCTTGCTCGCAAGGTGTTGGATAAATGTTGATTTCTGGATAGATATCAACAGGAACTCTTAGTTTGATAGGAATAACGAATTCGCAAGGTTTAGCATTACAATTAGGATAAGATGTAGACATTTTTTTAATTCCTTTTTGGTTGAAAAAATTCAATAATTTTGCAGTTGTGATTTTTTGCGTTTGCCTTCTATAGACTAATAAATTACAGTGTTTGTAACTTATATCTTTCTATAAGTGAAGCTGAAATAAAACAATTTAGAAAGCTAAGCTTTAATGTATTGTTTTCTCTCTAATGACTAATATGTACAAGATTTTTATTTATGCACTAGTTAGAAATTTGTAAGAAATTAATTTTCTAATTTTTGGACTTTAAAATAATGACCAAAGCCTCAACCCCGCTTCCCTAATAGAGAAGCGGGTCTACAATTAAAATGTCACATGTGGTTAATGGGACATTCTTCTAATTTAAAAATCCCTCTGAGAAAGCCTAAATCAGAAAATTTAGCAGGCTCAGCTTGGATTTGTTGTTTTCTTTCCAGTTACTACTTGGAGCAAGAACTTTCAATTTATGCATTTTGCTTCAAACTCAAATTGGTAGAAAACCCCTTCACGAAGCGTGAAGGGGTATGAGGGGGTTTTTCTTAATGCCATTCGACTAAACTCACTAGCTGACTGGGAGTCAACCAATACCTATTTGCACTTTCCCATCAACCACTCTAGCTGGAAATGTCGGAACACAAACAGCTTCATTATCCAAGCATTGCCCAGTTACGAGATTAAAGTTGTGCTTATATATAGGAGAAGCAACTTTCAAAATACCATTACGGTCACCCACAATTCCTCTAGACAATACATATGTCTTACTAAAAGGGTCATAGTTGCCAATAGCATAAACTTCCGCAGTATTTTCGATTCTAAACACCGCAACTTGTTCACCTTTAACCAACGCACAAACACCAGTATTAGCTTGAATTTGTTCGAGAGAACAAACAGTAATCCACTGTGTTTTAGTTTCTTGTTTCGATACAGCTTGAACCATAATTTTGGGGAGTGGGGAATAGGGAGTGGGGAGTGGGGAATTGGGAATAGGGAGTAGTGAGTGGGGAGTAGGGAGTGGGGAATTGCTCCCCCCTTCCCTAGCAGGGAAGGGGGGTAGGGGGGTTAGGTCTCTTTTGTCCCCGTTCTTCGACATATGTCAAATTGGGGTCAGTTTCATCAGAGTTAATAAAGTGACGGAAGCGAGCCATCTTAGCGGGGTCTTCAATTGTGGCTTTCCACTCACAAGCATAAGTTGCGACGTGGTGAGCCATTTCAGCTTCCAGTTCAGCACAAATACCCAAAGAATCATCAATAATTACTTGTTTCAGATATTCCATACCTCCTTCCAATTTGTTGAACCAAGTAGCAGTACGTTCCAAACGGTTAGCGGTGCGAATATAGAACATTAGGAAACGGTCAATATATTTAATTAAAGTTTCCTCATCCAAATCAGCAGCCAAAAGTTGAGCGTGTTGTGGTTTCATTCCACCATTGCCACAAACATAAAGATTCCAGCCGTTTTCCGTAGCAATTACACCAAAATCTTTTCCTTGCGCTTCTGCACACTCGCGGGTACAGCCAGAGACAGCACTTTTCAATTTATGTGGTGCTCGCAATCCTCTATATCGCAGTTCTAAAGCTATCGCTAATCCCACAGAATCCTGTACACCAAATCGACACCAAGTACTACCAACACAGGATTTGACAGTCCGCAATGCTTTTCCATAAGCGTGACCCGATTCAAAACCTGTATCTACCAAACGTCTCCAAATATGAGGTAATTGGTCTACTCTGGCACCAAGTAAATCGATACGTTGAGCACCTGTAATTTTTGTGTAGAGTCCAAATTCTTGGGCTATTTCACCCAGAACAATTAATTTTTCCGGTGTAATTTCTCCACCAGGGATACGAGGAATTACAGAGTAAGAGCCATCTCTTTGAATGTTAGCTAGGAAAGCATCATTGGTATCTTGGAGTCCTAAATGAGGAGGATTGAGGATATAGTCATTCCAAGCGGAAGCAAGTATCGAAGCAACCGCTGGCTTACAGATTTCGCATCCTTTACCTTTGCCGTAGCGTTGTAATAACTCATCAAATGTGGTTATTTTTTGCGTGCGAATTAAATGATAGAGTTCCTGTCTGGAATATGCAAAATGTTCACATAAATCGTTCTTAACTTGGATTCCGGCTTTCTTTAACTCATCCTTTAATAAATCCGTCACCAAAGGTACGCATCCACCACATCCTGTTCCAGCTTGGGTGCATTGTTTAACGCTACCAACATCCATTAATTTTTGTTCGCGTATAGCATCACAAATTGCTCCTTTGGTAACGTTATTGCAAGAACAAATTTGTGCTGTGTCTGGGAGACTTTCGACACCAAACAAAGCCTTACTAGTGGAGCGTTGTGGCAGAATTAAGTCTTCTGGGTTTTGGGGTAAAGGAATTTGGTTTTGCACCATTTGCAGCAACATTCCATATGCATCAGCATCGCCAACCAAAATTCCACCTAGTAAATATGTACCCGATTCGTTGATAACTAATTTTTTGTAAGTACCAGCAACCGAATTTTGTATAGCAATTTCCTGCGAACCGGGGGTTTTCGCAAAAGCATCACCAAAGCTCGCGACATCTACACCCAGCAATTTTAATTTGGTGGACATATCAGCCCCAGTAAAGCGACCAATTTCTGGGTCATTGTTAGGATTATGGTCTAGGTGACACAAATGTTCTGCTGCAACTTCCGCCATTTTGTAACCAGGAGCGACCAAACCATAAATCCGATTTTGGTAAAGCGCACATTCTCCAATTGCGTAAATATCTGTGTCGGAAGTTTGACAGAAATCATTAATAATAATTCCTCCCCGTTCTCCAACAGCTAATTCACTATTCCTCGCTAGTTCATCACGAGGACGAATTCCTGCTGAGAAGACAATCATGTCTGTTTGCAGTTCTGAACCGTCAGCAAACAGCATTTTGTTAACTTTATTTTGTTCGCTAATAATTTCTGTGGTGGATTTGCTGGTATGAATACTGACTCCCAATTCTTCGATTTTTTTTCGCAGTATTAACCCACCCGCATCATCTACCTGAACTGGCATTAGACGAGGCATAAATTCTACAACATGGGTCTGAAGTCCTAAGTTTTGCAGCGCGTTAGCACATTCCAAACCCAATAATCCACCACCAACTACTACCCCTGTTCGGCAATTTTTGGCATAGTTTGCAATCGCTTCTAAATCTTCGATAGTGCGGTAAACAAAGGTTCCTTCGGTGTTTTGTCCTTTTATTGGTGGTACAAAGGGATAGGAACCTGTTGCTATCACAAGTTTGTCGTAATTTAGGGTAATTCCATTGGCTGAAGTGACTTGTCTTTTAGCGCGGTCAATTGCGACTACTTTATCACCAATGTAAATTTTGATATCATTATTTTGATAAAAGCCAGGTTCAACCACAGTCAAGTCGGCAGCCGTTTTACCCGAAAAAAAGCTACTAAGATTTACTCTGTCATAAGCGACACGGGGTTCTTCACAAAAAGTAATTAGATTCCAGTTTGCAACCGCACCATTGGTTATCATGCGTTCCAAAAACTTGTGGCCGACCATGCCGTTGCCAATTGCGATTAAATTCTTTTTAGCCATAATTTCAGGAAATTTCTACCAGGAAATTTTCTACGCTTGGATTTGCTCCCTGCATATAAGCCTAAAAAATTAGAGTTAACAAATTGTAACGATTGATACGGAATGCGGTTATTAATTCCTAGAGCGCATAACCTTGATTCTGTTAATACATCTGCCGATACTTATATAATGAATTGTTGCGCTTTCTAGTATTTGATAACGAATCTTTAAGAGGGTGTTTATAAATAAAAAATTAAATTAAGCGTTATGTATACCACAAGCCAGGGAATCCAGGGAATCCAGGGAATAAATTAAGAGTCTAAAAGCTAAAGTCCTCTAAAGAGGACTAAGAATAAATAATATTTTGGGAGTATTTTAAATTTTGTAAAATATTTGCTTTGGATGTATTACTCAGTCCTCTAAAAGAGGACTTTAGCTTTCAGACTCTTAATTTATTCCCTGGCTTGTGGTATGAATAATGCTTAATGTTTTCTTAATAAATACCCTTTAAGTAGTAAATAATTATTGTAGTATAAAACACAGTCTAACTTATGGTTAAAATTACCCACTTGGAAGCAAAACATATAGAAAATGCCATAGAAGTTTTCTCCGCAGCCTTTTATGGTGACCCGCTTATGCAATTCTTCTTTGGCTCAGAGTACCAAAATTCAGGGAAATACTTTTGGCAATACGTCTGTGACATAAAAGAAATTATCAACGGCCTGCTTTTAGGTGCTTTTATCGAAGATGAGTTACAGGGAGTCGCTTTTGTCAGCCCACCAGAAGAATCACAGAACGATATCGAAATTGCGATCGCACCGCTGAAAAAGCAACTAAAAACAGAAGTGGGTGAGGAAGCTGTGATGCGAATTGATGCATACATTAATCTTGGAGATGCAAATAAACCCATACAACCTCATTTTTATCTCAACACTCTGGCAGTACATCCCAAGAGTCAGGGAAAAGGTATTGGTAGCGCACTCTTAGAAAAATTACACGAAATGTCAACCGAGCATCCTTACTCTTGTGGGGTCGCTCTCGATACGGAGAAAGAAAAAAATATAGCTTACTACGAACGTTTTGGCTACCGTGTTTCTACAATAGCCGACTTGCATGGCTTAAAAGTTTGGTTCATGTTCCAAGCAAATCAAAAAACTTAGTTAAATAATTGCTTTAAAAGCTTAGTTTTACATCATACAATGCAGTTGGGTAAAAAATATAAAATGATTTATGTTTGAAAGAATTATAATTTGCACCGATTTTTCCGACGGTTTGCATCGTCTAGCAGATTTTGCTCCCAGTCTTGCGCTTGCTGGAATAAAACAAATTGTTTTTCTCCACGTTGTTCCTTTGTGGGAAAAAGGCGTTGTAACACGAGTTGATAATGAAAAAGTAGAAGAAGCTCAAACCAGATTAGCAGAAGCAGTCGGGGAAAATCATTCAAATATAGAAATAAAAATAGAAGTCCAATCAGGAAAATCCGTTGAGACAATTCTTAAGATAACCCAGACCAATCAGTCACAATTGGTTATACTTGGTTCTCAAAGCCGTAGCTTACTCACAGAAAAACTATTGGGTAGTACAATGGCTGAATTATCTTACCAAACAAAGATTCCTCTACTAGTACTTCGTCCTCAATTAATTTCCGTTTACACCTCAGAGGAATTAATACTCCGTTGTCAACACCTTTTCCGTTCATTGCTAATTCCTTACAACGATAGTAAAGCCGCGAATTATTTGGTACAACAGATAAAGCAATTAGCTCAACAACAATCGGGTAGATTTTTAGAACATTGTAAACTTTGCTGGGTTATAGAAAATACTGGTCGCAGAGAAATGTCCAGAAAAATCCTACCACAGCAAGCTCATGAAACCATGTCTCAGATTAAAGCTGATTTGGAAGGAGTAAATTTACAAGTAGAGACAGAAGTTCGGGAAGGAAACATTGTCACTCAGATTTTAGACACGGCTGCGATGAGTGATATTACTATAATAGCAGTGTCTTCAGGAACAATAGGTAAAATCCAGGAATGGCTGGTTTCCAGTTTTGCGGCTGAAATATTGCGTTACAGTTGGTATCCCGTGCTTTTTTTCCCATCCCAACGGTGATAATTTAAAGCTTAATTTATAAATAAATATTGATTATTAAGTTTTAGACCGCAGTAGAGACCGAATTAATTCGGTCTCTACCAAAGGTTTAAATTTGTGCAGCGTGGTCTAAATGAGTGAAAACTGCTGTAAATAAACGGATTTAAGACTTTCAATAAATCTCCGTACTTCACCCAGAGTATTTAACGCCATAATTCCATGCTGAATTGCTTTTAACTGTTCCAAATCATCAATCTCAGTAATTTCTGGCATTAGATTCAGACCTCCGGTGCTAAATTTAACTTCTAAAATCATCTCAATCCTTCCTAGTTCTTTACCTCGTTGCTCACCTCGTTGCTCACCTAGTTTCTCACCTTCTCGCAAAATTTCTTGATACCAAGGAGATTCAGTTAACACGGCTTTATCCCACCTCATGATTTGTTGAACAAGTTCGCTATCTAAAACAAATGTAGCAAAAAAAGCTAAAACAGTTTCTAATTGACTCAATTCTTCGTCAGCACGAATCATTTGTAATGCTTGTTGAAGTGCCGATTCGTTATTGCCTCCCTCAAGTATTGGTATTATTATTAGTCCTCTTTTAGAGGACTTTAGCTATTAGACTCTTAATTGATTCCCTGGTTTACCCAAACCTGGTTTACCCAAAAGTGATATAACACCCCAAACATTGGGAATACTAGAAAGTGAGAGAAATTTTACTTTGCTAGCGGTGTAAGTCATGGCTGAGGGAACAATCAAGATTTCAGGGTATAACACTCAAGAGCAAATACACATAGGCTCAACAACTTGGCGATACAAAGGCATCCGTAAAAACAACCAAAAGCCTGTACTTATTAAAATTACTACACAACGAATACCCCAGCTTTAGCGAAATGGTTCAGTTTCGTAACCAATACACTATGAGTAACCGCAATGCAAAAAAATTATAAAAAAACCCAGTTAATCAAAAACATACCCCTCCGCTTGCTTCTTGTTGTACCATTTGTCTTGCAAATCTTTGCTGCTGTCAGTTTAGTGGGATTTCTCTCGTTTATGCAAGGGAAAAAAGCTGTTAATAACTTAGCACATCAAATAATGGATAAAGCTGCTCAACAAGTTGATGGACACCTAGATAAATATTTGGCTTTACCACAGCAGCTTAACCAAATGAACGCTGATGCTATTGCTATGGGTAGACTCAAATTCAGAAACCAGAAAGCAAACGAACAATATTTTTGGATGCAAGCAAAAGCCTTTAAAAACATTAGCTATATCGGTTATGTTACCAGCGAGGGTAGAGAAGCAGGAGCAGGACGCTGGCTAAACGGTGTAGATTTAGCACTTTATGAAAACCGAGGGAAAGGTAAAGGTTCGGACTATCTTGCTGACGACCAGGGGAATAGAAATAAGTTATTACAAAGCTATGATTTTGATGCAAGGTCACTAGAAAGTTATAAGGAAGCAATTAAAACAGATAAGCCTATTTGGGGTAAAATCTTTACTTTAGATGTAGGGAGTGTTGAAATTTATACTTCAGGTAAAACTCTACAAAATAATTCTCCCGACTCTAATATTGGTTATGAAAATTATGTTGCAATACCTGCTAGAACTTCAATTTTTGATAAAAATGGAAAGCTAGTTGGTATAGTTGCCGTAGACATGCTGCTGACTAACATCAATGAGTTCCTTAGTAACTTGAAGATTAGTCCTAAAGGAAATATTTTTGTTATTGAAAGAAATGGATTATTAATAGGTAGTTCTAGTAAAAGCCCAATCTTATCGAAAGTTAATGGCAAAACGGAACGATATAGTGCTCTTAAAAGTCCAGACCCCTTAATTCGTAATATTGCCGCTAAAATACAAAAACAGTTTAACTCGTTTTTAACTATCCAAAGTAATCATTATATTGATATGGTCTTTGACAACGAACTTTATTTTGTTCATTTAACACCGTGGAAAGACGAGTATGGTTTAGACTGGCTTGTGGTAGTAGCTGTACCCGAATCGGACTTTATGGCAGAAATAAATGCTAATACTCGCACTACAATTTTATTATCTGTTGCGGCATTGATTATTACAATTATTTTAGGAATATTCACATCTAATTTAATTATCAAGCCTATTTTGAATTTAAGTCAGGTATCCATATCAATTTCAGGTGGAATGCTTCATCAAACTGTGCAAGAAAGTAGCATTAATGAATTGAATATTCTCGGTCGTTCATTTAACCGAATGGCAAAACAATTAAGAGATTATTTTACAGTCTTAGAGAAAACTAATCAACAACTACAAGATGCAAATATAGAATTAGAAACAACAAACCAAGAATTAGAAACTCGTGTCAACCAAAGAACAAAAGAACTAGAAAACACACTGCAAGAACTTAAACAAACTCAAGCACACCTGGTACAAAACGAAAAAATGTCCTCTTTAGGACAAATGGTTGCAGGAGTAGCACATGAAATCAACAATCCAGCTAGTTTTATTTACGGGAATATTACTTATGTAGACAACTACACACAAGATTTACTGCAATTACTACAAGTCTATCAAGAAAATTATCCCCAACCACCGGAAAAAATTCAAGCTTTGCTGGATGAGACAGATATTCATTTCCTTAAAGAAGACTTAGCTAAAATACTGCATTCTATGAAATTTGGTACACAACGTATTCGCGAAATTGTTTTATCATTACGTAACTTTTCGCGTCTTGATGAAACAGGAATTAAAAAAGTAGATATACACCAAGGTCTTGACAACAGCTTAATGCTATTACAACATCGTATTCAAACACAAGCAAGACGTCCAGACATCAAAATTATTAAGGAATATAATAAATTGCCACAGATTGAATGCTATCCAGCACAACTTAATCAAGTATTTATTAATATTATTTCTAATGCCATTGATATATTAGATGAAGCGTGGAGTAATAAAAAGATAGATAATGATAGTATCCCAACAATTTTGATTGACACCCAGGAGACAACAGAAAATACAGTATTAATATCTATCGCTGATAATGGCGCTGGTATTTCAGAAAACATTATTAGCAAATTATTTGACCCATTTTTTACGACTAAGCCTGTTGGAAAAGGAACTGGATTAGGCTTATATATTAGTTATCAAATTATTGTAGAAAAACACCGTGGAAAGATTTGGTGCAAGTCTATACCTGGAGAGGGGGCAAAATTTGTAATTGAAATTCCTGTATGTCTTTAATAATTCTGCTACATAAGTATTTATTCGGATGAAGTATAAATTTTGTTACTTTACCCAAAAAATACTCAATCTATGCCAATATTCACAATTAATTTGGGCAGAATAAAACAAGATGACAAAGGCTAAATCAACCCAGTTAACTGCAAACCCCCTATGTCCGACATCCTGACAACTAATCGCCAAAATCAGTCAGTTTGTTTCCCAAACAAGCCATCTGTTGATGAAATTAAGTCACGGGATTACCTTATAGAAGGTATCGCGATAGCAACCGATTGCTTACAGTCTGTCCCCGACTTAGAAACCTCGATAGACAAAGCTTCTTCAGCATTAGGGAAAGCATTGGGGGTTGATAAGGTTTATATTTTTGAGTATCATTCCCATCCTACAACTGGGGAATTAGCAATTAGTCAACGTTGGGAGTGGATAGCCGAAGGAATTCTACCAGGAATCAACAATCTAGCGTGGCAAAACCTTGCTGGTAAAGATTATTGTCCCCGCTGGTATGAACTATTTTTGCAAGGTAAGGTTATTAGTGGGTTAGTCAAAGATTTTCCTGTAGAAGAACAGGAAATTTTAGAATCTCAAGAGATTTGCTCGGTTTTAGCAGTTCCAATTCAAATCAAAAACAAACTGTGGGGCTTTATTCAGTTTGATAATTACCACAGCCCTCATCAATGGTCAAGTAGCGAACAGATAGCCTTGAAGTCAGTTGCATTAACTTTCGGTGCAGCCATTGAGCGCGAACAAACTGAATTAAAGCTTATAGAATTAAATAATAAGTTAGAAACCCAAATTCGTACAAATGAAAATAATATTTTATTTCGTAACCTTGTAGAAAACGCTAACGATATTTTTTATTGCTTATCGTCGAATATGACGTTTAGCTATCTTTCCCCCTATTTTACTGATTTATTAGGCTATCAAATAGAGGAGTTCATTGGTAATACTTTCATACCTATTGTTCATCCAGATGATGTACAAGCCTGTATAAAGTTTATACAAGCAGGCTTTGAAACAGGTGAAAAACAAGCAGGATTAGAGTTTCGTGGCAAACATAAAAATGGTAGTATGCGCTGGTTGACCGCGAATTCTTCACCGATTAAAGATATTGATGGTAAAGTTGTCGGAGTTCAAGGCATTGTTCGAGATATAACAGAGCGCAAAGAAGCGGAAGAAATTCTGTACTTGCGAGAACAACAATTACGCACTGTGATTTCTTCTGCTCCCCTAATTTTATTTGCATTGGATAATCAGGGACGCTTTACCCTTTCTGATGGCAAAGGTTTACAAGCAATGGGATTACAACCAGAACAGGTTGTTGGTCAAAACGTATATGACATGTATCATGATTATCCTAAAATTTTAGCAGATATTGACCAAGCGCTTACTGGTCAAGAAATGACAACATATCCAGAAATTGCAGGAATGTTTTTTGAATCGCACTTTTGTCCAATTCGCAATGATTCTGGTGAAGTGATTGGTGTTACAGGTGTTTCTGTAGATATTACGGAGCGCAAACGTTCAGAGCAACTATTTGAAGAACAAGCGCAACGCGAAGAACTTCTTAACTTGCTAACAAAACAAATCCGCAGTTCCCTGGACTTTGAAGAAATTTTAGAAAACACA
Source organism: Scytonematopsis contorta HA4267-MV1 (assembly GCA_019359035.1). Classification (GTDB taxonomy): domain Bacteria; phylum Cyanobacteriota; class Cyanobacteriia; order Cyanobacteriales; family Nostocaceae; genus Scytonematopsis; species Scytonematopsis contorta. The sequence continues at coordinate 35,797 of JAHHIC010000087.1, read as the reverse complement.
TTACAAGAGGTTCGTGACTTATTTCATTTAGACAGTTGTTGCTTTGCTTGGTACTGTTGCGAAACCGAAGAACCATATTGGGATTGTATCAAAGAAGCTCATTTACCAGATATACCGAAAACAACAGGTCATTACCCAATTGCTAAAGTGAGAGGTTTGACTGTAAAACTTCTACAATTAAAGCCAATTGAAGTCCCTGACGTAGAAATAGAAACAGATTTGGATATCCGAGAAGTTTTACAAATGTTGGGATTGAAAGCTTCTTTGATGATTCCCATGCAAGTGCGAGCAGGAAGCATTGCTGTAATTAATTGTATGCACTATAACAAAACTAGGGATTGGAGTGATGCTGAAATAGAATTAATGCAATCAGTAATGGGACAATTAGCCATTGCTCTTAATCAAGCAGAACTTTATACTCAAAGTAAAGCTAAGGCAATTGAACTGGAAAAAACTTTAACCGAATTACAGCAGACCCAAACTCAGATGATTCAAAGCGAAAAAATGTCTAGCTTGGGTCAAATGGTCGCAGGTGTTGCTCACGAAATTAATAATCCCGTTAATTTTATTCATGGTAATTTGACTCACGCTTGCGATTATACTGAAGATTTACTGCGATTAGTTCAACTTTATCAACAAAATTATCCTCAACCAGTATCACAAATAGAAGAAGAATTAGAAGCAATTGACTTTGAATTTTTGCAAAAAGACCTGACCAAACTTTTAAAATCGATGAAAGTGGGAACAGAACGCATCAGAGAAATTGTTAAATCACTACGCACTTTCTCTCGTTTGGATGAAGCTGAATGTAAAAATACAGAAATCCATGAGGGTATTGATAGCACCTTAATGATTTTGCAAAATCGTCTTAAACCTAAACAGGAATATCCAGGGATTGAAGTATTCAAAGAGTATGGGAAATTGCCAGTTGTCCAATGTTACGCTGGACAATTGAATCAAGTCTTTATGAATATTTTGGCCAATGCTATTGATGCTTTAGAAGAACGCGACCAAAAACGAACTCTTACAGAAATTCAGGAAAATCCTAGTACTATTTGTATCAAAACAGAATTAATAGAAAAAAAACAAGCTGTAAGTATTACAATTTGTGATAATGGTCTGGGAATACCTCAGGAAATCCAAAATCGTATTTTTGACCCTTTCTTTACTACAAAAACTGTGGGTAAAGGTACTGGACTGGGAATGTCGATTAGTTATCAAATTATTACGGAACGACATAAGGGTAGTTTTAAATGTGTTTCATCTCCTGGAAGCGGGGCTTGTTTTGTAATTCAAATTCCTATTACTCAGGGAATGACCTGATGAAAAAATAAGTAATTTTTGAAAAACGGCTCTTGCGTACTGAGCGTGCTAAAATAGCAAATTAAGTGTTTGTAAGACAGCTACAATCGTTATCAGGACAATAACCCAAAAAACAAAATTTGAGATAGCTTTCTCGACTTTTGGTAAGTCTCTTCGGTCTGTACGACCTAAAATAGAAGCAGCGATGCGGTTATCAACATTAGTACGATTAAGAATTCCGCTTACAATTGACCTTGCAACCGCAGCTATTAATAAGCCAACAAGTAAACATGATATAGCAATCCTAAATCATTTGTAAAAAATCATAATACAAAGTGTAGTGCGGGCATCTTGCCCGCTTCCAGTAGCAAGCTGTCCGGCTTGCACTACCAAAAATTTTCATGAATCTTCCTTAGTATTTATCTCTACTGGTAGAACAACGGTAAATGCGGAGCCGACCCCGACTTGAGAAGTCAGACTAATTTCCCCCTGCAGCAGCTTTACTAACCGAACCACTATTGCTAGTCCTAACCCTGTACTATCAGAAGGATGCTGCTTGTGAGATTTTTGAGCACGTGTGAAGGGGTCGAAGATGAGCTTTTGGTCTTCCGGTGCAATACCAATTCCTGTATCGCTGACTGTAACCCCCCATTTATTTTCCTGCAGAGAGTAACACTTGATAGTTACACTACCTTTTTCTGTATAGCGTACAGCATTACTTGTAAGATTTGTCAATATTTGTTGCAGTCGTAAAGGGTCAGTAATTATTTGGGTTGGTGCTTCTGAACACTCTAGTATTAGCTGTAATCCACGTGTGTCGGCTAGAGGTTGCATAGTTTCCACAACGGAATTAATAATTGAGCGGACATTTTTTGTAGAAACCAAGTGCAACTGCATCTTTCCCGCATCATAGCGAGATAGTTCTAGTAAATCGTTTATTAGTTGCAAAAGTTGACGACCGTTACGCAGTACACGCTCAATATGCTCGATACTAGGTGCAGTCCCTTTGACAACAGAGGTGCGCTGTTGACGCAAAAATAGCTCGGAGTAGCAGATAATTGAATTAAGTGGTGTTTTCAATTCATGCGCTAGCACTGACAAATTTTCTTGATTGGCACGGACTAACCGCTGCAATTCCTCTACTGTTAGAGTTAACTGACTTTGTAGTTGGTTAAGTTGTCGCAAACGCGATTCAACGTAACTATCGAAACATTGAGCAATTGCTTCATTTATCACTTCGTTAATTAAAGATACTGCTCGCAATATATCTTCTGGCGTTTCTTGTAACAGTTCCGCACGTAGATTAGCTAAGATTGTAGCCCAGAGCAGGTGATATTCGCGTACTATTTCTTTCGGGTCAAAACCTTGCTCTGCTCTTTCAAAGCCATGCTGCAAACTAGCTTCTACAATTGTTTTGATATCACTTTGTTGAGTAACTGCCAAAACGCTGACTAAAGCGTTAATAACATAAGGAATATGGTTTTGGATTGCGGTTTTTGACAGATTATCACTACTTTGGATATGTTGGTCTTGGGAGACTGCTTCTACCCACTGTTGTGAGATAGCATCAACTTTCTGTGATAGCAAAAGGCTAAAATCTTGCATAAACTAAGTACCGAAGCAGATGGCATTCCAAATTTATCTTTGAAATCAGACGGCTTTAACTATCCTAAAGAGGAAATATGACCATTACTAATGTTAGATTTTTTTAGTTATTACACTAATTATATTTTTTGTATAAGCAATATAGTTTAGAAATAATTACGGGTAAAAAATTGCAAACTTCAAAATTACTACGGGATTTATTGAAACGGCATTCAGGTGAGCGTATTTACTTGAGAGATGTGATAGATAATATGGGTGAGCGTGCGTTTGCGGGTGTGTTATTGTTTTGTGCGTTACCAGAAGCTTTACCTCTACCGATTGCCGGATTATCAGCAGTTATCGGTATACCCTTGATGATAATTTCAGTACAGTTGTTTTTAGGTTTTCGTAAACCTTGGCTACCAAAATGGGTTGCTAATCGCTCATTAAAGCGTCGAGATGTTGAGAAAATTGTCAATAAAATTCTTCTAACTCTTGAAAAATATGAAAGTGTGATTCATCCACGCTGGAACTTTGTCACTCAACCTTTAGCACGACGCATCCTTGGGTTAGTACTTGTCATTTTGGCGTTTATTATTGCTCTACCAATTCCTTTTGGAAACATGCTACCCGCTATAGTCATAGTTGTGATAAGTTTGGGTTTGATAGAGCAAGATGGAGTAGTGATTGTTTTGGGAGTTATTAGCGCTTGTGTAATTTTCGCCGTTATCGCATTCGCCATATCGGCTGTTAGTGACTTTGTACCATCTTTAGGTAGTACTAATCCCTAATTCTTTATTACTACTCTCCAATTGTTCCCAAAGCATCTCAATCTGATTGTAAGCTTCTTCAGGAGACAATTTACCTGAAGTTTCTAAACTGGAAATATAGCCGACCTTTTGAGCAAATTCTTGAAGATTCGCATTGAATACTAGATTTTCCGGCTTAAAATTACCATAGTAGCGACTACGAGGAAAAAGATAATTTTCTTTATCTTTATAATCTTTGTAACTGGACTGGTTCATTTATGAGTCTCCTAATAGTTTAAGATGGGGTTTATTTCTCACTTGGTAGTGGGTCAATCAAAATAAGCAAAAGCTCAAACGCGAAAGTCAAAAAATAAATGCCTTCTGTTCTTCTTTAAGAGGCTTAAATATAACTTGACTAAATCATGGCTATTTAGCTACTTCAAAGATGCGGGAATACCGAATATTTTTTCTAAATCATCTGCTATAATACTTAGTTGATTATAAGTTCTTACAATGCGGTCTCCTTCAACAATAACGTCTGACGTTGGGTAGTTTTGAATAACTTCAATTAATGAAACTTGATTATCTTTACTGGCAGATATAATTAGAGCTGAACGCAAAGCTTGTCGGTTTGCTTGATTTGAACGTGTGCGAATTGAATAACTAATTTGGTCGAGTAAGTACTGACCTATTCGGCTATTAAGTGTCCGGTCTAAAGTGACAGGAGTGACTGAGAGTTCTCGCGTCAAGGTATTACGAATTGATTGTGGGTCTTGGCGCGTTTGATTTAAATAGTACCTTATGCTTGATGACGTTTCTCCTGTCTGTGCAAAAGTTACTAATTCATCGACTGACAATGATTGCTGGAAAATTCCATATGTAAATACTACTCTTTCTGCTGCAAGCGCTGCATTTGTGTAAAATAAAGTACTAGCAGTGAAAATTACAGATAAGCTGCTTTTTAGTAAATTTAAACTAGACAATGATTTCATATATTTAACTCGGTAAATTTAAAAGATATTTTAATTAAAGTACTTTCACTAGTTATTGCGGTTAGGCTCATTTTTTTTTATTTATTGGATAAAAAAATCAGCTTAGCTTAATAAACTCTATATCTTTTTTAATTTAAGCTAGTCATTTTGATTGAGCATCCTTCATAAGTAGTATAATCAAGTTTTGTTTATTCTTTAATTTCTTCGTTTTTGCACTTGATTTCTTGCATTTATGCATCTAAATAATAGCAAACTTACTTAAACAGATGTATTGAGAAAATTGAATAGATTTTTCTAATATCTCTCTTGAGATTAGTGACATTAAGATATGAAGTAAATTACTGTAAGAACTTGTCTGAGTAATTAATCTACCCAACCAAAATTGAAACATTTTTACTATGTTACTTCTAGATAAAGAAACCGGAAGCATAATCGAAATAAACGACTTAGTGGCATTAATTAATCCTCTGAATAACAGCATCCTTGCTCAAGACCAAGCGGGACAAGAAGAACAAGACCCTGAAGAGTTTGAAAAGAAAAATTTAGCTTTCCCATCTGGCGAGAGTCTTCCACGTTACTGGCTTGACGAGAATTATAGAAACGCCTGAGTCTAAAAAAAAGAACAGCCAAAACCTCGATACAGCAGCAAATAAAACACTTAGGAGTAAATTCAAACAAATAGATTACTGGTTACGATTAAAGAAAAATTAGCACTTTAAGCGCTCTATTTTTTCCCTTAATCAATAAAAATTATTTCTTTTAGTACCTCTACCTTTAGAAGTAATCTAATAATAGAAACATCATTCCATAGTCTGATAATTTTTTGCTAAAGCTCAGTGGTATCCTCAATACTGTGCTTTTAAACTAAAAGGTAAATGTGAAGGAAAAATTACTAACCTATGCTTTTATAATCCAACCAATTCTAGATGACACGAATTTTTGTGTCAGCTTTAATAGGCTAATTGTTATAAGTCAATAGTTAAAATGATAGTTAAGGAGGTAGGCTTTGGCAACTAATCTTCGTCAGCGCTTTCAAGATTTTAGATATAAACAATTTCAAAAGTTAGAACTTAACCAAATTCAAGAGGAATTAAACGCAGAATCAACTTTAGATTTATCTTACATAATATTAATTGTTTCTTCCTGTACTATTGCTACTTTTGGTTTATTATCCAACAGTGCTGCAGTCATCATCGGTGCTATGATTATTGCTCCTTTGATGCTGCCAATTCGTGGGTTAGCCTTTGGCGCTTTGCAAGGAAATATCACTCTATTTCGTAAAGGTTTAGTATCTTTATGTGTCGGTACTTTGCTCGCTGTTCTGATTTCTTGGTGCTTAGGAATGCTTATACGTCTTCCCAGCTATGGTAGTGAAATATCGGCACGCTCGGAACCAAATCTATTAGATTTAGGAATTGCTGTAGCCGCTGGTGGTATTAGTGGGTATGCAAAACTCGAACCAAAAATTTCGGGGAGTTTGGCGGGAACAGCTATTGCTGTTGCTTTGATGCCTCCAATATGTGTGATTGGTTTAGGATTAGCACAATTAAATTGGTCATTAAGTTTAGGAGCAACAATACTTTACTCCACAAACTTGCTAGGTATTGCCCTATCATGTATGTTGATATTTCTACTAGCAGGTTACACCTCAATGAGAAGGGCAAGTAAACCTCTTTTTTGGGCATTAGGTTTAACAGCAATCCTCTTGCTCCCCTTAGGTGTGAGCTTTACTCGATTAATTCGCCAAGCACAGTTATCAACGAATGTACGACGGGCATTATTAAATAAAACTGTTACTTTTCAAAGATTAGAATTACTTAAAATTGACAGTAATTGGCTAGCAAATCCGCCAGAAATTCGTTTGAATGTACGAGCTAAAGAACCTGTAACACCTCGACAGGTACAATTATTAGAAGCTTTTGTTGAGCGAGAAATGGGACAGCCTTTTACTTTAATCTTTGAGGTAGGTCAAGTAGAAGAAGTCAGACGAGAAGTAAGCAATTAATACAAAAATATAAAAATAATTATTGTCAAACGATTTTTAAACCTGGTAGTCGAAGACAAGTAGTAAGAAAGGTATCTTGCACATTAAACATTGCCTTGAATAATGGTTTAGCAAAATATAAATCAGTATATATCTATCAATGGTTTTATTTTTTAGAATGAAAATCCTCCAAAAGTCGTAGATGGATATTGACTGTAAATAATAAAATTTATTGTCACTTTCTAGTCACATTTAGTTTTTAGATTAAATGTTAATCGAAATTAGCGAACTTTTATTTAAGAGGATGTTTGAAAAGTATAATATAAGACAAAGATACCTAACCCCCCTGCCCCCCTTCCCTACGTTCGCGTAGCGTGCCGCTTCGGCATGGGAAGGGGGGTTAAAAGCCTTTATTTAAAGCAGGGAGAGGTTTTGAAAGCTCTATTTTCTTGTTCCCCTTCCCGATGTTCGGAAGGGGTTAGGGGTTAGGTTCTTCGTTAACATTGATACTTTTCAAACATCCTCTAAGATTCATTTATCACTTTTTGTTCATATTGATTTTTAACAATGAAAGTAGCTAATTAAATAGGAGAGATATTTGTATAAAAAGTCTCTAAGTAAGCTTTACGTAAGATAGCGCTATAAATAATATCAAGGTTATTACAAAAACTTAGACTAGGTACAAACTTCACAACATACTGTCAAAAATACTACGAGGTAGCGATGAAGTTATTTTCAATTGATGAATTAGCAATTTTAATAGCAGAAGGAAATACAGATTGCGTTTCTATTTATATGCCAACCTATAAAATGAGTACGGAAACGTTGCAAAATCCTATTCGTTTTAAAAATCTAATACGCGAAGCTGAGGAAAAATTAGTTGCAAATGGAATGCGACCGCAAAACGCTAGAGATTTATTGTTGCCTACTCAAGAGCTAGATGAATATGATTTTTGGCAGCACCAAAGTAATGGATTAGCAATTTTTATTTCAAAAAACTTGTTTAGTTACTACACTGTACCTATTGATTTCCAGGAGTTAGTGGTAGTTACCGACCGCTTCCATCTTAAGCTTTTAATATCCTTACTTACAGGTGATGGGCAGTTCTACATTTTGGCGCTAAGTCAAAATTTAGTGCGCTTGTTCCAGGCTACTCGTTACAGTATCAGCGAAATAGAATTAGAAAATTTACCAACTAGTATGGCTGAAGCTTTAAAGTATGATGACCCAGAAAAAAGTTTACAGTTCCATACTGGCACACCTCAAGGTGGGAGTGGAAGCCGTGCGGCAATCTTTCACGGGCATGGGGCTGGTAATGACGATGAAAAAGAAAATATTCTTCGCTACTTTCGCTGCGTTGACAAAAGATTAGAAGAATTGCTAAAAGGTCAAAAGGCATATTTAGTTCTTGCAGGTGTTGATTATCTTTTGCCTATTTACAAGCAAGCAAATTCTTATTCTAATTTAATTGATGAAGGCGTTACCGGAAATCCTGACCAATTAAAAGCAGAAGAATTACATGCACAAGCTTGGCAAATTGTCCAACCCTATTTTGAAGCCGCCCAGGATGAAGCTGTCGCTTACTATAAAGCAATTTTAGGAACAGGCAAAACAGCTAACACCATTCAAGAAGTTGTGCCCGCAGCTTACTATCAACGTATAGAGTCTTTATTTGTACCACTCGGGCAGCAAAAGTGGGGAATGTTTAATTCTGAAACAAGTAATTTGGAGATACACTCAGAACAGGAACCTGGTGATGAAGACTTGATGGATTTAGCTGCATTACATACCATTCTTAACGGTGGTACAGTCTACGCTGTAAAGCCGGAACAAGTACCAGGGAATGCTCAATTAGCAGCAGTTTTGCGTTATTAATAAATATGAATCGCGTCTTCCATCGTGGCAAACACAAGCTTGTCGCAACCACATTTATATTCGCTATCACCAGCGTGCTATTAATATCACCTGAAAAAGCAATAACACAATCAATCCCGATTACACCTCAACAAGAAGAAACAGAAACTGCAACTGATGGGTTGTTTTTCGCTGATATTATTGTTAGAGGACAGCCTGTCTTTCAGGTTGGTAGTGTTGGAGACGTAAATGCGACTGAGCGTGCCCAGATAGTGAACCGTCGCATTGCAGGTATTTTGGCACAACCTCAAGCTACTAAAAATGTTACTGTTGTGCCTGACCAATCACGGGGTATCGCAACGTTGCAAATAAATAACCGGGTTTTATTGACCGTTACCCAACAAGACGCGCAAGATTTTAACGAAAAAGTGGAAACTCTCGCGCAACAGTGGGCACAAGAACTCAATCAAGCATTTGAACAACCACCGTTAGCAATTGATGTTGGACAAAGGTTGTATAGTCCCGTGCGTCAGTTCCAGCGAGATACTATCGACAACCTACCATCTTTTTTAGGCGCTACTTTAGCATTAGGTGCAACTTGGATAATTGCCGCAAGCGTACGTCGTATAACCTTACTAGGTTCTTTGCAATGGGAAGTAGACCGCAATTCCAAAATTCTCGTAAGTCGCTTAATGTATGGTGGTGTCTGGGTGATTGGTTCAGTTGTCGCTTTGGGAGTTTTGGGACTTGACTTTGCTACCTTAGTAGGAACTTTAGGATTAACGAGCGTAGCAATTGGTTTTAGTTTGCGAGATGTATTGAGCAATTACTTCTCTGGAATTATTTTACTCGCATCTCGTCCTTTTAAGTTAGGCGACCAAATTATCATCAAAGAATTTGAAGGTACGGTAACTCAAATTCAGTTACGCGCCACAACATTAAAAACTTATGATGGACGTATAGTTTACATCCCGAATCAAGAAGTATTTACTGCTGTTATTACTAATAACACTGCCTGTAAAATTCGTCGTAGTTTCCTTACAGTCGGTATTGGCTACGAATCAGATATTACAAGAGCTAAACAAATAATTAATGATGCTGTTTTAAGTATCGAAGATGTAGAATCAGACCCGAAACCAGAAATATTAGTGCGTGAACTTGCAGCAAGTACAGTAAATATTGAAGTACGCTTTTGGATTAATTCTCACCGTTTGCCATTTCTAGAAATTACTTCTATAGTAGCGCAGGCAATTAAAGAAGCATTAATGCAAGCGGGAGTTGATATGCCAACAGATATTTATACCGTAAGGTTAAGAGGTCTAGCGCCATTTTTTGATAACCACCGTGTCAATCATGAAGAGCAAAATAAGAGACATAGCTTAGAGGAAAATTAACCGTGGTTCCACTACGTGACAATAACCCAACAAGAATTACTCCATATATCAATTATGGATTGATTATCACTAATATCATTATATTTATTTATCAATTAACCTTAACACCAGAACAATTACAAGGTTTTTTTCGCGTAGCAGCGTTAGTTCCCTGCCAACTTTCTACCACTTGCCCTGTTGGCATCGATAGTCAACTAATTCCGGAATGGCTAACTTTAATTACTTCCCAATTTCTACATGGTGGTTTTTTACACTTAGGTGGAAATATGTTATTTTTGTCTATTTTTGGTAATAATATTGAAGACCAGTTAGGGCATGTAAAATATTTAATTTTTTATTTAACTTGTGGTATTTTGGCAGGTTTAAGTCAGTGGTTTTTTTCACAAAATTCGACTATTCCATCTTTAGGTGCAAGTGGTGCAATTGCAGGAGTTTTAGGAGCATATATTCTCAGGTTTCCACGCGCACAAATTTTGACTTTACTTCCTATAGGATTTTTTGTAACTACAGTACGACTTCCCGCATTCTTATTTTTAGGATTTTGGTTTTTCCAGCAATCTTTTTACAGCGTAGCTAGCTTACAAGTCCGCAGTAATATTGGTATGGAAAGTGGTGGAATAGCGTATTGGGCGCACGCAGGAGGGTTTGTTTTTGGTGCTATTCTTGCCCCCTTATTCGGCTTGTACAAACGTCCGTAATAAAAACACATTGCTAACTACAAAATTATAAAGTATTATTTTTATCTTGACAATATTCCTTCCCATGTTTACATGAAATACCTCTAAAAGTAATTACCAATTCATTATACTCTGATACGAGCGATTCCGCCGCAAATACGGTTGAAAAAATGTTCTGTCTGGGTGTCTTCTCCACCCCAAGCAGGAATTTTTTCACCAATTCTAGTAAAAAAATCGTATATAATAAATTGAGCAATCTTTTTATTTTTACCGGAAGATGAATAAATAATCTGACAAGGATAAGCCAAAGTACCTACAGTAGGAAGTAATCCAACCAAAAAGGCAACCCAAGGAATTTCTTGCTTATTGACAACCGCTTGTATCATTCTAAAAATTGTATAAACTTGCCGATAAATTGGTCCCCCGATAATTAGCCAAGTAATAAAAATAAATTCATCAATCAACCCAACCATATAAAGAAGTGGTACTAAGATATACTCAGAAGTTTTAATAAATACCTTAATACCGACATGAACGCTAAAATCATTTAGATAAGCGCTACTCTCCTCCCTTTTTAGAGATTGCAGCAGCATTTCTGTTTCTTCTAGTGTTAACTGTTTTCTATCTTGCCAGTAAGTAATTCTTGTCGCTATATAATTTCTTGCCATCTGTAATCTATAGCGTTGAGAAGATACAAACTGACAAAATCTTTGAAGAAATTGCAAATAATTAATTGTAATAATTTTCTGAACTATTGCTATAGGCAGTTCAATCAATATTTTTTTTAACGTCTTTCTTAATAATCTGGAGAGTTCTCTTTGATACCAGAAAAAAGGATGATTTAAAAACCATCTAGCTTGATGTTCGTTGATAAACCCCTTTTTTAGTTGGTATTGAATACTGCAATCAATCCTGCTTAAAGTTTTCCACTTATCTTGATGATAATTTAATTGGTCGATGTTATCTAAAATTTCATAGTACTGTTTGCAATCTAAATTATCTTGCAACTGTAAATAATTATTACTTACATATTGTTTTAACTTAATAGTATCTACATCATCAAATAATGCTCGTCTATATTTAAATGATGCAGGAATATAAAATGACAAAAGCGCTAAGAGATTTAAAGGAAATAAAGCTGGCACACCTGATTCTAAATCTATCCAAACAAAAAGAGCTTGGTCTGAGTCACTAGCTAATAAAAAATTATTTAAAGCTGTAGGTGTTCCTTTTCCTGCTTGCCAAACTAATCCGTCAAAACCAGCCTCAATTAATTTATTTTGTAAAGGTTTCATAATACCGTAAATTAAAGCCGATAATTCACCAATTCTATCTTGGTTACAAGGTTGTTTTAGTGCGACGTGCCTTCCTTCAATAAACTCTGTATCCATTTGGTAAGCTTTAAATTCTTGATTCCAATCAGTACCTTTTGCCTCTGCAATTTTTAAATTATCATGAAACCAATATTTCACTAATGCGCTCATAATTCGACGACGATAAAAAGCGCACTTAATCGCGTCTTCGTTCCAAACATATGGATTAGGGGCGCCAAAGAAAAAATAATGGATTATACTGGCGATTGTATCTGAATAAAATATTTTCCTTGCTATTCGCTCTTCTTGATTTTTTACTAAAAATACTTGTCCAGACCTACCAGCACCTAATAGTTTATTATTAAGATTTTGTTGTTTTTTCATTGAATTGCTCTGAATTTATAATTGTAATAAATTTAACGATGTAACAAACACGGCATAGTTATCTTTATATTCATTTATAAATATGATTTAAAAATGATAGCCGATGTTAAGCTAACCTAGAATCTAGCCCGAGCCTCTTCGCTTCTAGGATAATGCTTGGGGGAGAGGTTTTAACATTTAAGGCGTTAAAAATAAATTTTGATAATCAAATATTAATTAACACCTTTTTTGTTAAAATTAATCAACGATAAAAATAAAACTAAAACAGGAACAATTTCTAATCTTCCTATCCACATTAATATCATTAAGGCAACTTTACCAAAGCAATGTAAGTCAGGTTGAGTAATTCCTACTGATAAACCCACACTTCCTAAAGCTGAAGTTGCTTCAAAAATTACATCTATTAAATTATATCCCGGCGACACATGCAGTAAAAGTATAACCCCCGTAGCAATAGCAGTTAACCAAAGTACTAGTAAAACAGTAGCTGCTTCAATAGTGCGACTAGCTTCTGCTTCCGTCACTGTTTCACCTTCCACTCGATAATACATAGATTGATTAGGTTGCAGTGCTACTTTTTGCAAATGCCATACAACTGCTTTGCCAAAGAATACCAAACGATTTAATTTTAACCCACCAACAGTAGAACCAGCGGTGCCACCTACTAGCATTCCCAAAATTAATAACAGTTTTGCGCTCGAACTCCAATTTTGTAAATCGACTGTTTCAAATCCACAAGTCCCTAAAGCAGAAACCCATTGAAATAAACTATCTAGCCAAATAAACGAACCAAAAAACCAACGGTTCTCAAATAATAGTACGACAGAACCAAGAGCTAGTAACAGCCATAATGCTTTATGTTGAGAATCTTGCCAGAATGCAGATAAACGTTTTTGTGTAATAAAGTAATAATGAATTGGGAAGCTAATGGCGCCTAGAGTCATCACTACAATTACAGCAAGCTGAACCGCTGAATTATAACTAGTAATACTATCATCCCGTATACTAAATCCACCTGTAGAAATACCTGTTAATCCATGATTAATAGCATCCCACCAAGGCATTCCAGTAATACGAAACAATAAGATACTGAATCCGGTGTAAAGCAAATAAATCCACCAAATTCGTTGTACTGTTGTACTAACAGTTGCAGCAATACGTTTTGAGCGTCCCTCTGCACTGTAAAGTTGGTAAGCATCCGTACTTGGTTCTGATACAGAGAGAACTAGTACAATTACTCCAACTCCACCAATCCATTCCATGAACGAACGCCACCACTGTAAACTATGTGGTAGTCTGCTTTCATTCAGTGTTACAGTTAATCCTGTGCTAGTAAATCCAGAAACAGCTTCAAATAAGGCATTCCAGAAATCTTGGAACTCTCGTATAGTTATTGGTGTTTGGGTATTAGAAAAAAAAGAAGCAGTAACCCAAAATGGAATGGCGCCAAAAAATGGAATTATCCCCCAACTTAAAGCAGCAATTATCATCGCGTGACGTAACTGAGTTTCCCCTTTTTCCTGAAAGCCGCAATATAACAACTGGCCAATAAGTAAAGAAGAAAGCGCAGTTATCAAAAATCCCCAAACTGCATAATATTCTCTAAACCATAGACACACAGGCAAAGAGGCAAGTGCCATTACACCTGGGACATGAAGTAATAAGCCAACATCATGTAGGATGGAATGGACATGAGGATTAATTTTTTGAGTTTTTGTTTTCACCTGTATACAAGCAAATTATATTAAGCAACGAGTTGATAAATTACCTTTATGGTTTTTGATTCTTAGGGCAATAGTCTGAACAATTATCTGCTTCATCTGTAAGAACAAGAGAAGGTTGTACAGCACAATTCATAAAATGATTTTTTGTAAAATATTGGCATTGAGTACAACGGTGGTTCGGTAATGAATTTCTACACAAGTCTAACTGCTCATCCGATACAGTTTTTAATCTCTTTGATGCCCAAACTAAAAAACCTGCCCAAAAGAAAATAAAAGCAATAATTCCTCCTCCTTGTGTAATTAAAATTTCAGTAATTTCTGCTTGATTGGATACTTTTTCTTGAACTTGGACTTCTGTTTGCGTTCTCTGATAAGAAGTTACTGCGAACATTTGATTTGGATGACTCAGTGTCAAAGACATATTAATTGACCTCCCTTTTATAAATGTATAGTTATAAGTATTCAACAACTGCTACTACTACAATAAAAATACAATTTATAAATACCTTTTAAAAATACAGTTTTATAAACTATATATTCATAATTTAACATTTAGCAAAAATAAATTACTTGTATATCTATCAATAGTATTGAATTTATAGTAATATAATATATTTCCTATGATTTTGATTACAGTCACTTTTTAGTCACATTTATTTTTTAAAATGTAAGTCTTTAAATAATGGTCGCTGTTATGTTTATAGAAATACAGTTTTATGAAAATATATGTAAGGTAGACTCTTCGACAGTAAAACTACAGGATTGAAAAAAATGCTAAGTAGTTATGATATGATAGGGTGTGACGAAGAAGGAAAATTCCATCCAATATAAAGAACTTGTCGCGTCACGTACTGACATTCAAGTATGGTGCGTCAAAGCAATTTAATTTTTAGTTTTATTAAAGATTGTAATAGCTTTGACGCACCCTACAGGATTGAAAAGAACGCTAAGTAGGGTTGTAATAACTAGATAATCAAGTATCTTCAGGCGCTAGTTGCGAAAGTTCGTTAAAAAGCTATACTTCTATCAGAAGGCATACTACTTTAGATAACTTGGTTACGTTGTAGCATTCCGTAAGCTAGATGTAAAAGTTTTATTAATTGGTTATTCTCAGCAACTAAAAGCGACTATTGAAACTAGCAAAATAGTTATATCAAGTTCCTATCGCATAACGACAGGGTTGGAGACATGCCACAATGAAATTTATCAACAAATCAAAGTCTTTTTTGGCTGGATGTACATTGGCTTTACTAATTTCTCAAACTGCCAACGGACAACGACCAGAACAGCGTAGATTTGAGCGAATGGAAGGTTATTTGTCAACGCCACAAAGACTAGATTTTAATGAATCTCTTTTGAAACAGTTGCAATTACCGCGTGGATTTCAAATTAATGTATTTGCAAAAGGTTTAGGTAATCCTCGTAATTTAGTTGTTGCTCCTAATGGTATAATTTACGTTACCCGTCGTGAAGAAGCTGATGTTATTGCACTCAGAGACACAAATCGAGATGGACGGGCTGACTCGATGAATATTGTCGCCAAAGGTTTAAAGTACGTTAACGGTATTACGATTAATAAAAATCGTCTTTACATTGTTACTGACACCAGTTTATACGACGCCGACTTACAAGCAGATGGTTCTCTTGGAAAACTACAAACTTTGATTTCTAATTTACCTGATGCAGGTCAACACCCCAACCGAACAATGGCTTTTGGCCCTGACGGAATGCTTTATATTTCTGTGGGCAGTACTTGCAACGCTTGCGACGATGGTCATGAATACTGGGTTGACCAAAAAGCTGGTTATAGCGCTCAAGAACAAACTGATTTAATTCAATTCTTGTTGTCAATTGATGATAACCCGGTTGTTTTACCAGAGACATCACTTCAAAAAGTTGCATCTTTTTAAACTACTGTACGGTGGCATCAGCCACCATACATAAATAATATGCGGAATTATAAGACACGTTTAAGAAATATTTGGGGACTATTAAGAGATACTATTTCCGAATGGCAATTTAATGAAGTTTCTCTTTTAGCGGCTTCGCTTGCTTACTATACAGTATTTTCTCTGGCGCCATTACTGATTATCGTGATGATGATTGTTGGAGCTATTTTTGGAGAAGAAGCTGCAAAAGAGCAAATTGTCGCTCGAATGACAGAATTGGTAGGAGGACAAGCTGCAGAGGTAATTGCCACTGCTATTACTAATATGAGAACTGATGCAACTGGGGGACCATTTCGGCTAATTTTCAGTCTTGGGTTTTTACTATTTGGCGCCTCTGGTATTTTTGCTCAAATTCAAGACGCATTGGATAGAATTTGGGAAGTTGAACCAGCCCCTAAACAACAAATATTTAACTTTTTACGTAAACGTTTGTTGTCATTCGCCATGATATTAGTAATTGCATTTTTATTACTAGTATCTTTTATTAGCAATACAATTTTAGCTGCTTTTGTTGATGTTTTAAAGACTATAGTTCCTGGTTATGGTTACTGGTGGCAGCTTTTGAGCTTATTGCTTACTTTTGGAGTAACAACATTTATATTTGGCGCCATATTCACTATTTTACCCGATGCTGAGATTTCATGGCGAAATACAGTTGTGGGAGCAGTAATAACAGCAATCTTATTTTTAATCGGTCAATCTTTATTTGGACTGTTTCTTAAACAAAGCAATTTTGGCTCTGCTTACGGAGTAGCAGGTTCTTTTGTTATTCTAATTACGTGGGTTTATTATGCTGCTCAAGTTCTTCTTTTAGGAGCGGTTTTTACTAAAGTTTTTGCTCAAAGACGTGGTTCTCCAATTGTTCCATCAGAGTATGCAGTTCCTCGAAATAAGGACAAAAGGAGAACTTCTCGTTCGTTAAAACCCTGATTTCGCTAAACGACAGATGGATAGGTTCACACGGGAATGGTACATGCATCCTAACGGACAAATTCCCGCTTATGAATGGCATTTTAGTGATGTCAACCCACCCGTTCATGCTTGGGGAACTTGGCGAGTTTATCAGATTGAGAAAGAATTTTATGGTCGTGGTGACACTGATTTTCTCGAACGAGTTTTTCAAAAGTTATTGCTCAATTTTACTTGGTGGGTTAATAGAAAGGATAATAATGGGGATAATGTTTTCCAGGGAGGATTTTTAGGTTTAGATACAAGCTAGGAAGATGGCATGTATGAATGGGCATATGCCGACAGGTGGATATTTAGAACAATCTGATGGTTCAAGCTGGATGGGCATGTATAGTTTGAATATGCTGGTCATTGCCCTTGAGCTAGCAATAAAATTTCATAATACTGTTTGCTACCTAAATTATCTTGCAATTGCTGAAAGCTACGATATAACAACTGACCAATAAGTAAAGAAGAAAGCGCAGTTATCAAAAATCCCCAAACTGCATAATATTCTCTAAACCATAGACACACAGGCAAAGAGGCAAGTGCCATTACACCTGGGACATGAAGTAATAAGCCAACATCATGCAGGATAGAATGAACATGAGGATTAATTTTTTAAGTTTTTGTTTTCACCTGTATACAAGCAATATAAGCGACGAGTTGAGAAATTATCCTTATAACGCATGTTTCTTTTTTAAAAGAATGACTTAACAGCGTTAAATACGCACCCTACTAGTTTATTTATAAAAATAATGATACACGGCTTGCAATAACTAGATAATCAAGTATCTTCAGGTGCCAGTCGCAAAAGTTCGTTAAACAGATATACTTCTATCAGAAGGCATACTACTTTAGATAACTTGGTTACGTTGTAGCATTCCGTAAGCTAGATGTAAAAGTTTTATTAATTGATTAGTCTAAGCAACTAAAAGCGACTATTGAAACTGGCAAAATACTTCTATCAAGTTCCTATCGCATAACGACAGGGTTGGAGACATACCACAATAAAATTTATCAACAAATCAAAGTCTTTGAGTACTATTCCACATAGTCTTAATGTTTTATTACCGACTTAGATAATTTTAGATTTGAGTAAATATGAATTAACCAAATATTAAAAGATTTTGGGAAAGCTTGAATAATGCAAAACTAATTAATATGTTCCCGTTAAAAGCTAAATTTGATGAATTGGAGGTTGCGAAATGATATTATATTTTGTATGGTTTCGCAATACTGCAAATCACAAGTAGTTAAAACAAATTTATAAAACTAAAGTGGATGTTGCTTCCTTAATCACTGTTTCAATTATTCTCCTGCTCCTAGCCACAGGTGTTGCCCTGATTACACGGCGTCTTCGTGTTCCCTATGTTACAGGTTTAGTATTGGCAGGTTTGCCAATTACTGAGCTATTGTCTCGCCGCATTGGTTTAGACCCAATCCTTGTTTTAAATCTTTTTCTACCAATTCTCGTATTTGAAGCTGGCATCAATACAGATATCCGGCGTCTACGCAGTACGTTTAAACCAATTGCCCTGCTAGCAGGACCAGGAGCTGTGTTTTCTAGTGCTATTATTGCCGTCCTGTTGAAATTGTGGTTAGGACTAGCTTGGATACCCGCTCTATTTATAGGAGTAATTCTAGCAAACACTGATACAGTTTCCATGATTGCCGTCTTCAAAGAAATACCAGTACCATCACGGCTTTCCACTATTGTTGAAGGAGAAACTCTTTTTAATGATGCCGCAGCCTTAGTTTCGTTCAACCTAATTTTACAGGTATATTCGACAGGTTCGCTTACGTTCCTAGAAGGAGTCCAGCAACTACTATTTATCTCTCTAGGGGGTTGCCTCGTTGGGTTAGTCTTGGGCTACTTGAGTATACCTATATTTGACCGTTTAGATGATCCCCTTAGCAGTCTTTTACTAACTGTTGCAGTTGCATTAGGAACTTTTCAGGTTGGGCAATTTATAGGTGTATCAGGTGCTGTAGCTGTAGTTGTAGCTGGATTAATTTTTGGCAATTTAGGGCTTGGCAATACTTCTGCTTCTAGTCGCATTACCTTATTAAGTTTCTGGGAATATGCCAGTTTTACTGTCAACACCTTCATTTTTCTATTGATTGGTGTAGAAATTAACTTGGTGACGCTTTGGAGGACTTTACCTGCTATTCTACTTGCAGTTTTGGCGTATCAAGCCGGACGAGTTATTACAGTCTATCCCCTGCTAGGTATGGTGCGTCTCTTTGACCGTCCAATTCCAGTGCGCTGGCAACATTTACTATTTTTAGGCAATATCAAAGGTTCGCTTTCAATGGCTCTAGCGTTAAGCTTACCCACCACACTATCAGGGCGAGAAAGTCTAATCGCTTTAGTTTTTGGCTGTGTACTATTATCATTAGTGGGGCAGGGGTTAAGCTTACCTTGGTTAGTAAAACGCTTAAACTTATCTAAATTTTCAGAGGCACAGCAACAGGTTGAACAATTGCAAGCCCAATTAATTACAGCTAAAGCAGCGCAAGATGAATTAGATACGCTATTGAAAACAGGCGTATTACCAAAAGCTGTGTATGAAGAAATGCGTTCAGCTTACCAAGTGCAAATAGCAAGTGCAGAAAAGGCATTGCGAGAATTATATAATCGGCGGCGCCCAGATGAATATGATACCAAAAGTGGAGAATACAAAAAACTTGATGCTATTCGTCGTCGATTGCTACTGGCAGAGAAAGCTGCACTAAACGAGGCAATACGCAAACGAATTCTCTTAGAAGAAATCGCGCGTGGACGGCTTCAAAAAATTGATGAGCAATTGCTGAAGCTAGAAGATGATTAATCGCTGATTAAGAACTCGGTTTTGTCGATAAACTATTATTGTTTTTTTGAGTTTTGATTACCTTACCAGGACTAATAAAAGAAACTCCTTGCTGAAATTCAGTAGCAATCATAATAGCCTCCACTATCGGTTCAGTAATTTCAGTTTGAGCTACCCACTCGACAATAAAATTTGCTCCTAAACCTCCACTAATATCACTTCTTTGCACAAAAAAATCTGTAGAAGCTAATGGTTCGAGTTGAATAGCTTGCTTCAAATACTGATTAACTAATTTACCAGTTGAACCGTAGTAACGCACAGAAGTAATAATCATAGGCCGATTCAAATCTGTATTACGAATACTAAGCGTAGCTGCTAAATTTAAAGGTTTTTTTTGATCAGAGTGATTAATATAAGAATAGATGGGTACATAAATAGTTTGACCTATTGCTGCCTTAAAATTTTTATCTAAAATCACCACCTTTTGAGATGGATTTATTTGATTAGTATTTGATTCTGACTTGAGTGAATTGTCTGATGTGCAAGATGCAAGAAAAATAAACGCAATAAATAAAAAAAAATGTGTGTACAGCTTCATTAAGTTTATTTACAACCTCCGATAAAATCAATAACTTGATGTATGGAGCCAGGTTTTGTTGCAATTAGTACAACTGAACTAAGCGTCAGTACTGTACTACCGTTAGGAATCGTTAAATCTTCATGCGGATGAGATTGATAGCCAATAATTAGAGAACCATTGGGAAAACGGGAATCCTGAGCAATTTCGGCAACGCTACGACCAATAACGTCGCAGTTGTTTGGGATAGAAAGTTTCAAAACCTCAATCTGTCCTTGCTCAAAATGCATCATTGATTCAACTTGCGGATACTCAATGGCATTTACCATCGTGTTTACCGCCAAATCAACAGTACTGATAATATGATTGGCTCCAACCAAACGCAACGGTTCAGCAAAATCGGGATGAAGCATCCGACTTATAATATGAGTGACACCATAGTATTTAGCAAGAGTCACCATCGCCAAGTTTAAAGCATCACTGCGGAGAACAGCTGTTAAGGCATCAGCTTTACGAATTCCAGCTTCTAACAAAACTTCTGTACTAACTGCACTTCCTTCAAAAGCCATTACTCCTACTTGTTCACGTGCATAGTGACAAGCATTAGGATCAATGTCAATAACGGCGACAGTATGCCCTAATTCTACCAATTTTTGAGCCAAACTTAGCCCTACCAAGCCTGCTCCACCGATTAGCACGTACATGGCTGCTCCTGACACTCTTCGACTTCCTACTTCACTATATATCTAGTTAACGCTTTAACTTTTAGGAATATCAAAAACACGCCACTCCTGAATACCCCAACGATTAAGAACTGATTGGGCACGACGCATATCGTCCTCTGTTCCTTCTATTGTTACTAAATATTCTCCTTGGAATACTCGGTCGTTATAAAGTTGAGCAGCTTCTTCAGGAAGAAACCAACCCCTAAGTGCGCCAATTAGACCGCCAGCAGTTGCACTAGCTCCACTTCCTAAAAGAGTCACTAAAACAGACTCAACAGCCAACGCTGGACCAAAGCCTGGAATTAGCAAAATACCTAGACCCGCAACCAAGGTAAGTAAACCTGCTGTTTTAGCACTTGCTAATGCACCCATTGCTGCGCCTTCTGATGGAGTAATATTACTTTCACTCGTGTCAGTATTGTCAAGTTGCTCATCTTCAGCTTTTTTGGTGATTACAGAAATCTTATTCATAGGAAAGCCATTACTTCTAAGCTCGTCAAATGCTTGTACTACATTTTGACGGTAGGAAAATATACCAATAGCACGTTGGAGTTGAGCAGAAACCATTTTGCCTCTTAAGAAATACTGAATGAACCTAATTGTTTGTTGTCATTGTCTAAATAGTAATTTTAACATTTCGCAACACAATATGATTATATCCAATCATGGGCAACGACGTGTGGGAACATGCTTACTATTTGAGATACCAAAATCGTCGTGCTGACTATTTAAATAATTGGTGGAATGTAGTCAACTGGAATGAAATAAATCGACGCGCACAAGCATCACGCCAAGGTTAATTTAACAGAGATGAAATATGGGAAGTCTATTAATGCGAAGTCCGGTTGTAATAGCAGCTGGTTGGATAGTACCTATCGACAGAATCAGTAAGTTACTTTTTTAGTTACTTACTGATACTTCTATTTTTCAACTTGCTGGCAGCAATGCAGCAGTCACTTTTAAACGTTATTTAGTTGTAGACACAGCTTTTTGGGTAAAAGGTAAGCATGTATTACTACCAACTGCCCCCTGTCGTGTAGATGATACGAATCGTCGCGTTTATGCCAAAGGATTAACAAGAGAGCAAGTTCAGTATTTACCTGAATTATGATGAGTTGGAGCGGGTAAATTACGAGCCAACACTTTGCAAACCACTAAGAAAAATTTCAATTAGGCTACAGCTAGCTTAAAGTTGCAAAATTGTTCTAGCTAGCATTAGGTAAATTAAAACACCCAAAACATCTACAACAGAAGTAATAAATGGCGCCGACATTAAGGCAGGGTCTAAACCAAGCGCACCAAATAGAAAAGGTAAACCCGAACCAGATACAGCAGCTAAGACAGTAATTGCTAGTAAACTAAGTCCTACAGTAATTGCAATTGGCAAACTACCTTCAAGAAAATAAGCCCAAATAATCACTGCTATTGCTAACATCACACCTAGCAATCCTCCTGTGATTGTTTCACGGGTTACGACTTGCAAAGCTTTTTTGACGCCAACTTCCTTAAGATTCAAACCCCGAATCACCACTGTTGAAGACTGCGCTCCAACATTTCCACCTGCATCAATCAACAAAGGAATAAAAGCAGCTAAAGCAACAACTTGTTGTAAAACATCCTCATGAGCGCTGATGACCGCACTGGTGGCAGTATTGGCAATTAAAAGAACAAATAGCCAAACAACTCGTTTGCGAGCAGCGGCTAGCACATTAGTTTGGAAATATTTATCACCTTTAGCTTCTATACCACCTTGAGCATAAATGTCCTCAGTGGCTTCTTTTTCCAAGATATCTAGGACATCATCGACAGTCACAATTCCAACTAAGCGGTGTTCTGTATCTACCACAGGCAATGCTACTAAGTCGTAGCGTTGGATGATTTGCGCGACTTCTTCTTGGTCTGTGTGTGTACCTACAAACACTACATCGCGCATCATAATTTTATCCAGCCTTTCGGAGGAATCTGCAATTATTAAGTCTTTAAACGAAACAATACCTGTGAGAAAACGCTCTCTATTAATGACATAAAGGTAGTAAATAGTTTCAGTGATACTAGCTAAAATGCGAACTCGTTCGATGGCTTGACTGACTGTTAAATCCTCCTTGACAGCAAGATACTCTGTAGTCATAATTCGTCCAGCAGTTCCAGGTTTGTAACATAACAGTAGGGACGTAGCTTCCCGTTCAGATGGGCTAATTTGTTCTAGTAAGCGCCGAACTAATGAAGCTGGTAACTCATCAAAAAGTCGCGCTCGATCATCCGGTGCCATCTTATCGACAATATCTAAAACTTCTTGGTGCTTAAATTCTGCCATTAACGATTGCTGCACACTAGAGTCAAAATATTCGTAAACTTCGATTGCCTCCTGTTTGGAAAGCAAACGAAAAGCTATAGCCTGCATACTTTTCGGTAATTTCTCAATCGCTTCTGCAATATCCGGAGTCTGTACAGGTATTAACAGGGTTTTTGCTCCCTGAAAGTTTTCTTGTTGTAGTAACGCTTCTAATTGCTTATGTACTAACTCTACAAGTTCTTGCTGGGAAACAGTTTGTTTTCGTGAAGAGTAAGGTGGATTCTGAGTCATGATAAACCTTCTATATTAGAATAATAGGAAAGTTTGCATTTATTAGTACCTAATACTTGGTAGTAATACTAAGTCAATAATTTCACCCACAATTAAACCAAATGCAGCAAAAAATGTTAAAATCCAAAACGTATCAGTTTTATCAAACCCTGCTAAACGTATTTCTAATTCAGCTAATAGTGTAGTCGAAAGTGGAATAAATATAAGAGTCCACAACATCGACCAAATTACTGCTAAGGCAATTAATATACTCGCAATAAAACTGATAAATAAAACAGCTAGCCAACCTTGAGAAGAAAAACTTATTAAACTTTCGAGTATAGGATTAGTTTTACTTGCTATATATAAAACTACTGATGCTAGAAAAATTCCTACCAGCCAAACAATGTGATGAGCAGATAAATACCATCCTATAAGAGTGTAACCTAGACACATTAACAATATAGACGACCAAGAAAATCGATTTAAAAATTCAATATTCATAACTAAATTACCATAAAATTTATAAATATTAGATTAACAGACACCTTTGTCACTCCTGAGCGGGCAGTTATTATTTAAATGCCGTTATTTTCATGATTACAAATAAATGTGAATAAAATATGACTATTGTTCAGGTGGCATCGGCTCCTCCAATGGACGGATAATAGCAGGAGCGGGTGTTGCTTCTAGTTGGAAAATAGCCTGTAACGCTTGTTGTAAAGTTTGAGTTTACAGCAAGCTGGACTGTTAAATTATAACTCTAAAGCATTAGTGAATAGAGTGAGTGAGAGTTTACAAGCTTATTTATCACTTTTCATTCACATTCATTGTTAATCATGAAATTAGCGAATCAAATAGGAGAGCAGAAGCATTACCTCCGGGATAACCTAAATAAGGCTTGCTCTTTAGTCAAAAGTGCTAGAAAAACAGGAGTTCATGTGAGTAAACGCCACTATAGTAGTGTAGAAGAAAGCGCAGCAATTGTGCCAATTGCACAACAAAGACCATCACTAGCACTTTTTGACGCAGTGGCAATAATTGTTGGTATTGTGATTGGGGCAGGAATTTTTCAAACTCCGGCGTTTGTAGCAGCGAATGCAGGGAGTGAAATGGCTGTGATGCTGCTGTGGTCGCTGGGTGGTGTAGTCTCTTTTGTTGGAGCGCTGTGTTATGCAGAGCTAGCAACAACTTACCCAGATATTGGTGGAACCTATTATTATTTGAAACGTGCTTTTGGGCTTCCAATTGCTTTTCTATTTGCTTGGGCAAGGATGACAGTGATTCAAACTGGTTCTATCGTTTTGCTAGCGTTTGTTTTTGGAGACTATTTTTCTGGGTTAATGCCCCTCGGAGGTGTCTATTCATCTTCTATATACGCAACTCTGGTAATTATCTTACTAACAGGTTTGAATATTCTTGGTTTATGTCCTGGCAAATGGACGCAGAATTTGCTCACCCCTGCAAAAGTACTAGGTTTACTCTTAGTAGTCATAATTGGAATTTTCTCAAGCGCTCCCCCTCCCTATACTGCCCCTACGACCTCTACTTCCTCTAACTGGGGACTGGCAATGGTATTCGTCTTACTTTCCTTCGGTGGATGGAATGAAGCTGCTTATATTTCAGCAGAAATAAAAAATAGACGACGCAACATGGTGCGTTCTCTGCTCTGGAGCATTGGCATTATCACTACTATTTACTTACTAATTAATCTTGCATATTTGCGAGGTTTGGGATTAACAGCAATGGCAAAGTCTGAAGCTGTAGGCGCGGCTTTAATGGATAAGACAGCAGGCACTTCAGGAGCATTATTTCTCAGTGTTTTAGTGGCGATTTGCACTTTAGGCGCCATCAACGCCACAATTTTGACAGGCGCCCGTTCTAACTTTGCTCTGGGACAAGATTTTTCCTTGTTCGGTTTCATGGGACGTTGGCAACAACAAAAAGAAACTCCCGTTCAAGCCTTATTACTCCAAGGAATTGCTTCTTTAGTATTAGTTTTTTTAGGCACTATTACTCGCAAAGGTTTTGAAACGATTGTGGATTTTACAGCACCTGTATTTTGGTTCTTTTTCTTACTTTCTGCTATCTCATTATTTGTGTTGCGAAGAAAAGACCATGATATAGTTCGACCTTTCCAAGTGCCATTTTACCCTTTGACACCACTATTATTTTGCCTTATTTGCGGATATTTGCTTTATTCTAGCTTGGCGTATACGGGAATAGGGGCAATTACTGGAGTTTTAGTTGTACTAGCAGGCATTCCATTGTTGCTTTGGAATCAATACCGACAACACTTATTTGGAAATCATTAGTTAGTAATCAATTTAAATAGCAGGTAATCATAGTCTTAATATTTTATTATTATTACCATCTCTCGATAATTTCAGATTTGAATAAATATGAATGAACCAAATATCAAAAGATTTTGGGAAAATTTGAATAATGCAAAACTAATTCGTTATCTATTGCTTTTTGCGCTTGGTTGGGCAATTATTCAAGTCTTAGCTTATTTTGGCACTGTGCTTATCGTTTTCATATTTGCAGGAGTCTTAGCATTTTTACTAAGTTATCCAGTGAAGTGGATTGAGCATTTTTTACCTCATACTGTTGCAGTAACTATTGTATTTCTATTCAGTTTACTTTTTAATTTACAAAATCAAAGTGAACAAAAAGTGACAAATTTAAAAAGGTTATTCACATATTATAAAGACGCGATATATCGCGTCTTTATATCTATATTTTTTTACGAATTACCGCCGTCTTACAGTCCCATCAGGCATAATCGTATTATCAAAATCTGTATCTGTTCGTTGTAAATTTGCTCCCGTGATATTAGCACCAGTTAGATTTGCATCTTCCAAGTCTGCTCTTTGAAGGTTTGCTTGCTGTAGATTTGCTGACTGTAAATTTGCCTTTTCTAGTTTTGCATTAATCAGATTGGCTGCTTGTAAATTAGCTCCCTGTAAGTTAGCTTTCTCTAAATCTGCCTGCTGAAGATTTGCTTGCCGTAAGTTAGCACCTTGTAAATTGGCATCTTCTAAATCCGCATTTTGCAAATTAGCTCCAACCAAATTACAGTTCGCACACTGCTTAGTTTGTAGTAGCCGTGAAACTTCGTTTGATACCGTTTGGTTGGAAGCTTGTGCAATAGGGGGATTTATGGGCTGAGGTGTTGTTTGTTGAACTACGGGAGGATTTACGGGCTGAGGTGTTTGTTGAACTACAGGAGAAGCGACTTGTGGTTGTTCGTTTGCAGCTTGGGGAGGTTGTCCTGAATTACAGCCGGCACTAAATGCCAAAAATGTTGCGGTTGATGCCCAAAAAAAGAATTTTTTAGAAGTTGACTTGTTCATTTTTAACTCCATAATTTATTGTTGTTACTGCGGATATTAACCGCAGCAAAAAGAAGTTTAATAAGGTTTAGGTTTAGGTTTACCCCTACCAGAACTACCAGCCCAAGGTGGCGGACTTTCAGGTGAACGAATTTCTATTACAGAACCATTAGAGCGTCTGATATTGAAAGCGTTAAATTCTCGACCAGATTTACTCAACTCTCCTGTGACAGATACTTGCTCGCCTTGGTTAAGATTTATTTGACGCCAGCGAGGCGGACCTGCATCAACAATTATTTGCCCTGTGCCATCATTAAGCGTAAACTTGTTACCAATAATGCTTTGTACTCGACCAGATATTGCCATATTTCTAGAACGTAGTAAGTCAGCAATTCTTATTACTTGTAATTGGTCATTATTGGTTTGAGCTTGTACAAATTTTGGAATTGCCAACATCGACGAGCTAGCTGCGGTAACAGCCAATGCCAAAATAACTTTTTTTTTCATTTTTTAGCCTCTTTAACAAAATTTAACTATGGGTTAACTTCTATATATGAAGTTTCATAATTTTTATTTTTAGCAACAAATATGATTTAAAGATGACCAAATCATATTTCAGCACTGCTCGGTTAAGATTTTTAACTAGAATGAATCCCTTCTATATTATCTGACACAATAAACATTTTTTTAATGAATAACTATATTGTCACTTTTTACTCATATTTATCTTTAATATTAAAGATAAGCGTTTTCATTTCTTATTCCTCACTTAAATAAAGTTTGAGTCTATCAAACACAAGCTATTGATAGACTGCATTTCCTCGAAAATTTGCAAAATAAAGGAGTGTTGATTTATGAATATTAAATTCATTCGCTCAAAAATGATTTCACTTGGATTGATTACTGCTTCAATAATGACAGTATTCGCAAACGTAACAAATGTGAAAGCACAAACAAATTTTCCTTATGTTCCTGGACCATTCACTGCTCCACCAAGTCCGTTAGTTGAACCTAATTTCCCTGGCAGAATTAGACAAAGTTCACGCACAAATGCACCACTTTTAAGGCGTGGTAGTCGAGGACAAGCAGTGAGAGATGTTCAAATATTTTTACGACAACAAGGATTTTATCGAGGCGCTATTGATGGCATATACGGTTCTCAAACAAGCGCATCTGTTCTGGCATTTCAACGACGTTACAACAATTTAAGTAACGATGGTATCGTTGGGCGAAACACTTGGAGTACGATGTTTGGTAGTATTAGTTAATTACTCCATCCATGATTTGTTTATGTAAAAATTAAATTAATAGAAATCTTGTGGGTGGGCTTTTTCTTATCCCACCCTAGCATAATTCAGCAGACCAGGAAGCGTGATTAACTAGGTTTAACTTAGTAGTAAGTTACTGATTTTTCAATAATTTACTAACATTCTTCTAGCTAATTTTTGTGAGTGATGACTGAAGCCATAGTATAAATATAAACTTAAATATTAAAACAATTACAACAAAGGTTTAAAAATCAATCCCACTTGACCTTGTATTCTTTCTATAATTGAACAGTTTTCCCATTCGGTATATTTAAGACAGTGGCTATTCGTCAACGCATCTACAAATAAGTCGTTAATTTTTTCTATTAATTGTGGATTACTTGTTGAAACATTTAGTTCGTCGTTGTGATGGCAACTACGAGGGTCAAAATTAGCACTCCCAGCACTGACCCAATCATCATCAATTAAAGCTGCTAATACGTTTCAAAGTGAATCGTGCGTTGAGCATTACGAATGGCATTCATTCAAACACCATAAATTGCATCTGCTCCCATCCAAAAACCAGCTAAACGACCGCTTGCGGTCAATGCGTTAGATGAACTTACCACTAGCAGCGGGAAGCGGTTATCTTCCAAATTCGGAACATTTGTAATTTTGTACTTAGGTTCTCTACGCAAAAATCCCCGCATGTAGAGAAAGCTAAAACCAGTGATAAGCAGTGCAAGAATTCCACCACCTAACCACCACAACGACTTTTTGTTCACTACTTTTCGATGTTCTTGACTCCTTTTTTCAGTCCGCATTTAAAAAACTTAATTAGCTAACTGTTTTTGTATGGTTGGAGGTAAAATAACTCTGTCAACTACATGAACAATGCCATTTCTCGCTTGAATGTTTGGTTGAGTTACAGTCGCATCATTAACCCGAATCTGATTCGCTGTTTGATTTACTTGAACGTTGACTGGATTTTGAGCAAGAGTTTGTATTTCTCCAGACTGAAGTTGATTGGCTGTCAAATTACCTGGAACAATATGATAATTTAAAATCTGTCTCAGAAGTTGGCGGTTTTGTGGTTGTAGCAATCGCTGTCTAGTAGCTTGGGGAATTGCGGCAAACGCCTGGTCTGAGGGAGCAAACAAGGTTAATGGTCCGCTACCTTCTAAAATATTTTCTAAGTCTGCTTCGTCAATCAAATTAGCAAAAGTTCCTAATGAAGGATTATCTCCAACAACATCCTTAATATTTTCGTTTGTTGTTACACCACTAATCGGAGGAACAGGAGAAGCTGCGGTTGGTGCAGGTACAGGAGTTACATCAGCAACAGGAGGAGCTGTAGTTGTAGGGGGTACTTCAGTGGTTTGTTGATTTGTCCCACAAGCTGCGAATGCTGGTAGCATCAACACACCTACAGTAAAACCTACAAGTTTTTTCATCATGTTCACAGGATTTTGATTACTCATTTTGTTGACTCCAATAAAATGCTAGCTATCTGTTGGGTAATGGTTTATTTCTTCCAGTTATTTTTATCCTCTGAATCTGAGTGTGAAACTTAAATGTGATTAGAAAGTGACTGAATTTATTATTAGACGTATCCAACAATTAATCATGCGTTGTTTGAAATCCTTCTAGAGACCGAATTAATTCGGTCTCTACATTCTTTTCCACCAGCTGTCTATTGAAAGTTTTTAAGCTGCTTTTCCTACTAGCAATCCCAGCACTGTAGAAACAATTGTCAATACAATTGAAGCTAACAGAGCAGGAATAAAACCAGTGATTAAAAAACCTGGTGTTAAAACTCCTACAAACCAAAGCATAAATGCATTGATAACAAATAAAAATAGACCAAGAGTGATAATTGTCAAAGGCAGAGTAAAAATAAAGATAATTGGCCGCACAAATGCATTTACCAAACCTAAGATTAATGCAGCAATAGCTGCTGTTCCAAAGCTATCGAATTCAAAACCTGGTACAATATAGGCTGTTATTAGCAACGAAGCAGCTGCAATTAACCAAGTTAAGAAAAAATTAATTATTAGTACCATAAGAAAAATGTTTTTAAATCCCTGACTTACAAATGTAGGGTGAGCTAGTGACAAAGTAATGATTTTAATTATATTATTTCATCCCTCTTAAGTTATAAAATTGTATAACAAAACTAAATTTACATAAGTCACTTTTGAATCACATTCACTTTTTAGAATCAAAAGTTAAGTATATTTGCATAATTTTTAAAATAGTATGACAGCAACAACAGAGGTAATTCAATCAAGCCAATGGCATAATTTACCCGTTCAAGAGATTACTCGGCATTTAGGAACCAATTTAAATATAGGTTTAAATTCAAGTGAAGTAGCAAAAAGACAACAGCGTTTTGGTGCTAACGAACTTAAAAGTAAACCTGGGAAAAGCCCATTAATACGATTTCTTTTACAGTTTAACCAACCACTACTATACATTTTGTTAATTGCGGGTGTTATTAAGGCTCTACTGGGACAGTGGGTAAATGCTTGGGTGATTTGGGGTGTAACACTGATTAACGCTATTATTGGTTTTATTCAAGAATCAAAAGCCGAAAGTGCTATCGCTGCATTAGCTTCTTCGGTGCAAACGAACGCTACTATTGTCAGGAATAGTCAAAAAATCCAGGTTCCTTCTGGTGAATTAGTACCGGGGGATCTTGTACTACTGGTTTCAGGTGATAAAGTGCCAGCTGATTTACGTTTGATAGAGGTACGGAATCTACAGGTGAATGAATCAGCACTTACAGGTGAATCAATTGCAATTGAAAAAAGTACTCAGCCCTTGGACATAAATACACAATTAGCTGAACGTACCAATATGGCTTACGCTGGTAGCTTTGTGACATTTGGTACTGGTAAAGGTCTTGTTGTTGCCATTGGAGAAGCGACAGAAACCGGGCGAATTTCCCAGTTAATGGAACAAGGAACGAGCTTAACAACTCCATTAACTCGCAAATTTGACCAATTTAGTCGCACTTTATTGTATGTCATTCTTGGCATCGCGGCGATGATATTTGTAATTGGGTTGGGATATGGTAACTCTTGGTCAGAAATGTTTGAAGCTGCCATAGCTTTTGCTGTAAGTGCTATTCCTGAAGGACTACCTGCTGTAGTAACTGTGACTCTTGCAATCAGTGTATCCCGCATGGCACGTCGTCACGCAATTGTTCGCAAGTTACCAGCAGTAGAAACTCTTGGTGGTGCAACAGTTATTTGCTCTGACAAAACTGGCACTTTGACAGAAAACCAAATGACAGTACAAACTATTATTGTGGGAGGCGAACGCTATACATTAACAGGAGTAGGTTACACGCCATCTGGGGAAATTTTGTCAAACGGAAAGTTATTTAATCTTAATAACTCACCAGAGCTTGTGGAGTGTTTAGTTGCTGGACTTTTATGCAATGACTCACGCTTGTTACGAAAAGATGGACAATGGCAAGTTGTAGGTGACCCAACAGAAGGAGCATTAATAGCCTCCGCGAATAAAGTTGACCTGCAAAACGAAAACTTGAAACTCCAGATGCCCAGACTAGATGTGATTCCCTTCGAGTCGGACTTTCAGTACATGGCAACTTTGCATGAAATACGGAGCGGGAAGCAAAGAAAAATCTCCCAATCCAAAATCATTTACGTTAAGGGTTCAGTTGAAGCTATCCTCAAACGTTGCCAATCTCAGTTAAATAAAGGGGACAGTCTTATTCCGATAAACCCAGATATCATACATCAGCAAGTCGATGCAATGGCTCATGAAGGTTTAAGGGTGCTAGCTTTTGCGAAAAAATATGTGCCTGATAGTCAAAATTCACTCGACCATGCGGACATTGAACAAAATTTAATTTTCTTGGGGCTACAAGGGATGATTGACCCACCCCGAAGCGAAGCTATCAAAGCTGTACAAGCTTGTCAAGAGGCTGGAATCCAAGTCAAAATGATTACAGGCGACCATGCTGTCACAGCAAGAGCCATAGCTCAAAACATGGGGTTTAACAAAAATGCCGAAGTTATTGCTTTTACAGGTGAGCAACTAGCCCAAATGGATAAACAAGAACTCGCTAACTCTGTGGAAAATGGGGTAGTGTTTGCCCGTGTAGCACCCGAACAAAAACTGCGTATCGTTGAAGCACTACAGTCAAAAGGTGAAATCGTCGCTATGACAGGTGATGGGGTCAACGATGCTCCTGCTCTTAAACAAGCGGACATTGGTATCGCAATGGGAGGTGCTGGTACAGAAGTAGCCAAAGAAGCTTCTGATATGATTTTAACAGATGATAATTTCGCTTCGATAGAAGCTGCGGTTGAGTCCGGACGTACTGTTTATAGAAATTTGCTCAAAGCCATTGCTTTTATTCTCCCTGTCAACGGTGGCGAATCAATGACAATTTTGATTAGCGTACTACTTGCTAGAGCTTTGCCGATTTTGTCTTTACAAGTTCTGTGGCTGAACATGGTGAATTCCATCGCTATGACTGTACCCTTAGCTTTTGAGCCGAAGTCTGAGTTCTTAATGCAACAACCTCCACGCAATCCCAATCAGCCTTTACTTTCCGGCAGCTTAATCAAGCGTATTTTGGCGATTTCAGTCTTTAACTGGATTTTGATTTTTGGTGTATTTGAATGGATAAGACAAACTACAGGAAATATTGATTTAGCTCGTACAATGGCAATTCAAGCTTTAGTATCTGGAAGAATTTTTTATCTTTTGAGTATTAGTCACCTAGGTAAAGCTTTTGTAAATAAGCTACGTGGAAGCAAAGAAAATATTAGCGATACTTCAGCGATGATTATTGGGATTACGACTACGGTAATTTTACAAATAATTTTTAGTCAATGGAATTTAATGAACAACTTATTTTCCACCGCACCATTAAACTTAACCCAATGGTTAATTTGTTTAGTTGTCGGCTTGCCAATGATTTTAGTCGCGGCTTTAGTTAATCGGTTTGACCCTCTTGACTAAAGATACAAATATTTCTCAATCAAATTAAATATCAATAGATAGATACATAAATTCAATCCAGAGCTTACGATTTTTGCATAAGCATAATCATTTAGGAGGCATCATGAGTCGGTTTCTGAGATTTTTATCACTTTTTGCTACATTGCCAGTTTTATCTTTTGTTGTTCATGGCATTACGCCATCAATAAGTAAAGCCCAAGCACCAACACAAACACAAACAAGCTTTCCGGATGTTCCATCTAACTACTGGGCACAGCCTTTTATTCAGCGCTTGGCACAAAGAGAGATTTTGGCAGGATATCCTGATGGTACATTTAGACCAGAACAAACAATGCAGCGTGATGAGTTGGCTGCTGTTATTCGTAAAGCTTTTAACCAACCCGTAGTGCAGCAGATAGAAAGTGGGTCTGTATATAAAGATGTTTCATCCGGTTATTGGGCAGAGCGTCCGATTGAATCCGCTTCAGAACAAGGATTTATGTCCGGTGATGGTAGCGGTAACTTTAGGCCAAATCAACCTGTGACTAAAGTTCAAGCCATCACTGCTTTAAACAGAGGTTTGAATTTGCCGGATGCTACGCAACGAGCTGCAACCACATCTACACAACAAACGACACAACCAGCCAAACAACGAACAGCCAGAAGACCTATATTTGTTCCAATTGCAATTACTTCTTTGATGCAGCCCATATTATCTAGGGCACAAGCTGCTGCACCCCAAGCTACGACTGCACCAACAACAGCCCAAAAAGCAGAACCTGCTTCTTCTACAAAGGCTATTGTTAATCAATATTATACCGATGCCAATCGTATCCCAAATAATGCTGTTGATGATGTAGCCGCAGCCACTAAACAAAATATAGTGGTTAACTACCCAAATCGAAAAGTTCTTAATCCTAACCAACCTGTTAGCCGTGCAACAATTGCGGCTTTAGTTCATCAAACATTAGTCAATCAAGGAAAAATAGAACCACTTCCTGAAAATTCTCAGGCTAATCAATATTTAGTTCGGGTTTATGGTCGAAATTCAAATGCCAGATAATTAAAAAAAAGCAGAGCGCATCCGTGCTGAAGGTTCATAGAAGAAAGAAGGAATTAAGGTCGCAATAACCTCATTTATAAGGTGTGTTAGATTTCTTGTAACGCACCTTTATATAAGATATAACGTATTCGCTTTTCTATTTTAGCGGCAAAATAATTTGAAAATTTGACCCCTTATTTACTACACTTTTAACACTAATGTAACCCCCATGTGCAAAGACAATTTGTTGGACAATGGCTAACCCCAAGCCATATCCCCCAGTCTTGCGCGCTCGCATTTTATCCACTCGATAAAATCGCTCAAAAATGTACGCTAAGTCAGCTTCAGGAATACCGATACCATTATCTGTTACTTCAATTACTGCATTGGAAGATTGAGTAAACAATCTCAATTTAATTTGACCTCCGGCAACAGTATATTTACAGGCATTATTAAGTAAATTAACTACTGCTTGACATAACAAATTTGCATCACCTAACACCATTACACTGTTAGTCGGTAAAGTGTAAGTCAGATTGACATGCTGTGCAACTTCTTGCGTAGTATATTCTGAAGTTATTTTTACAAGTTCACTTTTTAAGTCAACTTCTTGCAATGATTCATGAGGTAATCTACCTCCATAACGTGCCAGAAACAGCAAATTATTCAGCAGAGTATTCATTGACTTAGCAATCTCAACTATTTTCTCAAAGCGCTGACGCTGAACAGTAGGATTACTAGTTAGTAAGCCGTATTGAGCGTTGCTACTAATACCTGACAAAGGAGAACGCAATTCATGGGAAGCGTCAGCAGTGAAACGTTGTAGTTGTTCGTAGCTATCCCGAATTGGTTGCATTGCCAGCCCGCTTAACCAAAAACCAGCTAAACCAATTACACCTAAAGTAGATGGTACAGCTAAAAGCAAAACTAACCGTAACTGAGCCAGATTATCTTGAGCAGATGTCAATGGTGTTGCAATTTGTAGATAACCGATTAATAAATCGTCTTGATATACAGGTAGCGTCAGTTCACGCAGCCAAAGATTATTCTGTGTATGGCTGGGCTTGATTGTGTAAAATCCAAGTTTATTTATCAACCACTGCGGGGGAATAGTACCGAAAAATTGAACCATCTGCCTTTTGGTGTTGTACCAGCGTGCGTATACAAGGTCACTACCTAGTGGTGGTACATTACTACCTATAAGCGGCACATTTTCCAAATCTAGCTGTCCTTTCAGCGTATCGTATTTTGCATTTACAGCCATTACTTTGGATTTCCTGTCTAGTAAGCGGTCAAGTTCTTCTAGTTCATCTAGGGCAGCTTGGTAGTAAAGTACTCCGGCAAAAATAACCAAAATACTTCCCATTGTGAGGGTAAACCACAAAGCTAGATTGCAACGGCTACGATGAAACATAAAGCTTAAAACTTATAATTTCCTTATGTCGCCCTGGTTACCAAAACTACATCCTTTTAAGCTAGCACTTTTGTTGCCTTTACCACTGCTTCTGATTGCTTTTGCAGTCGGTGGTGAATCATTACAGCACTTCCGGCTGTTATGAGGTACACTAAGGATACAAATATTATCTTCTTATGAAAGCATATTCAATAGACCTACGAGAAAAAATAGTTTTAGCACATATTCAGGAGAAAATATCAATTCG
>JAHHIC010000086.1 GCA_019359035.1 Scytonematopsis contorta HA4267-MV1 | reverse complement strand
ATTCATGAATAACTGGAAGTAGAAAGGATATACTTTTACCGCTGGAAGTTGGGGTTTGCAATATGATATTCTCTCCTCTATTATATGCTGACCAAGCTTCGACTTGGTGGGAGTATAATTGAGATATTCCAGAACGCACTAAAGCCTTTTTTACTTCTGGATGAATATTGTCTGGAGTATCTAGTAAATCAGCTTGTTGAGCAGGGATAATCACAATATTTTTCAGTTTGCCTGCGTTGTCTAGTTCTGCTGCTATTTGGTTATAAATTTTTGTTTTGGTGGACATAATGAAAAACACCTACTCTTATTTTCGTAAAATAAGGCGTTAGCTTTAAGTAGTGGTTTTTCGATGAATACAGTTATATAAATTCATAAAATGCTCCCTCTTACGAAGAATATAGAGAGAGCATCAGGTGTAAAGTGTAAGAGAGATGCGATAAATTTATGATAACCTTTTTAATTTTAGTTGCCAGTATTAATCATATAAAATTAGACTAAAACTATTAATCAATCAGATTATTTATAGTAAATTTACTTTTTGGATAAATAAATTTATTCTTGCTTAAAGAGTAATACATATAATCAAAATAGTATTTGGTATTTTTATGGTTGCTAAGCAAATAGAATCGATTATTAAGCGAGCTTCTACGGAAACTTTTTCTGATTCGGAAAAATATATAATAGACGATTTTTTGCAGTCAACTGGTGGGGGAAATCCTGCGAATTGGACAGTGATTGATGCAGACCGATTTATTGCTCGTTTTGATGGTGCAGATGTTTCCAACGAATTTTTATCTGGGGCAATTACCCGATTAGCTCAGATTGCTCCCGCTCATATTGTTTCCAGGGTGTTGGGGAGCGACCGAGATGGAGACGGTATCCCTCTGTATGAAGAGTTGAAACTTGGTACAAGGGCTACAAAGTATGACACACCCCAGGATATAGCTGTTGCACGTCAGAAGCAATATATATCTCCTGGTGGTGACATGGAAATGTAATTCGGCTTTTCGTCCACAAAAGCCAATTTGTCTGAAATTTTAATTGCCTAAGAGTAAGTTGTTAATATCGTATGTGTATTATATGTCTTAAATACATATGATATATTTATCTGTGTGCCTAAAAACAATCAGAATATTATATGTATTTAAGCTGTACAAAAGTTAAATAATTGGTGTAGTGTATGTATATAAGACGTTCGCAAGAGATAAACTAGAGATGTAGATTAAATGGAATGGCATGGTTAAACTTGTGGGAAGACCTAGACGAGAAAGACCAATCGACCGCGTTAATTACAAATTAGACAGCGGTATTCGGTGTATGTTTAAAGACTTTATCCAAGTCAAACGCTTTACCGAGGGTATGGCTGTTGAGAAAGCTATGCTACAAATGATGTCTGTTGATAGGTTAATTAACAAAAATCAAGAATTAACTTATCAAAGTATTGAGCAAGAAATTGAACGTATTTGGATAGAATTAAATCAAGATGAAGAATAATCCATATACATACTAGTAAATATTAAAGCTATTAAGATTAAACTATTTTAGAAATGGAGTGTTTATGACTGATAACAACGGCAACAATGCAGAAATTCAAGAACTTAGAGAGTTGATAGTTAGTATGGCTAGACTACAAGCTAATAGCCAACAAACACTAAATAATTTGGCTAACCGAATTGATAATCTAGCGGAGAAACAAGTCAATACGCAAGACCAAATTGATAACTTAGCCCTAAGGCAGGCTAACTCACAAGACCAAATTGATAACTTAGCCTTAAGGCAAGCCAACACACAAGACCAACTAGACATGCTTGTAAGTACTGCAAACTCTATTTTTGCCAGGAATGCTATTTTAAATGATGTCGTTTTAGAACTTCAAGAAAGTACCGAACGTCACCAAAGAATTTTTGAAACCCATTTACAAAATTATGAAATATATCGAATCGAAACGCGAGAAAATTTAGATGAACAGCATCGCACTACTAATGCTGCTTTACAAAGTTTAGAGGCGATATTAATGCAACTCATTAGAAATCTGCCTCCGAACAATTAAAGTTTAAGCTCCTGGTTTTCCTTATTATTGACAATGATTTCGCGTAATATCAGCCTGAGTTTTTATTGAGGAAAATTCATCTTCAATCCACGGTACTGTATTTCTGATAATTTCTTCAAGCTGAGGAGAAATACCAAATCGCTCTCGATTGATTTCAATACTTTTAGAAATGTCACTATCGGCACGGTATTTTGTAGCTGCTACCCAGTCAATCACCATTTCTAAAACATCAAATAAGTTCATCCCGTTGATGCCATTTTCATGATGTTCTGGGTGATGGCGATTATGCTCAAAATGATGCTTTAGTGCGCCATCTAGCATTTCTTGACGTAGAGCTTCATATTCAACAGAACCATAAGGTACGCTTGCAAGCTTATGTGTCATTTCTCGATACATTTCCCATTCAGGGGAATGTAATTTGCTTTGGTCGTGAGTTACGATACGTCGAGCAAATTCTATTTGGGCTGACATCAATAATCGTTGCACCAAAGCAATATGCTCAACTGTTTTACGAAATGCATTTAATTCATTAGTCATAGTATGGTTTTTCTAGTTGATTTTTACCATATTTTATATTTTCGCGCATTGCATGTTACAGCAACTATTATTTCTTCAGACTCGTACACGGAATAATTTGAGATAATTGTGCTTATTTTAATCCCACCAATAGGAAACAACTACAGCATCTCTACTTTGTTCTCCACCCCATAGTACCCCTTCATATCGATATCTCAGTCGGCGTTTGAGTCGCTCACTATATTTTAGCTAAGTCAAGCATTGCTTTCCCTCTGTTGTTTTTTTTATTTTATCTATTTTTACACTTGCAGATGTGCTAAAAGTTCATCCCACCAGTATTTCTCGGCTAAAAACGCAAGATGTATTGCCATCTATTGGTGGTGAAACTTTACGTGAATTAATTAATGCAATCAATCAGCTTTCAGTTCAAGGTTTTGGTAACTGTGATTTATTGGAACTCATGGAATTAATTGAAGATGATATACAATTATCTGCTTAATTACTTTCGATTAGAAGTCTTTAGTGCCTATGCATTAAATTCAGTTTTTTTATATAAAAATCGCTCGAACTTATTTGTGAAGAAGTAAGTATAATTATTGTTTATTGCTATAAAAGTAAGCCTTTTACGTATTAGGGTTTTTGTGAAACGGTATTACTGCTCAAGCTAAAACTCCAGATTTAAAAATTCTGGTTTAACAGATTGGTAATAATTTGTGGCAAAAAATTCAAACCCAAAGCAAGCACCTAGTATCCATAAAGCAATTGCTAGTTCTGCTTCCCGCTCCGGAACCCTAAAATCGCTTACCAAGCCGTGAAAACTAGTTTTATCTAAATTGCTATTTTCGTATAATTCATGTTGTAATTTTAAGAATATAAAAATTGACGCTATCGGAAAATTAAGATTTAGAGCATCTGAAAATGATTTTAATAAGTTAACTAATTGTTCTTGATTTAAAAAATAAAGTAATGTTTCTGAATCAGCAGTTTTCTTAATTTCTGATAAACAGGAGCGATAATTTGCGATTACTTCATCTGAAATTACTCCTTTGTCAGCAAATAACTTAGTAATTAAACCAAAATCAATCAGATAACTAAAATCATTTGTAACCATTGATTTTGAGCGTGCATAGCATATTAAATTTTCTAGAATAGTAGCATCATCTATTGGATATTGTACGCCATCAAAGCGTGCTTTGGCAGCCAATAAAACGTCATTTTCCAACAAACTTATATCCGACTGATATTTATTAATATCAATACTAGCAATTTTGAGCAAAGCAGCACCACCTTTCAAACAAGAATCTCTTTCTTGTAAAGCTTGTGCGTGGTACACATAACTCTCAAATTTTGGTGGTGATACATAAATTTCGTCATCAAGTCTACCTTGAAGTAAGCGTTCACCTCGTTTGGTTATTGGGTAAATGCTACGCAAACTATCAATCGAGATTAACGTATAGCTTGGTTTGTTATCATCAAAATGATAAAGTGGTTCTAGCGACCCATTTATAGATAATAGTGCTATTATAACTTCATAATCTTCATCATAACTGGGTAAACCTTCTACGACTCTACTACCAATTTCATCTGATATAATATCAACAAACTTTATCAAACGAAATTTCATCACTTTCAGTATCGAACGCTTATAGAATAATATAAATTCATTCAGCGTCATTGGTAATAAATATTTATTTTCCGACATTAAAAGAAGTACTCCTCACTATCATCATTACCAAGATTATCACCAACAGGCTCTTGTTTTTTAATCGGCAATTCCAGCAATCGTAACAGATTATTGGGTATGCGCTTCACGTATTCATGTGGATTTCCGGTATAAGATAAATACAAATTTAACCTAGTTCTGGTTAAGGCTACGTAAAATAAATTATCAGCAATATTTGAACCACCACGCCAAATGCTTGTTCTATCGTTTAAGTTTGGTAAAAATACTGTTTCAAAATCTAACCCCTTTCCACTATGGTAAGTCATAATATTGACAAGGGACGAGTCGCTCAAGTTACCGTATCCTTTACCCAAGTATTGCATCCGCAAGCCGCAAAATTCCAAATATTTATTTAGATTATCAAAGTCTTCACCGTATTCATTAGTTTTACCAGACCAAGGAATTTTATTGCAAACCCTACAAA
This sequence comes from Scytonematopsis contorta HA4267-MV1, assembly GCA_019359035.1. GTDB lineage: Bacteria > Cyanobacteriota > Cyanobacteriia > Cyanobacteriales > Nostocaceae > Scytonematopsis > Scytonematopsis contorta. The sequence continues at coordinate 64,583 of JAHHIC010000086.1, read as the reverse complement.
CGGAATCAACAAAATATAAAATAGATTTGTTATTAGGTAATAAAATAGCAGTATTTACACGTGATGCAGCATAATTAGAAGCATTTTCCCAAACATAGCTAATTTCATGTTCCATATCATTTGCAAATGCCAAAATAGCATCAACGTTACGTAATTTTGAGCGATTAGCTTTCTCTAAACTTCTACCAGGAAAGACTGATTTTGTGATTTCAATAATTTTGTTGGGAAGTCGATGCAAAATCTTGAGTTCGATAACAACAGCGTTTATTAGCTCGACAATATTGATTGCAGGTAAACCAACTTCGTAGATTGATTGCGCTCCATCACCAGCGACAATCATCTGCCGACACTTACTTTTTAATAATAATAAAGTATTAGCAGACAAATCTTGCACTTCATCCACTAAAATTAAATCATAATCGCTCGGTTTTTTTTCAAAATAACTAAAGGTTTTTACATCAATACCTTTAGGATTATAACTCTTCCCATGAGAAAAAGATTTTAGTTCATCTGGTATACTGGCATTAAACATATCAACTAAACTTTTAGTATAGCCAACAACACATATTCTTAAATTAGGGTTTTGCTTTTTGGCTAAAATTAAAATATAAAGTAGCAAAATAGATTTACCAGAACCAGCAAATCCCTGAATAAAAAAATTGCGGTTGCTATTAGCTAAAATTAAATTAATCGCATCGCGCTGCTCTGCGTCAAGCTTATTGTACGGTATCAACCAAGACATATTTTTTCCTTAAATTAAAATAATTCTTTCAAATTTGTGGGATTAATTCGATTGATAGGGCTTTGCTCTAAATTGTTTATTTGACCTGCGAGCAGATTGTTTTCATCGTAAAAACTAGATTTGCGATTTTTTTCTTCGTAGGATGATTCAACAAGCTTGACGATATCATTTTTTCCTAAGGCTTTAGCAGCAGATATTAAAATTGGGTAGCCTTTATTAGGTAATTCATCCTCTACAAACATTTTATACAAGTAATCAAAGCCTTTTTCACTCATCTGCCGACCTCTATTTACTTGAACCTCATTGTTTTTACTCATCAGGTAACTACCATAATATACAAATGCTGTTATGGGATTATCATCTAATTGTAAGCATTCTTCCATTAAGGACTCGTATTCTTGATAATTATTAGATGTTTTCTTGAAAAGTGCTAAATTAAAAGCATTGATTGCTGTTTTCTTATTATCATATGCGATTTTAGCCCAAGTAGCTGCTTGTTTTGACTTCCCAGCTTTATCATAATAGTGACAAATATTAGTTTCGTGACGGTTATTTTTATCCAACATTTGTACTAATTCCATAGTTTCGGCAGCACGCAGATAATTTTTTGCTTTTTCGCAAGCTCTTACTAAATTCATTAAACCTGGAACTGTCGGTTTACCACCATTACGCGCAGCCATTTTATTAGCAAGTTTCTCAGCTTCAAACACTAAGCGTTCTTCGGTTGTTAGTTCGCGATTTGCTCCCGGATTAATTAAGGTTGCGACCACCTGTTTACCTGCGATAGTCGCTGTAACCGATAGTACTTTATCTTCGCTGAGACTACATTTTACTCTTACCCAAGTATTTGGCTCAAAACAAGCGCTATTATCAGAATAAATATCAATCACTGTTAATATTTTGTTTTCGTTACCAACGCACAATGGTATTTCAATTTGTTGTTGTACATTTGCTCCGGTAACAAAATCAAACTCTTTTTCGATTCCTGTTATTTCTGTCCCCGCAGCAATTAGCATTTGTAAACCATCGCGAGCAATAAGCAAAATTGGTTCGCTAACAATTGGGTTTATCACACTCAAACTCAACCCATTTAACAAAAACGAGTTGATTGCTGCTCCCATCGATACATGGGAACGTAAATCTCTGGGTATTTCAATTTCACAATTTTCAAAATATTCTTGCAGCGCGGACTGAACATAGGGATTTGCACTACTACCACCAATCAGTAGAATCATATCTAAGTCATCATTGGTTAGGTCTGCTTTGTATAAACTAGACTCAATTGGCGCAAAAATACTAATAGAATCATCTGTACCAGCACAAAACTCACCCATCACTTTAAAAAAGTCTGAGTAACTGATATTGGGATTGTTCAGAGTCAATTTGTTTTTTGGTAAAATTATCTCAATAGTGCGATTTAGCGTAATCACATCGGTGCTAGTTGCTAGTGCTGGTAAGCGATTAGATACCATCTGTGATGATACCGCTTTACAAACTAAAATTTTCAATTCCTCTGCTGTTTTTTGTAATTGCGGGATAATGCGCTTATTCAAATCAGCGGTTCTAAAATCATCTACGCTACAAATATTTTGGCTGCACAATTGTTTTAGCAGTACTTTTTCGACAATTTTCTTGTCAATATCATCCCCACCCAGTGCCGTAAACCTGGAAATCGCTAAATTTTTAGAATAAAAACTCCGCTCGTTGCGACCGATTTCCAAAATTGATATATCGAGCGTACCCGCACCAAAGTCAAAAACTAAAATATGTAGTGGGGATGACTCTGGTATATTTAGACTACCTAAATTGTTGAGGCTGGCTTCTGCTAAGTAACTCAAAAATGCGGCGTTAGGTTCGTCAATTAATAACCGCGATCGCAATTGAATTCCCGCATGGTTTAATGCGTTGAGCAAGCTGGAGCGCTGGTTGGACTCAAAGGACGCAGGAACGCTGACTGAATAATATATTTTTGTTGGTAAGCTTTCTTCTTGAACAAAACACTCTATTTTTTCTTTGAGAAATGTAAAAAATACCTTGGCTGCGTCGTCACCATTTTCGACGACAGCTACCGGATGGCCACTCGATAACTTGCTATTAAAATAAGTTGGTCCCAAGTCCTCACCGAGTTGCATTTTGAATGAAGACCACAAATTTGTTCCGTGCTGGAGTTTGGTTTTGAGGGAACTTGCACCTACTCCCACCAACAATTGTTCGTTGTGCCAAGCGATGACGGTTGGTACTAAATGCGACTCATATATTCTCCCATCCGGTAATAACTGAGGTATGGGCATCGGTTCAGTTTTTACTGGCATCTCGTCATCAATTACTGAATAGCTTACAGTAGTGGTGCTAGTACCAAAATCGATACCTACATAAGTAGCGTTCGCTAATCGATTATATATAACATTTTCTGTCAAAGCACCACCAGCTAAAGTCGTTAAACTTAAATTAGAATCCATACGTACGCAGTAAATGTAGCCTTGAAAAGATTGTAGCAAAATCAAGCGTTTCAGGCATTTTTGAATAATACAATCATAAAGTTACGTAATTTGATGCTAATACTACTGTAAATATATATACATAAGTAAAAATGAGCGGTCTAATAGATTATAGTAAAGCGACTAAAATAGCAAGTCCGAGGAAGGTGTGGAAAATTTTCCACACCTTTGCCTAAGTTTCCGACATGAACCGGGATAACAACCTCTGTCCCGTCAATAATCACTTTCCCTTCGTGAATGTTGAATCGAGAAAATCCTTTCGCTGTCCGCATTTCTATTTGAGAGGTTAACAATGGCTACCCCAAAGCCGACAGGTGCTAATTTGAGTTCCACCGATTGGGAAGGCTATTTGAGTAATTTCTCCGTTGAGGTTGAGATTGCCAATCAGTGATATTTATTTCCAAGGAGTGTTTGAGATAGCTAACTTCTTTTTCCAAATCATCTAGACTTTTCTCATATTCTAGCAATTTGGAAGTTTTGGTAAGTGAATTATATTTTTTAGCCAAATTATAGGAAATAATACAGCCCATCATTGCTGCTAATGGTGAGACAATATTTAGTAATAAGGATAATCCAAATAAGTAACCACAGTAATTGTAAATATATTTACGCATAGTTGAATTGTGATTTATTCTAATTTAAGTGAATATTTTTACTTTTTGAATGAAATATTGACCCCATATCCCTATCGAAGCTGATGTAAAAAAGAGAATAAAAATTATTACTTATGGCTAAAAATATAACTAAGCTTGGAGATTACTTTTCTTGCTTTTGTCAAATTTGACTAAAGTAATAGCCCTTATAAAATGAAGATTTCAGGTATAGTTGAGGATGATATTCATTACAATTTTAGAACTAATATCAAATTTTTCGGCGATTCTATTAACATTAGCCTCACCCTCAGTATGAGTTTTTAGAACTGATTGAATAATGCGGTCTGGAAGTTTTGCTATAACTCCAGTTCTCGGCTTTTTCCCAATATTTAAAAGGTATTTTTCTTGTCTATTTACCCAAGCGCAGTTTTCTGGGCAGAAATTTCCATTTCTATCTATCCTAGCAAAGATACTATCTGGAGGTGCTTCCCCCACATCTGCTAAAAATTGCTGAAAGTTATTTTTCCAAGAATCATCGAGCTTTATTCCTTGACCACCATATTTCCAATATTCGGGATTATTTTGATTATAACAAGCGCTTTTGATATTAAGCCAAACGTAATATTCACGAGTTCTTGATTTATAGTGAGTTCCTCTAGAAGCAACTTCTTTTGACCAGCACCCACAGCTTGTTGTTTTTCCATTGATGAGGCTACTCTTATATATAAGTTTTTCATTACCACAATCACATTTTGTCGGCACTAATATTTGCCCATATTTACCTTTTTTCTCTGGACTGTGCAAAACGGTAAGTCTACCAAATCTAGTTTGAGGTAAAATTGAAGGTGTTTTTTTTAAACATCCACAGCTTTTTGATTTATTTTTGATTAGCGAGTAACTGTTAACTAATTTTTGTGTTCCGCAACTGCATTCACATAAACATTTTAAGCCATTTACTTCTAAGACAGTCCAACTACCAAACTTGTCTCCTATATTTATTATTTTCTCTATTTTTCTCATAATTTTGACAACGGTTAAATATCAGGGAAGACAGAAGAGAGGGTAAGTTGGGAGTAAGTTGTTCCACCTGCTCCCCTCTCTGCCATCTAGCTGGTCAATTATCTACAGAAACTGTTAAGCCGCAATTAATTTTGATTTGTCACGTTTATCGTAGTCAAAAATACTGATAACTTTTGTACTACTAATGATTTCATTTTCTGGGGACTGATGCTTGTTTACATTACAGCAGGAAATTTCTAGCCATTGGCTATCACTTATCACTTCTATGTTATACACGACTTCAAACGGCTCTATGATTAATCTGTTACCCTGTTTGACTGTTAGCTTTTTGGGCGTTTGATAAAAATTGTTGTAGTATTTGATTTCAATATGACCTGAAATCAATACAAATAGTAGATAACCATTTCTGCTTCGCTTATTAACAACGGTTTGTTTGCTATTACCACAATTATAATTGATGTCGGTTATTATTAAATTTTTTTGACGCAGTTCTTGCTGCGATATTCCAATTCTCTCTTTTCCAATTTCTAATTCTGGTAATATTTTCATACTGTGTTTAGCTCTTTAATGTAGTTAGTTAGGTCGTTGCAAACCCTGTACCACTTCATCAATTCAAAATACCTTGCGAGAAAGCTCCACGATAAAATTCAAAATGATTTTTTATTCACTTTTGAATTGTTTGCACCTCTTTTTCATAATATATCAGGGCGATTACTAATATAGTTAATAAATTTTTGATTTTTAATTAATTATTTTTGCGGCTTTATTAAAATAAAATAAACTGGGCATTACATGAACATTATATTTTTTTAATAATTAGTTTACCTATTTTCGTTCAGGATAAAATAATGCTAGGAAAACTATATTCCCTAGCATTATCTTTTTGATTATTACCATAGAATTTTTCTATAGTTCAAGATTGCTCTTATTACTTTGGATGGAGTGAGTATTTTCTTGTTGTTTGGTAAAAGTTTTTTGGGTTGGGGTATATTGCTGGTTAATTTCTTCTTTTCTCCATTGTTGGAGGTCGCTCATGACATCTTTTATTAAAGCGAGCGCAACAGTTTCTTGATTTTGTTTTTTGGCTTGTTCAGTTTTAAATTCAAGAGCTTGATAGTACATAACTCTCTGGTTGGCAATGGGTAGTTTTCCGCCAGGTTTATTGATTTCTTCTAGTGTTTCTGCTGATTTTTTATCGAGTGTTTGACCTTGTCGGGTTTGCGTTTTGACCATATCATTCCATTCCTTAGCTATGGAAGGATGGATTTTGACGGGGATATCACCAATGCTTTGGATAGATTTTTCTTTATTTTCTGGTTGATTGACGGGTTGTTCTTTAACAAATATCTGGTCGTAGTCAAGTTTTGCAGTATTTTGGGCAATAAACTTGATTTGGTTGACATCGTAATCTGAGATATTCATTTTGGTGACTTCCCTTGTCACTCCTTCTTCTGTCTTAGTCAAGTCAAAGCGGACTAATTCCTGATTACCTTTTTCCTCACTGGTTTTGAAAGCTTGGAATGTTGCTTTATCCCCCTCCTTATTTAGAGAACGCTTAATAGTGTATTCACCGACAGTAATTTCGTCTTTGTTAGCTTGGGTAAGAATGCTGTTAAGTGAACTTAATACTTCAGCTTGCTTAAAGGTTTCCAGAGTTTTTATAGTACCAGCGGGAGCGAGACTTCCCAACGTATTACCAATATCGCGGATGTCGTCTTTACCCAGGTCAGGGAGTTTGCCATTATCAGCTAACTTTTCGGCTACCATGAGGAACTCTTGACGTTCCACACCCAGCATTTCTTTATTGGCTTTGATGATTTTGGGGTTTTCTTTCCCATCAAGTTTGAACTCTAGAAGTGAATCTTTCCATCCTTGTAGTTCATCACTGCGACGGTGAATGCTAAATTTGTCCCCATCCTGACGAATTACAAACGTATCGCTACGGTAAATACGCGAACCATCTTGCTCAATTGTTCCATACTTTTTCAGGAGTGAGGTTGCGGTTTTAGCTATTTCCTTATTTTCATTTTTGAATCGTTCTTCACGAGCAAATATATTTTTAATTTTATAAACAGGTACTTCGACTTGTTTAGCCCATTGTTGTGCTGCTGGTTCCACACCTGGGGAAGAAGCGACTTGTTCGTAGGTGTGTTGAGCAGCATACTTTGGCTTTGGTATTTCTTCTTCTTCTTGTTTAGCTTTAACCAGTTGAGTTGGTTCTTTCTCTGGGTAAGCAACTTTTTTAGTGGGTTCGCTATGACTAGAGGGTTGTGGGGTGGTGGCTTGCTTTGTTATATTTTCATCCTTTTCTGGTTGATTATTTTGGCTTACCAGTACGCTCGTCTCCTCAATAACTCGTTGGTTACTTTCGGTGGGCGCGCTCGCTTCTTCTGTTTCTGACTTTTTACTTTTGACTGAGTAAGCATCGGGGGGAGGTAAATCATCAATATGAGTTATTTTTTGAGTTGGGTTACTTTGTTGCAGTAGGTCATTGTTTCCTGGATTGTTATCAAATGGAGGTAAATCTTCATCTGGTGGATTGCTGTAATCCACATCTCCACTAAATATTATTTCTGGTGATTGAAGTGGTGCTGTTTGATTATTTTGTTCAATAGTATTACTTAACTTTGGTTGGTTATTATTACTATTGACTTCATCTTGATTGGTAGTATTATCTACATTCGGTTGTTCTACTGGTTCAAAATCGATGGTAATTGTATCATTAATTAATTTTTGTTCATTATTATAATTTTGGATTATTTCAGATGAGGGGGGTAATAATTTCGTAAGTGGCTCCCCGACAACATCCATAATCTCACTTTGAGAAAGTGTATCAGTCACTAAATTGGTAATGCACTTACCTTCTTCATTTTGTTCGTAAAGAGTAATTTTATTAGAATTACCATTTGCGTTTTCTAAATAAGCAGTAATACGAAGTGGACTTTCTTTCGTGCTGTTGCTATTTAAACTAAAATCACCTACATCTTGTACTAATCTTAGAGCAATCACTTGTGCTTGAAAATTAGTTAAGTCAATCGGTAGTTCTGAATTAATTTCTTCTGTTTGCTGTTGTATTTGTCCCCCATTATTTTGCTCGATAGGTTGAATCTCTCTTCTTGATTGCTGCTCATCATACTCAATACTCTTATCACCTTTTTGGTTCGTAATTACTTTGGGGAGTTCGGAGTATTTGTCTTCTGACTGTGATGATTTGTGGCTAGGTTGTTCTGTTGGTTTGGTTAAATCAACTTTTTCCCATTTATAACCACCAGGTGTTGACTCATCTGGAACTAAATTAAAGGTATCTTTCCCTACTTCTACTGCTATTTTAGTAGCTTCATATCCTTCTTTAAGCTTTTCAGCAGCAATTTTAGCTAGCTCTATCAACACTTTAGCCAAAGCTTCAGCAGCTTTGCCAGCTATATTTGTTATTTCTAGATATGAGTCTGCTATCTGAGTTTGTTTTGAGTCAAACATAATTAATCTGGTTGTAATGGCAATCTATCAATCAGTACAGAATTTTGGTATTTAACAAGTACTAATTGTCCATCAAATCTAATAACTAAAAGTGTTGGCTGCGCTCCGTCATCATAAAATCTATCGCAGTACATATTGCCTGGATTAGTACGGTCATAATGGAAAACTAACAAATTATCAAAATAGTGTCTTTCTACATATGGAGGGAATTGGTAAATCCATCTGGGAAAGTTTTTGTATTTATCAATTTCAGTTTGTAGTTGAGTGCTTATCATCAAATAAATAATTATACGTAATTAAGCATTTAGCTTTCTTAATTAGAATCATCGATTGGAGTTAAACTACCGTCAGAGTGACGTAAATATAATTTACCTTTTTCATCAACTTCTACAGTTGCAACTCCTTGAACGTGCATTTTAGCAATAACTTCTTTGACAGCTTCCTGTACTAATTCCTCATGCTCTTTCCCAGTTAAGTCGAAATAATTATTTTGCTTTTTTTCGTCAATCATGTTATTAATTACTCCAAGATTATTGTTGCGCTCAAATAAATTATAATCTTTTCTTTATTAATATGTTAACATTTGTAGTTACTTCCAATTAAATTTTTACGATTATAATATTACTTGACATTTTACATATTTAGAAAAAAGACTTATAGGAATCAACAGGTAAGGGTGCATTACCGGCTTGTACGGGTGCTTGGGGGATAGGGAAGCGTTCATTAACTTCTGACACCCGCAAATCTAAATCTTCTTGAGTGGGTTTTCTTTGGGTACTTTTCTTGGCTAAAGCAAGAATAACTTTGTCCCAATTTGCATCATTTTGTTGCTCTAACCCAATAATGTATTTGGGAACCTTAATATTTCTCAACATCGGTACTGAACCCTCATTTTTGTTGCTATAAGCAGGGTTGATAAATAAACATTTACCGGGTGGTAATTTGAGAAATTGAGCAGGTTCAAATAATTTTCTAGTTCGTTCTTGGTCAGAAATGCTCGTGTTAGTTTTACCCCCTCCAGTTGACCGAGATTTTTGCTTATATTTAATTTCTTCTTCTCCCAAATAAGCAGAAAACAATCGTGCTGACTCTTCTTCCCCAGGGTTAAACACAAACTTTGTACCACATGCACCAAGGATTGCTTTAGAAATTTCCTTCCCGTAAATTTTTTCAAGCTGACCCATGTTCTGCCAACCCATGATTCCACAAAACCCTTCAGAGCGGGATTCGTTCAGCCATTTAAACAAGTCTGGTAAAAAGATAGATGGTAATTCGTCCAAACATACAACCAGTGGCCCGTGTTCCTTCCTTTTTTTGGCAATACTACGGGAGACAACCATATGCAAAATACTGGTCATTAATGGGCTAACAGCATCGCGACGTTCCCGGTCTAGCCCAAATATAATCATTTGTTTGCGCTTTACTTCTAAAGGAAGTGTGGTCTTACCAACAAAGCATCCTAATGTACCGCGTGCCATAAAGCGGGTGAACATCAGCGAAGCAGTACCAGCGATACCAGCAATAGTTTTCTCAGACCCACTAGAGCTAAAAATTTGACCAAATGCAATTTTAATCCAGGGGTTGAGTTCACCAGCCATTAATCTTTCTACCATCTTCTCGCTACTTAGTATGGCTGCAGAAGTCATAATATCAGCATTTTCTGCAAATTCTTTGGTAAGCATGAGGATAGCTTGTGTTAACTGGTCACCAGCAGGACCAAAGAATGCATCTTCGTTTCCCCCTCCCAACATGCGGAAGTTTTTATTAATAACAGTCGCTAACTGTCTTGCGGTTTCAGCATCAGAGGAGTCGCGTAAAAAGTCGATGGGGTTACATACTTCAGATTCCGGAAATCCAGGTGCAAATACATGTACATCATAGCCTTTTAATTTAGCATAACTGGCAATTTTAGCTTGAGATGGGTATTTGAAATCATACAAAACTAAACCAAACCCTTGGTCAATTGCTGAGTAAAGCATGGGGTTAATTGCTGAGAAAGATTTACCAGAACCTGGTGCCCCAATTACGGCTGTCCCTCTTTGTACATCAGGCACATAAAGCGGAACTCCCCCACTACCTTTTGGTGGCTTTTGACCTTTATACTTGTGTACTCCTACATATAAACTAGCGCTGTCACATTTGGGGGAAGTGATTTGTTTAAGTGCTTTCTTTTTAGCAGTTTTTACTTCTTTGTCACCACCCCAATAGCTGGTAGCAAGTTTACCTTTTTTACCACCACCAAACATTTGTAATAGTAAAATCAATCCTACTCCACCAACAATTGATAATCCTTGGGGAGACATTAATTGATTAGTATATTTACTAAAATCAGTGGTTCTGTTATTGTTATTGCTTCTAACTTCTCTAACTGTTTTAGTTCTGGTATTTGCGAGTAGGTGTGTCATAGTTACTGTAGTAAATTGATATTAAGAAATCGAAGAAATATGTTTAATATTTCTTCGCTACTAAGTGTGGTGTAAAAACTTGTTAATTACGGAGTTTTTTTAGTGGGTACAGTGAGGGGAGTACCCAGAATAATGGGGTCTTTTTCGCGGTAAGTAAAGAAGGGAACCGGACCAATAAAATAGGGAGAACAGCCCATATCTACGAACCCACGTTTACATATACGAAAAAACATTTTAGTAGTGATACTTCCATCCCCTTCGTTAACATCCCAAATCACCTGCTTAAAAGCGCTACCAAAGGGGTGTCTTCCAGTTGGTTCTTCTCCACCGTTGAGGTTACCTAATATCCCAAATCCACCTCTTACTTTTTGGTCTTTACCTGACATCCATTGCGCCCCCGTCAAGATATCACTTCCAGAAACTTCAATATGACCGCAATTTTTTTCACAAGGAACATTAAACCCTTCTTCAAAGCTACCAGATATAGATTTCCAACGTCCCCCTTCTTTTGAACCCAGCGGTAAATCAACTGTACCAACAAAGCTTAAATCAGGGATAGGTACACCTTTAAACTTATCAAATGGTACATCAGCCAATCCTGGAACTTTAGCTATTGTAGTATTTTGCCAATTAGTAAACTCTTTAATTTGAGCATCTTTTAATCCAGGAATACTATCCAATTTGTGTTTATTGAGGTCAACAAATTCCCCAAGTTCGGCATCTTTTAGTTCAGGATAGTTTTTTAGTAGCTCACCCACAGTTTGATTTTGAGCATTATTACCTGTGGCTTTGCGGACTAACTCTTGAATTGGTGGTATTTCTCCTGCTTCTAAATCTTTGAGTTGTGGAATTGCTTCGGCTAGTTCTTCAAGTGTTTGCCAATCGAGTGTCTCAAATTGTGAGAGATTTATACTATCAAGGTCAATACCCGTAATGTCGGCAATCTCAGATAAAGTAAAATCTTCTATTTTGAAATCAGTTGCTTCAAAATCTCCTAATTCCATTACTTCTGCGAGCGATTGACCTGTACTCCAGGAGCGTCTTTCTTTCATACCTGGGTTTTTCATATTAGGAAAATCAACGCTACCAGGTTCTGAAAATTTCATGTCTCTAAAATTCTTTTGACTCCAATCTGGTGTTTTTGCTCCTTCTACAAGCTTTGATGTAACTGGCTGTGTACTTGCAGCAGCGGGACTAATCAAAAAATTGTTTAAATGCGATATTAAATTTACTCCGCTTCCTATTCGCATAAAATGGAGAAAGACGCTGGCAATAACTCCTGCTGCCATTAAAAACCGCCAGGTGTCCATTTTCTGTTGACGGTAAGCTGTTTTTCTTTCCTTTTTGGCGGTTTCCTCACTCTTACTAGGATATTGATAAGGAACTATCGCAGTTATTTCTGTTGCTGGATAAGCTATTGTTTGTGTGTTCGACATACCAGTAATTGTATTAATTGCAGGCACTATTGCATAAACGGGAGCAACTGTCTGATAACTTGCATTTGGAAAAGAAACAGAAGTAATTGTGGGATGCATTACCATTTGGGTGTAATCAGTATTTTGATTAATCTGGTGTGGTGAATCAGCAGTTGTGTTAACAATATATTCACTCATTCTTTGGGTATTATCATTAATTGATTGAGTAACGTAAGTATTATCTTCACTTCTATTTAATTTTTGGATGTAATCATTATCTAAATGCATGGTTCAATACCTCTTGTTATTTGCTGTGAACAATATTTCTTTCGTCTGCTGTGATAGGTGGTGGGTTAGATGGTCTGTTCCGTCTGGGAGTAAATTCGAGCAGTCGTTTTCCACCCAATTCCATCAATTTTTCAACTACTTGCATTGAAACTCCAGCTTTATTAGCAGCTGCTGTTAATTCTTCTCCCTGAGCGCGTAATTCAACTATTTGGTTAAGTTTTCCCCATAGTTCGCTGTTAGAATTAGCCCATTTATTTCGGAGTGCAATTTGCATTCCCTTGCGGATATATTTACTGTCAGACTGTGCAGTATAATCACCTTTTGGTTTTTTATCCCGTCTTGATGCATCACCAATAATTTCAATTTGGCTATATTCAGGTTGACCTTTACCTGGTACAATTCTGAAGTGGTAAGATTTTCTATTAGACCCAGATTCTGTAATTACAGTCAGATGTGCCCCATTTGTAGCAGATGGCAATCCAGGGATATTGACTCTGTTGATTTTTCGCAGATGAATTAGACCTGCACCTGATTTTCCCTTTTCACATTTTCCTAAACCTTCTAGACAACCGTCAACATCTAAAACGAATCTAGATGGGTCGTCCAACCAGATTTTTTTGATGGTTTCCCCAGTACGGTAAAATGAGATAGATACACCGTGACCATTCCATACTTTTACTGTTTTTAGTTGTGCATTTTCCCCATTTAATTGTGATGCAGGAACACGACGAATAATACCTGCACTAACGGGTTGTGTAATGGTGCAAAAACTAATTAAACCAAATCCAGCTAAATATCTCAGTTTCATAGCTTTATTGACTTATTAACTTGAATGGTAATTTCGGTATTTTTAGGAACAAACCAGATATTTGGTCTACTTAAAATTTCTTCAGTTGCGCGCTCGTTACGCTTTCCTATTACTTCAGAGACAGACCCAAAAAAGCCTTCTAAAAAAGCTCCTCCCATGTTGCGGTTACCGTTACGACGGCGACTTCTGCTACCACCAAGCGGTAAATCTTCGGTTATTTCTTCTTCTGGCTCATTCATTATTTCCCCAACTTTCGCGATACCCGAAATAATACCTAAAGTTGTGTCGTATCCTGCAATTGCATCCCCTTTATCGTTATGGGGACTTGCTATAAGCGGGTTTCCTTCTTTCCCTAAAACAGATATACTTCCCGGTGATATTGGATACTCAGTTCCGTCTTTGAGGATTGCGGTAACTTCGGCTCTCATATGAGATGAATTATCAACGGACATTACACTGATTACAACTTCTGTACCACCTTCAATTGCCACTTCGTTGGTGTTGCTGTATAGTGGCTCTGATAGTCTAGCTATAAACCTTAAGTTGTTTGCTTGTTCTTGATTTCCTTGTGCGAAGATTAATGGAGTGTCGAGAGTAGCTTGTGTATATTCCCCGACAACTAAGTACTGTGGAGTTTTTTCTTGCAGGATAGCTTCTTCTTCTGAAAAGTTAACTTGTTGAGCTTGAGTTTGACTTTCTGTTTGACCTTCTGTGCTTGCTACTTCTGTTGGTTCCCACCGGGGACGCAGTTGTTCAATATTATTGTTATTACTGGGGGTTTGATTGCGTTCCGGACGTCGATTGCTTCTGCGACGATTGCCAGAATTAGAATTTTCTTGTGGGGATGTGGCTTCTTCGCTAACTGGAAGTGCGCTTGTTTCTACCTCTCCTGCTCTGGAAGTTGCTCTCGAAGGAGTTGCTGTTGGAGAATTTAAAGCTGCATACTCAATTCTACCGAGGTTCCCCAACATCCGCAAACGTTCGAGTTCAGCTATTGGGTCGGTGGCTTTTACTTGCGCTGTTTGTGATGGACGGGGGGTAGAAGTATTTGCAGTACTTGCTTGACGCATTTGTCTTGGTGCTGGAGGTGGTGTTTGCGCTACTCTCCTAGGTGTTGGTGCTGGTTCTGGGTTACTTCTTTGCGCTACCCTTCTAGGTGCTGGTCGAGTTTGGGGTTCGCGTTGTGCGTATTGTGTTCTTCGAGCAGGTTGTGGTTCCCTAGGAGTACGCTTTTTAGGAGGTTTGTTATCAGCTTTCTCAGGTTCTTTTTTAGCTTTCTCTTCAGTTTTAGAGTTTTTCTCTGGCTTTTCTTCTTCCTCTTCTTTTACTTCCGGTTCTCGCTTTTTACCATTAAGAGCTTCAAGTTCTTGTTGTTGTTTTTGCAGTGCTAATTTAGATAATATTTCCCCATCTTTATTTTCAGAATTTGCACTAGAAGCTTGGGACTTGTCAACTTTTTGTTCCTCAGCTTTTTTGTTTCCACCTCCACTCATCATAGTGTTGAGAGCAAGGAACATTACCAAAAAGCCTATTCCAAATGCTCCCCCAATTATTCCTAACCGCGACCAGGGAGAAGTTACAAAATCATGCTTAGTTCGGGTTTTAGCAGGGTCTTCATCTTCCTCTTCTAAACTTTTTTCTTCTAAATCCTCATTATCCTCATACTCTAACTCATTTTCTTCATCTATTGGCAATAAGCTGTTAACAGAAGGTGAATTTGTGTCGAGGTTATCCTGCTCATCAAATTGAAGCATATTACTTTAATTTTGGGTGGATTAATTTCTAGTTTTCTTCCCAAGGTCTAAATCGATAATTTCCGTAATTTCCAATCTTGCTTGTCTTGCATTAAATATTTTCTTGTCTAATTCACTAGGTTTTTTTGGTAACTTAGGGGTATCGATTGCAGCAACCGTAATAGTTTTATTGAAAGGTATTCCGCGACCTTGATTTTCCCTTGAATTAAAACTGACGAGTGTACCAATATAATTAACTTCCCATTTACCATCTTCTATTTTTCTGGGTTGTGAGATGTGACGTGTTATAAGTGAAACTTGAACTTCATTACTAAATACACCATTGGGAACCATAGAAGCTAACTTTTGAAGAAACTCGGCTCTAAAGTTTTTGTCTTCTGTAAGGGCAAATGCAGCTTCCCAACTTTTGGTAGGTATTTTTCTAGCACCACCACTTTCAGTTTTAATTTCAATACCTTTATCTGGAACAGGTGTATTTTCCCCTTTTTCATTTGTTTTGATGATTGCTTGCCAGCTAAACATATCAATTAGTGCGCTAGAAATGAAAGCTTTGATAGTTTCATCATCGCGAACATTGGGAGCAGCAAATTGTCCATCAGATATAGAGCCATCAGCATTTTGAATGACTGTCATCCCTTGTGTATGAGAACTGATTCTTGATGTGAGTCCCAAATTTATTAGTAACAAAAGCGTACTGATAATTGTTCCGGATGCTGCTACAATGCTAGCAATTGCAACAGGAGTTGATGTTGATTGGCCGTAACTAAGTAGCCGAAGCGGTTGTGATTTAAAACGTGAATTAAACATAATTTATTTTCTTCTATTCATTTTCTTTAATTCGGTTAGTATTTGCGCTTGTTGTACAGCTTGTTGTGATTGTCGTGCAGCTTGTTGCGCTTGTGCAGCTTTTTCTTTTGTGGAACTAATCCATGAATTGGCAGTAGCAGTGATTGTACTACCAGCAAATTGTGTAGTAGCAACTGCTGCTTTCCCTAATCCCGTCCATACTGCAAGTCCCCCACCCGCAGCAAGTGCAGATGCTAAAATGGGGGATATTAACCCAACAAAAAGTAGGAAAATCATCGGTTGGTTTTGTTCAGAATTAGCTATAAGTTGGGCACACAAACCTGTTATCATGTTGAAGCAAAGTTTAGCCATTCCTACAGAAAAATAGCCAGTTAACCAAGCGAAAATCGGTTTAGCACCAAAGGGAAGTAAAGACCCACCAATTGCTAAGGGACCGAGCAATGCTGTTACAAGCATTGTGAATTCAATGCCCCACTGGTATGCATTATTTAATGCGAGCATTAAAGCTGCAACAAAACCAGTCATCATTGACCCAATCGCACTAGTGATACTGCTACCAATTTTCTCTCCAATTTGACCGGGAGACATATTTTCTAATGCATCTTTGGCATCAGATAAAGCTTCGAGGGGGTTCCAAAATCCGCTTGATGGTTCTGGTTCCGAACCTTTAAATAAATCGGGTGCTGACTGACGTAATTCTATTTGTGCTTGATTCAAACAGTCTATTGAATCTTGTGAATTTCCTGGTATCGATTTACACCGTTCCATCGCTGCACCGACTTGTTGCTGGAGTGCAATATTCCCGACTGCTCGGTTAAATGCTACTTCCATATCTACTCCCGCAGCAGCAACCTTAATTATATCGTTATTAGTTTTGTTGATAATCTCTCGAATTGCTAATGTGCCATCACGAAGCAAGCTCCCACCATTTGCAAGCATAGAGACGACTATAATAGGCCATATCCAACTGGAAAGAGCTTTCATGTCTTCTTGGTTCATGAAGTTTTTAGCAAGCTCCACCATATAAAATACCAAAGTGGCTACTGCAAAGAGTTGCCCAACCTTACATAAAGCTGTGTACAAGTTACCTTGAAGTGTCTCATTCCATAGCTCATTAAAACCTTCGGCTGTTAACTGCGCTCCTGCTGCTGCGTTATCTAAAATATCTCTTCCAAAGAACGGGTCAGTTGCAAATACTTCTAGCATATGTTTAAGGAACGGCCATCATAAAGATGACCATTGTTACTGTTTTCTTGTTTTTCTGCTTTTGTCAAATTTGACAGAAGCAGCTTTTTTGTGGAGGAAGGTTAAGGTTTAGATTCACCAGCAGTTGTTTTTAAAGAAGTGTAACCTGCAAGTTCTATAAACTGAGCATTTATTCCATCTATGGCTAGGTTTTGGCGTTTGCGTTCTGATGCTCCTTGTTCTGCCATTTGGGATAACATCAAATTAGTTTGTTGGGTGTCGTGTCGTGCTTGTAGTTTATCAGTGCGGGATTGTCCTAGCATGGAAGCAATTTGAGCATTTTGAGCTGCAATAATTTTGAGAACATCTTGGGAAGATTCCGCAGTTTGGGCTGAATCTGCTAGCTCTTTAGTTTGACTGACTGTTTGTTCAGTAGCCTCAATTTCTTTTTTGGTTTGTTTTTGACCTTTTTCTCCTAAGACAGCAGCAACTGTTGCACGAGCATTTTCCCGTTCTAATTCTTTTGATATGGAAACAGCACCTTCAACGGTGTTAGTTTCTGAATTTGTACCCTTCCCTTTGAGTTGTTCTTTTAGAGCATCAGAAGATTTAACAGGGTCGGTTGCTTTCATATCCCCAGTTTTTATGGCAGTTTCAGCTTCTACTTTAACACCACCAAATTTACCTTCAATTGAAGCTGATAATTCAGCTTTTGCGTTCTCAAAAGAAGCTTTGGCACCTTCCACTACATCCTGAAAAAAATCTTCAATTGAAAAAGCGTAACTGGGAGTAACACCCACTAAAGTGACTAGTCCTACTGTTGTTCCTATCATTAAGCCCTTTTCGAGGTTAAACTTTTTGGAATTGTTTGTTTTCGGTTTTGATTGATTCATAATTACATTTGGGTATGTGAACATGGCTTTTAATTTAAGCCGCTTCTTTAGAAATTATTTATACTGAATCACTGGAAATTTCTTCTAGATTATTTGTGATATCGCTATTAATATTTTTCTGACTCTCTAATAACTCTCTAGTTTCTTGTGACATATTATCTCCGCGAATCATTTCTACATATGCTTCAGAGAATTTGACCATACCTAACATTAGATTATGTTTATATTTGTTGAGGTATAATGTTCGCAATTCTTGTTCGTTAGGATTATTAGCTACTGCTGCAAGTAGACAATAAGCAGGGTAATACCTACAGAAAGTGAGTTTCCCATTATCGTCGAGGAGCCACTGCGAATAAATACTTTCGCGTTTTGGGAAAAAAGCTTCTGTGCTATTGCGAGAAATGATTTCATAAGGATACTTAAACCTGTTTACAAATGGGTCTACTGCTGATGTTTGAATTCTTCCTATCAGTCGAGTAGTTAAGTTCGCGAATATCTTAGGTGCTGATTTTGATTGAAAAATTGATTCAGGCTCTTGTGCTGATAAAATTACACGTATACCAGCTTTTGCACCGTTAGCGCAAAGTCTACCAATTAACTCAGCTATGCTCTCAAAACTAAACAAAATCGGTGCTTCATCTAAAAAGAAAATTGATGCGCTACTCGATAAAGCTCTACGTAATGCAGCAGAATAAGCGCTAAGTGCTAAAACTGCTGCATCAGCTTCACTTCCTAGCGAACGCAGCGCAAATACAAGTAATCTTGCATCAGTCCTAAAACTAGATGGGTTAGCAATCGATTGACCAACTCGTGAATTTAACCAAAATTTTAATCGTAATCTAATTTGGTCTAATGCATCCAGAATCTCTTTACTGTTGTTAGTAATTGAGTCTAATTTAATAAACCCAGGTGAACACATGTTATAAAAATCTTTGAGAGTAGGAATATCATTCCACTCGTTTGTACCTACTCCATTTTCTAAAGCCAGCTTATATCTTAGCTTGATATCATCATCATTAAAAAAAGTTTCAATAGCAATAGTAATTATACTCTCGATGTTTGATATAATGGTGGGACTGACACCTACGGGGTTTGTTCCCAATACCATCGTCATTAATGTGGTTTTCAAGAACTCCTTAAAATCAGTCATTCTTTCTTTAATTATTTCTGGCTCATATCCCCTCAAATCGGGTAATTCAAATAAATTATTTGACTCCTTACTAATATCAAAATATGCTCCTTCTTCTCCCATAAATTTGGTATAATCCGTAAAAGTACTTGTCCCGTCTGGTTTTGGGTAGTCCAGCGCAATAACGGGAATACCTTGAGCTAAAGCTGGTGTTAGTAATCCAGCAACCAAGACTGATTTACCAGCACGAGTAGTACCAAAAACTGCCAAATTTTTATGTTGGTTATATAAATCAAGGTGTACTGGTGTCCCTCCTTCTTCTGCTATTAACTCAAACCCAGATTTATCACCAGTAGCAGTTCTGACTAAAGGCATGAGTCCAGGGACTTCAGATGAGAAATAAGGTAGACGACGGTTTAATGGTTTTGTGAGTAAATTTTCCCAGACTATAGGTAAAGTTTGCATCCATGTTTTCCATGCATATTCCATTTCTCTATCGACTACAGCAGGTCGTAAGAAGCAACTAGAGAGATATTGACAGGCTTCTGAAAGCTTTTGACGATTGTCACGATAAACACAAAATACAACAGCCGTATGTATGGGGATAGCACCTTTTAGTAAAGTCTCTTGAGCTTTGACTGCTTCCTCGATATTCATGTTAGCTTTTACATCGATTGAACCTTTATCAGCAGACATTGCGCTTGAGGTAATCGACTGTTTGGTGATACGCTGAAGTGCTGTTTTAGCAAGACCTTGGTTTGCTTTTGTCAGTTGGCAGAAAATTTCCGTGTCAGATATTTTTTCTTTAGAAATTATCTCCCATAAATATCTTAATTGGTCATATTCATCAATCCAACCTTGTGGTTTTTCGCTAAACTGAAGAACAGCAATATACTTGTCTTGATGTTTTACCCAACTGCGGTCAAGGAATGGAACAGATTTTTCATTTTCTAGGATAAGATGACGAATATGAAAATCGCTGGTTTGTTCTTCTTTTAATTTTGTGTCATCTAATATTAAAGGATTGGTGATTTGTGGTGGTTCGCTTTTGTTAAATTGGTTCCACAAAATAGACCAAATTTCTTTACTAGAAACTGTTTTTACTGAAAGACCCATCGAATTGCTAAAAAGTTGTTCCCACCGTTGAAAACCAGACGTAAAGCTATCCCGCAAAATAGTTTCAATTCGCTCTTGTCTTTTACCATGAATTTGACCGCTAAAATTTAACCAGGTCGTTTGTACTTGTTTAATAGCTTTTTCGATAGGGTCATTAGAACGGCTGTCTTCTGAAGCAAGTACAGTGTAAGTACACCAAAAACGAAGAAACTTATTTTTACGAGTTCCTGACTTGGTAAGCTCGCGAGCGCGCAGCCTTTCTGACCTAATTAATAAAGTTAACTGTTCCAGGTCGCACTTTTCTTCTACCTTTTTTAATTCGTCTTGTCTCCATTTGTCGTCAGTAAATGAACCAAGGTGAATTGTGAGCGTTTCCCGTTCTGCTAGTTCTTTGAGTCCTCCTTCAATATTTTCAAATATGGGTAAAATTTGTTCCTCTGGTAATGAGGGGTGAATACCTTGCACTTCAAAGCAAAATTTGATTTGAATATCTTCTTTCTTTTGCAGGATAAGCGCTCCAATATCTTTTCTGCCACCTAGTGATATATTTGCAATAGCTGCTAAATGGGTAATATCCTCAAAGGGTGTTAGGTTTTTTACCACTCCTAGTTGTTCTGACTCTAGGGATGCTTTACCAAGATTATCTTTAGGTTTTGAGGATGTCGAAGTCATAGCGGTTATTTTGTGCGTTTTTTGCGCTTTGATTTACGGGTTGATTTTTCTGGGGAATTTACAATTGAAATAAAAGGTTTGTAACCTCTGGTGATGCGAGGAGTGCCGACGAATTTACCGAAAAAAGTTTTGTTTGAGGATACCGTCCACCAGGTAGCCCATCCCCAGGCTGTTGTGATTCCTGTTGCTAGCCAAGAAGCTTGCATAAACCCCCGGACTACCATATAAGATATAAGTGCGATGGCGCTCCAAGGAACAATTTGGTCGGCTGGAAACGGACCGAGGCGAGGTTGGTCGCCCAAGACTCTGTTAACAGTACGAAATTCTCTATCTCTGGGCATGTTTGTTGTTTTGATAAGAGTGAAAAGCAGTTCGCAGCGTGCCTATAAAAGTTGATTGCAAACTACGAACTGCTGTTAATTAGCCTGCGCCACCGCCGCCACCGCCGCCACCACCGACGATTAGTCCAGCAAGAATATCGCCAATTACAACTGTTAAAGCAACAATAATTGGTGTACGAGCAATTGTTTGCCAATCTTCATCATTTCTTGCTTTTTGAACTACTTGAATTAAGTTTATTCCTAAATAAATCAAGAATAAACCTCGCAGTACCGCAAATACAAACCTAATAATTTGTTCGTCAACACCCTCAAAATATTCAGTAAAAAAGTCTTCTGCATTTTGCATGAATTGCGCGTTTGCAGGAGCAGCCATCATATCAACTAAAAATACCGTACCAACCAAACAGAAGAGGATAGTGTAGATATTAATGCCATATTTACGCTGCCATTTCTCAAAATTAGAGAGTAAGCTATTTGCTTCTTTTGGTAATAATGCAATAATACCAGTACCAAATGCCAGTGATGCCATGACCATATTATGAATAGATATGTCGGCTATCATTAAGCCAGTACCAACTGCCATTAATCCAGTAATGCTGGCTTTTTCTGAGAAAGACCGTTTTTTACGTCTAGCCTCTTGGTAATTGTATTCTTGGACTTCTGAATAATGTTTGTAATGTGTATTCATGCAAAGTACGAGTAAGTTTGATGAAATTAAAGAAATGCTTTTTGTGGATGCTAAGGAATACCCTGTGACTCATCTGTTGCGAATGAATTTATTTTATGGGAGGAATATCCGTAAAAGCATCTAACATTTTTTCATAACTTACTCTTAAAATTATGGGTATTTTTTTTATAAATTTGACAGTTATTTTATAGAAGAGGATTTTTTAACGTTTAAAAACCCTGGTGATTAACCAAGGATAAAAAGTACCAAAATTAGGGGTTGTCCAATTTATCTTTCGCTTTAAACCGAGGTAGAGTCTTCCCTACCTATGCCCAGTTCTTTGAGCTTTATCTTTACATCTTCCCATTCAGTACCGCAGTAATAATATTTTTTATCTAGAATGTTGGCGATATAATACCCCTGCTTACCATCGTTAACCCGAAATAGCTCAATTGCCACTTTTTTCATTGATGTGTCAAAAGCTGCAAATAAATCTTCTTGGGAAAGTATTGGCGCATTAAGCCAATTTATAAATGGTTCCCCTTCCTTAAAAGCCCAACCATTACCGCGACGCTCAACTATTCGGTAGTAAACGGGACGTACTATTATACTGCTTAAATGTAACATAATCAATAAATGTATAATATGAGATGGAAGTAGATAGCCCTATTCGGGCAAGGAATAGAGCTATCATTCTAGTTAATTTTTGCCGTTACCTGACTCGTTATGTGGTTCGTCTGCCACATCTTCTATGTCAGCTTTGACAATTTCTGAGTCTACAAGGTAATTTTCTCCAGAAATTTTATCCTCTTTCTCCCAAAGCTTGAAAAGAGTTCGGATAAAAACTTTTACTGGGTTCCAAAAACCTTTATGACCATTTCCATTTTTATTGTTCAATAAATAGCCTCCTTTTGTACTTAAGTAAAAGGGGGATTTTTTGTCCCCAATGTTATTTTAAAGCATTTATAACAAGAGTCAACTAATTTAAAAAACTAGTTTATATTCAAATATAAACCTAATTATTTATGTGTAAAGTTGAATTTACTATTGTTTTACTTTAAGCAAATAAGAATTATCAAAGTTTTTAAAACCAGTTTCTGTAACTACACATTTTTCGTTAATTATAACTAGAAAGATTTAAAATTTTCTAATTTTTTACATTATCCTGTGAGGCTTAGTATTATAAAGCTTAATCTTTGGTAAATAATCATTTTCAAGAAAGTCCTGAAAATCACTATCTTTGATTACGCTATTTCCATTTACTACAAGTTATCTTCAATCTTCCTTGCTGGATATACAAGTTTATGACTAAAGTATTCAATGGTGCTTTATTTTCTAACTACCCTAACTTTTGTTCGACTTCTTGTATAATAAAATCGTGGATATTAATCTATACAGTCATAATATTAATCCAAACAATAATTAAACAAACATATAAACTTAGCTAGCTTTTTGAGTGTCAAAATTTTTACCGATAATTGATTTATTTTTGTTAGCTAAGTACTGGTCAATTGCTTCACGGATTAAATCCGGTACTGTACAACCTTCTTCATCTGCCAACAGCTTTAAATTTTCTTTTACCGAGGGATATACTACTGCCTTAACTTGGGCGGTAAGCGGTTCAGACCTGCCATAGTTAGCACGGTATTTTACCCCAAAGTCTGGATTGCCCCCAACTCTCGCCATTTTAGAACCTCAAAGACATGAATTAATTATACCTCGACTTCATATAGGCATAAGTTACAAAACTTATTGTCCTTTTTAGTGATGTACACTGCTAATAAGATAAAATTAATTATATAACAGTTATCCGAAGAATAATGGATAAGAGCTTTAACAATATCAAGGGTGCAGGCCGAGTCGCAACTCCTAATAAACTCAACGATTGGGAGAATCTTGATGCTAAGAGCGAAATAGCTCAGTCTGCCAGAACAGAGGTTCAATGTGAGAATGAACTTTCTTATGAAGAACAGCGCGACCGCGAGCATCTAGAGCGCATTATAGAAAGAAGCTTTTACGAAGCTGGAAAAGCTTTAAAAGAGATACGCGACAGAAGGCTCTATCGCAGTACTCATAAGACATTCGAGAGTTATTGTAAGGATAGATTTGGGTATAATAATTCCCGCTCGTACCAAATGATTGATGCTGCGACTGTTGTGGAGAATTTACAAAAAGTTCCACAATTTGTGGAGGTTTTTCCCACCGCTGAAGGTCAAGTTCGTCCTTTAACTAGGCTAGAACCGGAAGAACAAGTTATATGCTGGCAAAAAGCTGTAGAAGAAGCTGGTAACAAGGTTCCCTCAGGTAAAATAGTTAAAAACGTAGTAGACACAATAAGAGAGAGAACCAAAGTGCCTAATCCTTACCATCTCGGAGAAGTATGTATTTTCATTCCAAAGGGCAACCCCGAATTAAAGGGGAAAAGCGGATGTTGGGGAATTGTAACCAATGTTGGCGAGTTTTCTTGCAGCGTTGAAACTTGGGATGGTGAATACAACGCCAAAATTGAGAATCTCAAATCCTTGGAGATGACTGATGATGATTGTAAATTCATGCAAAACTTATGTTTGCGCTTGCAAAAATTACATAAATTACCCAACCTAGATTTTACAATCAATTCTTTTCTTACATCTGTTGGTAAACAGTGTAATCCTTATATAACAGAGGTTCAGAAGAAAGTTATAGAAACGATAGAGCTTCATTATAATGTTCCAAACATTACTTTAGTAGCGTAGTTGCTAACTACAAAAGCGCAAAAAACCATTTTTTTGTAAAATTTTGTAAGGAGAGTAGTGAGGACAGTAGTCTAAAAGTTGAAACCGTTGTATATAGCGGATTACCTGCAAATAATAATCCACTTCCCGCACTGTCCGCATTGTCTACACCATCTTTAAATGAAACTAAAGCTAGTGAATTAGCACAAGAACTTACTACTGTGTCAACCATTGCAAAAACTGCGGACACTGCGGACACTAATCGCCAAGTTCTAATAACCATAAGCGATTTGATTGATTTTGATAATGCGGACAGTACTGCGGACAGTAGCGACAATGCCAACGCTGGCAATGTGGTGAAACCCAATTCAGAAGAAGATTTGGTAGCCACTGACTCAAATAAAACTAACGATGCGGACAATGATTACAGTCAGCCCAAGCTCAGAGACAAAGAGTATCCCCCCATTGACGCTGTAGTCGGAAAGCTCAAGCAAATGATTTTCCTAAACGATTACAGACCTTGTATTAGTATCGAAAACTATGTTTCTGCTGCTGTAAAAAATTGTGACCGCACCAGATTAGAAGAATTATTGACGGATAGTGAGTGGGAGGTGGTTGAAGCAAGTGTTTGGGTATAATAAAACTTTACTCATTTTATGTTCATTAACTCAATCTTCTTACCAGGTTTAAGTTCCAAACTTTTTACACTACCAGCGGGTAATTCTATAACTTGGTTGATTGGATATACCGAATCGTATTTAGGACAAGTTTTAGTTTTACAAGGAGGAGCAGATTCAACTATAGTTTTGATAACCCCATCTTGGAGAAATATCATATCTAAAGGAACATAAGTATCCTTCATCCAAAGTTTGACTTGTTCAGGCTTTTTGAGTATAAACAGCATTCCTTGGTTTTTGGGTATTGATTTGCGGAACTTTAGCCCATGGGAATATTCTTGTGGTTCGTCTGCAACTTCTAGTTTGATTGTTTTATTATCGCTACTAAAACTTGCTGCAATGGGAAGATATTGAGGTTGCCGATTTAAGTAGTTTAAAGTAAATGGCATTGTGCTAAGTGCAATACCAGCGATAGGTCCCACAATATTGAAAACTTTTATCCATAGGGGAAGCTTTTCTTTTTTAGTTTTTTGTGAATTTTCTGTTTGATTTACTATTTGCATAATTTAACCAAAAATATCAATATTACCTATAGCAAATTTGGAAGAATCGGTTGGGCTAGATGGAAGTCCCTGTTGGTCAGCTTTATTTCTCATACTTTCAACCCTGTCAGCCTCACGAATAGCAAGCGGATTAATTTGACGACGTTCTTCTAGTAGCGCTTCTACGGTTAATTCTAGTATTGGTAATTCTTCTTTAGTGTAAATGTCTTCTTTAACTTGTTCGCAAAACAGTGCGCTAGCTGCACGTTCGACAATTGTTTGGATTTCTGCACCCACACATCTGTTTGTAGCTTTAAGAATTCGGCGCCATTCATCTTCAGTCCAGGGGTCGCCATTACGAAAGCGCTTATCAAATCTTGCAGCATTTAGTTTAAATATAGTGTGTCGTTCTCCGTTGTTGGGAAGGTCTACTTTATATATGTAGTCAAACCGTCCAGCACGGGTTAATTCTGGGGGTAACCATTCCATGCGGTTAACTGACGCGATAACCAATACATCTGACGTGCGTTCTTGCATCCAGGTTAATAGCTGACCAGCTAGCCTTTTAGCGAGGTCGTCATCCCCAGCAAAACCTTTATCAAAGTCGTCAAAATAAACAATTACTTGATTTAACCTGTCTGCCAAGCGTAATAATTGTTTGAGTTTTCTTTCTGCTTGGTTACCGAAGCTGCGAAAATTACCCCAGTCCACCATAATCAGGGGAATTCCCATATTCTGAGAACAAGCTTTTGCGGAGTGGGATTTACCCGTCCCCGGTGGTCCCACAAGCATAATCCCCTTAGGTACGCGCAAGTTGTATTGTTTAGCACGGGGACTGAGCAATCGCTTAAACTTTTTGAATGACTCTTGCATCAGTTCTAAGCCTCCCAATTCTACTTTAGGTGGAGGCAGAAATTCAATGTCATATAGCCTATTGAGCAATTGGATTTTTTGTTTTATAAGTGTACTCGCTATATTATTAGAGTCCAAGATGTCTACGGTTTTACTCACATTGTGTAGTAATTTTAGTATGTCTGATATATACAGACCACAACCGCTTTTCGCGATTTCCAAAAAGTCTGCTTCCTGGTAGGAATCTGGTAAATTAGCTTCTAACTTAAGGCTATCGATTATTTCTTGCGTTTCTGGTAGTTCTTGCGTCCACAGAGGAATTTCTGCTGCGATTTCGCTTGTGATTTCGGCATTTGCTCCTAGTAGTAACAAGCTTTTATGGCTACCTTCATTTTGTTGGTTGATATTAATTAAACAGGATTTTATCCACTCAGATACTAAGAAAAACTCTGTATCAACTGTTTCCCCAGGCTTTATCCAGGGATAAATATTTTCTGCTATTATTACCCCCTCTCCATCATAATCTTTCCAAAAGTCCAATACTTTAAAATAATCTTCTTTATTATTCTTGGGTGGCTGCTGGTACGCGTGAAACTCTTGTAGCGTTACTTTCCCGTCTCTTATTTGTATTTCTTTTATGCTCTCTGAGTTTAAATTCCAAATATAAGTTTTTTTGTTTATATTGTTGCAATAGCCCACTATATAACTTAATAATCTACTTCTTTCTTGCAGTGGTGATTCACAGGCGATTACCGGATGATTATTCTTGATGATGTTCCCTAACTCTTCTAGGCTTGACTTCATATTTTTATTTAAAACTACGATAATTCCATATCTTAGCCGTACCTTTGTTTATATGTAATTAATAAATTATCATATTTTCCACTCAAAAACTAACTAAAAATTAATTAAATATCTTACAATTTGTTAGTTGCTTTTGTCTCAAACTTATTTATACAATAGCTATTATTATTCTCTCAATGAAAATATATTTATGAAGTTTTATCGATGCTTCATAAATTTTCAATTTATTATTTGGTTTATGGCAAAAACGACACCTGAATTTCCAATTGTTTGTATCCCAGATTTAGTTAAGCAGAAAAAATTTACCCCTTTGATTTTACCTTCGGGAACGGGTGATGCTCCGGTTGGTGCAAGTGAGGGATTGCTGGAAAATGTTCTTAAGCATTATTTTGGTGACATTATTTTCCCCCAGCAAAAGATGTTACCACCAGGACATGATTTGCACTACACGGCTGATTTCCTGATTATTGAACCAACTACTGGTTTACATATTGACTTGGAAGTGGACGAACCTATTTCGTTTGCTACTGGAAAACCAACCCACTGCATTGGAGAGGATGACTACCGAAATAAATGTTTTGTTGATGCTAACTGGCTTGTCATCAGGTTTGCAGAAGAACAGGTCTCCTCACAGCCAGAACGCTGCGCGAGGTTTATCGCTGGGGCGATCGCAAAAATTACTGGTAACGACACTTACCGTCAGAAGCTGGCTGATGTAGGGAAAGTTACTCCAATGAGACAGTGGGGCACACGTCAGGCTTCCAAGTTAAAAAAGGCTGATTACCGTCAAGGGTACTTAGCTCAAAGAAAAAATTAGAGAAGTAATTAAAATGAGCAAATGTATTACTTATTACGTTCAGACTCAGCAGATAGAGGAACTTGTTGAGTGTTTTGGAGTAACGTTTGAAAAATTGACTTTAGCTGATAAATTGGCACTCAGGGCAACTTTAGCTTATTGGTTATTTCATCTTGAAGTTGCTAATTTAGGTGAATATACTTTAGCTAATGCTTTGGAAGATACAATGCTTGGTTATTCGGAAGAATACCAAATAAATTTAAACAAGGCTGTAGAAATTTTATCAGGTATTAATCAAGGAGAAGCAGAAAGTTTAATTCAAGCTCTTTCAGATTTCTAATCGTGAGCTTTTACAATATACTGTGATTACCTAGATTACAGTATATTTATTTGTTAAATTAATTTTGGGTGTTATGAGGATAACACCCTTATTCTATTATGCAAGATTTAGTTCTTTGATTCTTGCTTCAATATCTTCTACATCCACAGACCAGAAAGATTTGAGTTTGTCATAAAACTCATCAAATTTTTCTGGCTGTTCTTGCTGAAGTTGATTTATACGAATATCCATATCATCTTCGTTTATATTAAATACTGAATCCAATTCTTCAAAAGTGATTCCACATTTGACTTCTTTACTAAAAAGCTCTTTTGAGGGAAATCTTCCTGTTTTTAGAGTTGTAACAACACCTTTTAATTCATCCATCGTCAAATCGTAATTCATAATACTCCTTCAAAATAAAAAAGGCAGATAAACCTACCTTGAATAGATGAGATGATAGTATCAGCCAATATTGCAATCTCAGCTTCAGAGAAAATAGCTATACTGAATTGAGTTGGAACTGATTTTCTAATTGTACTAAATTTTCTTTTTAGTACATATATGTAATTGTGAATTAGCGATAATTTTTGTGTTAAGTAGCAATTTAAATATCCAAAGTTTTCAATCGTATTCAAGATAGAATAAATCCGGTACAAATTTATTGATGCAGCCAAAGGTTAAGTGGAACTATTATTTAGTTGGATAGCTCTTTCCATCTCTTCCACGGTCATGTGTCGTTTGCGTACTGTTTCTGGGTTGATGCTTGTATAATACCAATCAATACCTTTAACATCACATAAATGCCTTAGTTCTGTAGTGCGCGTTTTGCTTCTATATTTTCTATATTGGGTCACAGGTTGTGGTTGGCTGAGTTCTTTTGTTAATTGCACTGGCTGGGGAAAATAAATTTGTTCTATACAAATGACAGTTGAGGAGATTTCTAAATGTTTTTTGAATTCTTCTTGCAGTTCGACAAGAAATGTTGTTATCAAGAGATAGCTAAACCCCCAGATACAGAAATACAAGAAAGTATCAATTAAATTAATTGCAGTTTCCATGATATTAATGTAAAGAAATTTCAAAGAAACTGCGCGTTAGCGTACATAGTAATTCCAAAAATATAAAACTAGATAACTAGTTCATATTCAAGCGAAAAGGTTTTGGATGTCGTATATTAGCTGAGCTACTTCTCGATACACAGCCTTCCATCCCAAAACTATCCCTAAAATTCCAGACCATATGATTTTATCAAACACATCTACTATAAAGATTGCTATCCGTGGGGTTTGCCTAATTTCTATCTTTTGATGAAAATAAAAATTACCTTCTCTTGCAGCTTGTTCCATTTTACGTGCAAATCTATCGGATGCTTCTTCTGCGAGCATACCTTTGACTTTCCAACCCCACGGTGCAAAACCACAGAGAATAGCAATAGGCATATAGAAAGGCCAGTCGTATTTATATCCTAAGCTTGCATACACTACAAATCCAAACAAACCTAATCCTGTCCTCCAGGTTAGTCCAAATATAATCCAGAGTGCGTTTCCAAAATGCCACCACTTATCATAACCCATCCCATTCTTTGGCATATTATTCCTTTAATGTTGAATTGAGGAGTACAAATTTCCCAACAATTAAAAGTGTTAGCAATAAACGACAAACATTTAATTGATATTAGTTGCTTAGTGTTATTGCCGTCAGTACTTATCTGGAATCTTTATAAAAATTAAACATGAATGGATTTTTTACTTTATATTTGGGTATTATTACTATTAATTATAAAATTTTTATCGGCTGCTATACATATAGCAGCCAATTTGTTTACTTACCTTAAATTCCAGAACTCTCTGGCGCTTTTTGTTGCATTGTTATAAGCATTTGGGTAATTATCGTTTACCCATTGAAGAATTTGGTAACAGTCCTCTTCATTTTCAGGTTGAGCTAATCCTGCTAAATTTGCAATTTCTTTACAGATTGTAAGCGAAACATTTGGGTTTAAACTCCAAGATAATTTTTTGATTAATTTGACTAGTTCTGCTTCCATCAATTTTTCCTTAAAGATGTAACTTTAAACCGAACTTGCTTTCCTACGGTGATTTGTGCAATATGGCTGATATCGCATCCAGCTTTATAAGCTGATAAAATTGCTTTATTGTTGGGTTTGTACTCAATGCTTTTAAATTCATCGGGAAAGTCAGCATCATCAACTTCGATTAGTAAATCAGCTACTTTTGGTGGATTATCCCTGATTTCAATAACTCTATCCTTACCAATGTTTTTCTCTGGAATTAACCCAATTTCGTGCAAATAAATGAGCGTACGTTTAATTTGTTCTAGTTGAGTTTTTCTTCGGGAGATTACTTTGTCATGTAGTTCAACTGTGCGCTGCTTTCTTTCTTCCCAGGTTTCCAGGTCAAGTTTAAGCTGGTCTACCACCCAAGCGATAGCATCAATTTTGGTTTCGATACCATTTTGGACAGAGACTAGCTTGCTGATAAGTTCTTTAACCTCACCTTCTTCTTCTGAATCAGTTGCTTCTTCAATTTGCTCCCAAAGTTTTGCAGCATCAAGGGATAATTCCTTAAGAGTAAGTTCGTTAATTTGGCGTTCAATTGCTTGAGTCATTTTTCCCTAAATGCTGTATTGTGAGTGGTAATAATCAGATTTTTCGGCTGCTAATTTAGCTTCTAAATCGTAATATTCATCCTCTGTTACTGATTTAAGTGCTTGTTTTGGCTTTTTATTTGTTACAATGGTACTAGTTTGATGCATGATTCACTACTTGCTGTTTTCAATTTTCAAAGCGTTAGCAACAAGTAGTGATTTATAATGTTAAGGCAAAATTCTAATTAAGTTTTTTATAAATTTACGCAAATCAATATTTTACTATTTCAATGGTAATGTTAATATATTTAATATAATTTTTAATTTATTTAAAGTTGATGGCTAAAAACAAGCTAATAGCTTTTGGCTGGTATGGCGGTAAATTCAGCCACCTGGATTGGCTTTTACCACTTTTACCAGAAGCCGTGCATTATTGTGAACCTTTTGGCGGTTCGGCAGCGGTATTACTCAACCGGAAGCCAAGTCCAGTGGAAACATATAACGACCTGGACGGAGAAGTAGTCAACTTTTTTCGTGTATTGCGAGACGAAAAGGAACGTCTCATCGAAGCTATTGGTTTAACTCCCTTTTCGCGGTCTGAATTTGAATTAGCAATTTCACCACTTACTCCAGACATATCGGAATTTGAGCGAGCTAGACGATTTTTTATCAGAGCAAGACAAGTGAGAACAGGTTTAGCGCAAACAGCAAGTTCTGGCAGATGGGCACATTGCAAACTAACTTCTCGTGCAGGAATGGCTGGTGCAGTTTCCAGATGGTTAGGTAGCGTAGAAGACTTACCAGAAATTGTCCAACGACTTTTGCGAGTGCAAATTGAACATGACTCAGCAATTAAACTAATTCAACGTTACGATAGCGAAGAAACTTTATTTTACTGCGACCCTCCTTATCCCCATGATTCGAGAGGAGACAGTCAAGCTTACGCTTACGAAATGACGGACAAGCAACATCGAGAACTGGCACTAGTGTTGCATAACGTTAAGGGTAAAGTCGCAATTTCTGGTTATGAATGTTCTTTAATGTCCGAACTGTATGGGGATTGGAAAACAATTGCTGCACCTGCTAAAACTTGTCACTCTACAAAAGGATTACGAACGGAAGTGCTGTGGGTTAACTATAATATTGATGATATTTCTAAACAAAATCTAGATAAGATAAAATCACAACAAGCAGAAAATGAATGTCAACCCCAACAGCTATCCTTGATTTAGCATTTGAAAGAGTTGCTAGTAATTTAACAGAAGGAATCATCAAAGATAATGCGATTTCTAAAAATGTAGAATTTGTCTGTCGTAATCCACAGAATCGCGCTGGTGTAAGGTTGCTACTTGCTTGTTTGTTAGCAAAAGTCCATAGAAATAATCTAGATATTCGCAAGCCTTACACGGAAATTGGCGGTGATGACTGTTACTCAGGTCGCACTTATGATGAAGCTTATGTCACAGCTTTTATTCACAAACACTCACTTCCATGCAACCCAACAACCGCTTTTTTGACTCCAGCTTTACGCAACAGGAATATTATTTTAACACCAGATGTTAATTTAGTTGGTAGACCTCCCATACTTTATAAAACTGTTCTTGGTCTATTTAATGATGTTCATGTTGGTAGAATTGTAGCTGAAGATTTACTTGCGGAAGTTATTAGATATTTGATAATTGTTAGAGACGAAAAACAACAAAGGATAGCAAGTTTATTGTCAGATTTACAAACGTTAGCAGGGGGAATTCCGCTTTCTGCTGAAGCAATTATTAAATTGATTGAGCAGCATTTAAGTTGTTCTAATTCAAGTCGCTTACCTGTTTTAATTGTTGCAGCAGCTTACCAATCAGCTTCAGTTTATTTAGGACAACGCTCGTTACCTCTTACTAGTCATAACGCGGCTGATGAGCAAACAGGAGCGCTTGGTGATATCGAAATTACGTTATTAAATCAAGAAAATGTGATAACATGCTATGAAATGAAGATGAAAAAGGTGACGATTGATGATATTAATCGTGCGTTACAAAAGATTAGTAATTCAGTAGATAGAATTGATAACTATATTTTCATTACTACGGATGTAATTGAACCCGCAGTTGCTGAATATGCTCGCTCAATTTACGAACAAACTGGTGGAATTGAAATCGTAATTCTTAATTGTGTAAGTTTTTTACGCCATTTTCTTCATCTATTTCATCGCTTGCGGATGAATTTTCTTGAAGCTTACCAACAATTAGTACTTACTGAATCAGAAAGTGCTGTCAGTCAACCTTTAAAAGAAGCTTTTTTGGCATTACGTCAAGTTGCGGAAAGTGGTAAAGGTGACGAATAAAAATAGAGGGTTAATTAAAGCTAATTAAGATAATTAGCGTCCACCTGCTTAATTTAATAGCACGGTTAGTAAAGATTCTGCTTGGGAACGTAGCACTTGATTTACCCATAATAATTCTTCCGGGTGTCGTATCGCAGCATCAGCCAACAGTTGAGGTAAGTGAAAAAACCAGTCCCTATGCTCTTTTCCCAAATAACCAATCACAATGGTTAAAGCCATTCCATTTCTTCTGGTAATGGAAGCAAGGGTTAACCACTGACAATTGGCAGGTTGGTTATTACAAAAATTAACTATGTCTCGCACCAATTGTTCCGCTTCTTTAACTTGTTTTCGCGTCAGGTAAGTAATACTTTCTACCACACAAAATAATTTATTGCTCAAGGATGATATTACATCCTCTACTGTTAATGACTTACACTCATTTTCGGGTTGTTCAATCAAGGTAACAATATCAACACTACCAGTACTTACTGATTGTTCATTATTGTTAACGGGTGTCTCTTCTACAAGGGCTTCTAATTCCTCAGTGCCAGATATCCAAGCTAATCGTCCGACTTTGAGTGCTTGTCTTAAACACAAACTCTCCGTGAGTAGTCAACGAATCGTAGTAAATTGCAGTAATTCACCGTAATTCGTAGTTCACTTAAGCAGCTCCTCTATAGTCGTTGTTCACAGCAAGCGCAACGTAGTTGCAACTGTATCGGTCGCCAACGTAGTTAAGTAGGAACTTTTGGGCAGTCTACCCAAGCCCAGTACAATAGTTGTGAGAGTCACCTGCTCGTTCTAGAACTACTGCACACCTAGTAAATTACTCAACTAGGCTTTCCGCCGAGATTTACCCAACAAGTGGATAAACAGGGCGTTAGTTCTGTGCCGCAATATTGCTTTTAGCCCGATGTTACGTGCTGCATTCAAACCAGAGTGCGCTATGTAATCAGTAACAAAATTAACAACAAAATTAGCACCTGATTGATAAAATAACTCTTTGATTTTATTTGAATTTACGATTAATTGATGTAATGCCAAATCAATTGAGTTATGTTGACCACGATGTAATTCGTTGCCTAGCCCAGTCAAGGTGGCATTAGAGGAGGGAGATAATTGTCAATAAAGGGATATATTATCAATAATTTCTTTAGCTTATTCAGAATAAATCAAATTAAATATCTGCAAAAAGATATTTAACAGAGAAACTAAGTGGATGAGATATTTTTATGACGAAAATATAGGCAATTAGACAGATGATTATAACTATCCTTTTTACGGATGGATAGTTTCAGCTACTTTATTTCAATAAAATATGAAAGTTATTCTGCAAAACAACTATGAGGACTTGAAAATCTTATTTCGATTTTCGCGAAGTACTCTTACTCTTTTTTTCCTCAAGGAGACGAGCCGTTGAGACATGGGGATGTTTAGGGTCGTAAGGCGGTTTTGGTTTTTTCTTTTTGGGTTTTCTTGGGGATGAAGTAAAAGCTGATAGATTTACCAAGCGTGCCCAGTCCTGAAGTAGCTGTGAAAATTGGGTCAAACTGATTTCTCCCAATTTCTCCCACTCTTGATTTGGCAGAGCTATCATCATGCCTTTATAAGTGCCTGAGAGGGAAGCTGAAAGATAATAATAAGATAACTTGCCTTCAACTTTATCTGCGCCATGGACGCTTGATAAAATAATATGTAGACAAGCAAAAAAATTATAAGCAACTAGTGCCATACAAAAGGAAAACAGAGCCGCTCTCGGATAGCCCAAAGTTTTTATTTCGCAGTGAAAGGTTTGGGTGACAACTTGAAATAAAGTTTCTACTCGCCACCGTTTTCGGTACAGTTGTGATATTAGAATTGAGTCAGCATGAGATACAGGTAAATTAGTTAATATTGCAATTTCTGTTTCTCCATCACGAGTGGGTTTTTCTAATTTGATGACGATGCGTCGGCAGTTTAACTTAGTACCAGAATACTCTAAAGTAACATCTTGAGAAAAAACTTCTCCCCCTTCGCTTTGCCCTTGGTAAATTAATTCATTCGTTGCAAACCAAGGTAAATTTTGGTGTTGGCGAATTATAAAACTTGCTTGCTTGTTAGCGATTCCAATTAGAAATTCTTGGGTACAAAAATTTCTGTCGCCAATCCACAAATCCCCAGCTTCAACTGTTTCTAAAACATCTGGTAATAAGGAGCGTTCTTGAGCGTGTCCATCTTCGCACGGGAAAACATCGGTGACCATCCCTAAATCTGCTGACAATACGGCTATTGATTTTCCGGGTAGAGGTCCAGAGCCATTTGAACGTAACACCGCCAAACGATGCTCTGTTGCTCCGAGAGCGTTTCCATCGAGAATTTTCACTTTATAACCAGGTAATAGACTTGGGGTACTAATACCAACTGTCTCAATTATTACTTTTAACTTTGCCGCTGTATCTCTTACCAATGCTTGGCTGACCACTGGTTCAAGACGATTCAGCTTGTCATAGACCGCAGTTTTTGACACACCGATTGTTGATGCCATCTCTTTATATACCGAGCCAATACTCTGACTTGCACTACACACCACTTCAGTCATCATTTTTACTAAAGTCGAAAACAGTAGTTCTCTTGTATATCCAGTTTCAGCAGTCGCGTTGAATAAATCATCGAGTTGGTCATCCACCAACACGACTTCCATCATTGCTCTGATGATTACCGTGATTGGACTTTTTTCGACAAAACGTTCAAAAATTGGTGAAAGCCACATAAGCTAGGTCGGTAGCTATTTAGCTCCGGATAAATAATAATTACTCTCAATAATCATACTCAAAAATGGTGCGTGCTATTTGCCCTTACTTACTGATTCGATACCCAAAATCACCTTTTCGGCAGCCCAAAAATTATCTTTTTTGGGGTTTTGATTAGTAACTGTGGTGTTTGTAAAACTTAATTTTTATGCATATTTCTTACAAAGTCTTTCTCAACCTGGTTCTCAGTCTCTATTTGTATAACCTTGAATGGTCTGGTGAATGCGTCCTAAATTGGTAACTCTGTGGAAAATATTTGCCATTAAAACTGGGTCTGGTTTTTCGGGAAGGAGTTTTATAGTTTCCTCAACGTATTTATAACCTCGGAACCATGCTTTCAAGTCTATGATACTAAAGTCAGGATTGAATTTGCGAAAATGAGAGAGCAAAATATGCGAGACATTAACCATAAAAAATGCAAGATTTGCTGCATTTGTAACTGCTGTTTTTCCGACATTCATAAAATCTTCTAATCCCCAAAATTGTTTAGCATCACGGAAATTAAACTCGATTTGAAATCTCAAACTGTAATAATCAATTAACTTGTCATAACTAAGGTTTAAGTCAGTAGAAAATAACACAGCGTGAGTTCGTGCTAAAGTTTTAACATTTGTACGTACTAAAATTACAATATTTAGTGGCTGACAATAGGGAGCATCCACTTTTGGAAGAAACATAAGTACTTGGCGCCAGAAACCTTATTATACGCTTAGTCCAAAAAAGTCGATCTGCCAAAACTGGATGCTCCCCTGACAATACTCCTTATGTAGAAGCTTTGCTTGGTAAATATCTGTACGAACATCATCATTAATATTAGTTTCTTTGAGAAAGCAATCAGGTATAAATAAATAGTTTATTTTTTCCCCGTACTTACGACGGGACTTACGGGTAGGGTCTGGATTTTCGTAAGGTATGTACAAAACTGAGTCATGACGCATTTTACAAATTAGCTGTAAACCTAACTGCCGAGCCATGACTACAGCTTTATTATTTCCAAAATAACCATCTAGCACCAAGTAGGTCAATGGTAATAATTTACTGATTTTTTTGAGTAAATCTTGAACCATATAGCGGATACGTAGAAAATCTGAGGTTAAATTTACTTCTTTTTTATCCTTGTTTTTACTTCCCTTTGGGCGCCCACCTTTCTTTTTTATAGCTTCTTTATTCAAATCGTTTTCAGATGCTTTGGGCTTTTTTATTGTTTGTTTTGCTTTTTCTTCTTTTGGTTTTATAACCTGTTCAATGCTAATAGGAAATGCTTTTCTTTGCTCGATACTCACAAGCGATAACGCAAAAAAAGATAATCCGAGTATAGGTTTTTCACATAACGATGAGAAAAATCTATCGATACCATAGCTTTTTTCTCCTGATTTGCTAACTATGACTTCATCTCCTGCTAGTAAATATGTTTCTTTACTGCGGAATATATGTTCTTTAAAAAATACCCAAAATAATGCTGCCCAAGGTAAAGAAGAAGCGAAAAAGCGCTGTATTGTTCTATAGCTACCTCCTTTACTACACCACCGTGATATTCCTCGCATAGTTATTCTTCCACTCATGGCCAGCATTGCTGGTATGATTCGACTCCACCGCCTCAAAGTTGTTCTTGTCGTGTGTCGCTCTCTCGCATTCCAATAGTGCTAATATATTTGGCATGGGCTTTCTGGGAATGTTTGAGTTGTAGTCTGGTAAACATAACTCTACTACAGAAAGTCCTCTTTATTTTGGCGAAGGTATTGCAATACACCAAGATATTTCAGCAGTCCGCTCCGAGCGAATTGTTATGCCGCTTACTCAAACAGATAGCTTAAGACTTAACTTTATATACGGGATCATACAAGATAGATTGGCTGAATCTAAATTTGCTTCTTGACCAATTCAATTTCCTCTTGCAAAGCCGATATAGTCCTTTGCTGCTCTTTCACGACTTTGGTTAAAACTGCTGTGATGTTATCGTTGCTAATGGCTTTTCCGGCATGAGATGACACTGCTTCTGGAACATCTTCCGCTATAAATCCAATATGCAGTCTCTTTTCCTCATCTGTTTTGAGATTGTAGCTGACTGGATCTAGCCCCTCTAAAATCTCAACAGCATCTTCGGTGGGGAAAAGAGCAACATTCTCTTTTAACTCTCTTGAAGAAGACTTGTCCATCGATACTGTGTATAGAATGTTTCCTCCTATATCAATGGAAAGTCTAGCTTCACCTCTAGTAAACATCTTGATACCTCCGTAACCAGAAAACCATGCCGTATTACCGCTTGGTTCCGAAGAATCAGCGAACCATCCCAATGAGTAATGCCCCATTGTTTTACCATCAAGAGAAAAGCTGTCAGGCAAAGCAAACCCTAAGCGATTAGCACTTCCAACCGAAACATCACCATTACCACTAAGAGTAGAACCGATAATACCCTTAGTATTTTGAAGGTCAGTGTTGATGTTTTGAAGTTGCGTAATCAGTCCATCGACCTGTGCAGCCTTACTTTGGTATTCATTCCTTGCCTGGTCGAGTCTTTTGATAGCTTCGTCAAATGCTTGTTGTGCTGTCATTGTCCCGTTAAACTCCTTCCATAAATCATAAAGTTGACCGTACTTAATCCACTTTTTGGTGAAAATGTCTTGAAAAGTTGGTGAGCCTCTACCTAAGCACGTCACTCTAAACGATTGCAATTGAAGTACAGCATATACTTCAGTTATTTCTTTAACTGTCGTAGAGGAATCTTCCAACCGTCTCAGTTGATTACATTCAAAAAGGTTGAAAACATCTGCCGGAGTAAGACGAAATCCTGGAGTTGTAGCTGTTCCAGTCTGTTGGCGGCAAGGATCAAAAGGATTAGGAATGAGTAGGCTAGTGCCCCTACTTATATCGTCCTTGAAGTCTTGTACAGTTCCCTGAAAAAAATCGAAGACTTTATCGAGTACTTTATTAATGTCCTCAATCAGCTTTTTCTCTAAATCTGAGATTGCACTAACAATAGGATCAATAAGATTTTTCTTGATGTCAGCTAAAGCAGTTGATATATTCTCAAAAATCTTGTCAATTGTTTTATCTATTCTATCTGCTAGTTCGGATAGTTCACTGAATACTTGCTTAACCAGTTTTTGAAATTCAGCACCAGCTTTGTCAATCGCATTGTTGAGCGCGAAGGTTATTCTATCAATGACTTTTAAGAAGGAGTCATCGAGAATAATTCTAATTGCTGCATCTATATCTATACCTGCACTTACACCAAGTTTTGGCTTAAGACCAGCAATCTTATCCACAAAATATTCTCGTACCTTTTGTACTCCTCCCTTCGCTTTATCCCAGTCATCTTTGACTTCATCACCAAGCTTCTCAATCCAAGTTGCCACGCAGTCCTCCTTTTTTGCAGATAGTTTCAGGATTAACCTTCAAACTTTGACATTGAATTAGTTCTGTCATTGTCGCTGACCTCTTGAACTGCTGGATTAAGCAAAACAATCTTATCCAAAAACCCAGATTTGCAACAACTGCTGTTTCTTACTCGACGTTTACAGCATAACTACTTATTATACGGAAAGTTTCCGTATAATCTTTTTTCAATCCTAATATATCAAACATTACAACGAACTCCTGTCTGAATATACGGAAAACTTCTTTTTTTACCTCCTTACTTGGGTATTATACCACGCTTTTCCGTATAACCACCCTTCACGGGAGTGTCTTTTAGCAAAAAGCTTATATAGCAAGCTTTCTAGATTATTCTCTCACAAAAGTGATGAAAGAGCGCTAACTGGTAGATTACCTGCTGCTCCAGAAATGCCATCGAAGTTGAATAATGAATGGCGCCAAGTGTTTATTCCTAATGGGCAGAAACGTATTCGACCTAAAAAAGCTGAGATAACTAACTTTTCTCGTATTGATCTGATAGATAATTTTGTAAACTATGTACTGACTATATGTAAAGCAGATTTTTCTTGTTCTCTGTCGTAAGAACCTTTAAGAGTTTTACCATCAATTGGGATTACCTGTGCGCCGACTGTTTCAACTATTGACTTTATCCAGCCTTGAAAGCATTGCTCAAATATTTTTGGGTTAATACGTTCAAATACTCGCCTAAATGTATCATGACCAGAGATAACCCAAGGTAAATCTAAAAATTCCTTTTTTATTTTACTATAAAAATAAACTTTAACTAACTATGTAAAATTTATATACAAAAACCTTCTCTAATGTTATACATTAGAGAAGGAATATTATTTTTAATTTCTAACTTTGCTTAGTTGACTCTGATTCTCTTTGAAATTCATGCTTTTGTTCTGTATTTAAAGGTGGCAGTTCTTCACGATAATAAAAATTAGCGACTTGGGCACACTGATTACTATATACAGCGCGCGCTACTTTCGATTTATTCAAGTTACTACGCAGTAAAACATCAAAACCAGCAGTGCGCTCTTTATAATCAGACGCTGCCCTAGTCAACTCCTTCGTAACAGAACTATTTGTATAACTCGCTTGTAACTCCTCAGTCGGAGAATAAACATCTAGTTGATTAGGCGCCGACTGGGTAAATAGTCTCTCAGAATTAATACCCTTCCATAAACCAAGCTTA
Source organism: Scytonematopsis contorta HA4267-MV1 (assembly GCA_019359035.1). Classification (GTDB taxonomy): domain Bacteria; phylum Cyanobacteriota; class Cyanobacteriia; order Cyanobacteriales; family Nostocaceae; genus Scytonematopsis; species Scytonematopsis contorta. The sequence continues at coordinate 23,840 of JAHHIC010000086.1, read as the reverse complement.
TCACGTTTCAAAGCTTCCATTACCAACTCACCAGCAGTATCTGGAGTTGAAGGTTTTATCCACAAAAAGCAAGCTTTATCATTTTTGACTACAAGTCTAACTTTTACTCCGTCTCCATCAAAATGATAATTGTCTATCAAATCGTTAACCGAATCTACTGGAGGTAACTTCTTTGCAGTTGGTAAATCTGGTAGCGCTTCAGATTTCACGGTAGGTTCAGATACAGAAGTTGAAGCTTCTGCTGGATTTGATAAAGTCAATTGCGATGTACTACTAGTTTTAGATGAACAACCTACAAGATAAATCAAAACCGAAAATAAAAAGATTTTTTTCAATAGCATAACCGCTATACCAAAATTAAATTAATAGCCTCAGTATAAATACTGGATAAATAATTAGGTTTATTTTTAGTAAAAAGATTGTAAATTTTTTGTAAATCAAATGAGAATTAAAATCACTACAACAGCATACGCTTTAATAAATGAGTAAATATTAAATGATTGTACATCTAAAATGGAAATATACTTCAAGCAAGATTGCTCGAAAGCTGATTGGTTAAAAATAGAAAGCTTTCAACGATTGGAAACAATTCTGTTTGATAATTTAAATATATCAATCTTTGTGGTTATCAGAGGAATACACTATGTAATTAAAAATATACATAATGTAAAACGTCCATTCAAACTAGCTAATCCAATAATTTATTACTATTGCCAAAATCCGGAAGAAGATAGTATAGCTAAACTACCTGGAGAGGAACAAGAAGATGTAATTAGTCGAGAGTTAACTATTACTAATATCCAAGACCTAGAATATTTTATTAATCACTACCAGGGTAAACAATACATCCTTGATATCAAGTATACGTCGTTTGTAATTCATAAGCTGGAATATTCATGAGTTACAACCACAGGAATTTTATTACTAAAGTTGGTAATAAAATAATTGTCGATGAGGAAAGATTGGATATATTTTGGGAAGATACTACCCCTATTCCTAAGTGTAAACCCATAATAAATATTGCCCCATATTCTAGCATCAAAAGTCTAGTAGTTGATATTGAAACGGCAGGAATCAACGCTAAAGAAAATCGTATTTACGCGATTGGTTGTATGAACGAAACAGGAAAAATATTCATTTTTATGGATATTTGCGAAAGCCAGATTATCAATCAGTTCCTCAAACTACTGGAAAGATATAAGCCTGATGTAGTTTATACATACAACGGGACAGAGTTTGACTTGCCATTTATTATTACCCGGTGCGAGTTACACGGTATCAAACATCCATTTAAACTTGCACCTAAGAAGCGTACTATTGCAACTGCCGAATTTAGGGGCAAACCGCTAGAAATTCGGGAAGTATTTATTCAAGGTTGCCAACACGTAGATATTTTCATTTGTGTACTGAGATGGGATTTTATCGCTAAGGAACTAACTAACGGACGTTCGCTCAAACTTGCCGTCTTAGAAATGGGACTGCGTACTCAAGCTAGGTTAGTTCTCCAGTATGAAGAAATACTCGCTTGTTGGAAAGCTGGTCTTGGTAAAGGATGGGCAAAAATCAAAAAGTATCTTATCTACGACCTTGAGGATACCAGACTTATCGCCCAAAAGCTTGTACCCTCTTATTACTACGAAGGGCTAGTTGTACCAAGAACAAATCTACAGCAGCGCGCGCTCGGTGGTAACGGCTGGAAGTGGGAGCAAATTTACGAACATCATTATCCTAATTACCTGCCCAAACCAGACCGTAAGTACAAATTCCAGGGAGGGATAGCTTATTCCACACCAGGGTTGTACTACAGAGTTGCTTACATCGATTTTAGTTCGATGTATCCCAGAACCATAATATCAAAGGGGATTGTTTCTTACAAAGATATCGACCGCATTGGGTTAGGTATTCTGCAATATCTAGTTGATGAAAAATCGAGTCTAGAAAATCTTAGCAGAAATGGGGATATTGCCGCCAAAGACAAAATTGCATCTACCAAAGCACTGGCTAACTCCCAGTACGGCTTCTTCGGAACATCTGACCTACCATTCAACGACATGGAAGCTGCTGCACTGATAACAGCTTACGGGCGCCGTATACTTAAGTTTACAATCGATATCATTACCTCAAATGGTGGGGTGCCAATTGAGGTTGATACTGACGGCATATTTTTCACTCACCCCGACCCGGAAAAAGTACATACAATCCTTCAATCTCAGTTACCAAAAGGATTAACAATCAAGTTAGAATTTATTGCCAAAGCAATGTTCGTTCCTGAAAGGGGAACCAAAAACTATCTGCTCTGGCTAAATAATAGCAAAATTATCCGTAAGGGAAGCTGGAGAAACCGTTCTCGTTCTAAATTTGAGAGAGAATATCCTATCAGTTACCTAACTCATCTAATTGAGGATATATCAAAAGCTGAAAAGTATCACAGCGATATTAAAGCTCAAATTTTATCAGGTAAATTTTCTGTAGAAGATTTATCCATTACTTGTCGAATTAAAGAAGGAGAGAAGGAACTCCTTAAAATAGGAAAAACTGGTGATTTAGTAACTTACTATCAGGGACTTACAGGAGTAGTAAATATCAGCAGTCAAGAAAAGTATGCTCGTCAATACTATCTTGACCTTATCAACCAAAAAAGGGAGCAAATTCTCCAAATAGCTAATCCTCTAGCATTGGACAGCAACAAACAGCTAACTCTGTTTTAATTATATTTGACAATGACCAAGAAATTATCACTACTCAACAAGAAACAGCGCAAATGGCTAGACAACTTCCTTAAAGACAAACCTGGTGCCAGATTAACTAATGTATATAAATATGAAGATGGCGACCGGGTTATAGAAGTTGAGTGGCAGGAATATACCATCCCTGTTGTTCTTGATAGCTACACACTAATTCAAGGAAAAATCTCTTATCAAGTAAAGGTAAAACTTAGAAAGTTTGGCGACCCTAGAAAAACAGCTGAATTTTCCTACAAAATAACTCAACCTCAAAAGCAATACGTATCCTATAGACTTAAGGAGCAACTATCAATTGAGCTACCACAAAGCTACCTTGTACCCACCCCTCAAAATCCTGTTGTCGTTAAAACCAAAGCTAAAATTAAGAAGAAAGTTAATGAATCTAAACAACTCACTCTACCTTTATCGAGAGTAACCTCTCAGTTGAATGATATAAATCTCAAAACAGGTGGCGCCATATTATCTGAGCAGGAATTGCTTTTAGAAACTACACTTCACCTTGATTTAGATACTGGTAAAGACATAAAACTTCCCACCGCTATCATTACAATTCTTAAAGAAAAGGAAGCAACTCTCAAAGAGTGGGAATCAGCTATATCTTTATATCAAGTAGCTGGACCGTCAGCAGTATTGTCCTACCTTCAGGAGTTAGATGGTTGGCGCCAACTTCATCAGACTCACCCAGATTTTTAAATTCAAAAAGCCAAAAAATTTGTTGTTGAAAAACAAATCGCTAGTGTATCCGCTCAATAAATAGGGGTAACGAAAAAATAAGAAGGTTCATTCGTACACACTGCGTCGTAGAATATTATGCATGACGCAAAAACAATCTCCTGACAAACCGGTAGAGACATTACTGCAAACCATTGACCCCACAGGTATTGCAGACGAACCATTGCGTCGTAATGTAGAAATACTACTCAACTTAATAGAAGAGTTAAAAGCAGAAACAGAAGAACTACGGGTTGAAAACCAAAAACTACGGGATGAAAACAATCGACTTAAAGGAGAAAAGGGTAAGCCAGACATCAAAGCCAATAAAACTAGCGGGTTTAAGAAAGACCATTCGTCAGAGAAAGAACGTAAAACTTCCTCTAAGCATACTAAGAGTAGTAAAAACGCCAGCATAACAATAGATAGAGAATGGATTTTGGAGTATCCGAAATCTGAGCTACCAGCAGATGCAGAGTTTAAGGGTTACGAAAAAGTAATTGTACAAGATATCTTACTTGAAACCGATAATGTACTATTCCTAAAACCAAAATTCTACTCACCATCAGAGGGTAAAACATATTTAGCATCATTACCTGCGGGTTACGATGGAGAGTTTGGTCCAGGAATAAAAGCCTTTGTCATGAGCCTGTACTACGGTGGCAACATGACTCAAGGTAAATTACTGGAATTTTTAGAGAATATTGGTATTTCAATGTCAGCAGGTTATTTATCAAATCTGCTAATTAAAAATATTGACCATTTTGAGTCTGAATTTAATGAAGTATATGTATCCGGTTTATCGAGTACCACTTGGCAACACTTAGACCAAACAAGTGCGCGTGTTAAAGGGATAAACCATACGATGAATGTAATTTGTAACCCACTGTATACAGTCTACTCTACGACCTTAAAAAAAGACCGATTAAGTGTACTTGGTGTATTACAGAACAATCAAAAACTTCAGTTTATTCTTAATGAGCTTACCTACGAGCTATTAGATAGTTTAAATTTACCTACCAAGTGGAGCAATCGACTCAAATTATTACCCCAAGAAACAGTGTTCACAGAGTCAGAGTTTTATTCTTTGCTCTTAAGAGATTTAAAAAAACTGGGTTCCCAATACCGTACTCGTATCTTAGAAGCGGCAGCGATTGCTTTTTATCATCAACAAGATAAAATTCCTGTGGTGCAAACTCTTGTCTGTGATGACGCACCTCAATTCAAGTTACTGACGGATTTATTAGCTTTATGTTGGGTTCATGAAGGAAGACACTATAAAAAGTTAAGTCCATTTGTTGCTTGTCATCAAGTGATTTTAGATGAATTTTTGGACGATTTTTGGGTTTACTACCGAGAATTAATGGCTTATAGAGATTTTCCAACCCAAGAAAAACAATTTGAACTGAAGTCCAGATTTTGGGAACTTTTTGGTACTGTTTCTGGCTATAAGCAGTTGGATGAAAGAAAAAAATTAACTATAGCAAAAGCATCTGAGTTGCTGTTGGTCTTATCCAATCCTGAGTTACCTTTACATAATAACCCAGCGGAACTAGCTGCTAGAACAATGGTTCAGCGTCGCAATATTAGTTATGCAACACAAAACGAAGATGGTACTAAAGCCTGGGACATCTTTATGTCTCTAGTTGCGACTACTCGTAAATTGGGAATCAGCTTTTTTGAATATATGCAAGACCGCATTTCTCAAAAAAGTCAAATCCCATCTTTGAGAACTATTATTAGAGATAAATGTTTTTCTCAGCATCAGCCTATGTCATGCCAAGAAGAATTACTTTGTATGTCAGGGTAAATATTAAAAAGCCGTCATAGCAGTCAAATAAAAAGCTGACTACATTTAATTTTAGGTGCATGTAATCTTACTGCATAAAGAATGAATGCGTACATGAGTGCTACACGGAAAATTGGTGCGCTTAAAAGTGCATTATTATAGTAGCGCTATGGTAGTTTCTATTTTTCGTTGCTATATAGTTAGTTCTTCTATTTTGTAATAAAAACTATGCTTAGATAAGTTAAAACTAGATGTATTTCCTAAAATATTTGCACAATTAGTAATAGCAATGTTCTGAAAGCAGTGGATGCTCTGTGCCCGCATGGCTTAAGTTATTTGTTATTTGTATGACCCATAAATTTATTCAACAACACCAAAAATTACTGCTTACCGCGACTTATTGAGCCGATACGCAGCTACTCTAAAATACTTATTAAATTGGTCATTAGCTGAAGGGCAAAGATTTGCTTCTCCATTAGGATATATACCATTACCTCCTAAAGTAATTAAAATTGTTCGACAAAAAGTAAATCAGACTTTATAGTCGGCGCCGCTCACTAAAGAGCGGGATAACTACCTTACAGGAAAACTACGTTAACGTTAACGTTCAAGTTCATTCATCTTACTCATTTGTAGTTCAAATATATTAATAATTATAGCGTCGGCAGGTGATATCCTAACTATGGTTAACCTCTGTCTCTTCCAAAAATGAGATTTTTAAAGTTTTGTAAGTTACGCTTCTGGTTAATTGCTTTCGCGCTGTTGGGATTAACGGCGCCTTCTAGTAAAGCCGCAATGCTAGTTACGAGCATAAGAAATAATTCCATCTTGCGCTATGACGATAAAACAGGAGATTTTATTGATACTCTTGTTCCAACAGGTAGCGGTGGATTAAACGGCCCATCTGGTATGCTTATTGGTTCAGATGGACTACTCTATGTAATAAGCATTCGTACTGATAGCATTTTACGTTATAACGCTCAAACAGGAGCATTTATTGATACTTTTATAACTGATAAAGAATTAGATTTCGTAGAGGATTTAACTTTTGGAGTTGATGGTAATTTATATCTTTCGAGTTCTAGTACGAATCAAAGTAGAAATAAGGTTGTGCGTTATGACGGTAAAACAGGTGCCAAAATTGATGACTTTGTGGCGCCTGGTAGCGGTGGAATATTTGGACCAGTCGGGATTGATTTTGGGTATGATAATAATTTCTACGTAGGTAATGTGTTTGATGGCAAAATTTTAAAATATAATGGTAAAACCGGAGCCTTCATTGATACTTTTATAACAGGAAACAAAGGTGATAGGTTTGCTGATTTTACTTTTGCACCAGACGGTAATCTTTACATTGCAAATCCTGGAACTAATAGTGTATCTCGTTACAACGGTACAACAGGTGAATTTGTAGATACTTTTGTCACAAGCGGTAGTGGAGGTTTGACCCGTCCTGTAGAAGCTAAATTTGGATTAGATGGCGAGTTATATGTAAATAGTTTTGAAACTGATAACATTCTTCGTTATGACGCAAAAACAGGAGCTTTCAGAGATGCTTTTGTCCCTGTAGGTAGTGGTGGTTTAGATGGACCGACTTCAATAGTATTTGTTAAAGATATTCCAGAACCTACTTCTATTGTTGCAATCTTGGCTTTTATTTTTGTTAGTAGTCTTAATATCAGGCGTAGAAAACATTAGTATTGTGAAAATATGTTCAGGTTTAAGGCGCCTCCCAGTGTCAACCAATGCGTATTTATCTGTAATAGCTGCGATGCTAGTTTCTGGCGTAAACATTTTGAGGCAATTAAAGGTTGGTTCAATCAAATAGTTCTGCGTCCACTTACACATGTAGAGGGGTATGCTTCGTATGAGAAAGTAATAAGTAATATAGCTAATATCTATTTTTCCGTAGGAGATGATTTTGATATAGAACGCGCGGTGTTAGCCCATCCAAAAGAATCAATGTATATCAGCGCATATGCGATGTACAAGGTAGGCGAAGCCAAGTGCCCTACTTATTATGTATCTAAGGATTTGCTAACAGGATTGATGCAATCAGATTTATCAGTAGAAACTGAGAATTTGAATTGGGCAATGAAAACAGGGATTTTTATGTTACCTGAAGGCGCCATATTATCCCCAGAAAATCGTAGTATGCAAGCTATATACTGGCATTGCGATTCATCCAAAGGTTTATTGTATTGGGCAGGAACCGATGGTCTATCTTCTTTTTGTCGCCGATATAAATTAATTGAAAATCAAAATAGATTTTATTATACTGATGCGGCTGATATTGATTCAGAGACAGTTGTAGAGTTCAACACTTATTTACAATCAATATTTTTACGATTACTTTTAATAATGCAAGCTCGCCCAGAATATGTGGAGAATGAAAGCGCGCGGGTAGTTATAAATAAAGGATTTTCTAAGAAAAATGACAAGGACTACTACGAACCATTATGGATAGGTAAAGAATTTAAATTAAAAAGAGAAGGTAATACTGAAAATACAGGCGCCAGTACAGGAAGTTCAAAGAGCGTACATTGGCGCCGGGGTTATCTTCGTAATCAAGCTTATGGAGAGGGACGAAGTAAAAGAAAGCTTATCTGGATAGAGCCAGTACTTGTGATGGGCGGCGCCGATAATCAATAGACATCTCCGAAAATGGTCAAGTGCTTACTATGACTACTTTATAAAAGCGAACGCCTTATGGCAAACATAGCCTCGCTCTACGTTAGAATAAGCATTAGAGATACTTAATGTTGAAAAAAATCAAAAATATTATATCTCTTTAAGAGAATTAAGCCGAGATAAATCAAGACTTTTATGGCTAAAAAACAAATGTCCCTATTCGTAATCGAACCAGCCCACAAATAGTCATAATTATTTGCTCATATTTATGTACATTTAATCTGAATCTTTCTTGGGCTACTCTAAATATTTTTACTAAACGGATTAAGTGTTCTACAAAAATTCGCTCACTCGCTAGCTCTTTATTTATCTCTTTTTCTTTTAGTGTTAATTCTCTTTTTATAGGTTTTTTCTTGGGTGTTTTAATAGATTTTTCTCCATTATAAGCTTTATCACCCTGAAATTTTTGTCTGGGGTCAAAGTCCTTTGTTGTTTCGCGAAACAAATTTATATCGCTTTTAGGACCAGGTTCACCTGCGACTGCATCAACAATATCCTTACCGTTAGGTAGAACGATTAATTGATTTTTTTTAGTATGGTTTGCTTTTTTACCTGAATAATTCTTTTTTTGTTCTTCATACTCCCCAGGTCTTTCTATTGGCTGCTCGTAGCTATCTACGATTAATTCAAAATCCGTTAAAAGTTCTTTAACAATTTCGTAGTCTGAGGAGTTTTTTTTACCTGTTCAAGCAAACTTGGTGGCAACAATTCTCCCAATATTGGGAACCAATAATTAAATGTATCGTTTGCCGTTGTCTCACTTACTCCAAATTGAATACCGAGTAATTGGAATGTTGTTAAATGTCGTAAATATGTTAATGTTAATATTATTTGTTCCGTCGTAGATAATTTTGGCTTTCGTCCACCTCCACCGAGAATGATTCTTACTTTTTTAGACTCTGCTAATTCCAGCTTTTGCTTATGTAGCTCTATCGCTTTTTCTAAAAGCTGCTTCAATTGTTCATATTTCAAGCCTAGTAAACGTTGTGCTTCTTGAGGGCTATTCTCAATATACTCTAATACACTGCTCATCATAAAGACTCCGGTAAAACACCCTTTTATATTATTTTACCAGAGTTTAATTATTTTTCGGAGATGTCTAATAAGTGGCGCCAGTCCGTTTTAATAATAATTGATGCCATCGATAGTAACGTGTTAGTTATAAAATAATATATAACTAGTACACAAAATTTATTTTTACTGAATTTTAGTTGTTCTCCTCGACCGCTACTAGAAACTCGGAAACAGCCTGAATAAACTTTTCATGCTCTTCTAAATGAGGCAAATGTGAACTTTCTTCAAATATGAGCCATTTAGAGCCAGCAATTTTCTGATAAAGTGGCTTAACACAAGCTGGAGTCACTTGGTCGTAACGACCACTAATTAACAGTGTTGGTATTTGAATTGTTGCAAGTTTTGATGTGACATCCCAATCGATGATTTTACCAGCACCACGAAAGTCTTGACCAACTTTTTGATAGGCTCGTTGCACAGAATCTGGTATTGGGTTTAAAAGACAAAAGTGACGTTGTTTAAAAACTTCCATCGCGGCTTGATACTCTGGAGAATCAGTTTTCCCCTCAGCTTCACTCTTTTGAATAACTTGATACATATTAGGAGGTAATTCTGACATAAGGCGATAAGCTTCATTGACAAATTGTTGAACATTACTGGACACGGTAGTTCAACAATCAACCAACATTGAGTGCCAGTAGTGCATTTTTTAAGTATCTAGATATTTAAGTATTTAAAGATTTATATGCGCTACTTAATCAACCAACATTTCAGCGGGAGCAATGCATCGGGGAACAGCGTGCGCTTCCGAGTCGGAGCATTCCAGAATATCAAAGGCGCTGTTTATGGCTTTGAGATGGATTGTACAACCGAGCAATTTTCAGTCGCTTTAGTAGAATTTGGAGTTACAGAAGGCGCCGCTGCAACAAGTTCAACACCACCATCACCAGTTTTTACCCAACAAGAGCGCTTCAACGATTTGAGGAGCAGGGGAATTGTTTATTAACGATACAGGCGCCTTCTCTAAATTTCCTTGCTCTAAAGTAGCGAGCGCGCGGGTTGTAGTCGTACCTGTCATTGGTTCGAGGGGACTGGGTGGTAAACTGCCACGTCCTGTTATGGTAAATTCGCGTTATTTACTGCATGAGTACGCGCATTATTTTAGATATCGAATCGATTGCGTAACTTTTACAGCTTCTTGGGGAGAAATATTATTGCATCTTGATAACTCAGGCGCCACATTAGCACCGACAAATCGATAAAAAGGACCATTCTTGGAACCTAACCATTGGGATAGTAATGTTTGTTGTTTTGCATTCCCGTATAATCCTTGTTCCAAAGAGCTTTTACCAAATAGTGGAGAATTGATTGCATAACTATTTGAACCTGGAGGCAAATCACCAATACCACCGGATGTTGACTCAATAGCAAAACATCTATCTCCATCGTAATTTTCATAAACGACTAAGTAGCGCAGTCCTTGAGCATTTTCGCGCCCAGCTTCTACCGACGCTCTACTTAATCTAAAATTTGCTGGTACATAAGTTGGTAGTGCAATGTTTAACCCAATTGAACGTAACACCTTTAATTGAGTAGTTGTTAGTTTTGCTTGATTCGATGAAGGTTTCGGCTGGGCAATCGCAAAGCTTGCCGTAACACAGGCGCCGACAAGTGCAGCAATCAGTGAGTATAAATGTTTTGAAGATTTCATAGTTAGTAATTATATAGTGTTACGGATATTGGAGCGCGCGGCGTATAATCCATCTATGGCGCTCTTCGGAGTTCCGCTATAGTGCAAGGTTTTTGTAAAAGTACTCTTTGTTTCATAGATAAATTGTCAATTTAGGTAATAAATAATACTATACAGTATATCGGCGCCTGACTCTTCAATGGAGTAGTATCAATATGATTCACTTTGAGGTTCTAGGTTTGTATATCTAGAACAATCTGCCACAACAGGCGCCTTTTATAAAGCACGCTTGCTGTGGTTTTTATTAAAAGCCTTTAAAATCTCTTCAAATAAAAATCGTAATAACATCTAGAAACTTTACAGTCATAGTAGTATAACTTGAGAAGAGTTAGTAATTTTACTTAGGGCGCCTAACCTATGCTCGAAACAGAGAAAGGGCTAGGGTAATGATAAAAAGGAGTATAATATTGAATATTAATCAAAAATCTGGATTAATTGCTGCCAGTGTTAGTATCTTTTTCGTTGCAGTTAATAGTACTTCTTTCACAGCTTCGGCAGCAACACTGATGGCGGGAGCAGGAAATGTTAGCGGTTTTTTGAGTCGGGAATACAACGATCTGGCTGAAATCAATCGCTTCTTTGATAATCCTAGCTTGGTTGTGAATAATCTTGACTACTACGAGTTAAATGGTTCTAGTATAGGAAAATCTGTCAATTTATCTACTTACGATCCAGCTACTTATGATCCTTTCAATCCAGAAAGCGCATTCATTGATAAAGTAGTAAAAACAGGTTCACTTGGTACTCAAATAGTAGATATAGTGGCAATACCAACATCTTCAATCACATTTCAAAACAATGTTTTGAATTTTAAAGCTGGCACAGGGGGGTCTATAAATTCTTTAGGATACGTACCATCTCCTTCAAATGATTGTGATCTTGATATTGGCGAGGCTGGTACTATTAATGGTAGCAGTTGCTTTTTAGGTGAAACAGCGTTAAGTTTTGCAGTATCGGTTTTAAAGGATACACCAACTATCTCTTCCTTAACGAAGACTGGTTCTGGTTTCTATCAGTTACTTTTTAAATTGACTGGTGGTGGGGCAAGAGTGCTGTTCAACATACCCAAGACAGAGAGCAAAGTTGAGATGGATGCTTTTGGCGCTTTAGCAATTAGAAACAATGGTACTTCAATATTTCCAGCAGGCTATCAACGTTTTACTGATGCTCAGTCAATTTCAACACCGTTAATCCCAATGAATTTTGGGCAAGAATTTAATCTCGATATCGCCTTTGGCGCAATAGTTACCGCTAAATGCTTACCAAGACCAGTCATTAAAGGGGAAAAATTCTTAGGTGTTGCTGATTGTGAAGGAACTTTTGTTGCAGAATCAAACTTTGCTAATACCTTGACTTTAACAGGCGTGAATGTTTTTGATGAGGAGGGAAATAAGGTTGATAACTTTATGTTCACTAGCGACTATGGTGTGAAGTATCTGAGTTCAGCTCCTTCTTCCTCAGTTCCAGAACCAAGTAGTATAAGTGGAATCATCCTTATGTTTGGTCTTAGTACTTTGCAATTTAGAAAAAATTTACGCCAAAAGAAAAACTCATAGCTGTTAAGTGAAATGGGAGTAGAGCGGGTGGCGGAATGCGGAGTGTCGGGGGCGGGTAGCCAAAATCGGCACCGGGTATAATTTACCGCTTGCTCAATAAATTTATCAATTTTGGTAAGTTTTGGTTTGCCAAATCCTTTCGACATAAGCATCTCTGTTTATAAAGATAAGCCATTTAATGATAAAAATGTTAACCTAATATCCATTGGTCACAAGTTAAGCCTGCATGGCAGGTGTCAAGGGGGTTTCAGAAATTGCTTTAAAGAAAAATTGGTCAGAGCCTCGCTGTTTTTCTGGAAACGGTGCGATAATTAACTTAACATTTGGTTTTCGTTGCTTTTTAACAATACCTAAATCTTTATTTTCTGGCGCCGCGAAATACTTTACTGGGTCAGTAGCTTTACCTTTATGATGAGCTGCATAAAAATGGTACATTCCACGATAAATCATCTCTAATGAAATCGAATCAAAAGGCAAAGAGAGTTCGTCAGCAACGGCATCGCCCAAATCGACCAAAACAGCGTAAAATAACCAAGTTCCCCAAATCTGTAATTTGATACCGTTAATAGAACCTGTCCACAAATAGCTTAAGCCCAAAAGCCTTTTTACAGTATTAAAAGCGTCCTCAATTCTCCAACGTCTTCGGTACAAATCTGCAACAACGTAGGGTGGTAATACATGAGGGTCAAGCACGCTTGTTAGATAAGAATGCCAGGTTTTACCAGAACGAACTTCAATCAAACGTAAAGTGATAAAAGGAGTTTTTTCAGTACCAGAACCCAAACGTATCAAACTATCTCGTAAAGAAAAGCTACTTGTAAATACTTCTTCAATCTTAATTGCTGCTCCCTTTTTTAGTCGAGTAATGAAGTGAATTTCCTTTTCAATTAGCTGTAGCCAAAAACTAAAATGATAAAATCCTCTATCAAGCAATAGTAAGGTTTTTGCTGTCACCAATTGTAATATATTTTCCTCAAGTTTCGTATCCGAGGCTTTTGGATTCTCCTGAAACCATATCTCCACAGGTAGCCTTGTCATTAAATCTATTACTGTTGCCATTTTTCCTGCCAACTGCCCTTTTGGTACATCTTCCAAACTTTTGAGCTTACAAAATAATGCTTCTAATGTAGAGCCATCTATTATCCAAATTCTCGAAAATTTTGTTAATGAAAATTGAATACTTTCTGGTAGAGGTCGTTTATTTCTATTACACCAAGCATCTCTTAAAGTCGGTAATAAATTTTCAAATACTCGTTCAAATAATTCGGCTGGAAAAGTTAAAAATCTTTGAGACATTGCTTGTTGACTAACAGTCGTAGGTCTACACCACAGGAAGCCTTCTCTCCCTAACATTCGTGTTAGTTCTGTAACCCCTGCGACATCCCGCCATAATAGAGTTAGGGGTACAAGTATCATCGGAACAGAAAACAGGGTTAAGCTTAAAAGTCTTATTGAATAAGGATTTTATTGAGGGTTGTCGTAGCTCCGCAGTTGAAATCGCCAAGTACCCTCAAGAGCGATAAATCAAGGGTTTCGCCTAGTGGCACGCTCCACGAACAGCGCCGAAAAAATGTGTAGTGTTCATGTAATACGCCTTAACCCGGTTTTCTGTTCCCATGCTACTAATACCCCTACCTAACATATTTAATACTCAAATTTGATTTTTTTACATCTTTTGGTCAAACATTCTGTATTTTAAGCTACAAAATTATATGCGCTTACCCTGTGAATTTATATACCAGAGTTTAAATTTGACTTTTACACAATCATTAAAAACTTCAATTATATGATTAAAAGGAAACTCTTAACAGGGAACAGGGAAATCCCATAATTAAAATTAGGGAATTTGTACAAGGATACTTTTTTTATTCGCCCTAGGGGGACCCTAAAAAAATATTTTTTCATAAATAAAATTTAGGTTTTTTTAATTTTTATTCCGTCTTAAGCATTTTCAAGTGTTTTGGCTAGTTGAATAACAAACTGCATAACTTGATGTTGCTGAACCTATAAATAATTATATGAGACCTTTAATTACAACTTACGGAGAAACATAATATTTGGACTCCGTAATTATCTAAAACTTGCTTGTGTCATATAAAAACAAGCTTTCTTTTACAACCTTTTTGGGTAATGGAATTTCCTTATTTGGTTTGGGTACTGCTGCTTCTTTCTTCTGAGCTTGTCCAAGTGCTGCTTTCTCTTTTCTGTTAATTTCTACTGCGGTAGCTTTATCTTTTTTGGAAGCTTTGAGAAATTTTGGTGCTTTATCTTGAGGTTCAGCCAACAACTCAGCAAACCCAAAGACATTGCGCTGCGGTAAAAACTTCGCTTTAATTTCTGGAGTTTAGACTATAGTATTTATAAAGTCTTATGTCAAAGGTAACTAGACTGTAATTATTTTAGCATTACCTATCCAAATAGGACTTGGACAAAGCAGGTGTGGGACAATTAAATTATACGGATAGCTATTTGGTTAATACTAGTTAAATATTAAGTACCGTTATTGACAAGAAACCCAAACTGTATCAATTTCGTAAAAATCACCTTTCTGTTCGAGTATAAAATCTCCTAAAAGTACCCCTATCCAGACTTCTACAAACGCCATTTTTAAGCTTTTGGCAATTATTTTTAACTGCATTTTATTTTCACCCCTTTCTTTAAAAAAGGTTAATATCATTTTTTTCCATAGCTCAACATTTTCGCTACCAGCTAAAGTTTTGATATCATCGATAGTGTGGATTTGAGCCAAGAATAAACTAGAATCACTTTCATTAAGTTCTGTAACAGCAGCTTCTTTATCCACTCTTTGAGGATAGTCATGTTTAGCATGAGTGGAATATTGTTGCTCGATTTCAGGCTCCTTTAAATCTTCCAAGTCAATTCTGGAAGTCATTCGCACAATGCCAGTAAATAAATCGAAGCTAACTAGGGGACCATCTTTATCATTACTATCTCTTGTTTCTGCTAGCAAAGTTTGTGACCGCTCTTTCAAGTAAGCAGCATGTTCCAAAACAGCACTGCTTCCTAAACTCAACTGCTGCTCGATTGTAAATGCTTGTAGGCTAAGTTCTAGTAATGTCCATGCATTATATGCGTCGTGTTGTACGGATTCAGAAAACTCACATAGGGCTTCATCTAAGTGTTCCATATCGACTAAATGTATTTGTTTAACTTTCAGGGTGTAGGGGACAGGGACGTATGGGACATTTTTCAGGGCTAACCTCAAAAATATCTTTGTATTTATTAAGACTCGTACCGCATTGCTTTGAAAATGCTTCAAGTACTTGCTCCGTATATTCCCTAATTGTCCCACCAGTTAACCCAAAGCAATGTATGGGTTGCAGTTTACAATTAGGTGTTTGCCCCTGCCACAATTCAGCACCCAAAGCGTGTAAAGGTCGCTCTCCAGGGTCTTTATAAAGTAGGAGAATTGCAAAATAATTCTGGGGTGGTTCTACAACAACAGATTGTATAGTGTTTTCACCATTATTTGTCCGAGCCTGTTTTCTGTAAAAAGAGCGACGGTTGTGGCAATACTTGTCGTCCCAGCAGCCATCACCCTCTTCACCGTGTAACAGCCTTGCTTTTTTGGTGGTTAGCTGGGAGCAAATTGAACATTTCTGTTTAAATGGCTTAGGCATATTAATTTCCTGTAGAGACATAATAAAATTTAACCATTTCGTGGGCTAAAACCCTTGATTTATCGTTGTCTATAGCAGGCAACAATCTTGGTCTGAACTAGCTTCAGTTTACCAATATAAAAGAGCGCAGAGTCAATTTATTTGCGCCTTATGCGGACTTTGAATTTTTGCTATCTTGTAAAATAGAACCGTTAGCTCTGGGAGGTTTGATGAAATCAATTGAGGAACTCACAGAAGAACTTTTAGCACTCAAGAGTGCATCTAGGGCATTGTTAGCAGAAAAGCTAGTTGAAAGCCTGGAGTTCGATACTGACCCAACAATCCAAACTGCTTGGATTAGTGAGGCAAAGAGACGACGAGATGAAATTCGAGACGGTTCTGTGCAACCGATTCCAGGAGAAGAAGCTCTCGCTCAAGTTAGACAGTTGCTTGAATAATGAAGTATTTATTTCATCCAGAAGCTCTCACAGAATATGCTGAGGCCGTTAAATATTACAACTTGCAGCGGGTTGATGTTGCACAGGCTTTCATTAATGCTATTGAGGAAGCAGTCTATCGAATTAGAGAAGCTCCTACGCGCTACGTTGTAATTGATGAGGATGTGAGACGATGCATGACACGTCGTTTTCCGTATGGAATAGGCTAGTTAATTGTCAATTGAGGTTATTGAGTGCTGAGTCTGGCGATGTAGAATTACTAGGGGATAAAAGCTATTTAACCTGAAAGTATTGAAATCAGGAGCTTTTAGGTAGCCGTAGTAATAGCCGTAGTAATCCATATATCCCCTAGTAAAATTAGGTGTGAGAAACAGAAGGAAGTAGCATTGTTAATCTTTATAGGTGTATACAAGAGTGCTGTAAAAATATCTAACAAAGTTAACAAACCTAATTAAATTACTAGGGGATAAAGAGCGATTGAGTCTGAAAGTATTGAAATCAGTACCTTTTAGGTAGCCGTAGTAATCCATATAGAGCGTGCATAAAGTGAAATTTTC
This sequence comes from Scytonematopsis contorta HA4267-MV1, assembly GCA_019359035.1. Lineage (GTDB taxonomy): Bacteria > Cyanobacteriota > Cyanobacteriia > Cyanobacteriales > Nostocaceae > Scytonematopsis > Scytonematopsis contorta. The sequence goes on along the minus strand of JAHHIC010000086.1, from coordinate 6,950 downwards.
TGATTTTCGTCTTTACGACACAATAGGGTTTGGGCAGTAGGGTTAGGACAGCGATCGCCGACTTATGTTGGTTGTAGAGCGGAAACTAACGACTTTGAGAAATTTTATTTGATGCGCGAATTCTATAGGTTGAAACCCTTATAAATTCGTTTCCAGGATTTTACTTTATGCGCGAACCGATATAGGTTTACTTAAAAGTTGCAAATTTTAGGACGTAATTACGTTGTTTCAGGCATCCGCTTTTACACAAAAGATGCAAATTTTTACAGACTGTTGCAAATTTCCGGAGTAATTAACGCAAAAGATGCAAATTTCCGGAGTAATTAACGCAAAAGATGCAAATTTGTGGGTTTGACAGATAGGGAGGGCAAAACTATTGCGATAAAAAGCTTTCAGCACTTTTAATCGTATTTAATTTTAGCTTTTCCCTTAGTTTTTGCAACTTTTGTGCAAAAAATTTGCAGCTTTTGAGTAAGAATTTGCAGCTTTTCAGTAAACCTATAACCAACAAAGTAGTATACAGGCACTACTAAATGAGATATTAATCGTAGATTTAGTCGTACAAAAGATAAGTGGTACTTATTTTACGTTGTAGTGTTTATAATTTTTGTAGCATGTCTAATTCAAAGCATAATGTGGACAATCAATCGCAAATTAAACATTTTCCACCACTGGGAATATAGAACTAAGGTACTAAAGCAAGGGTTTTTACTCTGTTCCGCTTTACCCAGATTATCTTTCGTCTTTCAGCTATTTTTAAAATAACTATTGACAATCATAAGTAAACTGTGCTTCTCACACTTTTATGACAGCACAAATTTTTTTATAGGTACATAATTTTTACAAATTTTTACAGTTTTCAGGTGCGACAGTCTTCGTGCTTCCATCCCGAATCCCCTATTTTTTGTTTTCAAGCAACGATAAAATAATTGAATTACTACTACGCGAAAATTCATTATGGGAACATGGGTAAACGACCCGCACTCAGGTGGTGTAAAAATACCTGAAAAAGTTAAACAATCGACAACGCAGCGTATATTAGCTTATGCCGAAAAACACTATGCTGGAAAATATACACGTATAGATGTACGTTTTAAAAGCTATTTCTGTTATATAGATGCTTACACAGAACCAGATATCCCAGAAAATTTTGACCCCTCAAGATTTGGAGTAACACGCTCAGAATATAGAGAAAGGTTAGCAAATACCCCGACTCATCTGTGTCGCTTGCGTTACAAAGGTAATGAAGAAAGGTGGTCGATGGCGTTTTATACTTACAGCAATGAAAAGTACGAAATTAGCGTCTTCGATAACGGTACTTTTTTCGGAACTCCAGAAGAAGCTTTTCAAACATCAGCAGTATATTTGAATTAATATTTCTATTTTAATTGCTTGACTTTTGTCAGCTATTTTTTAGGTAAATGTTAAAGTAATACGTGGGTATTGCTTTAAAGTAGGAATTCTTCAAACATTACAGAAACTTATATTGTTTTTGGCGATCGCGATATTAAAGCTTATAAAAGCAAAACAATGGTAAGTCGCACAAGTGAATTGCAGGCACAGCAACAATAAAAATATTGAATTTTACAAGCTTTTTGATGTCAAATCAGAAATGGACAGTAATTTTTTCGACTTAATATTCATTGGAGTATCATTATGTTCCCTAAAAATGAAGATTATAAACTCCCTCCAATCCATTTGATAACGATTGATGGTGGTTCATCTAAAATTACTGACAGGTCGAAGCATCTTCAAGTTCCAGTAATATCTGACTTGAGGTGGCAAAAAGTCCAAGAATTTTTGAAGAGTACCAGTTTATCCAAAAATACTCAAACTGTTTATACACGGGAACTACAAAGATTTTTAGCTTGGACAGACCTCAGTTTTAGACAAATTCGGTCTCGTCATTTAGCGAATTATAAAGAGTACCTTCAGCTTGAAGTTAAAACACCACAGGGTGAATCATTGTCTAAATCAACAGTTAATTCAGCCCTCTCCACATTAAAAAGTTTTTTCAATTGGATGCGCCTCACTTACCCGGATATAATTGAGACAAGCCCCATGCTGGGTATCAAACTGGAAAAACTCTCAGAACCAAAACCTCAGGATTTACAACAAGATGAACTTGAAGCGGTTAAATCGGCTTTGGAACAATTTGATGGACCGACAAAAATACGAGACTTAGCGCTATTACATATACTGCTTTACGGTTTACGTGCGAATGAAGTAGCTTCTCTAAATATAGAAGATTACGATGGAAAATTAATTTTAATCACAGAAACCAAGGACAAAAAACCAAGAATAGTACCGCTATTAAGAGAAAGTCGTCAATACATTAATAATTACCTTGATGCTCGTAGTGCTGGGGGAGAAAAGATGCAGGGTAATCATCCTTTGTTGCTTTCTTATCATAACAGTATACCAGAATATACTCGAATACATGAGCCATTTAATGCAAGGCTGAGTTATCAAGGAATTTACACTGCGATAAAAAGGATTGGTAAATTGGCTGGACTACCAGACCTTCATCCCCATGCTTTTAGGCACACCTTCGCTTCAATGCTATTACTTGATGGACTAGACCCCACTCACGCACGAAAACTTACTGGTCATAGTACAGATGGTGCTTTTAAGCGTTATGTTGTTGGAGCGGAGCAGAAAGCTGCAATTAGTGCTTTTTATAAGCTTCATGGGGAAGAATAAATGAACAGGGAAAATATTTTAGGCTAAAATACATGTATAGCAATAGTTCCAGCTATTTTAAAAAGGACGAAAAGTGTTCCCATTCAGCACCTAAAGTTGGTTGAAAAAATAAAACAGAGTTATAGCTAGTAAGCCATCCGTATTTGTGTACAAAAATGGTTCTTGTCTTAGTTTTTTGAGCTGAAGCTTATCTCCTCGGTTCTCGCTTACTTTTGGTGGCGGTGTAGTTTAACTTCCAATTTGGAGGAGCAAATGCATAACAAAAGCGCTCTTGCCAAGAATGAGCCGAAATAATATCTTTGAAAATTTGCATCCATTCTGTGAGGGCAATTTTAAACGGATTGCGAGACGCTATTGGGTGAGTTAATCCGTAAATTGGTGGGTTCAATGTGTTTTCTGGAGTAAAAGTGCCAAATAAACGGTCAAAAATAATTAAGACACCACCAAAATTTTGGTCTATATATTCAGAATTGGAAGCATGATGGACTCGGTGGTGAGAAGGAGTGTTAAAAAGCCATTCAAATATGCCTAATTTAGGAATTAATTCAGTGTGAATCCAGAACTGATAAAGTAAATTCAACAAGAGGGCAGCCCCAACTGCAAATGGCTCAAAACCTAGCCAAGCAAGCGGCATAAAAAATATTGCACTTCCAGATATTCCCCCCGTCCATCCCAAACGGTACGCTGTTGAAAGGTTAAAATTTTCGGGTGAATGATGGACGAGATGACTAGCCCAAAACCAACGGATACGGTGCGATGCTCGATGAAACCAGTAGTAGCAAAATTCTAAAAGAATAAATAGTAACAGCACATTCCACCAAGAGTTGAGAGAAATAGTAAAAATACGATGGTTCCAAGCAAATAATAGCAAGCCACTAGATGGAATCAATTGCGAGATACGATGCCCGATTGCAATTAAAAATGAAGTTAAACTTTCTTGCCAAGGATATTTTTGTTTCTTCCATTTCACAATTACTAATGCTTCTATTAAAACTAAAATTAAGAAAAAAGGTAAAATTTTTACAAACGCATTTGCGTAATTCATTTGCTTGATATTTATATTTTTAAGATTTTTGGTATGTTTGAAGGGACGCTCTTGAATTTGAGTGCCCCTCTTAAATTACTTAAAATTACTTACGTGGATGCATGAAGCTACGAGAACCAGAGGGTGTTGTTACTGTGGTTGTACCATTGGCAGTAGTTGTGGTGTAGGTAGTACCATTTACAGTTGTGGTGTTTTGACCGTTATAACCAGAGGTTTGATTGTAACTCGCAGTACCATTAGTGATTCCAGTATAAGTGTTACCATTTCTAGTTGTAGCTGTTCCATTACCGCTGTAGCTACCACCTCCTTGACCGTTTGTTTTAAACTTAAATTGCCCGCTAGCACTGCCGCCATTAACACCCGTAACTGTCCCATTGCCAGCACCAAAATAACCACCTTGTGGATTTTGAATTACAACACCATTGCTGCTTGCAGTGCTGCCCCTGCGACCTATAACTTGCCCAGCAGAAGCGGGTAAGCTAGTTGTAATTACAACTAATCCAAGAAGGGATATACTGAGTAGAGATTTCATAATTTTTACCTTTGTTGATTTTGAGATTGAATGTTTGTTTACTTACTTGATTCGATTAATTTCCTTATTGTTTGAGTGACCAAAAATTTTGCATTACCTGCCGCTTTTGTTGCGGGGTTAATGTTTGCATAATTTGAGGTCTTTTTGATTGCACAATATCTCGTATTTGCTTTTGTTGCTGGGCAGAAAGATTCACAGACAATAAAGCAACCCTTACCCCTTTGCCTTCTGCCAACGCTGCTGCAAACTGTGACTTTTGCTCAACAGTTAGAACGTTTTCAATAGATGGGAGGGTTTGCTGACTAAACTGTTCTAGTTGAGTTTGCTGTTCAGTAGTTAGTGAAACTCCCGATAGGACGGGAAACATCTGGGTTAGAGATGTTGTTTGAGCCATTGCAACTGTAGCTGTTAATGGCGTTGATAGTACAATCGCTCCAGTGAATATTGAAATCAGCTTGTTTTTCATCTTGTGCTTACGAATGCTGTTTCGATGTGTACAGCATAAGCTTTGCAGAACTTGCAGCACATGAGATTAAAGTCCTCAATTTGATAGGGACTATAGTCCCAATTTTAGGAATGACCTATTCTTCTGGTGTTTTGGTAAAAGTCAAGTTATCTTTATTGGTTGTAAAAGAAAATATTGAATCGATTTCATGATTCATCTAGTTACTAACCGCAAGTATCCTCTGCGGTTTCTACTTTATTTAGAGTGGGTTTTGCTCGGTATTGTTGCTTGTAGCGAATCTCTGGCTTTTTTATTTAATTTAATATCACGCTTACCCAGAATGCCGATATTAAATTTATTATGTTTGTTGATATTTGGAATTATCGGTTTAAAATTACCATCCAAAAACCAACTACATAAAATTATTTACACCAGTTTAGAATTCGCTTTAATTATAATTGCTTCAATACTAGGAGGAATTTTAGTTGTTCCTTTACTTTATATAGTATTAATAGCTCGTAATTGTTTAATATTTTCTGGTGTTACTCGTTCATTTATTAGTGGTGTTGCAGTCATCTTTGCTTTGCTAACTCAATTACAGCGAACAAAACAAGTTAATTTAATTCAACCTCTAGCTATTAATCAACAGCTAGGATTGATTGCATTAGTTTCAACATTAACTTTATGTATTAGCACAATTTTTATGCAGATGGCGGTTAATGCCATAGTTCAAGAATTTCAAAGTCGCCAAAAATTAAGTATAAAGAGCCAAGAATTAGCTATTGCAAACGCTCAGTTACGCGAGTATACTTTAAGAATTGAAGAATTAGCGACTTTACAGGAGCGCAATCGCATTGCTCGTGATATCCACGATTCGGTTGGTCATGCTTTAACGGTTTTAAACTTACATTTAGAAGCTGCCTTGAAACTATGGCAAACTGACCCATCCGAGGCAACAGAATTTCTTACGGAAGCCAAGCAACTAGGTTCTCATGCTCTGAAGGAAGTACGTCAATCGGTTACAACACTGCGAGTTGACCCACTTATTGGATTATCCCTCCCGGAAGCCATTGCTGATTTAGTAGAAGAATTTAAACGTTCAAGCGGCATTTCTACAATTTTACAAATAGATTTACAGCAACCAATTAAAAATGAAATTAAAATTGCTGTTTATCGAATTGTTCAGGAGGGATTGACAAACATCTGTAAACATGCATCAGCCTCCGAAGTGAAAATTAGTATTCATGTACAAACTAATTTAATATTAATTATTCAAGACAATGGTAAAGGTTTTCAAATTAATCAAAATACAACTGGTTTTGGCTTGCAAAGTATGAGCGATCGCGCTCTTACTGTTGGTGGCAATTTAAATATTGAAGCTGCCCCATATGCAGGATGTAAAATCATTGCCTTTTTTCCTTATTCACAAATCTAAAATCAATATGATTCGTTTATTACTAGTAGATGATGAAAGCTTAATTCGTCGTGGACTTAAGGCATTACTCAAATTAGAAACAGATTTAGAAGTAGTTGCAGAGGCAGAAAATGGACAGGATGCCATTGATAAAGTGGGAGGGTTACAGCCAGATATTGTGTTGATGGATATTCGGATGCCAATTATGGATGGGGTTGCAGCTACTCGTTTAATTTGTCAGCAATTTAACACCACAAAAGTTTTAGTACTTACCACCTTTGCCGATGATGATTATGTCGCTCAAGCATTGCGTTACGGTGCTTATGGATATTTACTCAAAGATACTCCTTCAGAAGAACTTGCCCAAGCCATCCGTATGGTACATAAAGGATACACCCAACTCGGACCCGGATTGGGGAAAGTTATGGGGCAAATTCCCCTTGCTTCCAAGTCCACACCTCCCGGTTGGGACGCACTGACACCTAGAGAACTCGATATTTTGAAATTAATTGCCAAGGGAGCTAGTAATCGTGAAATTGCCGAGGCTCTTTATATCACTGAAAAAACTGTTAAAAATCATATTACCCGTATTTTGGATCGGCTGAATTTGCGCGACCGAACTCAAGCTGCAATTATTGCTAGCTCGTTGTTAGGTGTAAATAATCAACCTTGTTGAGTATCGCTGACAGGGTAAGCGCATCTAAAATTGTATTTACTAATACAGATTTTTTCACTAAAATATGGTCATCCTAAAGCAGTTTAGTACTAAACGACTATTCAGTATAAAGCTATTATTTGATACTTGTATTAT
>JAHHIC010000085.1 GCA_019359035.1 Scytonematopsis contorta HA4267-MV1 | reverse complement strand
CCAATTGTAAGGTAAAAAAAAATGCTAATATATCTGGCATGGGCTTTCTGTGGATGCACGAGTTGTGGTTGTGGTAACAACAACTCTACTACAGAAAGCCTTCTTTATTTTTGGCGAAGGTATTGATCATTATCAGGTAATTTTATTTGACTAACAATCACTGTTCTTAAACTTTGATTAAGCCGAAAATGCCGTACTTCTTCTGGTTCAATCCTACCGAGAATTGCAGGAGAGTGACTCGTCATTACAGCTTGAGCCGCGTACTGAGTTACGAGAGAACGAACTTGTGTGATAATACGTGATAAGAAATAGGGTGCTAAGTGATTTTCTGGCTCTTCAAACGCAAAAATTATTAAAGCAGGTGTTTGGTGTTGATAGGAATTAAAACCCGTTTTTGGGGGCTGCTCTAAATTATCACTTTCAATGTTGTCAGGGTTTTCAGATTGATTTATCTTTTGTGGATTTTTCGTAACATTTAAATAAACAAACTTTTGCTCTACTTCAAAAACTGAAGCAATAAGTGAAAAATAAAAAAGAGATTTCTGACCATCGCTTAAGGCATCCAATTCACGTTCTCCATTGAGTTCTGTTGGACGAAATACGACATTTAAGCGGCGAATTATTTCTTGAAACTGTCTACTTGCAATGCTAAATTCTGGATCTGCATCAAAGGTATCATCGTGAAGCTCCTTCCACCTAATGCCTAAGGTCTGGTTAATGCTAGCGATTGCTGTTTCTTTTCCAAAAACTTCTCTAATCTGTTTAGATGCAGTCTGTATGGTATCTTGAGTTTCTGTAGACCATGCTACAGATTTAAGTAAGCGCCCTAGAACTGCTCCAGCTGCAGAGGTTAACTGGGAAGACGGATCTCGTGTAGCGGGAATGTAATGAACTTGAATCAACCCACGTTCTGATGCTTCGCAAGGTCTTTTTTCTTCGTTTGCTGGTGATTCATGGGCTGTTTGAACCCACCAAAGTTTTTGTTCAATATCTCCATCAATTGTTCCATCATCTACCCATTTTGCTTCAAGACGAATCCGAACGAAGGGTGTCCCATTTTCCCCATCTATAGCCATGTGATTAAAACAGGCTGGTACTGCTAGCTTTGCTTCTGTAAAATTTTGACTTTCTTCTAATTCAGGAAAACTCAGGCGAATGTCTATATATAACTCACGTGCGCTACTATTATCATCTTTTGTATTAAGAGGCACATAAAAATCGCTGCGTAAAATAGTTCTTTGTTTGCTCGTTATACCAAATACACGCAAAAGAGCTTCAAGTAGAGCTGTTTTTCCAGAACCATTTGCTCCAACTAAGGCTGTTATACCTCGCGATAATCTTACAGTAGTAGGTTCATTACCAAAACAGCGAAATCCTTTAATAGTTACGGATTCTATTTTCATAAGCACTCATGTCTTATTCAAGACTAATATTGGCTTAGTGTACTTAGAATCGTATAAATAATATAGTGTAGAAAATTACTTAAAAATATGATGATATTACGCCTTGACAAATTGAATAATTGGTTAAGTTTTCGCCTTAACCACCTTAATAATTGGGAGCATCCCAAACGTGTAAATTTATTTTCTTTTGTAGTGCGTGGCGTAAGCCGCCTTCTGAACAGCAGGTCGCATCAGCGACCACTACAAACTTTTTTTTCAAAATTGGGATGCTCCCCCAATTACCAATTACCAATCACCAATTACCCATTACCCATCATTCATTACCCCAACCCCCCCTTCAACTCACTCATAGCCTGTTCCAAAGCCTGAGGTAGCTTATCAGCATCCCGTCCCCCCGCTTGTGCGAGATTTGGTCTACCACCACCACCACCACCGCAAATTTTGGCAATAGCTCCGATAAACTTACCAGCTTGCAAACCTTTTTTATTAACTTCCGGGGAAAAAGCAGCAACTAAGCTGACCTTACCAGCTTCCGGAACCGAACCCAACACTACAGCAGAAGAAGCACCAAGTTTACTTTGCAACCTTTCCGCAGCAGTTTGTAAAGAAGTTGCATCTACCCCTTCCAAAGAAGCAACAATAACCTTAAACTCCCCGACAGTCTCAACACTTTGCAGCAAGCTATCAGACTTAACAATAGCCAACTGAGACTTAAGACTGTCCACTTCCTTCTGAGAATTTTTCAGTTCATTTTGCAACGCAGTAATTCGGTCAGGAACTTCCTCCGGTTTAACCTTAAAGCGGTCGCTTAAATCTTTAACTACCTTATCCCGCAAATTCAAATAATCCAGCACAGCAGGGCCAGAAACAGCCTCTATCCGTCGCACACCCGCAGCAACACCAGCTTCTGAAATAATTTTAAACACACCAATTTCAGCGGTATTACTTACGTGCGTACCACCACAAAGCTCCATCGATACCCCAGTGAAATCAATTACGCGAACTTCCTCACCGTATTTTTCACCAAACATAGCGACAGCACCTTTAGCTTTAGCCGACTCTATGGGCATAACTTGTACATTAGCCGAGTGTGCTTCAGAAATCCAGGTATTAACCTGTTCCTCAATTTGTTGTACTTCTTCTGCTGTTAAAGCACGAGGACAATTAAAGTCAAAACGTAACCTATCGAAATCAACCAACGAACCAGCTTGGGAAATAGTATCATCGACAATATTCTTTAGCGCTGCTTGCAAAAGGTGAGTTGCTGTATGATTAGCTTGAGCACGACGACGACAAGCACGGTCGATTTGGGCAGTTAAAGCATCACCTACCCGAATAGTACCCCGTTCCACTCGTCCAAAGTGAACAAAGAACTCTGATTCCTTCTTCACATCTTCCACTCGTACAACAATACCATCCCCAGAAATATAACCACGGTCGCCAATTTGTCCCCCCGACTCAGCATAAAATGGAGTCTTATCGAGGACTATTTGTACAGATGTTCCAGCCTCAGCTTCTTCTTGGGGAACGCCATTAACAAGCAATACTTGGACTTTAGAAGTCGCAACACTTTCCTTGTAGCCAATAAAATCGGTAGACTGAATATCCTCAGCAAGCGTATCTAAAGCACCTTGTACAGTTAAATCGATACTTTGGTGTGCATCTCTACCGAGTTGCTTTTGTTTTTCCATCTCCACTTGAAACTCTACCTCATCAACAGTAAGGTCGTTTTCCTCAGCAATTTCTTGAGTGAGTTCAAAGGGAAAGCCATAGGTGTCGTAGAGTTTAAAGGCGTTTTCACCACTAACCTGAGTTTCGCCTTTTTGTTTCATTAAGGTGATTATTTCCTCAAGAATTTTCTCCCCACGCTCCAGAGTTTTAAGGAAGGCAGATTCTTCTCTTTGTAATTCTGCTTTAATCGCATTTTCTCTCTTGCGAAGATTGGGATAAGCCGACTCTCCCAAAGAGATAGCAGCTTCCGCAACTTGGGTCGTAAATTCCCCAGAAATACCAATTAATCTACCATGACGCACAACTCGCCGAATCAAACGCCGCAATATATATCCCCGTCCCGTATTGGCAGCACGGATTTCATCAGCTATCATATGGACAACAGAGCGCACATGGTCGCCAATAACTTTTAGAGAAACTTTTATTTTTTCGTCTGATTTAGCGTAATCAATACCCGCAATATCCGCAGCACTTTTAATTATGGGGAAAATTAAATCAGTTTCATAATTATTGGGAACCTGCTGGAGAATTTGCGCCATTCTCTCCAAACCCAACCCAGTATCAATGTTTTTGTTTGCTAGGGGTGTTAAATTATCATCCGCATCCCGATTATATTGCATAAACACCAAGTTATAAAACTCGATGAAGCGGGTGTCATCTTCTAAATCTATATTGTCGTCACCAAGTTCTGGATGGAAATCGTAGTAAATTTCCGAACAAGGACCGCACGGACCAGTTGGACCTGATGCCCAAAAATTATCATCAGTTCCCATACGCTTGATACGTTTTTCTGAGACACCTATTTTATCGCGCCAAATAGCAAACGCTTCGTCATCTTCTTCAAAAACACTAACAACGAGTTGAGAGGGGGGTAAATTAAATACTTCTGTAGAAATTTCCCAACCCCAAGTGATTGCCTGTTCTTTGAAATAATCGCCAAAGCTGAAGTTACCCAGCATTTCAAAAAACGTATGATGGCGCTTAGTGCGTCCGACATTTTCAATATCATTAGTACGGATACACTTTTGGGAAGTCGTAGCCCTTTTAAATTCTGGTGTGCGCTGTCCCAAAAAAATTGGCTTAAATGGTAGCATCCCCGCGATAGTCAGCAGTACCGTGGGGTCTTCTGGTACGAGAGACGCACTGGGGAGAACTTGATGCTCTCGCTGAGCGTAGAAATCTAGAAATTTTTGGCGTATTTCGCTACCGCTGAGGTACTGGGGATGTGAAGACATGGGAATTTACAAAAAAGAAAAGGTCAATATATTGAGAAACATAAGAATATGTTAGTTCGCGGATACAGATAAAGTGCGCCCAATCCGCAAAGTTTTTGGGATGGGGAGTAAACAGTTCGCAATATGCCGAGACGGCACTCTATTCCCGCTATAGGGAACACTCCGTGTTCGCGTAGCGTCCGCTTCGGATACGCGAACGCAATTAGGAATAAGCCGAGGCGGCACGCTTAGCGTAAGCGCTGCGCTCCACTGCGTGAACGCGCCAGCGTCCGATAGCCGGATACGCAATTAGCAATTCGCAGTCAACACTCAACAGTCAGCAGTCAGCAGTCAACACTCAGCAGTCAACAATCAACACTCAAATACTACTTTAGCTAGCAATTGCTAACCCAAACTTTAGCTATTTATTGTACAAAAATGTAACGTTCTCAGCATTTTTTAATATTTACTGTTGTAATCTCTTTATAAATACCTTAGGAAACTTGTCAAAACTTTAAATTAACAATTTATTTAGAAATCTAAAGCATTTTATCAATTTACGGAAGTCCATTACTGAGGCGGTTTTCACGGAAAAAAGGATAAAAATTCTCAAAACCTCTTAATTGAATAAAAAAGTTTAAGTATCTTAACAGAGAGAAGCTTTTAATTTGATACAGGCAGTAATTTGGTCTAAAGTCATGCAAAATCAACAATTTTGGTTATCAACACCTGGAAAATACAGTGTTATTTTGACCCTTAAGAGCATTATTCAGTAATTTTACTGTTTTAAAAAAAATATCTGAAAGCGCAAAGTAGGTATCAGAAATAAAACTAAGTTTGATTGTAGTCAATTTAACGTAGTAAATCAGGAGATTGAAGCTTGAAGATGGTTACTGAATACAGAAGTAAGAAAATTCAACAGTGGGTGTTTCCCCCTTGTCAGAAATACGGTCATATTCAACCGCTAGTTAACAGAGAGAAAAAGTAGGTTTAGAGTCAATTGACACCTTTGTGTTGGACAGAGCAAAAAGCGAAGCAATGAATATTTCTCTCCTAGTGTTTGGAAGTGATAACTTTCGCAAGACACTTCCAAATCAAATCTATGATACAAATGTTTTCAGCGTAGAGGTTACCGCCAATTGGAACGAGGCGGTAGGGCGGCTTCAACTTAAACCGCCTGATATTATACTTATACAAGCTAGCCTTAATGACAGCATGGATTTATGCTGCTGGATTCAGGAACAAACAAATCTATCTTCGATATACTCTATTATTTTGGAAGACCGTCCCCAGGTACTTGCCGACAAAATAAAGTATGGCTGTTCTTGGGAGATGTCTCAATGCGCTAATGTAATGGATCAAGGAGCTGATGCTTACATTTGGATACTTCCTGAAGAAAATAGTTTTTATACCGAAGACAAAACAAAAGTACTAAACCCCTGCGACCAATTGCTTCTGGCCCACTTGTCGGTTGCTTCGCGTAAGGTGCAAAAATACCGAGATTTACAACGGCAGAATGACTTATTGTCAGCTATCGCTTTATCTGACTCGTTGACTGAACTTAATAATCGCCGTGCTTTAGAATGGGAGTTACCCAGACAAATCCAAAAAGCAAACAATCACGGAATTCCTTTAAGCTTGATTATTCTTGACGTAGATTACTTCAAGAAAATTAATGACACTTACGGACATTTAATTGGTGACCGTATTTTGCAATTATTATCAAAGCGTTTGCGGCATAATCTTAGATTAAAAGACATACCCTTCCGGTACGGTGGGGAAGAATTTGTAATTATTATCAGCAACACTTCTCCACAAGAGGCTTTGGGTGTAGCGCAGCGCTTAAACAAAGTAGTTTACGAGCAGCCATTTGCAATTAACAAGGAACTTTCTATAAATATTTCTATTAGTTTAGGAATCTCCAGCCTACAACCAGAAGATGACCCTAAAGGTTCAAGCCTTCTTGACCGTGCCGACAAATGCTTGCTGAAAGCGAAAGCAACAGGACGCAACTGCGTGGTTGGTTGTGAAAGTTTTGTACACAGCATTTCTTCTGCTGCTAGATAACTGTTGACGGTTGACGGTTGACTGTTGACTGTGACGGTTGAGTTTTTATGTTTTAATTTCTGCTATGGCTGTTTGACACTCTGTAACTGAAGCGCGTTTTCGCATGGCGTTTACCAAAGCTTGGTAAGCTTCCCAATTTTCTTGAATTAAGGTTTTCGCTTGTAGACTGCAAAAACGTCGCTTCTGCTCGCGTAAGTTCTCAGAAAATCCTAAATTTGTCAATATAGTTGTCAATATAGTTTTATCATCAGCTCCACCTTCTGCATTATTAAAAGTCAGTGTTTCGGCTGCAATACCCGCCATCCAAATTGTGCAGTAACGGTCTAGCATCTGCGCGGTGATGCTCCCCCTTTCTAATTGGTTTGCCAATTCACTGTCGCCAAATATCACACCTCCTTGTCCTGGCAACCCTTTTTTGAGTGCTTCCCAAGCGTTAAGGGCATAGTTGGTAACTGGAACACCCAATAAATAAGCAACAAGGAAGTGTCCAGCCTCATGATGAACAATACGTTCTCTGTGTTCGCGAGAAAAACCCGCTACCCAGTCTAAAACCAGAGTTCCACCTTTACCCTGTAAACTAAAAGCATCCAAAGTCGCAATTCCCAAAACAGCTAAAGTCCCAATAGCAGGAATTGTAGACGAGAAGTGAAACAGCGGGCCCAATAAAGTTGATAGGGTCATCAAAAAGATAGATACAGCAACTAAATTAATCGCAGTTTGGCTCATTATTACAGGTTGGTAGAAGTAGAGACGCGATTCATCGCGTCTCGATTCATCGCGTCTTTACATTATTGTTAGACCAAAATACTTTATGAGTAAGTGGAGGCAGAAATAAGAACATCTGTCTCCACTGGGAGTTTTAAGTTTGAGCTTTGAGTTAATGAAATAATTATAGCTGAAAATTCAAAAGAGACGCGATTTATCGCGTCTCTACAATAATTAATCAATTCCACAACAAGGAGCAATCTGTTCGTTTGCTTCCTCTTTTAACCCCACCGACTCTAATAATTGTTTCCAATCAGCATTTAATGCAGTATCCTCTGGTTTAGAACGTCTAAGTTCGCCCAAAAGCGTTAAAGCGTCTTGCCAAATACCAGCTTTTGCATAAATACTAGCTTGTTCTCTTGGGGTGGCGCTTGCTAAACTACTTTGCAAATCTGGTTTTGGTGCAATGCGTTTGACTAAGCCTTCGACAGCAATATCTTCTGACTGACTTTTTTCGTTACAATTAATTAATAAGTACCAGTGATAATACTTATTCATTTCTAACGGTTTTCCATTGGGAAGTTTAACGCTAATCACACCAGGAGTTCCTTTAAGATTAATAGGAATTGGTTGTGGGGTCAAAGGATTCTTTTTTTCATCTAATATGACAAATTTTACAGAAGTAGCTTCATTTGGTGCATAAGGTACATAAAACCAAAAGGTGGGATATTCCTGAGATGTCAAACCTAAAACAAATTCTGAAGCTGGTGTATTTGAATTTCCTTGCTTTATTCTTGGCATCATAGGTACTAAAGCAATAGTAGGATTTTTTGTACTTTTGCATTCCCCACGAGTCCCTGCTCCTCTACGGTCGCTAGGTGCTCCTCGGTTTTCTGGTTCTTTTTCTAAAGTTGGCTTGATAAAATTTATTTTTTGAATACTTTTGTTGGCAATGTTTTGATTATTGTTTTCATCTGAAAGTGCTGGTTTTGAAAGTAATCCTAGTGGTGCAATACAAACCAGCATGAAAGTTATTACAGATAATAATTGTGTTGATTTAGAGGAAAACTTTAATTTATTCATAATGTCACCATCTCGGTTTTTTTTGTTTGATAATAGTTACCTATCCTAATTCCTAAGCCTGTGGTTATTAATGCCATAAATGAGGGGACTATTGGCACCCAACCACCATTTAGCAAGAGGATAAAACAGCATCCAAAAAGGGTAATAAGTATTGCACTGGTAAAAATTGATAGTTCTAATTTTGACCATTGGTACGCAGCAACAATACCTCCCAGTAAAGACCAACACCAAATCCAGAGTATTTCACCCCACGCTGGCCAAACCCAGAGCAAAGGACGTTTGTCTAAAACAGCACTCAGAAGTTGACTAACCATGTGAGCATGAATAATTACCCCAGGGGTTTCGCGATGGGGGCTAACTCCAGTACTATAAGGGGTAAAAAAAGTATCTCTAACACTCTCAGCATCAACACCGATGAGAACAACTTTATTTTTTACCCAATCTGGTTGTAATTGACCTTTCAAAACTTGTCCCAGAGTAACTTGCTGGGCTATCTTGGCTGTGGAGCGGTAATTAAGTAATATTTGGTGACCCAGTGAGTCCAATTTTTGGTAACTACCCGTAGGGGTGCTTATAGGATTAAGGACAATATTACCCAGTTGCAATCTTCTGTCATCGTTTATTTTGGATGGGATTCCCTGCTGATTTAAGTAAAATTTTGCTAACCGAACATTGAAAGATAAGCTCGTTTTACAATTAGAGCCTGGGTCTGGTGTCATTGCCAAAAGGTGACGACGCACAACCAAATCGCTGTCTAGTACAACATCGCTAAAGCCGATACGTTCTTTAGTTACTTCTTTAGGGGGTGCAATTCCTATCGTTTCTTGTTTACCCCCAGTAGCCTTACAAATAGCAAAAAAGTTTTTACTTTGCCGCAAACGATTTGCTAAATCCGGATACTTAGCTTCTACAGAAAAATCTCGGTAGATATCCAGACCGATAGCTCTTGGTTGATATGTTTCTAATTTTTGCAATAGTTTTTGTAATGCTTCGTCTGATAGGGAGGATTTTTGCCTTTGCTGTTGAGCTTGAATATCTTCTTCTGTCACAGTAACAACCAAAAGACGTGAGTCTTTCCCTTCATCCGGTCGTATTCGCATCATCGAGTCAAACGCGGACATTTCCCATTGTTGAATTATGCCTAATGACCGAATCCCTACAAGCATAGTAGTTGTGACTAAACTTGCTATCAATGCAGTGACTAATTTCTGTCTCGTAAGTTTGACAGGAGGGTAGTGGTTCACTTTATTGCGTAACTCCTCCCAAGTTGGAGGGTCTTCCGCTGGATTTTGGCAAATCACAGGTAACCAAGAAGCTGTTGGGAATTCATCCTCTAGTCCTTGTAATCTTTCTCGGGCATAACGCACTGCTAAATAAAAAGACTGACCCCCAGAAAATGATGTAAGAAAATGTTTTAAGAATTCTTGTGCGACTAAATCTGGTACGTCCTCACGCATTACAATAATTTGTGGAATGTGTAAATCTGCTAATTGTCGCGCTAGTCCTAAACCGTTACAAGAGTTAAAGACAGCTAGTTTAAGACCGCGTGATATTGCATGTTTAAGAGCATTTTTTAATTCGGTGATTGTTAAAGTACTATTTTTATTTATATGTATCAAACCTTTATCATCCTGACTTTGACTATGACCTGCAAAAAATAGAATATCCCAACCAGATTCTTCCCAAAGCCATTTATCTAGTTCTTGACGCGAAGGTTCTACTAAAAAAACTGTTGATGCATCAGGTAATTGTTCTAAAGCTATTTTATCTTCCTGAGTATCAATTCCTTCACTGTTACCAATTACTGCTAATATTCTAACTTTCGTTTGATTGTTTTTATGTAATGGCTTTATCGGTTCATACTTTGGAGAACTTAAGCTAAATTCTGCTTTTTGATAGTCTTCAAAAAAACTCCATAAATGCCAAGGTAACTTTCTGATAATTTTATCTTCTGTTTCGATGAGTATCTTGAATTCTTCATTTAAAGCTAATCTTGCTCTTAATTGTTGGTCAATTGGACGAAAGGAATCGGAGTTAAGCCAAGCATTAATTTTTACATGTAGTTGCTGACATATATCAGTGAAATCTAATTCACTAACGTTATTTAAGCCTGTTGTTTCTATTTCCAGTTCTGAACGTTTTTTTAATCTTCCATAGAATGCTTGGTAGATTATTTGATACCTTTTGTAAAGTTCTGCAATTTCTGGTGCTGGGGGTAAACAGCCTGTAAATTGTGTCGGACGAGAGTTGTTAGTTTCCCATAGTTGTACTGTAACGGGTGAAAATCCGTCTTCCAAGTGACCTTTTTCTAAGTTTATGACAACTAACTTACTCATTATCAAACATGTGGTTTGTTATTGGTTGACTGCTGACAGTTAACGGTTGACCGCTTACTACTTAATACTATATAGAAAAATCCTCTACAATATTACAATCTCCTAGTATTAATTTAATGCTAAATTTTGTTCCGGGAATACCCTTAAAGCGGTTGAGTTGAATGTAACAATCCCGACTTCTAGATTGGATTTCTTGTAAAGCCTTACCACCTGATTCTAAAAGTACAAGCTTAAGATTGGGAGGTAAACATTTTTCATTATCAGTGGGATGAACCTGTACGAGAACACTAACTTTTCCCTCTACTTCTTGAGAAAGAGCGAGTAATAATGCAATCGGTTGTCCTCCTAACTGCATCCCAAAATCAATTAGTTTGACCCCTTCGATATCAGCTTTTCTTGTGGAGGAAATACTTCTGGTTCCAAATGCAAAATTTCCTAGCTGTGTTGTCCCGTCATTAGTACCCGAAAATCTATCCAATGATTCCCAACCTGCTTCAAACACTTTTGCAAACCATTCACTGAGGTTTACTCTTGTATTTTCCAACGTTGATTTTTGCCGTGTTGATTCAGGGGGAGTGGGTGAGCTATTTAAGTTTGCAGATACAACATTTTCCTGCTCCCCCATTCTTAGATTATATAATTGCTGCCGCCATTGTTCGTTGGAAATTAACGCTCCCCATTTTTCAAATGGTACGTCCAAAAGCAATCTGGGGGAATAAATCGACGCATTACCCCAGGTCTGCAACAACTGTTGAACTTCTACTTCTGACAAATTTAATTGTGGTGCTACTTTATAGTCAAAACCTAGACCCAGTGTTGCAAGCAACGTAGTCAGGTTTTCGTTTAACAGCTCAACTGCTAGAGAAAAAGTGCGATCGCCTTTATTGTAAGTAGCTTGATTGCGAAGTTGGTGATGGGTAGCAAAGCCATATACTCCCATCCAAGCTTCATCTTTATCGCTATCCAAATTCAACTGCACCGCAACATAATAGTCGGCAACCCAAGCGGGTATGTCCACCCATTCCTGGGGTACACGCAACTCTTCTAAATGTATCGTCTCCACCGGCACTAAAACAAGCCGAGTTTGTCCCACCTGAACTGCTGTACCATTTACCAGTTCCCAAATGCTGGGTAGACTTGCTTGAGATGGTATAACCGAAACATCTAGCGATGATTGTTCTTCTTGTAACCATCCCTGCAACCAATTGCAAAAGTGATACAAACAAATTCTATTCAAATATCCGTTGTAGCGAGAAATAGGATTAGAATGGTGCTGTGCTTGTTGCCATGCTCCCACCTGGATACTTGCTTCTATCTGCAACCAGAGATGCCTACTATCTATATTGACTAATTCTGATATCGTTAACATTTTGGGTTTCCTCTTCGATAATTTGACACAAATTTTGGATATTGTTGGATGTTGGATTAAAGGACAGTTCTTGTACTAAGCATTGTAGAAAAATCTCAAATCTATAATCTAAAATTCAAAGTTCTTTGACTACTAAAATACTCTTCCACAAGAGATACTTTGTCATCGACATCTAAATTTTGGGATTTAGATAAAGCTTTCAACAACGACTTAGCTTCAGATTTATAGTACTTAGTCAACCATCTTTCTAAATACTCCTTAATCCAGATATTAATTTCTTGTATCAAGCTTTCTTGCAACTGTTGGTTTAACTTTGTAATTAATTCTGTAACTTCAATTTCGCTAATACCTACCAGAGAAGAAATTATGTTTACATCCATCCGCTGTCCATAAAAAAGCTGTAAAATGTTGTGTTCTGCATCTGGAAGTTTTTTAACAGCCGAAACCAAACTAGCTTGAATCAAATCTGAGTGTGATGGAACATGATAATCTCGCTGTAACCATCTTTCTACATACTGCTTAACCCATTGCTGCGGTTGTGAAATACCAGCTAAAGTATCTAACAGTATAATTAGAGATTTCGCTTGATAGCGAGAAATAGAACTTTGATTTATTTTCAATTTATCTGCTAATTGTTTTTGCGTCAAGTTAAAACCATAATAAAGAAACAAAACTTTTTGGTAATCTTGCTTCATTTCTTTAAGTTTTTCATGTAAAGCAGAACTACTTTTGATGGACAAAAAGTCTTGATTATCATCAACATCATCTATTTGTGATAACTGTGAATTATCACAATTATCTGAATTTAATTCCAGAGTATCCACATAATTACTATGAGCTTCCCATCCTACAGATTGCAAAGCTTCCAAAGAATGTTGAGGAACAATTGATTTTGGATAATTTTGTAATGCGACAATACAAGAATCCATCCAAGTCTGAAGCTGCTTTCCGGTAATACCTCCAGGGCTAGCATAAACTTCATGGGGTGTTCCAGGCATTAACTTTTCAGAGTTGTAGCACCTTGCAGAAATCTCAAAATCTTCCTGTTCTGGGTCAGGCCATTTCTTCCCTATCTTTCTTGCAGGATTTTCCACTTTGCTCATTACATAAACTTGCTTAAAATATTTTCTGGCAAAAAGCATCTGAGAAATTTCCGGTTCACAAATACCTGCTACTTGGAGTGCTTCTTTCAATTCTTTATCACTCTTCTTACATAATAATCGCCATTTAGAGAATTTATGAACTACAGCTTCTGCTCTAATGTTTTTTGTTAAAAAGTCTGCTATATACGTTTCTACATTACCCTTTTGAGAATCGTACTTAGCTAAAACATTTCCTAATTTAATAGGATTGTAAATCATCAACCTAGCAATACACAAATACTCTTCCCAACACTCTTTGTTATGCTCTTTGCACAAATCTTTAGCAACCCAATAGCATTTTTCCTCAAAAAAACTTGCTAAATGCTCCCATGCAATTCTTTTTTTATTTTTTGGTTCCCAATTTTCTTGATAGCAGGGTTCTGTGAGTGCTGTTTCTACCCAAAACTGTACGATACTTAAACCTCTATCTTGCTTTTGGCACAAATTAGAAAAGCTCTGATTCATTTTGTCGTACAACTGCATATTACGTTTCAGTTCAGGCTGATACTTCCATTGCAATGCCAACCGATTATTATAGGTATTCAGCATCATATACATTGAAAACTTGTCAATGTTGCTGTTGCGTTTTGGTAGTAATGGTATGCTCTCCAAGTTAATAAAATTTAACATTTTAACGATTCCCCTATAATCTGAAGAGTTACGATTTTGCAATCTGCAAATATTAGTATCACATGCTGCACCCAAGTGTTGTATCTGTTGTATGAAATATTATTGGGAAGGTCGTTCTTCGTTTATGCAGCTTTTTCCCAATTTTCCAAATATAAAAAGACCTAACCCCCCTACCCCCCTTCCCTATAAGGGAAGGGGGGAGAAGAAAAAGAAAAATAAACCTTTTCGATAGGAGATTTTTTTAATCCTTAAAGGAGAGAGGTTTTATTCCCCCTTTCCCTACTAGGGAAGGGGGGTAGGGGGGTTAGGTTCTTCTTTAACCACAGGGCTGTCGAAAACCCTTACCATCCGTATAGTTTGCGTATAACATTTGCGACACCTTAGGTGGTTCATTACCAATATGGAAACTGCGAGCGCGTTCTTCAATTTCCCTATCAGCGTTAGTTACTCGCTCAAATTGTCGCTTATGCTCAGCCCAAGATTCAACGATTGCCGTCTCCACAAAAATACTAGGGTCAGCTAAATCTTGATACAAACCCCATTGAATTGCCCCATCGCGACGACGAATCCGACTCAAGACTTGCATTACCTTGACAAATTCTTCAGCATGTGATGCATCAATGCGATATTCTAAAGTAATTAACACCGGACCATCATTAGGGCAAGGTTCAAAAGCGTGGGTTGGCTGGTCCCAATGAAGAGAAGCCTGTAAATCTAATTTTTCAGCACATATTAAACGATAACGCAGGGTCAACACAGTACAGACAATTAACCCAACAGCAGCAGCAGCTAAAGCAGAAGAAATATTTTGGCGTTGAGCAACCGTACCCCAAACTAAACTTCCCAGGGTCATGCCTCCTTGAAACACCAACATCTGTAAAGCTAAAGCACGCGCTCGAACCCAAGTAGCCACAGCGGTTTGTGCTGCAACATTCAAACTAACCATTACACTCAAGGAGGAAATTCCCACCAAGAACATAGTCCCACAAACCAGAGGAACACTGCGGATATAAGCAAGCCCCAGCATCATCACAGCCATCAACAACGACGAACCAGCAACCAACTGGTCAATAGAAAATCGTTGTCGTGCTTTGGGTAAAATAAACGCCCCCACTAAACCACCAATACCCCAAAAACCCAGTATAATCCCGTAACCTAAAGCATCTAACTTTAACTCTCGTCGTCCAAGTAATGGTAATAATGCAAATAAAGCACTAGCAAATAAAATATAAGCACCAGTTCTAATTAATACACTTTGAAACACTGGAGCATTCCGAACATAACGTACACCAGCTTGCATAGCTCCCAACACTCGTTCAGATGGTAAAGCACTCTTGATGGGTGTACGCTTCCAACCATAAATAACAGCAATCACCCCTAAAAAAGAAGCTGCATTCAACAAAAATACAGCACCAGTCCCAGCTCTAGCAATAACTATCCCAGCTATAGCCGGACCAACAGAACGAGATAAATTAACAACAATGCCACTAAGAGTAACCGCTTGTGGCATATCTTCCTTAGGAACTAATTCTGGTACTATAGCTTGCCAAACAGGCATATTCATAGAACTACCCAGACTTAAAGCAAAAGTCAGTCCTATCAATATCCAAGGAGTAGTAATATTACTTAAAGTGAGAATTCCCAGTAGAGTTGCGACAATTAACATCCAACCCTGAGTCCACAAAAGCATTTTACGACGGTCAACCACATCAGCAATGGCTCCCGCAGGTAATGCCAAAAGAAAAAACGGTAAGCTAGAAGCAGCTTGCATCAAAGCCACCAACAACGGAGAGTTAGGTGCAAGACTAGTCATCAACCAAGCTGCACCAACATCATGCATCCAAGTACCAATATTGGAAACAGCAGAAGCTATCCACAGCGCACGGAATAACGACCCTCGTAGAGGACTCCACATCGAACTTGATGCTGTTTGTGCGGTCATAATTGGGGAGTGGGGAGTGGGGAGTGGGGAGTGGGGAGTAGGGAGTGGGGATGGGTAATTAGTGAATACTACTCAACAATTAACATACAGAAACGTGAATTAAAAGTAAAGCACTCCCTACTGCCCACTCCCTATTCACTACTCCCCAACACCACATCGAGTAAACCTGGAAACAGTGCATCTAAATCCTCACGTCTTAGCTTATTAATATGTTGTGTCCCTTCTTTGTGAGTGATGACTACTCCACAGGAACGCAAAATCTTAAAATGATTCGACATTGTGGACTTGGCTATGTCAAAATCAAAGGCAGCACAGGACTGCTCACCCTTTGTTGCTAGTTGCCGCACAATCTCTAACCTTACTGGGTCTCCCAATGCGTATAACACCCCTGGCAAGGATATCTCTTTTCTGTCTGGATGATAAAGGAATCTCATGAATTGCATTATTCTTATAAATGTTTTATATTTTAATTATTCGATATAATCGAACAACCAAACTATATCGGGAGGACGAATATGTCATCCGTAGGAAATGTCACAGAAGCCACGTTCAATCAAGAAGTAATTGAAAGTGGAATTCCGGTATTAGTAGACTTTTGGGCACCGTGGTGTGGGCCTTGTCGGATGGTTGCTCCCGTAGTAGATGAAGTGGCAACAGAATATGTGGGACAGGTAAAAGTAGTAAAATTAAATACAGATGAAAACCCCACTATTGCCAGTCATTATGGGATTCGTACCATTCCAACGCTGATGGTGTTTAAAGGCGGTCGGCAAGTAGATACAGTTGTAGGTGCAGTGCCCAAAGCAACTTTGACTAAAACTTTATCACAGTATTTGCCACAAAGCTAATGGTTAATTGGTAATGGGTAATTGGTAACAGGTAATTGGTAATGGGTAATTGGTAATGGGTAATTGGTAATGGTGATGTCCTCATTTCTCGTTCTCATATTCTGTATGGGAACTCAGTCTTGAGGCTTTATCTTCATATTTTTATACTTAGATAAAACTACATTAAATGTAATATTAGCGACAATAAATTAATATAAAATAGCAACGATTGCATAATTATAAACTACTACCCCCTATAAGCCCTTAAGAGTAAACTTAATAGTTTAAATTACTCTTGCTTGTTAGCGAAAATTCTTCGCTAGGGATAATTTAAACTAGCTATGTTAATTTTTGTGAAATACATACAAATAGGTTAAATAATACTTGTGCTCAGTTTTCATAACAGTACATAGTTGAGTTTATTTAAACTTACCAACTGAAGTAAATTGACGACCAATGAATAATAACTTCCAAATTAATTTAAGCTGGGAAGACCCCACGACAGGTGAAAGGAAGGAACCGCAATTAACTTTACCTATTGCCTTCGGTCGAGAATTCGTAAAAATGCCAGTGGAAATCGAGGGTCACCGTGTTAGCCGAATGCTGCTTAAAGATAAAGAAGTTTCTCGCTTCCATGCTTTAATTAACTTGGAAGGAAACAAGTTGGTTGTAATTGACCAAGGTAGTCCTAATGGGGTGTTTGTCAACAATGAACGTCATCAACACCGTATTCTATCTAGTGGCGATATTTTAAAAATAGGACCTTACACAATTACTGTTAATTTTGCCCCAATTCCAGTATCAGAAGAAAACTCTAGTATACTTAGGACAAATCTATTACAAAAACACGAGACCCATTTTCTGAGTATAACGGACGTATTCCCATTATTTTCAAAGAAGCTGGATTTACACCAAAATGGTTTTCTTGTACCAGGTATTTTCACGGTGATATTCGTAGTAGCCATGTTAGTCGCTAGGAATATAAACCAATTTCTCTTTTTATATATATTGGCTATTTATTTAGCTGGAGTTAGTCACTACTTTATTCATAAACTTTGTCATAGACATAAACCTTGGTGGTTGCTTGTTAGCTTAACTTTAGCTACAGCAATACCACTTTTAGCAGGTACGTTTCATCCCTTAAAAGCTCATGAAGGGGATAATATTCCTGTTATCTTTATAAAGACTTTTGTCGGCAATGGGTTGTCTGAAGAACTGTTTAAAGCATTTCCAGTACTCTTAGTTTATTGGTTGGCTAGATTATTACCATCACCTCATCGCTCACGTATTGGAATATCGGAACCAATTGATGGAATTCTTTTGGGGACAGCAGCAGCTACTGGGTTTGCCTTAGTAGAAACTATGATGCATGTCCATGAAGTAGTTGGACACAATAGTGATTTTTTTGGTGCAATAACTCTTTTAATTCCCCAAATTTTAGGAGACATTTCTGGACAGGTTGCATACAGTGGTTATTTTGGCTATTTTATTGGTTTAAGTGCGCTGAAATCTTCAAAACGCTGGCGAATTTTAGGAATTGGGTATTTGACTTCATCTGCGATACATACACTTTGGGCTTTGGTAATTATTTTTCAAGAACAGTATAAAGCACATACATTTGTCAGTATTTCTTTAGCTGTTTTAGGCGCTACAATCGGTTCTGTAGCTTATGCTTTTTTGATGTCAGCTATTCTCAAAGCTCGTCACTTTTCACCAAAATATTAAATATTTTTATCTTACCTGTAACATCTGTAGAGACCGAATTAATTCGGTCTCTACATGCTATATAATCTTTTTCAAAAATCCTGTTTTAAGTATTTACACTATTGGCGGTATTTTATTTTATAGATAAAAATTATATTACACATATAAATAGCAGTTCCCGCTCTGGTGGGGTATACAAGAACTCCACAATATAACTTTACTGTTTTAATCTGTACCTCACTCGACTGGGAAACGCTAAAGATAATTTTGCAGCATTAAAAAATTTATACTTCCCAATGATTTTATAATTTTGCATTCAAATTCAATTTAATTATCACCAATAAGAAACAGTGAGGGAGAAAGTAATGTTTTATCGTTCTTTGTTTGTTTCTAGTTTGTTGCTGACTAGTATCTTGGGTTTTGCTACTAGCGCTAAGGCTTCGAGCGCACCTGTAATTTTCAATGCTACAGTTCCGGCTGCTTCCTGTACTCTTACTAATATGCAACCAGGAACTTTAGGTCTTAATGGTACTAATACAACATTAAGCAGTAGTATCGGTGGCGGAAGTGCAGCTAAGATTGATATTAGTTGCCCTAGTGGTGGAAATCTGAGTATCAGTGCTCCTTCCAGGACGGGTGGTACTGCTCCGGTGGCTACATTTTCTAGTCTGACTTCATCTATTAGTACTACAAATAATGTAATAGCTAATTCATCTGGAACTGCTACACCTATAACTACAGCAGCAAATGGAACTGCGAATGTAAATATGGAAGCAACCTCTTCTGCTGCGTTAGGTGCTGGGACTTATACGTTTAGTGTGACTGTAACTGCTACTCCTTAGTCGCGGAGACGTTACATGTAACGTCTCTACATTATATGTAATGTCTTTGCATTATATAAACGTTTCTACATTGTATTTAGGATTAATGATGTTTGGAGAATAAGATTTTAATGTATTTTTTGAATCGAAATGTGCGAGTGTTGGAAGTATCGACTCGTGCTGTATTAAATATGACTAGTTGGGTGTTATCTGCTGCTTTATTTTGGGGAGGAACTGCTAAAGCACAGGTAAATCTGTCTCCAATAAAAATTGAAATCAATAGCAATCGCGGTCAAGCACAAGGTGTTATTAATATTACTAATTCTAGCGATGAAACCTTTCGTGCTCGTGTTTATGCTGAAGCGTTTACATATGATAGAGATTTAGGGTTTCAAGTTTTAACTTCTAGTCCGAGTGATTTAAGACCTTATTTACAATTTTCCCCAAGAGAACTGGTTGTACCTGCAAGAACAACACGAAGAATTCGTTTGAATGCGCGTTTGGCTCCTAGTTTACCAAATGGGGAATATCGAGCGATGATTTTTACTGAACCTTTGCAAGCAAATATAGTTACTGATGGAAACGGTAATACCACGAGAATTATTACTCGTGTTGGAAGTGCTTTGTTTGTGAGAAAAGGTGATATACGTCCTAATTTGCTGGTAGGGAATACAAGATGGGACGGTAAGGCAAAAAAGCTACAGTTATTAGTAAGTAATACTGGCAATATTTCTGTTTACCCATCTATTAAATGGACTCTTAGGCAAGGTAATACGATTGTCAAAACTGGAGAACTTATGTCAGTGGGAATTGTACCTGAGAGTGAAAGAAATTTGATACTAAATAGCTCTAAAAAAAATGAATTGAATTTAGACCCTGGGAAATATCAATTGAGTGGTGAGTTGATATGGGGTGAAGATAATAATAGTAATAATAATAAAAAAACTCCATTCAATTTTGATTTAATTATACCAGCACATTGATTTAAGCAAATTGCGCCTTATCTGAAGTCAATAGTAAATTCTAAGAATGTGTAATTTGGCGTGAAAAAAACTTTTCTTTACCTTCCTTTTTTTGCATTTTACTTTTTTTGTAGTATTTCAATTAGGGTGAGTGCTACATTTATACGACGAAGACCTAACCCCCCTATCCCCCTTCCCTATGAGGGAAGGGGGGAATCAAAAGCTCTCCTCTTTGCTTTGGGGGGAGGTTTGGAGAAGGGTCTATTCCCGGTAGGATTAAATCTGGGCAAACGCAATGTAAAACCCAGTGTAATGGTAAGAGGTCTGGAAGATGGTACGCAAGCTATTGATTTGGAAAATTGGCTTGTCCCATTTGATGCTGTTCTGGAAACTTTGGATTTAAGTATCAAAACTTTACCAGATGGTCAACTAGAAGTCCGGTCTTCGGGAATTGTCACTCGGATAGACCCTAAAAAACTTGCTACTGACCCAGAACTGGGACTAGTATTTTCCATAAAAGATTTAGATACTTTGTTTGGTGTTAAAGCGAAGTTTGACATAATCGAGTATGCCATTGATTTAGATGTACCTTGGTTAAATCAACGCAATCAAAATATCGGACAAACAGAAAATCTTATTGTCCTGGAAGGTTTACCACGTATTTCAGCCAATAACTTTAGTTTCGCAGCAGTCGAACAAAAACTAAATGCAAGCACCACAGAAGGAACATCAACCATTTACAGAGGAGATTTTCTCGCTGTTGGGAGTGCTTTTGGTGGTAGTTGGTTTTTGCGTGGAGACCAACCCAATTTTCAAGATACAGGAACTTGGAAAATTGCTGAAGCTCAATTTTTGCGACAGACGAATCAAGCTGACTATATTATTGGTTCTCAACCAACTTTTTGGCTGGGTGAAGGGACGAGTGATTATTGGGGTGTTACATATATTCAAAGACAAGGATTTACACCAGTTCAACAGATAAGCTCCGGTTTTGTAGACCCTCGTTTACGTTTACAATCTGGTTCTTTTGGACGCACCATTTCTGGTAGAACTGAACCAGGTACATTAGTTAGATTAGTGGAATCTTTCGGTGATAGACTTGTCGGTGAAATTTTGGTTGATTCTTCAGGGATTTACCGCTTTGAAAACGTTAAAAGCGATAACCAATCCCTTGGTAATAACTATCGTGTTTTACTTTACCCAGAAGGTAGGCTTACTGCTCAACCTATAGTTCGGGAAGCAACTTACTCGGTTGTACCCGGACAAATACCTGTGGGGACATCAGCTTTGGTTGTCTCCGGTGGATTGCAACGAAATGTAGAGACGCGATTAATCGCGTCTCTACAAAATTTTCGTGGTGGGGTTGCACAAAGATGGGGTGTTTCAGAAAATCTGACGCTTGGTTTGGGTGGTGTGTATGACGAAAATGTCA
The DNA here is from genome assembly GCA_019359035.1 of Scytonematopsis contorta HA4267-MV1. Lineage (GTDB taxonomy): Bacteria > Cyanobacteriota > Cyanobacteriia > Cyanobacteriales > Nostocaceae > Scytonematopsis > Scytonematopsis contorta. Next base: position 131,289 of record JAHHIC010000085.1, on the reverse strand, counting down.
GGGGGGTTGCGGAATTATTTTACCGTTCTCCCGATTTACCAGTGGAAGTAGCAATCTCGGCACTTAGTGGTAACAAGTGGGATATTAACGCTGATATTCGTTTCAATCCAACTTCTAATCTCAGCGCGATATATACAACTGATAGATTTTCTAGTCGTTTTAATTTAGATTGGCGAATATTTCCTAATATCAGCTTATTCGCTAATACAGATAGTCGGAGTGCTACTGCGGGTGGAATACAACTTAACTTTAGTGGGAGAAGCTTTTTTACTTTTGCTCGTGCTAGTTTAGATACGGAAAATCGATTGCGCTGGATTTTGTTACAGCGTCTTGGGAGATTAGAATTAAATCAACGTGGGAATGAAATTGGCACTCTTTCAGAATTAAGTTATAACTTATCAGGAAATTCATCAGGAAATAATGGCTTTCTCAATTTAGGACACTCGTTATTATTGAATTACGAAACTCGCAGTTTACCGAGCAATAGCTTATCAAGTAATAATTTGCTAACTTTAGGTTGGCGATATCGCTCTGAACAACGGGCAATTGATGGAAATTATCTTTGGGACGCGCAACTTGGTTATAGTATTGGTTCTCAAGGTTCGGGATTGATTGCTACATTATCAACTACAGTACTACCAGGTATGCTTCTGCGAGCGCGATATCAAGGTGTATCGGTTACATCTAATGACTCAAGTCTCAGTTTAGATTTAGTTTCTAGCTTGGGTTTACAAAGAGGAATTACTGCGGGGGATAGACGTTCTAACTATTTTAGGACTCAAGGTGGTTTGTTGATTCAACCTTTCTTTGATGACAACAGTAATGGCAAATTTGATTCAGGGGAGAAGGTTTATACGGAAAATGCTGATACTTTGCTGAGCATTAATAATAGGTTAATTAAAGGATTTCAGCCGCAAATTACAGATGAACGCATAATGCTGCGATTAAATCCGGGTACATATCGCTTAGATTTAGACCTAGCAGGTTTTCCGGAAAATTGGCAAGCTGTATATGATAATTATGCTGTAGATGTTGTTGCTGGTTCTTACACTCCGGTTTTATTGCCTTTAACTCGTTCTTATACTTTTTCAGGTGTTGTTACTGATGCTAAAGGTAATCCTATAGCTGGTGCTAGGGTCGAAGCTATATCTATGAATAATCCTCAATTGCGGTTATTTTCTGTGACAAATACTGCTGGGGTTTATTATCTAGAACGCTTGCAACAAGGAAGTTATAATTTATTAATTAATGATAAGTCTGTTAGTGATGTTCAGGTAAAGTTAGATAATGATTCTGGTTATTATACGGAATTAAATATTCAACAGTTGGAAAATCAAGAGTTTCAAGCAAAAAACTCACTTACCCCAATCCCCTGAACTAAAGTTCGGGCTAAAAGCTAAAACCCGTTTTTAACGGGTTTGAATTTGTGTTTACATCAAGGTTTCAACAGGTTAAAACGGGTAAATTTACGCTTAAGCAATGTTTCAACCCGTTAAAAACGGGTTTACGCTTTTAGCCCTCACGAAGCGTGAAGGGATTTGTTTTGAATTTTGTAAAATATATATATGAGTAGCTATATATATTTTTTATATTTATGCAATTGCGTGATTTTACTCATCACAAATTTTCTCTACAGAGGTTAATCTATAACGATTGCTCCTCTCAAAGCTACAGATAAATACTAAAACATGATTCATCGCTTAGTTGTTGGCTCTGCTGTCATGATTACAAGTTTTTTCACCACAATTTTTACTACAAATACAATTGCTCAAGGAAGCGAAATAGTTTTAAGAACTTCAGTTTCGACAAATTGCTTTTTTTTTAATTCCTTACCTGGAGAATTAGCAGTTAATTCTGGTCTTACTGTTCTCTCCAGCGAAAACGGTGGAACTCCTGCAACTGTTCAAATCGATTGTAATGGTGCTGCTAATCTGACTATTTCTAAGCCACAACAAACTTCTATTATTTCAGGAACAACTATATTTTCACCATCAAATTTATCTGCGACAGCTACCACTAATGGCTTGTCGTCTGTTGTAAACATTAGTTCCGAAGGTCCGAATAATGTTCCATTACCTTTGGATGATGATGGAGAAATTAAGGGAGAAATCACGGTCAATATGCTTGCAGATAATGGAGGTAATCAAATCCTTCCCGGAGACTATAACTTTACTGTGACTCTCACAGCTACTCCGTAATTAACTTAATAATTTCATCAATCCTTGATAATGAATTTTCGTTTACTATTTATTTGTCTGGTAACGCTATTTTCTAATTTCGTTATATTAAAAAGTGCGGTAGCTAATCAAGATTCGGAAATTTGTAGCTTTGCTAAAATTAATTCTGGTGTATTGGTTACTGTGGGCAATCCTCGTCCGACAAGGTTGGTTACTTTTAGTGAGGCTGGTGGTTCTCCTACTCAAATTAATGTCACATGCAAGCAACCCGCTAGATTAACTGTCTCACCTCCTATTCAAATTTCTGGGCCAGAATTTATCCCTGTTTCTGCTTTTACATCTGTGACAAATAGTAATGGTAACTCGGTAAAATCTGGTGATGCTCCTTTGCTTTTGCCTGTGGGAACTACTTCTTTTTTGATTAATTTATCCGTCGATAAAGGTAGTCGTTTGAAAGCTGGTAATTATAGCTATACTTTTAAGTTTACTTTTGTTCCAATATAAGAAACCCCACTCCAGTATAAGAAACCCCACCCCCAACCCCCTCCCCGCACGCGGGGAGGGGGCTACGATTTACACCAAATATTATCAAAATTAAAAATCTCCACTATTTCTTCACTATTATTGTCTATTTTTCGTAGCCCCCTCCTCGCTTGCGGGGAGGGGGTTGGGGGTGGGGTTTTCATGTGTAGGGACGACCATCTTTTAGCTAATACTGATACTTAACAAACATCCTCCAAGAGATTTTCGCAGCCCTTGACGCACTTTGAGTGATATCCTTGACTCTGCACCAAAATTTGCTAATAGGTAAAAGGTACAGGTGAAAGGTAAATTAATTGTTTTTGAAGGTGTAGAAGGGTGCGGGAAAACTACCCAAATGCTGCAAACTAGTGAATGGCTGCAAAATCTGGGCTTCTCTGTAATCGTCACTCGTGAACCAGGGGGAACAGAGTTAGGTTTGCAGCTGCGTCGTTTGTTGTTAGAAAAATCTGACGACAAACCAATAGTCAGTAAGACTGAATTATTATTATACTCAGCCGACCGTTCCCAACACGTCGAACAAGAACTCTTACCAAACCTAGCATCCGGCAAATTTATCCTGTGCGATCGCTACACAGATTCGACGGTTGCTTATCAAGGTTATGGTCGCGCATTAGACATGAATTTAATTCACCAACTAAATGAAATCGCCACAGGTGGTTTAAACAGTGACCTGACTATTTGGTTAGATGTTGAGGTAGAAGTAGGATTTAGCCGCAAAAAGCGGGATGGTCTGGGACTAGACCGCATTGAACAAGAAAAAATTGAATTTCATCGTCGTGTTCGTCAAGGATACGCTGAACTCTACGCATCCCATCCCGAAAGGATTGTAAAGATTGACGGAAGCTTATCCAAAGAAGCTGTGCAAGCGGAAATACAGCAAATATTGACCGATAAACTCAAAAATTGGGTCAATTCATAGGTATTTTCATAAACCTGTATAACTTTCTTGTTTTGTCAATACACTTGAAATATAAGTTTACATGACGTTATAATTGATTACAAACCAAGGGAATGGGAGAAAGACATGATAGGGAAAGGATTTGCAGTTAACGAGCGCGGAAAAATAAATAAAGTTGCGATTGAACCTAAAGTTTACGTTGATACAACTCCCACGTTCGGTTTTACGAACTACGCAGAAAAATTAAACGGACGTTTAGCAATGATTGGTTTTATCGCGCTGATAGTGGTAGAACTTTCCACCGGACATGGTTTGATTCAATGGTTAACAAACTTTTAAACTAAGAACCTAACCCCTAACCCCTTCCCTACGAGGGAAGGGGAACAGGAAAATAAAGGTTTTGAGAGGGGTTTCACGTATATTTTTCGACTTTCCAAACATTCTCTAATACCATTTCACGAAATGCCTGATACAAATAAAATCCGTAGAGACGGCGATTTATCGCGTCTCTTTTCTGTCATATTTGTACCAGCGTTAAAGTGGAACTATAAGGTGTGAAAAAAGGCAAAATCGAATAAAATCAAAGCAACCCCAAAATAGTAATTACGAACTACAAGCTATCGTGAACGAAGCCTTTGCAACACTCGTAGGACAAACTCAAGCGATAGAATTGCTGACGCAAGCGGTAAAACAAGACCGTATTGCACCAGCATATTTGTTTATGGGTGCTGACGGGGTGGGAAGAAGCTTAGCGGCTAGGTGTTTTGTGCAATTGTTGTTTAATTGTAATGAAAGCCGTATTACTAGCGGTAACCACCCAGACTTACTACGGGTACAACCGACCTACCAGCACCAAGGAAAAATATTAACTCCAGAAGAAGCTCAAGAAAAAGGACTCAAGCGTAAAGCACCACCAATAATTCGACTAGAACAAGTTCGCGAAATCACAGATTTTCTTAGTCGTCCCCCCTTATCAGCACCAAGACATGTAGTGATAGTAGACGGTGCTGAAACAATGGCAGAATCTGCTGCTAATGCCTTACTTAAAACTTTGGAAGAACCGGGAAGAGCGACACTGATTTTAATAGCACCTTCCCCAGAGTCAATTTTGACAACATTAGTATCGCGCTGCCAAAAAATACCTTTTTACCGTTTAGATACAGCCGGAATGGCTCAAGTGTTGCAGCGAGCAGGACACGAAAATATTTTACAGCATCCAACAGTTTTGAATATTGCAGCAGGTAGTCCAGGGGAAGCTATTGCCTCTTTTGAACAAATGCAAGCAATTTCTCCGGAGTTACTGCAATCTGTTACTAAAGTACCAGCAACTCCTCGTAGCGCTTTAGAGTTAGCAAAACAAATAGATAAAGCTCTAGATACAGAAGCTCAACTTTGGTTAATTGATTATTTACAACAGTCCTATTGGCTTAATTTCTATCAAGGGGATATTGTCCAAGCATTAGAACAGGCTCGTAAATTTTTGCTTTGTTATGCTCAACCTCGTTTGGTTTGGGAATGTACGTTGCTGAAAATTCAAAAGTTGCATTTTAAATAAATCATGAATGATGAATTATTAATTTGAATTAGAGACCATTTATAAAATAAAAGTTCAATTTGCGTAGGATGGGTTAGGCGCATTTGTAGAACTTAGTTGGAGGCTCTTTAAGTTATATGAAGCGCCGTAACCCATCACTTCCGTAAACTTAATATTTATTTTTTAAATCAGCTCTGTTCTAGCAATTATTTATACTTTAAATCGCCAATAAAAGTTAACTTAAACATACTATTAATTAAAAAATCATCAATGTAAAATTTTCATGAGTTTTAGTTTAATTAGAAAAGTATGTAACTAGAGCTTAAACTATTCTGTTTAAAAAATAAATTCATGGCAAAGAAAACAAAACGTGCAGATTTTGATAGCCCCTGGAAAGAAGTTCTAGAAGCTTACTTTCCTCAAGCAATGGAATTCTTTTTCCCCCAGACATTTGCATTAATTGATTGGAAGCGTCCCTATGTATTTTTAGATAAAGAATTTCAGCAAATCTCTCGCAAATCAAAACAAGGTAAACGCTATGCAGATAAATTAGTCAAAGTTTATCATATCCAAGGAGGAGAAATTTGGCTGTTGGTGCATATAGAAATTCAAGCACAGAAGGAAGATGAGTTTCCTGAAAGAATGTTTACTTACAACTTCCGCATTTTTGACCAATATCATCATTCTGCTATTAGTTTAGCAATTTTATGTGACGAAAATCGTAAATGGCGACCGCAAACCTACAGTTATAATTACCCCGATACCGAGTTAAACTTTAGATTTGGAAGCGTCAAACTTTTGGACTACGATAACCGTTTGGCTGAACTAGAAGCTAGCAATAATTTTTTTGCTCTTGTTGTTTTAGCACACTTAAAAACACAACAAACAAATCGAAAACCTCAAGAACGCAAAGCTTGGAAATTTAGTTTGATTCGACGACTTTACGAATCAGGTTTGCAAGAACAAGATATTCGTAACCTCTATCGATTTATAGATTGGGTTATGATATTACCAAAAGCATTGGAAACACAGTTTTGGCAAGAGTTTAAACAGTTTGAGCAGGAGCGTAGTATGACATACATTACCACAGGCGAGCGCATAGGTTACGAACGCGGACAACAGGAACTAGGACAGTCTCTGGTTCTACGACAACTAAAAAAACGCTTGGGAGAGTTGCCAGAATCTGTGCTTACTAATATTCAAGCTCTTTCTGTAACTCAATTGGAAGCACTTGGGGAAGCTTTATTGGATTTTACCACGATTGAGGATTTGCATAACTGGTTACAAAGGAATCTGGCAACGGATGATTAACGGATGTAACGGATAGGTTATATTCATCCAAAATGTAGAGGCTAAACATGTTTAGTCTCTACATTCCTTATTATTATAAATAAAAAGTATTCAATTTGAAGATGCTTAATTTATTTACCGTGAAATGATTTATACTTCATCTAGCAAATAAAAGTTTACTTAAACATACTATTAATTAAATAGTAGTCCAGATAAAATGTTCATTAATAGTTCAATATTTACTTGCATAAAAATGGGCTTTGCTCAAATTAGCGAACGAATTTGAATAAGTAAGCACGAGTTTTACTGTAATTCCGAAAGTATGTAACTTGAACTGAAGCTACACTGTTTAAGAAATAAATTCATGGCAAAAAAGATAAAGCGTGCAGATTTTGATAGCCCCTGGAAAGAAGTTCTAGAGGCTTACTTTCCTCAAGCGATGGAGTTCTTTTTTCCTCAAACATTTGCATTAATTGATTGGAAGCGTCCCTATGTATTTTTGGATAAAGAATTTCAACAAATTTCTCGCAAATCAAAACAAGGTAAGCGATATGCAGACAAGTTAGTCAAAGTTTACCATATCCAAGGAGGAGAAATTTGGCTGTTGGTACATATAGAAATTCAAGCACAGAAGGAAGATGAGTTTCCTGAAAGAATGTTTACTTACAACTTCCGCATTTTTGGCCAATATCATCATTCAGCTATTAGCTTAGCAATTTTGTGTGACGAAAATCGTAAATGGCGACCACAAACCTACAGTTATAATTACCCCGATACCGAGTTAAACTTTAGATTTGGAAGCGTCAAACTTTTGGACTACGATAACCGTTTGGCTGAACTAGAAGCTAGCAATAATTTTTTTGCTCTTGTTGTTTTAGCACACTTAAAAACACAACAAACAAATCAAAAACCTCAAGAACGTAAAACCTGGAAATTTAGTTTGATTCGACGACTTTACGAATCAGGTTTGCAAGAACAGGATATTCGTAACCTTTATCGATTTATAGATTGGGTTACGATATTACCAAAAGCATTGGAATCACAGTTTTGGCAAGAATTTAAACAGTTTGAGCAGGAGCGTAGTATGACATACATTACCACAGGCGAGCGCATAGGTTACGAACGCGGAAAAATAGAAGGAAGAGAAGAGCAGGGACGGTCTTTTGTGATAAGACTACTAAGAAAACGGTTGGGAGAGCTACCAGAGTCCGTGCTTACTAATATTCAGGCTCTTTCTGTAACTCAATTGGAAGCACTTGGGGAAGCTTTATTAGATTTTACTGCGATTGAGGATTTGCATAACTGGTTACAAGCAAATTTGGCAACGGATGATTAACGGATGTAACGGATAAGTTATCTGTAGGTGTTATAAATAGGTGGAAATTAAGCCTCTCTTCGCGTTGGGGAGAGGTTGGAGAGGCATACTTTTTCATTTCAGGAGATGTCTAATAGATGGGTATCGACTTAGGATTTAACCAATACCCAATTCTACAAATTTAGCCTTCAAATCATTTTCTGAAGTACCACAATAGTAGTAACGTTTATCAAGTAAATCCGCTACATAATATCCCAGCTTGCCTTCTCCGACACGAAACAACTCGGTCACAACATCTGCTTTAGTAGTACCAAACAATTTTTCAATATCAACTTTTTTTAGGTCAAATGGGATTGGAAAGCGTGTTAAGTTAGCAAAAAAATCACCACGCTCAAAAATCCAAGTGTCGTTATTATCGCGCATTTCATGTCTTATGATTCGCCAACTTAATGGATATACAAGTGTCATCGCGTTATACTCCTAATTAGGTTAAGTAAAGCCCCTAGTGGCGCTAGGGGCTTCGTTTAACTATCAGTCACGACTGTTGCCGTTACCGTTACCATCTTCTTCTTGTTTGTCTGGATTTTGTACTCCTAAATCCTTAGAAGTGATAAACTCGTCTTCTTTAGTTTCAGGATTTCTTCGCACCCAGACTCCTCTACCTAGATAGAGAAGAAAAGACAAAAAGTCAAGTAACCGATTGCGACGGTCGTTCCCATTGTTACCGTTACTCAGGAATAAACCTCCTTTTTTAATCAAAACGTGAAGGATTTTCTTTCCTTCACATTTAATATCGTATCCTGGTTAACCGGGTTTTTACTTAATGTTACAATATATTAATCCCAGCTATAATAGTCTGTATTAGCTAGTATTTTGTTTATTTTTATGAGTAATTCTAATCCAGTACAAACACAAGCATTCAAAAACCAACAATATCAAGGGTACATAGAAGATTGGTTAAATGAACCACTTTCAAAACAAGTAATGGGTGTTAAGTTACCCCAAAGTATTCATAATGCCTTGTATGCATTGCCAGCTCCCGAACGAGTGAAATATTTGAGAAGGATAATATCCCAAGCTGTTACGCAGGATTTAATTTCTAACAGTGATGGCGAGTAAACATCTCATTATTAAAATACGAAGTAAACGGTAAAAATCAGCGCGATGAGTATTATACTTACACAAAAGCAAGAAAAATTCATTCAAGCCAAACTGCAAACAGGCAAATATCGCACAGCCCAAGAAATACTGGAGTTTGCTTTTAGGCTACTAGATGAATATGAGCAAGCAGATTCTGACTGGGCAAACTCTGTACGGGAAAAAATAGATGCAGCAATTGCGGTAAGCGAACATACTCCACCTGTTGAAGGAAAAGCTTTTGTAAATCAAATTTTGGAACAGTTAAATTCATCATGTAGGATGGGTTAGGCGGACTTCTAGGACTTTAATATTTACTTTATAAATTACCTAGAAAGACGTTAATTATGCATTATGTAAAACCCTTGTAGAGACGCGATTAATCGCGTCTCTACATTTTTTTTCGGAGGTGTCTAATCATAAATAATAAATTGTAAGCCGAGCAACCGTTCAGTGAAAACACTTACCAGGATACCCGACTAAGTTTTATTTTTGGAAGTCGTCACCGAACATCGCAGGAGTTAGGTCTGGACTCTTCTTGTTACACTCCTAGCGAATTCCCATCCGCTAGCTCTGGTAGGAAGAGTGCTCGCAACCGACGCAAACACAACTCGGAAACCAACGTTGTTGTTGTTGTCGAAGTTGTTGTTGCGAGACGTAGAACGGCAGTTTTCAGGGTTGTTATACCACGAACCACCACGCAACATCTGGTAGTGCCTAATCCCGAAGCTTACCTCATACTATACTTTAGTCGTGCCATATCCATAAAAAGTAAATATCAAAAAATAAATCGGGCCGCTGCAAGCGGCACAAGTTAAGAAAAGAAGAAAAAGAAATAAAGGTAAGAAGACTAAATAATCCTCGCAACCGAAGCAAACATAACTCGGAAACCAACGTAGTTGCCGTCATTGTCGAAGCTGTAGTCGCGAGATGTAGAACGGCAGTTTACAGGGACGTTAATCCAGGAACCGCCACGCAACAACTTTATGCGATTATCATTCTCATTAGGACGTTTTGTTATATGCTTTAATTCTCGTTTAATTCTTTCAATAATATATTGTTGCAGTATTGTATAGTCACCATCGACGGAAAAAGCAAAAACCCCTGATGTTTGTTTAAATTTACCTTGAAACTTAATTATCATATCCCTGAGGTCAAAGTTGATAATCATATCGCTATCAAGTTTGACAGGAACTTCTGGTGAGTCAGGACGTGAATTTTGACGACCTTTTTGAAGTAAGGATTTAGTCTTAAGATTAGGAAATAATTCTTTTTCAACAGCTTCTAACTCTTCATCACCAGGATTTTCCTCACGTGCAGCCCTAACTAATTTTTCAGTTAAATTACATCTTTCTGTTTCTTTTATTAATTCAAAGACAATATCGTTTAAAGCACCTTCTAGAGGAATTTGATGTAATATTTCCTCTAAATTATGCGATAACAGCTGCTCTAATGATTTACGAGAAAAAGCGCTAACCAAAGCACTTTGTAATTTTTTACGCTGTTCGCCAGAAAGTTTCATCTTATTTCTTTAAAAATTACACATAATAAAATGTAAAATAACACCCTAATAACACCTTAGTTTCAATAACTGACACTTAAGTATTATCTAACAGCTAAAACTACTTGAGAGAGAACTAATTAGAATTAAGTGGTTTAAACCAGAACGGCAATAATCAGGAATGAGGAGCCACGAAGCACCACGCAACAAATTCCTTAAGTTAGAACTAATGGGGTTTGCGTTGTTCCAGAACTGGTATCAACCCTTGTGCAAGATTTTCCATTTCAATTGCTACCATGCCTTCATCAAAAGCTCTTTTAAACACATCTTGATTGCTGGATTTTTTGTAACCCAATCCATCATAAAACCCCTTAGCAAACTCAATCGCGGCTTTATCTTGAATAGGTTGATTCATACCAATTACATAATCAATATACTGACTAATTGCTTTAGCAGGCTTTTGTGAGTGACAAGCATTAAGCAACACGCATTTAACGTAATCAGCATTCAATCTAAATAGTGATGCTAATGCCTCTGATGTTACAGGCTTATTATTTCCCCCATCATCTTCCAACACCAAGCTACCATCTTCCAAACCATGTCCACAAAAATGAACGATTTGAGGCTCTTCCTCTGCAATTGCTCGACGAATATCTTGAGGACGTACAGCAGTGCGAATAAGAATCGCAAATAAATCTCGTCTTGCTGCTCGTTCTATAGCCGCTTGTATTTCTCTAATCTCTTTATCTAAGCGCAGTCCGTGGGGAATTGCTGTTAAAATTAATATCTTTTGCTGTTGGGTTATTGGTTGCGTCTGAACTCCCGTCTGAACTTCTGACTGAGGTTCATCTACAGAAGTAGTTTGCGGTTTTGTCGGATTACTAGGAAACAACTCTTCGGCAACAGCTTTTAAGTTTAAATTACCAGGATTGTGTAAGTGTGCGCGTTTAACTAAATCTTCAGTCCATCCCTCAGCTTCTGCTGTTTTTATTAATTTGGAGACAATATCTTTTAAACTACCTTCACCAGCAATTTCGTTTAATTTTTTATCTAATTTATAGAATAACATTTGCTCTAATGATGATTTTCCAGGGAAAGCATCAAGCAAAGCATTTTGTAATTTTTCAGCCTGTGAACCGGATAATGTCATATTTATTAATTAAATTTACTTATAGATTATAGATACGAGTATTCTATCTAGATACACGGCTGCACCCTGCAATTCAGAAAAATTTATTCAGAAAAATTTTAGCACAAGTAAGTCAGTGCAAGAGATGAAATACCACAATGTAGAGACATTGCATGTAACATATCTACTCATACGCTACGTCTCTGACTCATGCGCTAACATAATAAATAACGCCATAAGTACTAAAATACTAATTATTAAGCCAATTTAAAGGTGAATTTCAATGGCATTCAGCAGTTACAAAAGCATCAGTGTAGTCATGAAAAAATTCCAAATTAAATATGTACAAACTAATTTTATGATGGAAAGAGAATTTTCCGTTCCCAATCATTTTAAAGAAGAACTAGATTTACTATTTACAGATGGAGTCATTGATAATTCTGAAGATGCTATTTGTGAAAATCTCATTTATCCGGTTTTAAAAGAAGTATGGAAATCTTACCGGAGCAAATTGACACTTTGGAGTCATCAAACACTAACTTATGATGAAGACTTATCTGGAATCCCAGATTATACAGTAACACAACGTAATCCTTTAGGTGCAATTGTTTTTGATAAACCCTATTTTTTGATAGTAGAAGCCAAGCAAGATAAATTTGAAGAAGGGTGGGGACAATGTTTAGCCGAAATGGTAGCAGTACAGCGTATTAATAATGAATTAGAAAAGGACATTTTTGGGATTGTTTCCAATGGAAAAATATGGCAGTTTGCTAAACTTAATTTAGATATCTTTACTAGAAATAAAAATTTGTATGTGATTCAGGATTTAGACAAATTATTTGCTGCCGTAAACTATATTTTTCAACAGTGTGAGTTACAAATAAACATTAACAGCTAATATTAACTTATTTATTTAAACCTGTTCTAAACTCTTGTGGGGTGGGCATCCTTGCCCGCCCCCTTGTAATGCACTGACCATAAATCCGCTTTATATCACCATAAAAACTACCCAAAGGGGTGACTTGTGTTTACAATAAATTCATGTAGCATACAAGTAGTATAGAAGTAAATCTTATGCTAACTCTCACCATGCGCCCATACCAGGGTGAAGCTGACCTACAGCCCATTGCAGACCTGATGAACATTTGTTATGCAGCAGATGAATTAGATGATGTAACATCCGTTATAGAATTGCAAAGCGACTTCGACACACCTTCTGTAGATAAGTCTCGTGACCTGCGCTTGTGGGAAGATGCTGACGGCAAACTAATTGCTTTTGGATTTTTGTGGATTGCTGAGCCAAGTGAGGTAATTGATGGCTATCTGAGTTTATGCGTGCATCCAAACAACCGTGATGGAAATTTAGAAACACAGATTATTCGTTGGGGTGAAGAACGGATGCGCGAAGTGAAGCAAGAGAAAGGCTTCTCTACCAAGTTGCGTGCTGCTTCCGTGGATAGGGATACGCAAAGAATTGCCATTTTTGAGAAACAAGGTTTTAAATGCGACCGCTATTTTTTCAGAATGGAGCGAAATCTAGCTGAACTTATCCCTGAACCAGTATTTCCAGATGGTTTTACCGTACGTCACATACAAGGTGAGCAAGATGCTGAAGCTTGGGTAGACCTGTATAATAATTCCTTCATCGACCACTGGAATCACCATGACGAAACAGTGGAAAATTTTAAACATCGGCTGGGTAGAGCAGACTACAGAGCAGATTTGGACTTGGTTGCAATTGCTAACGATGGAACCTTTGCTGCTTTTTGCTACAGCGAAATTCATTCAGAATATATCGCTCGTGTGGGAATTAATCTCAGCTATGTAGACATTTTAGGTACAAGACGCGGTTTCCGTAAAATGGGACTGGGACGAGCGATGTTGTTATCTGCTTTGCATAAACTCAAAAACACGGGGATGGATGTTGCAAGACTTGGTGTAGATGCAAATAATCCCAACGGTGCCTTGCGATTGTATGAATCAGTCGGTTTTTGCAAAGTTTTGACCAGTCTTAGTTATGTTAAAGATGTTTAGCTGGTTGGTTCCACGAAAACCAACAAAATTCTTAACAATGTTGCAATGTAAAGACGCGATTAATCGCGTCTCTACAGGTTTTTTTTTGCTTAGCGATTGTCTGCACGAGATTGTTCTAGTCTTCTAATTGCCATCACCAAACTTATTTTCATCCGTGTAAAAGCTTCCACCAAACTTCCAACCTCATCCTTGGAAGCCGACCCAAAATCAGCTTCCATATCACCAGTGCTAACAGCTTCAGCAACTCTAACTACTCGCTTGATAGGTTTAACAACATACCGTCGCAGCCAAAAATTGGCAAAGTAAATAGCAAGAGCAAAAATCACTGTTACAATACCCATGACTAAAAACCAAGATTGATAAGCTTTTTGCAAAATATCATTAGTTGGAACCGAAACCATTTGAGTTCCCAAAACAGTATTTAATTTCCAATTAAATCCATTTTTATTTCCATAAAGTTGCACCATTTCTTTAGGTGCAATTTCTGGTGAACTATGACATCTTAAACAACTCGCATCATTTATAGATAAAGGACGAGCGATATAGAAATATTTTTCCCTACCTAAAGAACGAAACCCCGATGTTTCTTGAAGATTATTTGTACCGCTTAACTTTTGTATAATTTGTTTTTCAAAATTATCAGCCAAGTCATTTATATTAGTTGGGTTCAACATCGCTTCTTTATAGGAAAAATTTTGATACTCATTATTTCTTTCGCGTAGTTTTTCAAAAACTCTTCGTGATGAATAGGATGGTATTGTTTGCGGTGCAAATTGATTACTATTTAAATTCGCTGATAACCTTGGAGTTACTTCAGTATTTGTGTAATCTCGGACCGAGTTGAGAGTGTGGAAAAGTAATGAGGCTTGAGACGTAATTTCATTTTGCGCTTTATAATTGAGGATATTCGCTAAAGCAACACCACTCAAGGAAATTCCACCAATAAATATGACTAAAAGTAGTACAGTCAGCTTTTGAGCTAAAGCTAAGTTTTTTAAAGGTTGAGAAAAATTTATTAACATAATTTTTGCCTATTTAAACCATCACTTGACTACTTTTACTAAAATTAAAAAATTCCTAGTAATCATTTTTATTTGGAGAACTAATAGTTAAATAGTGGTAAAAAATTTAGCTTATGCAATTGGTGGTCTTTTGTTACCAAACACATCCACCTCATGTTCTTGAGAATTTTCCATCTCGTTAACGTAACCGCACTTAGCATTGGGAAAGGAATCACAATAAGCTACGTAGGGCTTTATATCTAGCACAGGTGTTTTATCAAGTAAATCAATCCCCTCTACATGTAAAACCAAACCTTCTATTTTGATGAGTTTGAGTGCGCTAAGTCCGATAGGGTTGGGACGATGGGGAGCGCGAGTAGCCAATGTACCTCGTCGAACACGTCGTCCCCGTGGAAGTATAACGGTAGGGTTCCAATGCTTGTTAAGATGTAGCCATGAAATTACCCAAATCCGTTCAAAACCTTCCATATCTTTAAGCGCGATGCTAGGAACAATATCAGAAAAAAGCTCTATTTGGGCTATTACGGGCTGGTAATATGAAGGGGCTGATTGAATTTGTGATTGCCGTGGTGTACCGTGTCGCTCTTTGTAAGGTGAATGTACTACACCAATAGGGCGTAAATTTATCTCAGTCGGAAAGGAAACAGATTGAATGTAGTCTTTTGGGGGAAGTTTGGGCATATTGTTAAAATTTTGCGCTCAGTTTATTTCTTCTTCTAAGATTAATCTACGAGTTAACAATCTCAATTGTGGGGTGGGCATCCTTGCCCGCCAGATGTATAAATCATAATCACAATAGCTTATGAGCTTGGGTTAAGGAATTAAGCCCAAACTATAAAAATGAATTTAATTACTAAGTAATCAATGGATATTCGAGCAGAAAAAACCGAAGATTTTGCAGCGATTCGTCAAGTTAATGTAGCAGCTTTCGGACGAGTCAACGAAGCTGACTTGGTAGATAATCTTAGGAAAGCATCTCAATTTTTCTCATTTGTAGCAGTAGAAGACGGTCAGGTTGTTGGACATATTTTTTTCAGCCCAGTTTCGGTTGATGGCGATTGTACCTTAACTTCTCCTATCTTGGGGTTGGCACCATTGGCTGTATTACCTAATTACCAAAAGCGTTTAATTGGTTCTTCCCTAGTGCAATATAGTGTCAAAGAAATTGAAGGCTTAGGTTTCAGTGCTGTGGTGGTGCTTGGACATCCTGAGTATTATCCTCGTTTTGGTTTTGTTCCTGCTAAACAAAAAGGTCTTACGTGCGAGTATCCCGTACCTGATGATGTATTTATGGTTTTGGAGATGCAAAGTGGAGCATTACAAAGCTGCACTGGTACTGTTAAATATTCACCAGAGTTTATACATTTGTGAATTAAAGGTTAACCCAAATAAAATTTCAAAATTCTAACTGCAAATAAGAGAACACATCAGCAAATACTTATTGACAATTACAATTGAGTGATATACTGTAATTTTAAGTTTATTGCTAAAAATTTGCTCTTAATTTCAGTATAGTTTATCACTAAGTCATTAAGTAATGCCTAACAACTTCGCTCTGGGTAACGAGACACTTTGGAGTCGTCGTCAATTGCTAAAGCTGGGACTAGTGGGTGCAGGTGTCGCAGGTGCTGGTGTATTGTGGCAAAATCTGAGCGCAGGCAGCAAAACTTTAGTAAGAGTGCCACCAATAAGTACAAATACACCTTCTGATGCTATTACCCCCATGAAGGTGTTAAGGGATTTTGACTACGGCACAGTCAAAAAAGAAAATGGTCGTACAGTTAGAGAATTTCGCTTGACTGCAGGCACTTCCGTAATTCAGTTAAATACTGCTGTCTCTTACAACATCTGGGATTTGAATGGTCGTATACCAGGCCCGACACTAAGGGCAAAACAAGGTGAGCGCGTGCGAGTGCTATTCCTCAACAAAGCGGGACACTCCCACTCTCTACATTTTCATGGAATCCATACCTCAGAAATGGATGGAATTCGTCCGGTAAGCAATGGTAGCGTAGCAATTTATGAGTTTGATGCGGAACCTTATGGCGTTCATCTTTACCACTGCCATATTGAACCAGTCACCCGTCACATTTCCAAAGGGCTGTACGGAATGTTTATTATTGACCCACCTAAACCACGTCCTATGGCTGATGAGATAGTTTTAGTTATGGGTGGGTATGACGTAAACGAAGATAAGCGGAATGAATACTACGCTTTTAACGGATTACCTAATTACTATATGGATAATCCCATTCGCATCTACCAAAATCAGTTAGTTCGCTTGTATGTACTCAATTTAATTGAATACGAGTCAGCTGTAACATTTCATTTGCACGCCAATTTTTTTGATGTCTATCGCTATGGCATGAGTTTAGCTGCTAGCGAGAAAACTGATGTAATTACTATGGGTATCGCAGAACGACATATTTTAGAATTTGCCTTTCGCTATCCAGGTAAATATATGTTCCATCCCCATCAGGATTGGATAGCAGAAGAGGGATGCATGGGTCAATTTGATGTTATATCTGAGAAAGATAATCAAAATATACCTAAAAGTTCCTAGGTAGAGACCGTATTAATACGGTCTCTACAGCTAATCGCGTCTCTACAGCTAATCGCGTCTCTACATATTACTGATAATAAATTGAGAGAAATTATTAAGTTTTAAGGATGATTTAAGTAGCTACTTGATAATAAATAGCATTATATGCGAAATTAATACAGCAAAACCTAAGACATGCTGTCAAATTACAGTCCTGTGCTTGATAACAAATAAAATACCCCCAGAGCAAAGATGAAAAAATTCCGTTATTTATGCCTAGCTGTTGCGGCTTGTGCTGTAGTTTCCTTAAGTTCCTGTAATCAGACTACCCCAACTGCAGAAACTTCACCTGCGTCACCAGCAGCTAACCCAGCGGCTCAAACAACCCAGGCTCCCAATAGTAGTGGTCACAGCGGTCACGGTAATAAACAAATCAATATTAATAACGCTATTTTATCGGAATTGGATAAATTAGAAGCTAAGCTAGGAATTCCAGCATTATCTAATAAGATTCAGGCTAATAGACCATATGCAACTACTGAAGAGTTAGTGACCAAAAAGGTAATAACTCAGGAACAGTTAGCTCAAATCAAAGACATGGTGACTGTTCAAGAAATTGTACTCGCTGGTGAAGCAAAAGATGTTGATTACATGACCAAGCTGGGGTTAATGAAAGGACATCTTTATGTCGCAAAAGAATTATTAGACCAAAATCAGCCAAAGCAAGCTGAACCTCATATCGGACATCCAGTTGAAGAAATTTATGTTGATGTCGAAGAACAACTGAACGAGCGCAAAGTTAAAGAATTTAAGACAACTTTGAGCAGTTTTCAAGATTTGGTGAAATCTAATCCCAAGAATGCCAAAGTAAAAACAGACTATACAGATTCTATCAAAGCTGTGGATACAGCAATCACTGCATTACCAGTAGAACAACGCTCAAAACCAGCATTTGTGTTACAGGTAATTAATGGTTTGCTAGATACAGCTAATTCTGAGTATGGTGCAGCAGTCGCAGATGGAAAAATATCCGCAATCATTGAGTATCAAGATTCTCGTGGTTTTGTCATTTACGCTAACGAATTGTACAAAGAGATTTCTGCACAAATGGCTAAGGATAATCCAGAAGCGCATAAATCTATTCAAGCTAATTTGGCTGAACTTACAAAAAATTGGCCTACTGCAATTGCTCCAGCAAAACCAGTTAAAACTACTGATGAGGTCACTAAGCTAGTTAAAACTATTGAGCAAGACTCTCAAAAAGCAGCAGGAAAGCCCACCGTTTAAAAATGTAGAGACGTTACATGTAACGTCTTTACATTATTGGTAAACAAATAACAAACAACAAATAATAAACAAACAACCGATGAACTTTAGTACTGCTTTACCTGTTTTTGTTATTACACTTCGAGAAGGAGTGGAAGCTGCTCTGGTGGTTGGTATTGTCTTAGCTTTACTTAAGCGTGCCAAACAATCTCGACTTAATCCTTGGGTATATGCTGGTATTGGTGTAGGTATTGCAGCTAGTGCCCTTGTTGGCGTATTGTTAACTTGGGCAACTCAAGCCTTAAGTGCAGCCAATCCACAATACGCATCTGTGACCGAAGTTTTTTTGGAGGGAGTATTTAGCGTCATCGCAATTATAATGCTCAGTTGGATGCTCCTTTGGATGACCAAACAAGCTAGATTTATGAGAGCTACTGTTGAAGGAGCTGTTACAGAAGCACTAACGAATGATGCTAAAGCTGGTTGGGGCGTTTTTAGTTTAATTTTTATTGCTGTTCTTCGGGAGGGTTTTGAAGCTGTTCTTTTCGTTGCTTCTAATCTTCAATCTGGATTTATGCCTGCAATTGGTGCTCTTGGTGGGTTAGCTGCATCAGCCGCAGTTGGGGTTATGCTTTTCAAATGGGGTATTAAAATTAATATCCGTCAGTTTTTTCAGGTCATGGGTGTTTTGTTAGTGCTTATTGTCGCTGGTTTAGTGGTGACAGCATTACAACGCTTTGACGAAGGTTTCGCAAATCTCGCTTTGGCAAACCGTGCTTCCGCTGATATTTGTTTCTACTACGAAAGATTTACTAAAGTTCATTCTTGTATTTTGGGTCCAGCAGTTTGGAATACGGACAAAATTTTGCCAGATGAAGGATTTCCGGGAATTATTTTCAAATCTTTGTTTGGCTACACCCAACATCTTTATTTAGTGCAAGCAGTCGCATATGTGCTGTTTCTAGTGGGTGTGGGTGGTGCGTATTTTCGCAGTATAACGGGTGGAGGCAAAGGCAAAAAGCAGGTGATGAAGCAAAAGGTACATTAACTAATTATTTGTCAATTAAACAAGCCAGGTAGCCAGGGAATAAATGATGCAGTGACTAAAGTCACTGTCTAAAAGCTAAAGTCCTCTAAAAGAGGACTAATAATAAATAAGATTTTTGGTAGTATCTTACATTTTGTAAAATATTTGTTTTTGATGTATTATTCAGTCCTATGACGAGGACTTCAGCTTTTAGACTCTTAATTTATTCCCTGGCTTGTGGCATAAATGATGCAGTCTGTTTTCTTTATAAACACCCTTTAAGATACTCACAATCGTGCGGTTATTGAAAACTTTTGCCTCCGAAGTTACCCATTTAACCTGGGCATTTTCAAATATAACCCCAATATCCTACGATTGAATTTGCTCTTGTACCCAACGACGAAATGCTCTTAGCGTAGCATTTCTACCAACAGTTCTACTTTGTTCAAGATATTGAGGAATAATTTCAATTAAAGGTAAGTTTGGAAAGTTTAAACTTTGCTGTGATTCCACATATAAGCCATTTTGCAACAAGTTGATTTGCAGCTTATCTTTATCAAATCGCCAAAGCTCAGGAACTTTTAATGCTTCATAAATACTTGCATGGGTTCGTGATGTAACATCTATTTCTAATGCTAAATCTGGTGGAGGGTCTTGTTTTAAATCTAGTCTTTTTTTGCCGCGAATTTTACTTTCATTTTTAATATAAAAGCACTGGTCTGGCTCTATACCTTGAGCCATAGACTCTTTTTTAAATGTTGTGGAACCAAGACTTCTAAATTCAATATCTAATTCTTCTAGGAGTGCTTTTACTAAATCACTAATAATTTCTTTATTATCTTCATGTTCTGGCAATGGCGCCATAATTTCCAACATTCCTTTGTCATAGGCAATCCGTGCTACTCGATGTTCTCCAAGTTCATCAAGAATCGTTTCAAATTCTTGCCAGGTAACATCACGCAGCAATACACGTTGTCCAGGTGGGACATCGATACGTTTAACGCTTAAGAGCATGACTGCTACTCCTAATTATTGAGCTTATTCCTAGCTTAATACAATGGACGTAACTGGATTCGAACCAGTGACCCCGTCGATGTCAACGACGTACTCTAACCAACTGAGCTATACGTCCTTATTTAACTTGACAAGTATATCACAGATTTTCAAAATAATGCAACTTCCTCCTCACGGAGGAAAAGTTTAATAATTTGAATTTATAAATAAAAGCTTACTGCTTCAACCTATTTTGTGCCGAAACCAGCAACTGCTGAGCTTCTGCATATGCAGTCGTACCCGGTTTGACGCTTCTGAGTTGATTAACAATACCCTGAATTTGACCTCTTAACTGCTGGGTATCAGATGGTGGGTTGCTAATTAACTGTTGAGTTTCTTCTTTTGCCTGTTTGAGAATTTCTTCAGCTTGTCTTTCTGCTTCCCGTCGAGTTTCTGCGATTCCTAAATTAGTCACATACTGTGCTGATAGCTTTTGCGCTTCCACATAATTAGGTTCGTCCACCTTAATATTTTCCAAATGGTCGATAGCTTTTTGCCATAATTTTTCTATCTGCTCCCACTTCGCAACCGGATGGGGTGGATTTTGAGATTTCTTCGCAGCAGCAAAGGCAAACTGTTTTGCAGCTTCTATATATGAACCACTACGGGGGTTATCAGCAGTTACCTTGAATCCTATAAATTACTAGGTTTTACCTTGAGATTTTTGGTTTAAATCTAGTACTCCCGGTTGAAAACACCATCCACCCGCTGTTTCACCCTGGTTGTTCTGTACTATTTACGGTTATAAGTAGATATAAATATACTTGGATAGTCGTAATCGGTGCAAAAAATCTGTACATTTGCTCCCGTTATTTTCCATATTACTCAATTAACTATTCTTATAATTAATGGTTCGTTTTTGAGTAGTCATCAGTATAAATATTGACCAAGATACCGAATAATTGATGATTGGCAGCAAATACAAGTGTTAGAAAGCACATGCATAACTAACATCTATGTTCATGTAAATTTCAGTAAATTAAATTGAGGTTTCTGCTTTGTTTCATGATAGATAATTATGGAGAAAAACATTTTTCAAACATTGAGGTCGAGCAATGTCAAAATCATCAAAATCTATTTTGTCCTATGTTGTCGGATTATCAACACCATTATCAGATATGAATGCTTTGGGGATGACTAACTTCGAGTCATTTCTGACTGAATATGCAGCCATATATAGAAAAATTGTTTGTGAAACGGTGAATCATATAATTTGGTGCAAAGGTTTGTACTGCCCGTCAATCAAAAAGTGGTTAACTTTCACTGACTTTAATAAGTCAGAATGGAATACTTATTTGCAGCATCAGTATCAAATAAATAAACGTCATGCAAATAGTATTATCAGTGATGCTATCGGTATGGTAAAAAATGCAGAATCATGTAGGGAAGAACATATAAAAACTCTATCTCAGAAGCTGAAATCAGCTAAAAAGTGGTTGGCAAAGAAAACCAAACTGATTAAAGAAGTAAACAAATTTTACGCCAAATCTAAACTCGTAAAGGGTAAAAAGATATTAATTTGGAAGGATTCTAAGACTGGTTGCAGAATGCCACTGGCTTGCTCCCTCAAATATAAAAATACAAATTTAAATCACTTGCGTTTTCTAGTTCACAACAAAAAACGTTACATAGCTTCATTGTCGTCAGATATAGAAAAGTTAAAGATAACTCCATTGAGAGTAAAAGTTCCACATAATAAAGTATTTTTTGTTGGAAGTAAAGACGAATCATTTGGCAATCAAGTCGCCCAATGGGATGGCAGTAATCTGACTATTAGAGTACCTTACTGCTTATCCAAGACTTATGGGGAATATGTTAGTGTTCAATTAGGCAGCTTTGACAGAAACATTAATAGATTACCTGAACATGGAGCCAAAACTTGGAGCTTCTACAAAAAAGATGGTTTCTGGAAAGCTTGTATTCAATTTCAGCCTTTGACAGTCACACCCTCATCTAATAATCATAATAATGGAGTTATTTCACTTGATATAAATCCTAGTAGTATCGATTGGGCAGAAATTGACCCTAATGGCAATGCAATCAAATGGGGGAGCCTTTCATTACAAATTGGATTACCTAAAAATAAAATGGAAAATCAATTACAAACTGTGGCACTGTTTTTAGTGAAATTATCTCTTAAAACTGGTAAACCAATAGTCCATGAAAAAATCGATTTTGCCTCAAAAAAGTTGCGTATGCGCGAATCTGGTAATCAAAAATATAATCGAATGCTTTCAGGTTGGGCTTATAGCAAATTTTTTCAAATTTTAAATTCGATAGCGACCAACAGAGGTGTGTCAACTTTTGGGGTGAATCCACAGTATACAAGCCTGTTGGGAATGACGAAATTTATGCGACGATATGGTATTAATAGCGGCGTCGCTGCTGCGATTGCTATCGGTCGCCGTGGAATGAACAAGAGCGAACGTCTACCCGCTGCCATCGTGGCTCTTTTGTCAGTGAATGATAGAAGACACCCGTGGAAGCGGTTGTCAAAATTGAATAGCCAGTTGAAAGTCGGTGGACAATATATAGTGCGCTCGTCGTTCTATAAAACTGTTTATAGCCCTAACTGGGCATGTGTTATTATGCCTAATGCTGAGTCAGTCCCGGTGGGACTGAGTACCGAGTATTAGGCTTTAAGTAGCTAGAGCTACCTTACACACGATGAGTAAATCAAAACTTACACCGTATGAGTTAACCTTGTATTTAGCCCTGGAAAGCGCCTTTCATAGGTTTACATAGGTTTTAAATAACGGTCAATGACAGTTTTCACTTTGACTTGATAAGCTGCGAGTAACCTTTGTGCTTCCAGGTAACGAGGATTTTCTTGGGGAATTTTATTCAGACGGCTAATTGCTTGCTCCCATAACTCCGATGCTGCTTGAGGTTGTTTTTGTTTAACTTTCTCAGCTTCTAAATCAAATTCAGCAGCAGCAGCAATAAACGTGCCGATTCGTGCATTCTCAAAATCTCGCTTGTAAGCTTTGAGTTTAGTTTAGGCTGTCAGCAAAGCTAAGAAAGGATTTAAAACTACTGGTAAGATTAGTAGATGTAAATTTAGGTCTAAAAAAGACACGTCTCAATCTTGCTATATTCCTCAATCCGCAGTTACACAAAAAGGTATTTATCACACAATTTTAGGTGAAACTAAGTTTTGTGAAAAGTTACCAAAAGAGTATGGCGATTGTCGTTTGGTGTGCATTTACAACGACTATTATTTAGTTGTTTCAATTGATAATCCACAACATCAGTCTGAGAACAAAGGACGTGTTGTGGCTTTAGACCCAGGCATCCGAACATTTTTAACTTTTTTCTCAGAAGATTCTTTTGGCTGGTTAGGTAAAACTGCTAATTTAAAAATTCAAAAGTTTTGTTTTAAGTTAGATGAGTTAGTTAGTGGAATTACTAAATGTAAAGGACAGCAAAAAAGAAGACTTAAAAAAGCAGCAAGTCGTTTACGAGCTAAGATAAAAAATCTTGTTGACGAATTACACAAAAAAGCAGCTAAGTTTTTGATAGATAATTTTGATGTAATTTTGCTTCCCACATTTGAAACATCTCAAATGGCTAAAAAAGGAAAAAGAAGAATTAGGTCAAAGTCTGTACGTCAAATGTTAACACTCTCTCACTATCAGTTTAAAAAGTTTATCAAGCATAAAGCTTTTCAATATAACAAAGTAGTTTTAGATGTTAACGAAGCATACACTTCAAAAACAGTTAGCTGGACAGGAGAAATAGTTAAAAATCTTGGCGGGTCTAAAGTAATAAAATCTCCATCCACTGGTCAAGTTATGGATAGAGATTTAAACGGTGCGCGAGGGATTTTCCTTCGTGCAATGGTTGATACGCCTTGGCTAAGAGAAAATCTTAGCTTATGTATTTGTTAACAGGTGTTGGGAAATGTTAACGAAA
Source organism: Scytonematopsis contorta HA4267-MV1 (assembly GCA_019359035.1). Lineage (GTDB taxonomy): Bacteria > Cyanobacteriota > Cyanobacteriia > Cyanobacteriales > Nostocaceae > Scytonematopsis > Scytonematopsis contorta. The sequence continues at coordinate 106,906 of JAHHIC010000085.1, read as the reverse complement.
AAGTATCGGTAATACCCCAAAAACCAAACAGGCAGATTATCTAAATGTTTTTGGGCTTCTTCAGCTTTTTTTGCCCCCAATTCAATGTCATTCGGGCTAGTAGCTTTATTAATTAACTGTTCAGCTTGTTCCAAAGAGCTAATTGCACCACGATAACCACGGTCCATAGCCAGAAAACTAGGTAAAAGCAGAATAGGAGCTTTTTCTGCTACTGGTTTACGAATCATAGGGAAAGGCAAATTTACAAACCAGACTAATGCTACCGGAATAGATAAAAATATAGCAGTCCATGTGATTTGACCCAATGCTTTACTAAAAGCACTCGGTGGCTGATTAGAAGAAGCAGCAAGCCTTAGAACTTTCTCATTAAACTGCGGATACACATCAATCACAGCATCTCGTAGTTCATCCAAAGTTGCAGGAGAACCTTGTTCCAAACGTATTTTTTCCAAACGCTTAATGACAATTTGCTTCTCAGCTTTACCTATCTGGTCGCTTCCAGCACAAACTTGAATCTCAGCGCATAATATTTCGTAAGCTCGCTTGTTGAGACGATACATACAAACACACACCAGTCACTTCTAACCTAGTGTTCCCATACTGATACTAAAAAATACAATTGTTACTGATAATTATAATTATCCATCCCAATATGACACCAAAAATTGTAGAGACCGAATTAATTCGGTCTCTACATGTCGATTGGGATTACGAAATTCTATTACCCATCCAGGTATATGACAGAAGATAGTTACAATCGATGCCAACAGTGGTTACAATTTGTAAACAGAATAAAATACCGTAAAACAAAGTATGTCAACAGCTTTAATTACAGGAGCCTCCGGTGGAATTGGTAAAGCTTTTGCAGAAGAACTTGCAGAACGTAAAACAAATCTGGTTTTAATTGCTCGCTCCGAGGAAAAACTGAATCAACTAGCTAAACAATTAAAAGAAAAATATCAAATTCAGGTAGATATTATAGTCAAAGACCTTTCATTGCCAGGTGCGACGAATGAAGTATTTGATATAGTTAAAAATAAAGAATTAACAATAGACTTATTAATCAACAATGCTGGCTTTGGAGACTACGGAGAATTTGCCGAACGCGATGGAGAAAGGCAAATCAAAATGATTCAACTAAATATAATAGCATTAGTAGATTTAACCCACAAATTTTTACCATTAATGCAGCAAAAGCGTTCCGGTAGTATAATTAACGTGTCTTCTATTGCCGGATTTCAACCAATACCTTACCTATCAGTTTACGCTGCGAGCAAAGCCTTTATCCTCAGCTTTAGTCAATCACTTTGGGCAGAAAATCGCAGCTATGGTGTGCGCGTGCTTTGTGTTTGTCCTGGTCCCACCGAAACAAGCTTTTTCACAGAAGCCAAATTCCCCCCAACAATGGCAGCTAAAACACAAAAAATTACAAGTCCCGAAGAAGTAGTAAAAGATGCACTTGTAGCTTTAGAAAAAGGCGAATCATTAGTTGTTAGCGGTGGATTTGTTAGTAAATTAATACCCCAATTATCCAAGTTAGCTCCGCGACAAACTCTAGTAACTATGTTAGAAAAACAATTTAAGAGTTAACAGTCAACCGTCAACACATTACATATAGCGCGTAAGCTGTATACGATACCTATCTTTCTTAGTCACAGCAATATCTCCAACTTCCAAACGACCCTTCCCACGAATCGCAATTAAATCCCCGCTTTTCACTTGAGCGCTTGCTTGAGAAACATCCTTCCAATTAACGCGCACATCACCCCCCTCAATAAAATCAACCATTTTACTACGGGACATCCCAAACCCAGCAGAAGCAACAGCATCCAATCTTAAAGAAGCTTCCACAGTAGTTAATTCTTTTTTCTTCGGTTCCCTAACTTTTAACTCACTAAAATCAACAGGTCGAGTTTGTACAGAAACTGAACGCACCTGCTTGAGACTCATTTGCAAAAAATCTACTAACTCAGGCACAACAATAGCCTGTGCTCCTCGTTCCCCCAGTACAATAATATCGCCAGTTTTTTCACGGACAATACCCGTCCCCAACATCGCACCCAAAAAATCGCGATGGGATGCGGTATCAAACAAAAAATTTCCAGCGATATCAACTAAAGCAACAGAAACTTGAGATACATCTAAAGGAAGTTCGCTACGAGTAATCGCAATCCTTTGACGTTCAGCTTGGGGATATCCACCCGAAGCCAAAATTTGCACTTCGGTTAACTTTCCAAACACTCGTTGAATTTCAGCTAACTCAGGTGGAGAGAAAAAATCAGTGAAAACAACCTCCCAAGTTTTGATAGCTTGTTCAGCTAAATCAATTACGCGAGCAACACTATCTCGATTTTCAACACCCTTTAAAAGTTCTTCTCGTGGCAGCATTTTTTAATTGGTAATTGGTAATTGGTAATTGGTAATTGGTAATTGGTAATTGGTAATTGGTAATTGGTAATTGGTAATTGGTAATTGGTAATTGGTAATTGGTAGTTGGTAATTGGTAATTGGTAATTGGTAATTGGTAATTGGTAATTGTGAATTTCCCTACTCCCCACTCCCCATCTACGCACTCATATCAGAATAACCTTGGATATTTTCTGGGTCAAAGCGACGTAAAACAGTTGTTGCTTTGCGAACTATACCTTCTGAAGCTTGAACCACAATTAAATATTTACCCGCATTTAAGCGGTTGCGATAAGGTAAAGCATCACCACCCCCGAAAATTAAACCAACTCCTCCTCCAACGACTATGCTACCCAAAGCACCGCTACCTGCACCTAGTATTCCACCGACAACGTGGTTACCAATTTCACCAGCCCAAGCGAAAGTATCTAAACCAGTAATAAAGCTAAAAGTAAACCCAGCAAAAAATCCAAACGGCACTAGCCAAATTGCCATCAGCTTTACTTGCTTTTTCGCTTGTTCGTTAGGGTCAATTAGACCAAACTCATCAGCAGTTTTATAACCCCTACCTAAAATGGTACTTTTAATCCCTTCTTTTTCTAAAGCTAAATAAGCTTCTTCTACTTGAATACGGTCTGGTAATACAGCAACAAGGTAATTCATTGATGTAAAAAATTGTTTAGATTTTTGCTAATTAAATGCTCTATTTACCAGCGTACCAGTGATATGGGGTTTTGAACTTACTAGCCCGAAATAACCTTAGGGAGAAAATTTGTCTAGAGGTTCGCAAAAATTACCCACACCTTGCTTAAGAACATACATCAAAACAGGAGTCGCCAAAATTTTGGGAAAGGAAGAAACTGTTTGTAGGTGTTCCATCATTTTTGTTACCGAACCATTTAGCAAATCTTCGCGAAATTCCGATTGACAAATAGTAGCACGCCATTTTTTAGCTAAAGCATCCAACCACTCAGAATTAGCTCTTTGTGGTTCTTGTCCTGCTTTAATCGCTAGCGACATTGCTGCATCTTCTAAATCTCCTTCGCAGTCCTCAATCAGGTCTAAAGCTTCCATCGCTGCGGGGTCTTCTGCTAATTGGGAACGAAACTGGGCAATTTCTCTCAGTGTAACGGTAGTCATTAATATTTCTTTGTTATTAACAGATTCATGTTAATTAGTGACAGATTTTGCTACTAAATTCGATTAGTAGCCTTATTTGTTATCTTATTTTAATTTTACCTCTAGCAGATGAAATAGTTGACTGTCAACCATTAACAGCCAACCGTCAATTGTCAACCGTCAACCGTCAACCGTCAACATTTACCGCGCTTGTCGGGAAGTAACCGCACGTTGCAACTGAGCTAAAGAGGTGTTGTATTGAATAATCGCATTGACCCGATTTCCTTCCTGTTGTGTCAGGTCATTTTCCGAGCGAATTACGTCAGTTTGAGTCCCAACTCCTGCTTGAAAACGCAAACGAGCTAAACGCAAAGCATCTCTAGCTTGTACTAAAGCGGCTTCTGCTGTTTGAATGTTTTGAAAATTTGACTGCAATTCAAAAAATGCTTGTTCAACCTCAAAGCGAATTGAGTCACGTCTTTGACTAAATTGAACTTCTGCGGCTGCAATATTAGCTTTTTGTGCAGCCGCATTTGCTCTTCTAGCTCCCCCATCGTACAAACTCAAACTGGCTGTGACGACTACTCTATAATCATCAGCAGCTCTTCTGGTGTCGTCAAACGTATCTCCCAGATTATAGCTACCGCTTAAAGCAATTTGTGGTCCCCCTTGGGCAAGTATTTGTCGTCGTTCTTGTTCGCTGATATTACGGTCTATCAGGTCTTGCTGTAATTCAGGACGATTTTTGAAGGCTAGGACAATACTTTGTTCCAGTGTTTGGTTCCAAAGACCTGCGACTCTTACAGGGTCTGCAGCAACAATATTAACTATTTGTGGCACGCTTAACAGACTTGCCAACTGGCGACCATTTGTCTGTTGCTGTGCCCTCGCTTGTGTCAACCTTGTTAGAGCTTGGGCCAAATTAACCTGAGAAGTCAGTACATCGAAGCGCGTACCCACACCCGCTCGTTCTAAAGCTTCTGCATCTCTCAAACTCGCTCGAGCATTTTCCACCGCAGAACCATTAATACGTACATTTTCATCTGCTTGTTGCAGTACATAGTATGCCCGGGTCACATTCAAGCGAACTTCCTCAGACTGACGTTCCACTTCTAATTCTTGTCTGCGTACACGCTCTTCAGATGCGCGAATTTGCGCTGTTCGTGAACCAGAAGTGAATAGAGTGTATCCCAATTCTAAACCCGCACTAAAATTTGTAGTGTCTGTTCTCGGTCTTGTATCACCTATTATGTTGGCAGCCCCTCCGCGGGCAAGAGAACTGCTAATACCAAGGGTAGGCAACAAAGAAGCTTGCGCGGCTCTCAAACTCGCTTGATTAGCTTCTAACACTAACAACGAGGATTGCAGTGTCTTATTGTTACGCCGTGCTAGTTCTATAACCTGTGCTAAAGTCAGGGGCTGAGTTCCCGTTATCTGGACTTCCTGGGGTGTAGTGGGAAACTGTAGAGGATTTGGGTTGGAATTCAAATAGTTAGGAAGTTCCGCTGGTGCTGGTGGACGTTGAACTTCACGAGGAGCTACAGGAACAGGATTTGCAGGTGTCGCAGCAGGTGCTGTTGGCGTTGGATTCGTTGGCGTTGGAGGTGTACGCTGTGCCAAAAATAGCACTTCCCGAATACTTGCTTGCTTGGTTATTTGCGTATTTGCTTGCGGACAATTGGGCAAACAAGAAGCATTCCCCGGTAACAATGTTGCAGCAGCAGCGTTTACTTTCCCAGAGATTTGGGAAAGAGTGGGTAATACGGTTACAGGCTTTTTCTCTTGTCCCGCTAACTCGTTTACAACTGCTGATTGAGTCTTTTTCTGCTCAACTGCAGGTGATGAGTTAGATGTAGAAATAACTACATTTCTCTGGCGTTTGAGAGTATTTATTAATTCACTTTGTTTTTGATAATTATTATTCTCGTAAATATTATTACCCTTATCTCCAGAAGGAGGTAAGTTCGGGTTTGCTCTAGAAGTTCTTAGTACATTGTTTAGCGTTGAGTTTAGTGTCGAATTAACAGAATTTGATGAACTAGGAGATACCTGTGCCAAAGATATACCTGTGTTGTTAATAACTGTAACTTTGATATCACTTGTAATTTGTGACTGTATTTGTGATTGTAATTCGGTCAAACTATCCAGAGCTGCTATACCCTTACTAATGGGTATAGTAGATTTTCGCTGCCAACGTAAATCCGTTGGTACATCAACAGCTAAGTTTTGACCGTAGGTATTACTACCATTTTCACTAACAACAGGTGTCTGTAAGCTTAATCTGACGGTCGTAGCTAAACCTGTTTGGGTGGTTAGTACTGCAGCCGTTACACCTGGCAAGAAACTATAAAATAAGTGTTGTCCTTTCACCGCGTCCCCTCACACACAACAATATAATAGCGGCAGAAAACCTGATTTTCTCCACAAACTATATCACGATGATAAGTTTAACAAAAAAATCTTTGCTTACATTTTAGTAATTATTTTAGGGTTTAGTTAAAGTTATGTTATGGTTCAGAACTGGGGCCATCCTGGAAACTCCTCACAATCCTAGACAATTCAGCTTTTTCATCAATACTCACACGGCTAGGAGCACCACTGATGATTCTTTCGTAATTTCGGAAAGAATCTTTAATGTCTGGTCCATCGGCAGTAATATTGTATTCGCGGATGCCTTTATCGTGCCAAGAACCACGCATTTTAAATACATTGATTGCTCTTGACATTTCTCCACGAATTTCTACGTATTGTAACATTAAAATGGTATCAGTAATTGTAGATATATGGGAATCAGTAATCGAATGAGAACCCATAAATTGGTCAGTGGTGTTGGTAAAAAAGCCTGTTATTTCTTCTTGCTTAGCGTAACCAGTAACACCAATAACGAACTGACGAAAAGCATTGTTGCTCACACCTCTGGCTAAAGCAGACAATGAATCTATTGCAATACGCGAGGGTTTAAAATGGGCAATTTGTGATTTAATTATTTGCAAGTGGTCTTCCAAACCAGTGGATTCTGGATAGGTACAAATAATTTTCAGCAATCCTTGACGCTCTAAATCCTCAAAATCAATACCCCAAGAAAAAGCGTTGCGAGACAATTGAGCGCGAGATTCTTCGTAAGCAAATAGTATCGACCGCTCCCCTTGTTTGCAACCAGTTTCCAAAAATGTACTGACCAGTAGCGTTTTACCAGTACCCGTCGCTCCGGTTGCTAAAATAATAGAATCTTTAAAAAAACCACCCCCACACATTTCATCTAAAGTTGCGACTCCAGATGAAACCCGCACGTTGGAAGACCTTTGCGTTAAGCGCATTGCTCCCAAGGGGAAAATATTAATTCCGTCATTAGTAATTGTGAAAGGATACTCACCTTTCATGTGAGTTGTACCGCGTAACTTGAGAATTTCTATAGTTCGACGTCGTCGTTCTCCTTCCAAAACATTTCGCACAATTACCACGTTATCGGAGACAAATTCTTCAACACCAAATGAAGCCACAGGCCCATATTCTTCGCTACGTTCAGTTGTAATTACGGTAGTTACATTTAATAATTTTAAACGTGCTACTAGACGGAAAATCTCCCGACGTACAACTCCCATCGCTTCATATTGTTGGAATACAGCCGTTACTGAGTCTATTGCTACTCTTTTCGCTTGATATTTACGAATTGCATATTGCAAACGTTCTATCAAGGCTGATAAATCAAAATTGCCAACAATATCTTGACCTTCTGGGTCAGGGGAAGCATCGAGAATAAATAATTTACCTTCGTCGATGAGTCGTTGTAAATCCCAACCAAAAATTCCCGCATTTTTAATTATGTCACTTGGTGATTCTTCAAAAGTAACAAATACCCCACGCTCCTCAAAGTAGGTGATACCATTGTAAAGAAACTGTAGCGAAAATAATGTTTTGCCAGTTCCAGAGGTACCACTTATTAAAGTTGTTCTACTTATCGGTATTCCGCCATGACTGATATCGTCAAACCCTTCTATCATGGTGCGGATTTTCTCCACACCCCCAACTGACGGTGTATTACTTTGCTCTGGCTGGTCGTTTAGATTCATTGCTTACTTTTTTACAATTGGGTTTTTCACCCAGTTTAATTATTTTTTAAGTTTGTTTTCATGTCTAATTATTTTACTCCTCAACCTGTTCATCTTCCTCACTTAATTCTTCGTACAGCAAATCCAATCCTATCAAGACTCGCTCTCTGTCCGATAAATCACCAATTATTTTTCGCACTGGTGGTGGCAAAATCTTGGATAATGTTGGTGTCGCCAAAATTTTGTCCTCTTCTGCTAACTGGGGATTTTCCAGAACATCTATCACTTTCAAAGCATAGACACCTTTAAACTCTTGTTCTAAAATGTTTTTCAGTGTTTTTAAGGCTCGTACCGAATTGTGTGTATTCCCCGCTACATAAAGCTTCAGGATGTAAGTTTTTTGAGGTTTGTTCATGCCACAGGAACTTTGATGGTTAAATTAAGTACAGTGATGCCCATCAAAGATTGACTTCACAAAGCGCCTGAAGCAAAGCTATTTGCTAATTGCACTTCGATAAACTTCGCATAAATGCGCCAGAATATCAATCAATGTAAGGCGATAATCCAGCAATATGTCATCATTCCGTCCTTCCAATTTTAGCTGTTTGGCAAATTCTGCTATGACCTCCATATGAATTTCTATTATTTTAGGCACTGGAATATTAGCATAAAAGGCAGTCTTGATAAATTTATCGATTTTTTCCTTTACTGTGGGGTCTGTAGTAAAGTAACTTATAATAATTTCTATGTATTGTAACTTTAACTGCCTTAACAATGACTTTTGTTCGTCTGGCGTCATCGGCTCAAAAGTATTAGAGTAGTCGTTTGTTATATTCACCTCAAGCAGTTTCACCTCTTTATTCCTTACTGAACAGTTTGTAAATAATTACATTTTCCTGTCTTAATTAATCCGAGGGGTCTGTTTCAGGATATATTTCAGAATTGATTTTCAAACATATATGTTTTTTTCTAATCATTTCGGTTATTTTTCTCAATGGTCATTGTTTGTTAGCGAGGTCAGTAGGAAATTGGAAAAAAGGTTTAAATTGTTTATGGAAAATGGGAATAGATAGTACCATAACAATAATGGGTATACTAATTTATTTTTATAACTTCATAATACTTTGTAGTCCTGTTTCAATTTATTTCAAAAAGCCGCTCTGGCGATTGGCTGTACTTTTGAAGAAAAAGTAACTTGAAATATATAAAAACTTTAACAAATATTATCTGTATAAAAATATTTGCTACCTAAGCGTAGATTCTGGCAATTAGGTATTGGTGCTTATCGGTTGAGAATTGAACTTAACGGAATCATCTACCAGGAACTAAGTCTGTAAATAAAGTAATCAGTGCAACAGTTAGTAAGCTGCATTATGCTATTGATTGATAGCAATGAGTAGTGCTGTCTATCGCAATTTTTTTTAATATATATTTCTATAATTTACTCCTTAATTAAGATACTTAAACGAAGTTAAAGCTTTATGACCTTGTAAATCATTATAATTCCTAAAGGTTCAAATGCGAGTATTTAGAGCCATAATTGTTGTAGCCATTTGGTATCAACGAGGATGATTTAGACCGCGAATGTAGTGTTAAAGATGCATCTACGGCTAAAGCTCCGCAGGCTAGATGCGCTGTAGATTAGTAAATTTGACGAGTTGCAGGTTTTTACCACAGAAGCCCTTGTTCATCAAAAAGATAATTTACGTCTAATTCAGACGGGAAACGTAGATTTTATAGAAGTTATTGCCCCCATTAACATCTAGTTGTTCAGATTTAGTCCCAGGGGGAACATTATCCACCAGCATTCCGTATCTGTTTTACCCAACAGATTAAAGGCTGCTCCTGAAAGAAGAATGACCCCATTACTTTATGTCAATGCTTAAGTCTCGCTTATCTGATTTTATTGTCAGCACCCCCAGTTGTCTAGAGACAGCTTCGCTAAAAATTGTGCTGGACATTTTCTTGCACCAACAGTGTGCGAGCGTAGTAATAGTAGACGAGCAGCAATGTCCAAAAGGTTTACTGTACTCTGCTCGTACCATCCCCCAGTTGCTTTCAACATCAAGTGGGGAGATTTATTCTTCATGGAATTTATACTTAGAGCAGCCTCTAAATGAATGGGGTCAAGGCTTAGTTGAACCAATACGAACACTCCCAGTTGGGACGAGTGTTGAAGAATTTCGCTTGTTTTTAGGTTCTATCGATAAACAAAACAATAATAATTTAAATTTTGCAGTTGTTGACACAGATGGCAAATATTTAGGTTTGGTGGATTGTTCGCGATTATTGCAAAGCTTCATGCAGTATCAAGCAAGTTCAGCAAAATCATCAAAAAGTAGCTCTAAAAAGAAGACGCAAGCAGAAGTCACTGTTGTAGAAGGTTCTCAAGAACAATTTACTAAATGCAAACCATTAGTACAATTATTAGAGCGGCTACCTTGGCCTTTGATGTTACAAACCGGAAGTGGTGAAGTCCTCAGCCACAACCCTGCATGGTGGGAACAACTAGGAACTCTAAAAGACCCTGATGGGGTACGTCATCAGGTAGAAACAATTCTGGCAACTACAAATTTGGCAACTACAAAGCCACAAAACAGCGAATACGAAACGAATGCAACAGTTGTCGATAGCCTCCTCTGCGATAATCGCTCAACATTTGATAATTTATCTTCAAGTTCTCAAACTGCAAAACGTCCCAGTGCTTCCAAAAGGGGAAAAGCAACAAAATTAGACACTCAAAATCCACAAAATCCACAACATCCTGTAGAGCAAGAGCCATTGACGGTTGTGTCAGCAAATTATTGCTTTTTAGATAGTCAGAGCGGTAATTGCACTTGCGTTGTAGAAGTGCAAAATGGTCAGGAACGAATTTGGCAATTTGCCAAAATTCCTTTAGACAGTCAAAACGAAGAAGTTAATATTATTTCCAACAATACTGCATCTAATACAAATAAATGTGACAACAAAGATTTATGGTTAGTATTAGCAACCGATGTAACTGAACAGCAACAATTATGTAAAGAATTAGCTGCAAAAAATGCCGATTTGATGCAACTCAATCGCTTAAAAGATGAATTTTTAGCCTGTATTAGTCACGAACTTAAGACCCCCTTAACTGCTGTTCTTGGTTTATCACGTCTACTTGTTGACCGACAATTAGGAGAACTCAACGAGCGTCAAGCGCGTTATGCCGGATTAATACATCAAAGCGGACGTCACTTGATGAGTGTGGTTAACGACATTTTGGATTTGACTCGCATGGAGACGGGACAAATGGAATTAACATTATCTCCAGTCAAAATTCGTCCCGTATGTGACCGTGCAATAGCAGAAGCAAAATTAATTCACACAGAAACCAAAAGGGTAAACGTTGCAACCCACAATAAAAGCGAAAATTCTCGTACGGAACATAAGTTAAATATAGAAATAGAACCAGGTTTAGAAGAAATAGTCGCGGATGATTTACGTTTGCGACAGATGCTAGTACACCTGTTGTCTAATGCTTTTAAATTCACCGAAACCGAAGGGGAAATAGGACTTCGGGTTAGTCATTGGGAAGGTTGGGTTGCCTTTACAATATGGGATACAGGTATAGGCATTCCCGAACACCAACAGCATTTAATCTTCCAAAAATTCCAACAGCTGGAAAATCCTCTAACTCGTCAGTATGAAGGTACTGGCTTGGGACTTGTGTTAACAAGAGCTTTGGCACGTTTGCACGGGGGTGATGTCAGCTTTTTATCAAGCGAACATAAAGGCAGTCAATTTACCCTGTTGCTTCCTCCCTGTCCACCACAAGAAACTGGGAGATTAGGACAAGAAGCACATGAAGAAAATAGTTCAAAATATACGCGAATTTCACAGAAAAGCAACAAAACTACTTCCTCCTCCCCCTCTCTCCCTCTCTCCTCCTCTGCTTCTGCTATCCCGAATTCCAGCCATCGCTTAGTATTAGTAGTCGAAGCAGTAGCTAGATACATCGAAGACTTGACCGAGCATTTAACTGGATTGGGTTACCGGGTGGTAATTGCGCGTTCAGGCTGTGAAGCGGTGGAAAAAGCTCGACGATTACAACCTAAAGCCATATTTCTCAACCCCTTATTACCATTGTTATCGGGTTGGGACGTGCTGACTTTATTAAAATCAGACGCTTCTTGTCGTCACATTCCAGTAGTGATAACAGCAACAGCAGCTGAAAAACAACAAGCCTTTAGTAATCGTGCCGATGGTTTTATCCCCCTACCAGTACAACATCAAACCCTTGTACCACTGTTGGAAAATTTATGCACTACAACCGAAACCGGACAAAGTTCTAAAACCCATAATGAAAGGATTCAGCGTCAAAATCCCCTAAGAATATTGAGAATAGTTAATCCTTTACTAGAAACTTTTCGCTCATATCATTTGCTTAGAGACCATAGAGTAGTAGAAGTTGATAATTTAGAACAGGCAGACTTACTAGCGCGAGTTTGGCAATTTGATGTACTGTTACTTGACCCAGAAGTCAAAGCCAGTTCAAATTATCTGAAAAAACTCAGTCAACAACGTCGTCTAGCATCTATACCATTAGTGACTTGCGATGTAGAGACTACCCAATCAGCATCTCAAGTACCAGGATTAACAGTGTTTCCTTGTTTAACACCGGTAACTGTAGAGGAAGGCAAAGGTTCGGGTGACAAAGACGCTTTGCTCTCAGTCCTGCAAATTGCAGCAGGTATGTGTTGTCCCCCCAGCATCCTAGTTGTAGATTTAGCAATACTGCCAGATTTACCAGGAACTAAACGCACAAATACTCAAAAAGACGTAGTAGAAACATCTCTTGTTACCAGTAGTTTTACAGAAAACAAAAATGCTGGATTTACCCAAGGTAGAAAACCTCAAAGCATAGCAAGAGGTTCAGAATGGTTTCAAGCATTGCTGCAATATTTACAAACAGCAGGTTTAAAAGCAGCAATGCCTCGCACCTGGACAGAAATGCTACAACAAATTCGCCATCAAAGCGTAGACCTGATACTAATTTGTTTAGAAGAATCCCAGGTCGAAGAGCAAGTCTTAGCAGCACTAACAAAATTGGGAGAATTACCATTTGAATTACCACCAATTTTGGTACTGGAGCAGCCAAGCAACTCCCAAACCCATATCGTCAAGCGAAAAACCACATTGGAATCAGTGCAAAAAGTTGTTCATACCTACGCAACCGAAGTTTTGCCACGTTCTATATCAATGGAAGAATTGTTAAATCATATCAACTATGCTCTTCCGAAAATTTGAGGAAGTGGGGAACAATTCGCAATTCGCAATTCGCAATTCGCAATTCCCCACTCCCCACTCCCCACTCCCCACTCCCCACTCCCCACTCCCTACTCCCAATCCCCATTAATTTTTCAGCGGTAATCTCACCAGTTGGTAAGCTCCTTTGATGCCTAAATTTTCATATTTGGGTCGTTGTAAGCTCAGTTGTTTTATTTCTGCTGGGAAAGACAAAACTAATGCTGAAGCAGGTTGTACTTTTTTGTCAATTTGGCTCTGAATGTAAGGTTTCGCAGTTTCCACTGACCGTTGGTAATTTACAACATCTTGAGTGTAAAAAGTAACACTTGGTTTTTTGAATCCAACCATAATTAATTCTTCCCCTGGTTTTCGTTGTTCCCGCGCTATAGCAGACAATTGTCTCAGGGGTAACTGACGTTCCTGGTCCATTAATAGATAAGTTGGCATGAAAGTGATGACGATGAGGATTACAAGCGTCAGTAAATTTACGTCAATTAGTAAGTGCCAACGACGACGACGTAGTAATAGAATCGCCATAATTACGGCTCCTACCAGGAAAATCACAGCCCCAGCTTCAGTTAAATACGACTGGTCTAGTTTTGCTGCGAAATTAGGTGAGGCTTCGTCTGGACCCAAAAGCTTGGGTAAGTATAAAATAGTTATAGCCAGTGCTGAAAAGAACATTACATTCGCCCAGCCAGTCCAGTATAAGAGGGGAGTTCGGAGTGGGGAGTGGGGAGTGGGAAGTGGGGAGTGGGGAGTGGGAAGTGAGGATGAAGATAATTGCGAATTGGGAATTGCGTATTGCGAATTGGAAAAAGTGGCTGTGTTATGGAAAAATAGGGCTACTAAAATAGCTGCTGCAGGCATTAGAGGTAAAACGTAGCTGGGGAGTTTGGTGACAGATATGGTGAAAAACGTGAAAATAGCAGTAAACCAAATAAATGCAAATAAACCTAGTTGTTGCCAACGTTGTTGAGAACGCCAATGATTTCGCTGCCAAAATTTTAGAGATACCATTGCAGTTGGCAAATATATAGAGTACGGAGCGAATAATGCTAGTACAACTAAAAAGTAAAAATACCAAGGTGCTGAGTGACCGTTGACAACTTCTGTAAAGCGCTCAAAGTTGTGGTAGCCAAAAAATGAGTTAATAAAAGCTTCACCATTTCTGAGAGTCACTAATACATACCAGGGTACTGATATTGCTAAAACAATAAAAGCACCTAAAATAGGACGCATTTCCCGCAAAACTTCTCGCCAATTACCTAGATAAAAAACAAATGAAAGGATAATTAAACCCGGTAAAACAATTCCTACTGGGCCTTTTGTGAGAATTCCAGCACCCATTAGTATGTAACTCGCTACATACCATTTGGTTTGTACTTTTGCTTTCTCTGGCTGCGCGTAAGCCATAAAAAAGCATAACAGTGATAATGCGATACAACCTGTAAGCAACATATCGGAAACACCTGTTCTCCCCCAAACAATCATTTCCGGGCTTAGTCCTATTAGACCAGTTGCCAAAGCTGCGGTTAGCCAACGTCGAGTTGGACGAGAGACATTTTCTAAGTAGTCTTGTTTTTTTAGATGCCAGGATACGGTGTAAAAAGCTAAACCCATTATAGCAATAGCCGCAAGCGCAGAAGGGAGACGCACTGCTGACTCGTTTACCCCAACAATTTTATACGCAATTGCCTGACACCAGTAAATAAGAGCGGGTTTGTCAAAGCGAGTTTCACCGTTAAAGTAAGGGGTAATCCAATCACCTGTAACAAGCATTTGTCGTGATGCTTCTGCAAATAAAGGCTCGGTCTCATCTACCAACCCAACAGCACCCAAATTCCACAAAAAGGCTATCCATCCAACGACGAATACCCATAAACTCGCAAAAATCACAGCAAGGGCTGGACGTTTTTCTATATTGTTTACCCAATCGTCAAAAGCACGATTATTCATAAATTTTTGACTGTAGAACCAATAGTCAATAGTTAATATTTAACTGCAATTAGTCAATAGTCGTTCGCTACCTCACTTTAGTTGCTTGAACGAACAACCTAAACCGGACGTTTTCTCCTAGGGTGGCAATACTGCTCCGGTTTTGCTCAAATAAGGCAAATACGTAGGTTGGGTTGAGGCACGTATGCCGAAGCGGCACGCTGCGCGAACGCGAAGCGTCTCGAAGAGATAACCCAACATTTGCGGACTTTGTTGGGTTTAGCGCTCCGCTCCACTTCGTGAACGCGCCAGCGTCCGATAGCCGGATACGCAAAGCCATGACGAAGCGTCACGCTGCGCGAACAACCCAACCTATAAAATCTCAAAACCTTCGCAGTATTGCCTAGGGTGGGACGCAAAACCCAGCATTGCCATAGCAATAGCAAGGAATACAGCGTTTTGCAACACTGATTTCTTAGTATTCATATTTTTTACAAAAATTACAAATATTTATTTTTTCTGAGGTCGAACAAATAGTAACTTATTCTCTGAGGAGAATGTTATATTTATTACAATTTATTTAATCTAACGTTTTCCCCTATATTTATAATATAGTCTTATACTTTTTGAGTGTAAGTTATCAGTATCATTTGTAATGCAAAATACACGTATTGTCAATTTATTAGACACCATTGGCAGAAGTTTAGGGCAATGGTTTTTCAATCCTTGGCGGCGTTTTTCGTTACTATTAATTAGTTGGTTATTTGGTATTTTTTTAGGAACAGCAGTTTCCACCACAGCAGGACAAAAAGCCGAACTAGACATAGTTATAGCTGCATTTTTAGTTTTTATCGGAGAAATAGGTAGTTGGATATTTTATAGTCGTAGTTTACAAAAACGGCGAGTACTTTGGGCTGAATGTCTCAACTTGCTAAAAATAGGTTTTACCTACAGTTTGTTTATTGAAGCATTTAAACTGGGGAGTTAGGGAATGGGAATGGGAATGGGAGTGGGGAGTGGGGAGTGGGGAGTGGGGAAATTCGCAATTACCAATTACCAATTACCAATTACCAATTACCAATTACCAATTACCAATTACCAATTACCAATTACCAATTACCAATTACCAATTATCAAATGACAATACACAAATTATTAGCGGAGAAAATTGCTTCGCTTCGCCAAAAATTGAGACGTCCTATTATACAAGGTATTCTCGGAGGGCAAGGTACGGGCAAAAGTACTATATGTAATACTCTTTCTCTACTTCTCCAAGACATGGGATACCGTACTTTTACTTTATCAATAGATGATTTATATAAAACTTATACAGAACGGCAGCAATTAAGAGAAGAAGACCCACGTTTGATTTGGCGCGGTCCACCAGGAACTCATGATATAGATTTAGCATTAATTGTGTTAGAGCAGGTTCGTCAACATCAAAGTCCTGTATCTCTTCCGCGTTTTGATAAATCGCTACATGGTGGTGCGGGTGATAGAACAAACCCAGAAATAGTTGAAAACGTAGATATACTTTTATTTGAAGGCTGGTTTGTTGGTGTGCGTCCTATTGAGCCAAGTGTATTTGATATAGCAGCGCCACCAATCATTACGGATGCGGACAGAATTTTTGCTCGTGATATGAATAATAAACTAGGAGATTATTTACCACTTTGGGAACGGCTAGACAGTTTATTTTTATTACATCCAATTGATTATCGTCTTTCTTTAGAATGGCGAAAACAAGCAGAAAGACAAATGATTGCTTCCGGGAAGTCAGGAATGTCTGACAAAGAAATTGAAGAATTTGTTTATTATTTTTGGCGTTCTTTGCACCCAGAACTATTTATTGAACCTTTAGCAAAATCTCCTACCTCTGTTGATTTTGTGATTGAAATAAATGCCGACCATTCTCTGTCGTGAAAAAAGATAAGCAGTGCGAGCATCTTGCTCGCTTTTTTTAGAGTAGTGCGAGCATCTTGCTCGCTTTTTTTTACAGCAGTGCGAGCATCTTGCTCGCTTTTTTTAGAGTAGTGCGAGCATCTTGCTCGCTTTTTTTTACAGTAGTGCGAGCATCTTGCTCGCTTTTTTTTACAGTAGTGCGAGCATCTTGCTCGCTTTTTTTTACAGTAGTGCGAGCATCTTGCTCGCTTTTTTTTACAGTAGTGCGAGCATCTTGCTCGCTTTTTTCTACAGTATCGGGCTAGAAGCCCGCACTACAAAAATGTACTTTTTAACATTTGAGACGCTCCAATTACCAATTACCAATTAACTTAAGTAATTCATAAAAAGGTTCCCAGTTATCTTTCACTGCTATTGGTTCCCAAATTGATTCAATTACAGGTCTAACTATTACTGTTTGCGGATTATAGTGATTCAATGTTTTGGCTATCTTTTCGATAGCATCTGTTGGGAAACTAGCCAAAATTCGATGATAGCTTCCCGACCAATTTACAAATAAATCTGAAACTCGTAAGGCTTGTCCTATTTCTGATTCTCCCAAAATATAACTAGCATCATCTCGCCATTTAGACGAAAAAGTACGAGCAATATCGGCGAAAAAGTCGTGGTAACTAACTGGATATGTCTTTAAAAAATCAATAGTTGCTTTGAGTATTTCTGTTGCTTGTTCTTCTCCTAATTCTTTCAACAGTAAATCTTCAAAACCTAATTTTTTTAACATCAAACTTCGATATTCAGTTACATAATACTCATCAAATTTTTTTCTTCCTGTTTCCATATCTGCCCGGTCTATAATTTGAGACAGCGGTTGTTGAAGCATTTCTAAATTTAAATCGCAAATACTTGGTTGGCTGCCGTAACTGTAACGTCCGTAGTAATCAAAATAAGCTGCTATAAATTGTGGGTCATAACTGGGAATAAATGCATAGGGACCGTAATCAAAACTTTCTCCCGTAATTGACATATTATCGGTGTTTAATACTGCATGACAAAAACCCGCAGCCATCCATTGTCCTGCTAATTCGGCTACTCTTTGTACTAATTCCGCGTAGAACCGAGCATATTTTTCTTTTTCGTCAGGGATACTATTTAAGTCAGAGTAATATTGCTCAATTACATGGTCTAATAATATTTTTGTTAAATCTGGACGCTTAAAATAATATAGCCGCTCAAAAGTACCAAAGCGAATATGGGATTTATTCATCCGTACCATTACGCAGGAACGTGTAGGAGAAGGCTCATCTCCTCGCCACAGTGATAAACCTGTTTCAATCATGGTCAAACAGCGGGAAGTTCGTACTCCCATTCTGTGTAACATTTCCGCTGCTAAAACTTCTCGTACGCCGCCTTTTAAAGTTAACATCCCATCTCCACCACGGGAGTAAGGTGTTCTACCAGAGCCTTTTGTACCGAAATCATAAAGTTCACCGTCTTGACCACGTACTTGTCCGTAGAGAAAACCTCTACCATCCCCTAAATTGGGGTTATATTCACCAAATTGGTAGCCGTGGTAGCGCAATGCTAATAAGGGCTTGCGTTGTTCAAATTTACCAAAAGCTTGAGTAAAATCCTCGTTTGTAACTGCTGATGGTTCTAGTCCAAAACGTGGCAGAAGTGCATCATTACGCCAGCGGAGTATATGTAGAGGAAACTCTGCTGCTGCTACTTCGTCGTAGTAATCGTCTCCCAAGGATTCTAAAGCGGGTTCGTAGTTGAGGGAGAGAAAGGGATTGTTGGATGTCGCCGCTGGAGTCATTAGTAACAAAAATTAATATTTTCTTTACTAAAATAGTAACTCCGAACGAGGGTAAGTTACGCTGTGGAATTTACTAAAGTAAATAAAATCCCTCAAATCATTGAGTAGCCAGTTTTCGTTATTGGGCTGCTTTTTTTTTAATAACCGGGCGGGCAAGGATGCCCACCCCACAATATATATCTCACAATATACAGGGTGATGTTATCTTGCTGATAGGATTGCTTCCATTCGTTGGCGTGAGCTTTTGATGATTGATTGAATTCTGGCACGTTGCTGTGGTGTGAGTCTGATGGATTTAATTGCTGTAAATATTTTTTGGCGAGAGTTTAATGATTGCACTATTTTAGAACGTTGTGCTTGTGTTAATACCCCTTCAAGCTGTCTGAGTGCATCATTACGAATGGCGTATAATTCTTGACGTTCTTGGGGGGAAAGTTGTTTAATTTCTCTTTCAACAATACGTGGTAGTGCGTATCCAATAGCTTGTGCGATTATTGGCATTAATATGGCAGAAGGAATTCCAGCTTGTGCTACCTGGGGAGTTCCAGATAAGGTGACAGTAATAATAACAGTTGAGAGAAATGCAGAGAGCCGCTTTGTATATTTAATACGCATATCTAAAAAACTTGGAGATTCTTATCGATTTTGCATTTTGCTTTTAGATTAGTCAAGTGTTTGTTGACGGTTGACGGTTGACTGTTGATGGTTGACTGTTAAATCAAAATCAAAAACTCAAAACTAAAAACTCCTAATTAAACTTGTTAAAATATGGTCTTCCCATTTGCCGTTAATCATTAAATAATCTCTGGCATATCCTTCGACTACAAAACCTAGTTTTTTTAACAATTTTCCGCTACGCTGATTATGGGGCATGTAGTTTGCCATTACGCGATGCATGTTTAGTTCTTGAAATACATAGTCAGTAGCGGCTTTTAAAGCTTCGGTCATATAACCTTTGCCTTGTTCTTCTTCTGCTACGCTATATCCAACTGTGCAATATTGTGCTGCTCCCCTGACAAAATTACGGAAATTTATTGTTCCTATAATTCTTCTGGAATTACTTTGAGGGAAAAGAAATAACTTTAATGATTTGTCATTAAAAAATTCATAAACATCTATTTGTATTTGGTTTTGCCAATACTCTTGCGTAAAAAATTCTTCGTACCAAACAGGATAGAAAGGTGTGAGATAAACTCTGTTTTCTGTATAGAATCTTACTACCTCTGGTATGTCTCCCTGTGTTGCCATCCGTAAAAATAAACGTTTGCTGCTAATTAAGGGTAGCTCCTCCAGCATAGAACCGCTTTGCATATGCGCTCACACAAATAAAATGAGTAGGAATACCCATTCTATGCCTTAACACCTATTTGTTCTGCAATTTGTTCTGCATATCGCCAAAATAGCTTAAATTCGGCACTTTTTAGAGTTTGAAATTTTTCTCATTTTAAAGGCTGCTGGGTCAAAGTTTTTGCTAAACAGAGTTTGGTCACTGTAACAGGAATTTTTCAGACTAGCATTTTCCAGGTTCGCACCGCGTAAGTCAACACCACGCAAATCGGCTTTGTCAAGATTAGCACCTTGTAGGTTCGTAAACTTTAAGTCCATGTCTTGTAATTTGACTCCAGCTAAATTTGCTCCAAACAGTAACGCTGTTGTTTTGTTTGATGATATTTTGAGCAAATTTGCGTCGCGCAAAAACATGATTACATAGCGTTTTTTTCCTGGGTCTAGCTCTTGTAATGTAGCTTGAGTCATGGAACGCATAAAAGCAAATTTTTCTTTAAAATTATTACCATTATTTTCATAAATGGTTTTTGCCATCGTTTTTAAATAGTCTGATAAAATACCGTGGCTTTGATAATTACTGTTGAGTTCGATATTAGCTGTTATTTTTTTTAGCTGATACGTTCCTTGGCTTAATGAGTTATTAATATTAGTTAATATGAGCATGAAAATCATTGATGCTGTAATTATGGCTACAGTTATAGGCTTAAGTTTTTCTTTAGGGATATTAATAGAGCGAAAAAATGATTTTAACACCTCAACTTTTTGTGTTGTGGCGCTTCCCAAATTGGTTGATTTCACTGGAGCCGGTGTTGGCTGTCGTTTTATAATTTCTTGTGACTGTTTATTCATTGGTGAAATCAATTTCAGGAACAAATGTGATGTATTTTACAGAAGAAATAACTATGCTTACTCTTGATAAATTTAGCAGCAATTCGACTTAATTTATCATTTTATTTGTATCAAGGCTAGGATTTTTCAAGAGAGAATTTATACTTATTATTTTCACTTTATATATGACTGTCATTGCTCCCCTCTGTCATTGCGAGGAGGAACGACGAAGCAATCCCTTTTCCCTGTCATTGCTCCCCTCTGTCATTGCGAGGAGGAACGACGAAGCAATCCCTCCCTCCGCAACTAAAGCGTGTAACACTTATCCCTTCGAGTTACTAATTATCATTGCCAAAAAGAACGAAGCTATGAAAGAAA
Organism: Scytonematopsis contorta HA4267-MV1; assembly: GCA_019359035.1. Classification (GTDB taxonomy): domain Bacteria; phylum Cyanobacteriota; class Cyanobacteriia; order Cyanobacteriales; family Nostocaceae; genus Scytonematopsis; species Scytonematopsis contorta. The sequence continues at coordinate 85,909 of JAHHIC010000085.1, read as the reverse complement.
GGTTCACGGGGAAAAGGGGGTTGCTTCGTCGTTCCTCCTCGCAATGACAGAGGGGAGCAATGCAATGACAGAGGGGAGGGGGGTTGCTTCGTCGTTCCTCCTCGCAATGACAGAGGGGAGCAATGACAGAAGGGGACATGGCAGAAAATTCAAATAACTTTAAGCAAGATTTTTTGTTTGGGATGATATATATCAAGAAAGTCGTCTCAAGGAAGTGTAATGTCTGTGGGAATACGTTACGATTGGCAGCAATCAGAAATCAGGGCGATATATGATGCTCCTTTTTTGGAGCTAGTTTATCGAGCAGCGAGTGTGCATCGTCAGTATCACGACCCGAAACAAATTCAAGTTTGTAAGCTGATTTCAATTAAGACGGGAGCTTGTCCTGAGGACTGCGGTTATTGTGCTCAGTCTTCTCGCTACAAAACTGAGGTTAAACCAGAAGCGCTTTTGGATAAGGATACTGTGGTTGGTATTGCGCGACAAGCTAAAGTTAGTGGTGTGAGTCGCGTTTGTATGGGTGCTGCGTGGAGAGAAGTTCGGGATAATTCTCAGTTTGACCAAGTTCTGGATATGGTTAAGGAGGTTACGTCTCTTGGTTTGGAGGTGTGCTGTACTTTGGGAATGTTGAACCAAAACCAAGCTGAGCGGTTAGAGGCTGCGGGACTTTATGCTTACAACCATAATTTGGATACTTCGCAGGAGTATTACAGCACTATCATTACTACCCGTACCTATGATGACCGTTTGAATACTATTAATAATGTACGTCAGACAAATGTCACGGTTTGTTCTGGGGGGATACTTGGTTTGGGGGAAACTGCGGAAGACCGGGTATCGATGTTACATACTTTGTCCAATTTACATCCTCATCCAGAGTCTGTACCGATTAATATTCTTTCTAAGGTCAAGGGTACACCTTTGGAAAATCAAGAGGATGTGCCTGTTTGGGATGTTATTAGGATGATAGCGACTGCACGTATTATTATGCCTGCTTCTGATGTGCGATTGAGTGCGGGGAGGGCTAAGCTTTCTCAGGTGGAACAGGCTTTATGTTTTTTGGTGGGAGCTAATTCGATTTTTTCTAGCGATGATGGGCATATGTTGACGGTTACGACTCCTTGTCCGGAGTATGATGCTGACCAACAAATGATGAGTTTGCTTGGGTTGGAACCTCGCGCTCCTTTTGTGAAGCAAGATTTGGTGAAGGATAAGGCTTTGGTTTGAGAGGCTTTTAAATAGAAAAATACCCCAATCATTTCTTGTGGGATGGTTTTCCAGCCTGTCAATCTGTCAATATCTTGCGTGGGAAAGGATGTCAATATTTATCAATACTTTGCAATACCTTGGGCGGGCAAGGATGTCAATATCTATCAATACCTTGGGCGGGCAAGGATGCCCACCCCACAAGATTGGGGAATCTATTTGTTGGAAGTCTCTACATTGGCAGGGAAGAGAGCAGCTTTATATCAAATCTTAGAAGGGGTTATAAATAAAATATTAAGCTTGATTCGTCCCATAAGCCAGGGAATAAATTCCCTGTCTTAAAGCTAAAGTCCTCTAAAAGAGGACTAATACAGCAGTTTGCAAGTAAATGAGGTACATCGGTTGAATATTAAACTCTTGTGGGGTGGGCATCCTTGCCCGCCCGGTTGTATTTAACCAACTTTAAATTTGCTGTAATAAGTTTTGTAGGGCTTAATATTTATTTTAAAATACCCTCTTAAATAATAAAATATGGCGTTCAGAGATGAAATCACACCCGAACAGGAGTTATTAATACCAAGTTACAGAAATACTTGGCAACAGCTAGCACTTTCGACAGATAGAATTAACCATGAAAAAGCTACGGAGGCTATTCAAGCTGTATATGAATTAATTCAGCTACCGAAGCCTGAAATTATTTTTTTCGAGAGTCCATATGTTGCAGCAAAAGCAGCTGAGCCATTATATAAAAGCCCTTACTTTAAGAAAAGTGGTTTAGTGTACGCGACAAAACTAATGCTGCAGTTACACAAGAAATTTTATGCTGAAAACGAAAAAGCTATTGGTCATTGGGATGGATGGGTAGAGTCTCAGTTAATGTTAAATGAAAGTTGTGAGATAGATACTAATTTGTCAGCCAGCTTAAAAAATCGCTTTACACAAGGTTTTTCAAAAAAGTTTCAAACCTGTCAGCGTCATGTTTTTTGGCTATTTCCACTTAGTAAATATATTCATCGAGGTGCTTTTTTTGATTTTCATTTTTCCGTTGCCAAGAATACATTGTTTCGACCTCATGATGAATTAGCGTGGGAGGTATTCAGAAAACTGGTTCAATCTTGTGGGTGGATAATTCCTTTTCAAGACACATGTTATGTCAGCGAACGTCCAACTAAATTGATTGGAAGGGTACGGAAATATATGATGCAGCTAAGTATGGAAATGTTAGGCTAATCAACCGATTAGTGGCTGAGGGGATTGATATTAACCAGACAGACCCTGAGGATGGTTTAACACCACTAATGAAAGCAGTTCTTAACTCAAAACCCTGGGTGATGCGAGCTTTAATTAGAGCGGGGGCAAATGTGAATATGAAAACCACGGATGGAAAAACTGCTTTAGACTTTTGCGAGTTCGCAAGACTAAGACATCCTGTTATAAAAAAATATTACTAAAATCTGGCGCTAATCAAGATGATTTTTATTCATTTTAATATGTAGAGAGGTTACATGTAACGTCTCTACGCAACATGTAACGTCCCCACAGCATATTGATTTTTTGTTCGCTGTACTGATGACTAAATTAACTTAATCGCACGTAAACCGAACAGCAAACCTACCGCAATACCGAAAAACAGACCCAAGAAGAGGATATAAGATATTACAGCCATTTACGTTTCTCCATAAAAGTTCATTATTTATATTGTATGGGTTGAGGGGTGATTGTTGACTGTTAACGGTTGACTGCTGACTGCTGACTGTTGAAGGTTGGCTGCTGAAATTTCAACTACTCCCATTCCTCAACGTGCAGTAACATTATTTTTATAGATGCTGCTTGGTAAATAGTGAACCGTCAACAGTCAACAGCCAACAGTCAACAGTCAACAGTCAACAGTCAACCGCTAACCATCATGACTTCCGTAATCAAGGTCAATCTACCACAACAGTCTTACGAAATTGCGATCGCCTCTGGTGGTTTGGATAAACTTGGCGAATATATGGCGAGTTTGAAACTAGGCACAAAAGTACTTGTGGTTTCTAATCCGACTGTTTTTCAGCACTATGGTGAAGAAGCTCTTAATTCTATTAAGTCTGCTGGTTTTGACGTTACTACCTGCATTCTACCTGACGGGGAGAGCTACAAAAATCTGGAATCAATTGAAAAAATATACAATGCGGCTCTGGAAAATCGCTTAGAACGCTCTTCGACAATGGTGGCTTTGGGTGGTGGTGTAATTGGTGATATGACTGGTTTTGCGGCTGCGACCTGGTTACGGGGAATAAATTTTGTGCAAGTCCCCACTACTCTTTTGGCAATGGTGGATTCGTCAATTGGTGGTAAAACTGGGGTAAATCATCCCAAAGGCAAAAATTTGATTGGGGCTTTTTATCAACCACAATTTGTATTAATTGACCCCGAAGTTCTACAAACTCTACCTGTAAGAGAGTTTCGTGCAGGAATGGCTGAGGTGATTAAATATGGTGTGATTTGGGATGCGAAATTCTTTGCTGAAATGGAAGCGAGTCCACGTTTGGATGAAATGAATTGCATTAGTCCAGAATTATTAAACACTATATTAATGAGTTCTTGTCAAGCAAAAGCGGATGTAGTTGGCAAGGATGAAAGAGAAGCGGGACTGCGTGCGATTTTAAATTACGGACATACTATCGGCCATGCGGTGGAAAGCTTGACGGGTTATACCCAAGTAATTCACGGGGAAGCTGTGGGTATTGGGATGGTAGCTGCTGGACATATTGCAGCAGAGTTGAGAATGTGGACTCTTGAAGACACTCAACGGCAAAATGCGCTGATTGCGAAAACTGGTTTACCAACAAAGTTACCAAATGGTTTGAATATTGAGGCAATTATTGATTCTTTGCAGCTAGATAAAAAGGTGAAAGCGGGTAAAGTTAGGTTTGTTTTACCGACGCAGATGGGAGTAGTTACTGTGACTGACCAGGTGTCGGGGGATGCGATTAGAAAAGTTTTGCAAGCGATGGGGAATTAGTGCTTTATTACGAAAAGTGCCTAGGCTTTACGACGAACTATTAAGAGAGCTTCAAAACGAAGGATTAATATGAAGACCAAGCCTTTTAGCGAATTGCGAAAGCAAATGACACCGGAACGGAGAGCAAAAAATAAGGCTCGCGCTCAGCTCATGTTACTTCATCTTACACTTACGGAATTACAACAATCTTTAGGGCTTTCGCAGGATGATTTCGTAAAAGACTTCAGCGCTTTTGAGTCCATCCTTTCCGAGTTGGAAAACCAAGGAGATATTAATGTTTCCGACCTTGAATGTTATATCAAAGCTCTTGGTGGAAGTTTGAAACTGGTAGGTAGCCAATTTTCCTGATAAAGACGAAGAAGTTGTTTTGGCTAAATTTTAGTGATAGCTGATTATCTTAAAATTTTTTTACAGTTTTCATAACATAAATATCTATTATTATCAACTAATCAGTTCTGTTTGAGGTTGGCTTCGCCACAATTTTTTTACCCTTGGCTATAAATGGGGCTATCTGCTTTCTTATCACTTCACTCATAGTGGTGCTGTTAGCCATGCACCAAGCGTCAAAAGCAGCCTTATCCTCTGGATCAACAACTATTTGTATGAAATCTCTTGGGCGGTCTAGTTTTTTCCGAGGCACTTTTTTTCCTCAATTCTACTTCCAATATATCATGATAATTATTTGGATATAATTCACTATACCTTCTTTTTATATCATGATATAAATCATGATAAAATTGGCTGCGTGGGGGAAACGTAATCTCTCACAGTGAACCAACAAAATAAGGAGGTGATAAAAATGTCCGAGAATGGTAATGGCAAAGGTCGTCGCAGTTTATTCGACCCCGTGATTGTATTTATTCGTCTTTTTCAAAATGTTTGGATAAGACAAAACCGAGTATCGGGTTCGACTGATCTGGTTGACGGTGACACAGTTTCCAAGGAACTGGAGGATAGGCTAGACCCCCCAGAGTTCCCGGACACTGATAGCTAAATGAAGTTTTCTTGCTTACATCGTCCCTAGTGTGCAAACTGGGGACTTTCCTCTATTTTACAAAATAACTATGAGTAACGATTCGTTTATTCGCCCTCTTTACTACGTACCAATTGAACGCAAAAGCGATAGGTGGCGTTTTTTGCATGGTGAGATATTTTGGAATCCTTTAAATTTGCCAATACCTCAAAGTGTCGAAGTTTTACTTTGGTTTTTTAGCACATCAATGAGAGAGGTTGTCGAACACCTGCACTCAATCAATGATGCTGCTCCGGGTTACTACTTGGCAAACGTTTTGGAGAAAAAATACTACTACTGTGGTACAGAGTGGGATGACATTAAAACCAAATTGATGGATTTAGGAATCGGTAAACCTGAACCAAACCTTATGTAACGCTAACTTGAGAATACGAAATTGAATTTGACCGCTTTGAGTCGGTCTTTTCTGTCAACCGTCTCATCTGGGACGGCTTTTTATATAAACAGTGAGGTAGACATTGTCAGAATTTTTGATTCATTTTATATTTTCCTTACTAAAAAGATTGAACTTTTGACAATTTTGTATAAAGCTTTATTCTCTTTTGATTGTCAATTTTTTACTCTAGGAGGATGTAATTATTTTTTTATACCGTTTCACTGTATAATCAAATACTAGTAAGATATTTATCGTACTCAATGTAATTTATTAAACATATTATTAATTTTACTAAATAATTTACAGACAGCATATTTGTCATTGCTAACCCCTAAATAAGTTAATTAGCACAAATAAACAAAATTATGTCACGAAATGTAAATTGATTAAAAAACTATAGTTTACCTATTTTTGCTGTTTACAAAACTAAACATATATTGTTTCTCTTGTGCGGAACTACTAAATAAATTATTTAACATGGACATGACACTTGAAGAAGCTTGTGCGATTTTGGATGCGATGATTGAACCAGCACGCTTGAACGACATTCAAGAACTAGTATTTCAAAAATGCTGGCTTGGTTATACTTATCAAGAAATAGCCTCAGCAGCAGGTTATGATGAAGTATACATAAGGTCTGTTGGAAGCTCTATATGGAGGCTTCTTACTCAAAAATTGGGAGAGAAAGTTACAAAAGCGAACATCAAATCTGTTTTACGACGGCACTCACAAAAAAGAAGGCTATTAGTTGTCAACTTTCGCGACACCCAGATGTAGAGCAAAAGACCAATAGCTTTATGAGATGGTAGAAATATACTAAAAACTATTTATCACGAAATTTTTTACTTAGATGAAAGCGAGTCCGTGTTTGGATGAAATGGATTGCATGAGTCTGGAATTATTTAATACTAGAATATATCTGGGTTTATACGGTGAGGTTTAAGATGTCAGGGGGAGGCATTATTAGAATAAAGGTGGATTAACAGTAAGCCGAGCCAAATATCAAAAAATTGGGAAGAAGGATATATGACTGCACAACTTCCATTTACAACAGAGATTAATCCGATGGTGGTGCAATTTCATCCTGTTGTGTCGCTGACTGATGACCAATTTTATGATTTTTGTCAGCTTAATAAAAATTTCCGTATCGAACGCAACGCAACAGGAGAAGTTATATTTATGCCTCCCACGGGTTCAGAAACCGACCAGCGAAATTTTGATTTAATCGTGGAATTAGGTATATGGGTAAAGCAAGATAATACAGGGGTGGGGTTTGGTTCAAGCGGTGGGTTTACATTATCGAATGGTGCGGTACGCTCTCCTGATGCAGCATGGATAAAAAAGACACGTTGGGAAGCACTTCCCCCAGAGCAACGTAAAAAATTCGCCCCTATCTGTCCAGAATTTGTGATTGAATTGCGTTCTGACTCAGATGTGTTGAAGACTTTAAAAACCAAAATGGAAGAGTATATAGAAAATGGTACTTTATTAGGCTGGCTGATTGATAGAGTTAACCGCAAAGTTTATATTTACCGTCCCAACACTGCTGTAGAAGAGTTAAATAACCCTACTACATTAAGTGGGGAAGATATTTTACCTGGGTTTGTATTAAAGTTAAGCGTAGTTTGGTAAATATAGGGTTAGAAGCTGTAACTTAATTATTGGACAAAGTTGCCCAAAGTTTACTGTTTGTCCAAACATTTGAGGAGATGGTCACATTTCAATTGGTTTGGGGCTTGTATTAAGATTTTCCGAAAATGGCATACACAAAGCATAAAATAATAGTATACTATTTTTTGTACTATATTGATATTCCTAATCCTTACGTGGCTGACTCAATCAAAACTTATACAGACCAAATAGACTTTTGGCATTGGTCCGAGTTATCAGCGCTCTCCAATTTGGTTGATGACGACAAAAGGTTCTACCATTAGTGATTGGGCTTTGGTAAAGTGCTCAACGCCTTACGGCATCTAAGGTTAAAACACTCCGTCTTTTGGTTGGGAGAAAGTCGCTTAAGTATGTGTGCTCAACGCCTTACGGCATCTAAGGTTAAAACACAACCTTTCTCTAATTTCTTGCCAAGTTATATAAAGCGTGCTCAACGCCTTACGGCATCTAAGGTTAAAACACTTCAGGCTTTTTGTAATTAAATTCTAAACTCTGCCGTGCTCAACGCCTTACGGCATCTAAGGTTAAAACACGTTTAAAGGCGAAAGAATGGTAGGGGATAAGAACAGTGCTCAACGCCTTACGGCATCTAAGGTTAAAACACAATTTACTCTCTTCTTGTTGTATTTGCATCCTTAAGTGTGCTCAACGCCTTACGGCATCTAAGGTTAAAACACATTTTGAATTGCTATTATCTTGCTGAACTCCCGGTTGTGCTCAACGCCTTACGGCATCTAAGGTTAAAACACGGAGAAAAAGCATCAATTCTTAATAGCGATTGTTCGTGCTCAACGCCTTACGGCATCTAAGGTTAAAACACAAGAAATAGACATCGGTCTTTACTTCTCTGACGAGTGCTCAACGCCTTACGGCATCTAAGGTTAAAACACTAAGACACCTTCTAAGCTTAATCTTTTCCGCTGAATCTGTGCTCAACGCCTTACGGCATCTAAGGTTAAAACACTCTAAATCAAAGATTCTTTGACGAATAGCGTTGTTTAGTGCTCAACGCCTTACGGCATCTAAGGTTAAAACACCTCGGTGGAGGTGGACGTAAACCAAAATTATCTAGTGCTCAACGCCTTACGGCATCTAAGGTTAAAACACTACCTTCAGCGCATGTAGCCAGGAGACTAATGATAGTGCTCAACGCCTTACGGCATCTAAGGTTAAAACACTTCTGACTTCTTGTCCCAATAGCCTGGATTACTGTGTGCTCAACGCCTTACGGCATCTAAGGTTAAAACACAATATTGCCTAAAAAAATACTGCTGACAATCCTGTAGTGCTCAACGCCTTACGGCATCTAAGGTTAAAACACTCTCAAGTTTCATGCGTTGAAAAACGGTTCCACAGTTGTGCTCAACGCCTTACGGCATCTAAGGTTAAAACACACGTAGATGTTGATTGCGTGGGAATACGTAGAGATATGTGCTCAACGCCTTACGGCATCTAAGGTTAAAACACTTGTCGTTACCGACGATGACTTTATTCTTGTTACAGTGCTCAACGCCTTACGGCATCTAAGGTTAAAACACTGCTGATGCAGGAACAGATGCAATCTGATATGATGGTGCTCAACGCCTTACGGCATCTAAGGTTAAAACACTCCAAGATTTCGGGAACCTCAATTTCCTCATCCAACAGTGCTCAACGCCTTACGGCATCTAAGGTTAAAACACACTTTAGCGACAGTGGTAATACATAATTAAAGTCTGTGCTCAACGCCTTACGGCATCTAAGGTTAAAACACATCCATATAATAAGTTGCAGGGCACTCTACAGGCGAGTGCTCAACGCCTTACGGCATCTAAGGTTAAAACACAGAAAAATGTTTGTTGAACAGTAGTCAAAGCAATGAGTGCTCAACGCCTTACGGCATCTAAGGTTAAAACACATTAATGCCTCCGCTTTGTACGCGGCTACATCTTTGTGCTCAACGCCTTACGGCATCTAAGGTTAAAACACAAACATGTCAAAGGATAAGGGTCTTTTTGTGCGTAGCTGTGCTCAACGCCTTACGGCATCTAAGGTTAAAACACAAAGATTCGGTTAAAAACTTCCCCGCAGCTATAAGTGCTCAACGCCTTACGGCATCTAAGGTTAAAACACCGTTCAGCTATCACTTCTTCTACTTCGTCATCGCTGTGCTCAACGCCTTACGGCATCTAAGGTTAAAACACCGATAGAATCCTTTCGCTGTTTCGGAATCATGAACGTGCTCAACGCCTTACGGCATCTAAGGTTAAAACACCTTGTGATTTAAACTTACCATTATCGTCGTGTAAGTGCTCAACGCCTTACGGCATCTAAGGTTAAAACACATTGGCTATATCGCTATATCTAATTGCGAGTTAACAGTGCTCAACGCCTTACGGCATCTAAGGTTAAAACACCGATAGAATCCTTTCGCTGTTTCGGAATCATGAACGTGCTCAACGCCTTACGGCATCTAAGGTTAAAACACCTTGTGATTTAAACTTACCATTATCGTCGTGTAAGTGCTCAACGCCTTACGGCATCTAAGGTTAAAACACTCCGTACTGTCTCCAAATGGAAAACAATATCATCATTGTGCTCAACGCCTTACGGCATCTAAGGTTAAAACACCAATAAGAATTTTGGGTATTCGTCGATATGTCATAGTGCTCAACGCCTTACGGCATCTAAGGTTAAAACACTTCGGATTCTTTCGTTAATTGTTTGGGTATGTTTAGTGCTCAACGCCTTACGGCATCTAAGGTTAAAACACTTCCCGATTTCGTTTGTTTTCTACGAAATCGGGAAGTGCTCAACGCCTTACGGCATCTAAGGTTAAAACACTTCTCTGGTGTAGTTTCCGAAAGCAACTAAATAAGTGTGCTCAACGCCTTACGGCATCTAAGGTTAAAACACACTATTAGAAGAACGCTCCCTATCCGAGTACGTTAAAGTGCTCAACGCCTTACGGCATCTAAGGTTAAAACACTACTAATAATTTCCTCTTTCATTTCGTCCTCAAATAGTGCTCAACGCCTTACGGCATCTAAGGTTAAAACACAACAAATTCGTTTTTCACCGATTCGCCGTGAGCAAGTGCTCAACGCCTTACGGCATCTAAGGTTAAAACACTTGACGAAATCGGAGTAAATCTATCTGATGTAGGTGTGCTCAACGCCTTACGGCATCTAAGGTTAAAACACTACTCGATTGTGTTTTTGTTGTCGTGAGGATTCCGTGCTCAACGCCTTACGGCATCTAAGGTTAAAACACATTACTCGTTTCGGGGTATTGCGTTCGTTCTAGACGGTGCTCAACGCCTTACGGCATCTAAGGTTAAAACACTTGTAAACTTCTGCTTTAAATACGATGCCTATATTAGTGCTCAACGCCTTACGGCATCTAAGGTTAAAACACTGGCAGTACCGAAGTTTAATATTTTCGCATTGGAAGTGCTCAACGCCTTACGGCATCTAAGGTTAAAACACGGTTGATTTCTAACATTTCACAAAGCGTATATGCCGTGCTCAACGCCTTACGGCATCTAAGGTTAAAACACTTCCTAAACACATCGATGAGATGCTTCGAGAGATGGATAGTGCTCAACGCCTTACGGCATCTAAGGTTAAAACACTAGTCGAATACCCGTTCGATAACTTCGGATGCTTTGTGCTCAACGCCTTACGGCATCTAAGGTTAAAACACCGCCAAACGCACCATTTCTATCTTTCGATTTGGTGTGTGCTCAACGCCTTACGGCATCTAAGGTTAAAACACTCCGAAAACGTAGCGAAAGAACTAGACAACATAGGTGCTCAACGCCTTACGGCATCTAAGGTTAAAACACATACACAACTCCATGAGTTTCGGATAAATCGGAATGTGCTCAACGCCTTACGGCATCTAAGGTTAAAACACATGACAATCCTAAGAGACAAAGAAAGATTTGTCAGTGCTCAACGCCTTACGGCATCTAAGGTTAAAACACTTTTCATAATTTCGATATCTATTTTCAAAAATAGATAGTGCTCAACGCCTTACGGCATCTAAGGTTAAAACACAAACAGACGATATCGAATTAGAGTCATTTGATTCCGTGCTCAACGCCTTACGGCATCTAAGGTTAAAACACTCGGATGAAAATAGATATCTATTTTTCTATTTTTGTGCTCAACGCCTTACGGCATCTAAGGTTAAAACACTAGAAGAAGTGATAGCTGAACGAGTTAATCATGTTCGTGCTCAACGCCTTACGGCATCTAAGGTTAAAACACAACTTCCGAACAGGGAACGTTAACTCTTGATGTTCGTGCTCAACGCCTTACGGCATCTAAGGTTAAAACACAAAAGATTCTACGTTAAAAAAGAAAAAGACAAGATAGTGCTCAACGCCTTACGGCATCTAAGGTTAAAACACAAATAATCTGCTAAAAGTTTGGTATCTTCTAAATGTGCTCAACGCCTTACGGCATCTAAGGTTAAAACACAGCGAAGTCTGAAACTCTTTCCCAGTAAGCACTGAATTTTGATTTTGCAAGCACCTCCCAGGAAATTTAATTTCAGCCAATCAAATTGTACTAAATCCTCACTTTTAGTCAAATAGCCAAATGTAAAAATCTTACCTAGCAAGCCTTTCAGCTTGTTTTGCAAAAATGCAAGCACCTCCGAGGACTCTAAAGAGCGTGAAGTTATTTCCTAGTAAGACATTGAGACAATTATTGCCAACTGATTCACTCAACAGCCGCAGATCCATGCATCAAACAATTCGATAGGGTTCTTCCGGATATAACCATGTATTCGGACGGTTGTAATCAGGTATTGCGGCAACACATTGATGCGACAACCGAATCAACAGCAAGTCATCTTCTTTCGCTAATACTTTCTCCAGTTCCCAACGTAATTTTTCTCGGGTTCTTTGGGTCAAGCAACAACGAAATATAGAATATTGTATCCGCTCACCATATCCTTGGAGCAAACTGTAAGCTTTTCGCCAGCGTTTTTGCTCGCGAATGTCGTAACAAATTAAGTACAAATGTTGTGCTTCTCCCATAATTACACCTCACCGGACAATTAACTGACCAAATAAACCACCTTCACCCGACCATTCTTTTTCTAACAACCTTACTTCCAATTCAAATAAGCGACGGTAAGTAAGTGAATAACCTGTTGCAGGATGCTTCCAAGTTTCTTGCTTACGACGTTCGTATAGTTCAACAAATTTACGACGACCTGTTTCACTCAGCCAAACTTGAACTCCACGAATTTCAAAATCTTCTCGCACATCCCACTGGTTACGATTTACAGATGCTAATACGGTCATGTCAACCAAAGGTACTCTGAAAATCTCAATCAAATCGAGTGCTAAGGGTGCTGCTTGTGAGCGCGGCTGATGGTAGAAGCCCAAAGCTGGTTCCAAGCCAACAGTTAAAATACTGTTCATAACATCTTTGAGTAATAATGCATACCCAAAACTAATTAGGGCATTGAACCTATCTTTGGGTGGACGGCGATTTCTGCCATTGAAGCGCATTTCGACTGGTATTTCTGGTGCAATTAAACAGGGTAAAGCACCGAAGTACAGGGCTGCTAAATTTCCCTCAAATCCTAATAAAGATTCCAGTGATTTTGCTTGGGGAACTTGTTTTAGTAAAAGTTGCATTTGGGAAATTGCTTTGCTCAAATTTTCTGGCATGTTGTTTTTTCCCCTACTCCCCCGCATCAAAAACTTACGTTGTCCTTGACCACGACAAATTACTAATTTACGTGCTAATTCCAGACAAGTATTAGGTGAGACAAGAGCAGAATACTGACGAATACGTCTCTGAATACTTCCGTTACGTTTATCAAAACTACCGAGGTATCTTCCACCACCAGAAATAAAATGAACGCCAATACCCTGCTCAACACAAAAGTGTAGTGCTTGGGTGGAAATTTGCGAGAAACTGTGCAAAACTAATTGTCCTACAGTACGAGCGGGGACTGTTTCCACTGGCTGATTACGACGAGTAATTTTGATTTGTTCTCCGGTTCTACCAACAGATGTTCCAGGTTCGAGAACATGAATAATTTGACGCTCGTCGTCTTCGGGAAACAAACGAATTGGTTGCCATTCCCGGTCATGGACAAGTCGTGCTTCTTCTGGTAAACACACGGGAGCGAGAGAACAACGGGCACATAGTCGCTCGTTGTCTGTAACTGGTGGTCGGTGAGTAGATTCTTTGAGAGAATTTGCTTGTTTAATTGCTGCACGAACAGCAGAGCGTCCATTATCGTCCAACGGAACATGAATTAGTACGTTATCAGCATGGTATCGAATACGACCTTCTTTTATGGTGATGCCAAGGGCTGATTCTAGCAAGCAAGCATAGGCAAGAATTTGTAATTTATCGCTTTCCCATGCTTGTGGTTGCTTGTTTTCATCACGGTGAGCGCGACCGCGTTTATGCTCGTATGGAATAGTTTGTCCATCACGAGTACGTAAAGCATCAAGACGACCGCGTAATCCTAATTCTTCGCTTTCGAGAAATAATTCTTCCCACTCTTCATCTTCTTGTTTTTCCAGTTCTGCGTGCAGTCTGCGTCCGGCAAATACTGCTGCGTCTTGGGTATAGAGTTCCTCTACTTCTTCTAGGTAAAAAAGTCGGGGACAATAAGCAAGAGCATGAAGAGCAGAAACGCGAATAGTTTCTACCGAATTGGCTGCTAAATGGTCTGATAATTTATCTAAAATTTCCATCTTTCAATGAGCGCAAGGTTGAGTAAGAATTGCTTAAACGCCTTACGACATCAGAGGAATAGAGTATTGTTGCTTTGTCAATTTTTTCTAAGTTGCTTGGATTTCTGTCCAAGCTGAATCAGGAGGATTAGATAAATCAGAAGGTTCAAGGATTAAGTATCGCTTCCAACGAGTACCTTTTGACCCAACGTGGTCTACCCAGTAGGGTAAGGTTAGTGAACCATTTTCATCCTGCACTAGCCATTGTAGCAATTGACTTTGATAGTTTTTCGCTACTAAAGTAACTGAATTTACTAAATCCCGGCTTTCTCCCAAACAAAGACCACCAAAACGGTTGAGAGAAGAAGGATTAGCAAATGCCATCTGTAAACGTTCTGCTAACATTGGCTGAGATTTATCTGTTCCTGAATCAACACAGATAATAAATCTAACATCTGTTAGTAATTCCTGATAATCCGGTCTAGCATTGCTGGGGTCGTGGATATCTTTCTTTTTAAAACGCCTAAAGGTTCGGATGACAGTTGATTTTTCTGGTTGAGATAGAAGTGCTATTGCTAAACGAGTTCCGCAATGTTTATACCTATCCATTTCTCCTACAAGAGACAATAACATCCCGTAAACTGTTGAAGGTGGGGGTGCTGGGTAAGTTTCGGCATACTCACGAGCACGAGATTGCCGAAAGCAAGCAATAGGAACTTCGATTTGCAATCGCAGTATTTTATCGGTTGTAGTTGTCATCGAATTAACTCCGGTTGTGGTAGCTGCAAATCTGTAGCGATAACTTGTTTCATGCTTTGCATTGCTAATTTAATACCTGGGAAAATGTTCACTCCTAATTCTTTTAATTCTTCCACTCCCTCATATTCTGAAATAGCACCAGCTATCCATAACTCCTGTGGTTCGATATCTTGATGTTTGACTTTTCTGATTAATTCTCCAATTGATACTTCTCCTTCGTTTTCTTCAAAGCAGTAAAGAATGCGAGGGGAAAAATCATGTGTCCAGCGCAATATTAAACTTTCAGGAGCAAAATCATAGAGAAAACGGGAATGATTACCTGCTACTTCCCCTAGGGAACTTAAGCCATCTAGAACTGCAATAATACGAGACTTCTCTTTTAAACGTTCTGGAGTTAATGCAAATCCATATTGGTAGCGAGTTGCATGGACTTCAGTTCCATAAAGTGAAGTACGTCCTTTTTTACCACTTGCAGCATTAAAAGTTAAATCACCGCTAAAAGGTGTTGTTGAAACAGCACGAGTTACTTCTAAAACACCTCGTTTTGCAGTTGTCGTACCTTTGGGTGCTTTTTTCCCTTTTTTTCCTTCTTGTTTAGGTTCATCGGAAGCCTCGACTTTTGCACCTTCAGCACGCATGAAACCTAAAACATCATCATCAATAAAGTTGGTGTCATCAAAATTTTCATTTTGCCAAATATTATCGTTGGTATCGTCATCCCAACGACGATTAACTTGGTAGCCATTACCAGCAGTTTGCCAATAGTAGCGTAATGCCCACCGAATTGCTTCTGAAGAAACGGTAGTATGCACTTCACCTTTCCAAAGAATTTTTTGTAAGGTAGTTATATTACCTTCGTTTTCTCCACGGTTGTTGGCAGCAGTTCCGTATCCAGTTAAAACATTTCCGAATAAATGAAAAGACACTTTTTAATCTCCTAAAAAATAAAAGGTATGTAGTTGCGCTTTAGCGCTTACCTCAACGTCATAGCGCTGCTAAAAACTGCTATAAGCCAATATCAATTTGATTCTCCTCATCATAATTATTACTATGACTATCGCTATCATCTTCATCTGTACTATCTCCTTCACTTTCGCTATCATCTTCACCTGAATTAGAAAGCCCTTTACCTTTATAGCTAGCTAATGCCAGTAAAGCTAAATCTCTAGACTTTTTCCAGTTTTTATCGGTCATAACAAACTCCATTAACTCTTCCCAATGCTCTTGCAATGTAGGAATTTTACCTGCTCGCGACCAAAAATCAGTGATAAATTCTCTAAATGTTTCGCTATTTTTACACCGAGAAATACCAGTTCTAATTTTGACAGTTTCTCTATCAAAATTTGCCATCTCACGATGTTCTTTTGCTTGTCCAGATATTTTTCCATAGGTGAATTTAATTGCCTCATGGCAAGCTTTGACAAATAGTTTTTCACGCTCGTCTGATTGAACTTTCTGAACCACTTGATGTAACCCTTCCCTTTCGTAAACTAATTTTTTGAACAGTTCATTACTGTTGACTTTTTCGGAAATACCAAAATACCAAAGTTGTTTTCTAGCTAGATTTTCAGCAATCAACTCCTTAGCAAAGCTGGTTATAACAAAACCACCTCCTTTACCTTCTATTGATTTATCTTTCAACCAATCATTACAAACCTGGTAGTTGTGACAAACTTGCTCATTCGCTTCGACAAAATACATATCAGTCCGAGTTTTTTGTTGGGTTGCCCATGCGACGGTTCCCAATGTCAAAACTTGACAGCGCGGTACACTGAAAGTCTTTGCCACCTTAACTGTTGCATCCAAAGTCAAAAATCGTAACCCAGCATCTCCTAACCCGGAAGCGTGGAAATCTTTGTAAGTTGCATATCTCAAATGTCGGTTTTGTCGGTATTGGGCATATTTTTCTAAATTTGTGATTTCTGGAACTACCAATGCGTATTGAGCACGTTTATCTCGCAACTTGGAACGGAGGATATAGTAGTAACAAGCGACGGGAGCAAATAATAAGAGAAATGCATTTTCTGGAGCTTCTTCAAAGCTTGTATCAGAACTAAAAGCAACATGACGTACTACAGCACCGGGATTTAACCACCCTGCAACGCTTATTGGTTTTGTGAGAAATTGTCCATTTTTATCACAAAGATTATTGGCAAAATCTTGGTAAGCGTAACTTTGTAAGGCTTTGTAAGTCACCTGAATTTCGGGTTCTCCTTCACCCAATGATAAGGATTCTGTTTTAGTTCCAACAGATTTATGGGTGCTGGTATGTTGTAAAAAAGTACCAAGAATTCCCTGATGTACTATCACCTGAGCGTCCTTACGCATGGTTTGAGAATTTAAACCTCGAAGCGCAATCAGTCCATCGTTAATTTGGAATGATTCTTGTAACAGCCATTCCAAAACTTTTTTATCGTTACCTTCCCAAATTAAGCTGACTTTTCGATTGCTCAATTGCCAATTTAAGATTTCAGAAACTCTAATTTTTTCTGTTTCTAGTTGCTTTAAAGTCATCCACAACCCAGCTAAACCAGCACAATGCAATAAGGTAAAACTAGGATTACCTAAATCAAACTCTAGTTTCACTGTTCTGCTCCTACTTCTTCACTGTAGATAATTCTTCCTTCAGGAGTTATAGGATAAAATCCTCTACGTTTCCATTGATAATAGTCTTGCTCAATTCGGATAGGAACTGACCAAGCTTGTGCTTCCTGTTTAAATAATTTCATCCGGGATTCCTTCTTACCTAATTTCAGTAATTCTTGTTCTTTTTGGGTTGCTATTTTCCAAATCTCTGTTTCATCTTCACCCAATAAAACAGTTATGGTATATCCTCCTTCACGCAGAAAATCGGGACGATTACACCAATTGTCTTCTAGCCAGCTTGATTGAACTTGCTGAATTTCCTCTGAAGAAAGACTAGCGGCAATTTCTGCTAAATCTCGTTGAGAAATTCCTGTTTTCCCGGAAAATTTTTGGATTAGTTGCTCTCCTGTGGAAAGCTCTGCTGCATTGTATGGCTGTTTATTATCCCAAGGATAAATAATTGCTAGCTTTGACCCTTCTTCTGGTTTTGTCATTCTGCGGTTAAGCCTTCCCAATCGCTGAATTAAAGATGCAGCAGGAGCTAGTGCAGATATTAGCAAATCAGCACTTAAATCTAATGACATTTCACAAACTTGAGTCGTAATAGCTAAGACAGGCTCATCTTTTTTAAAGGCATCAATTACAGCTTTATGCTTTTCTAGCCTATCTTTATAACGGTATCGACTGTGGTAAATTAAGGGATTGATGTTTAACTCTGGTAAATGCTCAGCAAGTTTTGTTTGTGCTGCACGGTAAATATTGATACAGGTTTTGACGGAATTTGTCACCCACAAAATTTTCTGCTTATTTCTTAAAGCTGTGATTACAGGTTCCCAAATTTCCGTAAGCTCCTCAAAGTCAGTGACTTCTGGAATATATTTAATGTCGTAACGTGGAAGTTCTTCCAACTCTTTAGGTCCCTCAATTGGTTCACCTAATTCTTCACCTTGTTCAACCAGTACCTGATGAATGGCTTGTAGTTGTTGAGGAGTAAAACTGGCACTCATCAACAGAATAGGAGCACCGCGAAATGCTTTGATAAACTTTAATAGCGCACCGAAAAGACGTGCATCGTAAGCGTGAACTTCATCAAAAACAAAAGCAGATTGTGCTATTGCAGCCCAAGAGTAAAGTGGCTTGCGGTTATTTTGGATTAAACCCAATACAGAATCAACTGTACAGACAATTAACTTTTTTCTCCATGCTTGAAAAGCCATTAACCGAGCATCGATACCTTCAGAATTGTCTGAGTCTCCAGAAAATAACAGTTCTCGGTCTAAATCAGCGCGAGAATGCATTAAAGCTGCTTCGATTTTTGTACCTTCTGCATAGTCAATATATCCTTGGGAAGCTGTACCCGTAGTTGGATAAGAAAAAAATAATTTACGTCCAACTGCCCATTTTTCTCCCCAAGCGTAAGCCCCTATAGTTTTACCCGTTCCACAACCTGCGATAACTAAAGTCACACGAGAAGCAGATTGGGCAATTTTATTTTGAAAAGGGCGTAATTTTTTGCCTTGCAGACGTTGATTGACTAATTGCTGAACTTCTTCTTTCGAGAGTTGTAGTGTTAATACTTCTTCAATCCATCCCTTAAAATCTTCTTCTGCTAAAGGCAACGCAGAACCAGCCAAATCAGCTGCGATTATTGTTGCCTTTACTGCTGCTGCAAACTTTTGCTGTTCCCAATCAATTTGCGATTCAAATTGTATAAATTCGTCACGTAGATTGGTTAAAGCTTCTTCTAATTCAGACTTCGACCAGTTTTCTTGTGGAGGTTTTGGTAAACTTCCAGGTAATCCTAAAGTTTGAGAACCCATTTTCAATACTGCTTGGAAGTCTGAATGGTGGGTATAAATTCTTAATTCGTCTCCAGTTCCAGCAGGAATTTCAGCTATATCGGCTATAGATTCCGCAGCTTTATTATTTTGATTTATTCCTATTTTCAAATGATGTCCCATTGCTCCCCACACAGCAATCATCAGGTTTGCGTTGGGACACTTTTTCAGCCATTCTTTAAAACTAGGAACTTGTAACGCCAAAATCCCACTGATGACCTCATGACGCAGCATTTGTCGGTCTGAATGGTTTTTTGAACGTTTCGACAAATCTTTTCTGTACTCAATTAGCTTAGAGTCTGAGCATTTGGGGTCAAGGGTTTTTAGGTAAACCATTTCCTGAAAATGTTGATTCGCTTTGCCCCAATCGTGCAAATACGCACCCAATCTAACTGTGGTGGCAAAATAGCCCAAATCAATATGCTCTAAACCCAATTGCTTGAGTATAGATAACCCCACTTTATCTACCAATACGTCAGCCGCTTGCATTACAAAACAAATATGTCCTGTATACTTTGCTGCTCCTTTTGCAACATTATCTTCTTTTTCTTGAGACGACAATGATTTAGCCAGTAAGACTTTAAACACTTCTACCTCCCTGACAAGGTAAAAAATATCCGCATCCCAGGTGTCTTTTACCACCAATACCCCATTGCTGTAACTTCAGAGAATCCTCTTCACTTAAATTTGAGACTTCCGTAGTGAAACCAACAATGGTGAACCGCTTTACTTTTATCGTTTTGCGACTGGGTTCACCTTTTTTATCTAGTGGGATGGAAATATGACCCGAAATTTCCCAACTATCAAGCTGACGTTGTGCAGCAGCTAAAAAAAACTCTGGCTCGCTATATCCTTTGATAATCACGATTCTAGACCTAAGCTTGTTTGCTGGTTGAAGCATAAATATCTCTGGGATACCAATTTGAATCTCATGTATTCCCAAGCAAACAGATTTCCCTGCCAATTTATAAATTAAAGGAATTTGTGGTATCGGTATGCGAATTCTCAAGTGCGATCGCTCCGTCAGCAGAATCTTACCTTGTTTATCGGCATAGCCCGGAATCGTCAGGATACTAAGGGCTGTAAGCTGACGTATCTCTGGAATAAGATGGACGCAAGCAGCAAAAAGCGCATAGTTATGGTCAGCAGGCAAATATTTTCCTCGAACTGGAAAGCTCATTTCAACAAACGGCTCAAGTCCACTACCTGCATTTGGGGACGCGGAAAAACCTACAGATGCTATCACGTTGCAACCCTCCGTTTAGAACAAATTTTTTAACTATTTATTATGTTCAAACCCTTACGGAATCACAGGCAGCAAGCAGGGACTTAGCACGTCATAAGCTGAATTTCGTCGCTGCTTTATTTATCTACTTTTAAATATCGACACATAAGAATAATATATTATTAGCTCAAAGATATCAGTATGTCAACTTATTTTTTTGTCTGTTCAACGCCTTACGGCATCTAAGGTTAGGAGCAAACTGGGTAATGTTAAGCCCATCTGCTCTGTGTCACTCAAAGGTTTTTGACTTTGAAATAGCGACGGTGCTCAAAGCCTTACGGCATCAAAGGATAGAAAATAAAGCATTTAGAGACAGATAAACGGCAAATTTATAATCAGATTTTATCGGGTTGATTACTCGACGTCTTACAGCATCAAAAGTTAAAAGCCAAAAAATTGACTGTAAAATTATATCACTCTTTTGAGTGTTCAACACTTTGTCCTTTAGCTTTTTGGTGCTCAACGCCTTACGGCATCTTAGGTTAAAACACATTCCGCCAACTACAACGACTTTTCAAAAAATATTGTGCTCAACGCCTTACGACATCTTAGGTTAAAACACTAGCCCAAAGCTAGAAATGCTTTGATATTGATGTGTGCTCAACGCCTTACGACATCTTAGGTTAAAACACTTTGGCAGAAAATAATAAATCGTTGTATCGCTTAAGTGCTCAACGCCTTACGACATCTTAGGTTAAAACACTCTATAAAGCCTTTTATCGCTTCATACCAAGTGACATGTGCTCAACGCCTTACGACATCTTAGGTTAAAACACTTCACAGTAGCTATCTTCCTTTTATACTTTTTATCCTGTGCTCAACGCCTTACGACATCTTAGGTTAAAACACCTTTGCAATCTCTCGGTTACGATAATGTAAACGAGTGCTCAACGCCTTACGACATCTTAGGTTAAAACACCCCAAACTGGGAATCTTTGAAAGCCGAATTAGACAAGTGCTCAACGCCTTACGACATCTTAGGTTAAAACACTCGCGTCAGTTTTCGATAAACTACGAGAGCGCGATAGTGCTCAACGCCTTACGACATCTTAGGTTAAAACACCAGTATTAGTTACAGCGATTCGCTTCATGAAATCTTGTGCTCAACGCCTTACGACATCTTAGGTTAAAACACATGCTGGGAAACCAAAGAATACAAAGGAAATAAAGTGTGCTCAACGCCTTACGACATCTTAGGTTAAAACACTCCCCCATGAAAAAGAAATACACGTAATGGGGTAGTGCTCAACGCCTTACGACATCTTAGGTTAAAACACAAATCCACTACCACCCTTACCACAAGGAATAAATAACAGTGCTCAACGCCTTACGACATCTTAGGTTAAAACACGAGAAAGAGGAGCTAAGGTATGCTTTAGTAAGACGTGCTCAACGCCTTACGACATCTTAGGTTAAAACACAGCGAGGTCTAAAACCCTTGCTCAGCAAGCGCTGAATTTTGATTTTGCAAGCACCTCCCTTAAAATTCCATTTTACCCTGTAAAATTGTACCAAATCTCATTTTTTGTAAATTAGCTAAGTTCTGGAAAGTCTATATAGCATGACTTTCAGCATATTTTTCAAAAATGCAAGCACCTCTGAGGGCTGTAAAAAGCGTAGAATATTTGTGCTGCAACACTTTGAGGTAATTCTTGTCAGTTAGTTTACCCAACAGCCACAGATCCATGCAAAATAATCCGAAGGAGAGTATTACTCGCTGCGATTACGAGGGAAGGAGATTGCTTCGTCGTTCTTCCTCGCAATGACAGGTACGTTCTTCCTCGCAATGACAGGTACGTTCCTCCTCGCAATGACAGGTACGTTCTTCCTCGCAATGACAAGTACGTTCTTCCTCGCAATGACAGGTACGTTCCTCCTCGCAATGACAGGTACGTTCCTCCTCGCAATGACAGTGACCTTCCCACCTTCCGAAAAACCTCTGAAAAAATGCAAGAATTTGCTTCTTCTTCCCCCTTCCCTCGCAGGGAAGGGGGGTAGGGGGGTTAGGTCTTTCTTGTCTCTATTACCCCCCCACCTGAGATAATGCATCCACCCCATCACTAACCAGTCGTCCATCTTCCATATAAACAATCCGGTCAGCAATATCCAAAATCCGGTTATCGTGAGTCACCAGCAAAATAGTACAACCCTGCTCCTTCGCGAGATTTTGCATCAACTCCACCACATCCCGTCCCGATTTTTTATCAAGTGCAGCAGTAGGTTCATCCGCAAGTACAATCTTAGGGTGACTCACCAAAGCTCTAGCAATAGCCACCCGTTGTTTTTGTCCACCCGATAAATTTTCTGGATAATAATCAACACGATTTCCTAACCCCACAGCTTCCAACATATCGACAGCTTTTTGGGTCATATCCCCGTCAAAAAATTTATCGTGCAACTCCAAAGACATCCGCACATTTTCTTTAGCACTCAGAAAAGTCATCAAATTATGTGCCTGAAAAATATAACCGATATTGCGGCGTAACTGTGTTAATTTTTTCTTACTAGCTCCGCAAATTTCCTCACCTAAAATTGTTAAACTTCCTTCTTGAGCAGAACGCAGTCCACCCATCAAAGTCAACAGAGTAGTTTTCCCAGAACCCGAAGGTCCCGTCATAATCACAATTTCCCCAGCCTTAATTTCTAAATTAATATCATACAAAACTTGTTTTTTCAGGTCAGAGCTACCAAAATAATGATTTAGGTCGCGTGCAGCAATTACTGGTTGCTGAGGTTCCGTGTTAATTGTTTCTAATTCAGTAGTGGTGTTTTGCATCGTTTTTTGTTGGTTGTTGATTGTTGACTGTTGACTGTTGACTGTTGACTGTTATCGGTAGCGTAGAGACGCGATTAATCGCGTCTCTACTATTCTTGGTTATTGTTTTATTCACCATCACAAAACCTAATTACAAATTGCGAATTGCGAATTACGAATTGCGAATTGTTTTATTTAGATGTATTTGTACCAGGACAAGAAAACTTAAGCTTTTCTGATAATTGAGCATTTGTTAAAGAACGCACTAACTTTATTGGTAAAGAAGGTTCGCTAATAGTTTCAGCATAACTAGCATTTAAAAAACTTTGATACTGGGATTCCTGGGCTATATATGTTTTAGCAAAAGCCAAACTCATTATTTTTACATAGCGACGTGCTAATTCAGGATTAGGACTCGCTATCACAGAAGGAACAGGAACAGCACCGCTAGCAAATCCACTGTTATCATAAACATGAGTTCCACCCCGGATTTGTGCTAAGTATTTATCATTAACCTTAAGCCAAGTAAAAGGACATATTTGTTCAACTAAAGCAGGTGTCACCGCATCGTCAGTACCCCCAAAAATCATCACAGGGACTTGAATTTTTGATACTCCAGCTTCTCCAAAAATGCCACTAATTGCAGGATTCATTGCGAACACTGCGCGAATACGTTTATCTTGTAAATTATACTTATCTTTCTGTGGCAATTCCAGCGCTAAACACTGAAGTAATAATGAAACATTGGCAAGACTTAAGTTAGAATTATCAGCACGACACTCTTGTTGAAGCTGTTTAAAATTGAATTCCGCACCCCCCAAAGCAAATGCTGTATATCCCCCAAACGAGTGTCCCAATATTCCAATTTGTTCTAAATTCAAACGTTTTTCTAATGGAAAATTTGATTGATTTGGAGAACTCGATTGATTTAAGCGCGTAATTTCATCTAATACAAAACTCACATCCAAAGGACGGTCAATAAATTCACTAGTCTCTACCACTTCCCTTGCTGCTCCTTGAATCAGGTTTTGCAACTGCTGAGTGTTACTTGCTGGATGTTCCAAAGCTACAACAGCAAAACCATGTGATGCAAGATGCTCTCCTAAATACGCAAAAGTTCTGCGGTTATCTCCAACACCGTGGGAAATTACTATCACTGGTGCTGGACTATTAATTTCTGGGAGATACAAATCGGTAATAACAGTACGATTGCGCTTATCATCTATAAAATTAAATGTTTGTTTTTGCCATTTCACCTCACCCGGTTTGGCTAAATCTACATTAGGAGAAGCTTTCATCAATTCTTGTCCAGCGACTTCGGTTTTTGATTGCTCACTAATCAACATGGTGACTTTTTGGGTTTTTTCCAGCAATTGAGTAAAAACGCTAAAAACAGTGAAAGCTTGTGCAGTACTAACCCGAATCGTCGGAGATGGAAATCTTTTTAAAACATTGAGTACATTTAAACCCTCTTTTTCTGTAGATGCTAAAATTAATGATGAACGCAGCGCATAAAATCCATTGAGTCTAGATTCTGTTTGAATTAAACCACCCAAAAACTGTAGCGAAGTCTCTCCGATAGAAGAATATAAAAACTGAGAAATTATCACCGGAGTTAAATCGACTCGTGAGTTTAAAATTTCTCGTAACTTCCCTAACTCCTCAGGTTTCACAAAGCGAGCATAATATCCTAACTCATCATCAACTTTGCCAGTTTTAGCATAAGTCTCTAACGAACTCACAGGGATAGTAAATTCTCCCAAAGGAGAAGAAATCGAAATTCTTTCAGCACCCAAAGCAGGTATTGCAGAAAAAACAGTTGATACAGACCCAAAAATAAATCCAAATATAAATCTAGCTAACCATTTTTTATGCCATTTTGAATTACCATACTTTTGCGTATCGACATTTTTATACCGAACATCCGTTATCTGTGTTTGAAATTTGTCAAAACGCTTAATTGTAATTTGCATAAAAATAATAGCAGCTAAAAAATATCAGCAGGGTCAGCGGAGCGTAATTTTCGCATAGCGATAGCACCCGAAATACTACACATGATGACAGTTAAAATAAACACATTGATTGCTCGTTCAACAGTCATGGTAATTGGTAACATTGTAGCAGCCATAGTCAGTTGATATAGCCCTATTGAGAGTAGAAAGCTTGGTAAATAGCCTAAAAGTGCCAAAAACAAGGATTCTTGTACCAAAACTGTTAACAAGTAACCATCAGTATAACCCATAGCTTTCAAAGTAGCATATTCAGCTAAATGGTCGGAAACATCAGAGTAAAGAATTTGATATACAATCACAATTCCGACAATAAAACCCATCGTCACACCAATACCAAAAATAAAACCAATAGCAGTACTATTTGCCCAATAGGTTTTTTCAATTTCCGCGTATTGCGTTGGAGTCCTAACAATTACATCATCAGGAACAAGAGCTTCAATTTGTTTACGTACCTTATCAATATCAGTTCCGGGCTTAAGATTAATTAACCCCACTTCAATAGAATCAGCCTTACGACTAGGAAAAATCCTTAAAAAAGTTTGGTCGCTAGCGATAACATTCCCATCAGCAGCGAAAGATGCACCATTAACATATAAACCGCTAACATTTATAGACTTACCATTAAACTCAGTTTCAAAAATCCCTGTCTTTTTAAAACCTTCCTCTGTTACTCCATAATCAGGACGACCAGCAATATCAAATAACACCCTATTTAGAGGCTTCAACTTATCCAATTGTTTGTTCACATCAGGCAGTTTAAAAGTTTTTTGTGTCGGGTCAACACCCCAAATCAAAATAGTTCTCTCCAAACGAGTCTCAGGATTTCGCCATTGTCCCAGAGAAATATATATAGGAGCAACACTTTTAACACCATCCACAGCCATACTCTGCTGCAGACGTTCCCGTGGAAAACTTTTGACAGCAAATAAAGTTTGCATTTGTGGATTCAACATCACCAAATCAGCATTTAACTCACGATGAGGTTTAACAGCAGCTTCAAACAAAGCACCCTCAAACCCCATCTGAATAAACATCAACACATCCGCAAAAGCAATTCCCGCAACAGCAACAGCCAAACGGGTCTTCTCCTTCATCAATTGTCGCCATGCAAGCGGAGTTTTTTTCCTCATTTTTCCCAACATATTACTCTCACCTCTTCTTTCTATCTTCTTCGTGCCCTATGCCGAAGCGGCACGCTGCGCGAACGCATCTTCGTGGTTCATAAATCAATAGCCGTTTGCACCTGTAAATTAGTCAAACCAGCCACCCGCTTAGTATCTTCAGGATTAATGCGAATTTTCACCTCAACAATACGACGGTCAAGATTTTCCCCTGGTTGGTTAGCAAAAACATTTTGTTGTTTCACCTCCAAACCAACCTGATAAACCTTTCCTTTCACCTCACCATCAAAAGCCTGACCTGAAACTACCGCGTTTTGTCCCAGCTTAATCTTACTGATATCGCTTTGATACACTTCAGCCACAGCAACCATTTGGTCAGTTTGTGCCAAATCTGCAATACCATTGGTACTCATCTTCTCCCCAACACGAGTATGTATTCTCAAAATCCTTCCCGCCATAGGTGCGCGAATATACGAAGCCTCATAATTTGTTTTCGCAGCCTTCATCGCCGCAATCATATTATCCACCTCCGCTTGCGCTGCTTGCACATCTACCGGACGAACTTCCGCAACACTATTTAAAGTAGCCTTTGCTTCACTGATTTGCTTGCTACCCGTAGCCTGAGTTCTACTTAACCCCACCCTAGCTTCGTTGATTTGCCTATTATTAGTAGCTTCGATTCGCCGCAAAACAACTCTTTCTTCACCCAGTTGTCGGCTAGATGTTGTATTAATACGATTCAGTACAGCTTGTGCTTCTGTTAGCTGTTGTTTTGCAGTGTCAACACTCAAACGTCTAGTATCAAACAACGAACTAGAAATAGCACCCTCACTAAATAATTTTTGATAGCGTCCAAATTCTGCTTGTGCATTATTTAATTCAGCCTGCAACCTAGCGATAGTTGCTTCTTGCGCTCTCCTGTCACCCTCTAACTGCGCTTGTAACTTAGCAATTTTTTCTTCCTGCGCTCTTTTATCTCCTTCCGACTGTGCTTGTAACCTTGCAACAGACTCTTGTTGTTGACTTTTATCACCTTGTAACTGCGCTTTTACTCGTTCAACCGTTGCTTGCTGTGCTTGAATTTCTCCAGCTTTAGCACCTGCTTTCACCTGTGCTAGTTTCGCTTGTGCGACCCCAACTTGTTTTTGTGCCTGTAGCAAAGCATCCCGCAACTTATCCCTCGAATCCATGATGGCAATAACCTGTCCAGCTTTTACCCGTTCGCTCTCTTTCACCAGGACTTTCGTTACCCTGTCACCATCCAAAGCTATCGGAGCAGCTAATCTAATAACCTCCGCTTCTGGTTCCAACCGTCCCAACGCGGTTACTTTCGTTATTGGTGGTATTGTTTCTACAGTTTGTTGCGAGCTAGATTTACCTATTTGCCCAAACTGGGAAACACCGTAGTAAACAATCCCACCAGTTACAACCGTAGCTGCTATGGCTAGTCCTATTAATTGACGACTTTTCGGCTTAGATAAAATTTTTATATTCATAATTCCCCTATAACTAAACGGTTTAGTACTTATCTTCTTGGATTACGCTTTCATTTAGGCTCTGGTCTTCCTCAAAATCGTATAAAAGAGGTTCTCCATTTACCGTGGGACTTGTTGATTTTTCTATATATTTGTCCACTGCTATATAGACAACAGGAATCAAAAACCATACATAATCCCAAAGCGATTGATTCAAAAACGCCACCAATACCATCACCAGAGAAAATAAAGGTTCTATTAACGATTTAATACTGATGGATTTTATTGTTTTAGCATCTAAATCCCCATCTATCAAACGATAGTTGAAAGTTGCGTATATCCAGCTAGACCAGGAGAATATACCGATAGAAAATATATTTAAACTATACCAAACTTTAACCAGAGAGTTCTGAGGAAAACTAATTATTAAATCATTAGAATAAGGCATGATGAGCATACTCATTAAGTATAAAGCGCTTATCCATAAATGACTTTCATCTGTTCTTTTGTAATATACAAAGCGTTGTGTGTGTTCTATCCAATAAAAGACAATTAAAAAAAATGAACCAAGATAGTTTGCTAGTGGTTCCAATTGTGAAATCAAATACTTATTAACTTCTCCATCATTCATTGAACTAGCACCTTCCGGGAGATGAAAGCCTAGAAAAGTCAAGCCAACCGCTAACGCGCAAACTATGTCAGTGAATCTACCCAAATGGGGCAGTAACTGGATATTATTAAAATAATTACTATCGTTATTTGATTCCATACTTAGCTCTCATGACTAGGATTTACACAGAATAAATAAAAAATTATATAATTATTATACTTTTGTTTTTTCTAGATAAAGTGTCAGCATTTTACCAAGTAAAGATAATTGTTCCCGGTAACAAATTCTTTCATTACCCCAAACTTTTTCTAGTATAATACCATCAATTAAAGAACCTATAAAATCTGTGATTACTGGGTCTGTAATACCCAACATGTCATCTATAGCTTCCTGATATCTTGCATCAATTCTCTTCCATAAACCATTGTTTTGCGATTCTTTTGAGTCTTGATTATGAAAAAAATCAACCCAAACATAAGTTTGTTTGATAAACGTTTCTTCATGAGTTTCAATATAATCAGCAAAAGCTTCTAAACGCTCTTGTAATGTTTTTTTTCCCTCAACCAAAGCTAACGCTATTAAAATATTTTCTTGAACCGTCTCCTCCACCATTAACTCAAATAATGCACGCTTACTAGGAAAATAATGATACAAAGTCCCCGTAGAAACTCCCAATCCTTCCGCTATGTTACGCATGGTAATCGAGCCATATCCTTTCTCCGCAAATAAATCAAAGCACTTGCTGAGCAACTCCTTTCGGTATTGCTCGTGATTCACGATTTTTGGCATACTTATTTTATTTATATCGAACAATTGTTATTTAACGATTGTAAAGCTAATGTAATATCTTGTCAAGGGGACCACACAGACCTAACCCCCTACCCCCTTCCCTAAAAGGGAAGGGGGGAATAAAAAGACTTTCCATCAAAAACAACGTAGTGCGAGCATCTTGCTCGCTTTCGGGACAAAACCTTGCTCGCTTTCCATCAAAAACAACGTAGTGCGAGCATCTTGCTCGTTTTCGGGACAAAACCTTGCTCGCTTTCCATCAAAAACAACGTAGTGCGAGCATCTTGCTCGCTTTCGGGACAAAACCTTGCTCGCTTTCCATCAAAAACAACGTAGTGCGAGCATCTTGCTCGCTTTCGGGACAAAACCTTGCTCGCTTTCGGGACAAAACCTTGCTCGCTTTCCATCAAAAACAACGTAGTGCGAGCATCTTGCTCGCTATTGGCACAAAACCTTGCTCGCTGTTGGCACAAAACCTTGCTCGCTGTTGGCACAAAACCTTGCTCGCTGTTGGCACAAAACCTTGCTCGCTGTTGGCACAAAACCTTGCTCGCTGTTGGCACAAAACCTTGCTCGCTTTCGGGACAAAACCTTGCTCGCTTTCGGGACAAAACCTTGCTCGCTGTTGGCACAAAACCTTACTCGCTGTTGGCACAAAACCTTACTCGCTGTTGGCACAAAACCTTGCTGACTTTCGGCACACAACCTTGCTGACTTTCGGCACACAACCTTGCTAACTTTCGGCACAAAACCTTGCTGACTTTTGATAAGAAGCAAGAAAATAGTTGACATATGGTACTTATGTTCTATATTATTGTTTGTGCAGATTAGTTGAGTAAAACTAAGGCAAAAAGGTGTCATTTACTACAAAATCTATGTTCATAATAAGAAAATTTTCTTTAAGCACGAAAAATTTATTTCGTCTGCTAAAGTGGGAGAATTGCTCTTGCAAGGAGTGTAGCAAATGACGCAAATAAACCTTTGGGCATCTGCTGACCATGCATTGCATTACTTATCACAGGCTGACAAAATTCCTCACAGAACAGAAGGTGAGGGGGTGCTGTTAGAGCATGTCCCCAAAAATGCAAAGCGCGTCCTCGACTTGGGAACGGGAGATGGGCGGTTGCTGGGATTGCTGAAAATTGAACGCCCAAATGTAGAAAGTGTTGCGGTGGATTTTTCTCCTGCAATGTTAGAAGCAGTAAAAATACGTTTTTTGAATGATGATGCTGTAAAAATAATTGCTCACAATTTAGATGAACCATTACCAGAACTAGGTACTTTTGATGCAGTAGTTTCCAGCTTTGCTATCCACCACCTCACCCACGAGCGAAAATTAACGCTTTACCAAGAAATTTTTAATTTATTAGAACCAGGTGGGATTTTCTGCAATTTGGAACATGTATCCTCTCCAACACAAAAATTGCACGAACGTTTTTTAGCAGCAATTGGTAGAACCCTAGAACAGGATGACCCATCCAACAAATTATTAGATGTCGAAACGCAACTGACTTGGCTAAGAGAAATCGGTTTTACGGATGTCGATTGCTATTGGAAATGGTTGGAACTTGCATTACTAATAGCGGTCAAAGAGACTAGGTAAGTATAGAGAAAGGCAAAAGGTGATTCCTAGCCCGACTTTGTACAGATGCGATTTATCGCGTCTCTACCCACTTCGTAAAGACGCGATAAATCGCGTCTCTACCCACCCCCCACTCCCTACTCCCCATTCAGGATGAATTTAATTTGGTTGTTATTACGTGCTTCCTCGTTACAAGTGGCAATAGCTATTTTGACGGGTTTAGTCAGTGGTGCTTGCACAGCACGGCTAATAGCACTAATTAATAGTGCCGTAACTGGTTCAATTACAGGAGAAATCGCATGGTATTTTGCTGGACTAGCCTTAATGGTTCTGCTAAATAGCCTGATTTCACAGGTTTTGCTAATAAACCTTTCCCAAAGTGCAGTTTATCGACTGCGGTTAAATTTGAGTCAAGGGATTTTATCTTCCCCGTTACGACATTTAGAAAAACTCGGTGCTAATCGTTTATTAGCAACCCTAACAGATGATGTCGGGACTTTATCAACAACAGTTTACGCTATACCTTTTATTTGCGTTGATATTGCCATTATTGTAGGGTGTTTGCTTTATTTAGGGTCACTTTCCTTCGTGGTATTTGGCTTTACTGTGGGATTTTTAATGGTTGGAATTGGCACAGTTCAACTTTTTATTGAAAGAGCACAAAAATTCTTAAATCAAGCACGGGAAGAACAAGACACGTTATTTAAACATTTCAACGCCATTACAACTGGTATAAAAGAACTTAAATTACATGCTACACGTAGACATGAGTTTTTAGATGAAGAATTGGGGGAGAGTGCGGGAAAATCGCGAGATAAAAATGCAGCGGCTTTATTAACATTTTCAGTTTCAGCAGGATGGGGAAATTTATTATTCTTTGTTCTTGTGGGTTCATTGCTGTTCGGTTTACCAAATATATTACCGATTGATAGGACAGTACAGTCAGGGTATATATTAACTTTGACTTACATGATGTTGCCATTTCAAAGCGTGTTGGATAAACTTCAACAGCTTGCAAGAGCTAGTATAGCTTTACAAAAAATTGAAAAACTAGGATTAACTTTAGCAAGTAACAGCGAACAATATTTAAAGTACCCACCACCGGAAAAGCAAAACTGGTCGAAGTTAGAACTTAAACATGTTACCCACAGCTACGGGGGAGACCAGGAAGACAACAACTTTATCCTGGGACCAATAAATTTATCATTCCGTCGGGGAGAAATAGTATTTATAGTCGGTGGAAATGGTAGTGGTAAATCTACTCTAGCAAAATTAATTACAGGTTTGTATAATCCTGAAAATGGAGTAATTCATCTGGATAATAACGCAATTGTAGATGAAAACAGAGAATGGTATAGACAGCATTTC
This sequence comes from Scytonematopsis contorta HA4267-MV1, assembly GCA_019359035.1. Taxonomy (GTDB): domain Bacteria; phylum Cyanobacteriota; class Cyanobacteriia; order Cyanobacteriales; family Nostocaceae; genus Scytonematopsis; species Scytonematopsis contorta. The sequence goes on along the minus strand of JAHHIC010000085.1, from coordinate 53,745 downwards.
TCCGTAGTATTTTACGATTTTTATTTATTTGATAGAATTCTGGGTGTAAAAAATTCTGCTACAGAGAAATATGGACGTGAATATTTAAAAAAATTAGAATTAGATAATAAAGTTACGATTGAAAATGGCAAATTATCTACAACCGCTCTTTCACAAGGACAGCGAAAGCGTCTGGCTTTATTAACAGCCTATTTAGAAAATCGTCCGATATATTTATTTGATGAATGGGCTTCCGACCAAGACCCTATTTTTAGGGAAATTTTTTATAACCAGATATTAGCTGATTTAAAGAAACGCGGGAAGACTGTATTTGTCATTAGCCATGACGACCATTATTTTCATGTAGCAGATAGATTGATTAAGTTAGATTACGGTCAAGTGGAGTATGACAAATCTAGTTCTTAATAATTCCTCTATCTCCCTATTTCTCATCATCTTCCTCTTCAGCAAGCTCATCGTTATTGTCAAAATTAACTTGTCGGTAAAGTGCTTCTACTGATATAGAAAGTCCCACACTTTCTAGATTTACAGTTTCCCCTGCTTCGTAAGAATAAAGTACCCATAGACCTTGTTCGTTTTTTCGGAAGCATTCGACACCTATTTGTTCCGGCTGAATTAAAACATATTCTTTTAAAGTTTCTAACTGGCGATATTTTTTAAATTTAGAACCTCGGTCTTTTGCTTCCGTGGAAGGAGAAAGAACTTCGACAATTAAACATGGATACTCCACAAATTTATTATTTTCTTTGTCTCTGGGGTCGCACGTTACCATAACATCAGGATAACGATAAGGTCCTTTGCTGGAAAGTTGTAACTTCACATCGGCAATGAATACCTCGCATCCTTTATCTGCAAGATGGCTATCTAAAGCTGTGGCTAAATTTAAAGCAATGCGGTTATGGGGTTTTGTTCCCCCAGTCATGGCAAAAACTTTTCCAGAAACATATTCGTAGCGTAAATCTTGGGTTGGTTCCCATGAAAGATACTCTTCTGGAGTCATGTATGTTGAATCATATGTTGAGTATTGTGGGTTAGCGACCATGAGTTTTATAGCTTCTCCTGAAATCTTTGTTAATGATATGTTTATTTTAATGTAAATAAATTCGGTATTCTGCGGGTAACTTTTGATTTAGATGCTGTACAAATAATTTCAACAAAGCTTAATTACCACAGTAATGTTTAAATTTTGCTGTATATAGGCAAACATAGGGTCAAAAAATGCTAACCTGATTTCCTAGTATCCTTAGTATCTTTATACCCTATGAACTAAGGCTCAAAAATAAAGAACCCGATTCTTTCTTCTCATGATGTCTTCAACACAAACAATTCAAAGCATTTACACCGATGGCGCTTGTTCGGGAAATCCCGGTCGTGGTGGTTGGGGAACCGTCATTTACTTTAGTAATGGCTCCGTTCATGAAATTGGTGACGCTTGTTCTCAAACCACTAATAATAGGATGGAAATGCAAGCTGCGATTGCTGGTCTAAAATACCTGCAATCTTCTGCACAAAATGAACCCGTCACCCTGTATACCGACAGCGAATATCTTATCAACTGCGTTACTAAATGGGTAAAAAGTTGGAAGCGAAAAGGCTGGAAAAAATCAGACGGCCAACCCGTTCTCAACCAAGACTTATTAGAAATTTTAGACGAACTAAACAACAACGCAAAAATAAAATGGCAGCATGTCCGGGGTCATGCTGGTAATATAGGTAACGAACGTTGCGACGCAATAGCCCGTGCTTTCGCTAGTGGTAAACCACCATCTCTGCAACAATTATCACCTAACCATCGTGAATCATCTATACTAAATATAGATGAGGCAAATGTAGCGAAAGTATCAGATAATAGCAAAAACTCTACAATAATTAACAAAGAAAACCAGTATCCTGGCAATTCTGACCCAGATATAAAAAATATAACTACTATGGAGCCATTTCCCGCAACAGCCACCACCTCAGCCGAAGAAATACCCCACGAGGCCAGGGTGGGGCATCTCCGCAACTTAATTGAAACACTCCGTATCGCTGATGAAATTGCTTCGTCAGGCTATTTAATCACCAGTTCTGAGCTTGCGGACTTGATGGATGTTCATGCCAGTGCTGTCACTAGTCGAGGAGACCAATGGCGTTGGCGAAATTGGATAGTTTCGCGGGTTCGTCGCGAAGGTAATCAAATTCTTTGGGAATTGGAACGTGGAGATGGTTTACCAACTGTAAAAAATGGTGAAGATTCGGAGTAGGCAATGGGGAGTGGGGAGTGGGGAGTACATGATAACTTCCCACTCCCCATTAATATTTCCTTCCTCTCCACTCACGAGGTTTGCTGAGTGCTGATAAATATATTCTTAATACAGCTAAGGGGTCAGCAAAAGGTGAAAACCAGAATAACCAACTTCCCTTTGCCGATTTTCTGTCATAGGATGGTGCAATCGCTAGCAACATGGCAAAGCGTATTACTAATAAGAAGATGTTTAGTGCTAAGAGCAGGAGAGGGGGAGATTGGAGGAAGGGGAGATTGTGGGAGGGGGAGAGATGGGGGAAGATGGGGAGATAAGTGAGAGTTATTAAAAGGGGTAAAGCTTGAACTGAGGTAAGCAGCCACAAATCTCCCCAAATTTGTTCACGGGAGGAAGCGTCTTTCAGGTCGAGGCTTCTTCCCCATTCCTTCCAAGTTTCCTTTGCTCCTTCGTACATCCTTACCTTAAGTACCTTGGCGCCATCCAAAAACCCCACTTTAAACCCAGAGGCTGCGATATGCCTTGCTAAGGTGACATCATCACAAAAAGAACTCGCAGCACTGGTATAGCCACCAACAGCAGATAAAACTGAACGTCTACACAAAAAACATTGACCATTAGCCATTACTCTTTCTGCTGCTTCTGTATTTGTACCAGCAGGGTCAAAACGGTAAAGTAATGTCATTAGCAGTGAAGGTTGTAGCCAACATTCTCCGGGATATTTCAGAATGAACTGGGGTGAGAGAGAAACCAAATCGTATTTTTGTGCTGAAGCGGTTCTTACCAAACCAGCAACCAAACCCGGATGTGGTTGGGTGTCAGCATCCATACCCAAAAACCACTCGCTTGCTTCCGAGCTATGTAAAAATCCATTGTGCAAAGCCCACGGACGACCCACCCAACCTGGAGGTAAAGGGTCATCATTCATCACACGAAAACGAGGGTCTTTTTGCTGAGCGGTTTTTACCAAATCAGCAGTACCATCAATAGATTTACTGTCAACAATAGTTATTTCTTTAACTTCATAATTTTGAAGGCTCAGGGCTGTCAATAAAGGGGGAATTCTCTGAGCTTCATTCAGAGTAGGAACAACAATACTAACACTACCTAAAATTTCTAGTGTTGGTTGTTGCGGTTCTACAGGGGGCTGACGACTAGGACCTTTGAATAAACGCGAGAGTAAAATCGCAGTTGCTGGAACTTGGATGAGAAGTAATATCAGCGAGATGGCACTAATAATAGAAAAAAGAGGGCTAAAAACAGGCACAAGAAGTAATAAGGTAGAAGATAGATGACCAAAAAACTTGAACAAATCGACACATTAAAATAATGTGGAGACTAAACATGTTTAGTCTCTACAATGGAATCAGGATTTACTTAACAGCCATTTCAACAGGAGCCACCGCCATTTCTTGATTTGCTCCTTCTACAGCCACTTGGGAAGAAACACCAGCACCTTTCCACCACAAAAGAATTGCTGGGATAACGCCAAATATGAAACCGAGGCTAACCGGGATAAAAAATCCATAACCTAGACTCAGACCAGCAGCAAAGGCAAAGTTACTCAAATAAATTACCAAGGGCAAAGTAAGTTGAGAACGCTTTAATTTAATGGAAGTATTTCTCCATAAAATCCCCGCAACACTCATAAACAAAGCACTGGTACCAAACCAACCAGCATAATTTCGGTAAGGTGTGCCATAAAAAGCTCCTGGCTGTTCCCAAAACCAGAAAGGTAAATTTGTCTGGCTCATTGCTGGTTCTAGAGCAAAATCCCAGCATGTGAACAATAAAGCACCAAGAGCAACCGCACCTAATTGACGACCCCAAGTTGGTTTCTCAGCTAGGTTTAAACCCGCACGGGCAATTAAGTAGGCAGACAAGCCCACGTAAAACCAAGATAAGGGAATCGTAAATGGTACTAGCCCAGCAATTTTATATCCCAAGCCACTGAGGTAACTATAGTCACCAAAAGGAAAACCAGTACTAGTTCCCAATAATTCACTGCCTACTGATATTGATACTGCAGGCAACATAAATGCTAACCAAGTACCTAATCCTAGTACTCGATAAGCATAAATAGAAACGGCTACTGTCCCAAAAATAATATCTACGACACCACCATCAGCCATACTCGTTTGCATGGCATTCTCTCCCACCTGGCCAAAGTGCAAGATGAATTCAGCGTGAGGTATAACTAATAAGATGCCCACCAATCCAAACACCTTAGCCAAAATATGACCAATTAGACATACACGTTCAGCAAGAACCAGCTGTTTCATAACAGTTCCTTAACAAGATGTGACATTCGGCTACTTCGCTGCTAACAGTTTACAAATGTTTACGAACATATTTAACAAATTTGTGCGAAAAATCTAACCAAAACCAATTAGGCATGGCTTGAGTCAACATTTTGTCGGCAGCATAAAAATTACGATGATAGAGTTGTGGATTAAAAGATAGAAATCATTATCTATCCAAACACAAAATATGTATACAAGTAGCATCCTCCTCTAATATTCGGATTTAGAGTATATTATGACACCAGTAGTTGTTTCACCTTAGTTTTGTAGCTTTAGGTAAAATAAGGATATGTATTCCACCAAAAAGGTGTGAAACAATAGGATGACCCAAACAAAGGCAGTAACAAAGCAATGTCTATTTTCCAGAAACTCCCGTGGGTTGCCCTATCGCTAGTACTTTTAACCTATAGCAGTTTGGGCTGGTTAATATATAGAGCAAAAGTTCCAAACTTCGTCTGGTTGCTTACCGTAATTGCTGTCTTATTGTTTGAAGGAAGTTTGACAGCACTTTGGTCAAAACTGGCAACCTATTGGACTATTTTCTTTAGGTCTAATCGCCGGAGCTTCTTTTTCACGCTATTCATGGCTTTTTCCCTATTTCTTATCATCGCCCAATTTCGACTCTTTCTTGATATGACGGTGATAATTTCCGCAATTATGCTAGGTAGACTGGATTTTCAGGTAGCTGGATTTAGCCAAAAGTTTGCCTTTTGGTTTATGTCTTTATTTTCTTTAACTGGTTTAGGCTTGGGTGCTTTAGTTGCTAGTGTTATGTCGTCGTTGTAGAGACGTGGAATTATGCCTTTATGGGCACACTTGGTGAACACGTCTCTACACTCATTCAACACTACGCGCAATAATTAAGCAGAACAAGCTTCAGGTGTGTAAACGCTGACTTTTTTGCTGGATTTGCCTTTTCTTTCAAAAGTAACTACGCCATCAATCAAAGAAAACAGGGTGTCATCTTTGCCAATACCAACGTTGTTACCAGGGTGAAACTTAGTCCCACGTTGACGTACAAGAATACTTCCAGCACGGACAGTTTGACCACCAAAGCGTTTTACACCTAGTCGCTGAGCATTTGAGTCGCGACCGTTACGAGTACTACCAGTACCTTTCTTATGAGCCATAATTCCCTCTTTTTCAGTTTTTTCTAGTTGCTCTATTATTATTCCGCAGCTGCTTCTTGCTCTGTAGGAGCTTCAGCAGCAGCAGCCTCAGCCAGCACCGAACCATTAACACTGATGGAATTAATCATCAATCTAGTAGTTTCTTGGCGATGCCCCCGTTTTTTACGAGTTTTCTTCTTAGGCTTCATTTTATACACAAGCACCTTCCGACCTCTAAAGTGTCGCATTACAGTGCCTTCTACTTTTGCGCCTTCGATAGTGGGTTGTCCGACAGTAACTTCACCGTTATGTTGTACAAACAAAACCGATTCGATGGTAACTGTTTCATCCGCTTGGGCCGAAAGCAGTTCTATATCATAAAAACGACCTGGCTCTACCCGTATTTGTTTACCGCCAGTTTCAATAATTGCGTAAGTCATGGAATTGTCCTTAGAGTTGCCGTACAGGTAGCTGGTTTGTAATATTTTTTACAATGAGCGAATTTTCGCTGCCAGCTTTGTCATCTACCTGGTCCGAGCGGAAGTTAGATAGACAAATGTTAATCCTAGTTGATTGATTAGGGTTATGTCAACTTGGGCAGCGGATGATTTACGGATGTAACGGATGATTAATCAAATATGGCTCTTAATATCCAAGTATTAATACCTTGTTTTAGTCAAATTACGAAATCTTGATTTTTAGATGTGTAGTCAATAATGGACACAACACAGAACAGCACAAACCTCCGAGCGGGTAGTCCACTGCTCGGATTTTCCTATACATATCATACTCCTTTTATTGTTCATAAGTTAAGATAGTGGCTATATTTTTGATTAAAACTTAATTTAAATTGAACCGAAATGAAACGAATAGAAGTTGAGAAAAGAAGTATTTTTATTGGGTTGTCGGGTAGCCACGGATATGGCTTAAATCGTCCTGATTCAGACTATGATTATCGAGGTGTTTTTATTGCTCCTAAGAGATTTTACTTAGGTTTTGATGAAATAGAACAAAAAGATAGTGGTTGGGATGAACCAGGTATATTTCCATTTATAGATGGAAATCAAGATACTGTTATTTATGAATTAAGGAAAATATTACATTTATTAGAAGGTGCGAACCCGAATATTTTAGAATTACTTTGGTTAAATGAATATCCTTTTTTGAGTCCTGTGGGGCAACATTTAATTAACCACAGAAAAATATTTTTGAGCAAAAAGGTAAAACATACTTATTCTGGTTATGCTTTTGCTCAAATAAAAAAAATTGAGACTCATCGCAAATGGCTATTAAATCCTCCAAAAAGTAAACCCCTTCCATCGGATTTTGGTATCACAGATGAAGCTGCTTTAACAAAAGATGAGCTACATGCTTTTTTGGAGTATTTATACACTTTAATTCGAGGGAAAATTGAGTTTTTAGAAGAAGCTGAAGAGCTATATCATCTGTTGACTGCGGAAATTGATTTTAAAGGGATGCTAAAACAACACCCTTTAACGGATGAAGCTTTGGAATATACACAAAAACTAACAAATAGCCGTGGTGATTTCATTCGTCTACTACAAAAAAGCCAAAAATATCAAATTGCCTTAAGAGAGTGGAACTCTTATGTATCTTGGCAAAAAAATCGCAACCCAGCGAGAGCTTCCATGGAGAAAAACTCTGGTTTCGACCTCAAACATGGGATGCACTGTATTAGATTATTACGCAGTGGGCTAGAAATATTACGGACTGGTGAGGTTTTTGTTGATAGAAGAAAAGCTGGTGACGCAGAAGATTTAAGAGCGATTCTTAAGGGTGAATATTCTTATGAGCAAGTCACGAAAATGGCAGATGATTTAGTCGCTCAGATGGAAGAAGTTTACAAAGAATCAACCATACCTCATAGTCCTGACTCGGAACAAATTAATGATTTATGTATTGAGCTGGTGGAAATGCAGGGGTTTTAGTTGTTGACGGTTGACGGTTGACGGTTGACGGTTGACGGTTAACTGATGATTATTCAGTTAGCAGGTAACAACCAACAGTCAGCAGTTAGCAGTCAACAACCAACAGTCAACAACCAACAGTCAACAACCAACAGTCAACAACCAACAGTCAACAATTTAAAGTAGGTCTGCAAACCAGTAAATGCTGACGACTAGTAGTAACAAGGCTAAAATTTGGGTGATTCTAGTTTGATGGGAAGGAGCTATTGCTTCTCGGACTAGCATCGATATTGAGGTTCCCACCATAAAGCTCAAACCCAATACCATGTAAGGTAGCTGGGAAGAAATTAACCAAATTACCACCATTATCATTGATAGGGTCAACATTAACCACTCAATAAACCAGGGTGGGTTGTATTGGCTAGTCAAAATCAATGTGTTAACCCAAAAATTCCAGCCTCTAATCATAATTTGTTGGTTGTTGGTTGTTGACTGTTGACGGTTGACTGTTGGTTGTTGACTGCTAACTGCTGACTGTTGGTTGTTGACTGTTGGTTGTTGACTGTTAACTGTTGGTTGTTGATTGTTAACTGCTAATTGCTAACTGAATAATCATCAGTCAACCGTCAACCGTCAACCGTCAACCGTCAACCGTTAACCATCAACGAACACCTGCTTTCAATTGGCCGTTTTTCTGTGTAGTATCTTCTGGTAATTCGACACCAAAAACTCTTGCGAAAACTTTTTCTACTTTGTAACCAGAGTCAATTGATTCTAAAGGGTCTTTCCGCAAACGGTGTCGTAGGCAGAGTGTAATTACGCGACGAATATCATCAATTGTTACTTCTGTGCGACCTTCAAAAGCTGTAATTGCTTTAGCTGCGCGGTTTGTGACTATATCTCCACGTAATCCGTCTACGTCTAATTCCGAACATACTTCGGATATTTTTACTCGTAGGTCATAATCCAAATTTACTGAAGGTAGTAAATTTTGGGCTTTAACAATGCTTCCTTGTAGGTCTTCTTGCTGGACTTTGTATTGTTCTAAAAAGCTTGGGGGATTTTGGTCAAAGTCGGAACGTTGTTCTACGATTTGTACACGCAAGGCTGGTTCTTTGACTGTGTGAATTTCTGCGTGCATTCCAAAACGGTCAAGTAATTGAGGACGCAATTCTCCTTCTTCTGGGTTACCAGAACCAACAAGAACGAAACGTGCTGGGTGACGAATGGAAATACCTTCCCGTTCGACTGTGTTCCAGCCACTTGCAGCTGAGTCTAATAATACGTCTACGAGGTGGTCATCTAACAGGTTGACTTCATCTACGTAAAGGATACCTCGGTTTGCTTTTGCTAACAGTCCCGGTTCAAAAGCTTTTACACCTTCTGATAAGGCTTTTTCTATATCAATTGTTCCACAAACCCGGTCTTCGGTAGCGCCAAGGGGTAGGTCTACCATTTGCACTTTTGTATGAGCGATGGGAATATCTACACCTTGTTGAGCTTTTTGCCGAACTTCATCACTCATTAAATCGGGGTCGCTGGGATGAGAGTTGAAGGGGTCGTTCGCGACTACGGGTATTTCCGGTAACAGGTCTGCGAGGGCACGGATGGTAGTTGATTTTCCAGTTCCTCGGTCGCCCATTATCATTACACCACCTATTTTGGGGTCGATGACATTGAGCAACAACGCCAGTTTCATCTCTTCTTGACCCACAATGGCGGTAAAAGGAAATACTACACGACGGGCTTGGGCTGTTGGACTCACTAAATTAACCTTTCACAATATTTTTCTTATTACCGTTCTTTATTGTGACACAGAAGGGGGAGTGGGGAATTAATAATGTAGAGACGCGATATATCGCGTCTCATCACACGATATATATCGCGTCTCATCCTATAACCATTAGATTAAGGTTTGTTTGGTGCGCGAAAAACAAAGTAGTATAAAAGAACTTGGTGAGGGAAAAACTATGACTACAGCGGTCAAATCCATAACCTTAGAAGAATTTCTGGAATTGCCAGAAACTGAGCCAGCTTCTGAATATATTGATGGACAAATTAGCCAAAAACCTATGCCACAGGGAGAACATAGTCTAATTCAAGGTGAACTTATTACCGCAATTAACAAGGTTGCTAAAACTCCAAAGATTGCTCTTGCATTACCTGAACTGCGCTGCACTTTTGGCGGTGCTACTATTGTTCCTGATGTTGCCGTATTTCGCTGGGAGCGCATACCACGTCAAGAGTCCGGGAGAATTGCTAACCGCTTTGAAAGTCATCCGGACTGGGCAATAGAAATTCTTTCCCCAGAACAAAGTCAAACAAAGGTTCTGCGTAACCTGTTGCACTGTTCTCGCAATGGCACAGAATTAGGATGGTTGATTCTTCCAGATGAAGACAGCGTTTTGACCATACTTCCTAATCAACGAATCGAATTACTTGCAGGTACAGACCAACTTCCGGTTCTTAGCAATATAAATTTATCTTTAACTGTTGAGCAAGTTTTTAGTTGGCTTAGTCTCTAGTAATATTTTCAGGGTAAGACACCACCAAAAGCCACCAAAGCCACCAAAAGCCAGGGAATAAATTCCCTGTCTAAAAGCTAAAGTCGTCTGAAGACGACTGAATCAAAATTTGTAACTTCAGGCTTCAAATAATATTTATCATTACGGTTATATATTTTAGCTAACCATTAATTTACATGTTTAGTCCATTTCAATGGACTTTAGCTTTTAGACAGGGAATTTATTCCCTGGCTTTTGTGTCTGGCTTTTGTGTCTGGCTTTTGCTCTGAAGCCAATAAATTAAACAGTAGCCCCTAATTGCAGCCCATACAAATTAGCATAAACCCCCCCTTTAGCAATCAACTCCTCATGAGTTCCCCGTTCCACAATTTGACCTTGCTCCACCACAAACACTTGGTCAGCGCTAGTCACGGTACTTAGACGGTGAGCAATAACAAAACTGGTGCGGCCTTTTAGCAGTCGAGCAAGAGCTTCTTGAACTAGAGCTTCTGTACGGGTATCAATACTGCTTGTGGCTTCATCCAAAATTAAAATACGTGGGTTAATTAAAACAGCTCGTGCAATACTAATTAATTGTTGTTGTCCGTAACTCAGACTAGTTCCCTTTTCTCCCAAGCGGGTGGCATAACCTTGGGGTAAGCTGGTGATAAATTCGTGAACATTGGCGATTTGTGCTGCTTGTTCAATTTCCGCTTGGCTTGCATCCGAACGACCAAACGCTATATTTTCTGCAATAGTACCGCTTAGTAGTACTGTATCTTGTAAAACTATACCTATTTGACGCCGCAAACTTTCTTGAGTAACTCGCCTTATATCAATATTATCAATGGTTACAGCACCGCTAATTACATCATAAAATCGCAAAATTAAGTTAATTATTGTGCTTTTCCCTGCTCCCGTCGCACCAACTAAAGCTATCATTTGTCCTTGTTTGGCATGAAAAGTTACTCCATTCAAAGCCAATTTTTTAGAACTATTTTCTAATCCTTCCTGTTTGTAGCCGAATGTCACGCTTTCAAACCTGACTTCACCTTTAATTGTTGGCATTTCAATTGCATTCGGTGTGTCTTTCAGGTAAACAGGCTCATCTAACAATAAAAAAATTCGTTCTAAACCTGCAAAAGCTGATTGTGCTTGATTATAAAATTGGCTCAGGACTTGAATTGGCTGGAAAAATAGTTGCACGTAAAGCAGGAAAGAAGTAACTGTGCCAACTGTCGCTGTTCCTTTTACTGCCAAATACCCCCCATAAACCATCACCCCAGCTGTTCCCAAGGTATTTAGCAAATCTATTGAGGGTAAAAAAGCAGCAGTGGTTGCCATTGCGTCCACATTCGCATCCCGATTTGCAGCGTTGACACTATCAAATTGCTGCAAATTGAATTGTATTCGGTTAAACGCTTGCGCTTCCCGAACGCTATTAATATCTTCCTCTAAACGGGCTGAAAGCTGACCAATAGTTTGCCTTGTTAACCTAAATTTTGTTCTTGACCACTTTGCAAACAACCCTGTTGCGAAAATCATTAAAGGTACTACTAAGTTACTCATCAACCCCAATTGCAGGTTGAGCGAAAGCATGGCGATAACAATCCCAATCAAGCCAAAAACACTCCCAACAATTTGGGCGATCGCAATTCCGAAAGTTTGCTCAACGGTACTTACATCATTCAACAGACGGCTCATCAGGTCACCTGCTTGACTGCGCTCAAAGAAGCTCAAGGGCAAACTTTGGATTTTGGTGAAAATATCACTACGCAACTGAGCTAAAAGCCGCTGCATAATCCAGCCAATCTGCCGAATTTGTGCCCGTGTAACAAAACTACTAAAAATATAGACGACTGCTAGCAGCACTAAAATCTGCATTAAACCCCGCAAATTGCCACGGGTAATCAAATTATCAATAGACCAACCCACAATAAATGGTCCTAGGGCTTGGCATGTAGCAGTAATAATAACTAGTAATAATGTAGCTAAAATATCTTTTTTATAAACGTAAAAATATCGCAGAAACCGTTGCAGCGTCGGATAATGCTGTGATTTATCAGGTTTTGATGCAGCAACGTGGTCTGTAGTCATGCCTATTCCTAAGTCCTTAAAGATATATTTTAATCTCAGTTGACGGTTGACAGTCAACAGTCAACAGTCAACAGTCAACAGGTGCTTTTTTTATCTGAGACTCCAAAATTGCACCATACAGAGGACTATTTTGCATAAGTTCCTCGTGAGTCCCCTGAGCAACCAATTTTCCTTCATCAATCAACAAAATTCGGTCAGCATTCTGTACCGTACTGATGCGTTGAGCAATAGCAAAAACCGTACAAGTGCGATTGTGCATCAATTTATCAAGAGATTTATGAATTTGACTTGCAGTTTTAGCATCAACCGCAGAGGTACTATCATCCAAAATCAAAATACGGTAATCAGTCAAAAGCGTCCGAGCAATAGCAAGTCTTTGTTTTTGTCCACCCGATAAACCAACCCCTCGTTCTCCAACTATTGTTTCGTAGTCATCAGGCAAACCCATAATGAAGTCGTGGATGTGAGCAATCTTAGCAGCTTCCATCACCAACTCTAAAGGGGCATTGGGCACAGCATAAGCTATATTTTCGCGGATAGTCCCAGAAAATAACCTAGTCTCTTGAAAAACAACACCAATGTGAGACCGCAAACTTTTTAACGTAAAGTCACGCACATCATATCCATCAATACGAACCGACCCGGAAGTCACATCGTAGAAGCGGGGAATTAAATTGACCAAAGAACTTTTTCCCGAACCAGTCTTTCCTAAAATGGCAATTAGTTCATTGGGTTTAGTTTCAAAAGAAATATTTTGCAGTGCATAACTAGTAGCACCGGGATAGCGGAAAGACACATCCTCAAAAGTAATTCTAATACTACTAGTATTAAAATTAATCGCATTGGGACGGTCATGAATTTCTACCTCAGTATCAATTACCTCATATATCCGCTTTGCAGAAGCAGCAGCCTGAGCAATAATAGAGGAAGCAAAACCAATCTGCAAAATAGGTTGAAGAATAACAGACAAATAAGAATTAAAAGCGACTAATTCACCAACAGAAAATTGTTTTCCAATAACAGCACTACCACCATAACCAATTACAGTTATAGTGACTAAATTATTTAATAGAAATATAAAAGGAAAAACATTAGAAATAGCCCTAATGACTTTTATATTAGAACCAAGTACATCCTGATTTTTTTCTATATAACGCTCAGTCTCTTTATCTTCTCGTACAAAAGCTTTAACAACACGTACCCCTATTAAATTTTCTTTCAAAACAGCATTTAGTTCACCCAACATCTGTTGTGCTCGACCAAATAGGGATGCACCCGTGGAGAAAAAGCGAATTAATAAAAACGCAGCAATGGGTATAGCTAAGAGTGTAATTAAAGCAAGTTGCCAGTTCATCACTAACAAAATCACAGCAATTGTGATTACAGTCAGAAAAGAACTAATTACCTGAAGTAAAGTAGTACCAACAAAAGTGCGAATCTGCTCAATATCCCTTGTAATGAGTGTTAATAGCTGGGAGGTAGGAGCGCGGTCATGATAACTAAAACTGAGATTTTGAATTTTATCAAAAACCAGATTTCGTAACCTGTAAGCAACCCCTTGAGCAACCGCTTCTGACCAAAAACCTTGCCCGAAATTGAACAGTCCTCGTGCAATTGCGATAACAACTAATAAACCACCAGTAAAAAAAACAGCATCTAAATCCTTTTGTGCAATACCTTGGTCAATCCCCCACCGGAAAATTTGTGGGGTGAAAGCATTAGCAGCAATTAATAATAATAAACTGGAAAACGCACCTAAAGACATCCAACGATATTCATTTAAATAAACCAAAGCGCGTTTAAGCGAGCTTATGGGTGAAGAACCATTATTTTTTTTAGTCAACTTAGTACCTCGTTTTTTTTGTAGCTGGCTAATATCATTTTTAGCCTAGAAGCTTAAGACATTATTAGCATTGATATGACATAGTTATAAAAGTTTCATTATGCTGTTCATTCTTCCGTAGGTGAGAAAAACGTCAGCCTTTTGATAGATAGTGATTTGAGGTACATTGGCAGCCACGGTAGTTTAAAGTTGCACTTGAGGTACTGAAGTCTATTTTATTACCAATTTAACCCAACCCCTAACTTGTGTGAGGGCGGAGACAATACTGCTCGGTTAAGAGAATTTGTAGGTTGGGTTGTTCGCGCAGCGTGACGCTTCGTCATGGCTTTGGGAAACCCAACATTTCATTGTACTTATTGGGTTTCGTTCCTCAACCCAACCTACGTATTTCGGTATTTTGGGACTTAACCGACAAGTATTGAGAGCGGAGATTGTTTGCCTTGGATGTGGAATTTTCGCTTTAGTTTGGGAACTATATATCTGAGATATTTTCCAGATACTTGTGAGTGAATCACCCAAATGCAAACAGCGGTCTCCACCAATAAAATAAAGTAAAAAAAAATACCTTTACGTCTTGTCATTGCGAGAAATCACAAGAGATTTCTTCTATAAATCTGTGACCCATCTAGCTCTTCTAAGAATAAACATAAGTACAGTTTCTTCTCTAGAAATAATATCAACAGTTGCTTCCATACCAGATTGTAGATTATTTTTAGGGTTATCCTTAAGAAACATTTTTTCTGGTTGGATAGTAACCTCATAAAAAGGAGTTGCATTTGTTCCATTAGCATCGCTCGTAATCGCGTCAGCAGAAATAGCCCGTACAGCACCTTTAATACTACCAAAATCAGGAAATGGATACGCAGAAAATCGCAATTGCACTTTACCTTGTTTGCACTCAACTACCTCAACTTCCTTACAAACAGTAACTTTTGCAATATCCTCAGCAGGTACACGAGCTTTTATCATCAGCGCACTCTTCCGTGGAACAATCTGAGTAATCGCTTCTCCCGGTCTTATCACCTGCGAAGAATTCCGCAACGCCAGATTAATAATCGTACCATCAGTATTAGCACGAATCACAGTTTTTTTGATATTCAAACTAATCTGTTGTAAATCTTTTTCACTTTGAATTACTTGATTTTCTATTTCCGTTCGACGTTGTAGTAATTGCGACCGCTCTTTTCTTAAAGTAGCTACAGTAACATCCCCTCTAGCTTTTTCTTGAACAATTCGCTCCTTAGAAATATCTACCATCGCTACACTAGGATTAAGAGCAGCTTTAGCAGTTCGCAATTTAGCTTTAGCAATTTCCACAGCTTTTTGTTCCGCTTTCACCATAGATTGAGCTTGCTTGACACCAAGCTGTCTCTGTTCAAAATCACGACGAGGAACAACACCCTCTTGAAACAATTGTTGCATTCGTGCTTGCTCCCGTTGCGAAAACTCCAAATCAGTCCTAGCTCTTTCTAAATTAACCTCCGTTGTTTGTAAACCAGCAGTAGCAGCTTGAACCTCACTTTGAGTTCTAACTAACCAATCTTGATACTCCCGTTCATTTCTAACCAACTCAGCTTTAGCAGAAGCAATAGTACGTTCAGTCACATTAGATTCAGCTAAAATTTGAGAGTCCAAATTACCCAATTGGTTATTAACCTCCATCAATTGTGATTTATTCAACTGAATATTCCCCAACAACTGACTTTTTTGGATTTGCATTTGGGAATCATCAATATAAGCAATTGCTTCACCCTTTCTTACAACTTGATTTTCCTTAACCTCAATTTTTTTAATAACCCCCTCAATAGCAGCCTGAACAATTTTTAATTCCCCAGCGGGACGCACATTACCAGCTGTTTTTATGGTCACATTATACTTACTAACAGAAGCCAAAACAACAGCAACACCAAAAGCAGCAACTAAAACCAACCCACCCAAAGAAGTCCATAAACTAACAGGAGGTAAAAAATAATTTTTTTCAACCTCACGAAGAACCTCAGGACGATACTTAAGATTATTATTTTGTGGCTGAATTTCTTGCAGAGGCTGACTTTTAGGACGAGATACAATAACCATAATAATTAATATTTCTTTCTTTCTTTCTTTCTTTCTTCTCTTCCTTGGCAACTTGGCAACTTGGCGGTTCGTTTTAAGGAATTAAAAACCTTAAATGCTCCCCCTCTCTACATCTCAAATCACCAACAGAACCCTGAAGCTTCAACTTACCTTGTTCCAAGAAAACAACCCAATCAGCACGAGTAATAACCCTAGGACGGTGACTAATTAAAATAGTAGTCTTCCCTTCACGATAAGACAAAACCTGGTCTAAAACTTGCTCCTCACTTACCGGGTCAAGTCCAGAAGTAGACTCATCCAAAATCATAATCGGAGGATTATTAACCAGCGCTCTAGCTAAAGCCAAACGTTGCCGTTGTCCACCAGAAATATTTGCACCAAACTCACCCAAAACAGTTTGATAAGTATTTGGTAACTTTCTAATAAACTCATCAGCACCAGCAACCTTACAAGCTATGACAATATCTTCAAACGTTGCATCCGGAACAGCCAAGCGAAAATTATCTAAAATTGAACGACTCCAAAAATGTGCATCTTGAGGAACAAGCACAACCTGTTGCCTTAAAGAATCTAAACGTAAATCCTGTAAATTATAAATTCCAAAATAAATAGTCCCCGACTGAATTGGGTATAATCCCGTAACCACTTTTGATAAAGTACTTTTACCACAGCCAGACTTACCAATTAAAGCCGTAACTTTACCCCCAGGAATCGTCAAAGTAAAATCATCCAACAAATCTAATCTTCCAGCATGATTAAAATTTACTTTGGTACAAACAATATCACCATCATCAGCAATAGGAGCAGAACTTTTTTGCGAATCATCCTCACTTTCTGGAGTAGAATCAATAACTTCAGTCAGTCTTTCAGTCGCAGTTTTAGCTCGCGTTAACTCATCCATCAACCCCACTAAAGTAGCAATCAAAGCAATGAAATTACCATTCATGCTATTAAAAGCCAATAATTGACCAATACTCAACTCTTTGTTAATTACCAAACTACTACCAAACCAAAGCAACCCAACACTACCAATCCCAGAAACTAGACCAGAAAAAATATTATTGATAATTCCTATTTGTACAGTTCGGAAAGTTAAGTTAGCTAAAGTTGTAAATCTGGTTTGAAATTCTTCCCAAAACTGTGGTGTAGAAGTAGTAGTTTTAAGAGTAAGTGCGCCTTTAAAAGTTTCAACTAATACACCTTGATTTTCAGCCTCTGCAACTAATACACTACGAGTTTTTTGTTGCAAAGTCGGCAAAAAAACCACAGTAGATATAGACATAAAAACCGCAATTACAACCGCAGCTAAAGTTAGCCTCCAGCTAGATGTTAACATGAACGCAAAAGAAATAACTGCAATAAAAATCTGGCTGGGTAAACTAACAACAACTTGTGAAACGATTTGGTTAATTTCTTGAATATCTCGTTGTCTACTAACAATTTCTCCACTACGTCGCGATTCGTAATATGACAGAGGTAAATGTAAAATTGCTCTAGCAAATTCCAACACTAAACCCAACTCCAAACGTTGAGCAAAATGCGCTACCAAATTAGATTGCACCAATGCTAAAGAACTGCTGACCATATTCATGACTACTACAGCAATCGCAACTACATTTAGTAGCCTCATATCACCGCGAACTAGTACATCATCAGTTAATATCTGTACCAAAAACGGAGAAGCTAAAGATAATAAACCCGTCACTAAAGCACAAATAAAAACTTCTAACAGAATGCCACTATAAGGTAATACCCGTTGAAAAAATCGACCGACACCCGCAGTTTTATCTTCTGGTTGCTTTAAAAAACGACTGGCGTCTTTTTCTAATAACAACATTACGCCATCAGTCCAACCCATTGCCAATTCTTTTTTAGAAAGAAAGCGTATTCCTATTGCTGGGTCTGCAACTACAGCTTTTTTTCCTTTGCGTCCATAAAGAATTACCCAGTGATAACCCATCCAGTGGATAATTGCTGGTAGGGGAACTTGATTGATTTTGTCTAAAATATCAGAAGAAGCTTTGACTGCACGTGCATTAAAACCTAAAGTTTCAGCACCTCGTCGTAAACCTAATAAAGTTGTCCCTAACTGTCCAGTTCCTACAACTTCACGAGTACGGTTCAGCGTAAAATTTTTACCGTAATATTTGGAAATAGCAGCAAGACAAGCAGCTCCGCAATCCTGTTCGCTATGCTGTCGAATAAATTGATATTTCATAATTGATATTTCATCAATATTCAGATTAATTTAAAATAAAGCAGCTAAAAAACTTAAGAAACTTCGACTCATACCACCTCTTCCCCGACTTCTGCGACCACCGAAGCTTCTAAATAATGAATTGAAACCAATTGTAATTTGTGAAAATGAATATCCCGTTCTTTGAGATGATGAACCACTAGAGCCATTTCCGGAAATATTGACATCGCTACTACCAAAAGTTCT
The DNA here is from genome assembly GCA_019359035.1 of Scytonematopsis contorta HA4267-MV1. Taxonomy (GTDB): domain Bacteria; phylum Cyanobacteriota; class Cyanobacteriia; order Cyanobacteriales; family Nostocaceae; genus Scytonematopsis; species Scytonematopsis contorta. The sequence goes on along the minus strand of JAHHIC010000085.1, from coordinate 35,202 downwards.
GATATCTGTTTTTTGGAATAAAAAATTATCTAAGCTTAATTCTGAAGATAATCCACCTGTTAATGATTCTTGTTCTGCTTCGGATAATTCTTGTAGTAAGGAAGATTTATTTTTTCTATTCATTTTGTTACCTTTATTCAATGATTTTGACTAAAATTTTTCCCAGATAAAGTATTGCAGAAGAAAAAGAATATTTAGAGTAAGTAAACTTAATCTAAATATTCCATTATTGTCGGTGTAACTTTGGCGTAAGATATGAGTCAATAAATGGTAATAATTAACCTAGTTTAATTAAGTTAAAGCCACCTGTATTAATTTCGGTAGTCATTCCTCGACCCCCAGTAGTACTACCATTTGGGCCAGAAGAACTGATGGTTTCTAAAGAACTTTGCTTAGCTTTAAATTGAGTCAAGCTAGCACCAAAAGCTCCATCTAAGCTACCGAAATCGTAACCACCAGCCAAACTTTCTTGTTGTTCATCAGATAATTCAACGAAAGCTTGTGTTTCTGTAATTTGGTGTGACATAATTAATTACCTCTTAGTTTGTTGTTTGTTGTTTTCGGGGTGGGTTTCTTTCGTTTCCCTCCTTGATTAATAATTTAGTTGCTCCCAATATTCAGTTACTAGTCCAATATCTATCCAGTTTTTGACCAATATTTTGTCACTGGCAATAAAAATGCTCACTTCGACTTCCTAACTTATTGTCGTAGGTTGGGTTGACGCTTTGGGAAACCCAACATTTCCTTATATTTAGTTGGGTTTCGTTCTAACTTATTGTCGTAGGTTGGGTTGACGCTTTGGGAAACCCAACATTTCCTTATATTTAGTTGGGTTTCGTTCTAACTTATTGTCGTAGGTTGGGTTGACGCTTTGGGAAACCCAACATTTCCTTATATTTAGTTGGGTTTCGTTCCTCAACCCAACCTACGAGTCTTAGCGTTTTCGAGCTTAACCGTGTCTGTTCAAACCTGCTGTAAGTATTTACCCGGATTTTTCGCTAAAACGTAATTACTTGTTTTCAGATGTATTATATACAACTTAAGAAACACTTAAGAGAATATATACCATTAGATAGGTGTTTAAATTGAATTTTTGATTAGGTATGATTGCCAAAAAATAAACCTGGGTGTTGCTAAATCTATCCTGCTCAACAAAAGGAAAAATTACTATGTCTACAAAATCATGACGATAGATTTACGTAAGTTTTTTCGAGTTACCAGTCCCAGTAAGACTTTGGTGGTGGAAAATATTGAAGACCGGAAATATTACATCGACTTTTCTTCTGTACGAGGAGGGAAAATTATCGAAGAATTAAAGGAAAATATCACATTTTTCTCTCCGGATGAGCCAACATGTGTGTTATTTAGTGGACATATAGGTTGTGGTAAATCTACTGAACTGTTACGCTTAAAAACCGAGTTAGAAGCAGAAGGTTTCTACGTAGTTTATTTTGAATCCAGCGAAGATTTGGAAATGGCTGACGTGGATATTGGAGATTTTCTTTTAGCTATTGCTCGTCGGGTTAGTCAAAGTTTAGATAATATTCAAATTGGGGAAGCCAGAAAACTCAAAGAATTGCTGCAAGGTGCATGGAAAGTATTAAATGCAGAAGTTGAAGGAATGAAATTAAAGCTTCCTGGAGTTGGAGAGGTAGGAGTTACCACAGAAGGAGAAAAATTTTCTTTGTCTTTTGGAATTGGTGAAATCACTGCGAAGACAAAAAGTGATGCAACATTACGATATCGTCTGAATCAGTTTTTAGGACCTCAAAAAGCAAAGTTACTAGAAGCGATTAATAAAGAACTCCTGGAACCAGCGATTAGCAAACTTAAGCAGCAGGGTAAAAAAGGATTGGTGGTGATTGTCGATAATCTCGACCGGGTAGATAGTCGTGCAAAATATTGGGGTCGTCCACAACAAGAATATTTATTTATCGACCAAAGCGAATATTTGAGTAACCTGAAGTGTCATGTAGTTTACACCATGCCTTTAGCGCTTAAGTTTTCCAGTGACTATGGCAACTTGACACAAAGATTCCCTTTAGACCCCAAAGTTTTACCAATGGTACCAGTACGATGGCAGGATGGTAGTGATTGCGGTGAAGGTATGGCACTATTACGACAAATGGTATTAGCAAGAGCCTTCCCAGATTTAGATATTACACAGCGTTTAAACAAAATTACTGAAGTATTTGACTCCCCAGAAAGTCTAGACCGCTTGTGTAACGTCAGTGGAGGTCATGTACGCGACTTACTTAGACTCTTGAATAATTGGATTCAAAAAGAAAGACAACTTCCCCTGCAACGCAAAACTCTAGAAGCTTTGATTCGCTATCGTCGCAATGAAATGACAATGCAGATTGACGATTCCGAATGGGAATTATTACGTCAAGTCAAAAAACGAAAAAAAGTTAGTGGAGACCAGGAATACCAAAAACTAATCCACAGTCGTCTAGTCTTTGAATACCGTGATAAACATGGAGAATCTTGGTTTGACATTAATCCCATACTCCTAGAAGCCAAAGAACTGGAGTAGGGAGTTATAACGTAGGTTGGGTTGAGGAACGAAACCCAACATTATTCCTAAATTTCTAGACATGAAATTGTTGGGTCTCGTTCCTCGACTTAACCTACGTACTTATTACTAAAAATGTCTAATTTTCAATCTTTAAACGAAGAAGCACTTGCGGAACTCATATGGACTCTGGAAGCTTCTGTGGGGGAATTTAAGTTAATTTTGGCACGATGTAATTACTTGCGTTTGCGTTCACACATTGTCAAAAAATTACAAGAAAATACTAATCTTGATATCCAATTTGTTAATCTGAAAAAGACAGACAAAACTCTCTACGCCAAAATTTACTCAGAATTAGCAGAAAAACAACCAAAAGCTTTGATGGTGTTCTACTTAGAGTCTTTACGTGAACTTACACAAATGCTGAGTGCAACTAATCAAGTACGAGAGGAATTTAGAAAAAACTTTCATTTCCCCTTAGTTATATGGGTCACGGATGAAGTTTTTCAGCAAATGCTACGTTTTGCCAGTGATTTTGAAAGTTGGGCAACCACAGTTAAGTTTACATTACCAAACAACGAGCTAATTCAATCTCTACAGCAAGATACAGATACCATTTTTGCCACATCACTTTCATCCGATACTTATTCTCTTGGTTGGCAAATGGGATACCTACGACGGAGAGAAATTGCCACTGCACTAAAAGACTTACAACAAAGGGGTGAAAAAATTGAACCCTCTCTAAAAGCCAGCGTTGAATTCGTCTGTGGTCAAGATGCCTACCTAAAAAACCAAATTGACAAAGCCCTACTTCACTATCACAAAAGCTTAGAATTTTGGCAAAACTACCCATCCCCCCCGGACCACTTCCCACTCCCCACTCCCCACTCCCTACTAAGAGCAGGAGTTTTACAGTTCTACATTGGGCTATGCTATTTGCAGCAAGCTGAGCGCTATCGTGGGCAAAGTCGCGATTATTTAGAAATAGGTAGAACTTATTTGCAAGAGTGCATTAATCTTTTTACCCAAGAAAATCGTCTTAATTTAGTAGCTAAATTTATCAATCCTCTCGGTGAAGTTTTGCAACGTTTAGAAGATTGGAAGGATTTAGAACATCTGGCCAAAAAATCTTTGAACCTACAGCAAATTTATGGAAACCACATGCGTACAGCTCAAGCTTACGGGTTTTTAGCTGAAGTTTCATTAAGTCAACTTCATTGGACACAAGCAAAACAAAATGCTCAAAAAGCTTTATATAATATTGCCAAAGCACCCCTAAATCAACAGCAACATCGTCCTTTATATTTTTTATTATTAGCTCAAGCTGAACAAAACTTAGGACAGGTACAACGTTCGGTCACATATTTACAACAAGCCCAAAGTCTCGATACTCAAGATAACCCGCGTCAATATATTCGCATATTGAACGCATTACAAAAAATATTTTGGCAGCAAAAACTTTATCTCGAAGCTTTTAGGGCAAAACAGCAACAACGTTCCATTGAACAGCAATATGGCTTTCGAGCATTTATTGGAGCTGGAAGCATTAAACCACAAAGACAAGCGAAATTACCCCTTACCCAAATTGTAGAAACTCTACCAATAAATTCTTTACAAAAAACAATTGCACCAGAAATGACCGCATCGGGTAGGGGAAGAGACGTAGAAAACTTACTAGATAGAATTGCTCGTCCCGACTACAAATTAATTGTAATTCATGGATATTCCGGTGTTGGTAAAAGTTCTTTAGTGCAAGCAGGGGTTATACCCGCTCTTAAAAATCGAGTCATAGGTACACAAGATTTTTTACCTGTAACTACACGTATCTATACTAATTGGTTAGAAGAACTAGAACGACAAATTATGGAAGCATTACGCGAACATGAACAAGAAAGACCAATCCGTACCCCAATCCGTATAGACGCGATTAATCGCGTCTCTACCCACTCCCTAATTCTAGAAAAGTTACGATTAATAGAAGCATCTCAATTACGCACAGTATTAATTTTCGACCAATTTGAGGAATTTATTTTTGTTTATAAGTCTCCTGCTCAAAGACGGGAGTTTTTTGAATTTTTGGGAGAGTGTTTAAATATTTTGGGTATGAAGGTAATTCTGTCTTTGCGGCAAGATTATTTGCATTATTTACTGGAATGCAATAGTTTATCCAACATGAAAATTATTAATAATGATATACTTTCTAAAAACGTGCTTTATCAATTAGATAATTTTGCACCTTCTGATGCTAAGTCTTTAGTAGAAAGTTTAACAGCTTATTCAAATTTTAATTTAGAACCATTTTTAATAAATCAATTAGTAGAAGATTTAGCTATAAAATTTGGTGAGGTTCGTCCAATTGAATTACAAGTCGTAGGAGCACAACTACAAACCGAAAATATTACAGATTTAGTAACTTATCAACAGCGTGGTCCTAAAGAAGAATTAGTCAAACGCTACTTAAAAGAAGTAGTGGAAGACTGTGGTGCGGAAAATAAGCATATATCAGAACTAACTCTATACTCTCTCACTGACGAAAAAGGCACTCGTCCACTAAAGACTCGTAGCGAACTCGAACGCGATTTACAAGTGTTAACTGTAGATTCTCCTTTAGAAATAAACAAATTAGATTTAATTTTACAAATTTTTGTAGAATCAGGCATTGTTGTTTTAGTCCCAGATAATCCCGAAAATTGTTATCAATTAGTACATGATTATCTCGCTGCTTTTATTCAAAAACAGCAAAAGCCTAAATTTAATGAACTAATTGCAAAATTAACTAAAGAAAGAAATCAACTTAGACTGAGTGAAAATAAATTAAACCATATTTACAAATGGGGAATGTATGCTGCTGTATTAGTCGCATCTGGTTTAGCTATACTGCTGATAACAACTATTTCGCCTTTGTCAAAATAACTCTTATAAATGCTAATATAATTATGTAGCGGCTTCTTGTTTCCATCATTGTTCATGAATAAACCATTGGATGAAGCACTTTCAACTGAAATTGCCCAAAGTATCAAAAGTAAAGCCAAAAAACCTTTTGATAATGCTTACAAGGCTTTGTTGGCAACTAAAGGTGCATCATACGTTCAAGGCTTTTTAGCTGTTAAAGGCAAACCATATCAACCAATTGAACACGCTTGGATAGAGTTAGAAAACTCTATTATTGACCCCACACTCCCCTATCTGAAGCACAGCCCTCAGAATATATGGTACTTCGCAGCACAAAGTTTCTCTGTAAAAGAACTTAAAGATATTCTGGAGGAATCAAAAGAAGATTATCCAGAAGATGACCCATTGCCTGTTTATGGTGACGCTCCCTACGAATATTATGGTGATGTGATGTTAGGTGGGAAAGAATATCAACAAGCTTTTGATGCTGCAATGGCTAAATGCAAAGAAGTTAATCAGCGTATTGGGGAAAATAATTAGATGTTGACGGTTGACGGTTGATGGTTGATGGTTGATGGTTGACGGTTGATGGTTGATGGTTGATGGTTGATGGTTGATGGTTGATGGTTGATGGTTGACGGTTGACGGTTGACGGTTGACGGTTGACGGTTGACGGTTTAGGGAGACGTAACATGTTACGTCTCTACACTGATAACAAAACATCCCAGCTTTATAAAAAAACTGTTACAACCACTGAACCACTAGCGATTAATTAAAAGTTATATTTGCAACCAAGACGTAAAATGTGTGCAAGGAGACGGGCGCATCTACTACTTATTATGAATCCAATTGCACCTCCAATAAGACCAGAAGTCCTCGCAAAGTTCCAACAAATCTGGGGTTACAATGATTTTCGTCCACCGCAAGGGGAAATTGTCCATAGTTTGTTGGCACAGAGAGACGCACTGATTATTATGCCCACAGGTGGAGGAAAGTCGATTTGTTTTCAGTTGCCTGCAATGCTACAAACGGGAGTAACTTTAGTGGTTTCTCCTTTGGTTGCATTAATGGAAAATCAAGTGCAAGAATTACGGGAACGTAATTTACCCGCTGCACTTATACATGCTGAATTGTCTTCCTCCCAGCGTCAAAAAACATTACAAGCTTTAGAAAGGCAACAATTAAAATTACTTTATCTATCTCCGGAAACTTTACTTAGTAAATCAGTATGGGAACGAATATCTCTACCCCATTTAAAAATTAATGGAATTATATTAGATGAAGCCCACTGTTTAGTTCAATGGGGCGAGACATTTCGTCCGACTTATCGAAGATTAACGGCTGTGCGACCAGCGCTTTTACAATCTAAACCAAAGGGAACCACTATATGCATGGCCGCATTTACCGCCACTGCTGAACCCCTAGCACAGAAAACTATAAAAAAAGTTTTGGATTTAAAACATCCAGCAGTTTTTCGCATCAATCCCTACCGAAATAATCTTAACCCGAATGTGCGGATTGTTTGGACACCAAATGACAGAAAGATACAATTGTTAAAATTTCTTCAAAAAAGGAAAACGGAATCTGGATTAATTTACGTGCGTACTCGACAAGATAGCGAGAGCTTGGCTTTTTGGCTGCATCAGCTTGGTTATTCAACTATAGCATATCACGCTGGATTGAGTGCTGAGGAACGCCGTTCAGTAGAATCTGAGTGGTTAGCAGGGAAAATTCTCTTTGTTGTTTGTACTTGTGCTTTTGGGATGGGGATAAATAAACCCGATGTTCGTTGGGTTCTTCATTATCAAGCACCGTTATTACTGTCGGAGTACGTTCAAGAAATTGGACGTGGGGGAAGAGACGGAAAACCAGCCGAAGCACTCACTTTTATTAGTGAACCAACAGGATGGTTTAATCCCGAAGATAAGCAAAGACAACAGTTTTTTGAGAATACCATATATCAACAACAAATTGACGCCCAGAGATTAATCAAAAATTTACCCCGTACTGGAGAAGTCAGTGCAGTTACTAAAGAATTTCCCAATAGTGCAATTGCTTTGTCTTTGCTCCACAGTCGTGGACAGTTAACTTGGATTGACCCGTTTAATTACGTGATTAATCTTGAAGCGGGTTCTCAGAAAATAGCTCCGTTAGATGGGGCTAAGGAAATGAATCGGTATCTTAATACTAAAAAATGTCGCTGGCAGTTTTTGCTTAATGCTTTTGGGTTTGAGGAGGAGGCTGAGAATTTTGCTTGTGGGCATTGTGATAATTGCTGCAAGAAAATGACCTAACCCCCCAACCCCCCTTCCCTGCGAGGGAAGGGGGGCTACGATAAGACTTTTAAGGGCTACGATAAAACTCTTAGGGCTAAGTTAAATTACTACAACTTCAATAATTGTGAAAAATCAATCTTAGCCCCCCTTCCCTTGCAGGGAAGGGGGGTTGGGGGGTTAGGTCTCTTATATATTAGAACTGCCGCAAAAACCGCAAATCGCTGTTATAAAGACGACGAATATCATCGATTTGGTGTAAAACCATCGCGAAACGTTCGACACCAAATCCTGCGGCAAATCCTGTATAAACTTCTGGGTCGTATCCCACAGTTTTTAGTACATTTGGGTCAACCATCCCGCAACCCATGACTTCTAGCCAGCGTCCATTCCACTGTAAATCAACTTCTGCGCTTGGCTCTGTGAATGGGAAATAACTTGCACGAAAGCGAATAGGTAAGTCACCAAACATTTCTTGCAAAAATACTTTCACAGTTCCCTTGAGGTCAGTAAAGGTCAAACCTTCATCAACTGCCAAAAGTTCGATTTGATGGAAAACTGCTGAGTGAGTAGCATCTACTGTATCTCTCCGATACACTCTTCCGGGAGCAACTACACGGATAGGTGGCTCATCGGCTTCCATATAACGTATCTGTACAGAGGAAGTGTGAGTACGCAAAAGATTTCCATCAGGTAAATAGAAAGTATCCTGCATATCACGTGCTGGGTGGTCGGGTGGGGTGTTCAGCGCTTCAAAGTTGTAATAGTCCGATTCCATTTCCGAACCAGACGCTACTGTATAACCCAAACCAACAAAAATATCCAAAGCTTTGTCAATAATACCATTGAGGGGATGAACGCGACCTTGGGTGCTAAAAATCCCTGGCATTGTTACATCAATAGTTTCTGCCTTTAACTGTGCCTGAATTTTAGCGCTTTCTAAGGCGACACGTTGCTTATCCAAACCATTTTGCAACGCTTCTTTGACTGTATTGGCAACTGCTCCAATTTTCGGTCTTTCCTCGGCTGGGAGTTTACCCATACTTCCCAAAAGTACACTCAGTTGACCTTTTTTGCCCAGGTAGCCGACTCGCAACTCCTCCAAGCGCTCTAGGGTGTCAGCTGCGTTGATGGCACTTTCTCCTTGGTCTCGCAGTTCTAAAAGTTGAGTCTCTAAATTACTGGGCTGATTACTCATGCTCTTTATCAATTAACACTTTCTTATAAACCGAACAGAATTGTACTACAGGTTCTTCCTACAAGTTTAAATTAGCTAGCAACGGTCGAGAATAAAAAATTAAAAACGATAAGCAAAAGCATAACCGATATAATCATCATCAGTAATATTACTCATACTTGTTTTTACTGTCTCATACTGTATTTAAAGCATAATTTCTCGGTATAACTACTCAGGTAGAGTGTTTGTAAGCAGAGGATAATAAGTAGCTGTTTATAGTTAAATTAATCGAATTTAACAAATCTTATAGAGAGCAGAAACGCGACGCTACTTTTTTTGTGCGTCAGGGATACCGCGTTTCTGTCAGGGTTAGCATTACCATGTTTTAGTCTATCAGTTTTATTTAATAAGCTTTAAATATGATGGAATCTCTACCAAATAAGTCTGGCAATCAGGCTAATTCTGCCAATGAATCAGTGTTATCAGATACAGAAAAAGAAATATTTAGTACAGTTATAGATACGAGTAAATCGCGAAGTATAGTTTTTATTGATACGAGTGTAACGGACTACGAAAGCTTGATTGCTGGTATAAAACCAGGAACAGAAATCGTAATTCTTGACCCAGAGAAAGATGGGGTTGCACAAATTACCGATTACTTACGTAAAAATAAATATAGTTCGGTTCACATTGTTTCCCACGGAAGCGATGGCAGTTTGCAGCTAGGTGGAACTTGGCTGAATGGAGAAAATTTAGATACTTACGCTAATGCATTGCAAGAGTGGCGTTCTGGGTTGACAGAGGATGGAGATATCCTGCTGTATGGCTGTGATGTAGCCCAGGATGACTCTGGTAAGGCTTTTGTACAAAAGTTGAGTCAGCTAACAGATGCTGATATTGCCGCTTCGGATGATTTGACTGGTAGCACTCAACTCGGTGGGGATTGGAAACTGGAATTTGCTACGGGGTTAGTTGATGCTCCGTTGGCGTTCCAGTTAGAAGCGATGGAGGCTTATAACGGTGTTTTAGCAGCGAATATCGGTGATGTTATAATCAACGAATTTTCCCAAGGTAGTGATGGTGGGAAAGAGTGGGTAGAACTTTTAGTCGTAACAGACGGACTGAATCTTCAAAATGTCCAATTCGTTGATACTGATACTACTGGTCAAAGAGTTAGTGTCACTTTATCAGGTACTGGCTTTGCTTCGTTGAAAGCAGGAACTCTAATTGTGCTATACAACGGTGCTGACCCCGATGGTACGATTACTCCTGACACGACATATAATCCTGCAACTGGGGATTATGTACTTCAAATATCCTCACTGAATAATAGCGGGTCATTTAGAGTTACTCGTAACAATGGCTGGGATACAACTTTCGGGGCATTTTTTGATGGTGGTACTGCAGACCCACCAAGGTTGTTAAATGCAAGTGGTACAGAAATATATAGACTTCCCAGAGCAAACCCCGGAAATGCAACAACTACAGTACCAGTTAAGCGAGCCAGTGCTTTCCTTGGTAACACAGCTGCTGGTGCAACAAATGCAACTAACTGGTCATCAGACTTTCCTTCCCCAGGTGCTAACCCTGGTTCACCCAACGGTGGAGCTAATACTACTTGGATTAACAGCTTAAGGGGAAATACCGCCCCAGTACTGAATAATTCAGGCAATCCAACCTTACCAACTATTAATGAAGATGTTCCCAATGCCAACAACCCTGGAATGTTGGTGGCTGATTTGGTAAGAAATTTAATCACAGATTTCAAGAACACTTCTCAAGGAACTAACAATAATCAAGGGATTGCTGTTACAGGACTAACAGGAAATGGTACTTGGCAATATTCTCTTGATGGAGGGAGTAATTGGACTAACTTCGGCACGGTGTCTGACACTTCAGCGACAGTCTTGTCTAGCACGACACCAATGTATGTGGGCAGTTTCGATGCTAGTTCCACTAATACTCCTAACACCCAAGGGTGGTTACAATTCAGTGCTTCTCCTGTTATTTCTCTACCTCTTCCTCCTGCTACGCCTACAATTACAATACCTGCTGGTGGCACGCAAAGTGCTAGTGGTGGTAAAACTACCGTCAACACTAGCCAAGCAGGGATAGCTGGTTATAGTAATTACAATGGTGGTGTAGTTAATGCAGCTGGTGTTGCCCTTCCAATGAACCCAGCGTTCCCAGTTCTTGACGCAGCTAAAGGTTTTACCCTTAGCTTTGACCTGACAATGACCAGCCAGAGTGCTGTTAGTGATGATAATAATGACGGATTGGTTGACCGAGCAGGCTTTAGCGTTACAGTTGTTACTAGCGACAAAACTAAAGCGATTGAACTTGGGTTCTGGACTAATAGAATTTGGGCGCAACTTGGCGGTTCCAATAGCATACCTGTTGGAACACCAACCAGAACATTGTTTACTCAGGCTCCCCGTGCTGGAACTGAAAACAAGGATTACAACACTACAGTCGAAACCCGTTATGACTTAAAAGTCAAAGGCAATAACTATGAGCTATTTGCTGCGGGTGGAACAACACCACTTCTCACAGGGACGCTAAAAGACTACACAGCATTTGACCATACAACAGCTGGTCCAGGTAGGACTTCAGCACCTTACGACGCCTACGAACAGCCAAACTTTATATTCTTAGGTGATAATACTGGTTCTGCAAATGCTAGCTTCACTTTGGGACGGGTAGAACTTCAGCAAGAAACTAGAGTTCGCTTCGTACCTAACGCTAATTTTAATGGCACTGCTGATATCAATTTCCGTGCTTGGGATGGAACAAATAATCTAGCAAGTGGAACAGCAGGAGTTAATACCACTCCTAACGGAGGAGCAACACCATACAGCATCGCTTCTGAGATAGCCACAGTTACTATTAACCCCATTAACGATGCTCCAAGTTTCACCGGAAATGCGACCTTAGCAGCAATTTTAGAAGACAACACCAACCCACCCGGAAATACTATCACAAGTCTCTTTGGTAGTTTATTTAACGATATAGATGCGGGTTCAAGTTTAAGTGGTGTTGCGATTGTAGGAAATACAGCCAACTCCACAACCCAAGGTGTATGGCAATACTCAACAGATGGTAGTAACTGGTTTGCAATTGGTAGTGTTAATGACGGAACTAACGCGCTAGCTTTATCTCGTGACACCAGAGTACGTTTTGTCCCCGTAGCCAACTACAATGGTACGCCAGATGCTTTGACTGTTAGAGCATTGGATAATACCTACAGTAGTTTCACTGTTGGCAACTCTTCAATAATTAGGGTTGATACAACTACAAGAGGTGGTATTACAGCGATTTCAGCGAATACCAATACTATTACTACAAGTATCACTGCTGATAACGATATTCCGGTAGTTACTTTACCTGGTGCTGCGAGTGTCGTTTATGTCGAAAATTCTGCACCAGTTCTAATTGACGGTGCTGCAACGGTAACGGATATTGATTCCCCTAACTTTGATACTGGTACTCTTACCGTCAGGTTTTCTTCTGGGGGTGCTGCTGATGACCGTTTGGCTGTTAGAAATCAGGGTACTGGGGCTACTCAAATTAACCTTGATGGCAGAACAATTAAATATGGTGCTACCGAAATAGGTAGTTTTACTGGTGGAATTGGTACAGAAAGTTTAGTAGTCAGCCTAAACGCAAACGCCACACCTGCTGTAGTTCAAGCACTTTTACAAAATATCACCTACACGAACGCCTCACAAAACCCCAGTAATACAAGCAGGACTGTGGAATTTGTGGTGACAGACGGTGATGGTGGTACTAGTCTGGCAGTTAATAAGAGTGTCACAGTTACTCCACTGAATGATGCTGCGTTGGTGGGGCAAAATATAGTACTTTACGACGGTACTACAGGCAAATTACCAACAGAAGCGGGTGCAGCAGCAGGGGCACCTTGGTTTGAATATCAAGACTCGTCACTCCTCACACCACCAGGTGTCACTAATCAATCAGCAATAGGTGGGGGAACTCGCTTAACAACAGATAATGCTGGCTACGCAGGTTATTTCAATTATGGAGTTGAACTTTCGCCTTCGTTTACTCCGAGATTTAAATCTACAGCTGTCAATCCTGCATTCCCTGTTCTAGATAGAAATTTAGGATACACCCTCAACTTTAACGCTCAATTAGTAGCAGGTAGTACTACTAGTAGCTCAGGTGCTGATGTTAACCAAAATGGTGTGAATGACAGAACAGGTTTTAATGTCATTCTTCTGAGCAGCGATAAAAAAGGTATTCAACTTGGTTTCTTTGAAAATCGCGTTTGGGCTTATGAGGATGGTACAAACCAAGTAAACCCATCTCTGGAACCTGATAAACCCGCACAAAATAATTTTCGGACATTATTTACACAAGCAGAAGGCGTAACCTTTAACACAACAGTTCCGGTAAACTATGGTTTGACAGTTTTTGGTGACACTTACACTTTGTTTGCCAATAACAACACAATCCTCAGTGGTAGACTACGGGATTATACAGCCTATCAACCAGTTCCCTATAACACACCTTTTGGTCCAGTTACTCCTCCAGACCCCTACGAACAGCCTAACTTTGTTTTCTTTGGAGATAATTCTGTAAATGCAGGAGCGACCGTTAACTTATCACAGATAGGGGTAACAACTAACAGAAACTTTGAGAATCAGACTATTGATGAAGACCAGTCAACAGCGGCTATACCCTTCACTATTACCGACTTTGAAAATTCCACTGGTCCTTTCACTATCAATCCAACTTCTACTAACACCACAATAATTCCTAACGGAAACATCACTATTGGTGGTACAGGTGCGAACCGCACTGTTACTGTCACACCTGCGGCTAACCAAAATGGGACAGCAACAATTACCCTGGATGTTAGCGATGGTAGTTTGACAACTACTCGCAGTTTCAATGTAACTGTCAACCCTGTTAACGACGCTCCTACTTTCACTAAGGGATTAAACCAAACAACTACCGCAGGTGCAGGTACGCAAACGGTTTTGAATTGGGCTACTGGATTTAATCCGGGGCCTGTTGATGAAGCAGGACAATCAATTGATAGTTACATAGTTACCGTTATTGATAATCCCGGAATATTTTTAACTGCACCAACAATTGATAAAGTAACGGGTAATCTTGTTTATACTCCCGTTGACATAATTAACGGTAGCACCACAGCAACAGTTGAAGTCAGAGTCAAAGATAACGGTGGTACTGCAAGAAATGGTATCGACACTTCAGCACCTCAAACCTTTACAATTACGATTAATCCGGAAGTTGTTAGTATTCAGGCAACTGATACTACGGCAAATGAATCGGGTGCTGATACTACGGGTGTTTATCGTATTAGTCGCACTGGAACTAGAGGTGATTTAACAGTTAATCTTGCTATTGATGCTAGCAGTACAGCAAGTTCAGGTGACTACACTCTGAATCGTGGATTAACGGTGACAATTCCTAACGGAAGTAGTTTTGTTGATATTACCCTGACTGCTGTAGACGATATACCTGCTGAAGCTGCGGAAACTTTACAGTTAAATTTGGCAGCAGGTAATGGTTACACAATAAACCCTGCGAACAATGACGGTATCGTCACTATTGCAGCCAATGACTTTGTAGTTACTAACACCAACGATAGTGGTGAAGGTTCGCTGCGACAAGCAATTTTAAATGCAAATGCTGAAGCTGGTGCAAATACTATTACCTTTGCTGGTTCAGTATTTACAGATGCTACAGCAGATACCATAACCCTAACCTCTGGGCAATTGTCGGTAACTGATGCTGTAACAATTCAAGGTACTGGTGCAAACCAACTTACTGTAAGTGGAAATAGTATTTTCCGCGTAATCAATGCGTCTGCAGCTTTGACTGTAAACGATGTTGCTATTACTGGTGGAAATGCCGCGAATGGTGGTGGTATTAGCAGTAGCAGCATTTTAACTCTGAATAATACTACCGTCTTTGGTAACAGAGCCAGTGGTAATGGTGGAGGTATTTTTGGTGATAGTGTTATTTTAAGGAATACTACTATTTCTGGTAATACCGCTGCGGGTGACGGTGGGGCTATTAGCGCTACTACTATTGACCTGACCAATATAACTATTTCTGGAAACAAAGCAAACGGAAATGGAGGAGGTATTGTCTCTGGTGGTGGCAATATTAGAAATAGTACTATTGCCTTCAACACTGCTGATGATGACGGGAATGGCTCAGGTGATGGTGGTGGTATTTCTAACACTGGTGCTCTTACTATTAGCAACAGCATTATCGCAGCTAATACTGACAAAGGCAATCAAGCTCCAGATGTTACAGGTTCTGGAGTCAACGGCAATGCTTATAACGTAATTGGCAGCACTCCGAATATTACTACGGGTACGCTAGGTACTGGTACAGATATTATTAACTCCAACCCTGGACTTGCTCCTCTGGCAAATAATGGTGGGACTACTCAAACTCATGCTCTACAAGTGGGTAGTCCGGCAATTAATGCTGGTAGTCCAAGCTACAGTGGTGGTTTAACTACAGACCAACGGGGTAGTGGTTTTAACCGTGTACAAGGTGACAGAATTGACATTGGTGCGTTTGAGTCGAATTTTGTACCTCCAAAAGTTAACTTTGGTGCTGCAACTTACAACGCTACAGAAGATAGCAGCGCAACAACAGTAACTGTTGCGGTAACTCTGGACGGTTCTCCTGCAACTAACGTCAGTGTTCCTATTGTTATTAATAGCAGTAGTACTGCAACCCAAACGACTGACTACACATTCTCTCCAGCTACCGTTACCTTCGCAGCAGGAGCAACGGGTGCTGATTTAACTAGAAACATCACTTTCACCATCAACCCCGACGATTTACCAGAAAATCTGGAAACAGTAGTACTAAATTTTGGCACTTTGACTGGTGCTGTTGCCGGAACATTAACTACCAGTACTTTAAGTATTGCAGCCAATGACTCAATTCAATACGCGGTTTTAGCCAATAGCACAACCTTAACTGAAGGAAACAGTGGCACTCAAGCTCTGACTTTCACGGTTACTCGTAGTGGTGGTATTGGTGTTGCGAGTAACGTTAATTATGGAATTAGTGGTACAGCAACAAATAACGTTGACTATAACAATATCCGGGTAACTGGTGGGGGAACAGCTTTAAGTGGTACTTTGAATTTTGCTGCTGGTGAAGCGACAAAGACTATTACAGTTGATGTTTTAGGTGACACGCAATTTGAACCTGACGAAAATATTACTGTCACTTTATCGAATCCCAACTTAACAGCAGCACCAGAAAATTCTCAAATTACTACTGCGATTGCAACAACCACTATCATCAATGATGACACTCGACCTATCATCAGTATTAATGATGCGTCTACTGCTGAGGGTGATACAGCGACCTTCACAATCAGTCTTTCCAATCCCAGCAGCGAAACTGTAACAGTCAACTATAATACCAGTGATGGAACCGCAACCACTACTGACAGTGACTACACAGCAATTAGTTCAACAGCCGTTACTTTTAACCCCGGTGAAACCAGCAAAACTTTTACGGTTAACACCACGAACGATAATAAATTTGAAGCTGATGAAACTGTAAATATTAATTTAACTGGTGCGACAAACGCCACAGTCGCTACAGATGATACTGGAGTTGGGGTACTAACTATCACCAACAACGACGCATTACCGACCATCACAATTAATGATGTTGCGGTGGTTGAAGGAAATATTGCCACCTTCACTGTTAGTCTTTCTAACCCCAGCAGTCAAGTAGTAAGCGTTAATTACAGTACGAGCGATGGAACCGCAACAACTACTGATAACGATTACACGGCAGTTAGTTCAACACCCATTACTTTTAATGCAGGTGAAACGACCAAAACGATAACCGTCAGCACTACAGGTGATACTAAATTTGAAACTGACGAAACATTAACAATTAATTTGAGCGGTGCGACAAACGCCACAATTGCTGCAGATGATACCGGAGTTGGGGTACTCACTATCACCAATAATGACGCAAGACCGACTATCAGTATTAATAGTGTCAGTGTCGATGAAGGTGATGTTGCGATTTTCACTATTAGCCTTTCTAATCCCAGTAGCGAAACAGTAACCGTTAATTACAACACTACTGATGGAAGCGCAACAACTGCTGATAGCGATTACACAGCAATTGCTTCAACGCCTATTACTTTTAACGCGGGTGAAACCACTAAAACAATTACTGTCAGTACCACTAGTGATACGAAATTTGAAGCCGACGAAACTTTAAGTGTTAACTTAACTGGAGCGACAAATGGCACGATAGCAACTGGTGCAGCAGGTGTTGGTGGGCTAACTATCCGCAACAACGACAACCAACCCACAATTAGTATTGATGATGTTGGTGTTGATGAAGGTGGTTCAGCGACATTTACAATAAGCCTTTCCAATCCTAGTAGCCAAGCAATAACAGTCAACTACAGCACTAGTAATGGAACTGCAACAACTGCTGATAGCGATTACACAGCTATTACTCCAACACCCATCACCTTCAATGCGGGTGAAACCAGCAAAACAATTACTGTCAGTACCACTAGTGATACGAAATTTGAAGCTGACGAAAGTGTAAATGTAAATTTAGCGGGTGCGACAAACGGCACAATTGCTACTGGTGACGCAGGAATTGGGGTACTCACTATTCGTAACGATGACGCAGCACCTACCGTCAGTATTGATGATGTTACGGTAAATGAAGGTGGTACAGCAACCTTTACCATCAGCCTTTCTAATCCTAGTAGCCAACCTGTAACTCTGAAATACAGAACTAATGATGGTACTGCGACAACTGCTGATAGTGATTACACTGCAATTGGTTTAACAGATGTCACTTTTAATCCGGGTGAAACTAGCAAAACTTTCACGGTTAGCACCACAACTGATACTAAATTTGAAACAAATGAAACCTTAACTATTAATTTAAGTGATGTAGTTGGTGCGACAATTGCTGCTGGTAATGCTGGTATCGGTGAACTGACAATTACAAACGACGACACACGACCAACTATTGGTATTAGCGACGCTACCGCTAATGAAGGTGAGGCTGGAACTTTCACCATTACTCTTTCAAATCCTAGTAGCGAAGTAGTCAGTGTTAATTACAGTACTAATGATGGGACTGCGACGATTACTGATAGTGATTATACGGAAGTTAGCTCAACAACTATTAGTTTCAACCCAGGTGAAATAACTAAAACTTTCACGCTTAATACCACTGCTGATACTAAATTTGAAACTGATGAAACTTTAAGCGTCAATTTAAGTACCCCAACAAACGGTACACTTATTCCTGGTGCTGCTAGTGTTGGTGAATTAACTATTCGTAACAACGACACTCGACCAGTAATTTCTATCGATGATGTGGCTGTTGATGAAGGTGGAGCAGCGACATTTACTATAAGTCTTTCTAACCCCAGCAGCGAAACAGTAAGTGTTCGTTACATTACAAATGATGGAACTGCGACAACTGCCGATAATGACTACACAGCAATTCCTTCAACACTTGTCACCTTTAACCCAGGTGAAACCAGCAAAACTTTCACTGTTAACACCACCCAAGATAACAAATTAGAAAGAAGTGAAACGGTAAACGTAACTTTAAATGCAGCAACAAATGCCACAATAGCCGCTGTAAATGCGGGTGTTGGTACACTGACAATCCGTAACGATGATGCATTACCGACTATCACTATAGATGATGTTGCTGTCAACGAAGGTGGTACGGCTACTTTTACAATCAGGCTTTCCAACGCTAACGTCGAAGATGTAACCCTGAATTACAGTACCAGCGATGGAACTGCAACAGCTGCTGATAATGACTACACCGCAATTAATCCGACACCCATCACCATCAGAGAAGGTCAACTCAGCACAACAATTACTGTTAACACCACTGCTGATACCAAATTTGAACCCAACGAAACTTTAAATATTAATTTGACTGATGTAGTCGGTGCTAAACTTCCTACTGATGATACTGCTGTTGGAGTACTGACTATCACAAACGACGATACTCAACCCACTATCAGCATCGATGATGTCAGCATCGATGAAGGTGGTGCTGCAACTTTCACAGTCAGCCTTTCCAATGCTAGTAGCGAAATTGTCACAGTTAACTACAACACTAGTGATGGAACAGCGAGGGTTGCTGATGGTGACTACACAGCAATTAGCTTGACGCCAATCACCTTTAACCCTGGTGAAACGACCAAAACTTTCACGGTCAACACCACGACAGATGATAAATTTGAAGCTAACGAAACTCTAAGTATCAACTTGAGTGGTGCAACAAATGGCACAATTGCTTCTGGTGCTGCGGGTGTTGGTGAACTGACTATCCGTAACGAAGACCCCGTTCCCAAAATTTCCATTTCTCCAGTCACTATCCGTCAAGACGAGGGAAGTAGTGGGGTAACACCTTATGTTTTCACTGTCAGTCTCTCTAATCCTAGCGACCAAACTATTACCGTAGATTACACCACCAATGATGGTACAGCAACTGTTGCTAATAGTGATTATGCTGATAATGACGGTAGACTTACCTTTAACCCTAATACATTGTCTCAAACTATAACCGTTAACGTTAACGGTGATGGAAAAGCAGAGACTGATGAAACTTTCACTGTTTCCTTGAATGGAGCAAATAACGCGAGTCTTGCTCCCAGTAGAACTGCGACGGGTAATATTACTAATGATGATTTTCCCAACTTTAGTATCGAGTACGTTGGTAGTAATTTAACTACTGGGGAAGAGAGGGGAGGTACAGCTACCTTCAAAGTTAAATTAACCAGTCAACCAACCGCTGATGTTACTCTTGGTTTAACCAGTGACAATACTTTAGAAGGTACTGTCTCAAATAGCAGTCTTACCTTTACCTCAGCTAATTGGAATATTGAGCAAACTGTAACCGTCACGGGTGTAGATGATGATTTTGATGATGGTGATGTTGCGTACAAAATTATTACAGCCGCTGCAACTAGCGCTGATAGTGACTACAATAACCTCAATCCACCAGATATCGATGTCATCAATATCGATAACGATACCGCAGGCTTTAGCATCGTACCTGTTTCTGATGCCACAACTACCGAAACGGGAGGTATCACAAGCTTTAGAGTCAAACTCAACAGCCGACCTACTGCTGATGTTGCCCTCAATTTAACTAGCGATAATCTTGGTGAAGGGGTTGTTTCTGTAGGAAATAGTCTTACTTTTAACTCCAGCAATTGGAACGTTGAGCAAATTGTCACAGTCAGAGGTGTAGATGACGAAATAGATGATGGTAATGTGGGGTACAAACTACTTAACTCATCCTTGAGTAGTGACAGAAGTTACAATAACCTACGTGGCGAGACTAATGTTACCAACATTAATAACGATACTGCGGGTTTCACTATTACTCCACTTTCCGGATTAATTACTACCGAAGCAGGGGGAACAGCTAGCTTTAGCGTCAAACTCAACAGCAAACCGACTGATGATGTTACCCTCAACTTAGCTAGCGATAACTCTCGTGAAGGGGTTGTCTCCACAGGAAGTAATCTTACTTTTAATTCCACCAACTGGAATCGCGAACAAATTGTAACCATCACAGGTGTGGATGATACGCTCGTTGATGGTGATATCGGTTACAAAATTCTTACTTCGTCTGCTACAAGTAGAGATTTAAGATACAACGGATTCAACCCAGAAGATGTGAGTGTTACTAACAGCAATGATGACGTAATCACTATAGAGTTCAACATCATTAATGGTTCAGATATTTCTGAAACTATCGGGGGAACTGCTGGAAATGACCGTATTTTCGCTTTCGGTGGAAACGACACCGTAGTTGCTGGAACGGGAATTGACGAAATTTTCGGTGGTGATGGAAATGACCGTTTATTCGGTGGTGATGGTGATGACCGTCTCTTTGGTGAAACTGGAAATGACCAAATGTGGGGTGATGGTGGTGAGGACTTTTTATATGGTGGTGTTGGTAATGATGTCTGTACCGGAGGTTTTGGACGAGACACTTTTGTTGTGACTAGAAATGAAGGGGTAGATAGAATCACTGATTTTCAAATAGGTGAAGATACCATTGCTTGTGGAGGTGGTTTAAGGTTCGATTCCTTATTAATTACTCAAAACGGCAATAACACATTACTTATCGACACTACCAATAATCAGAATTTAGCCGTTCTGATTGGGGTAAATGCTTCTAGTTTGACAGCAAGTTCTTTCCGGACAATTTAGTAGTGTGAGCATCTTGCTCACGATTTAGTAGTGTGAGCATCTTGCTCACGATTTAGTAGTGCGAGCATCTTGCTCACGATTTAGTAGTGCGAGCATCTTGCTCACGATTTAGTAGTGCGAGCATCTTGCTCACGATTTAGTAGTGCGAGCATCTTGCTCACGATTTAGTAGTGTGAGCATCTTGCTCACGATTTAGTAGTGCGAGCATCTTGCTCACGATTTAGTAGTGTGAGCATCTTGCTCACGATTTGTAAAAGGTAAGCAATCACAATTTACAAATAGCGAGCAATTCTTTTGCCAATAGCGAGCAATTCTTTTGCCAATAGCGAGCAATTCTTTTGCCAATAGCGAGCAAGATGCTCGCACTACTATTTCAAGATTCAAGGGGGTCTACTAAAAATCTATAGTTATTTTGTAAATCAGGTAAGCAAGCATGAGTTTTATACATTTCAGTAAGTTTCTTCTTTTAAATTCCCTATTTTTTATTGCTTTTAGTTCCAGTGCAATTGCTCAAGTGAGAGTGTCTGAATATAAACACAAAAATCCTAAAACTTTACGAGAAGCTGAATTTTCTTCTCAACAAGTAAATCTGAATTTGACCCAAGCACCTGGAACAACTGAAAATACTGCGGTGATGGTTCTACCACGTTTTGGTGCTGATTTTACTACTGGTGCTGGTATCGGTTACGAACGTTCTTTTACTGGTATTGAAGGTTTTGTTCCTTTGCTACAAAAGCCTGGTGCAAATCTAACTTTTTTTCAAGGAAAATTATTAATAGATAATAATTCTAATTTTGGTGGCAATCTGGTTTTAGGACATAGATTTTATAGTCCCGAAGATAAACTGATTGTTGGTGGCTATGTCGCTTATGATATGCGGGATACAGATAGAAATGATTTTCGCCAAATTGGTACTGGATTTGAAGCTTTAAGCGATTTTTGGGATTTTCGAGCTAATGCTTATATCCCTGTGGGTAATACTCGCAAGTTAGTTCAAGAAAATTCTATTGAAAGCTTTTCTCCCCTATCCGAACCTTTTTTTCAGGGTAATTTCTTAGCTCAAAGTCGCACTCGTAACACACAAATTAACCGTAGTTTTCAAGCTGCGATGATGGGTTTTGATGTTGAAGGTGGCGTTAAAATTGCCCAAATTGGTAATAATGGCGATGTGCGCGGTTATGGTGGCATCTATTATTATAATGGTAACAACAGTAATGATATTTTTGGTTGGCGTACTCGTTTGGAAGCGCGACCAAATGATAATTTCCGTTTAGGTCTTTCTTTATCTCACGATGAAACTTTTGGTACTAATTTTATTGTTAGCCTTGGTACTTCTTTTCCCGGAACTCGTCCAAGGGGTGTAAAAAAAGAAGAATTAGCTTTAGCTCGTTTAGGTGAATCTGTTTTTCGTCAAGCAAATATTGTTGTTAAAGAACAGCGTCAGGTTGAGTCTTTTAATACTCAAGAAACATTATTTGTTAACAATCCTGCAACTGGACAACCTTGGAGATTTCGACATGTTACTTTAGGTGCAGCAGGTGGGAATGCAAATTTTGAAACTCCTGCTGGTACTGTTAACCAAGCTTTAAGTGTAGCTCAAGCTAATGATATTGTTTATGTGCAACCGGGAACAAATCCTGGTATTCCCAGTTTTACTATTCCTGATGGAGTGCAAGTTTTATCTAATGGAGTCACACAAAGAATTGATACTGTCCAGTTAGGAAATATTGTTTTACCTCTTTCCAGACCGGGTACTCTTCCAACTGTGACTGGAACTGCGACTATGGGTAATAACACCACCCTTTCTGGTTTTGCGATTTCTCCTACTACTGGTGCTGGGGTTAGCGGTAATGGTATTAGCAATTTTACAATTAGAGATAATATTGTTTCTAATTCTACTACCAGTGGTATTTCTTTATTAAATGTAAATGGAACTGGGATTATTTCTAATAATACAGTTAGAGGTTCTCGCTTAGATGGGATTAATTTAAGTAGCCTACAAGGACAAGTTGATTTGCGGATTACTAATAATACCATTGAAAGAAATGGAACCGGAGAAGTAGATGGTGATGGAATTAATATTGAGTTGAATAACACTGCAAATGGTGTATTTAATATTTCTAATAACTCTGTAAATAATAATCGCGGTCTTGGCGAAACTGCTGATGGTATTGATATTAGAATCTCCGAAACAGCCAGAGGAACTTTTAATATTACTAACAATACGATTTCTCAAAATCAGTTTCGAGGTGTGACAACTAATTTAGTCGGTAGAGGCTCCGGTACTTTTAATATTAGTGGTAATACAATTAATAATAATGTTATCGGTGTTGATTTCTCTATGTCTGATAATTCTCAAGCTACTGCTGATGTTAGCAATAATAATCTAGTCAATAGCTTGCGAGGTGTGGATATGATATTTTCTAATAATACAAATGGGACTTTTAATATTAGTAGAAATACTATCACCGATAATCAGGATGCTGGTGTGAATGTGTTTCTTTCCGATAATGCAAGAGGTACGGTTAATATTAGTAATAATCCTCAAATTTCTCGAAATCAGCTTAATGGTGTTTCTGCGACTACTAATAATACTTCCCAACTGCGACTTGCGATTGAGTCTAATCAAATTCAAGCCAATACTACATCTGGTGTGAATATAACTACTTTTGACGATTCCACTATTTTTGCTAAAGTCAGTTCTAACGGGATTAATGATTTTAAAGCCCAAACTTTTGGCTTTAATGATAGGATTTGTCTACAAGCACAAAATAATACTATCGGTACTGTTTTCATTGATGCTACTGTTGGGGGACCGATACAGGTTGAAGATGGAACTTTAAGTACTAATACTATTTCTTCTCCTAGTGTTTCTGGTACTACCACTGTTCCTCGTGGTAATTGCGGTTTCCCATAAAAATTATAGGAGGGCGGGCAAGGATGCCCACCCCACAATGATTGTCTATTGGGTAAAACCTCAGTGAAACCTCAGTATAACTACAGAGGTCTTTGGCTGCTAGGGAGATGATAATTATTAGCTGAATGTAATTTAATTTACTTATTTAGCTAATTTGAACGTTTTTAGTTCCATTTATCATTCCTACTTTAGTAAGCCCTTTAAGCCATGAGTAACCGAACACCTAACTCTGACAGTCAAAATACTTCCTCTGAAGAACTGGCTTTATTAAGTATTCATGAAGTAAATTCAGTCACTTTTACTCAGGGCGAAACGGAAAAGATAATAGTATTCATTGATGCTGGTATAACAAATTATCAAAGTCTGATAGCTGGTATTAAACCAGAGGCAGAAGTGGTAATTTTAAACCCAGAGGAAGACGGAATAGAACAAGTAACTAAATATTTACGTAAAAATAAGTATAGTTCGGTTCACATTGTTTCCCACGGGAGTGATGGGAGTTTGCAGCTAGGTGGAACTTGGCTAAGTGAAGAAAATTTAGATGCTTACGCAAGTTCCTTACAAGAGTGGGGTTCTGGGTTGACAGAGGGTGGAGATATCCTGCTGTATAGCTGTGATGTAGCGCAAGATGAAAAAGGTAAGGCTTTTGTACAAAGGTTGAGTAGTCTCATTGGTGCGGATATTGCTGCGTCGGATGATTTAACTGGTAGTGCTCAACTTGGTGGAGATTGGGTATTAGAATTTGCAACAGGAATGATACAGACTCCATTGGCTTTTCAAACAAGGGTGATGGAAGCTTATAGTCAAGTTCTAGCTAGTGCTGGTGATGTTATCATCAACGAATTTTCCCAAGGTAGCAGCGGAGCAAAAGAATGGGTAGAAATTTTAGTTGTTACAGATAATTTAAATTTACAAAATCATAAATTAGTTGATGGTAACAGTTCGCTAGATATTACTTTGTCAGGTTCTGGCTTTAGTTCGTTGAAAGCTGGAACTTTAATTGTGCTGTATAACGGTGGTGACAGGGATGGTGCGATTACTCCTGACCTGAATTACGACCCAGCAAATGGAGATTATACGCTTCAAATATCATCTCTAAATAGTACCGGAGACTTCGCAGTTACTCGTAATGCTGGTTGGAATAACACCACGGAAGCTTTTACTAACGCTAATGCTACAGATATTCCTCGGTTACTGAATGCTAGTGGTGTAGAAATATATCGTTTTCCTAGAACTCCCACTCCCGGTGGAATCAGGATATTTCCTAATCAACCAAGAACAGGACAAGCGACTGCTTATACAAGTAACACGTCGGCAGGTGCTACGGTAACTACTAACTGGTCAGTAGATTTCCCTGCTGCGGGTGGTAACCCTGGTTTACCCAATGGTGGCAGTAATACTACTTGGATTAATAGCTTGCGGGGAAATCGAGCTCCTGTGCTAGATGCAGGTGGTGACCCAACTTTACCAACAATTGACGAAGATATTCCTAATGCCAGCAATTCTGGTATTTTTGTAGCTGACCTTATCAAAGACCTAATTACCGATACAAACAATAATAATCAAGGGATTGCTGTTACAGGTTTAACTGGTAACGGAACTAATGGTACTTGGCAATATTCTCTTGATGGTGGTAATTCTTGGAGAGCTTTTGGTGCTGTATCGGAGACTTCAGCGACTGTTCTTTCTGCCTTAACACCAATGTATAGAGGTACATTAGGTGGTACACCCGATACTCAAGGGTGGTTCCAATTTGGCTCTTCACCTGCAATTCCCCCAGTATTAAATGCTCCTGGTGGTACACAAAGTTTTATAAGTAACCAAACTCGACTAGTCACAGATAGAAGCGGTGTTGCGGGGTACAGTAATTATAATGGTGGTCTTCCAATTGCTCTTAATCCAGCATTTCCGGTTCTTGACTCATCTCAAGGCTTTACTCTCAGTTTTGAACTGAAAATTAACAGTGAAGTCCATAGTAGTGATGATAATAGTGACGGACTTGAAGACCGAGCAGGCTTTGCGCTTATTGTTATTACCAATGACAATACAAAAGCAATTGAACTAGGCTTTTGGGAAGACCGAATTTGGGCACAAAATGGTGGTTCAGAGGTACGACCAGTTCCCAATCGTGGCAGAACACTATTTACTCAGGCTGAAGGAATAAACTATAACACTAAAGTAGCACTTACTCGCTACGATTTAAGAGTTAAAGACGATACTTATCAGCTATTTGCGGCAGGTGGGACAACGCCAATTCTTACAGGTTCGCTACGAAACTATACCGCATTTAATCACACCGATGTTGGACCAGGTGGTTCATCTCTTCCTTACAACATCTATCAACAACCTAATTTATTATTTTTAGGTGACAGTACTAGCTCTGCACAAGCTGATTTTAATCTAGGACGGGTGGAACTTCATCAAAATACTAAAGTTCGCTTTGTACCCAATCCTGATTTCAATGGTACTGCTGATATCAGCTTTCGTGCTTGGGATAGGACAAACGCTTTAACTAGTGGAACTGCAGGAGTAAATCTTTTTCCTAGAGGGGTGACAGCACCATACAGCGGGAGTATTAGCGAAACAGCCACAGTTACTATTAACCCAGTTAATGATGCCCCCAGTTTTACAAACAATACTACCCTAGTGGCAATTAATGAAGATATCACTAACCCTATTGGAGATGTTATTTCTAATATCTTTACGGGTTTGTTTATTGACAAAGATGCCGGGGGAATTTTAAATGGGGTTGCGGTTGTGGGAAATACTGCTAACTCTACTACCGAAGGTACATGGCAATACTCAACTGATGGTAATAACTGGTTTAATATTGGTGCTGTTGATGATGCAGCAAATGCACTAGCACTGTCTGAAAATACCAATATACGTTTTGTCCCTGTGGCAAATTATAATGGCGTTCCCCCGATTCTGACTGTCAGAGCACTGGATAATACTTATAGTAGTTTCACGAATGGTGGTAGTCGCGTCAATATTAATACTGCTACCAGGGGTGGCATAACCGTAATTGCTGAGAATTCTAACACCATTACGACTATTGTTAATGCTGTTAACGACGCTCCCAGTTTTACAAACAATGCCACACTAGCAGCAATCCGAGCAAACACGGCTAACCCTACAGGAAATCTAATTTCCAGTCTCTTCACGAGTTTATTTAGCGACCCAGATACGGGAGCAAGTTTAAGTGGTGTTGCTGTGGTGGGAAATACCGCTAACTCAACCACCGAAGGGGCTTGGCAATATTCAACTGATGGTACTAACTGGTTTGCGATTGGTACTGTTGGGGATGGCACAAATGCATTAGCTTTGTCTGATGCCACCAAAGTACGTTTTGTACCCGTCGCTAACTACAACGGGACTCCACCGACTTTGAGTGTAAGGGCACTAGATAATACATATAGCAGCTTCACAAGTGGTAGTAGTCGCGTCAATATTAATACAACAACCAGGGGTGGTATCACAGCAATTGCAGCTAACCCCAACACTATCTCTACCAACATTACTGGTGTCAACAATGCCCCCAGTTTCACAAACAATGCCGCACTTGCAGCAGTTGCAGAAGACACTGCGAACCCGGCTGGAAATATAATTTCTAGTCTTTTTACTGGTTTGTTTAGCGACTCAGACACAGGAGCAAGCTTAAGTGGTGTTGCTGTGGTGGGAAATACCGCTAACTCTACCACCGAAGGAGCTTGGCAATATTCAACTGATGGCACTAACTGGTTTGATATTGGTTCTGTTACCGATGGTGCTAATGCATTAGCTTTATCTGCAACTACCAAAGTACGTTTTGTTCCTGTTAGTAACTACAATGGAACACCTGCGGCTTTGAGTGTCAGAGCATTAGATAATACTTATAGCAGTTTCAGTAACGGCAGTACAAAAGTCACTCTTGATACAACCACCAGAGGTGGCGTTACGGCAATTGCTGCTAACCCCAACACAATCACTACTAGCATCACAGCCGTTAACGACGCTCCCAGTTTCACAAATAATGCCGCACTCGCAGCAGTTCCAGAAGACACTACAAACCCGGCTGGAAATATAATTTCTAATCTCTTTACTGGTTTGTTTACCGACCCAGATACAGGAGCGAGTTTAAGTGGTATTGCTGTAATAGGAAATACCGCTAATCAGACTACTGAAGGTGCTTGGCAATATTCAACTGGTGGCACTGATTGGTTTGATATTGGTTCTGTTACCGATGGTGACGCATTAGCTCTATCTGCTGCAACCAAAGTACGTTTTGTTCCTGTCAGCAATTACAATGGCACACCTGCGGCTCTGAGTGTAAGAGCATTAGATAATACTTATAGTAGTTTCAGTAATGGCAGCGATAAAGTCACTATTAATACAACTACAAGAGGCGGTGTCACGGCAATCGCTGCTAACCCCAACACTATTACTACTAATATCACAGCCGTTAACGATGCTCCCAGTTTCACAAATAATGCAACTCTTGTAGCAATTCCAGGAAACACAGCGAATCCTCCTGGAAACTCTATTTCCAATCTGTTTACCAGTTTATTTAGTGACCCAGATACAGGAGCAAGTTTAAACGGTGTTGCAGTGGTGGGAAATTCTGCTAACGCGACTACAGAAGGTGCATGGCAATACTCAACTGATGGTAATAACTGGTTTGATATTGGTGTTGTAGGAGATGGTGCAAACGCATTAGCTTTGTCTGCTGCTACCAAAGTCCGCTTTGTTCCTGTGGCTAACTACAACGGTACTCCACCAACTTTAAGTGTGAGAGCGCTAGATAATAACTATAGTGGTTTTACCATTGGTGATAGCCGTACGAATATTAATACAACTACAAGGGGTGGTATCACAGCAATTGCCGACAACCTCAACACTATCACGACTAATATTATTATTCCTGTTAACCAAAATCCTATAGTTACCCTCTTACCCGGTACTTCTCCTAATGTTCTTTACACCGAAAATGATGCTCCTGTAATAATTACTAGTGGCACAGTTAGAGATGATGACTCTTCTAACTTTGATACCGGAACTCTCACCATCCGCTTCTTATCTGGTGGTTCTGCTGACGACCGTTTAAACATTCGCAATCAAGGGACTGAAGCAAATCAAATTAATCTTGATGGTAGAATTATCAAGTATGGTAGTACCCAAATTGGAACTTTTAGCGGTGGTATCGGCACAGAAAACCTAGTAATTAGTCTGAACGCAAACGCTACATCTATTGCTGTTCAAGCTTTGCTAGGAAATATAACTTATGCCAATGTTTCCCAAAATCCCAGTATTACAAACAGAACTGTAGAAATAGTTCTCACAGACGGAGATGGTGGTACTAGTATCCCAGTTAGTAAAAATATTGCACTAACTCCACAAAATGATGCACCCTTCGTGGGGGAAGCAGTAATCCTTTATGATGGAACTACCAAGCTATCACCTACAAATCCTCAAGCAGCACCAGGAGCACCTTGGTTTACATATTTAAACACCGCATTTTTGACTGGTGGTGAGGCTAGTGAAGTAGCTGGTAGCAGTTCTGGAATTACTCTGACTACAGACAACAAAGCTTACGCAGGCTATATCTATTACGGTATCGATTTTGGTACTGCGCTATTGGGTGGAGGAAAATTACAACTGACTTCCACACCTTTAAATTTCAGCTTCCCCAAGTTAGACAGAAATTTAGGATATACCCTTTCTTTTCAGGCTGAACTAAAATCCGAAACTAACCGTCTTCCAGGTACTGATGTAAACCAAGATGGCAAAGACGATAGAGCTGGTTTTAATGTCACTCTTCTTAGCGACGATAAAAAAGGTATTCAACTGGGTTTCTGGGGAGACCGCATTTGGGCTTATGAAGATAGCACAACTCAAATAAACCCATCAGACGAACCAGATAACCCCCTTCCACGAAGTAATTTCCGAACATTATTTACGCAAGCAGAAGGAGTTTCTTTTAATACTAAACAATTACAGAACTACAATTTGACAGTTTTTGGTGATACTTATACTTTATTTGCTAATGATAACGTTATTCTCAGTGGTAGATTGCGAGACTATTCTGCCTTTAAACCCCTGAACTATCCTATAGATATTCCAGAACTTCCGAATATTCCTGGACTTGAGCTTCCAAATATTCCCGGACTAGAAGATATTCTTAAAATTATAGATATATCTCAGCTTCCAAATATTCTGGAAATTTTAAACAATCCCTTAGTTCAAAGTATTATTGAAACTTTAAATGTTCCAGACATTCCGAATATTTCCGATTTTTTAAATACGACTGGGTTTTCAAATCTTCTTCAACTTATAGATATTTCGGAAATTCCAGACGTTCTGACAATTTTAAATACTCCGCAATTTCTAGATATTATCAAAACTATAAATAGCCCTGAGATTCAAGATGTTCTTGAATTTTTAGGTACTCCCGAATTGAAAAAAATTCTTGAAGTTTTAGGTAGTATCAAGCTTGAAGATATTATACAAATTCCTTCTGCTGAAATTACTCCTCCCAACCCCTATGAAAAAGGTAACTTAATTTTCTTTGGAGATAATTCTGTACAAGCAGGAGCTACTGTTAATTTATCTGGAATAAGTTTAACTGCTAGTAAAAATATTCCAATTCAACTTATCAATGAAGACCAGTCAACAAATCCTATTCGCTTTACTATTCAAGACTTTGAGACTGCCGCAGATAATCTAATAATTAATCCCACATCCGATAACACAAGCTTAATTCCTAACGCCAATATTGTTGTTGAAGGTACAGGACAAGTTCGCATTGTCACTGTCACACCAACCGCAAATGAAAATGGTAATGCTAAAATTTCTTTAAACGTTAGTGATGGAACCAATACAACTACTTATACCTTTGATATTCGTGTTTTTTACATCAATGATGCTCCCAGTTTCACCAAAGGAACAAACCAAACAATCACTGCAGGAGCAGGACAACAAACTATTACTGGTTGGGTAAGTGGATTTAATCCAGGTGCGAATGAATTGGAGCAAGTAGTTAGTAGTTACACAGTAAATGTTACTAATAATGCTGGTATATTCGCTACTGCACCAACAATTGACCCGACAACAGGAAATCTTATTTACACACCAGTTGACACAATTAATAGCAGTACCACAGCAACAGTTGAAGTACTTGTTAAAGACGATGGAGGCACTGATTTTGGTGGTATTGATACTTCAACTACTCCTCAAATTTTTACAGTCACCGTTAACCCGCAAGTTACCAGCATTGAAGCAACAGACGCAACAGCTGCTGAGCCTGGAAATGATACAGGAACTTTCCGCATTAGCCGCGAATTTACTAAAGGTAATTTAACTGTTAATTTTGCTGTTGATAATAATAGTACTGCTAGTAATAGTGACTATGCTCTCTCTGGTGGAGTTTTAAATAGTGCTTTTTCAGTAGTAATTCCCGACGGACAAAGTTTTGTTGATTTTAACTTGATTCCAGTTGATGATAACTTCGCAGAAGCAAGAGAAACTCTCCAACTGAATTTAGTCACGGGAAGTGGTTACACTATTAATCCTATTAAGAATAACGGCACAGTCTCTATTATTAATGATGATGTTGCTGGTATCGGCATTTCATTTACTACAGGTTTAATAACTACCGAAGCAGGAGGAACAGCAAGCTTTAATGTTAAATTAAAAAGCCAACCCACTGCTGATGTTACTTTTAATTTAAACAGCGACAACACTTCCGAGGGAATCATTTCTAAAAACAGCCTCACTTTTAATTCCATCAATTGGAATACTGAGCAAATAGTTACGATTACAGGTGTAGACGATACGCTTGTTGATGGAGATATAGCTTACAAAATTGTCACTTCTGCTGCTGTCAGTCAAGATTTAAATTACAACGGAATAAATCCAGATGATATTAGTGTTACTAATATTAATAACGACATAATAAGCATTGAGTTCAACATTATCAACGGAACAAATCTATCTGAAACCTTTGATGGAACTGCTGGTAATGACCGCATTTTTGCTTTTGGTGGGAACGACACTGTAGTTGCTGGATTAGGGATTGACGAAATTTTCGGTGGTGATGGTAACGACCGCTTATTCGGTGGTGATGCTGATGACAGAATCTTTGGTGAAATTGGAAATGACCAAATGTGGGGTGATGCTGGTGAAGACTTTATATATGGTGGTGCTGGTAATGATGTTTGTACGGGAGGTTTTGGACGAGATACTTTTGTTGTTACTAGAAATGAAGGGGTAGATACTATTACTGATTTTAGGCTTGGTGAAGATAGCATTGCTTGTGGTAGTGGCTTAAGGTTTGATTCGTTATTAATTTCTCAAAGCGGTAATAACACCTTACTTATTGACAGCAGCAATAATCGCAGTCTTGCAATTTTAATCGGAGTAAATGCTTCAACTTTGACAGCAAACTCTTTCCGAACGATTTAATAATTTTTGACAACTTTTGACAACTTTTGACAATTAATGTAAGTAATATGAATTTTATAAATTTCAAAAAACTTCTTTTCTTGATTTCTTTGTTTTCTCCTATTTTTAGTTCTAGTGCATTCGCTCAAGTAAGGGTATCGGAATATAAACACAAAAACCCTAAAACTTTACGAGAAGCTGAATTTTCTGGTCAACAAGTTAATCTGAATTTGACGCAAGCACCTGGAATAAATGAAAATACTACAGTCATGGTTCTACCGCGTTTTGGTGCAGATTTTACTACTGGTGCTGGTGTTGGTTACGAACGTTCTTTTACCGGTGTGGAAGGTTTTGTTCCCTTACTACAAAAACCTGGTAATAATCTCACTTTTTTTCAGGGAAAATTATTAATAGATAATAATTCTAATT
This sequence comes from Scytonematopsis contorta HA4267-MV1, assembly GCA_019359035.1. Classification (GTDB taxonomy): domain Bacteria; phylum Cyanobacteriota; class Cyanobacteriia; order Cyanobacteriales; family Nostocaceae; genus Scytonematopsis; species Scytonematopsis contorta. The sequence continues at coordinate 2,309 of JAHHIC010000085.1, read as the reverse complement.
TTGGTGGCAATCTGGTTTTAGGACATAGATTTTATAGTCCAGAAGACAAGCTGATTGTTGGTGGTTATGTTGCTTATGATATGCGAGATACCGATAGAAATGATTTTCGCCAAATTGGTACTGGATTTGAAGCTTTAAGCGATTTTTGGGATTTTCGAGCTAATGCTTATATCCCTGTGGGTAATACTCGCAAGTTAGTTCAAGAAAATTCTATTGAAAGCTTTTCTCCCCTATCCGAACCTTTTTTTCAGGGTAATTTCTTAGCTCAAAGTCGCACTCGTAACACACAAATTAACCGTAGTTTTCAAGCTGCGATGATGGGTTTTGATGTTGAAGGTGGCGTTAAAATTGCCCAAATTGGTAATAATGGCGATGTGCGCGGTTATGGTGGCATCTATTATTATAATGGTAACAACAGTAATGATATTTTTGGTTGGCGTACTCGTTTGGAAGCGCGACCAAATGATAATTTCCGTTTAGGTCTTTCTTTATCTCACGATGAAACTTTTGGTACTAATTTTATTGTTAGTCTTGGTACTTCTTTTCCCGGAACTCGTCCAAGGGGTGTAAAAAAAGAAGAATTAGCTTTAGCTCGTTTAGGTGAATCTGTTTTTCGTCAAGCAAATATTGTTGTTAAACAAGAGCTTCAAGTTGAGTCATTTAACGCTCAAGAAACATTATTTGTTAACAATCCTGCAACTGGACAACCTTGGAGATTTCGACACGTGACTTTAGGAGTAGCAGGTGGGGATGCAAATTTTGAAACTCCAGCTGCTACTGTTAACCAAGCTTTAAGTGTAGCTCAAGCTAATGATATTGTTTATGTACAACCGGGAACAAATCCAGGTATTCCCAGTTTTACAATTCCTGATGGTGTACAAGTTTTATCTAATGGAGTCACCCAAAGAATTGATACTGTTCAGTTAGGAAATATTGTTTTACCTCTTTCTCGACCGGGTACTCTTCCTACTGTTAGTGGAACTGCGACTATGGGTAATAACACTACCCTTTCTGGTTTTGCAATTTCTCCTACTACTGGTGCTGGGGTTAGTGGCAATGGTATTAGCAATTTTACCATTAGAGATAATATTATTTCTAATTCTACGAATAGTGGTATTTCTTTGTTAAATGTTAACGGAACTGGAATTATTTCTAATAATACAGTTAGAGGTTCTCGCTTAGATGGAATTAATTTAAGCAGTCAACAAGGGCAAGTTGATTTCCGGATTACTAATAACACAGTTGAAGGAAATGCAACTGGAGAATTAGATGGTGATGGAATTAATATTGAGTTGAATAATACTGCTACTGGTGTATTTAATATTTCTAATAACTCTGTAAATAATAATCGCGGTTCTGGAGAAACTGCTGATGGTATTGACATTAGAATTTCTGAAACAGCTAGGGGTACTTTTAATATTACCAATAATACGATTTCTCAAAATCAATTTCGAGGTGTTACAACTAATTTAGTGGGTCGAGGTTCGGGAACTTTCAATATTGCTGGTAATACGATTAATAATAATATTATTGGTGTTGATTTCTCGATGTCTGATAATTCCCAAGTAACTGCTGATGTCAGTAATAATAATCTAGTCAACAGTTTGCGGGGTATTGACATGATACTTTCTAATGACACTTCCGGGACTTTTAATATTAGTAGAAATACTATCACCGATAATCAAGATGCTGGCGTGAATGTGTTTCTTTCTGATAATGCTAGGGGTACGGTTAATATTACTAATAATCCCCAAATTTCTCGAAATCAGCTTAATGGTGTTTCTGCTACTACTAATAATACCTCCCAATTGCGACTTGCTATTGAGTCTAATCAAATTCAAAACAATACGACATCAGGAGTTAATATAACTACTTTTGATGATTCGACTATTTTTGCTAAAGTTAGCTCTAATGGAATTAATGATTTTAAAGCTCAAACTTTTGGCTTTAATGATAGGATTTGTTTACAAGCCCAAAATAATACTATTGGCACTGTTTTTATTGATGCTACTGTTGGTGGACCGATACAGGTTGAAGATGGGACTTTAAGTACTAATACTATTTCTTCTCCTAGTGTTTCCGGTACTACCACTGTTCCTCGTGGTAATTGCGGTTTTCCCTAAAAATCACACGTGAATGTAAAAACCCGATTAATCGCGTCTAGAAATTACACCTGAATTGTAAAAACGCGATTAATCGCGTCTAGAAATTACACCTGAATTGTAAAAACGCGATTAATCGCGTCTAGAAATTACACCTGAATTGTAAAAACGCGATTAATCGCGTCTAGAAATTACACCTGAATTGTA
>JAHHIC010000084.1 GCA_019359035.1 Scytonematopsis contorta HA4267-MV1 | reverse complement strand
AAAAACGCGATTAATCGCGTCTAGAAATTACACCTGAATTGTAAAAACGCGATTAATCGCGTCTAGAAATTACACCTGAATTGTAAAAACGCGATTAATCGCGTCTAGAAATTACACCTGAATTGTAAAAACGCGATTAATCGCGTCTAGAAATTACACCTGAATTGTAGAGACGCGATTAATCGCGTCTAGAAATTACACCTGAATTGTAAAAACGCGATTAATCGCGTCTAGAAATTACACCTGAATTGTAAAAACGCGATTAATCGCGTTTAGAAATTACACCTGAATTGTAGAGACGCGATTAATCGCGTCTCTACAGGGGATACATTATAAATACTGTTAACAAAATAGTGCTTTATGTTACACTGTCTACAGTAGTAACAGAATTAATTCGGTCTCTACGAAATTCTCTAGCTTTTCAATTTTACAATCTTAGTATTATTATATATAGATATTTAACCGGACATAGTGTTAGTCCTCAGTCCTGAGTTTTGAGTCTTGAGTAATGTAAAAAATTCTCGACACTCTAACCTTAGCACTTAGGGCATTACTTAACCGATGTCAAAATTTTAGAATCGTATATATCTATAAAATAAAAATAAATACAAATTTTCTTAGCAATGGCTACTAGTGGTGATAGATTTGCAAACATCTATTCGCTAACAGTCAACGCTCAACGGTCAACGGTCAACAGCCAACGGTCTTAATAATGAAACTGCTGATTAGCAACGATGATGGGGTTTCTGCTTTGGGTATTCGTACTCTTGCCAACACTTTAGCGCAAGCTGGTCATGATGTGACTGTAGTTTGTCCTGATAGGGAGCGTTCAGCTACGGGACATGGACTTACTTTACATCAACCGATTCGTGCTGAAATTGTAGAGTCGGTTTTTCACCCTGCTATTAAGGCTTGGGCTTGTGATGGTACTCCTAGCGATTGTGTAAAATTAGCTCTGTGGGCTTTGCTTGATTCTCCTCCTGATATGGTTTTATCTGGCATTAATCAAGGTGCGAATCTTGGAACTGAGGTGCTTTATTCGGGTACGGTTTCTGCTGCTATGGAGGGTTTAATTGAGGGTATCCCTAGTATTGCTTTTAGCCTTACAAGTTATACTTCTAAGGAATTTCAAGGAGCGGCTGATTTTGCAAAAACTTTAGTTCAGCAATTAGCAGAAAACCCTTTGCCAGATTTAATGTTACTTAACGTTAATGTTCCAGCCATTCCCCAGGAAGAAATCGCTGGGGTATTACTTACTCGTCAAGGTGTCAGACGTTACGTTGATGTTTTTAATAAACGAGTAGACCCACGTGGTAAAACTTATTACTGGCTCACTGGGGAAGTGCAAGAAGATATTGAACCTTCTGAGGGTTTAAATTTGCCGAAAAATGTCCCCATCGATGTTCATGTTATCCGTGATAATTACATCAGTATTACCCCGTTGCAATACAATCTTACTTACGCGACGGGATTGGAGAAACTATCGGAGTGGAAACTAAAACTTACGTAAAGTATGCAAGATACTTGAATACTTTTGTCACTATAAAGCCATCAATAGAAAATTTAGGCTATAAAGTAGGAGCGTTCTTGAAAATTTTCCTTACTTAATATGTATTTATGTATCTTTGAAAAAAATCGCCAATCCATCTTGCGGTAGTGTTAAACCTACTTGTAAGTGTGAGACCCCTTTTTCTAATACCGATAAACAAGGTATGCTGTCTTACCAATAGTTTAACCTAGAGCCATTTAGGGTGAAACAGCATAAACTTGACAAAATAAGTAACATCTTTCTTTTATTGTTTGTCCGCTAAGTCTTTGCAAGACAACACCCATGTCAAGGATAGAAAATCAATTCACTGTACATTTTTGGGGCGTTCGTGGCAGTATACCCTGCCCAGGGCCTAACACTGTCCGTTATGGAGGAAATACCCCCTGCGTTGAAATGCGAGTCGGCGGCAAACGCTTGATTTTCGACGGGGGTACAGGACTCCATGTTTTGGGACAGTCTCTGTTGCGCCAAATGCCTACTGAGGCGCACATGTTTTTTACTCATTCTCACTGGGACCATGTGCAAGGTTTTCCCTTTTTTACACCTGGGTTTGTTAAGGGCAATACCTTTCACATTTATGGCGCGATCGCACCAGATGGTTCTACGGTAGAGCAGCGTTTGAACGACCAAATGCTGCACCCAAATTTCCCAGTTCCGTTGCAAATCATGCAGGCGAATCTGCATTTTCACGACGTGAAAGCACCATCGACGATAAATATCGAAGATATTAAGGTCGAAACCGCACCTCTAAATCATCCAGGAGAAGCGGTAGGATATCGAGTTAACTGGCAAGGAGGTGCAGCAGTTTATATAACTGATACTGAGCATTTTCCTGACAAATTGGATAAAAATGTCCTACGGTTGGCACGAGATGCGGATATTTTAATTTATGATTCTACCTATACCGACGATGAGTATAGTTCACCAAAATCACCGAAAATAGGCTGGGGACATTCGACCTGGCAAGAAGCGATAAAAGTAGCCCAAGCTGCGAATGTCAAAAAACTAGTAATTTTCCACCACGACCCAGCCCACGACGATGATTTTTTAGACCATGTTGGGGAACTAGCGGCTTCTAAATTTCCTAATGCGGTAATGGCAAGGGAAGGAATGGTATTAGAAGTGCCATCAAAAATTTCTTTATCAGAATCTTTTTCTGTTAGTAATTTTTCAGCATGACGATTGTAAGGGGGTTTTGGATTTTGGATTACCCTTCGGGAAGTCCTTCAGACCATGAATTTTGGATTAGATTGGTGATAAAGGGCTAAAGCTATTGTTGGTGATTGGTGATTGCTAATTGGTAGTTGCTAATTGCTAATTGGTCACCAGGGTAACCGTTAACCGTCAACCGTTAACCGCCAACCGACAACCAACAACAGCCAGTTAGCTCAATTAACCTCAAATCCCAGAATCGACGTGCCACTAAAATTGTCTCAAAATGGGTGTTCTGTGTGGGTTACTTCTTCGACGGAATTAGTTTTAACTCCAACTAGGATTGCGCTAGGAAAATTTGATGGCGTACATCTAGGTCATCAACAGGTGATAAAACCAATTTTTCGCCCTAATACAAATGTAGTAGGGGGCACAGTTCCAGGGGCTATGTCCGAGCATCCAAGTGCCCAAGAGATTAATTCTCCCCTCTTGGACTCAAATCTTGCGTCCTCAACATCCGAGCGAGTATACTCCACAGTTGTCACCTTTAACCCCCATCCGCAAGAGTTTTTTTCCGGGAAACCTCGTGCTTGGCTAACGCCACTTGACGAAAAAGTCCAAATGTTGCGTTCGCTTGGTGTCGAACAATTAGTACTGCTACCATTTGATAAAGAATTATCTTCTTTACCTCCCGACGAATTTGTGGAAAAAATTTTAGTGCAACAACTAAAATGCCAACAAATTAGTGTCGGACAAGATTTTCAATTTGGCCGCAAGCGTAGTGGAACAGCGTTCGATTTACAAGCTCTGGCTGAACCGTTTGGTATACCAGTAACAATTGTACCTTTACAAACCTGTATGGGCGAATCTTGTATCGCTACAGGGGAACGTATCAGTACTTCACTTATTCGCCAACACCTCGAAAGTGGCAACATAGAACTTGCGAATAAACTCCTTGGTCGTCGCTATACCTTAATTGGTTCTGTTGTCAAAGGTAATCAACTTGGTAGAACAATCGGCTTTCCCACGGCAAATATTCAAATACCAAAACAGAAGTTTTTGCCTCGTTTTGGTGTGTATGCCGTTCGCGTCAAAGGTTTAGCCGAAGCGACTGATAATACAGCCTTTGACTGTTTGGGTGTAATGAATATTGGCGTTCGTCCAACAGTAGAGGGTATTTATACCACAGTAGAAGTACACTTATTCGATTGGTCTGGAGATTTATATTGCAAGCAAATGGTAGTGGAATTAGAAAAATTTCTGCGTCCAGAGCAAAAATTCCCTTCTCTAGAGGCTCTCAAAACGCAAATAAAACAAGACTGCGAAGTAGCCAAAGCATTTTTTAGTACAGAATGCTGATAATCGGCGTTAAGTGGGAACAATGAAGGATGAAGGCTTCCTTCTTCCTTCTTCCTTATTACCATGAGAGAAAAAATCGACGTACTGACAAATAATCTGGCTCAAACTATCGTTGGCAAAGCCGAAGTGATACGTTTAGTGCTTGTAGCCTTATTAGCTGGTGGGCATGTTTTACTAGAGGATGTTCCAGGTGTGGGCAAGACTTTGCTTGCAAAAACACTAGCTCGTTCTATTGATGGTAAATTTCAGCGGCTACAATGTACCCCAGATTTGTTACCTACGGATATTACGGGTACGAACATTTGGAACCCCAAAAATGGGGAATTTACTTTTTTACCAGGGCCAATATTTGCCAATATTTTGTTAACAGACGAAATAAATCGCGCTACACCTCGTACTCAGTCAGCTTTATTGGAAGTGATGGAAGAACATCAAGTTACTGTTGATGGTGTTTCTCGTTCTGTTCCTACACCGTTTTTTGTTATCGCGACCCAAAACCCTATCGAATACCAAGGTACTTTTCCTTTACCAGAAGCACAAATGGATAGGTTTATGGTGTCGTTGAGTTTGGGCTATCCCAGCGAAACGGAAGAATTACAAATGCTACAACGTCTCCAAAATGACGTTACTGTGGATGATTTGCAGTCCTGTATAACTTTACAAGAACTAGAGGAGCTACGTCGTCTCTGTAAAAAAGTTAAAGTTGATACATCTTTACAACAGTATATTCTCGATATAGTGCGTGCAACACGACAAGACGAAGAAATAACTCTTGGGGTCAGTCCTCGCGGTACGATATCATTACATCGCGCCACTCAAGCTTTAGCATTTCTTTCGGGACGCGATTACCTCATTCCTGATGATGTCAAATTTATGGCTCCCTACGTACTTAGCCATCGCCTTATTCCCACTGGTGGACGCAGGGCAAAAACAGTAATGGAGAAATTATTGCGGTCAGTGCCGATTCCTTAGGGTGGGGAGTAGGGAGTGGGGAGTGGGCAACTATTTAAGTTATAATTGTCCTCAAAAACACTAGTTGTTTTGCTATACCGTTTGATTTCATCCAATGGAAATTACTGATAACGACGCAGTTGCAATTCGTACATCAATTGAAAGTCAGCTAGAAGCTTTTCAAAGGGATGACGCTGAAACTGCTTTTGCTTTTGCATCTGAAGGAATTCAAGAACAATTTCAAACTCCAGACAATTTTATGTGGATGGTAAAAAAGAGCTATCCAGCTGTGTACCGTCCACGTTCAGTATTTTTTGAGAAATTAACTACAGTTCAGGGAAGCGTTACTCAACCTGTGCTTCTACTTTCTCCTGATGGTACACCGAGGAGGGCTTTGTACTTGATGGAACGAGAAGTTGATGGTTGTTGGAAAATAAATGGTTGCTTAATTGTTTCTGTGGAAACGGAAATTATTTAGTTGAGGAAGACGCAGCTAAAACTCTGTTTAACTTACCGCTGCGATAACCTTCTAAATCTAACGTTACGTATAAAAAGCCTAATTCTTGAAATGCGGAAACGATAGTGTCTAAATCCGTATTTAATACAAAGTCTTTGATTTGTACTGGTGGTAATTCAATGCGTGCTGTATCTGATTCTGAACGCACGCGCAAGTTTTGCCAGCCTAGCTTACGTAGGTAAATTTCTGCTCTTCCTACTCTTTGTAATTTAGCAATAGTTATTTCTTCGCCATAAGGGAAACGGGAACTAAGACAAGGTTGTGCGGGTTTGTCCCACCAAGGTAAACCTAGTTGTTGAGAAAGTTGACGAACTTCAGCTTTTGTGATTTTTACGGATGCTAATGGTGAAAGCGCACCCCGTTCTTTGGCTGCTTGGATACCCGGACGGTAATCTTGTAAATCATCGGCGTTTACTCCATCCACTACGTATGGATAACCCAATTTTGTGGCTAATGGTTTAAGGGTATCGTGAAGTTCGCTTTTACAAAAATAACAGCGGTTAACTGGATTAGAGGTGTAATTAGGATTTTCCATTTCATGGGTTTCTACAATTTCGTGAGAAATCCCAATCGTTGCTGCCTGAATTTTCGCGTCTTCTAGTTCTTCTGGCAATAGACTTGGAGAAACTGCTGTTATTGCTAAAGCGCGGCTACCTAGCACATCATAAGCGACTTTAGCAACTAAAGTGCTATCAATCCCCCCGGAATAAGCTATCAAAGCTTGCTCCATTTCCATAAAAATAGCTTTTAATTGCTCTAATTTTTCTGTCAACATAGGGGAAAATTAAGAGTTTTGAGTTTTGAGTAGGGAACTAAGTGGTTATTCTGACTTTTCTAGTTTTTCTAGTTTATTTAATTCTTTATGGCTATATTTCTTTATAATAGATTCTAACAAAGATAAATCAATTGGTTTAGCTATATAGTCATCCACTCCAGATGCTAAACAAATTTCACGGTCGCCTTTCATTGCCATTGCTGTTTGAGCAATTATTGGTATAGAGCGATAATCTTGGTTTTGTCGTAATTCCTGCACCAGTTCTAAACCATTGCCATCAGGTAAGTAAATATCTATTAAGATAACTTCTGGCTTTGTTTCTTTCAGTATTTTCCACATTTCAACGGCGTTTTTTGCCAAATTTACGCGGTAGCCTAAATTACTTAGATAAGTTTCTATCATCTGAGCATTTAGTGAATCATCTTCTACCAGGAGAATTTCTGGGGGGTGGGGAGTTGGGAGTTGGGAGTAGTCCGGGGGGGGTGGTTGAGTTTCAAGGATATTATTATTTTCTTCATCTGCCTCATCTGCTTTATCTGCTTCATCCTCAAATCTTCCGTTTTCTCCTTTTGGAACAAGGGGAAGGACGATTATAAAAAGGGAACCTTGTTTAAGTTCAGATTCTACTTCTATCCAACCTCCGTGGAGTTCGGCTAGTTTGCGGGTCAATGCTAAACCTAAACCTGTTCCTTCTTCTCGACTAACGACGGGATTGGGAAGTTGACAGTAGGGCTGAAAAAGTTCTGCTTGCATTTCTTTGGCAATGCCTGTACCTGTGTCCCAAACTATAAAATTTATAAATTCTCCGTTGGGTTCGATTTTTAAACCCACGCTTCCTTCTTTGGTAAACTTGAGAGCGTTAAAAATCAAATTTAGAAGCATTTGCTTAAGTCGCAAGGGGTCGGCAATAATTGTTGTGACTCTAGGGTCTATTTCCCATTTCAGTATCAAGCCTCTGCTATTTGCTTTTTCTTTTACTAGAGATATAACGTTTGCACATAGTGTAGCTATCTCGACTTTTTCCCACTGCACTTCTAGTTGGTTGGCTTCAATTTTTGATAAATCCAAAATATCATTAATCAGCGCTAACAGGTGTTTACCGCTGGATTGGATAATATTTAAATACTCTTGCTGACGTTCTCTGCTGGGGTTGTAGCCTTGGACTAGCAGCAACTGTGTGAAACCTAAAATAGAGCTTAAGGGTGTACGAATTTCGTGACTGGTGTTTGCCAGAAACTGATTTTTCAGTTGGTTTGTACGCTCTAAGTCTTGGTTAATATTTTCTAAGTCTAGAGCTTGTTGCTGTAAGTGTTGCAATTTTGCCAGTTTATCTAGAGTAATCGTACACAGCTTGGCTGCACGTGCGATTAGTTCCGCTTTATATTTTGCTGGTAATGCTTTGTTTAATTTGTGTGAATGATAATTAGAGCGAATGGGAGCTTTGCCGAATATTAACCACCCATTAGCTCCTGAGACGCCATTACCTATTGTCCAAGCATCTGGTAAATTTTGGGTTTCTAGCTGCTGTAAATCTTTTATATCAATTATTTGTCCTGGTTTCCAACGCTGCTTTTTGGTTGTGTGTGGCATTACTCCCAAAAGTCTCTTGTTGGAACGTCGGGATACAGAACTCAAGGTGTAAGAAATTTTGCATCCGCTGGCTTGTGGTTGCTTGAGGGCTATTGCCACCCTGCTGGTGTTTAGAGCGGCATTTAATTCGTTAACTACGCATTTTAAAATAATTCCTTGCTGGTCTTCTTGGTTAAGATTTGTGGTAATTGTGGAAACTAAACAATCGCTTAAACAGGTATGTAAACGGTTCAAGCTGCGCTCCAACCACAACTCGGCACGAAGTTCCTCAATTGTTGTCAACTGAGATATGCTTTCTGAAGTCTGTGAATTTGGCTCTGGTAAGCTTGAATACTTATACATGGACAACCAATACGGCTGAAGATTTAATTTTCTTAGAAACAAACAACTAATTTTTATGTATATTAATGCACAAATACTTTATCCTTTATAAATCAAAACCGCCAGTGTCTAATGCGACGCAGGATAAAAATTATTGTATGAAATCACTATGTATTAATTTACTCTATAAATCTATACTGTTGACGCAGGATTTAGGGTAAGCAAATACTCTGCTTGCACTATCACTAGTTTTGTATGCTAACCTCCTTTTGACTCTTGGATTCAAAGCGCGGATAATTTTAGATTATGTATTTGCTACAAGCTCAATTTATTTTTGATTCGATTTCACAATTTCATTCGCTGGCTACGTTAACTGAGTTTCTCCGTAGTTGGGCTAACCAAATCCCGCAATTAACCGTTAATGGTATAGCTGTTGGCAGTATTATTGCTCTTGCTGCTGTGGGTTTGACTCTCACTAATGGAATTTTACGTTTATCTAACTTTGCCCACGGCGACTTTCTCACATTAGGTGCCTACCTAACATTATTCATAAATCTCTACGGAATAAATATTTGGTTGTCAATGATTTTGGCATCCGTGGGAACAGTGGGAGCAATGCTGTTGTCAGAAAAACTACTTTGGTCAAGAATGCGCTCTATCCGCGCTACTTCTACTACACTGATTATTATTTCCATTGGACTAGCCTTATTCTTACGTAACGGTATTATTTTAGTTTGGGGTGGTAGTAATCAAAATTACGATTTACCCGTAAGTGCGGCTTTGGACATCTTTGGTTTAAAAGTGCCGCAAAATCAATTGTTGGTTCTAGTTTTGGCAGTGTTAGCGATTTTGGCGCTGCATTACTTGCTACAAAATACCAAAATTGGTAAAGCGATGCGTGCTGTTGCTGATGATTTGGATTTAGCAAGGGTTTCAGGTATCAATGTAGAACAAGTTATTCTTTCTACCTGGCTTATTGCTGGTATCCTCACATCCCTAGGAGGTAGTATGTATGGTCTAATTACTGCCGTGCGTCCTAATATGGGTTGGTTCCTAATTTTACCATTATTTGCTTCGATAATTTTAGGCGGAATTGGCAATCCTTATGGTGCAATTGCTGGTGCCTTTATTATTGGTATTGTTCAGGAAGTCAGTACGCCTTTGCTTGGTTCCCAGTATAAACAAGCTGTAGCTTTGGTAATCATGATATTGGTGTTGCTCGTTCGTCCCAAAGGTTTATTTAAGGGAACGCTTTCTTAAACAATTCGCAATCCGCAATTCGCAATTCGTAATTTATGTGTCAAGTGGAGATATAAATCTCAACTGGAACAATACTCAGGTTCTGAGTCTGGGTAATTAAACCCTTTTTCATTACGAATTACGAATTACGAATTATGTTGAGCAACAATGTAGGTTTGGTGTAAGAAAACGATAAAAATTACCTGCGACCTAACCCCTATATCCTCATTCCCTGTAAAGTTCATGAGAAGTTAAAGGCTAAGATTTTTGCGTCATAGAGGTCTCTAAGTAAATTTTGGGATTTTCTTAGCATCCTTTTACCCGTTCCTAGTTTTGCCTAATTACTGGATGATATTGAAATAATAGGCTGCGACAAGGAAATTGATAGCCAGCAACAGTAATGCCCAACCTGTACGGAAGGGATAAGGTGATTTAGCTCCGGATTTTGCTACATCTTTACCAATTTTTGCAGTCATGAGTTGTTCTCCTAACGTTTAGGGCTTTTCCAGAAATACCAAAGAAATGACCCTATTCGCCACATTCGTAAAAAATATTTTTAAGAGGGAGTTGGGAGTGGGGAAATGGGGAGTGGGGAGTGGGACTCCCTACTCCCCAGCATGGTAGGAACTGCGAACTAATGGACCTGAACGAACGTGGTTAAAGCCCATGTCTGTCGCTATTTTGCCTAACTCGTCAAATTCCTCTGGTGTCCAATACTTTTGAACTGGTAAATGGTCTAGAGACGGACGCATGTACTGACCAATTGTCAGGCGATCGCATTCGATAGTTCTCAAATCTTCCATAGTTTGGACAATTTCTTCCAAGGTTTCACCATGTCCGACCATTAAACCGGACTTGGTGGGAATGCTGTGGTCAATTTCTTTAACAATTTGCAAAACTTTTAGAGAACGGTCATATTTAGCACCACGACGTACGCGACCTGTTAAGCGTCGGACTGTCTCAATATTATGATTGTAACAAGCGGGTTTAGCCTTGACTACGGTTTCGATACAGTCCCGATTTCCGTAAAAATCCGGTGTCAGTACTTCAATCTGGGTATCGGGATTGATTTGACGAACGGCTTCCATCGTTTTAACAAACCAACCTGCACCTTGGTCAGATAAATCATCTCGTGCTACGGAAGTTAACACTACATAACGTAATCCTAAAATTTTTACTGCTTCAGCTACATGCAGTGGTTCTGAAGGGTCTAAAGGCATTGGTGCGTGACCTTTATCCACTTGACAAAAAGCACATGACCTAGTACAGGTAGGGCCCATCAATAAAAAGGTGGCAGTTCCCTTGGAGTAGCATTCTCCCCGATTAGGACAACGTCCTTCTTCACAAATGGTGTGTATTTGTCGCTGCTTGATTATACGTTGTACAGCAGAAAGCTCGCTAGCATTACCAATAGGACGACGCAACCACGAAGGCATCGCCATAATTTCGGATTTAAAATTCATGCTGGGGGGTGGGGAGTGGGGAGTGGGGAGTGGGGAGTGGGGAATGGGGAGTGGGGAGTGGGGAGTGGGGAGTGGGGAGTAGGGAATTGGTAATTGGTAGTTGGTAATCGGTAATTGGTAATTGGTAATTGGTAATTGGTAATTGGTAATCGGTAATTGAGAATATTATACAGTAGTTATTTTAACTGAAATACTCAGCTATTTTCAATTTAATCCCCACTCCCCACTCCCCACTCCCCATTCCCAATTCCCCAAATATCCAGGAAATTACTCTCCCCTGGTACGGATAAATATTGAGTATAGTGGGAGGATTCTCAATGTTAGCTGGCAGACCAAGCCATTTAAACCTAAAGTATCTTTTAGAGTGAACAGTCGTGGCGAGTAACAAAATTTTAGTTATCGATGACACTACAGTTGTCCGGGTAAAAGTACGAGAAATGTTGCCCCCTGGCAATTTTCAAGTGTTGGAAGCCAAGGATGGGATTGAAGGGATTGATTTAATCCGTCAAGAGAAGCTGAGTTTGATTATGTTGGATTTCTTGTTACCAAAAATGAGTGGGTGGGAGGTTTTTCAACAAATTCAGGCACAACCAGAGTTAAGAAAAATTCCTTTGGTTTTAATGTCTGGCCGTAAGGAAGAGGTTACGGAGAAAATTACTGAGCCTTTTGAACATTTTGAGTTTCTGGCTAAGCCTTTTGACCAAAAACAACTTATTGTAGCGATTAAGGCTGCAATGGCTAAATCTAAACTACCGCGTCCGGAACCAGCTTCAGTAGTAACACTTACTAATGGTAATGGCAACGGTAATGGTAATGGTAGTGGAACAGCAGCAATTGTTACACCTGTAACGAATAATGCGTCTGGGGCTTCTCTGGAGGAAATAGCTGCGCTTAATGAAAAAGTTGCTAAGATGCAGGCAGAAATTGATGGTTTGAAGAAACAACTAACTCAAGTTGTCACTTTTATTAAGCAGAAAATTAAATAATTATTAGTCTTTAAAAAATCTCTGACTTAACCACTAATACCCTCTTTTCTCATAGAGAAAGGAGGGATTTTATCAAGGAGATTTATTGGAGGATATTTGAAAAGCTGAGAATAAATAGTCTATATTTTATTTTCGTAGCCCCCTCTCCGCGTGCGGGGAGGGGGTTGGGGGTGGGGTTTTCAGGTGCGGGAGTGATAATCTTTTAGCTAATACGTGTTTGTCACTAGATTACAAAAATATAAAAATTATATTAATAAATGATAACGAAACCTAATAATGGGGAACACTAAGCGTAGACAACGGCTAGAGAAGAAAACAATGAAATCTTTATTAAATATTAGTGTTATCCTTCCAGGATATTGCATTACTGAATTAATTTATTCTAGCAGCAAAACATTAGTTTATCGGGGAATTAGAGAAGAAGACCAAAAACCCGTCATTATTAAATTGATGGGAAATGAATATCCAACCTTTATTGAAATTGCTCAGTTTCGACATCAGTATACTATTACCAAAGATTTAGATGTTCCTGGTGTTATCAAGTCCTACAGTTTAGAGAACTACCAGAATGCCTATGCTTTAGTAATGGAAGACTTTGGTGGTATTTCTCTTAAAGAATGGAAACTTCAAGAAAATGCTAATAGAATGAAAACTTTTCTTGATATTAGCATCCAAATAACAAAGATTTTAGAGGGAGTACATCGTCATCGTATAATTCATAAAGATATAAAACCAGCAAATATTTTAATTCAGCCCGCTACATTAGAAGTTAAGCTTATAGACTTTAGTATTGCTTCTTTATTACCAAAAGAAATAGCATCTATTGCTAGCCCCAATTTGTTAGAAGGGACGCTTGCTTATATTTCCCCTGAGCAAACTGGACGGATGAACCGCCAAATAGACTACCGTACAGATTTTTATTCTCTCGGTGTGACTTTGTTTGAGCTTCTGACAGGAAAGTTACCTTTCGCTACAAATGATGCGACGGAGTTAATTTACTGTCATATTGCTAAAGAGCCTGCATCTGCATGTAGTATCGACCCAAATATTCCGGTAGTTGTGTCTGATATTATTAATAAATTAATGGCAAAAAATGCTGAAGACCGCTATCAAAATGCTGCGGGATTGAAGCATGATTTAGAAGTGTGTATAAAAACTTTGGATAAAACAGGAAATATTCCATATTTTCAGTTAGGAACTAAAGATGTTTCTGACCGATTTTTAATACCCGAAAAACTCTATGGTAGAGAGTTCCATATCAGAAATCTACTTACTCATTTTTCTTATTTGACTTCTCCGGAGAATAAAAATTGCGTAGAAATGATGTTAGTGACAGGTTATTCTGGTGTGGGTAAAACTGCTGTTGTTAATGAAATTCATAAACCAATTGCACAAAGTAGAGGATATTTTATTAGCGGAAAATACCAACAATTAAAAAGAAATATTCCTTTTTCTGGTTTGGTAGAAGCATTTCGGGATTTAATTCAACAGTTATTGAGTGAGTCTGATACAGAAATTCAAAGATGGAAAGAGAAAATTTTGTCGGTATTAGGTGAAGAAGGAAAGGTAATTACTGATATAATTCCTGAACTGGAAATTATTATTGGTGAACAACCTCCTGCAGCTAAATTATCTGGTACTGCGGCTGAAAATAGGTTCAATTTATTATTCCAAAGATTTATCCAACTTTTCGCTATAAAAAAACATCCATTGGTGATTTTTTTGGATGATTTACAATGGGCGGATGCAGCTTCTTTAGAATTAATTAAATTATTAATGAGCCAGGGTCAAATAGTAAGCACAAATCCTTCGTCATCTTTTTCGATTTTAAATGAGGATTGTTTGCTGCTGATTGGAGCTTATCGGGATAATGAAGTGTCAAATAGTCATCCTTTACAATTGACACTAAAAGAAGTAGCAAAAGCTGGGACAGTAATTAATAATATTAACCTTGAACCTTTAAGTCAGACAGATTTAAACCGTTTGATTGCTGAGACATTACACTGCGAAGAAAAACAAGTCATATCTTTGACTCAAATGGTGTTTGCCAAGACTAAAGGTAACCCATTTTTTAGTCATAAATTCCTCAAAGCTTTGTATGAAGAGGGGCTAATTAAATTTAGTTTTGATATTGGTAAATGGGAGTACGATATTACTCATATTAAAACATTATCTCTGACAGATGATGTTGTAGAATTTATGGTGATTCAGCTAGGCAAGTTACCACGGGATACTCAAGAAGTATTGAAAATTTCTGCTTGTGTTGGCAATACATTTGATTTAAATATACTCAGCTGTGCTTATGGTAAATCGGCTATAGATACAGCATCGTCACTTTGGCCATCTTTAATGGATGGTTTGGTTTTACCACAGACAGAAGTACGGAATTTATTTGAGGAAGAAATAGCAGGGAAGTCAGGATTCTGGGAGCTTCCAGCGGCTAAGTATAAATTTGTGCATGACAGGGTACATCAAGCTGCTTATTCTTTGATTTCGGAAAAAGAAAAAAAAGTATTGCATCGAAAAATTGGACGATTACTTCTGCAAAATACTCCGGAATCGGAACGGGAAGAAAAAATATTTGATATTGTCAATCAGTTCAATCAATCTTTGGATTTAATAACTGAACAGGGGGAACGCGATGAATTAGCAAAGATGAATTTGATTGCAGGAAGTAGAGCTTTAGCAGCAGTAGCTTATGTACCAGCAATGGAGTATTTAACGGCTGGAATAAACCTTTTACCCGCAGATTCTTGGGATAATAGCTATGAATTAACTCTTAATTTATATGGAAATGCGGCAGAAGCGGCATTCCTCAAAGGTGAATTTTCCAAAATGGAGGAATTAGTCGATGTGGTGCTGCAAAAAGGGAAAATACAGCTAGATAAAATCAAAGTTTATGAAGTTAAAATTAAAGCATATGGGGCACAAGGTAAAGCTTTAGAAGCTGTGGATTTGGCTTTATCTGTTCTTAAGTCTTTGGGAGTGGAGTTTCCTGAAAATATTACCCAAGAAGATGTGCAGCACGGGATGGCAGAAATCACAGCAAATTTGGCTGGGAGAAATATTGAGGAGTTAATTGACCTACCTCAGATGAAGGATACACAGGTATTTGGAGTGATGCAAATTTTGGGAGGTGTGGCTCCTATTGCTTATGCGGTAGCTCCTGAACTATTTCTTTTGATTGTCTTCAAACAAATAAATTTCTCTCTCCAATATGGTAATACTTCATTGTCCAGTTATGCTTATTCTTGTTATGGGGTAATACTGAGTGGGGTAGTAGGAGATATTGAATCTGGTTATCAATTTGGTAAGCTTTCCGTTAGCTTGTTAGATAAATTCGATGCAAGAGAAGTTAAAGCTAAAACTATTATGGCGTTTAATGCTGGTATTAGGCATGGTAAAGAACATTGCAGAACAATATTAAAACCTCTACTGGAGGCTTACTCTATTGCACTTGAAATAGGGGATTTTGAATTTGCAGCCAGTTCTGTTCTCAATTATTGCAGTTGTTCATATTTTATCGGTAAAGAACTCGCAGAACTAGAAAAGGAGATGGTAAGCTATAGCAATACAATTACTAAAATCAAGCAAGAAAGAATTCTTAACTGGAATAATATCTATCAGCAAAGCGTGTTTAACTTGCGAGAAAATGTTGAAAATAATTGTTGCTTGACTGGTCAATATTACAACGAAGAAAAAATGCAGATGCTTCATTTGGAAGCGAAGGACAGAACTGGACTAATACTTTTTTATTTCAACAAACTATACTTGTGTTACTTGTTTCATGATTTTCCTCAAGCGGTAGAAATTGCCATTCAAGCGGAGCAGTATTTAGATGCTGCAATAGGAATTTTTCTTGTCCCTCTCTTCTATTTTTACAATTCTTTGGCTCGACTTGCTGTATATCCAGATTCGGAAGAATATGAACAAAAACACATTCTGGATAAAGTACGGGCAAATCAAGAACAAATGAAGCATTGGGCACATCACGCTCCCATGAATTTTTGGCATAAATTTTATTTAGTAGAAGCAGAGCTACATCGGGTTCTGGGTGAATATCTCCAAGCAATGGATTGTTATGAAAATGCCATTACTCTTGCGAAAGAACACGAGTATATTCATGAAGAAGCTCTCGCAAACGAGCTTACAGCTAAATTTTATCTACAATTAAACAAACACAAAATTGCCCAAAACTATATAACTGATGCTTATTACGGCTATCTTCGTTGGGGTGCATTAGCGAAAGCGAATGATTTAACAAAGCGCTATCCACAATTACTGACAGCCATTCTACAGCGAGAGGTTATCAGGGAAAATACTATACTCGAAAGTACAATTGGTGTTTATCCCTCTCTAGTTACCTTAAGTAACCAACAAACTCTGATTAGCTCGAAAAGCAGTATTTCTGATTCTTTGGATTTGGCGGCAGTGATTAAAGCATCGGTAGCCCTTTCTGGAGAAATTCAGATGGAGCAACTACTTTCAACTTTAATGCAAGTAGTGATGGAAAATGCTGGTGCTTCTAAATGTGCTTTAGTTTTAACCGAAGGTGATACACTAACGTTAACTTTGGCTGCAGTTAGTTCTAACTTAGATTTTGCTCCTATTTCTAAATTCCCATCAATTCCTTTGGAATCAAGTAATGATGTTCCTGTGACTTTAATTAACTACGTCAAACGGACTAGAGAAATTTCTGTCATTGATGATGTAAATTCTGTGAATAAATTTGCTAATGATAGCTATATTGCCTCATCATCTCCTAAAAGTATTTTGTGTATACCGATAATCAATCAAGGGAAAATGCTCGGTATTCTTTACCTGGAAAATAATTTATCCAGCGGAGCATTTACATATAATCGCGTAGAACTGTTGAAGCTTTTGACAACTCAAGCGGCAATTTCTTTAGAGAATGCTCATCTCTACAGAAATTTGGCAAAAGTCAAAGAAAGCTTGGAAGAATATAGTCATACTTTAGAAGATAAGGTTGAAGTCAGAACCCAAGAAATTAACGATAAACGTCAAAAGTTAGAAAAGACTCTCGAAGAATTAAAAAATACTCAGTCTCAATTAATTCAAACTGAGAAAATGTCAAGCTTGGGACAAATGGTAGCGGGAATTGCTCATGAAATCAATAACCCAATTAACTTTATTCATGGCAACATTAATTACGCTATTAAATATATCCAAGACATTTTGGATTTAATTGATATCTTTCATGAAGAATATCCAGAACCATCACCAAAACTTGTAGATAAAGCTACAGACATTGACCTAGATTTTTTGTTAGAAGATTTGCCGAAACTTTTAGAGTCAATGAAGGTGGGGACTACACGCATTAGAAATATTGTTTTAGGATTACGCAATTTTTCTAGGTTGGACGAATCAGAAATGAAGCCTGTGGATATTCATGAAGGTATCGACAATACTTTAATGATTTTACAGCATAGAATTAAGGCGAAAAGCGAGCGTCCAGAAATTGAAATAATCAAAGAATATGGAGATTTACCTGAAATAAGTTGCTACGCAGGTCAGTTAAATCAGGTCTTTATGAATATCCTTAGTAATGCGATTGATGCTGTGGAAGAGTCCTTGATTGATAATCAAGGGAAAATTAGTATTTGCACCGAAAAAACACACTCAAATACAGTTAAAATTAAAATAGCTGATAATGGTGCTGGAATAAGTGCTGATGTCGTTCGCAAAATATTTGACCCGTTTTTTACCACTAAACCCGTAGGAAGTGGTACAGGTTTAGGTTTGTCCATCAGTTATCAAATTATTGTGGACAAGCACAAGGGCAAGTTACTTTGTAATTCCACCCCTGGAGAGGGTACTGAGTTTGTGATTGAAATTCCGATGCGACAGTAAACTCTTCACTTATATCAGAATCTGGTTGTGAGTATCCCAAAACAGCAAAAATTTTAATGAAAAAGGGCATTTTGACTACTAAAAGGTAGATGTATTTGTCATAGCTATTTGTTAAGACTCTTTACGGGGACGCAACCCTTTTATTAACATCTTTACTCCACTTGCAGGTGCAAGTGTCAAACCTCTACGTTCAAGCCTTTCTGGTTGTTTATTAATTAAATCAAGCTGATATTCAGATAGAATTGTTGCCAACTCTAACTTCATTGTAAACAAAGCTAAAGCCTGTCCAATACAACTACGGGCACCACCACCGAAAGGAATAAATTCATAGGGAGAGAATTGATTTTTCATAAATCGTTCTGGGTTAAATTTTTTAGCTTGAGTATATATATCTTCGCGATGATGAGTGAGGTAAATGCTGGTAGCTACTGCTGTACCAGGCTCTAATAAATATCCCTGCAATTCAACAGGTTCTTTGACTATCCTTGACAACGTAAATAATGTAATGGGGTTAATCCGTAAAGTTTCATGACAAACAGAAGTGAGATAAGGTAACCTGGATATCCCTATTAAATCAGAAAAATCACCCAGACTATCCAGTTCTTGCAGTAGTTTTCCTTTGACTTCCGGTAAATAGTGAATCCAATATAAAGCCCACGCAATTGTTGATGCTGTAGTTTCATGTCCGGCTAACAAGAGGCCAATTAGCTCATCACGCAACTCCTGGTCAGTCATCAATTGTCCCTCTTCATACCGTGTTGACATAAGTAACGACAAAATATCATTACGCTCTTGCTCAACTACCCGTCTACGTTCAGCAATTTCTGTATATATTAATTCATCTATTTGTTGTCGTATATTTATAAATTTTCCCCAAGGAGTCCAAGTACCTAAATCTTTTTGTAAGAAGGAAAACATCATAAACATTGAAGTGGTTGGTGATTCAAAGGAATCCATCATCAGGGGGATTAAATCCATGAAGTTATGGTAACGCTCTCCTTCATGTAAACCAAAAACAACTTGCAATATAACTTCTAAAGAAATTTTCTGCCCTAAAGTACGAGCAAAGAAAGGTTTATTTTGCGGCAACAGACTAAGCGTATTTTTAGTAATATCATAAATTAGATGGGCGTAAGTTCGCATACGTTCTCCATGAAAAGGAGGCATTACGAGTTTTCGTCTACGTCTATGCTTTTCACCTTCCAGCATAAAAATTGAAGTTTTGCCCACTAAAGGTTCCATAAATCGATTAACTTCACTTTCAGCTGCAAAATGACTATTGTTGGTAAAAATTTCTTGTATTGCTTGAGGATGATTCACAACCACAATGGTATCACCAAAACCAACAACCTCAGCAGTGAAAATGTCTGGATATTGCTTAGATGCTTGTTCTATGTATCCCACAGGGTCTAAAACAAACTTTAGTTTTTGTAAGAAAGGGGGTGTTTTCAAACGATTAGGCAACTGCATTAAACTTTTCTAGCTAAATTAGTGTAAGAGTACTATATTGATTCCCGAAACCAATTTTAAATTAAAAAAATGATTATTTCTTGAGAGTGGACATATCAAATGATATTAAAAAAATTTCGAGACATTATATTTTTACATAAAATGTCTCATAATATCAGGTTGACTGCTAAATCAGCATTTAACAAGTTCCAACCTTTTTAAACTTTCATAGCGGCCAGAATAAGCATACCAATTTAAATTACTACTTATCCAAGTGTGTAATCCTGATATATATTTTGATAGTTCTACATCTAACTTTTCTCCGAAAGAAGGGAGAGAAGCTTCTAAACTTATCATCTCTTTGACCTTTTGGTCGTGCATTTGAGCAGCACGCTTCATCGCTTCATCCAAAGAAATTTCTTCGTGATAATGTAGTAAAAATACTAGATTATGAACATCACCGGTTGCTATTTCTCTTGATGCCGAAAAAATATCATTACACCAGGCAAGGATGTCAATTGCCATGTATTTCAACTTTTTAAGTATTTCATGTCGCCGTAAAACTTTGGAAAGAATGAATTGATTACATAATTCACTCATTATTAAATTTTGTTCTAAACCTAAGCTAGAACGACGTAACTTAATATAAGTGTCTATATCAGGAATTATTTTTAATTTCCTATTTTTTGATTCTAGCAAACATCCATTAAAATAGTCTTCAAATGCCTCATAAAAGTAAACGAACCATTCTTCAGTTGACTTTTGCAGTATTCGCTGTCGCAAGTTATTTAAGGCATGAGAAATTGGTATATCTTGACTTGTTATTTTTGCTCCCCTCAAAATATCCAAAAACTTATTATGGAAGTCATTCAGGACTTCAGGCTGCTTTCCTATATCTGATAAATCACATTGGTCATCCCAAATAAATAGCCAACTCAATAAATCATTTGCTATCCTAAGTTCTTCAAGCTTAGAGCTAGGGTAAGCACCTGAGGTCAAAAGAAAAAATTTTGACTTACGAAAACGCTCTATAGATGACTCATTGGCCAGCATATTGAAGCGTGAAACCCATTCTATTGCATAATCTTCTAAAACATCAGCATACTTATTGACTTTAGATGGAAAGGGACAGTACAATTCAGGAAAAGTAAACACACTCATAACTTTCCTCCATTAAACAGGGATATTTAAATCAGTCATTTTCCAGGGAACAAACAATTAAAATGCGTAAAAATCGCACAAACTATTCAGCTGTAAACAATTCTTGGACTCATAATTGCTTAAAGTTGATTAGAGAATATGTCAATCGATTTATAAATTAATTTTTAATTCTTATTCAAATAAACGCATACGTATATTTACTTTGAATATCGTATTAAATATGTCATAAAAAGACAGGGTATTATGAAGCGCTAGTAGACAGTGAAAGCGCTTTAGTTGTAATTAAAATATTTATAGCCGTATAAGGCATTTAAGAAAAAATTAAGCTAATTTAGTAAGCTTTTTCTAATGCTTGCTAAGTTTTGCTGCGATTAGCTTCACTAAAGACCTTTTCCAACAGACTCAGGCTTAAGTGTTATAGAGTAAATCTTAGAAAAACAATAGGTTCCTTCAATAATTGAAGTATCTTTATTAACTTTGTCTATACGTATATAAACTAATGTGTAAATATTTAATAACATGTAAAGGCTTGTAAAATAACTTTGCGTTTTTTTATATACCCCAGTTTCCTATAGCTGTGGATAAGCTGCAGGTTCTAACCCACAGTGACAAATAAATAATCAATAAGGTATGATATTAAATCATAGCAAAAATAGTTCTTAAGATAGATTGACAATTGGGTGTAATGTGTATTCATTAATTTCTAGCTCCCTCATCCCTCACTCCCCAATTTGCTGGAGACTTACCTGCTGATAGCCCTTCTCTTGACCCACCCTTATATACTTCACCGGATTTAGAACCGCGATAGAATTATTATTAAATTAAATTTAGAAACCAACAGTATTATTATCAAAATTCAAGATAATGGTTCTGTTATGTCATATTTCACAATAAATAAAAGAGAAAATATTTAATAAGTCTTTTATTACTAAATCTGTTAGAAAAGGAAAAGGACTAGGATTATCAATTGTGCATGAAATTTTGCAAAAATATCAGGTATTTTGGGAAGTTAATTCTGATTTGCTTGAAGGTTAAAAATTCATTATTTCTATCCCCAAACAATAAAAAAAAGACCGTAAATTTACGGTCTCTACAATCTACTATTCAAATTACAAACCTTAAGGTGCTTTTTCTGTAATAACACTTACTTGGGGAGTGCTATGAGAAATTGCTGTTTGTAAAATAGGAGTATTAGCAACAGAAGCATTTGCCAAAGCAAACAGAGGATTAGATAAAATCCCTGCTATGGTCGTAGCGATTAAAGTTGTTACCAAACCGACTTGTAAAGGTCTTAAACCGGGTAAGCTCCAATTAATTGCGGGGTAATTTTGAATTACTTCAGACATTTCTTGCGGTTCTTTTACTACCATCATCTTAACCACGCGAATGTAGTAGTAGATGGAAACAACACTAGTAACTAATCCTAATAGTACTAAGCCGTAAAGACCTGCTTGCCAACCTGCCCAAAACAAGTAAATCTTACCAAAAAAGCCTGCTAGTGGCGGAATTCCCCCTAAGGACAACAAGGAAAGACTCAAGCCTAAAGTTAATAGAGGGTCTTTTTGATATAAGCCTGAGTAATCGGCGATTTGGTCGGTTCCTGTCCGTAATGAGAACAGAATTACGCAGGTAAAGCCGCATAGGTTCATGAATAGGTAAACCAGTAAGTAAAATACCATACTGGCGTAGCCTGCTTCTGTTCCTGCTATCATCCCAATCATCACAAAGCCAGCTTGAGCGATGGATGAATAAGCAAGCATCCGCTTCATGCTGGTTTGAGCTAAGGCAACGACGTTACCCAAAATTAAGCTTAAAACTGCTAAAGCGGTGAAAACAAATTTCCACTCTTCCACAACGAGAGGGAAAACGGTTGTCAGTAAGCGGATAGCAAGTGCAAATCCAGCAGCTTTGGAACCTACGGACAAAAAGGCAATCACTGGTGTGGGTGCCCCTTCGTATACGTCTGGTGTCCACTGGTGGAAGGGTGCTGCGGAAATCTTAAAGCCGATACCCGCTATCACGAACACTAGGGACATTACCAAAGCCAATGATTGACCAGCATTAGCTGCTTGTATTCCATTGGCAATTGCACTGAGTTCGGTTTCTCCGCCAGATAAACCATACAGCAGGGAAGCGCCATATAAAAATACCGCCGTCGAAGAAGCACCAATTAAAAGATATTTTAAAGCTGCCTCGTTAGAACGGGGGTCGCGCTTGGTATAACCAGTTAAAAGATAAGAGGAAATACTCAAGGCTTCTAAGGAGATGAAAATCATCACCAATTCGCTAGCCCCGGAGAGAAACATACCTCCCAAGGTAGCGGTCATCAAAATGGCGATAAATTCAGCTAAAGCCGTACCACTTTGTTCGACGTAGCGAATCGACATCAAAATGGTGATAACAGATGATAAGGCGATAATACCGCGAAAAACGATACTTAAATCGTCGTTATTAAAAGCACCAAGAAAAGCTATGGGATTTGTTGCGTCCCACTGAAAATAAAGAGCGGCAATTGCAGTTAGCAATCCCCCTATCGCCAGATATCCAATCCAGCGCGAGGATTGACGCCCAGTTATCAAGTCCACAATCACAACGCTCAAGAGGGTGAATAGGACAATTCCCTCCGGCAAAATCGTTCCAGCATTTAACTGGGATGCAATATTGGCAAAATCCATGAGATATATAGGCTTTCGCTCTTAGACATTAACTAACGCTTTGATAATTCTATTGTTTTTTCCATTAAATTGTATTAATCAGTTGCTACAAAGCGTAAAGCGCTTATTGTGAAGGTGTGCGCTTATTTTTAGTGCTTTTTTCTGATGCATTGTTACAATTTCAGTGATTTATTTTTCTTATGCCTACCATTAAAACAATAATGTAGAGACGTTACATGTAACGTCTCTACATTCATGATGTCTTATTTATTTTCTTTAAATGAAAATGTTATCTAGGTAGTCAGGTAAACTTAGTAACTACGACGAGAGGAATATCCACCACCACCGCTACTGTTTCTACCGCCCCAACTACCGCCACCACCGCCACCACCGCCACTTCCGTAGCTGCGATTGTTACCTCTGTCTTCTTTGGGTCTTGCTTTGTTAACTTTCATTGCACGTCCCATCCATTCGGCTCCATCGAGACCTTCAATGGCCGCAGTTTCAGAAGCTTCTGTATCCATTTCCACGAAACCAAAGCCGCGTGCGCGTCCTGTTTCCCGGTCAACGGGTAATTGAACTTGCTTAACAGTACCGTACTCAGAAAAAACTTTACTAAGGTCTTCTTGGGTAACGCTGTAGGGTAGGTTACCTACGTAAATCGACATGAAATTCTCCAATTTTAAATTGTGCAGAGACATTAATAGGTCGCTACGCTTGCTTAATATAAAATCAGCAAAACGTAGTAGTCCAACTATTTCTCTTTGTTTTTATACTAACATAACTTTTTTAAGGAGCAACAGCCTTCCATAGCTTGTATTAACATGTTTTATTATTTTAAATCGCGATGAAATATATAGTTTATAGTTATATTTGCATTTGTACAAATGGGTAATGATTAATTGGTAATGAGTAATTGGTTATTGATTTTGATATATAACTGTTATGATTATTTATTATTTTGGATTGTTTTTTTTTAAATTTAATAGATATATTATGAGTAGAAAATAAATCATCAAAATAACAAAAATCAAATTTATAAATATCAATTTATCTATCGCACAAGATTAGGAATTTATTTTTGTTAAATGTCTGAAACGATACACTAGAATACTTGTTGGGTTTCGTTCCTCAACCCAGTCTACGCATTTGTTTGAATTTAAGTATTGTGCGACACTAAGTAATGATGTGGTTAACATTGCCTTATTTTATAGTGAGTACTTTTTTTTAAAAAATGGGTAGTCTTAATTAAAACTTAATTTTGTTACTGTTAAAACAAACCGCGAAAACACTTACTGTATTGACCTTCAGAAAGATTTTGAAAATATTAGTCGCCAATTATGCAGGATATAAGTTAAAGATTGAGATAAGTGGACATTGGCTTGTTGGGGTTATCCAACTTTCAAGTTACACCCAAGGTATATTGAGTACTACAACGTACAACGTTTAAGGAGCAAGCGTTTAAGGCATATCCTGGAAATAGAAAAAGCAGTTAAGTTTAGAGGAACCCCCTCATGACGACTGTTGTACCAGGTAGTCGATGTGATTAAATCACCAACAGGTGTGTAACGCCTTACCTTGACATATCGTTTAAATTATTTCACTTTGACTGATTAGCTTAGCAGCAAAATTCGTTAAAATCTCCATGTCAACTCTTGTCATCGTCGAATCTCCGACCAAAGCTCGCACCATTCGTAACTACCTACCGAAAGATTTTCGGGTAGAAGCGTCTATGGGTCACGTGCGTGACCTTCCCCAGTCAGCAACTGAAATTCCCGCTAATGTTAAAGGGGAAAAATGGGCGCAGCTGGGGGTCAATGTAGAGGCCGACTTTGAACCGCTGTATGTTGTCCCCAAAGATAAAAAGAAAATTGTTACCCAATTAAAAGAAGCCCTCAAAGACGCTTCGGAACTCATCCTGGCGACTGACGAAGACCGAGAAGGTGAGAGTATTAGTTGGCATTTATACCAACTACTTAAGCCTAAGATTCCTACCAAGCGGATGGTGTTTCACGAAATAACTAAAGATGCCATTCAAAAAGCTCTAAAAAACTGTCGTAACATTGACGAGCAGTTGGTTCGCGCCCAAGAAACGCGGCGAATTTTGGATAGGTTAGTCGGCTATACCTTATCGCCGTTGTTGTGGAAGAAAATCGCCTTTGGTTTGTCTGCTGGACGAGTTCAGTCGGTAGCTGTAAGGCTTTTGGTAAATCGGGAGCGCCAACGTCGTGCGTTCCACCAGGGGACGTACTGGGATTTAAAGGCGGCTTTAGAAAAAAAACAAAGCCCTTTTAGTGCCATACTCACCACTGTGGGGGGCACAAAGGTCGCTAACGGTAGTGATTTTGACGCGACCACAGGGCGAATTATTGCTGGACGAAATGTAGTCTTGCTGAGTGAGGCTGATGCTTCCGCTTTGAAAGAGCGTATTACGGATAAAACTTGGAAAGTTACTGATTTAGAAGAACGTCCGGTCACCCGTAAACCCTCACCACCTTTCACTACTTCGACCCTGCAGCAAGAAGCTAACCGCAAACTCAGGTTAGGGGCAAGGGACACAATGCGAATTGCCCAAAGTTTGTACGAAAATGGTTATATTACCTACATGCGTACTGACTCGGTGCATTTGTCAGACCAAGCAATTGAGGCTGCTCGCGATTGTGTGGAAAAATTGTACGGGAAAGATTATCTCAGTCCTAAACCTCGTCAGTACACCACTAAGGCAAAAGGAGCGCAAGAAGCTCACGAAGCAATTCGTCCAGCTGGAAGCACTTTTCGTACCCCTCAGGAAACGGGATTAGGGGGACGAGAGTTTCAGGTATACGATTTGATTTGGAAGCGTACTGTAGCCTGTCAAATGGCTGATTCGCGTCAAACACAAGTCACGGTGCAATTGCTAGTGGAAGATGCTGGTTTTCGGTCATCTGGTAAGCGAATTGATTTTCCTGGATATTTACGCGCTTACGTCGAAGGTTCCGACGACCCAGAAGCAGCGTTAGAAGACCAAGAGGTAATTTTGCCTAATTTACAAGTGGGTGATAGTCCTGATTGTAAAGAAATAGAGTCGCTGAAACACGAAACTCAACCACCTGCAAGGTTCACCGAAGCAAGCTTGGTTAAAACTTTGGAAAGTGAGGGTATTGGGCGTCCTAGTACTTACGCCAGTATTATTGGCACAATTATTGATAAAGGCTACGCTCAATTGACAAATAACGCTTTAATTCCTACTTTTACTGCATTTGCCGTTACTCACTTATTGGAAAAACACTTTCCTGATATCGTTGACCCTAGTTTTACCTCCAAAATGGAGCAAACTCTGGATGATATATCCACTGGTGAAGCTAAATGGCTTCCCTATCTAAGAAATTTTTATTCCGGTGACAAGGGTTTAGAAACTCTGGTTAGGGAGCAGGAAAATCAAATTGATGCTACTGCGGCTAGAACGGTCGAGTTGGAGAATTTGGACGCCAAAATTCGTGTAGGTAAATACGGAGCTTACATTGAAGTCCAAAGCGGTGAAGATATTCAGAAGGCAACAATTCCTAAAGAATTAACACCAGCAGACCTTGACCCAGAAAAAGTTGATTTTCTGTTGAAACAGAAAAATTCTGAACCCGACCAACTAGGTTTACATCCAGAAACTGGGGAACCCATTTATTCTAAAATTGGGCCTTTTGGTCCTTATGTTCAATTGGGAGAAAAGAGCGACGAAAATCCTAAGCCAAAACAATCGTCTCTTCCTAAAGGTCTTACCCCAGAAAATCTAACTTTAGAAATGGCTGTGGGTTTACTATCCCTTCCCAGAACATTGGGGGAACATCCAGAAACAAAAGCCAAAATCAAAACAAATTTAGGACGCTTTGGACCCTATGTAGTGCATGAAAACGGCAAAGAGAAAGATTACCGCTCCCTGAAGGCAAGTGATGATGTCTTAACAATTACCTTTGAGCGTGCCTTAGAGTTGCTGTCCGAACCGAAAAAAATACGAGGTGCTAGTAAATCTAAAGCAGCGTTAAAAGAATTGGGTATCCATCCAGACTCGGAAGAGCCTATTAATATTTACGATGGTCCTTATGGTCCTTACATTAAATACGGTAAAACTAATGTGGGCATACCAGAAGGAAAAACCGTCGAAGATGTAACCCTGGATATGGCTCTCGAATTGTTGGCTGATAAGACGAAGGAATCTAAATCTAGTGGTCGCAAAACCACGAAATCAACCACAAAGTCCACAAATTCTCGTGCAAAATCCACGACAAAAGCCTCAAGCAGCACTACAAAGAAAAAAACTACTAAAAAAGGAAGCGAAAATTAGGGGCATAAATTATTGACAAATAATACAAAATACTCATCCATAGTAGGATGTCCCCCGGTAGGTTATTAATGTGATACTCTTAAGAGTAAGGGAGAAAATAACAAGCCTTTTTAATTAAGTTAAGTGGCTTTTCCCAAGATATGGGAGCGTAACAAGGGCCCGATTTTCGTAGGGCAGTAGCTTCAACGGGGGTTATACCTACGTACAGCACTGCCTCCCAGAGGTGCTATCGAGTCGCTAATTTCTCCGTACCTGTTAAATAAAATTTGAGGTAGTATCTCAGGAGCAGTCATTTAAATGGACTATATCGATAAGGTGCTGGAAAAGCTTAAAGATTTGGCTCGTAAACTCATTGAAGCTCTGCTCGGTCCAGAAGCAGAACCGGAACCGGAGTTAATCCCGATTCCTGTAGACCAGCGTCGTCGTCGTTAAAATAAAATAAAAATTGACTGAAATTAAAGTGCGCCCCTTAAGCGTCATAGTATTGCATGGACCTAACCTAAACCTGTTAGGACAGCGAGAACCAGGAATTTATGGCTCTGTGACGCTAGCAGAAGTTAACCGCTTGTTGACTGAAGAAGGACAAAAGCAAGCGGTGTCTTGTACTTGTGTACAATCAAATCACGAAGGTGTTTTGGTTGATTCGATTCATCAGGCGTTAGGGCAACACCAGGGAATTTTAATTAATGCTGGGGCGTACACTCATACTAGTGTGGCTTTACGAGATGCTATCACATCTGTAAATTTGCCAACTGTTGAGGTGCATTTAAGCAACATTTACCGCCGAGAAGAATTTCGTCATCACTCGTATATTGCTCCTGTAGCAATTGGTCAAATAAGTGGCTTTGGTGTTCAAAGCTATTTATTGGGTTTGCAGGCTTTAGTAGGGCATTTGAGGGGGTAAAAAGTTCCCATAGAAATTTCCCGATATGCGCTATTCACTTGCTAGTAGATTTAGAGGCACTTTTATTGGTGCGTACCTAGGAGAATGTTTTGCTTTTGATAAAGAAAAGTCTCCTAGTGGTAGCACGCCTGGATTATTTAATATTGATATACATTCTTTTTCGTCTAACTGTGACACTAATCACATTGATGATTGGGGAAAAATAACGGTTTTAAATGCCCAAAGTTTAATTACTTTGGGCAAATTTGATTTAGATGCTTGGGAAAAAAATTTACAAATTATACAGACTCCCAGTGAGGGTATTAGTGAAGGTAGCTGTCAATATAATCTACAAGCAATACTGACTGCGATACCTGTAGCACTTTTTTTCCATGAAAATTCCATAAAATTGCGCCAAAACTTGCTATATGTGGTAAAAATTTTGGGAGATGAGCCAATATTGCAAGATGGAGTACTCGCAGTGGGTTATGCTATCGCTTTAGCTTTAACTGAAAAGCTCCATCCTCAAACCCTTATCCCCCAAATTATTTCCTTTATGGGTGAAAATCCTACTCCTTTATCAGAAAATCTGTTAAAAGTCAATGAATTGTTGTCGGAAAATGCAGGATTAGAACGAGTAAGAGGGTCGTTTGATTATCAAACCAAATCTACTCAAACCAAACCTGCCGATTTAATCGCAATTGCCTTTTATTGCTTTTTGGCTACCTTAGAAGACTTTCGTCTTGGGGTTTTGCGCTCTACTCAACTCGGTTTGTATGGACAGCAAATTGCCCCCATTACAGGGGCTTTGTCTGGAGCTTATAACAGCATGGTTAGTATTCCTGTGACTTGGCAATTTCAGCCTGAATATAAAAAGACACTTTTTAAGTGGGGATTTACCAATTTTTCTCAGATGCTAGAATTATCTGATGCTCTTGTGGTCGCTTGGTCAGGTGTGTATAGCCAAAGCTCGGATATTACTGCCGCAGGTTTGGAAGTTCCTACTGTTGCTGCTCCTCGTGTAATTCGTTAGGACTTTGGATTTTAAGCTTTGGATTTTAAACTTTGCATTTTAAATTGTGGATTTCGGATTTTGCAACACATGTTCAGTCAGTAACATTATATACTTGTAAGCGGTAACCTCTGAATATTAGTTTGTAGGTAGCTATTGTGGCAAATCGGCTTTATGTGTGTTCCCGGTTAGGTTTGTCTGGTTTTTGGCTATCGAGCGTCTACTGTGGTCACGGGTAATGACACAAATTTTTATTAAGTCTTTAACCCAACAATTGTCTCACTGGAGGCAATGTAGCAAAGCATCGCACAGAAGATACCGAAAACGAAGAGTGAATTGCTCAATGGCATCGTTTAAAACCAAAAATTGCATTTCTGGTAGTAGATTGGCTTGTATTCCTCAGCGTACCCCAGTCATTTTTGCCATCGCAGTCGTTTCTCTTACTGGGGTAATGGGTCAGCGGTTATATTTTCAACCTCAGTTGAAAGAGGGTATGATTTCGCCAGAGACAATTACAGCCCCTCAAACTAGTTTGGTTGAAGATAAAAAGCAAACGGAAGTAAAACGTAATGTTGCTAGTAAAAGTTCAGAACCAGTTTTAATGGTTGATGGACGAATTAATGAAGAAATTGACAAAAATTTACAACGAGTTTTGGATAAGGGTAACGACATTCGTGCAACCTTGGGGTTATTTCCGTTTTTTGATTCTTCTGCGTTATCGCCTCCCACCCAACTTTACCTACGTTCTTCTTCTGACTCTCAATGGCAAGGTTTATTGCTTGCTGTCTCAAATTCTACACCTAAGCCAGATATTTCGACTGCGGGGCAAAACAATACAGTAAAGGGTCAAAGGGTTCGTACTGTCGTTACAGGCTTTGGCAATAATAATTATACTGATGGGGGTGATATCAGTTTACAAACTCAAGAGCCTAAAACAGAGGAATTTTCTCAGAATGCTGATTTTTTCCAAGCTCTGAATGAACTACAAGCTTACCGTTTGACTACTTCTGCTCAAAATTTATCTTTACTTCTTGCGAAAATTCAACAAGCACGTGAAAAATACGCTCAGGCAAAAGCTAAACTTTTCCTCAAAAATGCCGATAAATTAGAAATTGTATACGACAAAACGGATTTTTTGGAATTGTCGGATGAAGACTGGGCAAAAACTCAAATTGGTATTCGTGATAGTGCCGAGCGCATTTTGACTCAAGGTATTCCACCTGGATTGCCTAAAACTATTTTAGAAGATGCCGTTAGTCGTCAGGTACAGACTTTAGTACCCAAAAATGCCGAGACCTTAGCAACTAAATTGTTGTTACTTTCGCTTCAGCCAAATTTGAAGAAGGATGAGACCAAAACCAGACTTAAGGCTGAGAAAGCTGCTGCTGGTGTCGAGGCTATAAGGATACAAATAGCCAAAGATAGCATTATTGTTCGCAAAGGTGAAAAAATTAGCCCTTGGGATTTACAAGTACTACAACATTATCACCTGATTCGTAGCCAGATTAACTGGTTCGGGTTGATTAAGTTAGGGGGTATCGTCACCTGTGCTGTTGGTGTTTTTGCTTTGGTGGAATTCAAAAGCCACACCCTACTTCGACAACGCGATCGCATTTTAGTTTTGCTGTTAAATCTGAGTGCCCCACTGGTAATTACAATGGGTTTGCCTTTCACCACATGGAGTGCTGTGGGGATGTTATTAGGCAGCTTTTACGGAGGAACTTTAGGCGCTACCGCATTAGGTATTTTGACGCTTTTGCTGCCTATTAGCCAAGAAATTAGTAGAGTTACACTATTTGCTGGTGCTGTTGGGGGAATACTTGGTAGCGCTATTGCTCCCAGACTACGCTCCCGTGAAGAACTAGCGCTGTTAGGATTAGGAATTGCTATAACCCAAGGTGGCATTTTCCTACTGTTCAAGCTCTTAACTGGCGCAGTTTTTGGGGTAGGAGGGTATTTATTATTACAAGACGCGGCCTTGTTTGGTTTATCAGGATTAGCTTGGAGTATTATTGCTCTGGGATTAAGTCCTTATTTAGAACAGCTATTTGATTTGGTTACTCCCATCCGCTTGGCTGAACTTTCTAGCCCTAACCGTCCATTACTAAAACGTCTTGCGACAGAAGCCCCCGGAACATTTCAACATACTTTATTTGTCGCGACTCTTGCTGAAGCTGCGGCCAAAAAGCTGGGCTGTAATGTTGAGCTTGTTAGAGCTGGGACACTATACCATGATGTAGGTAAAATGCATGACCCGCTAGGATTTATTGAAAATCAAATGGGTGGGCCAAATAAACATGATACCGAGATAGATGACCCGTGGAAGAGTGCCGAACTTATTAAAAAGCATGTCAGTGAAGGTTTGCTGATGACAAGAAAACATCGTTTACCGACAGCAATTCAAGCTTTTATTCCCGAACATCAGGGGACGATGCAAATAGCTTATTTTTACCATAAAGCTACGCAGATGGCAGAGGAAGACCCAACCATAAAAGTAGACGAAGAATATTTTCGTTATGAAGGTCCAATTCCTCAATCAAGAGAAACAGCAATTGTTATGCTGGCAGATTCCTGTGAGGCTGCGTTACGTTCCTTAAAAGAAGCCACACCGGAACAAGCTCTGAAAATGCTGAATAATATTTTGCGAGCTAGATGGCAAGATAATCAACTTGTTGATTCCGGATTAACGCGAGAGGAAATGAACGAAATTGCTGGTATTTTTGTGGAAGTTTGGCAGCAGTTTCATCATAAACGTATTGCTTATCCTAAGGCTAAGGTGGGGAGTGGGGAGTAGGGAGTGGGGAGTGGGGAATTAATAATTTTGAGTTTTGAGTTTCATAAGTAAGCCAGTAAGCCAGTAAGCCAGTAAGCCAGGGAATAAATTCCCTGTCTAAAAGCTAAAGTCCTCTAAAAGAGGACTAATAATAAATTTTTTTGGATTTTATAATTATTTTATAGATATTCTCTAAGATGCATAGCATATTTCTTTATGAAATCAATGTTACAAGGCGCACCGTGGCTTTTGGCACATAAATCCATGCTGTTCGTCAATAAGCCGAGAAAAATCTCTCTTTACGGCACAGATTATGTGTTGTGGAAAGATGGAGTAGGTAAAATAAATGCTTTGCCAAATGCTTGTCCTCATATGGGAGCGATGCTATCGGAAGGTTGGTGCGAACAAAAAGAAGATAAAAGTAGCGTTGTTGTTTGTCCGTTTCATGCTTTGGAATTCGATGCTGAGGGTTGTACTATTTTACCTGGTTCTGGGAAGAAAACTTTACCGCAATTGCAGCCTTTAGAGTTAATTATTCAAGGAGACTTTATTTGGTCGTATGGTGGGGTGGAAACGAAAGTTCCTATACCTAATATTTTGAATGAGGTTGCTGCTGATTATGAATTTATTGGTCATACAGCAGATACGAGCGTGGAAACAGATTTACTTTCGATGCTGCTGAACATGCATGACTATAATCACCAAAATGGTACACATCGTCCTTTATTTAAAATAGAGGAAGTACAGTTTGGTAAATTTATTGATAATGGACATGAATCTCATGCTTTTTATAATATGCCTACAGCAAAATCTAGCTTAAGAGAAAAGCTACAAAATACGGCTTTATTGGCGCTACCAAAAGTGATTGAAGGGCACTTAGAAAATCATTTTCCTTCTTTGGTAATATTTCATGGAGAAAGTGCTTTGGGTAAAGTTGCTCAGTGTCACATATTTGTACCGGAATCGGAAATGCGGACAAGGACTTATATATTAATGTTTGGGAAGGGTAAAAATCCAGCATTTAAAATGTTGGGGAATAATTTTTTGCAATTAGCAAAAGTTGTTGTGGAACAAGATGCTGACATTTTGAGTAAAATTTATCCAAATACTCCACAGAAAATTAAGTTAAATAATGAAGTGGGGATGGATTGGGTAAGACGAAATTTTGCTAGTTTCCCAGAAATTGTGGAACCCAATTTTTCTAGTAAGTAACTAAAATCTAACTCTTAACGCCCAAAGATACCCCTGAGCTAAAGTTTGAGCTGAAAGCTTGCCTATTTATCGTAGCCCCCTCCCCTCGTGCGGGGAGGGGGTTGGGGGTGGGGTTTCTTATACTGGGACGAGAAAAATGTTGGTGCTTCTGTTGGGGATAGGGATGGGTCTCAACCCTATTTTTCAGCAAGATTAAATCGATAGTAACAACCTAGGTATCTGCTTGTTGCTGTGGATTAATTTCTTGCATCAGTTCCATTATCTTTTGATGAAAAATTATATTTTGATGTTTCAAAGCGATTTCTGCTGCTGTTTGTAAATCTTCTATTGCTCCTTCTTGATTCCCTAAACGATGTCTTGCTAAACCTCTTCCCCAAAAACCATGTTCATCGGTTTCCGAAATTGAATTTTTGCAAGTGGTTTCAAGTTTTATTGCTTCCTGAAAATCCTCGTTTGCTGCTTCTTCGTCACCAATATCGTAGAAAATATTGCCACGTATATAATAAGCAACACATAATACAAATACGTAATTTAAAGAAAGACTCACTTGTGCAACAGAAGAATCAATTGCTTTCGTTAAGTTCTTAATTGCTTGAGCTTTACTCCCATGTAAATATTGAAGGACTCCTAAATTGTAGTAACTAGCAGAAGCTGGGTGTAATGTACTAAGATGTGTAAAATCTTCTAAAGCACCTGGATAATCACCAGAATAAGAACGAGCAGCGCCACGTATATAATAAGCTTGTAAATACTGCGGACTAGTGTCTAAAACTTGATTACAATCTTCAATTGCTGTTTGATTTTCACCTATTTTCATCCTAATATAAGCACGCTCTGCATAGGCTTTAAGATTTAAAGGTTCGATTTGAATTGCTTGATTTAAATCTTCAATAGCACCAGAAAAATCATCAGTTAAACTACGAGCCATCCCACGATTGACGTAAGATGTGGCATCTTCGGAGTTTTCCTGAATTGCTAAATTATAATTATCGATTGCACTTTGGTAATCACCAAAACTATAAAGCAAAGTTCCAATCGCTGAATATCCAAAAGAAAGCAGGTAGTTTATCATTTTATTTTCCAAATATTTCTTGTGAAAGTTATCCGAAAGTTACATCAAAGTAATTTGAAAATGAGATGATTATTTATGCTGTAATTTTCTATCTTCTACCCGCAGAAATTAAACGCTGATGTACTAAATACTCAAATTGATAAAGACAGGCAGCAGAAATACATTGCAAAATAAAAGGAACAGGATTCCTAATCATTCCTTCATTTGCGATTGAATACAAAAAAGAAAGTAAAGAGTTGTCAGATATAAATATAACCACGAAAATAGATACAACAAAAGTCGATAAAGTATATACTACCCAGCCATATAAACCTTTCCACCAGCTTATCAATCCAGGAAAAGTTTTTGGTGTTGTTTCTGTGTCGGGAAGTGCGCTGTCAGGAAATAAATTATCTAAAATTTTGTGTAGCCAATGGTAAAGAAATGCAATCAAAACAATTGGAGATAGAATCAAAAGCAAAACGAGTATATACGAAATTCTCCAATGTAAACGATAGAACCAATCAATTAACCCAGGAAACCTGAGAAACACAAGATAAATCAAATGATTCCAACCATAAACCAGTAAAATAACTGCAATTCCATTTACCCATGCACGAAGTCCTGGTATGGCACTTGGTAATTGAGGAGAGGGTGTCCATCTTGGTGAATTAGCCATAAAATTCGAGGATGTAGAAGCGAGTATATTAGTTGTTAGTCGTTATGATTTCACTGACTGCTAACAGCTAACTACCAATAAAGTACTATCCTATAATAGAGTTAATAAACCAATTAGCAATCCCAAAAACCGCAGGAATAAAATAATATTTTGATGAAGTTTAATAATTTTGACTCATTAAAAATTCATAAAGAATAGATAAAAATTTGGCTACAGATGGTTAAAAGATGTAACGGATGGCTTTGGCGATGGATGACGAGATTGAATATAACGGATGATTTAGAAATTCGATTAACCATTCATCCGTTACATCCGCTCTTAATCCGTTGCGCCTCTTCCCGCAGCTATTAAATGCTGATGGACTAAATATTGCAAATTATATAAATAGGCTACGATAATTACTCGAATAATCATCGGGATTATTTGCTGAGTTTCTAATTGAAACTGTGACAATGTAAAGAAATTAAAGACTTCTGTTTCTGGTGAAAAGAATCCATAAATGCATAATATTATCATGTCTGATAAAGAACTAGCAAACCATCCATAAAAGCCTTCCCACCAACTAATTAAATTAGGAAATAATCCTTGTTCTGTGACTCTTTCAGATACTCTAGTATCAGTAAAAAAATTATCTAAAATTCTATGTAACCAATGATGGGTAAGGCTGACTATCAAAATGGGTGAAAGTTGAATTATCAAACTAAATAAGTATCCATATTTGGCTGGAGGCTGAGTTATGACTGCAAAAATCATGAATATTGCGATTAGTGCGTACCTTAAACCAATAACTAGCAATATCAAAGCAATTGCATTCAACCAAGAGCGGGGAGTGGGAATCCAACTAGGCCAGTTTTGCATAATAGTTGTTGATAGTTTTTGTGAAGATTTGTAATCTCAGTTGAAGGGAAAAATTAAAGTACTTTTCCCAAGGAGACGCGCTTAATTTGATTGACAAGTGTTAGTCTAAAATGAGCGAGAGTATATTAATTATTATGACTGCGCTAATCCTTAATTTAAGTCCCACCATTGAACTAACGGATGAACAATTTCTTCAATTGTGCCAAAATAATCGCGATTTGCGTTTAGAGCGCACATCGAATGGGGAGTTAATTATCATGCCACCAACAGGATGGGGAAGCGGGAATCGTAACGGTAGGCTAACACAGCGGTTATTTAATTGGTCAGAGGTTGATGGAACGGGTTTGGCGTTTGACTCTTCTACTGGTTTTAAGCTTCCTAATGGTGCAGACCGTTCTCCAGATGCTTCTTGGGTGAGGATGGAACGTATCGAAGCAATTAAGCCGAACCCAGCTTCTTTTATGCCACTTGCACCAGATTTCGCTGTTGAATTGCGTTCTGCGACTGACACTTTAGAGGCATTGCGGAGCAAAATGCAGGAGTACATAAGTTGTGGTGTGCGTCTTGCTTGGTTAATTGACCCGCAAAATCAACGTGTGGAAATATATCGTCTGGGAAGCGATGTAGAAGTTTTGCAATCTCCTACAAGTTTGACGGGTGAGGATGTTCTACCTGGGTTTGTGTTGGATTTACAAGGAATTTTAAATTAAGCGCGAACTCATTTGCAAATGCTAGGCTACGAAGCATCATTGATACCATAAGCCAGGGAATAAATTAAGAGTCTAAAAGCTAAAGTTTTCTAAAAGAGGACTGAATAATAGATTAAAAAAAGATATTTTACAAAACTTAAGATGCTTCCAAAAACCTTGCTTTTTATTAGTCCTCTTTAGAGGACTTTAGCTTTCAGACAGGGAATTTATTCCCTGGCTTGTGGCTGTCTGTGGCTGTCTGTGGCTGTCTGTGGCTGTCTGTGGCTTTCTGTGGCTGTCTGTGGGAGTCTGGCAATGACAAATTTGCCTAACTACGGTCAAAGCGGAATAACTCACACCAGCTGTACCTTCCCCTGGGTGTGTAGAGTCTCCCACTAACCACAAGCTGTTAATGGGTGTACGGTTGGCAAAACCAAAGGGTCCAAAAGTAGGTATTCTTTGCCCAACTCCACCAACAATACCTTTTTCTCTTGCTGTATAACGATAAAAAGAGCGGGGTGTTGCAGCTTCTACGTGAATAATGGTTTCTGGTTTTAGATAAAAATACTGTGCTAGTTGAGAAATTGCTTGTTCAGTAAATTTATTTTTTAATCCTTCATAATCTTGTGTTTGCCACCATTTTTCGGCATCAACAAAGGAAGAAGCGATTATTGTGGCTTTTCCGTCTGGTGCTCGTCCGTCTCCTAGATGACTGACGGAAACAAACAGGGAATTATTTTCGCCAATTGGGCCATCTGCATCATACAAAAATTGTAGGTGTGGGGGACAACCTTGGGGAATTGCGCTTTGGTCTACACCCAAATACACTACAAATGCACCGGACGGAGAGGGTAAATTTTCTACACGTTTTTTGTACCCCTGTGGCGCTTTGTCTCCAAGTAATTGCACTAAATTATTTACAGTAACGTTAGCAACCACATGGTCAGCGTTTTCTGTCCACACATCACCAGTTTTCTGATTTTTAATTACCACTGCTGTGGCTTTTCCGTTTTCGACTTTAATATGTTCCACCGAGTGACGCATCAGCAATTTACCACCATCTCTTTCCAAGGCTTCTACCAAGCAATCGCTCAGTACTTGCATACTACCTTTGAGATGAAATAATCCTTGAGGTTCTTGGGATACGGCTAATGCTGTCGCTGCGTATAATAAGGCTGTTTCTTCCGCACTTACCTGGGAATAAAGTTTTAACTGTAAATCTAAAAATGTTCTTAGACGTTGGTCGTTAGCTACTCCACACAAACGCAACGCATCACCAACTGTCATTAAGGTGAAGGGAACAGTAACAAATGTACTTGGTCGAACGGCTTTGATTAATTGCGAGAAGTCCCAAATATTACGCGGTGGAAGTATGGGGTCGCGTCCTTGGAATTCCCAACTGGCTTTAAATAGTGTTGCTAATAACCGCCAAAAAGGTTCGCTACCAGGAAATTGCTTTTGACGTTCTTGCTTCCACTTTTCGGGATTACGCCATACGTTGACAGGTTCGCTTTCACCAGGCAAATATACCGCACAGGCTGGGTCACAAGGGGTTGTGGCTGGTAAATCAATTCCTAACTCCGTAAAAATACGGTGATGAATTCCCCCAGGCTCCAAACCTGCAACCTGTGTCGCTCCAACATCAAAAGTAAATCCTTTACGCTTAAAGGTGGAAGCACAGCCTCCGGGTACGATGGCTTGGTCTAACATTAAAACGTCATAACCGCGATGAGCCAATAAAGCTCCGGCTGTAAGACCACCTATTCCAGCTCCAATAACAATTACGCGGGACATTTTTATTTATTTAACATTTCTTAATATTATAACTGGGGAGTGGGGATTGGGGAATTGGGAGTGGGGAGTGGGGAGTGGGGAGTGGGGAGTTGGGAATGGGGAGTGGGGAGTTGGGAATGGGGAGTGGGGAGTGGGGAGTGGGGAGTGGGGAGTGGGGAGTTGGGAATGGGGAAGGTTAGATTAGGAAGAATAAGTAAGATTAGGGAGAATGAGGGAGATTAAGAAGATATAAGGAAGATTAGGGAGAATAAGGGAGTTTTTCTTTGAAAAAACTGTTGGCGATTAATCTATTAGATAGGATATGATTAATTTTTTTGTTCGTAACTCTCCTTATTTTTTTACCCCATTCAAGTTATATTCTTAACGAATGGTGCAATCTAAATTATTACAATTTTATATTCACAGGATTGTGCTTCTTAATAGGCTGGAAAGACGGTTTTATAGAAAGGGGTACAATGTTCGAGTTTTGCTTATTGTTTGAGTTAAATGAGGTAGATTGTCAAAGTGACATATCTTTTCCTGATGTATCGCATATAACATTGAAACCAGAAATAGCAGCAAACTGCCTAAACGAGTATTTTCTAAGGCTGTGAATAATGATAAAAGGCTCTTTTTCTCGATTACTTACGTATAGCTTGATTGCTTTAGCTGCATTTAGCACTGTAATCTTAAGTGCAAATACGCCTGTCTGGACTCAAACCGCAAATTATTACCAGGTTCGACAAGGAGCCTTAGCATCTTCTGGTTTGATGTGGCCTACTAGTGGAACAGTTTCTCGGGGATTTATTAAGAATCAACATGAAGGAATTGATATTGCAGGTCCTTCTGGTACCCCCATTATTGCTGTGGCTCCGGGTACAGTAATAAAAGCTGGTTGGGATGATTGGGGATTAGGCAATGCAGTAGTAATTAGGCATTCTGAAGGTAGTGTGACAGTTTATGGTCACAATCGCCGTTTGCTAGTTGCTAAAGGTCAACAGGTAAATCAAGGTCAAATGATTGCTGAAATGGGTTCTACTGGTAATAGTACTGGTCCCCACCTCCACTTTGAATTTCAGCCTGATGGTCGCATACCTGTTGACCCAATGAGGACTTTTTCATCTAATAATATTGCTGGTAGAAATCAACGGCAAACACAAGCTTCAATTCGTCAAACAGAGGACGCTTTTAATGACGACGTTCCTCCAAATGAAATGCCTCAAAGAAGTTATGGTGCGCGTACGAATTTAAATCTTCTCCCCATGCGACCACCAATGCAGCAACCGATGCGACCACCAATGCAGCAACCGATGCGACCACCAATGCAGCCACCAATGCAGCCACCGACGCGACCAGCGATGCAGCCAAACTATAGAGATTCTGTAGCGGCTAATACACAATGCCAAGGTGCTACAGTAATTTCCGGCGAGACGCAAAAAGCAGTTGTCAAGCTTTGCCAAGAGAGTGGTCAATTATTTTATATCGGACAAGCTAAGCAAGATTTCAGCCCAATCATTAAG
Source organism: Scytonematopsis contorta HA4267-MV1 (assembly GCA_019359035.1). Lineage (GTDB taxonomy): Bacteria > Cyanobacteriota > Cyanobacteriia > Cyanobacteriales > Nostocaceae > Scytonematopsis > Scytonematopsis contorta. The sequence continues at coordinate 253,177 of JAHHIC010000084.1, read as the reverse complement.
CTACCAGCTTGGAGGATTGGGGCATCTCGTTTTCGAGCAGATAACGGTAACTATAGCTACTTTGTCACACCTACGACTGTGGAGGTTTGGCGAGATGGTGAAAAGGTGAACACAGACTCATTAAATACTTATAATTTCTAAGTAAATATAACTGAGGTTTCGTTACCAAAATTGGAAACTTAAGTGTTTCCAACAAATTTTACCTATTTTGATAGAGGCGAACTGGAGAGTAACCTTTATACTTACTACCAAGTTCGCCTTTATCAGAAATTTTGTGATTAATTTTATCTTTTCTTAACTACGTCTTACGTAAAAGGACTTTACTATTATCAGTAGTTTCGGATACATTTAGACAGAATTCAGAGAAAATCCTGGAAATTCTCTGAATTTAGGTTAAGTAGGGATAACTCAAATCAGAAAGATTTTTGACCTTTAGTTATGGTTATTTTCCGAAATGCACTAACTGAGGATTGACTATTGATATTGGCTTATGTCTACTAAATTACAGTCACATAATTTACCAAACAAGGAGCATATCATTTATGGATTTTCTAGCCTTTCCGATTATGGCTGATGCTAACGAAAACCCACTAGCAGATAACCTTATAAATCTCCCCAAGGTAAAATTTAATTTCAAAGGGCTTCGTAATTCTACCTGGTTGGCTTTAGCCGGTGTATTTGTATTGATGGGAACTATTTCCCACGTAGAAGCGGCTTCTGCTGCTAATTTTGTGAGAACTAATGGCAGTTGCTTGAAAGTTAGAACCAGAGCAAGTTTGAGCGCACCAGTAGTAAAATGCGTGCGTAACGGAGCAAGACTTGCACCAATTGTTGGGTATAGAAATGGTTTTGCAAAGCTTTCTACTGGTCGTTACGTTGCGGCTAACTTTGTTGGCAGAAGACCTGGTAGAGGAAATACTCCCGGTCTTGGTGTTGGTGGTACTGTAAATTTGAGCTTCGGTTCTCGGGGTGCAGCGGTTAGACGAATTCAACAAGCTCTGGGTGTTTCATCTACTGGATATTTTGGAAGCGAAACAGCAAGAGCTGTGCGTGACTTCCAAGCTAGTAATGGCTTAACTACTGATGGAGTTGTTGGTCCAGCAACTCGTAGAGCAATACTTTCTAACGCTGGTGGTTTTGACCGTGGTTTTGACCGTGGCTTTGACCGTGGTTTTGACCGTGGTGGTTTTAATGACGATTACTATTTCAATCGTGGTCGCAATCGTGACCGAGATGTTAGCTATGATTATGGTCGCGGTCGCGGTGGTCGCAGGACTCTTACACTTGGCTCTCAAGGAGCTGCTGTTTCACAAGTTCAAGAAGCTTTGGGGGTTCCTGTAACAGGTTATTTCGGTCCAGTGACTGTTAATGCTGTGCGCGACTTCCAAGCGTCTAACGGTTTACCTGTAACTGGTAGAGTGGGAACTCAAACTTTCAACGCTTTGGGTATTGGTGTTTTCTAAAAAATAAATCAATAAATTAAGTCATCTACAGATACCTGAAATGTAGAGACGTTATATGTGGAGACGTTACATATGGAGACGTTTAATCGGAAGACGTTACATATGGATATGTTACATGTAGCGTCTCTACATTTTTATTTATGTGTTATGTGACTAGGGGCTTCACATTTTTTTGCTTCTTGTTTAAGATGCTTCCTTTTTTTTCAGTATATTCTCTATAGTCAACTGATTTAAATTTACTTTTATATTGATTAATAATCACTAAGTATCGCGTATTCATTCGATTGCTGGCTGTCAAATAAAGATTCAGTAAAAGCTCTTTTCAAAAAGAAAATTATTTGTCACACTTATTTTGTGCAGGCAACAGTTAATGAATAGTGTAGTTTCTAAATTATAGTTATCAGCTATTTAATATCAAGCTTATTGCAATCAAAGACAGTTTGAGTGTATTAATAATGTGGCATTATTTACTAACTGTTAGATTTGAAAGCTATTTTTTAAGCTTGTCCTGTCCAAGGTGCTATTTTATTTACCATCGAAAGTTTGTGTCAGGGATGTTTTTTGCATATACCGTTTCAAAGCATAGTTGATTGAAAGTTTATCTTGACACATATCCAAAAATTACCATGAACGAAGTACTAGAGTTGATTGAAAAGAAGAAAGTAGAATTTGCTCAACTGCCTTTATTTAAATTCTTGGTAGACGATACTATAAACCCAATAGAAAGAGTATCTTGGGCACCATGTTTTGCTCCTTTTGCAATGATGTTTAAGGATATTAATGCTTATGCTTTACGAAGAGAACCAGCCGATAGTGCAATTCAGGAAATGATTAATAGACATTCCTATGAGGATGGTCGTCACTGGCGTTGGTATCTAGAAGATATTGAAAATTTAGGGTTGGATGAAAAACTCAATTACAGTGATACCTTAAAATTTTTGTGGGGAGAGCAAACCAAAAAAACTCGCGAATTAAGCTATACGCTGTTTGCTTTGTGCATTAATGAAACAGATTTAATGGTAAAGTTGGCAATTATTGAGTCTATAGAATCCACTGGTACTGTTGCTTTACGCCATTTTGCTAAATTGGGTGAACAGATTCAAGAAGTAACACAAAAAAAATGTCGTTATTTTAGTGGGTATCATCTCAAGGTAGAAACAGGTCATATTCAAGGTGGCAAAACTTATGAAGAAACAGATGATTTCCTCAGAAATATCCAATTGACAGAAGAGCAAAAATTTAAAGCTTTTTCTACCGTGGAAATAGTATTTGAGAGTTTCTCTGAATCCATGAATGAAATGATGGCATATGTACAGAAAAACTCAAAAGAAAATCACCAAGTGATGACTCATGCTTGAGGAAAGGAGTAATAAAATAAATCAATGGGGCAGCACAAAGGGAAACAAGCTACGTTGACTATTTTGGATTGAGACCTTAAACCAAGCTAAATCTAAATTTTTATCTCATCTCCTATACCATTTTTTGGTTGGCGATGTTATGTATGACATTGTAGAGAATTGATTTATCAGGTCTCTACATTAAATAAATTGCAAATAACACCTAATCTTCAAGAGTTAATTTCAATGTTATATCGTAATTTCCAAACCCAAGCTGAGTTAGATACTGAATATATTCTTGCAGATGATACTGGGCTTGACATTCCTGCTTACATTAATTGGTATTCGACAAACAGTGCCCAAGTGCGTCAACAACTGTCTTGCGATTTAGACATTCCATTTGGTCCAACTGTTGTAGAGCATCTTGATATTTTTCCAGCAGCACAACCCAAAGCTCCTATTTTAGTGTTTATACATGGCGGTTACTGGGTGATGTGCAACAGTAAAGAGTATAGTTTTGTTGCATCTGGACCAGTAGCTGCGGGTGCAACGGTTGTTGTTATCAACTATGCAAAATGTCCCAAAGCAAGCATTGAAGAAATAGTCCGTCAAAGTCGCGCTGCAATTGCTTGGATTTATCGTAATGCTGAAAACTTTGGTGGCGATTCTAAGCGTATTTACGTATCTGGTCATTCAGCAGGTGGTCACTTGACAGCGATGCTTATGACAACAGAATGGGAAAACGATTATGGACTACCAAGTGACATAATTAAAGGTGGATGTGCTATCAGTGGTTTGTTCGATTTGATGCCATTTCCTTACACTAGATTACAACCTTCTCTTCAACTCACTTGGGGTGAAGTTCTCCGTAATAGTCCCATCCGCAACATCCCCAAAAAAGCAGGACATCTGATTGTTACCTATGGGGAAGAAGAAACACAAGAATTTCATCGTCAGTCACAGGATTTTTTAGCTGCATGGAAGGCGAATGGGCTTCAAGGTTCCTATCTACCACTACCTGGGCAGAATCATTTTACTGCTATTAATGGTTTCTTGAATGCTAACAGCCCTCTTTGTGTTGCTATTTTGAAAATGATGGGTATGATGGTGATTAATAATTCCTAATTACTAGCACCAAGAAATAAGAAACAGATTATGTTTTGTGATAAAAGTTCGTGGTCGCATCCGCTTGTCGCATGAGTTAAGCTTCTTTCTGAATGCTTGGGGATTCCGAAAAGCTCAAGCTTTGTCAACAGGAATTTTAGATACGCACGTGATTGAAGCGGTAAAATTTGCATGAATTTTAAATTTTTAGCATAATTGAGTCCTGTAGATTTAGCCCGGTTTTTAACTCCCGGTCTTTAAACCGGGTGTTTTAATCGTAATTTTCATAAAACAGACAATATTTTTATAAAATTTAAGGTAAAAAAATGTTGGAAAAAGAATATAACAGGGAATCATAGGTACATACACGAACATCTTTATTTTACTAGGAAGGGTTTTAAAATGCTCACGCCTGTTTTGGTCCCTGGGTACGATGTAACTGAAGTTATCCACGAGGGAACCAACACGATTGTTATTCGGGGTACATCGCGACTAGATGAAAAATCTGTTATTCTTAAAATCCTTAAGGCTGACTATCCTACCCTAGATGCGATTACTCGTCTCAAGCACGAGTACAAAGTCACGGAAAATTTAGATTTAGAAGGTATCGTCAAAGTTTTGAGATTAGAAAGGCATCAAAATCGTTTAGCGCTCGTATTTGATGACTTTGGTGGCATTAGCCTTAAGCAACTCCTTAATCAGAACCAAGAAACCGGAAAAAACTTTCCCTTATCTTTGGAAATTTTTCTCAGCATTGCCATTCAGCTGGCAAAGGCTGTGGTGTCACTTCATATTCACAACATTATTCACAAAGACCTTAAACCCGCCAATATCATTATTAATCCAGAAACAGGACTGGTAAAATTGACCGACTTTAGTATTGCCTCGCGGCTTTCAAAGGAAACACCACAACTAACTAACCCTAACCAGTTAGAAGGAACTTTAGGGTATATATCCCCTGAACAGACTGGTAGAATGAACCGAGTTCTTGACTACAGGACCGATTTTTATTCTCTGGGTGTTACTTTTTATGAAATGCTCGTCGGTGAATTGCCTTTTCAAAGCGATGACCCTCTTGAGTTAATTCACAGTCATATTGCAAAGCAACCCAAAGCAATTGAGGAATTAAATCCATCTATTCCAGTGGAAATTACCGCGATTGTCAGAAAACTAATGGCAAAAAATGCTGAAGACCGCTATCAAACCGCTAAAGGTCTGTTAGCAGATTTAGAAATTTGCTTGGAAGAGTTCAAAGCAAAAGGAAAGATTTCTAATTTTATACCGGGTCGCTTGGATATTTTAAGTCAATTACTAATTCCGCAAAAGCTCTATGGTAGAGAAACTCAAGTCAATTCACTATTAGAAGCATTTGAAAATGTCAGCCTGGGTAGCAGTGCTATAGTACTAGTATCTGGATATTCGGGAATTGGCAAATCTTCTGTAGTCAACGAAGTTAATAAACCTATCACCCGACAAAAAGGCTACTTTATTAGTGGTAAATTTGACCAATTTAAACGTAATATTCCTTACGCATCATTAATTCAAGCTTTTAGCTATTTGATGAGACAACTGTTGACAGAAAATGATACTAGACTTGAACAATGGCGCAGCCAAATATTACAAGCAGTGGGGTCAAATGGACAAGTTATTATTGATGTAATTCCAGAAGTTGAATTAATCATCGGTAAACAGCCAGAAGTAGCGCAATTAGGACCAGCAGAATCACAAAACCGTTTTAATCGTGTTTTGACAGAATTTATCCGGGTATTTTCCCAAAAAGAACACCCCTTAGTCATATTTTTAGATGACTTGCAATGGGCTGATTCCGCAACATTAAAGTTGATGCAGCTGCTGATTACCGATCCACACAGCAAATATTTACTATTAATAGGTGCTTATCGGGACAATGAAGTCAGTTCTACACATCCATTAATTCAGACAATTGAAGAAATTGAGAAGAGTGGCACAGTTATTAATAATATTGTTTTACAAACGCTATCTTTAAAGAATGTAACTCAGTTAGTTGCCGAAACTTTGACATGTAATGCAGAAAAAATAGAGCCGCTAGCAGAGCTAATTTATAATAAAACGGCTGGGAATCCTTTTTTCTTGACACAACTACTTCAAACGCTTTATCAAGAAAAACTTTTAATATTCGACTATTATAATTATCACTCTATCGAAGAAGAAATAAAGGGAGCTTGGCAATGGAATATTGAAGAAATTCTTACAATTGGGATTACTGATAAAAATGTAGTAGAACTCGTTGCTAGCCGAATTCAAAAGTTACCATTAGCAGCTCAAGAACTTTTAAAATTAGCGGCGTGTGTCGGGGATAAATTTACCTTAGATGCTTTGTCAATCATTAAAGAAGAATCCCCTGGAGTGACAGCTAATCAACTTTATCCCAGCTTACAAGCTGGGTTGATTTTACCTTTGAGCGAGACTTATAAAATTCCTTTGTTACTTGATGAAGATGGTCATATTTCAGGTGAATCAAAACATCAAAACCTAGAATCTCGAATCAAAGGAGTTGCTTATAAATTCTTACATGACCGCGTACAACAAGCGGCTTATTCTCTGATTCCCGAGTCAGAAAAACAAGCTACTCATTTGAAGATTGGTCAACTACTTTTAAAACAAACACCACCAGAATTTTTAGCAGAGAATATTTTAGACATTGTTAACCAATTAAATGTTGGTTTGGAGTTACTTTCATCTCCTGCGGGAAAAGAAGAACTGGCAAAATTAAATTTTATTGCTGGAGAAAAAGCCAAGGCTGCAACTGCCTATGAAGCTGCCGTTAAGTATTTAAATATGGGTTTGCGACTTTTGGCTGAAGATTCTTGGCAAAGCAATTATGACCTGACATTGAATTTTTATGTGGAGACAGCAGAAGCAGAATATTTAACAGGTAGCTTTGAAAGGTCAAAAAAATTAGCAGACTTGACCTTACAACAAGCCTACACAATTCTGGATAAGGTGAGAATATATGAAATTCAAATTCAGTCTTGCATAGCACAAAATTCGATGCTTGAAGCCTTAGATGTTGGAGTAGATGTTCTTAGGCTTTTAGGTGTAGGGCTACCAAAAAAACCTACGATGCAGCATCTACTTTTAGCTGTTTTACAGACTAAATTTACTCTCTCTTACAAACGTATTGAAGATTTAGCTAATTTGCCAGAAATGACTGACCCTTATAAATTAGCTGCAATGCAAATTTTGATGCTAGTTAATCCTGCTGCAGGTCAAGCTGGTTCTTTGCTTTTTCCCTTGAGTACATTAGCACTTGTACGCCTATCAGTTAAATATGGTAACTCAGCACCTGCTACTTATGGCTACAGTATTTATGGCGCTATGCTATGCGATAATTTTGGGGATATTGAAGCAGGCTATCGATTTGGAAAGTTGGGTATTTCTCTTTTAGACAAGTTGAACGCTAATTTATTCAAAGGAAAAGTTCTGTATTCTTTCAATGCTTTTATTGCCCATTTCAAAGAGCCAATTAAAGAGAAAATTGTACATTTACGTCGTGGGATTCAATTTGCACTAGAAACCGGAGATATAGAATTTGCTAGCTATAGCGCTTGGACTTTGAGTAAAAATTTGTTTTTAAGTGGGGAAAACCTAGATTCATTTTCACGACAAACTCTGCAGTATGTAAGTTTTACACAGCAGTTAAAGCTGGAATCAGTTGCTCTTGTTATTAATATAATCAGGCAAACTGCATTGAATTTACAGGGATATTCATCAAATAAATATGTATTAGTTGGTGATGCATTAGATGAAACAGAAATGTTGTCGTTATTAAGTGAGAATACTACCTGGTTAAGTATATTTCATAGCTGTAAAACATGCATTAATTATTTATTTTATAGATATGATGAAGCCATTAAATCCTCAGAATTAATTATCAAGTATAAAGAAAATAATCCTGGTATTATATTATACTGCATAAATAATTTTTACTATTCTCTCGCACTCCTAGCTCAATACATAAATATATCTAAAAGCGAGCAAAAAAAATATCTGAGACAGGTTGCTATTAACCAAAAGAAAATGAAGCAGTGGGCACAACATGCTCCTTGTAATTTTCAACATAAGTACGACCTAGTAGAAGCAGAAAGGTTGCGATTATTAGGACAAGAAACTAAAGCGATGAATTTATACGACCGTGCCATCGCTGGGGCAAAAGAAAATGGTTATACCCAGGATGAAGCACTCGCAAATGAACTTGCGGCAAGCTTTTATGCGTCTTTTGGTAAAGAAAAAATTGCTAAGATATACATGACCGAAGCCTACTACAGCTATATCCGCTGGGGTGCTTTCGCGAAAGTAAAAGATTTAGAAGAACGCTATCCTAATTTAATCCTTCGCAGCTATAATGCTACATCTGAAGCAAAAGACCTAACTAGAACAATCACTACAAGTTTTACCAGAATTTCTAATTCCACTAGCAACAGTAATGAAGTATTTGATTTGGCTACAATCATGAAAGCCACTGAAGCCATTACTAGTGAAATTATTCTGGACAACTTGTTAGACAAGCTTTTGAAAATTATCTTGGAAAATGCTGCTGCTCAAAAAGGTTGTTTAATATTGCTGAAAGATAATAAATTATTTATCGAAGCTCAAAGGTCATTGGTTGGACAAACAGTAACTAACATCATTGAATCAATTCCAATCGAGCATAGTACAGAAATCCCAGATTCTTTAATTAACTACGTCGCTAGAACCAAAGAATACGTCATTTTCCAAGACGCTATCAAAGAAATCCAAAATCCAAAATCTAAAATCCAAAATTTCAACGACCCCTACTTCCAAACCACACAACCCAAATCAGTCTTATGCGCTCCCATTTTCTACAAAGGTAAATTTACTGGTATTCTTTACTTAGAGAATAATCAGTCAATCGGAGCCTTCACTACCTCCAGGCTAGAAATCCTCAAATTACTCGCTTCCCAAGCGGCGATCGCAATCGAAAATGCTCGTCTGTATGCTGGTGAGCAAGATAAATCGCAACAGTTGCAGCAGTCTCTGGAACAGCTCCAGCAAACTCAAGCGCAGTTAGTACAAACAGAAAAAATATCTTCCTTAGGACAATTAGTGGCTGGTGTTGCTCATGAAGTAAACAACCCCGTGGGATTTATCATGGGGAATCTGGACTACGCAAAACAGTACATCGATGACTTACTCAAATTAGTGCATTTATATCAAGAAAATACACCATCCCCTGCGAAGGAAATTACAAATCATATTAAGAGAATTGACTTTGATTTCTTGGTATCAGATTTACCAAAAATGATTTCCTCAATGGAAGTAGGTACGGAACGTATTCGCGATATCATGCAGTCTTTACGAAATTTCTCAAGGATTGATAGCACCGACAAAAAAGCGGTGAACATTCATGAAGGGATAGAGACAACCTTGATGATTTTACAACACCGTCTAAAAGATAGAAGAGAGCGTCCAGCAATTCAAATAGTCAAAAAGTATGATGATTTACCACTAGTAAAATGTTACCCCGGTCAACTGAACCAAGTGTTTATGAATTTACTGGCAAATGCTATTGACGCTTTGGATGAGTACAACCAAGGTCGAACATATGTGGAAATAGAGAAAGACCCTAATGTAATCACAATTAGTACAAAACTGGTAACCTTTGAAGAATTAGACAAAGTAGTAATTCGTATTGCTGATAACGGGCCAGGTATGCCAGAGTCAGTAAGAGAGAAACTTTTTAACCCATTTTTTACAACAAAGCCAGAGGGTAAGGGTACTGGACTAGGACTTTCGATTAGTTACCAAATTGTTACAGAAAAACACGAGGGAACTATTGAGTGTATTTCTTCTCCAGGTGAGGGTGCTTGTTTTGTGATTCAAATTCCGTTGGAAACAGCAAATTAAACCCCACCCACACACAAATAAAAGAAAACCCCACCCCCAACCCCCTCCCCGCACGCGGGGAGGGGGCTACGATTTTAATACTCCTATAATCTTTGTCATGGGGAGGGGGCTACGATTTTAATATTCGCGTACTATTTGTCACAACCAATAAGAAAAAATAACCACTCCAGATATACTATCGTAGCCCCTTCCTCACCTGCGGGAAGAGTTTTTTATTGTTATAGTAGCCCCTTCCTCACCTGCGGGAAAGGTTTTTGATTGTTATCGTAGCCCCCTCCTCGCTTGCGGGGAGGGGGTTGGGGGTGGGGTTTGCTACGCTAAAAACTTTTGCACAATCTCTAAAATTCGCTCACTAGCTAGTCCATCACCAAAAGGATTAATAGCATTAGCCATTATTTCGTAAGCGGACGGACTACTTAACAACTCCGCAGCATTAGTTGTAATTTGTCCCGAGTCAGTTCCCACAAGTTTTGCAGTTCCTGCAGCAACAGCTTCAGGTCTTTCAGTAGTTTCACGTAAAACCAAAACAGGTTTACCCAGACTTGGAGCTTCTTCTTGTAAACCACCAGAGTCCGTAAGCAAAAGATAAGAACGCTGAATCGCTCCCACAAGTTCAGCATAATCCAAAGGCTCCGTTAAAAAAATTCGTTCATGATTTCCTAACAGAGCTTGTAATGGTTCGCGTACGGTAGGATTGCGATGTAAAGGTAATAATAAAGCTGTATCAGGGAATTTATCTAAAATATTCAAAAATCCTTCCGCTATACCTTGGAGTGGTTCTCCCCAATTTTCACGTCGATGTACTGTTGCTAATAACACTCGATATTTTTCCCAATCCAAACCAGGAACATTACAAGCAGGTTTTCGGGACGCGACATTTAACAGCGCATCAATAACAGTATTACCTGTGAGGTGAATTTCACCCAAAACTCCCGAACGTTTTAAATTTTCGACAGCTAAAGGTGTTGGAGCGAAGTGCAATTGGGTAATTTGGGAAATTAAACGTCGATTCGCTTCCTCTGGGTAAGGATTGTAAATATTGTCAGTCCTTAATCCTGCTTCTACATGACCTACAGGAATTTTTTGATAAAAAGCTGTCAAAGCAGCGGCAAACGCGGTGGTAGTATCACCTTGAACAATAACTAAATCTGGTTTGCGCTGCTGAAATAATGTATCTAAACCTCGTATACTCCGACAAGTAATATCACCCAGAGATTGTTTAGCTTGCATAATCTCAAGGTCGTAGTCTTCCTTAAGGTTAAAAAGTTGCATTACTTGTTCAACCATCTCCCGGTGCTGTCCGGTTAAAATAACTTGTAACTGGAAACCAGGAGAGTTTTGAAACGTTTGTATCACGGGAGCTAATTTAATTGCTTCCGGACGGGTTCCTAAAATAATGCTAACTAGTTTGTCATTAGTCATTAGTCAATAATTATTTAATCAATAGTAAACGCTCTCCATAGTCTTCAGTCAATTGCTATTAGTCAATAGTAATTTGTCACATTGAGAGAAGGAAGAAGGAAAAAGGAACAAAGAAGCCATTTTGAATCCCAATGAAAAAACCCGGCAAAACCGGGCAGATGTACTGTTTGTCGATTATGGTTTAATAATTACATTTCTAGCTCACAAGTTAAGGGGCAAGATGCATAAACTGTTTTTTCCTTTTGCTCTGTTTCACCATGCAACCAGCTTAACCATTTAACATCTTGAGGATGAATTCCTTTTGAAGTTAGCACTGCAGCACCAACAACAACTGCGAATACGTTAGCAAATATTAATCCACCTGCTACTAACAATACTGCGCTTACGGGCATTACAGACTGTAAAACAATCGATAAAAGGCATCCAACTGTAGCCATCAAAACAACCAACGGAAAACCAACAACCAACAAGCACACTGCCAAGGTAAAAGTCCATATTAAGAAACTTTTAGCCATCATCAAAGAGTCGGTTTTTCCAAGTTCAGAAGCTTGAGCCAAAGCCATGACTTTCCTCTCCAAAATAAAGAACAAATATTTAACTTGAGCAATTAGTTCACAGTCGCAATTTCTTTTTTATTGCAAACCGATTTAACGGGTCGTGAATTTCAGTATATAGAATCTAATTTTGAAAATGAGCATTTGTTTAATAATCTTTACACTTTATTTTGGGGGATCATGAGTCGTAGTAATAGCGACTTTTAGCGCAAAGCTAAATGTGGGCATCTGTCTGGAGGTATAGAAGCTCTTAAGTTCTAATCCCTAAAGGGTAATTTTGGGACTTATATTGGATTATCGTTAACATATCTTAAAATTCAATCTGCTTTTTCTCATAATTTCTGAAAACGGCTGAATTTGTTGTCTGGTGGTGATTTCGCTAATACTTGCATAAAGCAACCATGAATTTTGAGTAAATTTTTCTCATATAACGAATTGAGGTATTCTCGGAAATATATAGAGCTTATTTTTACTAAAAAATATGCGCGTTATTACTGAATATAAAACAAAATAAAAGTGTGCTAAACAAGGTAATAGCAGTGAAAAAATAAATTTTAATTTGATGACAATGGAGAGCTTGCCAGGAAAAGAGACACCAGTACAAAGTCACGTAATGAGACAGGAGACGAACATTTGTTTGCACTCTCGGTTTCCGTGGTAAGTCAGCAGCCGATTATACTATGCACGTTTATTCGATTGAACCGTTAGTTTGACCCATTCGACCCATTAGCTTGGTAAATATATGACAGAATCACAGCGTCCACCAAATTCCATGCCAGCAGCGACCCGTAATATGCCGCCAGCGCCACCACCACCGCCACCAACGCAAACGCAAACGGCTAGCACGCAGCGGCAGGCAACACAAACCTTAGAAATGAATATAGATAAGAGTGTTAATCGGCCAGCTGGTAATTACGCAGCACCCCCTCCACCTGGTAATATGGGTCATCGTCCTGGGACACCACCACCAATGGCGAGTAATAGCCAAAATCGTCCAAAAACCAATGGTCCGACTTTGGCGCAACTTGTGAAGGAAGCTTTTGATAAGGGAATATCTGACCTTCACTTAGGTGTTGGTGAACCCCCACGCTTTCGTAACCGAGGAGAAATCGAAACAACAGAATATCCAGAAACGGATAAAGAGACTTTCCTTAGTTGGATACGGGAGGTGCTAACAGAGGAAGAAATTAAACGTTTTGAAGAGTACCTGGAATTTGATGGTGCGACCCAATACGAGTTTGCACGGGTACGGATTAATATTTTTGACACGCTCAAGGGTTACGCAATGGTAATGCGGTTAATTCCGCTGAAAATTTTGACGATGGAGCAGTTGCGTTTACCGACTGTTTTCAGAGATATTTGCCATTACCACAAAGGTTTGATTTTGGTGACAGGACCAACTGGTTCGGGTAAATCGACTACAATGGCGGCGATGGTCGATTATATTAACCGCGAAATGCCTAAACATATAATTACCATCGAAGACCCTATCGAGTTTGTCCACAGGAGTCAAAAGTCGTTGATTAAACAACGGGAAGTAGGAATTCATACCCGAAAATTTGATAACGCTTTGAAAGCAGCTTTGCGGGAAGACCCAGATTTGATTCTGGTGGGGGAAATGCGGGATAAAGAAACTGTTAACACAGCTCTTAAAGCTGCTCAAACAGGTCACTTGGTAATGGGTACCTTGCACACCAATAGCGCAGTCAAAACGATTGAGCGTATTTTGAACCTTTATTCTGGTGAAGAACAGCCTGCAATGAGGGTTGCACTTTCCGAAGCATTAGTCGCGGTAATTGCCCAAGGTTTGTGTCGCACGACCGACAACAAGCGTGCTGCATTCCACGATATCCTGATTAATACCGAAGCTGTAAAAGACTGGGTTAAGGAAGGTAAATACGACGAAATTACCGAATTAATGAAGCAAGCAAGCTTTGACGGTATGATTACCATGAACCAAGCCCTATTTAACCTTTATCAAGAAGGTCGCATTGACGAAGAAACAGCCCTAGAAATGTCACCAACTCCTAACGAGATGGCTCAGTTCCTCAGAGGAAGGGTTTAAAAAGCAATTCGCAATTATTTGGAGAATTGGGAGTGGGTAGAGACGCGATTAATCGCGTCTGTACAGAATTGGGGGGTTGGGTAGAGACGCGATTAATCGCGTCTGTACAGAATTGGGGGGTTGGGTAGAGACGCGATTAATCGCGTCTGTACAGAATTGGGGGGTTGGGTAGAGACGCGATTAATCGCGTCTGTACGGAATTGGGGAGTTGGGTAGAGACGCGATTAATCGCGTCTGTACAGAATTGGGGGGTTGGGTAGAGACGCGATTAATCGCGTCTGTACAGAATTGGGGAGTTGGGTAGAGACGCGATTAATCGCGTCTGTACAGAATTGGGGGGTTGGGTAGAGACGCGATTAATCGCGTCTGTACGGAATTGGGGAGTTGGGTAGAGACGCGATTAATCGCGTCTGTACGGAATTGGGGAGTTGGGTAGAGACGCGATTAATCGCGTCTGTACGGAATTGGGGAGTTGGGTAGAGACGCGATTAATCGCGTCTGTACGGAATTGGGGAGTTGGGAGTTTGGAGTTTGGGGTTACTATTAAAAGTGTTTTTGAACATCAAAATTCAAATCTTCTAATTTTTCGCTCTCAAATCTTAGTACCGTTTACTTGCGATACACATAAACCCTGTAGAGGTGCGATTAATCGCATCTCTACAAAAACCAAAACTCTAAACTTTTTTTACACAAAACCCTTGACTTCTGATAAACGACTAATACCCCAACTTTTTAAAGGCATAGCCTTATTTACACCCGGAGGAGATTTGATTTACTGCATCGACCCTAGTAAACAAGGTCGATGGCATTTGCATTTGTGTGCTGTTTTACAGGAAATTTTAGATTTACCGGAACCGCCTCATTTTTTAGTGCCTTGCTACACTGCTACTGTTGACCACTGGTTAGACCCTCGTTCCCAAGAAGTTAAAATTTTTGCTGAAGCTTATCCTGTGGTAATGCGGCATCAAGCTGTTTTAAATGCTATTTTTGATACTGGGGAGTTAGTTTGGCAAGCTGCACCTTGGCAAGAGGGTTTATGCGACCGCATGGTGTTGACTTCTTACCGCGATTCATTTCCGCAACTTTGGGAAGACCATAATTTAATAGTAAAGGTAAACTTTCAAGAGTCAAGACCGCATTACCAAATAGCTAATGTTATACAAGCACAAGAAAAAACACGCGGCTATGTTTTGCGTTTATTTGTTGCAGGACAAACTCCATCTACTGAGCGCATTTTAGGAAACTTACACAATTTGTTAGAAAAATATTTCGGTCTGCCTTACACCCTTAAAATTATTGATGTTTTAACTAATCCAGAACAAGCTGAAGCTGACCAGGTTTCCGCTACTCCCACTCTGGTAAAAGCTTGGCCTGCTCCTGTAAGGCGTATTGTTGGTGAGTTAGACAATGTAAATAAAGTTTTACAGATGTTACGTACTACTGAGTTACTCTGAGAATCTGTATGCTATACCGACAAGTGAACTAGCGTTTTCTCAGTTAACAACTACACATAGAAAATTGTACGTGCTAAGGTAACTAAAATAACCTATATTTAACTGGGTAAACGACATGCTCGACCAACCCAAGGCAATTAGAAACGCAGCAAAGGCTATCATTGTCCGAAATAATAATCTCTTGGCGCTGGCTAAGCAAGATTCACAAGGTCGATATTATCTTTTACCTGGTGGTGGGCAAAATCATGGAGAAACACTTAAACAAGCTTTATTGCGCGAGTGTTTGGAGGAAATTGGGGCAGAGGTAGAAATTGGTAAACTTTTATTTGTGCGTGAGTTTATTGGTAATACCTATGTTCATGAAGCTTTGGATGAAGATGAAAAAAAATGGCTGAAGAATTTTCACTCCATTGATTTTATATTTGCTTGTAGAGTCAGTGAGAATTACATCCCGAAAAATGGTACTTCTCCTGATGGGGGACAACAACATGTTGAATGGTTGTCGATTGCCAAGCTAAATGAGTATCGAATATTTCCATCACCTTTGAAACACTTGTTGATGAATCAATTAAATGGTGATGTTTATTTAGGTGATGTAAATTAATTGGCGATTTGTATTTTTAGTAACATGGTTACCAGGGATGTTGACCAGGGATGTTGACCAGGGATGTTGACCAGGGATAGTTACTAGGGCGGGCAAGATGCCCACCCCACAATAGATGATTCAAGTTAGTATTTGTGTGCTGGAAAATTAATTGGGTAAAACTTTACGTAATACTTCTATAAGTGTATCGACATTTTCTTTACGGCTATTAAAACCCATTAACCCAACACGCCAAACTTTACCTGCTAGCTCCCCAAGTCCTCCCCCGATTTCAACACCGTGTTCTATTAATAATTGTCGCGCAATTGCTTTACCATCTACTCCGGATGGGATACAAACTGTTGTGAGTGTAGGTAAACGGTACTCTCGCTCGACATGTAAACTAAGTCCTATATCTTCCAATGAATTCCAAAGATATTCAACATTTTTTTGATGACGCTGCCAACAATTAGCTAGTCCTTCTTCGGAAATTAACCGCAGCGATTCTCTCAAAGCATAATACATATTTATTGGTGCGGTATGATGATAAACGCGCTCGCTACCCCAATATTTACCCAATAGCGTCATATCCAAATACCAATTTTCTACTTTATTTTTACGTCGCGTAACTTTTTCTAGCGCACGAGAACTTATAGTAAATGGTGAAGCTCCAGGGGGACAAGCTAAACCTTTTTGACTACAGCTATAGGCAATATCTACTCCCCATTCATCAAGAAAAATAGGTACGCCACCCAAACTAGTCACTGTATCTACCAACAATAAACAGCCAAATTCGCGACAAAGTTCACCCACTCCTTCCAAAGGTTGACGCGCTCCTGTAGATGTTTCGGCATGAACTAAAGCCAAAATCGCTGGACGATGAGTTGATAAAGCATTTCTTAGTTCTTCTAATTTAAATACTTGTCCCCAAGGTTTGGTAATAGTTCGCACATCGGCTCCATAACGACCAGCCATATCTACAAGGCGATTACCGAAGTATCCAGCAACACCAACTAAAACTACATCCCCAGGTTCGGTGACATTGGCTACTGCGGCTTCCATTGCTGCTGTACCAGTACCGGAAACAGCTATAGTTAGTTGGTTTTCTGTTTGCCATACGTAGCGCAGCAGAGCTTGAATTTCGTCCATCAGAGCCAAAAAAGCAGGGTCAAGATGTCCAACGGGAGGGGTATTCATCGCTTGGAGAACGTCTGGATGAGCATTGGAAGGACCAGGCCCCAGCAGTAGCCTTTGTGGGATTTTTAAAGGTTCTAGTTGTAGTTTTTGGCTTTCTTGAATTGAAAATGTTTGGGTCATTATTCTTCACCCCAGATTTATTGCGGTAAGTCCATAAAGTAAATCTTAAGTCGGTAATGGTACGAAATAAGCCTTGAATTAAAATATCCGAAGCGGACGCTGGCGCGAACGGGCTAAAAGCTCAAACCCGTTTTTAACGGGTTGAAACTCTTACTAAAATTATTCTTCTAACCCGTTTCAACGGGTTTAAGCTTTTAGCCCGAACTTTAGTTCTGGGTTTTCCGTGAACTCTTTCCCGACTCTGATTAAAGAAAAATTTTAGGAATTTGCGTAAAATCGCTTAGCCATCCTGAAGTACTTACGTAAGGCTGTAAGAAATTGGGCAAAAATCAACAATAATCCAAGATTTACATAAAAATCCACAGATTATTTTGTATTAAATATCAGAAAGCTGAGTAATTATTAAGTTTAAAATTATTGAGTTAAAAGGTAATTCTATGTTATCAAAAGTGCAAATAAAATTTCTAAACTTGTTGTTGACTTCTAGTCTGGTGACTGTTTTATTCCCCTTCACTGCTACAAAATCCCAAGCATTAGAAGTTTCACCGCAACAAACACAAGGAAATTCCCGTAAGCCAAAAACAGTTAAGAATATTCCTGAAAAAATGTCCCAATCTAGCCTGCTAGCAGAAAATGTCAAACCATCAGTAGTGAAGGTTGTATTGGGATGTAAAGCCAAAGTTTACTTACCAAAAAATGGCAAAGTTTATGATTTTGAAGGGATATCGGGTTACGGTTCTGGCTTTTTTGTTCATAGAGATGGTTATCTTGCAACTAACGCTCATGTAACAGACTGGAGCGCAGACGAGTGTAAACAGTTATTCCAAGAAAAGCTAGCTAAAAAGCTTAAAGCTGACGGTGAGAATTTCAATGATGTAGAAAAAAAGTTGAAATGGATTGAAATTAAACCAATTAACTTAGTCTATTTACCCAATGGTGAGAAAATACCTTTCAAAAATATTACTTCCGGAGCACCTGCTGGTAAAGGTAAAGATATTTCTATTATCAAAATTAATATTCAAAATGCTCCTGCTTTGAAGCTTGCGAATTCAAACCAAGTACAACTGATGGATTCAGTGGTAGTAGTTGGATATCCAGGAATAGTTAATGAACTTCCTCAATTGGATGATAAATCCTCTTATGAAGCAACTTTTACTGCTGGTTCAGTATCAGCGAAAAAAGCAACTAAAGATGGTATACCACTTTTCCAAATTCTTGGCCCAGTACCTCCTGGTAACTCTGGTGGACCAGTACTCAATCAGCAAGGAGAAGTGATTGGTATAGTTACTTTTGGACCCAACGATGATTTTACTTTTATTTTTACAAGTAATACTATTCAAGAATTTCTGGCTAAAGCAAGTATTCGTAATGAGCAAGGTTTTGTGAAACAGCAATACAGTGAAGGTCTGGAACTTTATAGCCAAGGAGAATATAGACAAGCATTACAAAAATTTCAGTTAGTAAAACAGCTTTTTCCTCATCATTCAGAGGTCGAAAAATATCTGCAAAATTGCCAAGAGATAATAGCTAATAGTTATTGATTTAGATGAGGAAACGTATATATAAGGTCTGCTAATTCAACTGATTGTTTTTTATTTAGAGATTTCCAATTAAAACATGACTTACATTACTGGAATATAACAATTGTGCCGAGCCTGCTATTTTTTTAGACTGCTATAAATACGCAAAAATCTTAGCGGCAAGCAGAAATACTAGGGTAAATACTGTTGAGAGTTCAGGTGTGCTAAGTTATGTTTCATTAATTATTGTTGTTATTCTCCAAGTAAAAAATATGTTATCCACTCCGCAAAATAAAATTTCGTCCCAATCAATTATGCTTCAAATTAGCCTGGGGCAAATCTTGTCAAAAGCAGTTTGTACAATTATCAAACTCAATGTTCCCGATTTATTAGTAGATAATCCAAAGACTGCTGAAGAATTAGCGGAATTAACAGGTTCACACGCACTGTCACTTGGTCGATTACTCCGTTATTTAGCAAGTTTGAATATATTTGCCATTGATGAACAAGAGCGCTTTGCACTTACACCTTTGAGTGATGTATTACGAACAGATGCCCCCAGTTCTCCGCGTGATTGGATTCTTTTTAATGCAGAACCTTGGCGATGGGAACTATCGCAATCTTTTGAGAAAGTGATTGCAACAGGTTTAAGTGCATACGAACATGTTTACCAAAAAACAGTTTATGAAGTATTTAATGAAAAACCAGAGTATGCCATTGCTTTTAACAAAGCGATGAAATCTTGGTCATCATCCCTACCTAATGCTGTCGTAAATGCCTACAATTTTCAAACAGCTAACTTAGTTGTAGACGTTGGGGGAGGTATGGGAGATTTGCTAATTGCAATTCTAGAGGCTAACAAAACAGTAAATGGAATTCTCTTCGACCAACTTAATGTTATTCAAGAAGCGCAAAATTTTATTGCAAATAAAGAAATAGTAAATCGCTGCAAGCTAGTAGATGGTGACTTTCTAAAAAGTGTACCATCTGGTGGTGATTTATATATAATTTCTTATGTGCTTATGGATTGGTCAAATGAAGATTGCATTACCATTTTGAAAAATTGTCGTGCGAGTATGAGTAATAACGGCTCTTTATTAATTATTGAACCTTTTGCGGATGTATCTAATGAGCAAACTTTTGCACAATATACAGACATGATAATGCTTCAAGAAACTTCTGGGCGTGTCCGCACTTTGAAAGAGTGGAATACTCTGCTTGACTCATCTGGTTTTACCATAAAAAACATTATACCTACAGGTACTTTATCAATGAATATAATTGAGGTTATTTAACCGGTTCGACAAAGCAGATGGTGTACCCTTATTAAGTAATTTATTTTTTGGAAGTTCCTTAGATATAAAGACCGTATGTGTACGGTCTTTATATTTTGGTGATTGTTTTTTTTGAACCCTGTTTTATGAGGCTGCTTGCTTTAGTGCTTGTCGCAATGCTATGGCTTCTGCGACAATTTGTTGTGCGGTCAATCCTTCTTCATCCATCATTTTTTGTAGGGTTATCCCCGTTCGTTCATCTTCTTCGTGGATGGGTGGAATCTGACAATAGCGTCTCCCGTTAGAAGTTCTTCTCCAAATACTAGGTTTTTCTGGTTTAGGTTGTTTGGTTTTTTGCTGCTCCTGGATTAATTCTCGCAATCGGTTCTGAGTTATTTCAGGTAAATCTAGTAATTGTTCAAAAACTGCTTGGTACTTTTTACTTTCGTTCGCTAACAAAAATATTGTTGCTGGCTCAATTTGTGACAAATCTTGAGGAGAAAATTTCTCAAATACTTTTGCTATCTTGAGGTATCTTTTTTCCTCTCCTTTCCAGCCGTACTTCGCAAGTTGCTTTTTGTACTCAGCAAAATGCGTCTTTTTCTGATTTGCTAACCAAAATGCATGATTCAATATTTTTATTGTGGCGTTCGCTAGTGATTGAAAGCCAGCATTTTTATTATCGTAAGATGCTCTTTCGTCTTCTAAAATCGATTTTCTAACTGTTTTGGAGTCAATTCGGTCTTTAATTCTGCCATTTACCTGTGTTACCATCGTTCTGACCTCATACAAACGGAAAGGATACGCGCAACAATTCCACCGCATTTAGTCAGAAGCTACTAATAGGGTTATTGCGCTAGATTTGATTAGAGTTTCAAAATTAGTTTTCTCGTTAGGACAATTGTACTATATGTTTTGCAAATAAAAATCACCAAATATACTGAATATTCCCCCAGTAATTAGTTAGTTTATATACATCATGTTTTTGGGATGAGGCGAGGCTACTGTGTCTATTTGGTTGAGGTTGATTGATTATTATTTTTTTCTACAAATCTGGATATAATGCCACAAAAGTTTTACTCTTCATCGTCTAATATTTTGCAGTCACCTTTTTTAAATCTAAGTTAGTTATCTTCTGGGTTATCTAAGTTATATTCCGGCGTAGTTTTGAAGAGGAAAGAGATGAACAGAGTCAAAGATAAAGTTGTGATTGTTACTGGTGGAGCTTTAGGAATTGGTAGAGCGGCAAGTTTGTTATTAGCAAATGAGGGAGCAAAAGTAGCAGTCACGGATGTTCGTATTGAAACGGGTAAAGCACTGGTAGAAGAAATACGTAATAGTGGTGGAGAAGCAGAATTTTGGAAGTTGAATGTTTCCGTTGAAGCTGAGGTGGAGCGGGTATTTGCTAATATTTATAAAAAGTGGGGAAAGATAGATGTTTTGGTAAATAATGCAGGAATATCTGGTGTTAACAAACCTACTCATAAAATTACCCAGGAAGAATGGAATGCGGTAATGTCAATCAATGTAGATGGAGTTTTTCTCTGTACTAAACATGCGGTCGCTTTTATGTTAAATGCAAATAGCGGTAGTATTGTTAATATATCTGCTGTTTATGGGTTGGTGGGTTCGACTAGCGTTCCTGCTTATCATGCGTCAAAAGGTGCTGTACGTATAATGAGCAAAACAGATGCTTTGATTTACGCACCCAATAATATTCGTGTTAATTCAGTTCATCCTGGTTTTATTAGAACACCGATGATAGAAGAACTTTTTGGTGGTAAAGAATATCTTGAAAAAGGAAGAAAAATTCTCGACCGATTACACCCTTTGGGACATATGGGAGAACCTGAGGATGTTGCTTATGGAATTTTGTACTTAGCTTCCGACGAGTCCAGGTTTGTTACCGGGACAGAGTTAGTTATTGATGGGGGTTATACAGCCGCTTAGTATTATTTTCGTCATGGAATTAAGTATTTACCAGGTTGCTCTACCAATTTAGGAAAGGCGACATTTTTAAGTAAATTCATCGGTCCGTTTTGTTTAAGAATTTGCATTTGCCCCTCATTTTTTACAAATAGGCTACCTGCGAATCCTAGCGAATTTATGGAGATAGATTCAAAGCTTTCGTGCTGACGTGGTATCAACAACATCCATTCCCTTGTTGCCAAAAGGTTGTAAGAAGCAGATTGTTTATTGTCTTTGTCTGCTTTTATATTAACTGATTTAAGTAAATTATTATACTGCTCAAAGATAATTTCAGATGTATGTGACGGATTTAGCCACGTAAAAGAGTTAACAAATGGAAATCCAGGTATTGTGCCTATTGAATCTATTGAGGGACTAACATCTGATAACTTTACTTCACCTAACAAAGTTTGAATAGGTAATTGCACTACTGTAGAGGTCAGTGCTTGGGGTATAACTTGTAAGTGTTTATGTCGTTGACTAGCACCCGCTATTTTTCCACCATTGTAGAATGCTAACCCATCAAATTCCGCCAAACATACCCACATGGCGGTAAAGTCTTCCAGGGTAAGTAGGCTCTCTTGTTCTTCAAACTCGCGAGTAATGATGAGCAAGTGATAGTCAACAACGTTGAATTTATTCAAAATACACGCATGGGTTGGGGTAATGTCCGCGACCCACAAGTCTTGCTCGTAAGGTAGAAATGGGTTGAAATCCTTTCCTATTGTAGCGCTTTGCTTCTCTTGTTTTTTTTTGGCTTCGTCTTTGCGAACCAGATTAGCTAAAATTCGCACCAAAAAATTAACGCCGTTTTGTTCAACAAACTCATAGTCTGTGGGTATCGACACCAATGCACCGCATTCCATAGCGTGCTGGGTCACTTCTTTGACACGGTTCCACAAAGTGCCGGGTTGGAGCAAGATTTGATTAGTTGATACGGTTGTTTTTTCATCTGACATGAAAAAATATTGTACCAGGTTAGATGCTAGTTGCGTTATTTGGAAAACACAATTAACTTGCGTGCGACCAGTCGGATAGTTGCTCGGAATCCTGTTTTTTCTTCGCTTGGGGACGAAGCGGTGTTCTTGGACTGCCGATATTGGTAGGACTGACTGACCTTTGTTTTTTCTTGGGGGATTTTGTTTCTTGCTTGCTGGGCTTGGTAACTGTAGTTGTCATAATTCTCACCTCATATGTATGGTTTTTTGCGACTGTACGGTAATAACATCAGTTTATAAACTATTTTTTCCGGAAACGGTTCAGTACATTACAACATTAAAAAATTATAAAGATGAACGGGGACTTCTCGTCTCTATCTCATAGCTATAAATAGGGGTAACTTTTTTCGGTTTATGCAGTTCTAATGGCAGCATCCCAAATATGTAAATTTATCAAAAGTTATATGTATCGTAGTGCGAGTGAGGGGGACGCCACGACATTACAAGCGAGCGAGGACGCTCGCACTACATCGGTACACCGCAAGCGAGTGAGGACGCTCGCACGACATCGGTACACCGCAAGCGAGCGAGGAGGCTCACACTACATCGGTACACCGCAAGCGAGCGAGGACGCTCGCATTACATCGGTACACCGCAAGCGAGCGAGGACGCTCGCATTACATCGGTACACCGCAAGCGAGCGTCCTCGCTCGCACTACTTTGGTACACCGCAAGCGAGCAAGGACGCTCGCACTACTTTGGTACACCGCAAGCGAGCAAGGACGCTCGCACTACATCGGTACACTGCAAGCGAGCGATGACGCTCGCACTACATCGGTACACCGCAAGCGAGCGAGGACGCTCGCACTACATCGGTACACCGCAAGCGAGCGAGGACGCTCGCACTACATCGGTACACCGCAAGCGAGCGAGGACGCTCGCATTACATCGGTACACCGCAAGCGAGCGAGGACGCTCGCACTACTTTGGTACACTGCAAGCGAGCAAGGACGCTCGCACTACTTTGGTACACTGCAAGCGAGCGAGGACGCTCGCACTACTTTGGTACACTGCAAGCGAGCAAGGACGCTCGCACTACTTTGGTACACCGCAAGCGAGCGAGGACGCTCGCATTACATCGGTACACCGCAAGTGAGCGAGGAGGCTCGCATTACATCGGTACACCGCAAGTGAGCGAGGAGGCTCGCATTACATCGGTACACCGCAAGTGAGCGAGGAGGCTCGCACTACATCGGTACACCGCAAGTGAGCGAGGAGGCTCGCACTACATCGGTACACCGCAAGCGAGCGAGGACGCTCGCACTACTTTGGCAAAATTGGATACTCCCCCTTTACTCAGCAATTCGAGCAGGAGAATTTGAGTATTACCAAGATACTCATTTTAAACACTTTATCTAGCAAGCCTTTAAGCAAATCAATCAAAAATGTGTTTTTTCCATATTTTACTAATGGCAAAAAGCTGCTAGTCTAACGCTCTCCGGCAACACATTTTTTTGTAACCGTTGCTATATAGATTTTGGAATATGTTTATTGAAAGGCAATAGACTATTTTGCATTGGGCTGATTCTCTCATTTAAAAATTCAACTTTTTAGGCTAACTGATAATGGTAGAAGAAATTTTAGCAAATTATATCTTGCTCCACTAAATGGATGAGTCTGAATAAACCTTAACTAAACTGTATTAAAATTCAACCTGTTATTCCTAATCATTGTGATATGAATCACATTCCAACTACATTAGATTATGGTAAAAGTTATCACTAGGTTAATTCCTTAGTCATTACTCTAAGGAAATTCACTTTAATTCAACACATTTAAGATAATATATGGCTGGCAACGATAGTATAATTCTAGAAAACATCATAAAACAAAAAAGAAATCAAACTGCTAATACATTACCTGACGATGATTTTTTTGAAATATTTACATTTGAACAAGTCCTAAAAAAGTACGACCTTTCATATGAGGAATTAAATTACGGAAAAATAGGAGGAGGGGATGATGGCGGTATTGATGGTTTTTTCGTATTCATTAACAATGAATTGGTAGGTGAAGATATAGAATATGAAACTATTAAAAAAAGCCCTTTAATTCAATTGTTTTTAATTCAATCAAAACGGTCTGATACTTTTACAGAAAAATCTATTGAGAAATGGCTATCAACAGCCATGAATATTTTTGACTTAGAAAAAGAACTTGATACTCTTCAAAAATATTATAATTCTGATTTAATCAATAAAGTCTATAATTTTCGACAATTATATCTCAATTTAGCATCTCAACATCCTTCTTTAGAAATTATATATGTGTATGCGAGTAAAGGTGATGTATTAAGCATTAATCAAAAAGTACATAATCAATCAGAAGTTCTTAAAGAAAATACTCGTAGATTTTTTTCCGGGTCGATGATAAATGTCAGTTTCGTAGGCGCACGAGAACTAATTGATTCCTCTCGACTCGAGAAAAGCTATACTTTACAATTAAAATTTATTGAAAATTATATTTCTAGGGGTGAAGATAATTATGTTATCTTGGCATCATTAAGAGAATATTTTAATTTTGTAACTTATGAAAATAAGGAATTACGTACATATATATTTGCTTTTAATGTCAGAGATTATCAAGGTAGTAATATAGAAGTTAATAAAGACATAAAAACGACTTTAGAATCAAATAGTAACTTAGATTTTTGGTGGTTGAATAATGGTATCACAATTCTGTCTTCTAAAGCAAGTATCGCTGGTAAAACAATTAGCTTAGATGATGTACAAATTGTTAATGGCTTGCAAACAACAAATACAATTCACCGTCATCTTAAGGATAGAGGTAATGAGGAAAATCCAACAAAAGAAGAGAGAGCTATCCTCATCAAAATAGTTGTTACAAACGACCCAGAAACTAGAGACCGAGTTATCAAAGCAACAAATTTTCAAACTCCTATTCCTGCAGCATCTTTAAAAGCTACAGACCCAATACAGTTAGATATAGAAAATCACTTCCTAGCTCATGAATGGTTTTATGACCGTCGGAAAAATTATTATAAAAATACGGGTAAACCACCAGATAGGATTATTAGTATTCAATATCTAGCTCAGTCAGTCATTGCAATAGCTTATCACGAGCCAGATGTAGCGCGTTCCAGACCTTCATCGCTTTTGAAAAAAGAGAGTGACTATAAACGTGTTTTCACACAAAAAATAAGTTTGGATGTATATCTTTTCTGTGCAAAAACAATGAATAAGTTAGATAGTTTTATACGTACTGCTACATCTAGTAAGTCAAAAAATTGTTTTATTAAAGAGGAATGGAAGCATACATCGCCTGTTCGCATACTACTATTCCATTTAGGTATGCTACTGATAGTAAAAACAGTTAATAAGAATGATTATAAACTTAAAGATGTAGAATCAATTAAAAATATTGACTTCTCTGATGAATTCATAAGCAACACTTTGTCTGAGCTAATTCAGATAACTAATAAATATGTGGATGCTGGACAATCGCCACTTCATATAATTGCCAGACAAAAAGATTTTGTTACATATATACTGAATCATAGTTAAAGACTGATTTTTAAGCTGTTCGATGTTCCACGCACTGCCAAAATAAAAAGTAAAGAGTGATTTAACAGCATTTATATGACAGACTTACTCGAAGAGGCGATCGCAAAACTCAAAACCTTGCCAGCTAGTCAGCAAAACGCAATAGCAGCGATGATTTTAGAAGAATTGGAAGACGAACAGCTTTGGGATGAGGCTTTTGCCCGTTCTCCCGATGGGTTAGCCAAGCTTGCTCAAGAAGCAATGGCTGAATATCATGCAGGTAAAACCCAAGAGTTAGACCCGGATAAATTGTGAATTCTCGTATAACAGCTCAGTTTCGTCAAGCTTTTGGTAATCTACCAGAAAAAGTTCAATCTTCAACTCGTGAAGCATATCGTTAATTTAAACAAGACCCAAACCATCGTAGTTTGCGTTTCAAAAAAGTGCATCCAGAATTACCTATTTACTCTGCTAGAGTTAGCAAAAGCTATAGAGCAGTTGGACAGTTGGATGGAGATACCGTAATTTGGTTTTGGGTAGGTTTACATACAGAGTATGACAAATTGCTATCCAGATTGTAGAAAAATCCCCCGCTCGTTTGCGTGATATACGGTAGTGCGAGCGTCCTCGCTTGCTTGATATACAGCACTTTACAGGTAAATGAGGTACATATTTTAATGTTACAACTCTTGTGGGGTGGGCATCCCTGCCCGCCCGATTGTTTTGTACTCACCCGATTGTTTTGTACTCACCCGATTGTTTTGTACTCACCCGATTGTTTTGTACTCACCCGATTGTTTTGTACTCACCCGATTGTTTTGTACTCACCCGATTGTTTTGTACTCACCCGATTGTTTTGTACTCACCCGATTGTTTTGTACTCACCCGATTGTTTTGTACTCACCCGATTGTTTTGTACTCACCCGATTGTTTTGTACTCACCCGATTGTTTTGTACTCACCCGATTGTTTTGTACTCACCCGATTGTTTTGTACTCACTTAAAATCCGCTGTATGTATGATAATCCCCGCTCGCATCAAAGCGAGCGCGACAAACTCTAGCTTTTCACCAAAATATATGCGTTTACGAATTCAGGCAACTG
Organism: Scytonematopsis contorta HA4267-MV1; assembly: GCA_019359035.1. Lineage (GTDB taxonomy): Bacteria > Cyanobacteriota > Cyanobacteriia > Cyanobacteriales > Nostocaceae > Scytonematopsis > Scytonematopsis contorta. Next base: position 225,606 of record JAHHIC010000084.1, on the reverse strand, counting down.
TTTGATGTATTGCTTAAATTCTTGTTGGCTAGCAAAAATACCAGAGAGAAAATCTAGTTGATAAAGGTTAGGTAAAAAAGCACCCCCAGTATCCGCAATAATTCCCATGCGTAAATTCCTTTGCCCCCCTTGGTTATATTCCAGCATCGCAATTCGACCTAAGCCAATATTTAAAACATCTCCAGCAAAAGTTACACCAGGTTCAATAGAAATTTTGGCATCAATTTTATAGCCATAGCCTTTGATAGCGTCAACCTGTCTAAAATACCAATAACGTTTTTGTTGTCTGGGTGCAACTCCCCGAACAAAAGGTATTTCATTGTTTCTATCAACATTAAAAAATGCTTGAGAACCATCTGTAAAATTAATCAGTACGGTTCCTTCCATTAATGCTTCTTCCAAACCTGTGCGAGTTAAATAAGCTAAAGGTTCTACTCTACCAGCTTCTTTCCCACCAGGCTCATAAATTCCAGATAAAACATCTTGTTTGGTATATTTAACGTAGAATTTGTCGGTAAGTGCATCATCTTTTAAGCTGTAAAGGGCTGTATTAAATGTTGATGTTCTTGTCCGAGATGCAGGATGAGTAAAAACAGCGTATTTTGTCAGCCGCACTTTATTTTGTTCCGGCTTTTGAGGATTATATGGTGTCCACCTGATGACTCGAAAATTTTCATTAATAAATGATGGGTCTTTTAAGCGAGTAGGACGATTATTACTAATGTCCTCTTCTAAGACAGCAGTCATGAAATCTAAAGTCTTAAGAACATCTTCTACTGTTACCCCTTGAGTCCCCAGTACCCCTGTACGTGCAATACTTGGGTCATCTGCTGCGTAATCTTGAAAATACTTTCTTGTATTAATTATAACTTTCAATAATTTATTGTCATCAAAAGTTACCTTGGCTTTAGGTAGCTTCCCTGAAGAAAAAACTCTACTACCTTGTATACTGAACTTAGGATTTTGTTGCTCATCAATAACTTGTACTGCTTCTGATGCTTCTTGAGCAATTAAATTTTTTTGAGGTAATGAGGATGTAGAAGAAACCGGATTTGAGCTAAGGGAAATTTTAGATAGTTGGTTTGGAAATGACTGGTTTTGAGATAACTCTTGCGGAGTAGGGTTTTCAGCAACAATAGGGTTAGTTTTTGATTGAGAAGATTGAATATAAAGATGGCTGCTGGCTAAACCGACAACTAAGAAAGTCGCGAAACCCATTGCAAATAGACGGAGTTTTTGACTAAATCGCATACTCATAATTTTCTAATACTCCCCAACTAAGCAGGGAAATTCAAATCTAAGATTATATACCATTTCACTACAAAATCATCAATATTTAGTTTTTGAGCTTCCGACTCATAAATCATGCTCAATAAACACGTGTAAAATTTTTACTATAACACTTGCGAGTATTCACGTCAGTGATTGTAATCATTGTAACTTGATAGCAAATGAAACAAGCTATAGAAAGCGCAGTTAACAGAAATTAACACAAGCGTTGGCTGTATCGTTTTTCGGCAAGATATATGAGAAGCAATCAAAAGTTAGCACCAGAAATTTTATTACAAGAGAGTCAGTACATGTTGCATGGGTTTCCGGTATTGGGAACACCTGATGAAAAACGCGCTGTGAAATACTTTAGCCTCAATCCTTTTCTTCCTGATGACCAAAATCGTTGTCCGGTAGAATGCTCCTATTGTGTTTGTCATCAAGATAGTGGCTGGCATCATCATCCAGAAAACTTTAATAGGGTTACAGCACCATCTGATTTGCTGGAGCGGTTACTTGATTTAATTTTTATGACCCCACAAGGACTACAGGGTTTTCCGATATCCCTATGTGATTATTCTGACCCTTTTATTGGGGCACACAGAGAACGAGTTTTGGCAATTTTAAATGCATTGATTGACCGTAAAGCTACGAATATGGTCTACATTACTACCAAGGTTCATCCTGGTGTATCTTTTCTAGAACGTTTGAAAGCAACTTTAGAACGACCACATTCTCTAAGGGTGACTGTGTTTGTGAGTCTTCCTCCTTTGAAAAAGGGTTACGAGCAAGCTTCTATAGAAGGAAGAGTACAATTACTCAAAGATTTAGTCAGGTTAGGCATTCCCTGTTGTTGGTATCTTCGTCCCTTGGTGGAAGAATGGTTTGATGAGGAACTAATGTGGAAATTATCAAGGGATTTACTAAGTCATGTTGCTCACCATGTAATTTTGTCGGGATTGGTGATGTCCAAAGAAATAGAAGAGAGTTTGTTAAAGCAGGGATTGGTTGTCCCGGGATGGGATAGAGAACAAGCTGGGAGCAAGCAACTTCTGTCGTTTGAATTTGAGGCAAAATTGCGGTCAATTCTAAAAACAGTAGCTTCTGAATTAAATATTGAGCTTGGTCCGGTGATGGGACATAGATTATGTGGGACTAATGGCAATCATGCTTATGGTTGTTTGCTGTGTGGAAAACAAGACCGCTATTGTCAGTTGTTTCAATTACACCACTATGGTGAAACTATCGAAGCGGAGGACAACCAACTTTTAAAAATTTTGCTCCGCGAACAAGCCCAGTAGGTTGGGTTGAGGCTTTGGGAAACCCAACTTTTTTGGACGCTTGTTGGAGGCTTGTTGGGTTATCCGAAGCGGACGCTACGCGAACGTTCCTCAACCCAACCTACTTTTGCTGTAACATTTGAAAATAATGTTTTGCTGAAAATAAATGCTTCAAGTCGGACAAAAAGCTCCATCATTTTCTGCACCAGACCAAAATGGTAATCTAGTTACTTTAGATGATTTTCAATCTAATTGGCTGGTTCTTTACTTTTATCCTAAAGATGATACTCCGGGTTGTACAACGGAAGCTAAAGATTTTACTGATTTTGTCGAAAAATTTAACGCTTTGGATGCCAAAATTTTAGGTGTTAGTCCTGACTCAGAAAAAGCTCACTGTAAATTTATTAATAAACATAGCTTATCAATTCAATTATTGAGCGACCCTGAACACCAAGTTTGTGAAGCTTATGGTGTTTGGCAATTAAAAAAATTTATGGGTAAGGAATATATGGGTGTTGTGCGCTCAACTTTTTTGATTAATCCTGAGGGTGATGTTGCGTTTATTTGGTCTAATGTGAAAGTCAAAGGTCACGTTGAAGCGGTTTTAAGCAAGTTGCAAGAATTAAAAAAATAAACTTCTTTCCACATATAAAAAACCCCACCCCCAACCTAGGCTGTTGACTTTGTAACTTTTTCGGGATGCTGTTCATGCAAAATTACTTGTTAAGTATTTCGGCTGAAACCTTGTATTAAATGGGCTTTCAATAAAGACAAACACTACAGTATAAAGATACAAAAAAGGGTAAAAAAGTATCAAAATCGTAGCCCCCTCCCCGCACGCGGGGAGGGGGTTGGGGGTGGGGTTCTCTTGGTTGGGACGATTACACAGCGACAGGTTGTCTTTCCAGCATAGGTATAAATTTTCTAATTAACCCAACAGTCACCCCAGGAAGTTCCAGCTGTGGTGTAAGTCCCACATCATCTAATTGTTGAAAGATAGAAATAGCTTGTGGATTCATCGCAGCTAAACGACGACCTAATTCAGGCTTAGTAAATTCTGTTTTTTGTCCCCAGATAATGGCAGTAGGAACAGATAATTGAGTAATATACTGCGACAAATCGAAAGCTAAATCTCCTCGTACGAATGATAAAGCGGCATATTCAGCATTTGGTTGCTGAGCAGATTCTAGATATGCATCAACTATTTCTGGGTAAACTCTTTCTGCACGAGCAAACTGACGTTGCTCTAAAAAGGTGCGAATTCCTTGGGAAGTGGCAATACCAGTTGTGTAAAGTAAGCGGTCTACAAAGGGAACTTTGACGATAGAAGCAAAAAAGCTAGTACTGTAGTCTTCACCAAATTCTTTTAATCCCGCTGGTGTGACTAATATTAACGACTTGAACAAATCTGGACGAGTAATTGCAGCACGAATGGTAAACGCTGCAGTTAGTCCAGAAGCTACCACTGTTGATTGTTGGCTGTGTGTTTGCTCAATAAAGTCGATAATGCTAGCGACGTAATCATCAACTTGATAATTTATTGCAGGATGTTCGGAACGTCCCCAACCAACTAAATCTGGTGCTAAAACTTGATACTCTGTAGCAAAGGCTGGGTAAACTTTTGACCACTCATAAGCTGATGAACCTCCACCAAAAGCATGTAAAAAAATTAGTTTGTTACTTGGTATCCTTTCGTTTTGCTGGGCTATGCTATTCGTGTTCCAAAATTCTCCGTCATTGGTGTAATACACCATTCTTCCCAGGTGGGTAACGACAGATTTTTGGGAAAAACCGGGTGGAATAAACATAAAATATAACTCCTCATATTTAATACATTTATTTTGAGGCACTCATTTCTAGAAATACTTATGACATCGGGAATTTACATCATTCCAAAGTTACATCTTATTCACCTAGCATATATTTATACCTATTGACACCATTTAAATGTAGAGACGCGATTAATCGCGTCTCTACAAATCTAGATGTAATTTTGTATAAATTTTATTTATGAATTGTGCTTATAATAACAATTACTTTTAGTTGCTTTGAATTGAGATTTTGTGGTAAGAGGTAAATATGACAGAAGCGTCCTGAACCAAAATTTGTGAGTTGAATCAACGAGCTATGGAAAATCAGTTACAGCTTTGGCAACAAATTCAAGAGAGCATTTTTAAATCTGGTATAACTATTGCTAATATACCGATTAGCAAAATTATACTTGTTAGCGTTATCCTTGTACTGACGCAGGCACTAAAACAAGTAATATTTCCGGTAGTTTTTAACAAAATTGAGCGATTAACTAGTAAAACAAATACCGCTCTTGATGATGAGCTAATTCAGATTCTAAAACCTCCTCTAGGTTGGTTAATTTTTTTAGGAGGACTGTGGTTAGCGCAGTTAATTTTGACCGCTGAGTTAGGGGAACAATTAAGTCAAACAGTATTTAAATTGCTGAATGTCTTAGGTGTTAGTATAGGAGCATATATTGTTTACCGTATATCTCCTTTGTTAGGAGAAATGCTGGGAAATTTTGCTGCACGTACAGAAACTGACCTGGACAATTTGCTTGTTCCCTATTTACCAAAGCTTTTTCAAACAGGTGCAATTTTAATTGTCGTACTCAAAGGTTCTGAACTATTATTAGGTGCATCTGCTTCTGCACTGGTTGGTTTATTAGGTGGTGCGGGTGTTGCCTTTGGTTTGTTGATTAAAGATGTAATTTACGATTGGTTTTGTACAATTGTTATCTTCACTGATAAAATTTACACAGTCGGTGACCGATTACTGGTATCTGGTGTCGATGGTTTTGTGACGGTATTAGAAATAGGTCTGAGAAGTACGAAACTGCGGGTTACTAAATGGGATTCGGTGAAAAAAATTCCCAATTCCAAAATGATTACCGGGATTGTAGAAAATTGGGGACAAAATCCTGGAGAAGAACCTTCTTTCGGTATTAATACAACGTTAAAAATTGACAGAATTTCGGCTGATAAATCAAGCAAAATTTACCAGGCTTTACAAGAAATACCCAAATCTATAGATTTATTATTTGACAAATGTCAAGTACGTTTGGGAGGAATTGAAGGTAATGCTCGTGTCTTTACAATGCGTGCTTTTGCGAATGATTTTAATACCTACTATCAAGCGGAGGCTGCTTTAAATTTGGCGATATTAGAGCTTTTGGAGAAGGAAGATATTGAACAACTACAAGTGTATTTAGTTGCGGAAATGGAGAAATTGCAGCCAAATCATAAACAAGCAACACCCTATAACCAAGCTTCTCAACACGCTTAATTACTCACCCCAATATAAAAAAAACCACCCCAACGAAATCTCCCTCATCCCCTCACCCTATTCGCCTGCGGCTACACAATTATGAAAAGCATCTCAATTGATAATATTACCGAAGCTGTAATTAAGCACGGTGACGGAGGCAAAACACATCCGCGAGTTTACGAGATTTACACCAGTTTGGTTAAACATTTACATAATTTTGTAAAAGAGGTAAATTTGAGTGAACAAGAATTAGATTTAGGACGTAATTTTATCTCTAAAATTGCCCACCCAAATCCACAAATGCCTGATGGAGAAATTACCATGCTCACCGATATACTGGGTATTTCCCAATTAGTGGATTTATTGCAGCACCAGCATGACGGTACAGTTACAGAAAGCGCTCTTTTGGGACCAATGTATGTAGCTGATGCACCGGAGCGGAAAATGGGTGATTGTATTGGTATTGATGAGGACGGAGACAAACTTTTTATGACAGGTTATGTCTCAGATACTAGCGGCAAACCGATTGCTAATGCGCTAATTGAAGTTTGGCAGACAAATTCTAAGGGACTTTATGACCTGCAAAATCCAAACCAACCGCAAGGCAATTTCCGAGGTCGCTTTCACACTAACACAGATGGTAAGTATACCTTTGAGACAGTAGTTCCAATGAATTATGGTATACCAGCCAATGGACCAAGTGGGGAAATGTTAAGGCTTTTGGGTAGGCACACTCGGAGACCCGCACATATTCACTTTAAACTAAGTGCAAAAGGTTTTACATCATTAACTACGCAAATATATCCAAGCGACGACCCTTACCTAGACTCGGACACCTCTTTTGCAGTAATGTCATCTACAATCATGAAACTGCAAAAACATAATCAAAGTAAACCTTTTTACACTACCGAATTTGATTTTATCCTGAGTCCGACTGCATAAGCTATTGTTTATTGCTCCCAGTACTGCGGAGGTTTTGCTTAAAAATGAGATAATACGTAGGTTGGGTTGTTCGTGCAGCGTGACGCTTCGTCATGCCTTTGCGTTCACGAAGTGGAGCGGAGCGCTAAACCCAACATTTACAAGGATTTGTTGGGTTTCGCAAAGCCTCAACCCAACCTACAAATACTCTTAACCGAGCAGTATTGAGACGGAACCTAGTAGAGGAAGTTTACGCAGAACTTTACCAGCGAGGAGTGGAAAGTGGGGAAGCAGAATTAACGAACTTTAGATATCCACCAAGAGGATATCATTGCTAACCCAGAAGTATGCTGTGTTAATGCTACACCAATAAATATTTTCATCAAGGTAAAAAATGTCAACTTCGTAGTTTTTTCACCACGTCGGACTAATATTTTCTGTAGGTTGAGTTCCAGCAACACAGCTAATAAGACTAACCCCAACATATAGAAACAATAAGCACTCAAAAAGATTACAGCCACCTGCCATTGTTTTGTAAACAACATGCAAATAGATAGTAGCAGCAAAGCATTAGGTAAAACTATACTAAAAAATGAACCAATAACTACAGCCCACCATTGAGGATGATAAAGCCTAAATGCGAAAAATTGATGCCTCAACCAGTAGATTAAATTCGGTAAACGACATTCTTCGCGATTGAGCATGATTAATGAAGGTACAAACTTGACTTGTAAACCATGTTTTTTCAGAACGTCATGAATCAAAATATCTTCAGCGTAAGATTTACCCCATTTTTCTAACAATCCTGCTTGAAAAAATAATTCTCTTTTAATGGCTAAAGTTCCATTCCAGGGAATGCGATACAAACACATCTGCACAACTACCGGGATGTTCCATAAATATCTTACCAAAGTACCCCAATATCTACCGTTTGGTATATACCAAGGAATACCTGTTGTTGCACCAACTTTCGGATGAATTAGAGGATTTACTAATTCTCGTAACCAATCAGGATGAAATACCGTATCAGCATTTACCAATGCTACAACTTGATATGTAATATCTAATTCTGAGACAGTTTGTACAAGAGAACTACATTTAAGGCTACAATTATTATTCCGCCATTTTAAAGAACTAATTTGAGCATGATTAGCTTTTAGTTCTTTGATAGTGTCGTTCGCAATTTTCCAAGTAGAATCGTCAACATTATCGACGATTATTTTTAAATCATAGCGCGGGTAATTTTGGTTTAATAGTGACTGCAAACTATTAAATAAACAAGGGTTGCTACCTCGGTAGTCTCCTAGTAAAGACAAAATTATAGCAGTTTTAGGTAACTGTCCGTCTGGCAATAATCTTTTAGGGGTTTCCCGCAACTGAGACAAGAAGATTATTGCCAAAAATAGCTGAATTGCTAACCAAGAAAATAAAATTTCAGACAGCAATATTGCTAACTGTTTCATTCTGGATTACCTCTACAATTGATTTTGAGGAGTTTAGGTATATGCAAAAATCAATTTTCAATTGTAGGAGGGTAATCTACAGCCATAAAGAAAATTATCTTTCAAATTATGACTTTTAGGTTTTAGTTTGTTTACGAGTCTAAAGAATATTTCATATTAATTTTAATTTGTGTGTTTTTTATCACTGGAAAACTTGCTTGACTAAAACTTGGTGAACCACTTGAAATTGACATTCTTGGATTATTAGATATACCAAAACCTTCTTGTGGAATTCCAAAGAAGTCTGTATCTAATTTGTAGTCTCCATTTTGGTCATCAATTACAGCCACAGCATACCTCCCCGGTTTTAAACCAGAAAACTGTTTTTTGGCAGAACTACCAGAAACTTTAGTACAGCCACTTGCTACTCCATCAGTATCACCTGACGGAAATCCGTTTGCATCAGCGAAAACTCGGAAGCAAATTTCACCTTTTTGGTGACGTATTCCATTAACGATTACAGTCAAGGATGTAGTTTCCTGAGCATTAGCTGTTTGAATCAAACTAATACTAGTTAAAGTCGCGAACAGTAAGTGAATAACTTTTGGTATTTTGAACATTGTTTTATATTTGATGATTGAGTTGTATAGGTTCGTAGTAGTGCTTTAGCGCCATTAATATATAAGATTTAGGGCTAAAGCCCAACTACAAATCTATTAGTGGACTATCTCTACTTTGATAGAGATTGATAATTTCGGCACTTTTTTCCAGTACAACTTAGCTGCTCTTAGTAAATCTTTTAACAAAAGATATTCTGTACCTTTGAGCTTATTTATAATGCTGAAGCAGCAATATAACTGCTCATATACATTCATTTTCCCCATCCATATAGAGCGCAAATATTCCCAAAATATTCGCCAATGAGGAAACAAAATTTTACCCTGGTTAGACGAATCAAACCACACAGCATAAGCATAAAAATCAGGCAACATTTTCCATGAGTGTCTGGGATTATTTTGATTAAATGACATATAATGAGGGAAGAACATGCTTAATGATTGTTGTGCATGACTTCTAGCGAAAAATAGGTATTCGGGGATTTCGTAAAATCTTCCAAGCAATCCTAGTCTTAACACTAAAATTGCGTCTGCGGCTCCATAACTACCCATCCCTGGTATCATCTTCAAAGCACTAGAACGGATGATACCGTAACATTGATAGCAAAAATGTTTGCTCAATAATTCATAAAAACGTTGGTGAGATTTTGGTAAGTCTGTTTTGAGATTGATATCGTAGTTACTAAGAAAATTCCCTTCTTCGTCAATAAAACTTGTCTTGGTATGACAAAGAATAATATTAGAATTTTCGTCTAGTATATCTATACATTTTTTCAAAAAATTTGGGTCATGTAAATCATCGTATGCAGCCCATTTAAAATATTCACCTGAAGATAATTGAAAAACACGATTAAAATTACAAGCGCAGCCAATATTACGTTCATTGCGATAGTAACGAATTCGTTTATCTTTGGCTGCGTATGTTTTACAGATTTCCTCCGTCTGGTCTGTGGAAGCATTATCTGATATAATTAGCTCAAAATTTTCAAAGCTTTGAGCTAAAATTGAATTCAAAGATTCAGCAAGAAATTTTTCCCCATTGTAGACAGGTAACCCGATGCTTAACCTTGGGTGACTATTGTTCATAATAAAGAATGGTTCAGAGATTCTATGGACTATTGAACAAACTTTTTCAGGTCGGTTTTTTGCACCCATTCTTGTGTTAGTTTTAAGCCATCTTCTAAGCTAATATCAGGTTCATAACCCAAGATACTTTTAGCTTTAGCGATAGAATAAGCTCCGGGACGATTCATAAAATCGACCGCTTCAGGCAAAATGTCAACTTTTTTTCTAAACAGCTTCTGACCCTGAGCGCGTAGTGTAATAAACAATTTGATTTCATCTTTAGGAAGCGCAAATGGTAACGGTAATTTTGCTGTTTCCGCTAACAAAGTAAAGTACTCTTTAGAAGAAGTCTCTTTACCATCGGTAATATTAAAAGCTTCACCATAAGTTTCTTTCTCCATTGCAAGAAAAATAGCGTTGATAAGATTATCAACATACAGATGGTTAATAATTGCATTACCCTCATCAGCATAGGCAAACAATTTTTGATTCATCAATAGTAAAGGTCTAACTATCCAAGGAACACTCCCTGGTCCGTACACATCACCTGCACGAATGATAATTACACCAAAATCAGGTGGTGAGTTAATTTCTAAAACAGCAGTTTCAGCTTCAATTTTTGACTGACAGTAAGGATTATTTTCACTATTTACTGCTCCCTCCTCAGTAACATGATTAGGATAATTAAAACCGTAAACTAAAACACTAGAAAGGTGAACAAATGTTTTAACACCCGCATTTTTAGCAGCAGTCGCAATATTAACAGTTCCATCTACATTAATATGACGAAACTCATCTATAGAACCTGCTTCTTTAGCAACTTGGGCTGTATGTAAAACGATATCTACTCCCTGACATATTTTTTCAGCGATAGCTTTATCGGTGACATCACCGACAATCACTTCAACACCTAATTTATGTGCTGGAGATGCTTTGTCAGTAGAGCTTTGTAGTCCACGAACTTTCATCCCTTTTGCTATCGCGAGTTCTGCTGCACGCAATCCGATAAATTCCTCGATAGCGGTAATAAGAAGAGTCTTGTTTTGTAGGTTCATAAGTTTGTTAGTGGTTAATAGTTGACGGTTGACGGTTAACAGTCATCAGTCAGCAGTCATCAGTCAGCAGTCATCAGTCATCAGTCAACAGTCAGCAGTCAGCAGTCATCAGTCAACAGTCAGCAGTCATCAATCAACAAAATTAAAAAATATCTGCTGGGTCTGCTGCACGAAGTTTCTTAATTGCTAATGCACCTGATATCAGGCACATACAAACAGTTGCAACTAAGACTAGTAATGCATTTATTAAAGTCATAACTATTGGTAAGTTAGTGGCTTCTCCCGCAAATTTATATAATCCTAAAGACAATGCAAATCCAGGTATAAAACCTAAAATTGCTAAGATTAATGCTTGTTGAAATACAACATTTAACAAATACATATTTTCGTAACCAATCGCTTTCAAGGTTGCGTAGGCAATAAATTGGCTAGAAATATTACTGTAAAGGATTTGATATACAATTACGACCCCTACAATAGCTCCCATTGTCAGCATCAATTGCAGAATAAAACCAATAGGTGTTCTTTGAGACCAATAATTTTTCTCATATTCAATAAATTGTTTTTTAGTAAATACTTTTATATCATTAGAAAAACTTGCTTTGAGACTATTTAAAACTTGCTCTGGGTCTGCTCCTGGTTTAAGATTAATAGCTCCTAAATCTATCATATCTGATGGGCGACTATTTGGAAAAATTCTCATAAAGGTCGAGTCGCTTACTAGCAAATTTCCGTCAACCCCAAATGATGGTCCAATACTAAATAAACCGCCTATTCTTACTCGGTAACCTATTAAATCATTGAAGGGAAATACTTCTACTATTGGCTCGTTTTCTCCTTCTTTGAAATTCTTTGCGATAGGTCCGAAAAATGAACGGGAATCTCTATCAAACAATGCCATGTCTGATATTTTAAGTTTATCTATATTTTGCTCAACTTCTGCTAAATTGATTACTGACCTTCCTGGCTCAAAACCAATAACGTATATAGGAAATTTCTCCCTAGTTATAGGGTTTTTAAATTTAGCAAATTGTAGATACAAAGGACTAACAGAATCAACACCATTAATTCCTAATGTTTGGAATAAGCGATATCGAGGAAAGTATTGACTTGAAGTCAAAGCTTGATATTGATTACTAACTAAAAATATGTCTCCTCGTAAACGTTGGTGTACAGATGTTGCACTAGAATATAGAGCATCTTGGAAACCCAATTGCATAAACATTAAAAGTACAATAAAAGCCATCCCAGCTATAGCTATCAAAAAACGACCTCTTTGCTGAGCTAGCTGTAGCCATGCTAAAGGAATCTTGAATTTCATTTTTTAATGGTAATTGGTAATTGGTAATTGGTAATTGGTAATTGGTAATTGGTAATTGGTAATTGGTAATTGGTAATTGGTAATTGGTGATTGGTAATTGGTAATTGGTAATTGGTAATTGGTAATTGGTGATTGGTAATTGGTGATTGGTGATTTGTGATTGAAAAAGTATTTATTTATTTATTTATTAATAAATATTTCTTGATAGCTATTACCCATTACCCATTACCCATTACCAATTACCCATTACCCATTACCCATTACCTCACGTTAGATACGAATTGCTACATCTACTTGTAAGTTAGTTAAAGATTGTACTCGTTGACTATCTTTTGGGTTGTCTATACGAATTTTTACCTCAACGACTCTACGGTCTGTGTCTGCTGCTGGATTAAAGGTAAATATTCTTTGTTTGTCCACTTGTGAACCAATTTCACTTACGGTTCCTTTTATTTCTCCAGGAAATGCTGTACTTCTTATTGTCGCTTTCTGTCCTTTACGTACTTTTTGTACATCAGTTTGATACACTTCTGCTAGTACAGACATATGTGATGTTTTACCTATTTCTGCAAATCCAGAAGTGGCAATAACTTCACCGTTTTTAGCGAAAATTTTCAACACTTCTCCACTTATTGGAGATTTAATATAAGTTAATTCTAGGTCGGCTTTCGCTTGAGTAATAGCTGTCATTGCACTTTGAACTTGGGATTTTGCTAATTTGACATCTACATCACGTACTTCACTGATACTTTCTAGTCTGGCTTTTGCTTCTCTTTGTTGGTCGTTGACAGTGCTAGTTATTCCCTTAAGGCTTGCTTTTGCAGCATCAAGCTGTTTCCGTATGGTATCTGCTTGCAAACGCTTACTATCTGCGACTGCTGCTGATACCGCTCCTTCTCTAAATAATTTTTGATAGCGACCGTTATCGGTTTCAGCGTTCTCTAATTGTGCTTGTATACGGCTAACATCTGCTTGGGATGATGCTATTTGACTTTTTAACTGTGACTGTAAACGAGATACAGCTGCTTTTTGTGCTTCAATATCTCCGCTCCTAGCTCCAGATTTTACTTGTGCGAGTTGTGCTTCAGCTATTTGTAATTTATCTTTTGCTTGTTGGTATGCTGATGTAGCGCGGTTGTAATCTTCTAGGTATGCCATTACTTGTCCCGCTTTTACCTGGTCTCCTTCTTTCACTAGTAATCTTTCTACACGCACACCGTTGATAGAATGGGGTGCAGATAATCTAGTTACTTCACCCTCTGGAACTAAACGTCCTAAAGCAGTGACAGCTGTTCTTGCAGGAGCTGTTTTTGGGGGATTCTGTATTTTTTTTTGAGCAAAAGGTATAGATTGCTTAGAGTTCAAAAGCCATACTAATCCGGTACCAAAACCTATTGCTACTAATAAAACTATTCCCCTCCGACTGACAGAGTTTCTAAGTAATCGGCTTTCGTTATTCAGTGCCATATTTTCATTCCAATATTGTTTTAATGAAGGAAGAGGGAAGAAGGAAGAAGGGATTAGTAGGTATTTTCTCTTTTTTATAGGTTTAAATTCCTGGCTTACTTTTCCTTCTTCATTCAAGCTATATCTTTCATTTTATGTTTTCAAACTTCAGGTTTTGTAGGTAAAGTAGCTGAGAATATTGTAGTGTAACAGCTACTTAACTCTATTTATACAAGTTTTTTGAAATTATTATAGTGACTTGTGATTAACTTGTGAAATGCAATACAAAATCTTCGCCTATACAAATAACCAATCTAATAACCAATCAAACTTAGTAATTTAATTGTGTCTAAAGTATGGCAATAATTTTTCACTTTGTCAACCAATGGACTTATGACAATTTTATAAAAGTTACTTATCATACAATTAAAATAAACAATTAATTATGACTATGAATCCCTTAATTTTAAAATTTAAATTTCATGATGAATTTATCTTACTTAGTTGGCAAATACACCCTAGCATTTAACCAATAAACATTCTGAATAGGAACTTACATTTTTTGCGATTTTATTTTGAATAAGTTACCGTGGGTATCGACTACACTTTTTTGAAATAAAACGGATTGATATTAAGGAAACATTTTTGGGATTAAAGCGTCTTAGCACTGTATACAGACTTATATAATAACTATTTCAGCTTCTTCCCTCTTCCTTTTTTCGCTTCTTTATTTGAATTGACCACACCCCTAAGTAGTATTTATGCCTCTAGTCCCCATAGAGCGAATCAAAATTGGTCTTAACCGTCGGAAAATTAAGCAAGATAAAGTTGACAAGTTGATGGAGTCGATTGAGACTTCAGGGTTATTGAACCCTATTACAATAGATGGTGATTTTAACTTAATTGCTGGACTACATCGTTTGACAGCATTTAAGCAATTAGGACTGGAAAAAATTAACTGTAATATTGTTAATTATTTAACTGCTCACCATGCTCGATTAGCAGAAATTGATGAAAATTTAATTCGTAATGAGCTAAAACCTCTGGAGCGCTCCCAGCTTTGGTTAGAGCGAGAACAACTTCTAGATAATTTAGGACTCAGGGCAAAAGCAGGGGATAATCAATATACTCGTAATGGTCACAGTAGTCGTAATCACAGTTGTCCTAATAATAATGGTAACGGTGGTGAAATGGTTACGCGACCTCCCAAAACGACTCAAGAGTTGGCTAAGGAGGTGGGATATAGCGAGAGAAGTTTTCAGTTAGGTAAACAAATTGCGAAAGATATTACCCCAGCAATTCAAGAATTAATTAAGGATACACCTCTTGCCGAAAGTACTACTGAATTGGTGAAAATCGCAAGGGTTGGTAGCAAGGAACGTGTAAGCGCACAAAAAGCAGAACATGCTTCGCAATTAGCCCAAGCAAAGGGACTGCAACAAGAAGCAGAAGAACAAGCTCAAATAGCTATAGAGTTTCGAGCTAAGCAACAAGAGTTACAAATGAAAGCTTTGGAAAGTGCTATTGCTCAACGGGAAGCTAAGTTAGTTCTTAAGAAAACACAAGCTTCTTCTAGTTCAGAATTTTGTGACTCTTTGACACCTACTGTAATGAAAAAGGGAGAAAAATGGTATTTAGGTAGGCATTTAGTTTACTGTGGTGATACAACTAGTAAAGAATTTATCAATCTATTACCAGCAAATGCTGATTTAGCAATAGGAAGCCCTTCTGAATATTGGGAACATGACTATTTAGTGGATAAAGCACGAATTGTGGCTGTATTGCGCTCGATGGGAACAGTTTACAATTTTTGTAAGTGTCAGCAGATGCCTTTTCAATATGAATTAATTATTGGTAATTTGTATGTAGGGATTTTTTCTCGCGAATCAATACCTAAACCACAAACACCAATAAATATTGACGGTGTTGAGGGGATTGTAAATTACTTACTCCATGTTTATACAAATCCCAATAGTTTTGTGATTGCTCAGTTTATTGGATATGGGGAAGTCCTTGTTGCTTGCGAAAGATTAAAACGCATTTGTTTTACTGGTGACATAAATTCACAGTCGGTCAACCGCAGTATCGCTAGATGGCAAAATTTAAGGGAATGAGCAGAACAAGGAGGATGAGTAAGATGAGTAAGATGAGTGAAGATAAAATATTTTCGTAGCCCCCTCCCCGCACGCGGGGAGGGGGTTGGGGGTGGGGTTCTCTTTGCAGGAACGAGCTATACGTTGGAGAATATTTGTAAATATTGCGATATTTTTTGACTTTTCCGAAATGTATAATCTACATAAATATTTTAAATAAAGTGTTCTTTTAATAGCTAAATTTAATGATTATTAATATATCATGATAAATGATGATAATCAGGCTTTACTGCTATAAAAAATACTCTAAATAATTCAGGATAAACATCTGTATTAATTTATTAATACATCAAATAAAAGAGCATTTTCAATTAGCTCTAAACAAAGATAATAATTACATCTAAGTTTGAATACCCGCACTTAATAACTAGATAAAAATAGTAATAAAGTCTACTTTATGATATCAAAACAGAGACATTTATCAGCGAAATCAAACTTTTATTCCATAAAATAACCTTAAAAGAGCTATCTAGTTTTTCTATGCTGTGCTAGTGTTTAAATTAATTCTAATCTTAAAAGACAAGATTAGTGAGTTAGTTACTCAAAAATAGAAACTAGGAAACAACTAACTGCAAAAAGCCAAAGTACCATTACCGAAGGAAATTTATATGTCGAATTTAACTAGAGTTCGGTAAATGGAACGAGTAGCGATATTGTTCTGTAACTTATTTGGCAAATTGGTCGAAGCAAATTCCATACAATATAACTGGGACGAGAAACAAGCTATGACGTTTATCAAAATTCAGAACCTCGTGATTAACACTAGCTACATTGCTGCTGTTAGACTCGATGAAAAAACCGTCTCTGAAGAAAAAAGCGTTTCCGTCCTGATTGCTACTCCCAATTTCTCGTTGTTACAGCAAGATACGATTTCAGAAAACCTTTACCACTATAAATGGATAGAATTCACCGGTGAAGCTGCTACAGCACTGCAAGACTATTTTACAAGTTTCAACAATGTAATCGACCTTTTACCGCAATATCAAGAATCTAACGTTTCTTAGGACATTAGTATTTTTGTCTTAGAACGTATATTAGTAAATTTCAGCATACAAAATTACTGAACTAGGACAAGGGAAATATTAAGTCTCTAAAGGATGAAGTCTAAACTTTTTATCCTTTATCTTAATCTCTTAGTAAATAAGGTAGTCACCGGAAGCAAGAGGGAAATAACGCAGGTATTTGTTTAATCTGTAACTCTTAAGTAGTCATCGTAAACTGCTTACACAGAATGCACTAACAAACCTAATTTCCTTTTTCTGATGAACAGCATTTTTATTTCCTTATCCACCTATTACCATCGCTGATATTTTGTGTTGCTAAATTATTTTATCAAGGTAAGTTTACGACTCATTGTTGACTTGATTATCAGTATTCAGTTTGTGCTGTGAAACTCGGTATACAGCAAATAAGTAGTTCACTTTTGGTAGGCAACATCAATAGTTGTAGCTCAATTCTCTTCATTAATAATAATTAGTTGCATGTTCTTATGTCTACCTTTTCCATTCATGCTGCTCTTGCAGAGCTAGAAGGCCAGATAAATAATTTTGAGAAAGTTTTGCTTAAGTCTATAGAGGAGAAACACATGAAACCAGAAAACACTATGTCTATTACTAAAATTAACAGAAAATTGCAAGATAATCCTATTGCTATTATTGGGATGGCTTCGCTGTTCCCTGAATCACGAAATTTACATGAGTATTGGCAAAATATATTTAAGAAAAATGATTGCATTACTGATATTCCTGCTTCACACTGGAGTGTAGAAGATTACTATGACCCTAATCCCAGAACACCTTTAGATAAAACCTATTGTAAACGCGGTGGTTTTATTCCCTATGTTGATTTTAACCCGATGGAGTTTGGGTTACCACCTAACATTTTAGAAGTTACAGATGTCTCGCAGCTTTTAAGTTTGTTAGTGGCTAAAGAGGCTATGGAAGATGCGGGTTATGGGGAGGAACGTGAGTTTAATCGCGAGACGGTTGGTTGTATTCTTGGGGTAGCTCAGGGGAATGGTTGAGCTAGTTGCACCTTATAACGCAGACCTAACCCCCCTACCCCCCTTCCCTGCAAGGGAAGGGGGGAATATAAAGATTCTTATTTGTCAAATAGTCAAATAGACCAAGGATTAACGATTACGACCCCTGTCCCAGCAAAATCATTTTCGTTACGGGTAACAAGTGATAGAGAATTTTGCAGGGCGATGGCTGCAATAAGAGAATCCATGACGGGTAGAGGTCGCCCATTCTGTTCTAATTGCCCGACTAAGTTTCCCCAAAACATCATAGTTGAAACATCTATAGTTAAGATTCTGTGTTCAAACCGATTGGGTAGGGTTTCATTGAGCCATTTTGTTAGAGATTCTTTCCGCTTAGATGCGGTAAGTTTGCTGATGCCTTTAGCAATTTCGCCAATTGTAATCACGCTTAGGTAAAGTGTTTCTGGCACTTGGGCATCTAGCCAATCTACAACTTGTTGATTGGGCTGTTTGGCAACAAGTTCGGAAATCAGGCAGGTATCGAGAAGGTAGTTCACTCTATAAGTTCAAATTCAAAATTAAAAATTCGCTCATTTGCTCATTACAATCCCCATAAGTAAACTTAGGGGAGGACAATGAGCAGACGCCATATATTGAGCGCCCACTCGATAAAAATATGTCTTTTTTATTTTCCATCGATTTGGGGGCTTGTATCCTAAATTAATTAAAATTATTATTTCTTCAATACGTCATGCGTGCTTTTGAGAATATTTTTAATTGTTTCCGGTCATGGGGTAAAGGCATCGCGAGGTAGACCGCTCTCTCGCCTCAGGTCGAGTTCTTCGGCGAGTTCAGCTAAGGGAGATTGACGGAAAAACTCTGAGAGTTTGGTGGGTTGCTCTGGGTCGATGTTGTTTGTGGTGAGACTTTGAGCAAGGAGTTGGATAATATACAGTCTATCGTTGGGGGAAAGCTGAAGGAGTTGTTGTTCGAGTTCTTGGATAACCATAATGGGGTAAAGTTGATGATAATCTTATTTTACTTGGCAGGACTGTGGTCTGTTATCAGCCCCGTAACAAATTATTATTTACAAAAACCATGCTGTACAACAAGTTCACATTACGCAAGGTAGTTGAAGACTTTTCGCTACAGATTGTGGAAGGTGACACGTTTATTCCCGAACTAGAATCGGTTGCGCCTAGTGATTTGCTGCGAGAAACTTTAGCGGATAGTTTACCTTGGGCGATTGCAGTAAGCAGCGAGAAGGCTAGGTCGGAGGCAATTATTACGCCAATATTTTTGGAAGTCCGACGACGCTTAAATCGCCAGGTGAGTGTGTTTTCTGGCGAAGATTTTACAGTGGATGTGGAGGCTGAATTGAGCGGACGTTGTGATTTTCTGGTGAGTAGATCAGCAGAGCAGTTATTTATCAAAGCACCTGCGGTGATTATTGTCGAAGCCAAGAAAGAGGATACCAAGTCCGGATTGGGGCAATGTGTCGCAGAAATGGTTGCAGCACAGAGGTTTAATGAAACGGCAAAATCATCGATTCCGGTGATTTATGGTTGTGTGACCAGTGGGACAGCTTGGCGCTTTTTGAAGCTAGAAGGACAAACCGTGACAATCGATTTAGCGGATTATCCCCTGCCACCTGTAGATGGGGTATTGAGTATTTTGCTGTGGATGCTGCGTTAAGTCTTAATTTTAACGGTAATAAAAAGAGGTAAATAAAAATGATTAGGGAAGTCAGAAGAACATGGAAAATTTAACATTCGACATTTAGTAACTTGCAAGTGGTGAACTGTTTAATTCATCCTTATAAAATCGCCAATTTGGCATAAACTTATTCATCAAAGTCACAAAGCGTTCGCTATGATGTCTTTCTAATAAATGCACCATTGTTAAGCTAGTTTTAGATTTTACACCTCTTGTTTAGTTGTGTCATCTGTAACTTGGCTTTCTGTAGTTAGCCTTGTTTTTCCGGTTAGTAGCTCTTGCATCATTCCCTGTTTGATGGCTTTGTATTTGTCGCGTTTTTTTTCTAAGGCTGTTATTTCTGCGTCCATGTCGCTGAGGGTTTGAGCGATGGCTTTTTGTTCGGGGAGGGGGGGAAGGGGAGTTTTTAACTTTTCTATATGAGTAATAAATAAATTAGCTTGAGCGCCTTGATTTAAACTTTGTGTGATTTGAAGTTGTCCAACTGTGGATTGCAAAATATACTGAATCAAATAACTATTTACCTTAGCTTTATCTAGTTTGATAAGTGCAGCACTTCTAACCATTACACATTCAATTCCAGAAGGTAATACCGTTACTCTACCAATAGTTCCGGAACATGATATAAGTACATCACCAGCTTCGGGATTACATCTTTTTCTTATTCTTTGGTATTCTTCTAAATCAACAAAATCTACATCACTTAAATCAATTAAACCATTTTTAATATTTCTTGCCGATAGTAGATAGTAGCCGTCAGCACTCCTCTTCGGTGTCAGGTGTTCACCATCAGTGATTTTTTTAGCAATATCACGTAAATAATAAACTTCCCAATCAATAGGAATCGCCCCCAACTCAGTCTTTTTGTACGTTAGGAAAGACTCACGGCTAAAACCAGGTAATCGCTTCTTACCCGTGAGCAGTTGCTGCATGGCTCCCTGCTTGATGTTACGCTTTTTGGTGATGAGTTTATCCAGTGCTGCAATTAGAGCATCGACATCAGTGAGAGATTGGGCGATCGCCTTTTGTTCGGGAAGCGGGGGAAGGGGGATTGGCAACCCTTCGATTAGAGGAATTCGCAAATTGCTTACCGTTGAACCAGTACCTCCGTTGACTTTTATAACCTGACGAATAGGCTCAGATTGCAATCCATACAAAAGATAATGGGAATAGCATTTTTCGAGGTTCGGACGCAGCAATACCATCCGCTGTCCAAGACAGCAAGGAAGTCCAGATGGTATCATACAGACCTCTCCCATAGGAGCCTCGCGAGTAATCACCAAGTCACCATTTGTAGGTATGGCGCGTCGGGTACGTTCAATAAAGTGAGCCTCATCTGTGTAGCTAGGAATTGACAAATCAAGCTGACCATTGCGAATGTTTTGATTCCGAAGAACAATTATGCCGTTACTAGTCCATGCTGGTGTTGAGTGAGCACAATCAATAATAGCCTCACACAAGCACGTAAGTTTTTTTACATTCCAATCATCAGGAATCACCCCCACTTCAGTCTTTTTATACCCCTTTTTTTCCGTATTATCCTGCAATTTTTCTAACCCGTAATCCCGCTCTTCCATCACCACACCAACCCCATCCTTTTCAAATGTCCCTCAACCCTCGCAGTCAACTCCAGAACCTCCCCATCTAACTCTGGTAAAGGCGTATCATACCGCTCCGCTAACTCCTTAATCCTTTGCGTCAATCGCTGAGAAATCCGCTCCATTTCCGAATTTACCGCTTGTCGCAATGTCGGAATCCATTTATCATCAACCACCAAAGTCTTAATTTCATCCTCACTTAACTTGGGATATTTCTTTAACACCTTATTATTCAATTCTTTAATCGTTGTAGTAATTTCTTTACCAATTTCCGCTTCCTTCTCAATTAACTTCAAATATTCCTTTAATACCTTTAATTCATCCGCAAAATCCTTATCTTTCTGAATAATTTTCACCCTCGCATTAATATTATTCTTCGTAATTTTACCATTATCCCCCATAACTTCCTCTAATAAACCATCCTCACCCCCATATTCTTCTTGTATTTCTTCCTGCTGACTAATAATCTCATCCTTTTTACCTTCTAATACTTCAATCGCAGCTTTTTCTGCTGCAAAGTAGCGATTAATTATCAACTCCTTAGGAATTAAATCACAAACATAATCAACAGCAACACCTTTTTTATTCAACACCTCCGTTAATTCCGCTTTCCAACCATCCTCCACTAAAATATAAACATCATCTTTCATAGTTTCCAGCCAATAAGTCATCAAAGACTGGTAAACATCGTACTTATCAATTAATTTCTTTTGTGCGAACGCTTGTAATAAATCTTCTGCAAGTACGTAAATAATTTCCTTGGCTTTATCTCCCACTTTAATCCCTTTAAATAAAGCCATGTGTTTATATTTCCACGTTTCAAATACCGCTTCAATATCTTGACCGTAGTTAATAAATTCTGGGTGGGAAAAAATACAGGTTTTAACATCCGCACTAGAAACTTTGAGCATTTGGTATTCTAAGCGTTTTGTTGGCTCAAATAATTCTTTTTGTAACGTCGGGTAAACTTGCCAATAATCCCCTAGAGCTTGAATATCTCGATTGGGAATACCCCCCAATAAATGCGCTTCAATATCTTGGATATCTTCCTCTTCTTGACTGTCAATATAGCGAGGAATATTTAAATTATACTCGTTACTAGCAATTTCCTCTATCGACACCAAACGCGAATATTTGCAAATCAGTAACTGCTTGTTAAAAACATCGACAATTTTATGAATATCCTGCTCGCGCAAGCGGTTTTTATTCCCATCTTTGATAAACCCTTTACTAGCATCAATAATAAAAATATCCTGGCGATTTTCCGAATTTTCTTTATCCAGAACAATAATGCAAGCAGGGATACCAGTCCCGTAAAATAAATTAGGCGGTAAGCCAATAATACCCTTAATAATCCCCTTTTGAATCAGATTTGCGCGTATTTGCGCTTCTGCATTTCCTCTAAAAAGCACCCCATGCTGTAATACAATTGCTCCTTTCCCTTTACTCTTCAAAGAGCGAACCATGTGTAGTAAAAAAGCATAATCGCCATTTTTTGCTGGAGGAATACCATAACCTTTAAAGCGTTGAAATTTATCCTCATCGGGATTTATTCCATTACTCCAAGATTTTGCGGAAAAAGGAGGATTCGCGACAGCAAAATCAAATGACTTTAAGCTACCTTCGCTATTTGTCCAATAAGGATTAGATAAAGTATTACCTTGCCAAATCTCTGCCGTCGGATGACCGTGTAAAATCATATTCATCCGAGCTAATGCGCGAGTTGCGTTGTCCATTTCTTGACCGTAAATAGTCAAACCTCGCTCTGCTTCATCTGCTGCTTTTAATAACAGCGAACCGCTCCCACAAGTAGGGTCATAAATAGTTTGCTCCTGACTTTTGGCTGTATTGACACCAATAATTTGAGCAATAACGCGGGAAACTTCTGCTGGGGTGTAAAATTGTCCTTTACTTTTACCCGATTGTGTCGCAAAATTCCGCATCAAATACTCATAAGCATCCCCTAAAATATCATCCCCATCAGCGCGATTTTTACTAAAATTTAAACCTGGGTTTTGAAAAATGCCTACCAATTGGGTAAGCTTATCTTGCATTTCCTTACCCTTACCCAACTTATTTTCATCATTAAAATCAGCGACTGTAATAATACCCACCAAATCATTTTCTTCTGCTAGTTTAGAGATAATCTTATTTATTTTGTCTCCAATATCTTTGTCACCCTTGAGCTTGACAATATCTTGAAACCCACCACCTTCCGGAACTTCAATCAAAGCATCGGGGACTCCAGCATATTTATCAGATACATATTTGACAAACAATAAAATCAATATATAATCTTTATACTGCGAAGCATCCATCCCACCCCGCAGTTCATCGCAGCTTTTCCATAAAGAACTATAAAGTTCGCTCTTTTTAACAGCCATCCTATAATCGCCTCAAGATACCTCCCTTGGCTGATTTTGCTACCAAAGGTTGTAAAGTACGTCTAATACTTTACATTAAAGCTTGTAAATATTACAGCCTTAAACCCACAGAGGTGGGTTTTCCCTGTGTGCATTATCCAAATTATCAATTAGTTAATTAGTAAGCACGCTTTCGTAGTTTATTTAAGAGTTAGGAGTCAAATCACGATTTACGGCTTCACAAATAATCCTTCGTAAATACTTAACTCGCTCCTCCGGGGTTAGTGCGTGCAGCGTATCATGAACACTATTCGGTAACCTTAGACTTGTTACCTGCTTTGCTAAGGGTTCGTTAATCCAGTTCTCAATATAGCCTTTCTTTTGTTGCTCAATAAAAGCTTGCGTCTGCTTAGGTCTTGGGTTGGGCATAATTCCTGGTTAACTAGGTTATATAGATATAATAATTTACAATTATTTGTTCGTCAAATCTTGACTTATCCTTGTTGACCAGGATATATTCTCTTACGGAAAGTTTTTACTTTCCAGCCCTGTTCCTTGAAAAAAAGGAGGTTAGATGACCGAAAATGGTAACGGAAACGGTCGCCGTAGATTGTTCGACCCAGTACTAGTTTTCATCAAACTTTTAATAGGATGGAAACGCGAAAATCGGGTTTCTGGGGAAGAAAACATTGTTGAAATTTACGATGTTTTAGATGACCTGGACGACCGACTGGATGAGCCGGACAATCCAAGCCAAACGTCTAACTAAATTGAACATTATGCCCCTAGCTCGAACTAGGGGTTTTCTTAATCTTACTATAAGTCATGGACACTATCGTTTATCCTGGTTATATCTGTTTAGTGCTTCGGTTAAACAACCACTGGCGGTTTCTTGGTGGTGAAACTTTTTACAATCCTTACAATTTTCCTTCTTTTAAGCTTGAAGACTTGTTTCTTTTTCTTGGGTTGACCATGAAAGAAGTTGCGAATGAACTTAGAAAAATCAACAATGCGACACCTGGTTATTATCTAGCTGATATTGTTGAAAGGAAGTATTACTACTGCGGTACTGAGTGGGACGATGTTAAAAGTACCTTACGAGAAGAATTAGGTATTGGGTGCATTGACCACAAGTTGGAATGAGTTATAAAGAGGTAAAGATAAAGGTTAAAAATGAGCGAATGGACAGTTTTTCGTTGCTACAGCATAACGTCATCGAGTTTTAGTTGCAAATTTCTCAACAGAGGAGAAGATATGGTATCTCCCAAGCGATATTGTTGTTGTTGGTAAATGCCATTAACTAATTGACAGACTGTAAAAGTTGGTTGTTTCGGGTTACCGATAAATTGCAAGCCACCTAAACCACGAAAGTCTACAATCCAATATTCCGGTATCTGAAGAAAAGCATATTCTTCTACTTTTCTAGCATAATCATCTTGCCAATTAGTACTCACAACTTCGGCAACGAGCTTAATAGTATTGCCGTTACAAATGATAGGCTCTTTTTGCCAAAGTGGTTCTTGACTAAGTTTTACTTTATCTAAAACAATAACATCTGGACGTAGTGCTGTAGCTTCAGCCGCAGGTGGCTTAATCAAACAACTTTTTGGAATCAGCCAATTTAAATTATCATGAAGAATTTCAGCATAAATTCTACCAGCAATATTTCCGGAAACTTCTTCATGAAGACCAGTTGGTTCCATGTCACGTAATTCTCCGTCAATGAGTTCGTAGCGGGGGTTATCCCCATATTCGGCTATAAATTGCTCAAAAGTAAAGAGTTTGGGGGGAGTGTAGGTCATAGGTTTTGATTTGTGAGGTGGGAGTAACCTTATTTTAACTAAGCTCCCGCAGCAATGAAATTATTAGGAGTAAATTGATACTTTTTACTATCCAGGTCGGTATCGTTTTCCATCGAAGTGAGTTAAAACGTTAATTTCTCGAATTCAAATGGCAAATTTTTGCTACTTTGTTAGTAGCTCTAATGTTGCTTTGCATTTATGCAACCGCTGAAAAGGGTAAATTTGCATGAAAGTTGAATCTATTCTGATAAAAAACTTTAAGCGCTTCGAGCACTTAGAAGTCTCTTTCAAAAATCAGACCCTAAATGCGGTTAGTAACCGTTTTTTGGTGTTGGGTG
The DNA here is from genome assembly GCA_019359035.1 of Scytonematopsis contorta HA4267-MV1. GTDB lineage: Bacteria > Cyanobacteriota > Cyanobacteriia > Cyanobacteriales > Nostocaceae > Scytonematopsis > Scytonematopsis contorta. Next base: position 199,960 of record JAHHIC010000084.1, on the reverse strand, counting down.
ATAATGGTATAATCATTCGTGAAAATTGTGAATTAATGACGAACCGCCAAGTAGCCAAGATAGCCAAGGGAAGAAAGCATTAACCTTAGAGAACTGAAGTTATAGCCTCAAGTCGCACCAGCCACTGGTTAAAATGTTGGCATTCCCGACGTATCGTATCCAGCCCAATATCAATAGCAAGTAACGAACCGTGCAGGGGTTTGTCGTATCCCTCACAATAATTGCGGATGCGTTTTGATGGTGCGGTTAGGGGACTATCGTTAATATGCTCAGGGGAAGGAAAAGCCTCTCGTTCAGCTTGTAAAATACTTACGACACTTTCACCAAACCATCCAGCAAACGCTTGTGGGTTGCTATACAACAACCCTTCAAACTCGTGAACCAGCAAATTGGGGATGAAATTCTTTTGACCGATATCCTTACCCATCTCAATTTCCAGATATTCTGCCTTCTGGAACGGGTCGCTGGTTTTTGGCAAGGAATCGCTACCTGGGAAATCATTAGGTAAGGCGTACAAATCGAACATCGTGGTGACTATCGCTGTTTTATCTTCAAGGCACTTGCGATGTAACTGCGGCTTGATTTTCGCATAACTCACCACACCCCCCTTCCCCGTTGCGCTGGTTTTTACTAAAATCGGGTTAAGGTATATATTTTTCTCTTGAAAATACCCGTAGAGCAGTTCCCTCACGAATGTTTCCTCGGTTTGTCCCTCAACAAAAACATTGACTCGAATCATCGTGAAGGTCTCCCACCCAAGACGTTCTTCTTCCACAGCTCACCCAAACTATATTCCTCAAGCCACCCCTCTAACTCCTGCTGATTCAACCTACGAAGCACCGACTGGCCATCTATACGGTCAACAACAATAACATCCTTAGCATCAAATTCGTTGAGCAATTCTACGGACTGGATGGAAACAATGACCTGTTTGTCAGTTGTCCGTATTAATGATGCCAGGACGGTGATGGCATAAGGATGGAGTCCCAATTCTGGCTCATCAACTAAAATTGTCTCTGGCTGAAGCTCGGACGGTTGCAAAAAAACTGTTGCTAGACACATGAAACGTAATGTTCCATCCGAAAGTATATGAGCTTTAAAGGGAATATCCTGCCCCAGTTCAAACCATTCTAGTTCGATAACTTCCGTGTTTTGTGGGGAAGGACGTAGGTAAAAGTCTCCAAAGAAGGGGGCAACAAGGCGGATAGTTTTAACGATTTTTTGATAGGATGCTGGGTAGCTCACGCGCAACCGATACAGGAAAGCTGCAAGATTCCGCGCATCAGGGCGCAGGTAGGCGTTGTCATTGATACCGTGCGACTGCTTGATGTAGGCGCTATCGCTAGTGTCATGAAAATGATACACTCGCCACTGTTTCATGACAGGCACAACATAACTGTCCATTTTTGTCCCCGTGCCGCTGAGTGCCAGCGTCTCAAAATGCCCTTTTCCTATTTCACGCTCCCCGGTCAAGTTCCACCAGAAGGACTCCCTCGCAAACATCAGACGGTTGTCCCTAGTTGGTTCTAGTGTCGCAACGTAGCTGTTATTGCCAAAATATAGCTGAAAATCCAATTGTTCTGTGGTTTTTCGCCCGAAGTGCAATAGCGCGTCTGGACCACCCTGACGGCTAACAAATACTTGTAGGTTCAGGTCAAGCAACTGCTGTACCATGCGAAAAAATCCAATAAAGTTGGATTTTCCTGCACCATTTGCGCCAATTAATAGGTTAAGTTTGAATAGTTCAAGGTCACACTGGGCAATAGATTTGAAACCTTTTAAAACTATTCTCGACAGCTGTTTATCGCCAATAGTACCCGTCATCGAATAGTCTCTCCATATCCCGGCTTTTTATCTACTGACTTTATTACTCTACCAAAATATCGTTATTTAAAACCTGATACTACCAAGAATATGCGAAAAATATTTTATGCATCTAATGAGTATTCGTAATTTACGTGTTGATGCTGCAAGATATCCAGATGTAATTGAGCCAGTAGAAGCTTGGTATCGTGTTGTGAAATATGCATCATGGCAAAATTTAGAAGATGTAAGGCAAGTTTACTCATCAGCTGATGCGGGGGGAAATTTTACAGTATTCAATATCAAAGGTAACGAATATCGCCTAATTGTAGATATTGACTATCAAACCCAAACAATATGCTATAAATACCTTTTAACTCATGCCGACTATAATAAGGATAAGTGGAAAAATAACCCTTATTTTTGAATCAGTAAATTAGAACAACTATATTTCTTTAGTCTTAATTTGAACGGTAGTAAAAGAGGTAAAGAGAGATGTCCCTAGCTTTCGACAAAAATGTTTACGGTAAACTTTTAGCCGAATATCAACCTCAAGTCATCAACTCTGAAGAAGATTATGACAGAATGCTGGCTGATGTTGAACAATTAATAGGTAATAAAAATCGCTCACCCGAACAAACAGCGTTATTACAAATTTTGGTGAGGTTAATAGAAGAATATGAAAGTCAAAATCATCCGATGGGTGAATCATCTCCCCATTTAATTCTCCAACATTTAATGGACGCAAGAGAAATTAAGCAATCTGATTTAGTAGGAATCATCGGTTCAAAAGGCGTTGTTTCAGAAATTTTCAATGGTAAACGTTCAATTAGCAAAGCTCAAGCAAAGGCTTTAGAGATTTTTTTTAATGTCTCTCCAGAATTGTTTATTTAAGAATATAAAGCGGCGTTAGTTAAGAATTAATCAAGTGTTATTGAACTTTACAATGCCAATTTATTTTCGCCAAGTTCTCAGTAACAAACCAAAAAACTTGATAAATTTAATCTTAAATAGCGAAAACAAATCCGAGATTACTCAAGAACCTTTAACACTGCAGCAGTATCCCAATAAAAAGGTATCAGCCGTTTAATCTTACCATCTACAACCCAAAATAATTCAGCTAATGGCATTTCTATACTCTTAAGGGTGCTTCTGGATTTTGCGCTTAAACGCGCCAATCCAATTACATAGTGGCCAGCATCATTAATACTATCAACTGTAATAGCTGCATCTTGCCAAACTGTATTAAAAGCCGCGCCAAATTCCATCCAACCTTGATGTCCTTGATAAATTCCAGCGTAAGGTAAAGAAGACGCTTCTTCTAGGATAATATCTGCAGCAGCAACAGCAAGTAACTGCTCCATATCTCCCTTCGCTAATGCATCATAGTACTTTTTAACAACTAACACTGCATCTTGACTCATAATGTCTTCCAGCAAAAAAAGAATCAATTAAAAGTTTACATAATTTCACACACCAATGGATGCTCTCGCAGGTGTAAAATACCCCTAGTTTATAACAACCAATTTAGTATTTTTGTATCTCTGTGAGGTTGTAAATGCCTATTATCAAAAAAGCAAATGCTTTATTATCCGAATTTGCTATATTTCCGGTAGAGCCAGAAAGCCAAGCAAGTTTAGTAGAAAGTGCAATTCAAAACATTGAGTCAAATCTCAAAGGTAAGCCAGGATTTGTTTCCGGTACAGTTCTTCGCAGTCGCGATGGGCTAAGGGTCACAAGTTACGTTCAATGGACAAATCAAGAATCTTACATTGCTACCCAACCCCTCACAGGTTTTTCTGTTCCTGACGTTCACTTGTTTGACATCTTTGCTTCCGAACCATCAAATAGTGTTTTAGAGTTAAAGCCGAGTATGAATGGACTCATTAACTTCGGAATTTTCAAGATGAAGCAACCTGAAAATCAAACTCGTTTTGTCGAGCTATTTCGTCAAGCACTAGAAATGGTTTCGGGACAATCAGGACTAATTTCAACTCACGCTCATCGCAGCCTTGATGGATGGCGCTGCATTAATTTTGGACATTGGAACTCATTGGAAGAGTATACAACAATGGATGAAAATCGTCCTTTCTCATCCATTTTTGAGGAAATGTTGGATTTGGCAAATAACGAGTATCAAAAAACATTACATGAAGTAGTTTTTACAACCTAAGATATTTAAGCCCCAGTCAATTAATTGGCTACTGCGTAAAAGGTGATTTATAAAGTAAAAGTTAAATTAACGTAGGATGGGTTAGGCGCATTTGTAGAACTTAGTTAGAGGTTCTTAAAGTTGTATGAAGCGCCGTAACCCATCGCTTTTATAGACTTAATATTTACTTTATAAATTACCTTTCAAGCTGTTTCATATCTAAACTAGATAATATCGAATTTTACATCTCTTGTGGGGTGGGCATCCTTGCCTGCCCTCATATACTGCAACCTAAATGTAGAATAGCCCAATATGCAACTTAAATGTAGAAATGTAGAATAGCTTACCAGCGCATATCCCAGGATAAACTTGCAACATTATGGAAAGCCTAGTTGTTGCATTCATAATAAAAATCTAAAATCGCTCGCAGCTAACAAAAATATTTCCCCTTCCAACTATCATCAAATTCAGCGCTACATCAAAATTATGAAATTCAGTAGAAGAACCTCAGATATCCTCTGGCAAATTGCTGAAAGATACCTAGCATCCTTACCAGAAGAAGAGCGTAATCAAATTTTGAGTAATGCCAAAAAAACTTGCTCACCATCTACCAAAGAGCAAACAACCTTATCGATTAATTCGTGAAAAATCGCGGTGAATTCTTCCCTGGTAGCAGATTCCCAAAAATCACTGTTACTTGCAACGCTCTTTAAAATCTCATTCCTGGTAGCATCTACCACCGAGTTTAATTCTAATGCGATAAGTAAATTCTCTAATCGTAATTCCTTAGCATCAATTGCACTTTGTAAATCAGGGTCACATCTGCGCTTTAATTCCAGAATTTGCTGTTGCAAGTCAACAACTTCCGCAGGTAATCTAACGTCAGTCTGTTGAAGATATCCATAACCTATTTCTTGAGAATGCTTCTGTAAAATTTTAATGCAGGATTTAATAGTCGCATCTACCTTAAAGTACTTTTTGATACTACAAATTTTTAAACGACCGGGCTTATTGTAGTAACCTTGACACCTAAAGTGTTCGTAGCGAATCCCGTTACTAACATTTGAATGCATTTCCATTTTGGAACCACAAGCAGCACAATAAACTAATCCAGATAACGGATTATTCGGGGAATGTCTAACAGATGGACGTAAAGATAAAATCCTGAGTATTTCATTATATTCATCAATCGAAATGATTCCCTCATGGCTACCTTTAACCACAGTTCGACGATATTTATCGGTTGGATAATAACAAATCATTCCAGCTAATTGTGGATTCATTAACCATCTTCTAAAACTTGATATATCACGTGGAAAATCATCATAATTTTGATTACTAACTCGTTCTACCCCATACTTTGCTACTAACTGTCGGATAGTTCCACCTATCTCACCAGAGTCTAAAAACATGATGATTGCTTCTCTCGCGACTAAAGCATAAGTTTTTCCAGTATTACGATACTCTTTTTTATTTGGTTCAACGGTGTCCCCAACTTTAACAAATCCAAAAATAGCTTTATAAATTTTGCGCTTGTCGCGAAAAAACCTAGCACCTTGAGTCGCGTTGTACTTATTTTTATCCCTAACCTGAGCCGACATCGCAGCAAGTATTCTACTGGTAAAAATTCCTTCTGGGGTATCTAAATCTAGGCTACCACCATCCAAAAATACCAACTCTACCCCAAACTGTTGTAACTCATTTTTAGCAACTTCCCATCCTAATGCTGACCGAGTAAATCTATCAAAACAAGGAACAATGATTTTATTTACTGTACCAGTACGCACCAATTCCAATACTCGGTTATAACCTTTACGTTTTTCACTAGCACCTGACTCTATATCCCAATGAATTTGGTCATCACTTAGTCCGTACTCCTTTAACTTTTGAATGTACCGCTCTAAACCATGACCTTCTGTGTGTTGACGTTGCGTACTAACCCGACAATACCCTAACGCCTTTGATAAATCTTTCATAATCCTTGAACTGAGGCGAATTCCAGGATTTTATAATATAAATAAGGTGCAAATAGCCCAAGGGAAACAATTAGCAATGCCTCTTGCTGCGCGTCTAGAGTATCCACTGTGGGAAAAAGTATTAAAAAACAGTGGTTTATCTGATGAAGATACCCAAAAAATTATTGAAAAAATTCAAAGTGCTTACGTAAAATGGGATGAAAACGCTTTCCCTGGGATGTTAGCCAACGTTGTCTCTGGACGTATTGCCAATCGTCTAAATTTCGGTGGAATAAACTGTACAGTTGATGCTGCTTGTGCAAGTTCCTTTGCTGCGTTAAAAATGGCTGTCAGTGAACTTGTTGAGTATCGTAGCGATATGATGCTCACTGGTGGGGTGGATACTGATAATTCCATCATGGCTTATATTTCTTTCAGCAAAACACCCGCTGTTACCCCTGGTGATAAAGTCAGACCTTTTGATGCTAAATCTGATGGGATGATGTTAGGTGAAGGTCTAGGAATGATTCTTCTAAAACGCCTAGATGATGCAGTACGAGACGGTGATAAAATTTACGCAGTAGTCAAAGGATTGGGAACTTCCAGTGACGGACGCTACAAGAGCATTTACGCTCCTCGTAAAGAAGGACAAGTAATGGCTTTGCGACGTGCCTATGAAGACGCAGGTTTTGCTCCTGAAACAGTTGGTTTGATAGAAGCCCACGGTACCGGTACAATGGCTGGAGACCCTACAGAATTTGCTTCTTTGAAGAGCTTTTTTGCAGAGTCAGACAGCAAACAACAGCATATTGCCTTAGGTAGTGTTAAATCTCAAATTGGACATACTAAAGCAGCAGCGGGTGCGGCAAGTATGATTAAAACAATACTGGCTTTACATCACAAAGTATTGCCACCTACAATTAATATTACCGAACCCAACCCCAAACTAGATATTGAAAATTCCTCCTTCTATTTAAATACAGAGACTCGTCCTTGGATTCGTGCAGAAGGTGAAGCTCCTAGACGTGCAGGTGTCAGTTCCTTTGGTTTTGGTGGTACTAACTATCACGTAGTTTTGGAAGAATATCAAGCTGAACACGAACAACCCTACCGTTTAACTCCGACTCCATACGAGGTATTACTGTTTGCAGAAACACCAGCACAATTGTTAGTGAAGTGCGAAGAAGTTTTGAGCAATTTGCTATCAGAGAATGAAGACACCCATTTTGCAGAATTAACAGAGAATAGCAAATCATTAGAAATTCCTTTAACGGCTGCACGAGTTGGATTTGTTGCTGACTCCAGTCAAGAAGCTCGAAAATTCTTGCAAATCACTATCGACTTATTAAAAAACAAACCTTCTTCTCCTTCTTGGGAACATCCCCAAGGTATTCATTATCGCGCTTCGGGGATGGAATTAAAAGGTAAAGTTGTCGCGCTATTTTCTGGACAAGGTTCGCAATACTTGGAAATGGGGCGAGAATTAGTAATGAATTTCCCAGTGCTGCGTAGTCTTTACGGTTATATGGATAGCCTGTTTATTAAAGACAAACAGCAGCCTGTATCAGAAGTTGTCTTCCCAGCACCCGTATTCAACTCCAGCGAAAAAGAAGCTCAAGCAGCAAATTTACAACGTACCGAATATGCTCAACCAGCTATTGGGATGTTGAGTGCAGGACTGTTCAAAATTTTGCAACAAGCAGGATTCCAACCCGACTTTACTGCTGGACATAGCTTTGGAGAACTAACAGCATTATGGGCTGCGGGTGCATTAAGTGATGAAGATTACTGTATGCTCGTGAAATCGCGGGGACAGGCAATGGCATCACCAAAAGACCCTAACTACGATGCAGGAACAATGCTCGCAGTCAAAGAGGATGTCAAAAAAGTACAAGATATCCTCAAAAATTACCCCCATGTTAGTATCGCTAACCTGAACTCTCCTAATCAAGTAGTACTAGCAGGTGCAACAGCAGAAATTTATAAAGTGCAACAGGCTTTAAAACAACAAGGAATCAGCGGTATTGTACTGCCAGTATCCGCAGCTTTCCATACACCATTAATAGCCTTTGCCGAAAAAGCTTTCGTTAACGCAATCAAAAACGTCACCTTCCAGCACCCGCAGCTACCAGTTTATACCAACGTCACTGGTAAACCCTATCCTAACGAACCCGCAGTTATTCAAAAAATCTTAGAAACTCACTTGAGCAATCCAGTGCTGTTTAAACAAGAAATAGAAACAATCTACGGTTCCGGTGGTTACTGCTTCGTTGAATTTGGCCCCAGAAAAATTCTGACAAACTTAGTCAAAGATATTCTTGGTACACGTCCACATTTAGCAGTCGCATTAAACCCCTCAGGACAAAAAGACAGCGACAGAGCATTAAGGGAAGCAGTAATTCAACTAAAAGTCGCAGGATTAGCATTAAAAAACCTCGACCCGTATCAAATTCCAGCGAAACTGCCTAAAACTACCAAAGCCAACAACAAATTAACAGTAAGCTTAAACGGTGCTGCTTACAAAACAGAAAAAAGTAAAGCCGTATTCACAAAAGCTTTAGAAAATGGACACAAAGTCGGTAAAATTGCACCACTACCAACCCCAAATCCAACCCTAAATCCAACTCCAAATCCAACCCCAACATTAAAAACCCTAAACACATCCCCTATCACAGAAATATCTCCCCACACCAACGGACAAAACGGACACCACACCAATGGACAAAACGGACACAACAAAACCCGTAGAGACGCGATTAATCGCGTCTCTACCCACTCCCCTAATTTCCAGGAGACAAAGATGGAAGTAAAATCAGAAAAATCTACAATTCACCAACAAACTCAGCAACAAGTCCTACAAGGTTTAGAATATTTACTGGGACAGTTCCAACAAACACAAAGCGAGAATCTGCAAATCCACGGAACATATTTAAACCATCAAATAGAATACGTCAAAACCTTTTTTGTATTGATGCAACAGCAAAATACCCTGTTGCACAACGCGACCTCCTTACCAGAAGCAGCGAGCGACCTCAAACCAGTCCTCATGCAAAACCTGGAGCGGAGCATGTCGCAATTTCACAATCAACAAGGTGAAACTCTCCGTATCCACGAGCAATACTTACAACATCAAGTGGAATACAATCAAAAGTTTTTCCAATTGATGCAGCAAGAATATGGTCAAATAGTTGTTAAACAAACAGGTGGTGGACAAGCATCCTTAGCAGCAGCAAATGCTACCGCTTTAACTGTATCTTTAAAACCACAACAGTCAGTTGCTCTACCCACAGTTCCAACACCCGCAACACCTACAGCACCTAAAGTAGTAGAAAACAATACCGCATCTGTAGCACAACCTATAGTGCAACCTGTAGCCAAAGTAATAGAAGCACCAATTTTAGAAACTGTAGAAACTGTAAAAACAGTAGAAAAAGAAGAAACTGTAGAAACAGTAGAAAAAGAAAAAACAGCACCTCTTATTGAACAAAAACCCCTTCCTGCTCCAGAAGTCAAACCAGAAGCCAAACCAGTTTCTACTTCTATAACAACTGTTCCAAACCTCAGCATCGCAACTTCAGATTTAGCAACAAGTTTGTTAACAATCACCAGTGAAAAAACGGGTTATCCAATAGAAATGTTGGAACTCGATATGGACATGGAAGCAGACTTAGGTATCGACTCTATTAAGCGTGTAGAAATTATGGGTGCATTGCAAGAAATGTATCCCGACCTACCTAAGCCAGAAAACCTTGAAGAGTTGTCAGAGTTACGCACGATTGGTCAAATTGTTGAGTATTTACAAAAGAGTACCACTGATAATTCTACTGGGAATGCTTCAGTAATCAGCATTGGAGAAGCAGAAATAATTACAGAAACAGTAGAAACAATAGAAACAAGCCCTACTGTATCAGTCCCAGAAGTCATAGTTAATAACAGCTTTACTCCAATCGAGGAAAGCCTGCAAGAAAGTCCACAAGAAACTCTACCCGCTAATATAGAAGTAACAGCGATAGTAGATATTGACTTGTCCAACTTGGCTCAAGACATATTGAACATCACTAGTGAAAAGACTGGTTATCCAGTAGAAATGCTCGAACTCGACATGGACATGGAAGCCGACTTAGGTATCGACTCCATTAAACGGGTGGAAATTATGGGAGCATTACAAGAAATGCACCCCGCACTACCAAAACCCGATAACTTGGAGGAATTATCAGAGTTACGCACCATCGGTCAAATTGTGGAGTACCTGCAAAAATCTGGTGGTACTCAAAAAAAAAATTCCAGCCTGAAACAGACGATGAGTGTGAGTCAGTAAATCACAAAATTCAACGTCGTCCAGTTCAACTACAATACTTACCAGAACCAGACTTTCTGGAATTTCAGTTACCACAAGGGTACGTCGCTGTAATCACAGATGATGGAACTTCTACCACCACCTCCGCCGTTCAATCACTAACAGAGCTTGGTTGGAAAGTAGTAGTCTTAAACTTTCCACCATCTCTGGTTCCCAACAAATCGCTTTTACCAGAAGGAATTCAGCGCATAACACTAACAGAAATGAGTGAAGAGCATCTACAAAAACAACTGACAACAATTGCGACTGACTACGGACAGGTAGGAGCATTTATTCATATTCATCCACTATTTGTAGGAGACGACAATCAAGAAATACTCTTTTCCCCACAAGAGAAGGCTATTGTGAAACAAGTATTTTTGATGGCAAAACACCTGAAAAAATCTCTGAATGAAGCTGCCAATCACGGACGCAGTTGTTTTTGCACTGTTGTTCGTCTTGACGGAGCCTTTGGACTCGAACAAAAAGTTAATTTTGGAGCCATTGGAGCAGGTCTATTCGGACTAACAAAAACACTAGTTTGGGAATGGTCAAGAGTATTTTGTAGAGCAATTGATTTAAATCCAAAACTAGATGCAGAACAGTCAGCACATTTAATAATTGCTGAACTTCACGATAATAACCGTTACCTCACCGAAGTGGCTTATGGTTCATACGGGAGAGTAACACTTACCAGTGTCCTTGGTAAAAGCTAAAAGGTTCGTAGTTGGGCTTTAGCCCTCAACAAAGGTTCGTAGTTGGGCTTTAGCCCTCAACAAAGGTTCGTAGTTGGGCTTTAGCCCTCAATTAATATATTTCTTGGCGCTAAAGCGCGACTACGAACCTAGAACAAAAATATTGTTATAGTAGTTAAAATATATGTCAAAGAACGAGAAGGTACATTATATTGGTCGTGTCCTTGACCGCAAAAACCAAGCACCTATTAAAGACGCAAGAATTTCAGTTAATTCTGACTTCTTTTCTGTTGTGACTCAAACAGACTTAGAAGGAATTTTTAGATTTACAGTTAACTCTGATAGCAAAGAAAATATTTTGGGAAGAGTAATTATAGAAGCGAAAGGTTATCCCACATATACTTCCCAACTAAAACTTATACCAAACCAAAAAGACCTAGGTGATATTCGTCTTGGTAACCCAGATAATTCATCACCAGTTTCGCCCCCTTCATCTTTTTCATCATCATCATCCCCCTCATCTTTCTCATCATCCTCATCTTCTTCATCTTCCAAATCCTCCCCATCATCCTCATCATCCTCATCTTCCAAATCCCCCTCATCTTCCTCATCTTCCTCATCCTCTAAATCTCCCTCTTCCTCATCTTCTCCTTTATCCTCGTCAGACGTAAATAAATTGATACCACTAATTGCAGCTGGTATTTTTGGCGTATTTATTATGATACTTCTAGCAACAAGTAATTCTTCTCAAAATAATCCTACAAATCCCAATGATAATCCGAGAGATAATTCCCAACCATCAAGAAACTATAGAAATGGTAATTGATGATAGGTAATTGGTAATTGGTAATTGGTAATCGCTAATTGGTTTAGATGTAAATAAATAATCTTAATACTATTACAATTACACAACTTCTATGATGAGATTTCGTACCTGAAATCGCATAAACTCTTCCTTTGCGTCTTTGCGGCTTTGCGTGAGACCCGTAATCTTATATTTGCAAATAATCTAGAAAACGTATGACAACAAAAACAGCAATCACCTCACCTGCAGTCTTTTTAGTTAGTGGTGGAGCAAAAGGTATTACAGCACAATGTGCCATCAAATTAGCAAAAAACCAACCATGTAAATTCATCCTTTTAGGTCGCTCAGCACTGTTAGAAACAGAACCAGAATGGGCAAAAGATTGTTTTGAAGAACCTATATTAAAAAAACGCATCATGGAGCACCTAATTGTATCGGGTGAAAAACCAACTCCTATTGGCGTACAAAAGATATATAACAAGATAGCATCTAGCCGCGAAATAAAACAAAACTTAGCTGAAATTAAACAAACAGGAGCAGAAGTTGAATATCTTGATGTCGATGTCACAAATGCAGCAGAATTAACAGAAAAACTCACAAAAGTTGTACAACAAATCGGAAATATTACCGGAGTTATCCACGGAGCAGGAAACTTAGCAGACAAATTAATTGAAAAGAAAACCGAACAGGACTTTGAAAAAGTTTATAGTACTAAAGTTCAGGGTTTAGAAAATATTCTTGCCTGTGTAAACCCAAATCAACTCAAACATTTAGTTTTATTTTCTTCCATCGCAGGATTTTACGGTAATATAGGACAAGCTGACTACGCACTTGCCAACGAAGTCCTCAATAAATCTGCCCATTTAATCAAACAAAAATATCCAGAATGTCACGTTGTGGCTATTAATTGGGGTGGTTGGGATAGTGGAATGGTAACACCAGAATTAAAAAAAGAATTTGCTCGACGTGGCATAGAAATAATTCCGGTGGATGTAGGTACGCAAATGCTAGTAAAAGAACTTAACCCCAAGCGTATAGATACTACACAAGTAATTATTGGTAGTCCATTAATACCACCTGCTGCACCTTTAACTACTGAATTAAAAACCTATCGTTTGCGAAGAAAGCTCACACTAGAAGCAAACCCATTTTTACATGACCATGTAATAGCAGGAAATCCAGTTTTACCAGCAACTTGTGCCTCATCTTGGATTTCTGACAGTTGTCAAAGTTTATATCCAGGGTACAAAACATTCTTATTATCAGATTTTCGGTTTTTGAAAGGAATCACCTTTAACGAAACCCTAGCTGATGAATATTTTCTCGACTTGGAAGAAATTTCCAAAAACATTAATACTTTTGAAATCGAATTTGTCGGTAAAATATGGAGTAAAACACCTGAAGGGAAAATAAAGTACCATTTCAGCGCTCGCACTAAACTAATGCGAGATATTCCAGAAGCACCAACTTACGAATCTCTGAATCTAATTGAGGATAACATAATCACAGATACAGGTAAATCCTTATATCAAAATGGAGATTTATCATTATTTCATGGTCTATCTTTTCAAGGAATAAAGAGAGTTATCAATATTACACCTGAAAAAATCACCACTGAATGTTTTTGGCAAGATATAGGCAAAGTAAATCAAGGACAATTTCCCATAGATTGGGTTAACGGCTTTGCGACTGACCTCAGCACCCATCCTTTATGGATTTGGTTAACTCATTTTCATAAAGAAGTCTGTTTACCTGGACAGCAAGAAGCATACGAACAATTTGCCAGAATACCATGTAACGAATCATTCTATGTTTCTTGTGAAGTCAGGGAGAAAAAGTCAAGTAGCATTAGCGCTGATTTCTTTATTCACGACATCAATGGGAAAATTTATTCACAAATTATAGGGACAAAAGGAATAATTCTTCCCCTCAAATTAATGCAGGGAAAAAAATAAAACCTTCCCAATTTGGTATTGCCAACATTCATACAAATCAGGGCGGGCTGGAAGCCCACCCCACAATACAGTAGTCTCAATTGAGTGAAGTACTGAATAAAAAATCTAACTCTTGTGGGGTGGGCATCCCTGCCCGCCCTGGTATCTTTCACCAAAACTTTTGTAAGGTGTATTTCATCAAAACTCACAACTTAAAATTCAGAGTTATGGAAAAAATCGCAATTATCGGATTCTCTTGTTTATTTCCCGATGCTAAAACTCCTGATGATTTTTGGCAAAATCTACTTCACGGTAAAGATTCTACTTCTTCGGTAACAGCTCAAGAAATTGGTGTAGACCCCGAAATATTTTACGAGCAAACCAAAGGTAAACCGGATAAAATTTATTCTTTAAAAGGTGCTTTTATCCGCGATTTTCAATTTGATGCTACTGGGTATCAAATACCTCCAGAATTTTTAGAAACTTTGGACAATACTTTTAAATGGTCTTTATATACGGCTAAGGAAGCACTACAACATAGTGGTTATTTAAACGATGCAAAAAACAGGGAAAAATGTGGGGTAATATTAGGCGCTCTTTCTTTACCAACAAAATATTCAAATCAAATCTTTGCTCCGATGTATCAGCAGGTTTTAACACCCGCTATCAAAGAATTATTACATCAAAAAGAATTCGCCTTTCCTTCTTTCTTTACATCCGGACAAGCATCAAACCATAATGCGATGATATCCGGTTTACCTGCTGCTGTCATCGCCAAAGCTCTTTCTTTATCTAATATTAATTTTTGCATAGACGCGGCTTGTTCGTCACCGTTGTATTCTATAAAACTTGCTTCTCATTATTTATGGACGCACAAAGCTGATTTAATGTTAGCGGGTGGAATTAGTTGTTCTGACCCTCTATTTTTAAGGATGTTATTTTCTGGTATTCAAGCTTATCCAGAAGATAATGATATTAGTCGTCCCTTCGATAAAAACTCTCGCGGAATTATGACCGCAGAGGGAGCAGGAATGTTTGTGCTGAAAAGATACAGTGATGCTGTCAGGGATGGAGATAAAATTTATGCGACTATTCTAGGGAATGGACTTTCTAATGATGGTAAAGGGAAGCATTTGTTAAGTCCTAGTGCTAAAGGACAAGTTTTATCATTTGAACGAGCTTATAAAGAAGCACAAATTAATCCCCAAGATATTGATTACTTAGAATGTCACGCTACTGGTACTTTACTAGGTGACACAACAGAATTTAACTCGATAGAAACTTTCTTCAGTCAGCATCAAGCACAACCTTTAGTTGGTGCGGTAAAAGCAAATGTGGGACATTTGTTAGTCGGTGCTGGTGGGGTCAGTTTAATGAAAGTTTTGTTGAGTATGGCTGAAGGTGTTATTCCCGCAACAATCAATATCAATGAATCTGTTGGGAATAGTAATAATATCATTTCATCAGAGAGCATTGTTAGAAGCAATACACCTTGGCTAAATAAAAATTCTGTAAAACGGGCTGCTATTAGTGCTTTCGGGTTTGGTGGTACTAATGCTCATATGATTGTTGAGCAAGGAAGTACTATCGGGAAAGCTGAAGCTCATAAACCTTTACAACCTGCTTTAAAGCCTGCGAAGATGGCAATCGTTGGTATGGATGCCTTTTTTGGTGGATGTAACGGGTTGGATGCTTTTGAACGGAGTATTTATGAAGGTAAACAACAGTTTATCCCTTTACCAGAAAATAGATGGACTGGTATAGAAAATGTTGAAAGTTTACTGAAGCAGTATAATTTACCAGAAGGAAAGGCTCCCAGTGGGGCTTATATTCAAGATTTTGAACTTGATACTTTGTCTAGTAAAATTCCACCTAATGAATTAGACAAGCTGAACCCACAACAACTTTTATTGTTGAAGGTCGCAGAACGAGCGTTGAAAGATGCGTCCATTAAAGAAGGTGGAAATGTTGCGGTAATTATTGCTGCGGAAACTGAGTTTTCTGTGCATCAACTGCAACAAAGATGGAATTTGTCTTGGCAAATTAAAGAAGGTTTAAATGCTGGGGAGATTTGTTTACCATCCGAAAAAATTGCTCAGCTAGAGACAATTGTTAAAGATGGAATTCATCATCCGGTGGAATTGAGTGAGTTTGTTAGCTATATTTCTAATGTTATGGCTAGTCGCATCTCCTCGCTCTGGGATTTTTCGGGAGCAACATTCACTATTTCTTCAGGTGAAAATTCCACTTTCAAAGCTTTAGAAATAGCTCAGCATTTATTAACAACTGGGGAAGCTGATGCTGTTTTAGTTGGTGCTGTAGATTTAGCTGGTGGTCTAGAAAATGTTTTGTTACGCAGTCAACAATCACAGATAAATACAGGTGTCAATACTTTAGCATATGACCAGAAAGCTAATGGATGGTCGGTTGGTGAAGGTGCTGGAGCAGTCGTTTTAAAGCGTTATGATTTTGCTCAAAAACAAGCAAATCGTATTTATGCGGTAATTGATGCTATTAGTTTTGATTCTACTGTTAGTCAAACTTGTCAAACAGCTTTTAATCAAGCAGGAATTCAACCTGGAGATGTGAATTATCTGGAAGTTTATGGTAGTGGAATTCCTGAGGATGATGAAGCGGAAATTCAAGGATTGTTAAAGGGTTATTCTCATCAATCAAGTGAATTAAATTGTGCTATTGGCAGTGTCAAATCTAACATTGGTCATACTTATGTCGCTTCCGGTATCGCTAGTCTCATAAAAACAGCACTGTGTGTTTATCACAAATATATTCCTGCTGTTCCCAAGTGGACTGGAATTAAACATCAGGACAAAAATCAGGAACTGTGGAAAGACAGTCACTTCTATGTGGCTACGGAATCAAGACCTTGGTTACTAAGTCAAAATATTACCCGTAGAGTTGCAGCAATTAACGGAATGGGAATGGACGGAACTTACGCTCACTTAATTTTATCGGAGCAACCAAATCAAGAAACTCAGAAAAATAGGTATTTACAGCAAATGCCTTTATATCTATTCCCTATCGCTGCCGATACTCGCTCTCATTTATTGGAAGAGTTGGGTAACCTACAAAATAGTATCAAAAATACCCACTCTTTAGCAGCAGTCGCTAGCCAAACTTTTGCGGAATTCCAAAATCGTCAAGACGCAAAATTTGCGATCGCAATTTTGGGAAGGAACCAAAAAGAGTTAGCTAGAGAAATTGAATCAGCCTTTAAAGGTATAAAAAATGCCTTTGAATTGGGTGAAGAATGGCAAACACCACTGGGTAGTTATTTTACAGCTAAACCACAGGGTAAAGTAGGAGAAGTTGCTTTCGTTTATCCAGCAGCAATTAATTCCTTCGTGGGAATAGCTAGGGATTTAGGAAGATTATTTCCTAAAGTGCATGATGACATAGTACTTAAAAGTATTTACGCTGTCATCGCGGATATTGAAAAATTGCTTTACCCCAGAAGTCTAGATAAACTAACAACTCGACAACTGGAAACCATAGAAAAGCAATTACTAGATAACGCTTTGGTAATGCTACAAACAGAAATGGGTATTGCCAGAATTTTTACAATAATTCTCCAAGACTACTTCCAAGTTAAACCAAAATTTGCTTTTGGATATAGCTTAGGGGAAACTAGCATGATGTCAGCTCAGGGTGTATGGAATAAATTTGAAGAAGGTCTTCATAGATTTAATTCATCACCATTATTTGGGGACAGATTATCTGGAGCCAAAAACGCTTTAAGAGAATATTGGTCTTTACCAGCAATCAAATTAGAGCAATTTGATAGCCAAGAAGACAAAAATCTTTGGGGTACTTATGTTTTGATGGCAACAGCAGAACAAGTGCAAGAAGCTGTTAAATCAGAAAGTCGCGCTTATCTCACCCAAATCAGTACACCCGAAGAAGTAGTAATCGCAGGTGAACCAGCAGCTTGTCAAAGAGTAATCAAAACTCTGGGTTGTAATGCATTTAGCGCACCCTTCAATCACCTAATTCATTGCGACCCAATGGGTTCAGAGTACAACGAATTAGTAAAACTGCATACCTTAGAGTCGCAAAATATATCAGACATAGCCTTTTACTCCTCTGCTGATTACGCACCAATCAAGCTAGAAAGTGAAGCAATTGCACATAGTGTGGCAAAATGCTTAACCACACAGCTAGACTTTCCGCGACTAGTTAATCAAGTTTACCAAGATGGAGCCAGAATATTTATTGAAACAGGTGCAGGTACAGTTTGCTCTCGGTGGATAGAAAAAATCCTTCAAGACAAAGACCATCTTTGTGTCGCACTCAATAGAAGAGGAGCAGATGACCATAGCTCTGTTATTAAAGGTCTGGCAAAATTAGCCAGTCATCGAGTAGCAGTTGATTTATCTTTACTGTATCCCGAACCATCAGAAATTATCACTAAACCTAAAGCAACAGTGAAAAAAGTTTCCTTAGGTGGTGATAGCATTACATCCAAAATCTTAACCGAAGAGAACAAGAAACTTTTCCAAGATATCGATTTTACAGTTAAGCAACCCGAAAATACACCATTACCTGAAGCACCACAACTAATTAATCTACCTCCTGTTTCCACCCCACCTCCAGTTTCCCCAGTTATGCAAGACGAAAATACACTAAAAAACTTTGTGAGCAAAACCCATAATTTTCTGGAATTATCACCATCTTCTGAGTCTATAGCGACTATTCCCCAAACTTCTCAACCAATAGCTTCTGAAGCTTCTTCAAATCTGTCAAATACGACGCTGGAAAAAATCACCAATACAGCTAGTATATCTGAATATAAAATATCTCAATGTCAAGCAGTCAGCGAAAATAATTCCAAACTAAATCAAGCACATGCTGCATTCTTAAATGCAAGAAACGAATCAAGCAAACAAATGAGCGAAATCATCCAACTACAATTCCTCTGCGTAGAAAATTTGCTCAGCGACTAGATTTTCCACCTATACGAAGAACCTAACCCCCTAACCCCCTTCCCTATGAGGGAAGGGGGAGAAGATTTACCGGAGGATAGGTCTTGAACACCCTGTGAGAAGTCAGTTCTACCAATTAATAATTAACAATTTGAGGGCAAACAACTGTGAAAACCGTAGATGCGGTACTACCCAAAAATCAAAATTCTTTGGAATATTATACTCCTTGCTACAATCATAATCTGCTCTGGAAAGGTTCTTTAGATTCTATATCTTTTGACCAAGCAGGTATTAAAGAAAAACTACTGACCTTGGATAAACCTTGCTTTGTAGTTAAAGTCAGCGGCAAAATTGGTGTAACTAATGATGGTTACTTATATCCTGCCGAACACGCACACATCGGACAATTAGAATTACTCACAGCAGTTCCTCCACTTAGATTACAACAACTTGGTGACCCAAATTTTCTTTCATTTCATGGGGTAAAATTTGCCTATTCCACCGGAGCAATGGCTGGTGGTATCGCTTCAGAAGAAATGGTAATTGCTCTAGGAAAAGAAAAAATATTAGCTTCCTTTGGTGCTGGTGGTTTACCACTCCATCAATTAGAAGCAGCTATTAAACGAATTCAACAAGCTTTACCCAATGAACCCTACGCAGTTAATTTAATTCATAGTCCCAGCGACCCGGAAATTGAACGAGGAGCAGTAGATTTATTCCTCAAATATGGGGTAAGAACTATCGAAGCTTCTGCGTTCTTAGACTTAACTCCCAATATAGTTTATTATCGCGCAGCAGGACTAAGCTTAACACCCGATAATAAAATAGATATCAAAAATAAGGTCATTGCTAAAATTTCTCGTCGGGAAGTTGCCAGTAAATTTATGCAACCAGCCCCACCAAAAATGTTACAAGAACTAGTAACACAGGGGCTAATAACAGAATTACAAGCATCTTTAGCCGCGCAAATTCCCCTTGCAGACGATATTACCGCAGAAGCTGATTCTGGAGGACATACAGATAACCGTCCACTGGTTTGTTTGCTTCCTTCTATTATTGCGCTAAAAAATGAAATTCAAGAAAAATATCATTATGAAAAACCTATCCGAGTAGGGGTAGCTGGTGGAATTGCCACTCCACAATCAGCCTTAGCAGCTTTCATGATGGGTGCAGCTTATGTAGTTACAGGTTCAATTAATCAATCCTGTGTAGAAGCTGGAACTTGTGAACATACCAAACAATTGTTAGCACAAGCGGAAATGCCTGATGTGATGATGGCTCCCGCTGCGGATATGTTTGAAATGGGGGTTAAACTACAAGTTTTGAAGCGGGGAACTTTATTTCCACTTCGCGCCCAAAAACTTTATGAAGTCTATAGAAATTATGACTCAATTGAGGATATTCCGCAAGCCGAAAAAGAAAAATTAGAAAAACAAATATTCCGTAGAACTTTGGATTCTGCTTGGGACGCAACTAAAGATTATTTAGCCCAAACAAGCCCGGAAAAACTATCTAAAGCTCTGAAAAATCCTAAATTTAAAATGGCATTACTTTTCCGTTGGTATTTAGGATTATCTTCTCGATGGTCTAAATCTGGTGAAAAAGGACGAGAAGTTGACTATCAAATTTGGTGTGGACCTGCAATGGGTAGTTTCAACGACTGGGTACGTGGTTCTTATTTAGCTGAAGCCAGTAATCGCCGAGTTGTTGATGTGGCTAATCATATTATGACTGGAGCTGCTTATTTGTATCGCATAAAAACTTTACAAATACAAGGATTACAAATGTCCGATGACTACAGCCAGTATCACCCCAACTTTTCGACATTAAACTGCTCTACATTGGAGATTAGTAAATGAACTTAGCAAAATCTTATACAGCCGAAGAAATTCAAAATGTGTTAGTTACTCAACTAGCTCAAGTCCTGGAGATTACACCCGAAGAAGTTGATATCACCATCAATTTGGAAACTTACGGATTGAATTCAGCACAGGCAATGGTGCTTGTTGGTAAAATCGAGAGTATGTTAGGCTTTCAACCATCACCTGTGATGCTGTGGCATTATCCTACTATTGAATCACTTTCCCAAAGATTAGCTGAGGAATCCGCAGAAATTAATTCTCAAATGCTAACGGGAACATCTACTGGTGTATCAGTTTTTAAAGCTGCAACTCTAGAGTTAGATTTAGATGCTGAATGCGTTCTCGACCCCAGTATTAGTTCTGATGCTTCTACTTCTAAAGCTACGGGTGAGTTAAATAACGTCTTTTTGACTGGTGGTACAGGCTTTTTAGGTGCTTTTATTCTCTATGAACTGTTGCAGCAAACCGATGCTGATGTTTATTGTTTAGTACGTGCCGAGAGTACTGCAGATGCTCAGATAAAAGTTAGACGTAACCTGCAAAGGTATGGAATTTGGGACGAAAAAAATAGCGATAGAATCATTCCTCTATTGGGGGATTTATCTTTACCTCGTTTGGGTCTGAGTGAAGAAGGCTTTGATATGCTAGCAGCCAATTTGGATGCTGTGTATCATAGTGGTGCTGTCTTAAACTATGTTTACCCCTATTCAGCCATGAAAGTACCTAATGTTTTGGGTACTCAGGAGGTATTAAGGTTAGCAAGTTCTATTAAACTCAAACCTGTACATTATGTTTCCAGTGTAGCTATCTTTGAATCACCTTTTTATGCTGGAAAGGAAGTCAAAGAAGATGATGTATTTGAAGACTGGAAAGGGATATTTTTAGGATATTCCCAAACTAAATGGGTTGCTGAGAAATTAATGAAAATTGCTTACAACCGAGGAATTCCTGTTACTATCCACAGACCACCGTTAATTGCTGGAGATAGCCGAACGGGTGCTTGTAATGTTGATGACTTTATCAATTTGGTGATTAAAGGCTGTATCCAAATGGGATGTTTCCCTGATGTGGATTATATGCTGGATGGTTCACCTGTGGATTATGTCAGTAAAGCGATTGTTCATCTTTCTAAACAAAAGGAATCTATTGGTCACGCTTTCCATTTACAACATCCGGAACCAGTTCCTTTGAGTGATTTAATTGAGCAAATGCGCTCTTTTGGTTTTCCCATTGATGTGGTTCCTTATGAGGAATGGCAGAAGCAATTAATGAATATTACTTCTGAGGATAACCCTTTGTTTACGTTGCGGTCTTTCTTGTTGCAACGCTGGTCTGATGAAAAACTTACTGTTCCTGATTTGTATTTGAAGTCTCAACGACCTGTGGTTAGCTGTCAGGCTACTTTGGATGCTCTTGCTGGTAGTGGTATTGTTTGTCCTGCTTTTGATGCGAGGTTGTTTATGACCTATTCGGCTTATTTGATTGAGAATGGGTTTTTGAGTGTGGCTTAACCCGGAGTCCGGAGTGGGGAGTGGGGAATGGGGTAAATAAAAATATTTATTGCCTAGCGTAGAGACGTTACATGTAACGTCTCTACATTTTTTTGGATGATTTTCTTATTCTATTTAATAACGAACCGCCAAGTAGCCAAGGTCGCCAAGGAAAGAAAGGGTAAATCGCCCTTGTATACTTCACTAGAACGGGAACCGCTATAATGGTGTTCCACATTTAGAACAGAAATTGCTATTAGTCAAATTTTTTTGCCCACAATTAGTACAGAAAATATGATTTTGAACTGGAGTTAGAGGTTGATTATTTTCATTTTCTGCAATTATTAAACTTATCTTATTTGCTGTATTATTCCTGTACATCTGAGCAAAATGTTCTAGCAGCATACGATGAATAAAGATGTAGCCACCGCCAACTTTTTGCAGAAAAACCAGTTCGCTAGCGTAGTTGAGAAAGTGGGCATAATTCCAAGGAATGTAATTATTACGGTTAAGAATAAAACGTAAAGTAAAATGTCTTATACAAGCTGTGCCACCACCAAATATTAATCCTAAAAGTAGCCCCCATCTTAGGGTAGGAGTAACTATCTCAATCAGCCCGCTTTTCGACCAATCTCCTAACCCCCTAATTAGTCCCCAATAAATATTAGAAATTAGCTGCGAATTAAACAAATAAATCGGAACCAAAATTAGCCAACTAATTAACCCAGTAATCCCGGCATTGCTAGCGGATTTCCAAATACCCTGATTGGGAATAGTTTTTGTTTCTATTTCAGAGCCTCTAAGGGCATCAATTAGACCCAAACACAGACCCAAACTCAGCCCCCACTTCAGCCCGTATTGTATCCCCCACTCTATTCCTGATATTCCTCCTCCGTAAGCTTGCCATCTTGTCAAACCAATCCACAGACCACCAAGCGGTGCTAAACTGAGTGCAAAAATCAATCCCCACTTTAATCCTTTAATTAATCCTTGAATCAGATTATTCCATGTTTTTTTCCAAGGCCATGTCAGGGTTTCATATGTTTTGATTTCTGCTACACCCCACCCGAAAATCGGCGCTAAAACTATTCCCCACCTTAATGCATTCATCAGTCCCCCTCTCTGATGTTCGACTGCTTGCCGACCTAACCCATAAAGAGGGTCATATCCATAAATTGGCCATAATATCAATAGGATAGCCAAACCCCCGACCAACATACTTCCATATCGATAGCGGCTTTTTTGAGTTTTTGTTTCCAACCAAGTAGGCTGCATTTGCTCAATCAAAAAAACTGTTTGAGATGCTTGAGACATTTTAAAAGCTAGCCAACTCAGCCATCGCATCACCTGTTCTTTGGGGTATTTATGGTTTTTGCGCTGAAACCTCCGCTCAATATAAGTATTGAACAGATGCTGACGACGTTCTACCACAGAACCTTTTTGGGGTAGTTCTTCCAGTTTTTTGCCTTTATACGCCAGTGTCATTACGCTGAGAGTTAAGGGTGACTCAGCTAATTCCTGTAACTTGGTATCTGTCTGAAGTAAATGTTTTACGGCTTCTAATTCTTTACCAGCTTTATCCAAATATTGCTTAATCTGTTCGTTGCTTAAAGGTAAAATGCGGATTGCACCTTGCAATAGCAGCTTGGAAGAAAGAGCTTCGTAGTCTTTGATACGACTAGTGACGACAATTTCAGTACTCCCATACTGTTGCATAAATTGATTAATGGCTTCAACACAGTCTTCTCTAAGTTCAGGTTTGACTTCATCAAGACCATCTAACAAAGGTAATATTTTTTCCTGTTTTACCCAAATTCTTCCGCGACTTTTGGGTACTTGATATCTATTCCAGAGTTCTTGAACTAGCCAGTCTGATATTTTTTGCTGTTTATTTACCCATGAAGATAAAGTAAACACTACTGGTATTGGTCGGCTCATATCCAGTTCAGTAAGGGAAATTAAACTCTCTGCCAATTTTAAAAGAGTTATTGTTTTACCTGCTCCAGGGTCACCAAGAATTAACAGGGTTCGTCCTTCTCTTATTTGATTAAAGATATCAGTTGTCCCTGAACCTTCTGGTATTTGATTTGATTGACTAGACCGCTCCTTTAGTCCGGTAAAAGCATCTTTAACTGCATTTAATTCTTCTTGTATACCAAGTTCAATCATTACTTTGGCGTGTAATGAATTTTCTAAAATACCTTTAACCCAATAATTTCGGACTTTATTGAGCAAGACCTTTTTCTCTTGATATTCATGTTGAGTAAGTTTTTTTGCTCTATCTGGTGACCACAAACCTAGAAGATTTGATATTTCAAAAATAATATTTTGATTGACAACTCCTCTATTTTCATGAACCCAACCCTTAACTCCACCAAAAATCTGAACATTATTTGGCAAACTAGCTTCAGACATAAATTATTTCCTTCAATTTTTAAGTAATATTTTGATTAACAGTTCCAGAGTTGTGCTGCACAAAACCCTTGACATCACCATTAATTTGCATGGTTTGTGGGTTTGTTTTCATATCTAACTGCTCGCGAACAATACTTTTATCTTCATTACTAGAAAATTGCTGACGTTGCCTTGCTCTAAGTACTGGGGTTTCTGACTCTGGAATTCCCTCTAGGTCAATAGAAGCACAGCCTACTTCAAAACAATCTTCGTAAGGTCTTCCTGCACCAAGAGCGTCATAAAAGCCAACAGCAAACTCTATTGCTGCTATATCCCCAATTGCTTGATTCATTCCCACTACATAATCTATATGTTGGTGAATTGCTTCAGCTTGAGTTTCGCTATAACAAGCATTGAGCAAAACACACTCAATTTTATTCTGAAATAACTTAAATAATCTTGCCAGCGATTCTGTACTTACCAGTTGCATTTTTCCGGAATTATTTTCTAGGGCTAAGCCTTGACTCCCTGAACCATGTCCAGAAAAGTGAACAATATTCGGCTCATGGTCAAATAATGCACGACGCAAATCCTCAACCCGTACCGCTAACTGAGTGACAAGTTCAAACTCAGAACGATTATTGGCTCGTTTCAGCGCTGCCTGGATTTCTCGAACCTCTTCATCCAAGCGCAGTTTATTTGTATCTTTTGGATTGGCTGACAATATTAAGATTTTTTTCACTGTACTATTTGTTGCTGAATGTGGTTGTTGTATTGAAACAGTAAATTACTAAGTGATTCCGGATACCTGTTCTTCTATATTTTTAATAGATGTAAATAGAATCAACATATGCAGTAGTTCTAAACGTATAGTATTAAACAGCTTTAAGTACGTAATATATTCAAACTCAGCAGTAGGTTTACTATATACAAATAGCTATTTAGACAGATTTATAATTTGTATTACCAAATACTAAGTATATAAAATTACATTTAACATTCATCAGAATAGATTACAAAAATAAAGTCTTAGTAACTTTTTTATCCCCAATAAAATTACATGATTTTTACTTATGTATCAAATAGATATTTATTTTTACCTTCAGGTGGCTATTTTCCCTTAAAACGACTCCTTCCAGCCTTTACATGGCAAAAATTCTAAAAATTGGGAGAGTAAAGCGAGCAATTCGAGGTAATTTGCTTAAAGGAACGTGCAAGGGGTGTATTGCGGGATATTTATGCCAACCAGAGAACAGCTAAAAGTCTATTTTGATTTGACAGCAAATTTGACTAAAATGTATGTAAGCATAAACTTAGCTACTATAGATAGACGCACAAAAAATTTGTATGTCCTGGCAGGGCAAGAAATAGAAATCGTAATTTACCCAAACGGATACTGGATATTTGTATGAACAAACCCGATTTCGCCACAATGACCCGCCCCGAATTTCGCCAATATATTCTTGAGCATAGGGAGGATGAGGAAGCTGTTTCTATTTATCTGGAACGCTTCCAAAACCCAAATGCAAAATTATACCCACCACCAAAAAGCTTAGATGACCCCGAAGTGGAAATGGCACTCCGCGAACATTTGGAGCAGCAGCGTAATCAAGCTTGAACGGCTTCCCCTAGGGTTTAACAGATTGCCTGGAGATTAAAGTAGTAAAGTGATTGTGGCAAGCCAGCGCTGTAAGAAGGTATTTAATCTTCTGGAGCTTGTTTACGTTGTAAGACGATTGACTCTATTCCGTCTAGCTGTAAACGAGAATATAGCCAATTCATTTCAAATTTAGTTCCACTATCTATAGCCACTGGACTACTTTTAAATTCCTTTAATCTTTTATATAACTCCATTGTAGATAGCCCAAGAGTTTGACGCAAAGACTTAATAAGGCGTTGCTTCTGTTGTTCAAAGTTCTCTATTAATATCTCCCATTCTCCCTCTTCTTTAAAGATTATTTTTTGAATATCTTCAGGTAATAAACCTATACCATCCACTTCCACAGAAGAAGCACAAAAAGGGCAGGTATATGAAATATACCACCTCAGTCTTTCCTGAATTACTGTTTGCTGAATCTCAAACTTAAGCGATTTATAGCAGCTACAGCACTGACCATCAATTATAGTCATAAAAATCAAATATACTCTCTTTTTACTCCCTTTTCTTTTTATCTTAAGGGGGGCACTGCAGGTACAGTACCCCTGAACGATTACTTCAATGAAGAATTTTCCTTAATAATTTCGTCGCATATAGTAACGCAATCATTACATATGTTAAGAAAAACAGAGTCATTACCAACGATAATAGGAGGACCGGATATAAGTAGTCGTACTTGATGTTGGTCTTGACCGCAAAACGAACAAACTAAAGGAAACTCAGCATCATCGTAAATTTTTTTTATGTATGACTTTAGCCAATGACCAAAGCGTTCTTCTTCTGTCAATTTTTCTTGTAGATGCCGATTTTCGTTAACAGTAGTTCCAAATCCTTCCGGATAATTAATGACAAGTTTTTTTTCGCCTTGGAGAGATTCTACTTTTGCATTCAGAGAATCTTGAGCAAGTGCTAAAATCCAACCTTTTGCTTTACCGTTGGTATAATATCCAAAATGGGAAAGTTTTCCGTTTGGATAAAATTCAGCGTAAAATCCTTCTTTTTGGTCTGTATTATAGCCCGGTTTAAGTAAAGAAGCATCCATTTTCATTTTCTTTAATTCCTGAGTTTCCGCTGGTTTTATTAGGTACAATAGTGGTTTCAAGTGCTCTTTCAGTTGGGTACGAGCTTTGTGCAAGCGACCTTTTACCGCCACTATTGAAATACCCAAGTTCAAGGCTATTTCTTGCATCGTTAGCTCTTCGCTGTAAAACTGCACAGCCGCCATCCGATTCTTCGGTGATAATTTATTGAACGCGTCATAAATTAATTCATTAAGTTCTTGTTCCTCTGCTAGTTGTTGAGGGTCGGGAACTGCGTTGATAGAACAAATAGTCTCAGCAGATTGTTTGTCGGCGATGGTGTCTAGGGAAACAACACCCGTTTTGCGTGAGCGCAGATAATTTCGGCAAAGATTTAGTACTATACTGTAGAGCCAATTTTTAAAACGTCTGGGTTCGCGGAGTTGTTCTAACGATAGGTAAGCTCGTAAAATAGCTTCTTGAGTTATTTCTTGGGCAATCTCCTCTTGTGCTACCATTCCAATAGCGATACGTCTGACCATTGATTGATAACGCTTGACAAGCAAACTAAATGCTGCTTTATCTCCAGACTTTGCTAATTTGACCAGTTCTGTATCTGTTTGCTCCATTACAAACATTCCTTACCAACAGTTCTGTTTATTAGAGGAGAAGCCGGGAAGAAAGGTTACTTTTTTTTCAAATACACCGCATAAAGTATTGCTACAACTAGATTTACCTGCTGATAACCCCATTCGAGCAACGTTAAACCGTAGGAGCTACATTTAAATGGACGTGAGTAAACCAACCTACGCGCTGCGAATTTCCACTTCCAACGATTTTGAGTTTGTTAAAGAATTTTTCATGGCAACTAATATTGCCAATACCTAATATTCAAACCACTACCAGCAACCGCAACAGCAGAAAGAAAATTATCAGCAGGCAATAATTCAAATAAACACCAATCCTCATCAGAAATTATCTTTGCTGGTTGTTCAGGAGCCAAAGAAAGCTCGATATTTTCTAATTGGGTAAGTCCCGCTCCTGTTGCTTTTAAATAAGCTTCTTTACAAGTCCAATAACGGAAAAATATTTCTTGTCGTTTCTCCGGAGGAAGACTACAAATAAATTCGTGTTCTCTAACTGAAAAAAACCTTTCTGAAAGTGCTTCCACTTCCATTGGGCGCATATATTCCAAGTCTACACCAATTGAACGAACACAACTAACTGCACAAAGTGCTAATCCTTGAGAGTGTGATAAATTAAATGATATTTTGCTCATGCAGAACTTACCAGCTAATACAGGTTTACCTTTTGCTTCGTAGGAAAACTGTACTTGTTGTGGTTGAATATTTAAATATTGACTTAAAATTTTTCTGAGTATACCGCGACCCGCGATAAAATTTTGGCGATGTTCTTCAAAATAAAACCGTTCTGCACGAGCTATCTCATCTTCAGAAAGAGTTTTTCGCAAATCTTGTAATTCTATTTGTGGTCTGTCTAAGCTAATACGCCAAATATGCACATCTTCTGATAGTATGCTCACCTCGGTTGGTGCAGTTACCCACACAGGATTAGAAAAAATCATCTTCATTAGCTTTTAAACTTGAGAGTTTTTAGATAATCAGCAGGATTTGCCATCTTGCACTCATTCTTTATTTTTGCCTAATTTGGTAAATATTTTTGTGACAACTAGCAACTTTTCTCTCTATAGCAATTTTGCAAAAGTAGTGCGAGCGTCCCGCTCGCTATTGATAGAACGGGAACTTCCTATTGATAGAACGCGAATGCACTACACTTACCCATCAAAGATGATGTGACAGTCTACTGGTATTCTTAGACCTTGACAAAAAACCGAAAACCGATGACAAACTAAGGGTAAGGAACGAAGGGTAAAAATAACTCATGAAATTAATCTTTGAACCACCAATTCCAGTCAAAATTGCCAAAATGAAGGAACGGGTGCGCTGGCAACATGAGAGTATTTTACAACGCCAAATCGACCAAACCGCTATGGTTCTGGATGATGGCAACCAGGATAATCCAGAATTTTCCTTTATGGTTATCGGTGACAGTGGCACCAAGTCCCACTATGGAAAACATCCCCAACGTCAAGTCGCGGAACTCATGCTTCCTCACCAAGAGGAGTGTAGTTTTGTTTTACACACCGGGGATGTTATTTATATTGTCGGTTCCCGCGAATATTATCAGCCTAATTTCATTCAGCCATATCGTGAATTTCTTGTTGGTGGAGAAAATCCTAAAGCTATTCCCTATGACCGGATGCTTTTCAAAACACCTATTTTACCTGTTTTAGGTAATCACGATTACTATGATGTACCCTGGTTATACCGTTTAGTTGCTGGTACTACTCAACCAATACGTCGTATTTTGCGCTATAGAGACGCTGAAATTGGCTGGTACGGTTCCAACCAAGGAGACGCTTACGCAAGAGCTTTTATTGATTACCTTAAGTCCATACATTCCCCCCAGGACTTAGAACATCACCTCGATACCCATTACACCGCTAAAACTGATACCGGATTTGCTCTACGTTATCAAAACGGAATTTTTACCCGCTTACCCAACCACTATTACACTTTTCGTTACGGGGGAATTGACTTTTTTGCTTTAGATTCCAACACTTTTAACGACCCCTCACCCCTACCCGCAACCAAGGAAGGGGAAATTTGTCGTCGTCAACTAGAAAAACGCCGTCAAGAGATAGACCAAGAAGAAGAAGCCATTTTAGAAATTTGCGATCGCCTCAACCCAGAGAACCCATCCGAGGGAGAAAAGCTGGATGAACTGACCACAAAACTAGACCAAATCAACGAAGTAAAAATCGATATAGAAAAACAACTTGCATCTAGTGGCACACCAGAAATCGATTTTGAACAACTCGAATGGCTGCAAAATAGACTAATTGCATCTTGGAACAGCGAAGAAGTTCGAGGACGTATAATTTATTTCCATCATCCACCCTACGTCACGGAAGGCACAAAATGGCATCAAGCACAAACAATAGCAGTACGTCGTCGTTTGCGTAGAGTATTTGACGAAGTAAAAACGAGTATTAACAGCAAAAATAAAGAACGTCCCATCGTCGATATTATTTTCAACGGTCACGCTCACTGTTTAGAATATCTCCGCAACACCGATACCGGACACGGTGATTCCCATATTAATTGTATAATTTCTGGCGGTAGCGGTCGTCGTCCCCGCCGTCAAAGGAAAGAAGGAACAGAACTAATGGAAACTTTCGAGAATATCGAAGGAAGTCCTAACCGTAAAATATCAGACTCATTATTATATGTTGGTCGCGATAGAAAAGAAGGAGACTTAAGCCTTTCCTACTCTTTTGTACGGATAGATGTTAAAGCAGGTAATCCACCTCAATTTATTGTGAGACCATTTATAGCCGAGCATCACCAAGAGCAATGGTATAATCGCGAATTGGAATCGATTATTATTTAAAATTTTCAGTGTTGAATTTATTTAATGGTTAAATTATTTACACTCACAAGATAAACCTCTTATTCCGTGGTATATCTAGTTACATTCAACCCGGTAAAGCAACAGATGTGAATGATACCGTAGTCCGTTCATCAGGAATCCCATAATCTTTATTTTTGAGCAATGGGCTGAGCAACGGCAATTTGACAGTAAATGTCGCCCCTTGTCCAACACCTGGACTCTCTGCTTTAACCGTGCCTCCGTGCATTTCTACCATTTGCCGCACAATGGCCAGCCCCAACCCCAGTCCACTAAATTGGCGAGTTGTTGCCCCATCTTCTTGCCGGAAATGTTCAAAAATATAAGGTAGAAAGTCAGGATTAATACCTTTCCCAGTATCGGTCACTTGAATTTGGGCATGATTTTCAGCTATTGTTAATGTAACTGTAACTTGGCCCCCATTCGGCGTAAATTTTACTGCATTTGACAAAAGATTACACAGCACCTGCTGTAGCCGTCCTTCATCTCCGCTAACTGTGGCAACCGTAGATGAAATTGTTGTCTTAATTTCTACTGACTTAGCAACTGCTGCTAATCGAACGGTTTCTAGGCTGGCTCTAATTACTGTTTCCAAATCGACGGGCTTCACATTAAAACGGAGTTTACCGTGTAAAATGGCAGAAATATCAAGCAAATCCTCAATTAATTGTACTTGTAGCTTGACGTTGCGCTCAATAGTTTCGAGGGCATAAGCAGTCTTTTCCACATCTAATTTGCCGCTACCAAGTAAGGTTGTCCAACCTAAAATTGGGTTAAGGGGTGTTCGTAACTCATGGGACAGCACAGCCAAGAACTCGTCCTTTAGTCGGTTGGCGCTTTCGGCTTGCTCACGAGCAGCTTTTTCACGAGTTAGCAGTTGTTCGCGTTCGGTCTCAGCAAGGTCGCGTTCGAGCGCGATACTAGCGATATGAGTACCAAACTCGACTAGTTGGTATTCCCAATCGGTTGGTATGCGTGCCGAGCCGAAGCAAAGCATCAAAGACCCCAGAGGCACACCGTCCACGCCTAACACGGGCGCAGAATGACAAGCTAGAATGCCATGTGCCACACATAAATCTCGCCATTCTTTCGACCAGCGCTCATCGTTGGCTATGTCTGGGCAGGTAACGGGATGACCATAAAACACGGCTGCACCACAAGTACCAATGGCAAGCTCATTAATGGGAGCATCCTTGAGTCCTTCTGCAAACGATGGTGGAAAGTCCGGGGTAATAAAACTCTTAAACGATGACCGTTGCTCATTGGCCAGTAATATGCTAGCGCGAACACGACAGTTAAGCCTAGATATCGAGGTACACAGGGAAGAAAGGCATTCATCTAATGGGTGTGCAGATGCGGTCAACTCCAACAATTTCTTCTGCTCAATCAACACCAGTTCCGCCTGTTTGCTGTCAGTGATATCCATTAGCAAGCCGTCCCAGACATCTCCGTCTGTGGTTTTGACCGCACTCGACTTGCCCTGAATCCACTTAACTTCCCCGGATGAGGTAATAATTCTGCCTTGCCAGTCCCACGGGAGAAAGTTCTCAACAGCTGCCGCAACCGATGCCTGAAATGAGGAGCGGTCATCGGGATAAATCTGGCTCCAAATTGAGCCTGCGTCCTGTAATGCTGTTTCTGGCTCAACTTCAAACAAGTCACGGCAACCCGAATTAATTAACAGTAAGCGGTCATGACCATCAGCACAGGGTCTATAGCGATACACCATTCCAGGCATGTTTGTAATCAACGCCTGCATCTGTGACAGCATCTGTGGTTCGCTTTGGGGTTCGGTTTGGTGTAGTGCCTGTTGCGTCTCAAGAGCCGCTTGGCGAAGGCGACTGCTATGTATTGCTGCAACGGCAAAGTCTGCAAGGCTGGTCATAACCCGCACATCTTCGCTATCAAACTGCCGCTGCTCATTGTGTGAGGCAATCCAAATTGTGCCAAGCGCTTGCCCCTCTAACAGGAGCGGCAGAACTAACCCTTCGACAATCGGAGGTTCTGCTTGCTGTGAACTGGGAAAATAACCTTCTGGCTGATGATACAGTTGCGTACTGCCTTGATTCAAACAGATCCCACAAGGACTATATTCCCGATTCGTAATATCGCCCTCATACTGTTCATAAATCCCTGCTAAGGCAACCCAACGCAATACCTCTTCTCCACTTGGCTGGGTTTCAATTAAACTGACCCCTGCTGTACCAGCAAAACATAAATCAACTGCGGCTTCCACCAAATACTTGAGAATTACTTGCAATGGGCGGGTTAGCTGTTGCCCTAATGCCCTGAGAATTTTAACTTCGGCTTCCAGGTTGAGCGGTCTGCAAGGGCGCTGATACAGTTGTTCAGTAATCAAAACACCAGATTTAGAAAAACTCCCAACAGACATAATTTCTCTGCTCATAGGAAACTGTTCGTTAAAGAAAAGGGACATTGTAGTACCGTTCCAAACCCCTGACGTACTTTTACTTTTAAACAGTGTCGTTTTACCACATCTACATAGCTTTTAAACAAGTGTTAGAAAAATGTCTTTTTGCTACATAGAGTGCGACTAAGCACATGACACCAGTGGTCAATAAACTTTTATACTACAATTTTATCACGGGATTTTATCAATTTACCGCTCATAATACTACCCGTCTTGTCGTAGAGTGTGAAACAATTGTAAATGGTATTTGCTTATCTTATATAACTACCAATAATGCGTAAGCTCTGGATATTCGTAGGTTGGCTTGCAATACTGCTTTATGTTTTGCTCTAAAATACAAAAACTGGTAGGTTGGGTTGAGGCACGTATGCCTTTATGGGCACGCTTATAGAACGCGAAGCTTCTCGAAATACTCTTTTATTTTTATTAAAATGAGCCAAAAACATAAGTATAATTTTTTACCTATCATATTAGTTTTAATTTTGCTGTTATGCAGCACTTTAATAAATCCAAATAACATTGCAAACGCAGTCACAACAACCCCAAGCCTCTATCCAAACGTCTATGAACAGCGCTCCCGGAGCAACCCAGATGGAATCGGTAAATTTTATATGGGTAGGGAAATAGCTCATGTCATGGGACACACAGGAGCAGGTTGGTTAGAAAGACCCAGTCGCGAACAAGAAGAAAAACCCAGCAAAATCTTTAATGCTCTAGAACTCAAACCTAAAGACGTAGTAGCGGATATAGGAGCAGGTACGGGTTACATGAGTTTTAGAATTGCTAGCTCTCTCCCACAAGGAAAAGTATTAGCAGTAGATATCCAACCAGAAATGTTGGAGATTATAGAATATTTAAAAAAGGAAAAAAATATCACCAATGTTGAAACTATTTTAGCAACAAAATCAGACCCCAATTTACCAGCAGAAAGTGTTGATTTAGCATTCATGGTAGACGCTTACCACGAATTTGAATACCCTAGAGAAATAATGGAAGGAATCACGAAAGCACTAAAAGTAGGTGGAAGAGTCGCATTAGTAGAATACCGCGCAGAAAATCCTTTTATTATGATAAAACGCTTGCATAAAATGACACAAAAACAAGCGATTAAAGAAATGAAAGCTGTTGGCTTAACTTGGGTAGAAACCAAAAATTTATTACCACAACAACATTTAATGATTTTCCAAAAAAAGCCAGGGAATAAATTCCCTGTCTAAAAGCTAAAGTCCTCTAAAGAGGACTAGTAATAAAAAAAATTTGAGGTCATCTTAATTTTATAAAATATATTTTTTTAATGTATTGTTTAGTCCTCTTACAGAGGACTTCAGCTTTTAGACAGGGAATTTATTCCCTGGCTGGTCTTTCTTTTACCCTGCGGGAATAAAACTAGGAGTTTTAGAAACTCTGTCCCAAACAATCCAATTAAACTTACTATCTAAATCATCCGAAGTATAAGAAACTTTAAAATACATTTTTTCGCTATTTTTTTGTTCAATAGCAAAATCCGCATTCTGAGCATATACCACAATAAAACCTTTATCTCTTAAAACAAACATAGCCCACTGTTTTAGAGACTGCTTCTGTGGGTCGTGAGGAATTAAAGGTCTTTGGATTGCGTCTTCTATGACTTGGTAAATTTTCATATTAGTAAATCGTCGATTATCAGTTGATAAACCGTACCGTAGTACGAGCATCTTGCTCGTTTTATATGATAAACCTCGTTTTGTATGATAAACCGTAGTACGTTAACGAAGTGAACGCACTACTCTTTTTTATCCCGATTAGCCACTCCCCAGATAGAGACCGAGATTTTTGTTAAAGATTATCTTAATAAATAAAAATCTAGCATGTCATGTCATTTGATTATTCTTTAGATTTCCAGAATATAAATTTTCGGGAGCATCCAGAGCTTTATCGTGTCGGTAAAGGGGAACAAGGAGTGCTGTTAGTGGAACCATACAAATCAGAAATTCTTCCGCACTGGAGATTCAAAACTCCTGATATAGCGAAAAAATCCAGCGAAGATATTTACCAAATGTTTCTCGTTTATTTGCAAGAAAACGATTTCGTTGGTGCTGATATGGCACGAAAATTCTTGCAAATGGGCTATACGCGCTCTCGTCGCTACGCTAACCATAAAAGCGGTAGAAAATACCAGAGTAATCCCCAAACTGAAACATCTGTAGCAGCGAGAGAAGAAGCCAGGAAAAACATCTTACCTTATGACGTAGACCCAGTAAAAGCTGAGTCTGCTGCAATTTTTAAAGAAAAATGGTTACTAGCTAAAACAAATGAAAAATATCTTCAACTTTTAGCCCAGCATAAATTGAGTTACGAAAAATAGTAATGCAGTATTCAAATCAGGTATTAAAATTTGGTTGTTGTTTTTGCTAAGTAAGCACGAGAAACCCCTCGTAATCACGTCCCCATTTTTTTTATAAACATACTGGGGGCGAATTTTCACTCACTCAATAATCAATACATGTGTTTTACTTTATGGTCATATGTCCATGATTTATTTCCTCTTTATTTCTATAATTTCAAAATTTGAAGTGCTGTCTACACAGTTCAGCTTAAATCCTAGACGACAAAAGCTTTTTAGTCCCAATCAAAACGCTGGCTAAGAGTAAAACCTGGAGTTGCCAAGGGGCTATGATTAAACTCAATACCAGGCAAATAACACAAGCCACTCCCAGCAATTTGGCAACTTCGTCCGCACTATGTTTCCAAATATAGCCAGTTATCAATCCAGTAAACAGTGGAAGTAAAAATCCGATATGCATCTTCGTAAATCCTACCAAAGAAACAAATTGTTTTCCTCAGAATATTCAGAGTCTATCAATTGTTTAAACAAGCTATTGATTCCACAATCTTAACTCCCCCTTAAGCAATTTATAATATCACTTAAAGGAATTCATATTCCTGAGATTTTATTTTGTTTTTAGGCTTATAGGTAAAAACACTTAAGTATATATTCTATACTTATATACAAGAGTTTTCTGTCATATTAACTTTATAAGTAGTATAGACAAACGTTTTTAGTTGATATACCCGATGCTGAATATTCCACAACTGCTCGCAACTGAGTTAAACCTCAAACCCTTTCAGGTTCAAAATGCACTAGAACTTTTGGCCGAAGGTGCGACAGTTCCCTTCATTTCGCGTTATCGTAAAGAGCGCACTGGTGAGATGGATGAAGTCCAACTACGGGATTTATTTGATAGGTACGCTTACCTGCAAGAACTGGAAGAACGCAAATCGGTAATTTTGAACGCGATTACCGAACAAGGCAAACTCACGGACGAATTAAAGGCGAAGATTGAAACTTGTTTACAAAAAACAGAACTAGAAGACCTATACTTACCTTATCGTCCCAAACGTCGTACCCGCGCTACTATCGCCAAAGAGAAAGGACTCGAACCTTTGGCTGATTTTATTAAATCATTAAACGTGAAGAACGCTCCGTTAATTCCTTTAGAAGAAGAAGCAGCAAAATATATTTCTGAGGAAAAAGGAGTCAAAACGGCTGAGGAAGCTTTAAAAGGCGCGTCTGATATTTTAGCGGAATTCGTAGCAGATAAAGCGGATTTACGTGCTTACTTACGCGATTACTTACTAGAAGAAGGAATTTTTGTTTCTCGTTTAAAGGACGAACATCCCGAAGGCTCCACTAAATTTGAGATGTACCGCAATTACAGCATCAAAGTCAGAAATATCGCACCACATAACCTTTTAGCTTTGTGTCGTGGTGAAAATGAAGGAATTTTAAGTTTTGATGTTTCTTTTGATGAAGATTTTGTGCTTTCTCATTTAGAGTCAGAAGAAATTAAGTCAAAACAGCGTCCCATAAGGAGCTTTTATCAGGAAATGCTGAAAGACGCATTTAACCGTCTGATGAAAACCTCGCTGATTAGTGAAGTTATCGCACAAAAAAAAGAATTCGCTGATATTGAGTCAATTAAGACCTTTGAAACAAATTTACGAGAATTATTATTATCTGCTCCAGCAGGAATGAAACCCACTTTAGCTCTAGACCCAGGATTTCGTACTGGATGTAAAATGGCGATACTCGACACGACAGGAAAATTTATCGAATATCAGGCTATTTTCCCCCATACTGGTGCAGGACAACGCACTAATGCTGCACAAACTTTGCAAAATGTCATAGAAAAATACAAAATTGAACTTATTGCAATTGGTAATGGAACAGCTTCTCGTGAAACAGATGAATTTGTTGCAGAAGTTTTCCAAAAAATGGAACGCAAACCAGTTAAAGTTATAGTCAATGAATCGGGTGCGTCTATATATTCTGCTAGTAAAGTAGCAGCAGCAGAATTTCCTGATTTAGACGTGACAGTAAGAGGTGCAATTAGTATTGGTCGTCGTTTGCAAGACCCACTTGCAGAACTAGTAAAAATAGACCCGAAATCTATTGGTGTGGGACAATATCAACACGACGTAGACCAAAAATTGCTGAAAAAGAAACTAGATGAAACCGTTGAAAGCTGTGTGAACTATGTTGGGGTCGATTTAAACACCGCTTCCAAAGAACTTCTTACTTTTGTTTCTGGTATTAGTTCCACGGTTGCTAATAATATAGTCGCATACCGTAACGAAAACGGAGCCTTTAAAAATCGTCGGCAATTATTAAAAGTACCAAAACTCGGGCCAAAAGCATTTGAACAAGCAGCAGGTTTTTTACGTATTCGCGGTGGTGAAAATCCCTTAGATAATACTGCAGTTCACCCAGAAAGTTACCCCGTTGTTCAAACTATCGCCAAAGATTTAGGTGTAGCATTAACTCAAGTCGCACAAATCGGAGAAAAAATTAAAAAAGCTGACCTGAAAAAATACGTCACCGAAACTGTGGGTGAACCAACTTTACGCGATATTCTTAAAGAACTAGAAAAGCCAGGAAGAGACCCTCGTGCAGAGTTTAAGTACGCCACCTTCAAAGAGGGAATAAAAGAAATTTCCGATTTGAAACCTGGGATGGAATTAGAGGGTATTGTTACCAATGTAGCTAATTTTGGCGCTTTCGTCGATATTGGTGTACACCAAGATGGTTTAGTACACATCTCCCAATTAGCAGATAGATTTGTTGATGACCCTAAAAAAGTTGTTAAGGTCGGACAAGTTGTCAAAGTTCAGGTGTTGGAAGTTAACGAGAAACTAAAACGGGTAGGTTTGTCGATGAAGGCTGTTAAACAGTAAAAGAAGCCCCACCCCCAACCTTAAAAGAACCCCACCCCCAACCCCCTCCCCGTAAACAGGGAGGGGGCTACGATTAATAATTAATACTCTCGAAAATAAATACAAAAATCAACTATTTCTATTAATTTTTCGTAGCCCCCTCCCCGCGTGCGGGGAGGGGGTTGGGGGTGGGGTTCTTTTATAAGAAGAAACCCCTATTAATTATGGTGGGTTAGCCGAACATTGCGAAAATGTAGATTTATTACTCTTAAAAAAGAAGGACTTAAATAACTGATGTCTCAAAGCTTAAAGCAATCCGAGATTACATCTAGTATTTAGGTAGAATTAGGTAACCTTTTACTCGCAGCTACTGAGAAAATGTTGTTAATGGGTAGTAATTAGTAGCTAATTTCTTGAGGAATAAAACCAATCAATCGAGAAGTATAGTTAGTCTCAGTTACAAATCTATCTGGATGGAGAGGTGAACTCAGTCGCTATTAGCCGAGTATAGTGTGAGGAATTTAAAAACTTCAATTTTTCAAGTAACTGATTTGAGGTTAGAAACAATATGATTTACATGAATTATCTTTTTAATGTCTTAGCAACAGCATTAAGTCTGTTGATTGTTGACATCCTCGTTCCTGGAGTTAATCTAGCAAACTTCCCCGCAGCACTGATTGCTGGTGTGGCTATTGGTTTGATTAACGGTTCAGTAAAACCTATTTTATCGACTTTATCATTACCACTTAATTTACTAAGCCTAGGAGCTTTCTCACTAGTAGTTAACGGAATTTGCTTCACGCTAGCGGCGTTTTTAGTACCTGGTTTTGTAGCTAAAGGACTTGTTGCATTTATTCTTGGTCCAGTAGTGCTTTCGTTTGCTAATACATTTCTTAACAAGTACTTTGTGGAAAAACGCTTGGAACTTAAGGGTAGCAGCGGTAGCGATTTAACAACAAACGCATAACTCTTAGCACTTACCGCCACTAACCATTGTAAACATCATTTCAATAATTAAAGGAAGAAAAATCAATGAAAATCCTTCGTTTACTTCTCGGACTAGTAGTTCCCCCTTTGGGAATCGTGATGACAGTTGGAGTTGGCCCAACCTTAGTAATCAACATCTTACTAACACTTTTAGGTTGGCTTCCTGGTTCCATTCATGCACTTTGGGTAATTTCTAAGCACGACGAGATGAAAGAAATTTACTAAATACCTTTCTCCGCACATCATGATAGTGTAGAGACGTTACATGTAACGTCTCTACATTTTTTTTGGAGGCATAGAATGAACAAAATTAGGCTCACCCTAATAGCTTTATTAGCGCTCAGTTTGTCTATTATTGGGCTGTATGGGCTAAAAATTCAAAGGGAACCACTGAAAGCTGTTTCCCCACCTCGTGAGTCTAGTACCCTTCCTGTCTCTCGTCTCCAACCAGAAGTTCTCAGAAAATTTCTTGATAATAAAGATATTGGTTCTGCTGTTAAACATGTCGAACGGGGATGGAAGCAGCAGTACGAGGAGTATATAAAAGGAAAACTGCCTTCTAATCGGGTAATTGAAACTAAAGAAATTAGCCAAATTCTAAATCAAATCTATCAGCGAACAAAAAAAAAGAGTGCTTTAATATACGCTATCCCAACTCCTAATCACCTTGAATTAATTTTGGTGACTCCAGATAAAGCTCCTATTCACAAGCGTATTAAGGCTGCAAAAAGAGAAGATTTAATAAAACTTGTCAGTAAATTTCGCAAAGATATTGTTAATCCTAGCTCTAAGCGTGATGAATATCTGAGTTCGGGTAAGCAGCTATATAAATTAATTATTGCTCCTCTAGAACCTGCACTAAAAGAGCAGGGAATTAATAATTTGATATTTTGTTTGGGTGGTGGGTTGCGAACTGTTCCTTTGGCTGCAATGCATGATGGTAAAAGTTTTTTAGTTGAAAAATACAGCTTGGGGATTATTCCTGCTTTTAACTTATTAGACTTTAAACCTGCGAATCTAATACAAGCTCAAGTTTTAGCAATGGGAGCATCGCAGTTTAAAAATAAAGAACCTTTACCTGCTGTTCCTCTAGAATTATCCAGCATTGTGGGTAGTCAATGGCGAGGAAAATCTTTTTTAAATCAGGAATTTACTTTAGAAAATTTTAAGAAACAACGTGCTATTTTCCCTTTTGGGATAATTCATTTAGCGACTCATGCGGAATTCTCCCCTGGTTCGGTGAAGCAATCTTATATCCAGTTTTGGGATACACAAATACCTTTGGATGAACTCCAAAGTTTAGAGTTAAATAAACCTCCCGTACAGCTATTAGTGTTGAGTGCTTGTCGAACTGCTTTGGGTAACCCACAAGCAGAGTTAGGTTTTGCTGGATTAGCAGTGCAATCGGGAGCAAAAGCTGCTGTAGCTAGTCTTTGGTCTGTTAATGATGGGGGTACACTGGCTTTAATGAGTCAATTTTACCAACAACTCAAAGCAAATCCGATAAAATCAGAAGCGCTGCGACAAACTCAAATTGCTATGCTCAAACAGCAAGTAACTTTAAAAAACAACCCGGCAATTCGTGGAAGTAATTCTTTACCAACAAATGTTGTAGCTACCCTCGATAGTCGTGAGTTATCTCATCCTTATTATTGGTCTGGATTTACTTTGATTGGCAACCCTTGGTAGTTTTCATGTTTAGGTTAGGAACGCAACGAATATGACATTTACAAAATTTTACACTAAAACATTCAAAGCAATTACAATCATTACACTTTGTACTGGTTGCGGGCTAAGTTATGGAGAACAAATAACTGCCCAAAATTCTAATTTAGCATCAATCAACTTTGAGCCACCACCACCACCCCCAGGTAGAGCACCAACAGGAAGACTAGGAGGAGGAGGAAGAAGAGGTTGCGAACCAACAGCGCTTGTACCTTTAACTAAATCAAATAATGGTGATTTGCTGTGGGGTTTAACAGTTAGCGAAAGACCTCAATTTTGGTTTAGTTTACCCAGAAAATTAACAACTAAAGACGCTGTTGAATTTGTGTTAAAAGATGACCAGGACAAAGAAATTTATAAAACCACATTAAAAAATACTGAAACACCACATGGTGTAATCAGTTTTGCCGTTCCTCAAAAAACGCCACCTTTAGAAATTGGTAAATCCTATAGTTGGTCTTTTTCTCTCTCTTGCGATTTTGAAACTGTGGAGGATAAACCAGGAACTGTTCAAGGTGGTATCCAAAGAATCCCAGTAAATACTACATTGAAAAATCAATTAGCCAATGCTAAAAATCCCGTTGACCAAGCATCTATATACGCCAAAAATGGTATTTGGTTTGATTCAATAACAACTCTGGGAGTTAATATAAGAGACAAAAAAGAAAAAGATGCTTCCTCAGCTTGGACTGAGTTACTACGACAAGTCAATTTAGAAAAAGCTGCTTCTCTTCCGGTTACGAATTGTTGCAACCAATGACAATCATTAAAATCCAAATAAAAAAACAATTACTTGTGGGATGGACTCTTGTGGGATGGGCTTCTAGCCCGTCCTTGGTTATGGGCTTGTAACCTGCCTTGTAGGATGGGCTTCTAGCCCGTCCTTTGCTATGGGCTTGTAACCTGTCTTGTGGGATGGGCTTCTAGCCCGTCCTTTGCTATGGGCTTGTAACCTGTCTTGTGGGATGGGCTTCTAGCCCGTCCTTTGCTATGGGTACAACAAACAAACAAGGGCGGGCAAGGATGCCCACCCCACAAGAGGGTTTTTATTTACGGGTATAGCGATGTTTCACACCAATAGGAAAATACTCCGAATCCCCCATAGCAGCTAAACTAACTTTTGGTTCCTGATATTCCAGTGGCACATAATTAGCGAATTCACTATTAAGACGTTTTAATTGTGAAAGAATAGAAGAAGTAATTAGTTGTTTTTTGTCCTCACTACCTTCCACCCCCGGAGCTAACTCCACCACTACCGATAAATATCGATTTTTATCTGCATCTTCTTTCACTTGTAAAACAAACTTACCCGTCACCCATTCTTTAACAACAGGTTGCTCTAATCCTACCGTCACATTTTCCGGGTAAATATTCGCTCCAAAAAAGGAAACTGTAAAATTAGAACGTCCAAAAACATAAACAAAAGGTAAATTTCTCACACCTCTGGAAGAATTTTTAGACAACTCAGCTATTGGGTCAAATTCCCATTCAGCCAAAAATTTCAACATGGCTTCATAGCTAACTATTCCCCCAGTATCTAAAATATTATAACGTACCAAAGGAATACCGTTATCTCCAGAAAATAATAAATTCCCATTCTCAACTTCAAAAAAGCGACTTATCGGGTCATACTGTAACAAAGTCGGTAAACGCGATTCTCCAAATAACGCTTTTGCAGCTTCCGGATTATTAGCCAAAAATCTTCTAATACAAATACTTAAAGGTGTTTCATTCCCCAATATCCCAGCATCCGCAGTACCATAAAGTGATGCCGAATCATAACAAAAATTAGTAGAATTAACTCTTTCCCCAACTAAAGTTCGCCATTCTTCGCTAAATACTTCACCAGCCATTATTAATTTAATTTGATACCTTTGCCACTCTATACCGCGAGCAATCCCAGTATCAATTACATCTTTAAGAAAAGGTGGATATCCTAATAATACAACTTGCTCAAAATTAGAACCTAAGTCTTGCACTACACGAAAAATTTCTTCTTTATTATTACCTGGGGTAATTAACGTAATTGGATAGCCTTTGCTAGCTAAATAGCGACAGCAATTTGTCGTATACATTCCCCCGACCCAAGTACCTAAAGTGAAACAAACTACAGCTAGAGTACGTCGAGTATCAGCAGAAAAACTATCGTGAAATATTTGTTCAAATCGCGTAGCAATTTGTAACTCATCAGCGAAAAAACGAGGCCAAAATGTTGGTTTACCCGTAGAACCAGAGGAAACAGCAATCATGTCGCAGTTTTCTAATTTTCCCTGACGACATAAATTAGCCAAAGAGTGATTTTTTAAATAATTTTCTTTTGTGACTTGCGGTACTTTTACTAAATCTTGAAAATTGCTAACATCGCTGGGATTTATCCCCTCATGTGCTAGAAAGTCT
Organism: Scytonematopsis contorta HA4267-MV1; assembly: GCA_019359035.1. Classification (GTDB taxonomy): domain Bacteria; phylum Cyanobacteriota; class Cyanobacteriia; order Cyanobacteriales; family Nostocaceae; genus Scytonematopsis; species Scytonematopsis contorta. The sequence goes on along the minus strand of JAHHIC010000084.1, from coordinate 156,693 downwards.
TTGTAAGCTGGTACAGTATCAGCGATATCTTGAAATAACGCTAACGCAGCTGCTTCACTAGGAACATGAAGATGTTGTTGCAATTTTGTGTCTAAGGGGGTGTTTAAAAAATCTTGTAATGCTTTGATAGCACGTTCTGCTTGTGGTTCCATAAAAAACGATGGATATTTGAGAGTACGGTTTTTACACTTTTTGGTGTGATGACATTACTTAAGCATCAATTCGGAAAGATAATTTTGTGAAAGGTTATATATAGTTAGTATTCTAACCGACTGCTGTGGTTAAGAAGCTTTTAAGAGTTTACGGAAATTCAGCAGTCACTCTTGTAGCAAATAGAAAAACCTTTATTCATCATTGGGTACTATGCAGCAAGTCTATTGCAGCAAACAACACGCAAATAATCCAGGTAATCGTTTTTGCACCCAATGTGGTGAACCTTTGCCCTTACCTCAAGGGGAAGTTCTGGAAAATCGCTATCGAATTGTCAGACCACTTGGACAAGGTGGATTTGGACGCACTTATTTAGCTGAAGATTTACAACAATCTCAGCAAGTTTTTGCGCTGAAAGAATTTGCACCCCAAGTAGAAAAACAAGAAGATTTAAATAAAGCCAAAGAACTGTTTGAACGGGAAGCGAGCGTCCTCAAAAAACTTCAACATCCCCAAATACCCCGTTTCCATACCTCTCTGCAACCTAAATTAGCTAATAAAGATTTTTTCTTTTTAGTACAAGAATATGTGGAAGGTGAATGTTACCACGATTTACTCGAAAAACGAATTCAGAAAGGACAACAGTTTAGCGAAGAAGAAATAACTAAATTATTACAACAAATTTTACCTGTATTGTCGTATATTCACTCAAAAGATGTCGTTCATCGCGATATCTCACCAGATAATTTGATTTTACGAAGTAGTGATAATTTACCTGTATTAATAGACTTTGGTGGTGTCAAGCAATTACCCGCTAGTAAAGGTTTTTGGTTTACTCAGTTAGCTGCAAATCGCACTTTGCTGGGTAAAAAAGGTTACGCACCTGAAGAACAATTACGCCAAGGGCAGGCATTTCCCAGTAGTGATTTGTACTCCTTAGCAGTAACAGCTTTGGTATTGCTTACAGGTAAAGAACCACAGGAACTTTACGACAGCTATCAAGGAACTTGGCGTTGGGGTAAAGAAATTAGAGTCAGTCAATCCCTAGAAGCAGTGTTAAAAAAGATGCTCGCTTACAAACCCAGCGACCGTTACCAAAACGCTGACCAAGTTCTTAAAGATTTACAATCTCCAGCACCATTGAGAACTGTTAATCCGATGATTACAAAAATTAAAACAATGGTAGCTTCCCCTGGAGGTAAAGTCAGTACTAGTCCCAATAGTAATACTCCAAATAACCGAGGCAGTAGAACCATTGCCATATCTCGAAATTTAGAGCTTCCCGCTTGGGTACGTCCATTCGGTACAACCCTTATTGGTACAACAGTTGTAGGTTTAGTTTTTGTCGGTACTTGGGCTGGGGTAACTGCTATTATTCGTGGTGTCTCATCTATCCAAGCCCCTAAAGTCTCGTTACCAAGTTTACCAACATTACCCGGTGGTTCCAATTCTCCCAATAGACCTTCTAATAATCCTTCTAATAACCCTTCCAACTCCCAAGGTGGAAGTCGTGGAGAACAAGTTCTAGCTCGTCGTCAACAGCTTGGAATTTCTGACAGTTTCTTTAATAAAACAGTTAACGATATTTTTTATACTAGTAAGCCAGAATTAAATGGACGCAGCCTCAGTTCAAGCCAGGAAGATGCGGATTTACGCAAAGAATGGGTTGGTGTAGGTGAAGACTTGTTAAATAAAATCGAACAAGCTAATCTCAGTACAGCCGCACGTGGAAAACTAGGGACTTATAGCGGGGAAAACTACCAAAGGTGGAGAAAACTATTCCAAAGTGGACAGTTAGGTGACTATACATTAGACCAACTAAACCGAGATACCAATCAGAAATTTGACCAATTATTTCCGGGTCAACGTCGTGGGAAACTGAATCAACAAACCTTGGGTCAAATATGGTATGCATTAGCGGGTGACCAAATTAATAAAATACAATCGAGCAGGTAGGAAAACAATTCGCAATTCGCAATTCGCAATTCGCAATTCGCAATTCGCAATTTGCAATTTGCAATTACCAATTCGCAATTACCAATTATCAATTACCAATTACCAACTGACCACCGACCATCAATTTATGTCTATCCAACCGGGGTTAACTTTGGGCGAGCGCTACCTAATTGTGCGTCAATTAGGTCAAGGTGGGTTTGGACGTACCTATTTGGCTGAGGATATTAACCGCTTTCGGGAACTTTGTGTTCTTAAAGAATTTTATCCCCAAGTACAAACCCCTTATGTTTTACAAAAGGCTGAGGAACTTTTTCAAAGAGAAGCATCGGTTCTCTATAAATTACAACATCCCCAAATCCCCCGGTTTCGCGAATTATTCCGTATGAACCTGGATGGTAACTCGTACCTATTTTTGGTGCAAGATTATGTGGATGGCTCAACTTATGGCAAGTTGTTAGAGCATCGTAAACAACAAGGTTTACGTTTTAGTGAAGCCGAAGTGCGTCAGTTGTTGCTGCAAATTCTTCCTGTCTTGGATTACGTCCACTCAATGGGAGTAATCCACCGCGATATTTCCCCCGATAATATTATTCACCGTAATATTGACCAGTTACCAGTTTTAATTGACTTTGGTGGTGTCAAGCAAGTAGCTGCTAACGTAGCTTCGCAATATTACCAACAAGGTGAAGCTACTCTCCCTCCATCAATGTCCTCAGCTATGTCCCCATCAATGGGAACACTGCTGGGTAAAATAGGATATTCTCCACCGGAACAAATGCAAACAGGTTTGGTGGAACCCCACAGTGACTTATATGCGTTAGCAGCAACTATAGTAGTTTTACTTACAGGTAAACAGCCGCAAGAATTAATTGACACTTATAATTTAACTTGGCAGTGGCGACGAGAAGTAAACCTGAGTCATAATTTTGCAATGGTGCTAGACCAGATGTTATCACCTTTACCAGGTGGTCGCTTCCAGTCAGCACGTCAACTTTTAGAAGCTCTTGTTGCTTCTTCGGCGACTAATAATTATGCGTCTAATTATGCTCCAACGGTGCTACCAAATCAACAAACTCAAGCAACCGTACCCGTAGCACCTCCACCTCAAAAAGTTCCAACCGCAAATCAACAAATACAGCAATATCAACAGCCTCAATCTGTTCAACCTTATACACAGCCTTCGATACCAGCCAAAAGTGCGGGAGTATTTGGCAAAACATTATTGCTCACCCTAGTTTTAGGATGTGTCGCAGGTGTAACATGGTTTGGAGCCAATAGTTTGTTCAGTTCTTCTAACCAAGAAATATCTCCACAACCGACAAATTCACCCACCAGCGAACCCTCTCCTACGCAGAAATTTTCTGCCGAAGAACAGGCACGGAAAGAAAAATTACGCGCTCGTCGGGAACAGTTAGGCGTAGATTATAATTTTTATATCAGTTTAGTAAACCAAGTATTTCGCGATAGAAATCCCTCATTGCAAGGACGCACTCTCAGTGATAGTCCCGAAGACGAAGCATTAAGGGCACGATGGGATAAAATCGCGGCAGAATTATTAGAAAAATTAGCACCACTAAGTTCTGATGCACGTAGACAATTAGGTACTTATACATCAGCGCAAAGAGATGCATGGAAATTGCAAGTCAATAATATAAATGTTGGTAGTCGCTCATTGTACGATTTAACCGACGGTACATTTTTCTTGCAATTTCCAGAACAACGCGGTAGGAATTTTCTCGATACTCCGGTTGGACAAGTTTGGTCTGGGATTGCAAATGATAAACTAAATGCCATTCTTGCAAATACTGCTTTCCGAAAATTAGTATTTAAAGATGGAGCGATTGGTACAAAAGTTAGCGGTACTTTTAAAGCTGGAGAAGGTAAAGTTTTTATTGCTGGACTTGCTAAAGACCAACAGATGGAAGTTAAGCTGAGCGCAAATTCTAAAGTTTTGTTGTCTGTTTATTCTCCCAGTGGAACAGTTAATTCTGTAGAAATAAATGATTCTACACAACGCACTTTGTCTGCTAAATTGCCAGAAGACGGGTATTACGAGTTTGTGATTGTTAACACTGGCTCCTCGTCCACTGATTATCAACTTAGTGTGACTGCGGAGAGTGCTGCACCACCCCCAGAACCGACTCCAACAGAAACTCCCGTTACTCCAAATCCATCAGTAACTCCTACTCCTACGGCTACGGCTACTCCCACGGCTACTCCTACTAATCCTGAAACTCCTAATCTTAATATTGCTCCTGCTCCTCCTTCCAATCCTTAGTAACTACGAACCCCACCCCAAACCCCCTACCCCGCAAGCGGGGAGGGGGCTACGAAATTCTCTCTCAATTTTTCTTGGCTTTCTTGGCTTTCTTGGCGGTTCGTTATTTTTATTACGTAGTGCGGGCTTCTAGCCCGCTTTATAGCCAGTAAGTCAGGGAGTTACTATACTTAAGTGCCTTCCCGCAGTTTATCCAACACACTTCTATCCTCTAAGGTAGAAGTATCGCCAGAAACCTCCTGCCCCGCAGCTAAATTTCTTAACAATCGCCGCATAATCTTCCCAGAGCGAGTTTTAGGTAGAGCATCCGTAAACCTAATCTCACCAGGACGAGCAATTGCCCCAATTTCCTTAACAACGTGGGATTTAAGTTCTTTGCTCAGTTCATCGCTACCTTGATAAGTCCCTTCTAAGGTTACAAAAGCCACAACTTCCTCACCTTTTAATTCATCGGGCTTACCAACAACCGCAGCTTCTGCAACTGCTGGGTGAGAAACCAAAGCCGATTCAACCTCCATCGTCCCCAAACGGTGACCGGACACATTTAATACATCATCGACACGTCCCATCACCCAGAAGTAACCATCTTCATCTCGTCTCGCACCATCACCAGCAAAGTAAACATATTTACCATCCTTTGGTGCAATATGCTCCCAATAGGTACGACGGAAACGGTCATCATCTCCATATACAGTCCGCATCATACTCGGCCAGGGATGCTTCACAACCAAATAACCACCCTCATTATCACCTGCTGGGTTACCATCTAAATCAACAATATCTGCAAGAATTCCAGGGAAAGGACGTGTTGCCGAACCGGGCTTGGAAGCAATCGCACCAGGAAGAGGAGTAATCATAATCCCCCCAGTTTCAGTTTGCCACCAAGTATCTACAATTGGACAACGTTCTCCACCAATCACCTTATGATACCACATCCAAGCTTCTGGATTGATAGGCTCGCCCACCGTTCCCAACAACCGCAACGATGATAAATCCCGTGCATTTGGATGTTGTTCACCCATTTTAATAAAAGCACGAATCGCTGTTGGCGCAGTATAAAAAACCGTGACACCATATTTCTCAATCACATCCCAGAAGCAACCAGGATTAGACCCACGGGGAGCACCTTCATACATTACCGTTGTTGCACCGTTGGAAAGAGGCCCGTAAACAATATAGCTATGTCCAGTAATCCAACCTACGTCAGCAGTACACCAATATACATCAGTATCATTGAGGTCAAATATCCATTTAGTGGTCATATGTGTATACAAGTTATACCCACCAGTTGAATGAACAACACCTTTTGGTTTACCTGTGCTACCAGAAGTGTAGAGGATAAACAGCATATCTTCACTGTCCATCGGTTCAGCAGGGCAATCCGCAGAGGCTTTTTGTTGTAACTCATGCCACCAGTGGTCGCGTCCTTCCTGCATATTAACTTCTTGTTTAGTCCGCTGAACCACCAGAACATTTTCCACACTGGGGACAGCACCAGCTTCCAAAGCTTTATCAACTTGGGGCTTCAGACCAACAATAGCATCTTTGCGCCAACCACCATCAGCCGTAATTACTAATTTAGCTTGACCGTCAATTAATCTATCGCGTAACGCTTCCGCACTAAAACCACCAAATACGACGCTATGTACCGCACCAATTCTCGCACAAGCCAACATCGCTACGGCCGCTTCGGGTATCATCGGCATATAAACGCCAACTTTGTCACCTTTTTTCACACCCAAACTTTTCAGGACGTTGGCAAACTGACAAACTTCGCGATGTAGCTGTGCGTAAGTGAGAGTGCGGGAGTCACCAGGTTCACCTTCCCAAATAATAGCGGCTTTATTTTTACGCCATGTTGTGAGATGTCTGTCAAGACAGTTGTAAGAAATATTAATCTTGCCGTTGACGAACCACTTAGCGAAAGGGGGTTGCCAATCTAGAACTTTATCCCATTTTTGGAACCAATGTAACTCGCTTTTTGCCAACTGGTCCCAAAAAGCTTCAGGGTCAGCCTTTGCTTTATCATAAAGATGCTGGTACTCCTCTAAGCTCTTTATTTGGGCGTTTTGAGAAAATTCCGCAGAGGGTGGAAATAAACGCTTTTCCTGAAGGATTGATTCTATCGTTGGTTGAGACATGGCTATAAGTAAAAATTGGTATGGTCACTGAACCTATTTTTAGCGGAGATTCGCTCAATTGTGTTTAGATTTTCCTCAACATGAGCGAAAATTTCAAGGTAATCCAGCTTACAAGTTGCAGAAATTAATGATTTTTACGATATTCGATGTTTTTTGGCGCACTAAAGATAAGCTTAGAGATAAGCATAGAAATAAGCCTAGAAATAAGCCTAGAAATAAATTTCTGGCTAAAAGCTTAAACCCGTTAAAACGGATTAAAATTTGTAAGAGTCAATTGTGGAGAAATACTAAAGTTGGCTAAGTTTATTGGTGTGTTGGGCTATGGAATCGCTATAGTACGGAAAGACTAATAGACCTGGAGTGATTTAGAGTCGTCAACTATGGCAATAACTTTAGAAGTTAGCAATTTATCCCTCAACGATGTTCATCGTTTTCTGAAACTGGAAGAGCGACCCAATGGTTCATTCGCAGAATTTTTCAACTTAAAACCCTTGATGGAGTTTGAACAGCAAGATTTATTACGAATTAGGAATGACTTTCGACGTTATTTGAGTGCTGGGAAAATATCTGAAGGGCTAGTTAAATTTTTAACAATTGCCCCTTTGATGCGATTGGCTGGGTTTTATGATGTGCCAATCTGCTTAACCCTGGAAGATGTTGTTGCAATTTCCATTGAAGATGAAGATACAAATATTAAAGGAAGAAGCGATATTTTAGCAATTAATAATGCTCAATCAACAAATTCTTCTCCTTTTTGGGTTTTAGTGATTGAAACGAAAAATAGTGCAATTGATGTGAGTGAAGGTTTACCCCAATTACTAACCTACGCTTTTAAAAGCTTAGAGCAACAAGCATCTGTATGGGGTTTGGTAACAAATGGACTGCGCTATCAGTTTGTACATTTAAGAGCAGCGACACCCCCAACTTATCAGTTAATGCCATTACTCAGCCTAAACGAGACTGATAAATCTCTTGAAATTGTGCAAGTGATGAAAGCTATTTGTCAGTTACCTTATTTTCAATCACCAACAGAAAGATAACCAAGAGTATCCCTATTTTGCACAATTTTTTAAAGCGCATATACCATAGTTAAACCTCTTATTCTCATCGCACCCAAAAAGATGTAAACTAAGAGGGCGTTTATAAATAAAACATAAAGCTTAATTTATGCCACAAGCATTTCGTTTAGTTCAAGATTACCAGTATTAATTAATGCTATCAAATGGTTATAGGGACATCCATCTATTTCGCTTTGATGCCCGAACAAGAGAAGCATATATTTTGGCAGGCAAAGATTTGGAAATAATAGTACCCCCTAATGGACTCTGGAGGTTTTTGAATGAAACCGAACTTTGAGCAAATGAGCACCCTAGAGCTAAAAGCTTACGTACTCACACATAGAAATGACGAAGAAGCCATTCGTGTCTTATTCAGCCGTCGTTATCCTCCAGATGAAGAAGCAACATGGTACGGACCACTTGTTACAGCAGATGGCATACCAATAGAAGAAAATATTCGTATTGCAGAAGAAGCGATTAAACAACGGGTCGAAAAAATTAATAAAAATAGCCTAGATTCTCAAAACTAAAATTTGATGTCATTCGCGTAGCGTCCGATAAAAGATAACCCAACAAATACAACGTTTCGGTTGGGTTTCCGTCCCGTCCTCAACCCAACCTACGAATATCCAAAACCTACGAAGTATTGCGATGCGTTTAACCCAAATGGTAATCGCGATATAAAGCACATAATCCCCAGCGACTACTAGGAGATTAAGTATTACAGTATTGTAGTATAATCCGATGAAGATAAATTACCATATAGTGGGTAAGCTGTAATAAAGTGGAAGATACTAAGTAAAAACGTAAATTCCCTATTATACTTACATCTCTAGGTAACAGAATTCTAATTTCTGAATGTTAGACCACATTTTTAACTCCCCTTTCAACATCGGGCTAGAAGCGCCTCTAGTTCTACTAATCCTGGTATTTATAGAAGCGGTGCTATCTGCTGATAATGCCATAGCCTTAGCGGCAATCGCCCAAGGCTTAGAAAACAAATCCCTGGAAACAAAAGCGCTCAATATCGGTTTAGGCTTTGCTTACGTTCTGCGAATCAGCCTAATTATAACCGCCACTTGGGTACTAAAATACTGGCAATTTGAATTACTGGGTGCAGTATACCTACTATGGTTGGTATTCCAACACTTTTCCTCAGACGAAGACTCAGACAATCACCATCACGGACCAAGATTTAAATCGTTATGGCAAGCCATCCCCGTAATTGCCCTAACCGATTTAGCATTCTCCTTGGATAGTGTTACCACAGCAATTGCAATTTCGCAAGATAGAACTCTTGTGTTAATTGGCGCAAGCATAGGTATTATTACTCTGCGGTTTATGGCGGGACTGTTTATCCGCTGGCTAGATGAATTTGAAAATCTAGAAGATGCAGGTTATATCACAGTAGCCTTTGTTGGTTTACGCTTACTACTAAAAGTCATTAACGACAGCTTTGTTCCACCAGAATGGTTAACAATTAGCGCTATCGCCATAATTTTGACATGGGGATTTTCCAAGCGAAGCTTAGTAGAAGAAATCACCCCAGAAGTAACTACCCCAGAAGTAGAAGAAAGAACAGAAGTAGGTACTAGGGAGTAGGAAGTAGGGAGTAGGGAGTAGGGAGTAGGGAGTGTGGGGAGTGAAAAAAATGTTACTTTCTTTCCACTCTTCTTCATCTTTCTCATCCCCATTCTCCACTCCCCATTCCCCATTCTCTTATTCGTGTAACCAAGGTTTAATTTGTGGTTCCCAAGAAACTAGTTCTTCTGGTTTAAACCACAGAGCAACTTCAGTTTTCGCGGTTTCTGGTGCATCAGAACCGTGAATAATGTTGCGACCAATATTAACGCCAAAATCTCCCCGGATTGTTCCAGGTTCAGCGGTTAAAGGGTTTGTAGCACCAATCATCTTTCTGGCTGCCGCAATAACACCTTCACCTTCCCAAACCATTGCGACTACGGGACCGGATGTAATAAATTCTACTAAACCAGCAAAAAACGGTCTAGAGCGGTGAACGCCATAATGCGCTTCAGCTAACTCTTTGCTTACACTCATAAACTTTAAAGCAACAAGAGTAAAGCCTTTAGTTTCAAAACGACGGATTATTTCACCAACAAGCGCACGTTGTACACCATCGGGTTTAATTGCTAAAAAAGTACGTTCCAAGGCTCTCTCCTGAGATTAATGTATTTGACCATTGTTGAGTTTAGCAAGATTAAAGTTTCTTTGGGTGCTTATCTGTTTCCAATCGGATGCGTTAAATTGTAAATTCGTGGGTGAAACACATAGGTAAGTAAGAAATGGGTGTTGAGTCAACAGTTACATCTGCCGAGTTAGCAAAACCTCCCTCCTCCAACGGTAAAAAAGCTGCACTAGAGCAAAACTATGAGGAGAAGTCACTTTTGCTACCCGTAGCGGCAGATATCAAGCGTGGAAATTGGACTATTGAAGAAAGCGAAGCGCTTTACCGCATCGAAGGGTGGGGACAGCCTTATTTTTCGATTAATGCTGCTGGTCATATTACGGTTTCCCCTAAGGGTGATAGGGGTGGTTCATTAGATTTATACGAACTAGTCCGTGCTTTAAAACTGCGTAATTTAGGTTTGCCCCTGTTAATTCGCTTTTCTGATATCCTAGAAGACCGGATAGAGCGTCTAAATGCTTGTTTTGCCAAAGCCATAGCTCGTTACAACTACCCGGGAATATATCGAGGCGTTTTTCCCGTTAAGTGCAACCAACAACGCCATTTAGTCAAGGATTTAGTTAAGTTTGGTAAACCCCATCAATTTGGTTTAGAAGCCGGTTCCAAGCCAGAGCTGATGATAGCTTTAGCTATGCTGGATACTCCAGGAGCATTACTGATTTGTAATGGCTACAAAGACCGAGAATACATTGAAACAGCGATGCTGGCTACCAAATTAGGGCAAACGCCGATAATCGTTTTAGAACAAGTAGAAGAGGTTGATTTAGTAATTAATGCCCATAGTCAACTAGGAATTAAACCTATTTTGGGTGTCCGTGCCAAACTTAGCACCAGAGGTATGGGACGTTGGGGAACCTCTAGTGGTGACCGCGCAAAATTCGGTTTAACAATTCCGGAAATTATTCAGTCAGTTGACAAATTACGGGAAGCAAATTTATTGGATTCCTTACAACTATTGCACTTCCATGTAGGTTCCCAAATTTCCGCAATTAATGTCATAAAAGATGCCATCCAAGAAGCAGGCCGCATTTATGTGGAACTAGCGGCCCTTGGAGCAAAAATGAAGTATTTAGATGTTGGTGGTGGTTTAGGTGTAGACTACGACGGTTCTCAAACCAACTTCTACGCTTCAAAAAATTACAACATGCAAAACTACGCTAACGACATCGTAGCGGAGTTAAAAGATACTTGTGCTGAGCGTAAAATCCCTGTACCAACCCTAATTAGTGAAAGCGGAAGGGCTATAGCCTCCCATCAGTCAGTACTAATTTTCGACGTTCTCAGCACCAGTCAAATTCCCACTGAAGCACCGGAACCCCCTAAAGAAGGAGAATCCCATATCATTAATTACCTGTGGGAGACTTATCAATCTATCAAAGGAGAAAATTATCAGGAATGTTATCACGATGCGACCCAATTTAAAGAAGAAGCTATTAGCCGCTTCAACTTGGGTATTTTCAGCCTTACCGAACGTGCCAAAGCTGAGCGTCTCTACTGGGCTTGTTGTCGTAAGATTATTGACATAATTAGACAGCAAGAATACGTGCCAGATGAAATGGAAGACCTAGAAAAAATCATGGCTTCTATCTACTATGTCAATATGTCAGTGTTTCAATCAGCACCCGATTGTTGGGCAATTAACCAATTATTCCCCATCATGCCAATACACCGCTTGGATGAAGAACCCACATGTCGGGGAATATTAGCAGACCTAACTTGCGACAGCGACGGTAAAATAGACCGTTTTATCGACTTGCGGGATGTTAAATCAGTTTTGGAATTGCACCCCTTGAAACGCGGGGAACCTTATTATCTGGGAATGTTCCTCAGTGGAGCATATCAAGAAATCATGGGTAACTTACACAATCTTTTTGGCGACACCAACGCAGTTCATATCCAACTTACTCCCAAAGGATACCAAATACAGCACGTGGTAAAAGGTGATACCATGAGTGAAGTCGTGAGTTACGTGCAATATGACTCCGAGGACATGGTGGAAAACATCCGTCAGCGCTGCGAACTAGCATTAGAAGAAAATCGCATAACCCTAGCAGAATCACAGAGATTGCTACAAACTTACGAACAAAGTTTGCGACGTTACACTTATCTGAATAGCTAATTGGTAATTGGTAATTGGTAATTGGTGATTGGTGATTGGTAATTGGTAATTGGTAATTGGTAATTGGTAATTGGTAATTGGTAATTGGTAATTGGTAATTGCTGATTACACCATTCCTCATTACCCATTACCCATTACCCATTACCTACCCAGCATTCGTTCCCAACAATTCCGCAATTGCTTGACGTTCAACAGGGGTTTGGGATGGTACGGTTTGACGGGTGTCCGTAATTAACCAGTCTAAAGATGCTGCTTGCACGTCGATTGTTGCTCCGGTTTTATCGACGCAGTAACGTCCAAATACTAATTTATCAACTAACCGCGCTCCGGGACCAATGCGCGACCATTCAAAAATAACGCTATTTTCAATAGTCGCTCCGCTGCATATGCAGCAGTTGTGACCAATCATTGCAGGCCCCACTATTTTGGCGCCATCTTCGATTTTGGTCATACCACCGATATAAACTGGACCAGTGATGTCCACTTTGTCCCAATTTACGGCAACATTTAGCCCAGTATAAATTCCAGGTGCAACTTGGTGACCAGGAATTTGCACGTTTTTGACTTCCCCTAACAATACACCGCGAACAGCTCGCCAATAATCGGGTACTTTACCAATATCTACCCATTCAAAATCCATTGGAATAGCGTAGAAAGGCGCACCTTCTTTGACCAATTGAGGGAATAATTCGCTACCAATATCATATTCCACACCAGAGGGAATATATTTAAATATCTCTGGCTCAAAAATATAAATACCCGTATTAATATTGGTACTGAGAGCTTCTTCAACCGATGGTTTTTCTTGGAAAGCTTTGACACGTCCATCTTCATCGGTCACGACGACACCATAACTTGAAACCTCTTCTTTAGGAACAGATTTCATAATAATGGTCGCGATAGAGCCTTTTTCTTTGTGCCATTTAACCGCTGCTGTTAAATCTAGGTCAATTAAAGCATCACCGCACAAAACAATAAAAGTATCATCAAAAAACGGCGAAAAATCTTGGATTCTTCGCATCCCTCCAGCAGAGCCAACAGCTTCCCCTACTAGAGTACCGTCTACAATTCGACCTTCAAACGAGTAAGCAATTTGAACGCCAAATCGCTGACCGTCTTTAAAATAACTTTCAACTTCTTCCGCCAAATGGCTAACATTGACCATTATTTGGTCAAAACCATGTTGTCGCAACAATTCCAACAAAAATTCCATCACTGGTTTTTCCAGGATAGGCATCATCGGTTTGGGAATTGTATAGGTAATCGGACGGACGCGAGTACCCTTACCTGCTGCGAGAATCATCGCCTTCATAAAAATTTATTTCCTCAACCACAAGCCAGTTTACTTACACTAACCAATACGAGATACTTAATCATCGGTGAAATTCCGTTCTAAGTCATCCTTAAAAGCACGGATTAACCCTTGGCTGTAGCCAGGGTTAGTGACTTCATTAATGTACTTAAATTTGGAGGTATAGTAGACTCAGATTTTTCAATGCCAGAGATAAGGCAATAATAGCCAATTCTAATTCATCGACTGCCCAAAAGGTTTACGCTCCGAAGTTGAATTAGTTAATAACCTTATTTTAATCTCTTGGTAAAACTCCTCTTGGAAAAGTTCGACCTTGGACTGAGCGCACAACAGCAATAATGCCCAAAATACACCCACAATATGGCTATTTTCGGACTCATGATGACCTGAACCATTTTGTCCAGGTAGTTTTGTCCGTTTCCATAGTTCCACCAGCTGTTCCAAATTCAACCAATTTTGGTACAAATCCAACTCTGGCGACCACAGTAGCAACACCTGTTCTAACTCCCCAGCCATTTCTGTAAGATTTTCTTGGTGAGCTAACTCTAACGCAGCACGCATTTGTCCCTGATTAGATTGCCGTCGCTGACGTACTGGTTTTTCAGCTTTTTGCACCATTTGTAGCTGCGAAGCCATTATTTGCAATTGTTCTATCAATTCTTGCAAACTAACGCGACGTTTCAGAACAGGTGTTGCAACTGGACGACGTCGTAAATGTCGCTCAAAATGCTCACGAGGAAATGCTATTCCGTCTTCCCCCTCTAACATTTCTTCGTCAACAAAAACCTCTTCAGCAGCAGCTTGCATTTGCATCAAAGTGTTTGCCTTGAATAGCACCAGCATCGACGCTGATAAAAAAGCCTGGCCCGACTGTGATAACTCAGCTTCGTAGCTTCTACTTGTAGCCCCCGGAGCCATAAGTTCTAAATAACGGTCAATTACCTCAATCACCTGCACATCCCAAGGGTCAACTTCCCCTTGTTCTGCTTGGTGAATGAGGTGTGTAATTGTTTCCAAAAGCTCGGAAGCATCCATCAATACGTTCTAAAAATTTAGATTTTACTTTAAATGGGGAGTGGGGAATAGGGAGTGGGAAATAGGGAGTGGGGAGTGGGGAATATGGAGTGGGGAGTAGGGAGTGGATAAAATTTTAGCTCATCCCCTCATTTCCCTTATCCCCTCATCCCCTCATCCCCCCCATTCCCCATTCCCCACTCCCTACTCCCTCATTGTGCGATTGCTTGGGCTTCTGAAGCTAATGAATCACTAGCTGGTGGCAGAATATGTTTTAAGGATTTAACTTCTGCTTGGTATTTGGTCACTTGGTTCTCTAATTCCTTGATTTGGCGATTTTTTTGCTTCACCTCAGAATTAGACACAAACTTTGTCTGTAGCTGACTCCAAACTCCAAATAGCCATGCAAGAAGTCCTCCCAAGCCAATCGCCACTAGTAACTCTACAGCCAATGGTGCTGTTACCTCAACGTTGGGGACAATATGAATTGTCACAGTTTCGGTGTTCTCGATGGCAAATAAAGCCAAAGCTAAACAAAACGTAAAAATAATCACAAAATTTATTTGTTTCATCGGATACAAAACAAACAGTAATTTTTCTCGCGATGCGACCAATAGTTATAATTGATACAATTATTTATTATCGGTTGACATCTCGTAACCTAAATATTTTAGAGATTTTTGAAAAATCCAGCATTCTACTTGGGAAGTTAAAGTATAATATATAACTAATTATCCAAAGTATAACATGATATTTATAAGCTATTTTTTACAGTAAAAATAGTGATTTACACATCATATTTCAATTGATTTATTTAATCTTTATACAAGGAAGACGGAAGAAACAACCATAAATAATTCGCAATTTTGAATTTTGTAGACCGGAGGTCTTCCCGCAGGGTATTTTGAATTTTGAATTTTGAATTGTTTACTCCCCACTCCCAGGCTCTGTTGAAGAATCACGTTTTGAAGTAAAAGCTGATACAAAGGTTTCGCGTTTACTGTTTTTAAGAGCATCAAAAACTCCTTTGATGGTACCAGCAATGGGTACAGCCACAAGAGTTCCCAGCAAGCCAGCTATTTCAAAACCCATTAAGATTGAAATAAAAATCCACAGAGGATTGAGTCCTATAAAATCACCGATTAACTTGGGTGCGATTAAGTTATCTTTTACCTGTTGCATCAGAACTGCCACCAAAGCGACTTGGATGGCTAGCCACCAATTTTGCAGCAATAATAATAGTGTTACTAAGCCTATACCTAAAGTAGCCCCAATGAAAGGTATGAGTTGAGATATGCCTATAAGTATGGCAAATACTAATCCAAAGGGCACATTCAAAATTAAGAAAAATGGGATTAGAGTCACTGTCATAAACAGTGATAGTAAAATCTGACTCAGAAAAAAGTAGTGAAAATTCAACCGTAACGAGGTGACTAAGGGGTTTCTGATGTTCGTAGGTAGTAAGCTCACTAACCCCAACCAAACGCGATCGCCGTAGATGAGCATGTAAAATGCCAGTACCACCACTAGTACAAAGTTAAGTACACCAGAAAGCAGGGTTCCAGCAAATCCGACTGCACCAGAAGCGAATTGTTGCACTATGTTTTGAATGTAGGTATTGATTTGAGTGCTGACAACGCGCAAATCTATAGGCAAACGTCGTTTTCTTGCGAACGCCTCAAACTGCACCAAATTGTCTTGACTTGCGGTTAACCAACCGGGAATTTTATTTAAAAGCTGGATTGTTTGGTCAATTACTATTGGAACTAGCGTAAATCCACTAACAACCAACAATGTCAAAGTAGCTAACAAAACAACAATTACAGCCTGGGTGCGGCTAATGCGAACCCGTTCAAAAAACTTAACTGGGTAATTAAGCAAAAAAGCTAAAATCGCCGCTATGCTCAGGATGGTAATTGGATGCTGAAAATAAGTAAACAATACAGACAGCAACCAGACATTGAGAGCGATAATTGGCCCGCTCAGACCATAGATTAACCAACGTTGAAGTGAGTCCGAACGGCGCATACTATGCCTCTGTCGTAGAAACTGCTCGACTAAACTAAGTAAAACTCAGTTAGTGCTGATGATAATGATAGATATTTTTAACAGATACGTATATCAGCCAAACTGATAGTAAGGGAGCAAAGATGGAAAAAACCGTAGCCGACCTACGCAAAGACTACACTTTACAAGGGCTTAGCGAAACTGATATAGATCCAAATCCATTTATACAATTTAGAAAATGGTTTGACCAAGCGTGCTCTGCTAAACTTCCGGAACCAAACGCCATGACCTTATCCACGGCAACCCCTGACGGTAAGCCTTCAGCAAGAATGGTACTGCTCAAAGATTTTGATGCAAGGGGTTTCGTCTTTTTTACTAACTATAACAGCCAAAAAGGACAAGAGTTAGCCGAAAATCCGCAAGCAGCAATAGTTTTTTGGTGGGCAGAACTCGAACGTCAAGTGCGTATTTCTGGACATGTAGAAAAAGTCTCGGAAAACGAGTCTGATAAATATTTTTACAGTCGCCCTTTTAATAGTCGCTTAGGTGCTTGGGTATCCAATCAAAGCGAAATTATATCCAGTAGAGACATTTTAGAACAGAGTATGGAAGAACTTCAGAAAAAATATCAAAATCAGGATGTTAAACGACCTCCTCACTGGGGAGGATTGCGAGTGATACCGATGGAAATTGAATTTTGGCAAGGACGACCCAGCAGGCTTCACGACCGCTTGCGTTACACCTGTACGGATAATAATACTTGGAAAATTGAACGGTTGTCACCGTAAGGGGGAGTGGGGAGTGGAGAGTGTAGGAGAAGGACAACGAAAACTTAGAGAATAAAATTTTCCTTGCTTTCCCTACTCCCTACTCCCTACTCCCTACTCCCTACTCCCTACTCCCTACTCCCTACTCCCCAACAGTTGTTGGAGTTAACTGTGCTGTGGGGTCTGACATAAATTTATATCTCAAAGTAATTCCAAACCAAACCAGCAGAGCAATTAATAACCCACCAATACCAATTAGATTAGGAAGCCAGAAAACTGTTTCTATATGATTCAACTCTCCTGCTTTTAGTTTCCAAACCAGTTGATTAACTTTCTTTATTGGCTGGATAGCATTTTCATCTGTAGCAATGCTTTTTGCACCCCAAGGTGTTTTTAAACTAAATTCCAAATCAAGAATGGAGTTAGCATTGGCTAAGACGTTTCCATCACTGGAAATTAGAGATAGGCTTCGCAAATCTAAGTCATAAATTAGTCGGTTTCTGACTGCTAGTAGCAAATTATTTTGGAATAAGCGCAAATTAGACTCAATTTCTGGTAGCTCTGAATCTATTTCACCTTTACTTGCTTTGTATGTGGGATTATTTGCAGGGTTAAAAAATGTGTTGAACTTCTCTTGTAACTCCTGACCATTACTGAAAGGTATAGTAACAATTATTTCCTCTCTAGAAATTCGTCGTGTTTTACCTTCAAGTTTACGAGTGCGACGTTCAATACTATTCAACCATTCATAAACTGGGTCACCGCTAAAACTAGTCAATCGTTCTCCCAATTTAATGTGCTGTACCAGTTCACCACTATTACTGTTGTCAAAACTCAACCCCATGTCGTACTTGACACATCCAGACAATAGTAGGGATGCGACTAATACCAGCGTTATCAATCGAGTGGTTTTTGTAAATCCCCTGATGAATCGCACAAATTGTTTTCCAATAGCAGACAAATTCATTACCACAAATCTCCTCAATAGTCAAGAGTATTTGACAGTCAACAGTCAACAGTCACCTGTTACCAGTCACCAGTCAACAACTTTGTTACCGCAAACCAAGCTACAACAAGCTACCTAAGGTTAACGTAATGGCAAATAACGCCACCCAGACAAAGTTATTATCTTTAGTATTTACCTGACTTAGGTCAACTAATTCTGGCTCAGAAGCAGCTTTTTGTTTAGAAGATTTGTTAGTTTTTGGGGCAATACTAACCTTATCGCGATTTTCGGCAATTGCACTAAAATCAGGAATTTGCGTCATCCACTCTTGAGGTCGTTGCAAGCGTGGTGCTTTAAGAATGTACTGCAAGCGCTTTGCTTCTTTGCTGGTTTCCAAATAGGGATGACGCTTAAGTTGTTCGCAAAGTGCGATTCCGTCATCTGTTCTCCCAGCAGCCTCATAAGCAGTTACCAGCCAAATTTGAATTTCACCACTCAAGCGAGAATTGGGGGCTAGTAAATCCCTGGCTTTTTCTAAGTTTTCCACGGCTTCGCGGTAAAGACCATTTTCTAAAGCAATTTTTCCTCGTTGATATCGAGTTCTAGCGATTTCTAAACTATCGGGACTAGTCATGGGTCTTGACGGTTAACGGTTGACGGTTGACGGTTGAAGGTCAACCATTCAAAGATTGTTTTGCTTCGGTAGCAATCGGTTCAAATTCATCATTAACCAAAGTTTCTAAAATAGATTTAGCTTCGTCACCCCCTAAATGGTGGAGAGCTTGCACTAGTCTATGACGAACTTGCCAATCTGGGTCAGTAGCTAATGGTGCTAATAAAGACACTGCTCGTGCATCACCTAATTCACCAAGGGAACCAATGGCAGCAGTTTTGACTAATTCGTTGTCTGAAGAAAGCGCTTGTTGAAGCAAATCAAAACTCCTGGGGTCGCCTAACTCACCCAGAGTAGCGATAATGCTGACTTGTACTATCCATTCAGGTGTATTTTGGTATAGTGCTTCTAAATCATCATAAGCTGCCGTTAGCTTCAATGCGCCTAAACAATCAGCAGCGGCTGCCTGTACATCTGGTTCAGGGTCACTGAGTAAAGCGCGTAATATATCTAAGGATAAATCTAAATTTTGTTGGCCAAGAGTATCCAACTGGCTGACTGCACAATATCGCACACGGACGTTACTATCTGCAACTGCTGTTTGAACTAATTCAAAACCGACAGATGGTTCTAACTGACGGATTTGATTGACAGCACGCAAGCGCTGGCCAAAATCCTCGGAACTCAGCATTTGCGTTACAGATTCGGGAGTAATACTCATTTTTATTTATATCCTTATTATTAAAGATTTTTGCCAGTGTTCGGTCACCAGTCATTCAGTCAACAGTCAACAGTCAACAGTCACCATTCACCCGTCAACCTTCACTAGCCATTGCCCGAATAATATCACCACGAGTGAGGACACCAATAACTTGTCCACTGCTGTCAAGTACTGGTAAGCGATGTATTTTACGGTCATTTAAAATTCTCGCAGCTTCTGGTAAAAGTTTATCAGGAGAAATAGTGATGGGATTTTTGCTCATGACTTCCCCGACTGTTTGTCCGAGAGCTTTGTGTAAGTCGCGTTCGTAGGTTGCGGGATTTTGTAAATAAATAACGCTATCTAGAAACATAATGTAAGCCGGGGGAGTGACACCTGTTTCTTGCCACATTAGGTCAGTTTCTGAGATGACCCCTACTAGTTTTCCGGTATCATCAATTACTGGTAACCCGCTTATACGTCGCTCTGCCAAAATTTGAATGGCTTCTTTTAGGGAAGTTTCCGGTTTTACGACAATTGGGTCGCGACTCATTACGTCAGCAATGGTTTTCGGCATTTGTAAGCCTTACCTTTTCTTTACTTTCTCGCTTTATTTTATGAAAAAATGGTTACCATCACACCGACACGCAATAGATTGTTACTGCTGCCAATCGTTGATTCTGGTTATAAATTTAATTTAATTTAATTAAAATTTAACATTCTTAAATAAAATATATGCTATCCAATAAAATGTAGAGACCTTACATGTAAAGTCTCTACGCTTTTTAACTATTGTAAACTTCTTGAATCGGTTAAAAACAAATCAAAAATTTGAACTAAAATTCTTTTTACTTTTGACTTTGAGCTTTTCACTTTTTTTACTTTCGTGCAATGCCGCTAAATAGCTAAGTATTTCACACTACCAAAATAAGTAAAAGCATTGGTGCTACATCTAATTGCATGTGATTCCAAGTGGCTTAAAGCATTCCAGGTCAGTTCTCCAATAATGCCATCAGCAATTAAGCGATGGTCGATTTGGAAATCTCTTACAGCTTGAATGGTTTTCAGACCGAAAATACCATCAACTGTACCTGTGTAAAAAATACTATCTTTAAGTGCTTGCTGTACGGATTTTACTGATAAACCGCTACATCCAAGACTCAAAGTAGGTAAACTTGCAGCACCTTCACAAATATAAGCCCAAGTCTCTAGTCCGACAATTCCATCTATAGGCAGAAAAGCAAGACCCTGTAAGTACTTTACAGCATTTTGGGTTTCTTTATCAAAATACCCAGATACAACAATCCGCAGGGGATGTTTTGTGATAGTGTCCATTTGGACTAATCGTAAGTTCAGAGCTTTTTGCATTTCCCTGACAGATGGGGAATTTGCACCAAACCTGAGAGTTATTCTGTTTTTAGGACATTGGATGGCAGCGGTCATATTGTGGATATCCCCTATATAGCTTTTGACCTATAGAGATATATCCACTAAATATGAGGGAATTACGGACAAAAAAGTTTATAGTTCGGTAATTTTCCTTAAATTTATAGTAAACCGCACTTTGGGGAGTAGGGAGTGGGGGAGTTAGCAATTCGCAATTTGCAATTTGCAATAAGCCGAGGCGGCACGCTGGCGCGAACGCAATTCGCAACTTAATTGCTTTCCTCTAATTTTGTAATGACTCTCTCTAATTCATCACAGAGAAAACTTGAACCTGCTTTTTGATAAACTTCAAACAGACTGTGATAGTACCACATCGTTCCTTCTTTACCTCCTTTAAATTTATCCCAGACTGCTTCTCCGACTTTGTACAAATCGGCTAAAGTCGAGCGTGCATTGTGTAATTTATCTGCTAGGGAAACTCTTAATACTTCTGGAGAAGCGTAACGTATTTGCTCTATATAACGTTGTTTGCGCTCTTTCCAGGGAGGTTTGGGGAACACTTCTGTATCAGTACATCCATCTACAATTTGGACTACTTTTTCGCCAAATTTTTCACGAATGGCTTCGCGGGTTTTAGCTCCTCCCTGGTCTTCTATTGCGTCGTGAAGTAGGGCTGCGATTGCTTCGTCTTCGCTACCACCGTCTTCTATTACTAGTGCAGCGACACTTAAAAGGTGACTTATATAAGGTATATTATGACCTTTTCTGACTTGGTTGGCATGAAGTTGGGCTGCGTAAACTAATGCTGACTCAAAGCGGGAGCCTAATTTAGGATTTTCTGAGGTGTTGGAACTCATCTTTATCGGCTGTTTTTTTAACTGTGACTATAACTTAGCAGCAACCTGGAATACGCCACTTCCAACGACCACTAGTAACTTGACAATGCTAGTATAATTACAAACCTTTAAAAATTAAGGTGACAGATTTTTGTAGATAGTATGAAAACTTTGATTCTTTGCGGATAACAGCTAGTTTCTCCATTAAATCGTCAAATGTTGGGTCGTTAGCAAATATTCCCGCATACTTCATTTTAGTTGTTTTTTGATAAAAAAATTCTTTTGGATTAACCTCAATAGTCACAAACTTACCTGTTGCTAATTGTGCTTCTAAAGCTGTTTTAACTTTTGAAATTGCTTCTGACTCTGTACTAGCCTCAACGATTACATTTGGTATACCAATCACCGATGCTACAAAGTTATCTTTTTTGCTTTGAACAAAAATCTGGTATTCCATAATTATCTATCCATAAGTTTAGATATAAAAATTATTAATATTATAATCAATAATGAGGAAACCCACACATGAATAAAAATGACATTGACTCCACTATACGTGAAAGCGCTGCTGTGAAGTTCTTTGACTTTTATAAACATCCTACTTGGCTGAAATCAAAAAGTTCATAAATGCAAGCATTTTATATGGGAAATTTATAAATAATTCCTCTTTCATCACTTGTTTTAAAATCAGCATTTAGCTGTTGGGCTTTTTGGTCTAAATATTGTTTAGCTTCTGCAATAGAAATTCCAGTAGATAGAGCAAAACTTGCAACAGTAATTTCTCCTTCTTGCTGTTGTAATAAATGAAGAAATTGTTGCTCTTTTTCTAGATTTAATTGCTTAAGTTGCTGTTGGTGTTGTTGCCTTAAGCTCCAAATAAGCCATGTTCCAATAGCTGTTGATGGCAGACTAAATAGAGCAATAGCGGCTAAGGCTCCTTCTTTGTCTTTTTTAGGAGCATTCGGATTAGCTATGTCTATCATGCCAAGTAGTAATAGCGATAGACCAGTTATTAAGAAGAAACCAGCAGCTATTTTTTTGATTTTTTTCATTGTACTGTTAAGTTTATCAAATTCTCTATAACTTCTCAGAGTCAAGAGTTTCTCAAAGTCGATGTTGCTTTGCGAATAACATCAGATATATAGCAATTAGAAATCAGTCGTGAGAAATAAAACGTCTGAAACGCTTATGAATAAGTCATTTCCTTCAGCGTATATTCTCACATTTTAATCAGGATTGCGATATCTACTTCTTTATAACAGCACTTTGTCTTTATTTCCTCATTTCCTCCAATCCACTTACGAAAGAATTTGCTTTACTGTTTGCCTGAGCCATTTTATCGAGTCTCTAATTGCCTTGGAAGCGTTGAGAGCAAATCCTGTAGCTGCAATTACTTCAAAATCATTATCTAGTTTTCAGTACACAGCATTTGGATATTCTCTAAACCTAGCAAAAATCCAGAAACATCCCATAAGAAGAGAAAAGTTATTTCTAGGAGAAATTTAGCTAGTATTATTACGCAGGTAGCTCTCAAATATTTAGTATAAAATAATATTATTATCTTTCAAGCTTTTAAGTTATCAGTGGCGCTTTGAAAATTACTAATTCCTCAGCAAACCTCTGGTAAACATATAATTGGTCTTAGTCTCAATGAAAATTAAATCAGCAAAATCAAACTTAATCCACCTATTAAGTTTAGCAGTTTTGACTATGCCATCTTTTGCTTTAGTATCTTTGCTTTATAACCTTCCTCTAAAGCCACAGGTTCTACAGGCAAAATCATCAATTAAATTAGAAAGTAGTCACATAACAATTAAAGCAGTTGGAGATATAGTCGCTGGGACTAATTTTCCAGATTATCGTTTACCAAAGAATCCGAACGAGCTTTTCCCGTCTAAAGTAAAGCAAAAACTAAAGGGAGCAGATATTTTATTTGGTAATTACGAAAGCACTCTCACCAAACATCCTTATAGTACCAAAGATACTAATCAGGATATGGTGTTTGCATTTCGCTCCCCACCGGAATATGCGAGGCTTTTTTCGCAAGTTGGGTTTGATGTAATGAGTGTAGCAAATAATCATTCAATGGATTTTGGGGAAGTTGGTTTTAGAGACACGATTAAGAATCTCGATTCTGCTGGTGTGGTAGCTGTCGGGGCAAAAAATCAGATTCGGTATTCTACGGTTAAAGGTATTCCTATCGCATGGATAGGGTTCTGTTTTAATATTTACTGCAATTCGGTTAATGACTTGGAAACTGCTAAGAATCTAGTTAATATCGCGAAACAAAAAGCCAAAATCGTTGTTATCTCTATGCATGTTGGTACTGAAGGTCGTGATGCATTACGTGTAAAAAATAAGACAGAATTATTTTATGGTCAAAATAGGGGTAATTCTTTAAAATTTGCACGGGAAATGGTAGATGCAGGTGCTGACCTCATTCTCGGACATGGACCTCATGTGCCAAGAGCTATGGAGGTGTATAAAGGAAAATTAATTGCTTACTCTTTGGGTAATTTCGTAGGATACAAGACTCTTTCAACGAGTGGAGATAAAGGAAAATCTATGATTTTAGAAGCAAAAATTAATAGTCAGGGGAATTTTATATCGGGGAACATTATCCCGATTCAACTAAATAAGAATGGAATTCCTCAGCTAGATAAGTCTTTTCAGTCTGTAAAGCTAGTACAATCTTTGACTAAAATTGATTTTCAAAATACTAAATTACAGATTCATAATCATGGAAAGTTGATTATTAACTGATGACTGTTGGCTTTTGACTGTTGACTGACTAAGCAAAAGGCTTGTAGTTGCGCTTTAGCTTCTCCTTCACGTCTCCTAAACCCCAAAGCGCAATTACAAACATTCACAAATGTTTTCACAAAATTGAAATTTACCTATATTTTTGCGCTATCAATTATTCCAAGTACTTTCCTTATCAAATAGCTTTTACAGAAAATCCATAATTAGAGTTACCGTTTCCAGCTTGGAAGCGCAACAAATAAGTACCTGGTTGCAGAGTATTGACAATCCGTGATGCATTCTTAGATTGGTTAGTAAAAGTGCTTGACGTAAAGAATGAGTTGAGACCAGCAGAAGTAACAACTTGCGAATTAACATTACTATCAACACTCGTAACATTTACAAAACTACTCGCACTCAAAATACCATCACCATCGGAATTATCCCCCCCATCGAATAGGAATGAGCGACCAAATCGTTTGGATACAGGTTCATCAGGATTGTTGAAAAAAGAATTTAAATTACCACTAGTTTTAACATTCAATCCACCTACTCCCGAAATCAGACGACCATCGCTATTACTTAGTGTTATGGCTGGGCTATTTGCAGAAGTAGTAATATTTATTTCAACATTACTGGGTTTATTTATAACTAGACGGTAGTAATCATCACTGTCTGTACTACCGACGCTATCGGAGTAAAAGCGGGAATTAGAATCTACTTGAACTTCCGCTGCACTAGTTGGGTTATTACCAACCCAGTCACTAACACCAGGTCTTCCTTCGTTGAAGCCGTATAGAACATAGTGTTCCAACAGTTGCCTACCCCCATAGTTATTTTGGGCTAAGTCGCTATTGTTCGCAAGATAAAAACTAGGAGAGAAAAATGGTGAGAAGTTCCGTTTTTCGTTTAATCCATTATTTTGTAAATGGTCAAAAAGTTGCTCGTTGCTGAATCCAGCCAAATCGCTATTACTTTGCTTGTAAAAACCTAGGTCAAAAAATGGTGCAAATTTGCGTCCTTCTGCTATCCCGTTGTTACGTAAATGGTCGTAGGATTGCTGATTGTTAAAGTTAGATAAGTCACTATTAGATGCTCGGTAAAAGTTTAGGTCAACCAAAGGCGAAAAGGGACGACCCTGATTTAAACCAGAACTCTGGAAGTGTGACGCAAGTTGAGCATCTGTAGTAATTCCTGCTGACGCTAAATCTGTATTGGCTGAGCGATAGAAATTGACATCAAATAAATTAACGGACATGTCAAATTCTCCAAAAAAACTTCAATAGTCACTTGTAATACAATTCTATTTTTTATTCAATATCTCAAGGGAGAGATTAATTTTCTGAATGTTTATGAATATACTAGATACTAGTATAAAATATTCACTTGTTAACTAAGTATATATAGTATTTTTTATAGTATTTTTTATAGTATTTTCTAGGACTGAAAATTCTCTATTGCTTATTTTTATTTCCATTAAAACGACAACACCCAACGCGACCTGCTAAATTATTTCCTACTCTTTTATTTTGTCACGCGGGGTTGTACTGAAATCATTTCACACTCGCTGTGAGTTAATATCAGTCGCATTACCCCCTCACAACTACAATAATGAGGAAATGTAAGCTTTCGGGTTGGGTGTTGTTGTTAGTTGACGAGACAGATGTTGAAACAGCTTTTTGACCTCTTGATTTACTAGTGTGAACCTGTTTTGATTGGCTGTTTTATCTGCCAGTGAAGCTTTTGTTTGCTTCATATTTTTAAGTTAGCACAGTTAATTCTAGTTAGATTCTACTTGAAATTAAACTTCACCTTAATTCGCAATCAGCTTGACATAACCTTACGTTTCTTCACAAACTATACATCTTTTGTTTGTGGGGTGGGCATCCTTGCCCGCCCTAATAGTGAAATTTAAATCCCAACCTAATAGTCAATACCTTCGCCAAAATGGAGTATCACAGAAACCGGGCAAAATCCCACGACTCGTGAAAAAATAAGGGTTTTATTTTCAGCCGACGGCAAAAGCTGAAACCCTTGATGCCACAGGAATTTAAATAAAACCCCTTCCCGAAAAATCTGGACGATGTTAATACAGCTTTCAACAAAGCTAAAAAAACGGAAACGCCTAATCAACGGTGGAGGGTGAAAGCTTTATTTCTCGTAAAATGGCGAAGGTATTGAATAGTGAAATTTAAATCCCAACCTAATAGTGAAATTTAAATCCCAACCTAATAGTGAAATTTAAATCCCAACCTAATAGTGAAATTTAAATCCCAACCTAATAGTGAAATTTAAATCCCAACCTAATAGTGAAATTTAAATCCCCACCCACCTAATATGCAACTGAAATGTGGAATAGCTTAAATACCCATTCCCAGTAAAGTCTTCACCGAACGTCCGATGTTTGTTGGTTGCATTGCGTCCAATGCTGCTGTGGGTTCATAACCGCAATGTACCATACAATCTTGGCACTTGGGATTACCGCTTTTGTGACCGTATTTACTCCAGTCGGTATCTTCTACTAGCTCTTGGAAAGTTTTGTAATACCCTTCGTTCAGCAAATAACAAGGTTTTTGCCAACCGAGTACGCTGTAACTTGGGCTACCCCAAGGTGTGCAATCGTAGTCTTTTTCCCCTGTAAGAAAGTCCAAAAATAAAGGATTATGATTGAAATTCCAGCTTTTCTTACCTGTTTTATAGGGTGTGAGAATTTCTCTAAATAAAGCGCGTGTTTGCTCCCGTTTGAGAAAATGTTCTTGGTCGGGTGCCCACTCGTAACTGTATCCTGGGGAAATGGTCATCCCGTCAATGCCTAAGTTTGTTAAAAAGTCAAAGAATTCTTGCATTTGCTTGATATCAACACCATCAAAAATAGTTGTGTTGGTATTAACGCGAAACCCTCTGGCTTTGGCTGCTTTGATTGCTTTGACTGCGACATCAAAAACGCCTTTGCGGTCAACACATTTATCATGCCATTCCCGTAACCCATCTAAATGCACCATAAATGTGAGATAGGGGGAAGGCTGAAATTTATCTAGGCTTTTTTCTAATAAAAGACCGTTGCTACACAAATAAATAAATTTTTTCCTTTGCACTAAACCCCGAACAATTTCATCTATCTGAGGGTGTAAAAGTGGTTCTCCCCCAGGAATCGAAACAACTGGAGCTCCGCATTCATCTGCTGCAGCAAAACACTCTTCTGGAGTTAGGTTTTTTTTCAGAATCTCTGGTGGATGCTGGATTTTACCGCAACCAGAACATGCTAGGTTACAGCGAAATAGAGGTTCTAACATCAACACTAAGGGGAAATGTTTGCGACCTTTTAAGCGCTGAGTCACAAGATATTTACCGATGTCTATAGCCTGCTGTAGGTGAATTCCCATACTGATGTTTTACGCTTTTTTAATATGAAAGCACTATTATCCGAATAATAAAAGAAGTATGGTCATTTTTTATATTTTCTTTGTTTTTTCATTGTATACCCACTCCCCATTCCCACTCCACCTAAACCGTTTCCGAGAGTGGAAAAATTTCTCCCCTGAAGTAGGAATCAAAGTGTTTTTTAAAATACTGAATACTAGTCATATTTGCTTCATCACTTTCAGTAGGCGTGGTTTCATAAATTGGTAGTTTTTCTCTCACCAGCTTGACCAACCGTTGATGTAACTGCTCAAATGTATCTACTCTAGATATGGTGGTCTCAAATCTTAATTTAGCTGAATGAGCATATCCTAACTTCATCCAGGGCATCCAAGGACAATCCCTTGCCCATGTAGCAGGGGGTACATCCACAACACCTGGTCGGCAAATATTGGATGTAAAATATTCAACACCCTTAAATTTTTCTCCAGGACAATAATCCGAGTATTTACTATCTCCTGCCAACGGGTGTGGGTATTCTAAAGGAATTTCTGTTACTTTTGTTATATATCCTTGCCCTTTAGGAATAAGAAATTTCTTTGGTGTAACAGTACCTTGGACAATTCGGTTCGCAATATGTACTACTGGAACCGCTTGAATCGCTTTTGGTGCTTTCCAGAATTGTAGAATATCTTGGGTCACAGGGTCGCAAAATAAACCCAACTCTCTATTTATACGATGTCCAGCTTCCCCATACTCAGGATGGGGTTTGATAAATACCTTTGTGGCATTCATTCCAATAATGGAAAACAATTTTTCTTTGGGTTTGTCTGGTTCTTCTTGCCACCAAATTTCCCCAGACCAATTGTAATAAAGCTGCAACCCGTGATTATTTCTATAAAAATCTAGGTTATCCAGTTCGTAGTCCTCTAAGTAATTATTCATAAAACTTCGCAGGATTGGAATATAGGCTATTGTCTTACAATTAGGATGACAGTTTTGTGCAACTTTGCCTACCCTAGTCTAAGAGATTCTACTATAGCTTATTAATTTTGACGAGTTCAGAATTAGCAACACTCATCTGGTTATCGATTTGATACATTCCTCTACGTTTATCAAAATCTGTGATGACTTTGCCTTAATTTTTAGAACTCGTTCGGTAGCTAATATAAAATTTGCTCTTCCTCGCATTTGTTCTAAGCAAGCAGCATTTATAAAAGATGGGAAGTATTTTTTTGCATGACGTGTAGAAATGCATGTTGTGGGATTGTTGGTAATAGCTCCCTACAACATGCATTAGTTTGTTGTTCCCCACAAATATTATTAGTGTTGAGGATTTATAATGCTGCTTTCTGCTTTAAAGGGAGGATTTTTAGGAGTTATCGGGGCTTATGTTATAGGTTCTTCCAACTGCGGTATTGATGCTAGCTGCTATCAAAAAAATCTATTACCATCTGGCTGGGAGTTTGGTGGTTTTATGGGTAGTGTGCTTGGTCTTGTTTTATATAAGACATCTAAGCACCATAAAAGGAGTTTAAGTCCTGCCAAATTTTACTTTATCTCACTGGCTTTGTTCGGATATTTTATAGTAATTAATGAGATTGCTTTTGGTGGTAAAGAAGCAGAAGATAATTTATCTAGCTTTGATGGGATACCTACAAGCGTAAAGGATTTATTTGCAGAAGTTGAATCTCCAGGTAACTTAGGGATAGCTCTTGCAGAAGGGACAAAAGACGAACAGGGACAAGACACTGCTTTAATTAGGGGACATATAGACCCTGCGACATTAGGGAGAAGAAGAGTTATAAATCAAGGATTTTGCTCTGACTTTGGTAAAAGTACTCTTGGTGATATTGATGGTGCTAATCGCGGTTGCTTACAAAGAATGAAATCAAGATTACCCCGTTTAACAAGATTATTTTTACAACAAGGATTAAATCCTCATGAGCATATTGAAGCTTACTGGAATTCTGTAGATTTATGGAATCAGGGAAGTCCTTATGTGAGTGATAATTTTCCGCAAATGTATAAGGATAGTTTGAAAGTTGGAAAATCAAATGATGAAGCTATACGTAAGGCTAGAGTTGATTCGTTTGAATTAAAAGCAAATGGTTTATATTACATTTGCCGTAATTCTCAACCATTTATTTCTAAATTAGGAGGTCTAAAAGTTAACTCTAGAAAGTGGAAGGAAAAATGTGCAGACCTAGACCAAAACCGTCGCAGAATATCTGGTCAGAGCGTTTTACGTAGACATCGTGTTATAAATTAGACGTATCTCCCCAAGATGTAGAGACGTTACATGTAACGTCTCTACAATAATTTAAGACTAGTTAAAACGGACATCATTTAACCCGGTAAAATCTGGTAGTAACTACCAATTTCTACCGTGTATTGGGCTAAGTCCTGCCCAGCCTCAGCCGTAGCTGAAGCTGAAGCATTTACTAAGTCGCGAATATACTTAATGAAAATATTAATTGCCCCTTATCTCTTGGTAAAGAGTGACCGCAATCAGGGCATTTAAACTTTTTATTGCCGCCTAAAGTTTCATGAACCTTACCACATTTTGAACAAGTCTTGCTTGTGAACTCTTCAGTTACATCATGCACAACGCAGCCTCGTTTGAATGCGTGGAATTTTAAGGTTTGTTTAAACCTATAATGCGACCATGTAAGCTTATCAGGTTTGCAGCTTTTTGAAGTTTCGTTAATGAATCGGCAGAAATATCATAAACATAAACTTAAGTAAGTATAACTATAACTATCCATCCAGTCATTTTACGTATGGTCTCTCAAAAGCGCAGGCGAATTGCAGTTATCGGTGCTGGCGTTTCAGGGATTGCGGCAGCAAATGTGTTCAAGAAAAATGGACACGAGGTTGTGGTTTTTGATAAGTCTGAAGAAATTGGAGGTGTATGGGCCGTAGCATACCCGCAAGTCCGGCTTCAGAATATCTACTCACAATATCATTTGTCTGATTTTCCTTGGCCCTTTACGCCTGATTTACATCCCACTGCAGCCCAAATCTTGCAATACTTGCGTGCAGCTGTAAATCATTTTCAAATTGACGTCAGGTTGAAACACGAAGTTCTGACACTTGAAGAACAAGAGGATGCTTGGCAGATACGATACCAGAACAAAGACGGGCTTCACGAAGAGATATTTGGATATGTCGTAGTCTCCATCGGTCACTACACTGAGGGAAAAAATCGCCTAATCTTTCCGGGGCAGGAGAATTTCGCTGGTAAAATTTTCACAGAACGGGATATCAAATCACTCAATATATTTACTGATAAGCGTGTTGCGGTTGTTGGTTTTGGGAAAAGTGCTATCGACATGGCTACATTTGCGGCGCAGCGTGGTAGGCAGGTACACCATGTGTTTCGTTCTCCAAGATGGCTAATACCACAAAAGATTTTGGGTCTCCACTATAGCTACCCTTTATTTAGTCGCGTAAACACTGTTATGATGCCAACCTGGTCACATCCAACTGTGGCAGAGCAATTCCTCCATCGCCGTCTCTATTTTATTGTCTCCAGTTTTTGGAGCTTCATTGAGTTAATTTTTCGACTGCAAATACAACATATCGGCTTTGGGCGAGACCAAGCTGCTGCTAACCGACTACAAGCTGTACAACCGACCCACAGGTTGCTTCCTGATTTGCGCTCGTCTGTGGCGTTAGCACCAGAGTCTTATTATCAGTTCGTCGCTGAGGGTATGATACAACCGCATCATGGAGAATTATCAAGTTTTTCTAAAGACGGGGTTCAGTTGGAGCAGGGAGAGGAAATCTTCTGTGACCTTGTTGTATTGTCTCTAGGCTCGCTGACTCCAGTTTTCCCCTTCTTACCTTCCAAATATCGGCAACTGCTAGAGGTCGATAAGGATGGCGTACAACTGTACCGACACTTAATTCATCCAAGCATCCCCAATCTTGCTTTTGCTGGTTTCAATCACGGGTTTTTACATGTGCCCGCAGTCGAGATAGGAGCGTTGTGGCTTTGTGCTTATCTCCAAGGCGAGCTTAAATTGCCCTCGCTCGAAAAGATGGAGCAAGACATCGAACATATTCGTCATTGGAAAGAAAGCTATATTCATTTTGAACCAACACGTGGGTGCGGTGTTAATACCCGTTTCCATCAATATCTCGACATTTTGATTCAAGATTTGGGAGTTTCTCCATACAGAAAAATGCCCAATGTCTTTGCGGAAATTTTTGGTAGATACAACTGCTCCGATTACCGGAACGTACTTGAAGAATACAACCGCACAAGAACAAGCCGGACGAATCCTCTGTATCCGATTGCTATTAGCACATGATGTCCGATTAATTAACTCTTAAGTCAGGAAACCTCATCCTAAAACCAGAGTTTACATGCAGTCCAAGTAAGCTGACAAACCATCCTTTTAGGTGAATTACGAGTTCGTTCAAATTTGCCACCAAATCTGTTTTGCCAAATTCTTGTCCTCAATGATAATCATTTCTGTACTTTAGGGCGCTAATTCTTCTATTAATCTAAGTATTGCTGGATACAATCTATCTGTTGCTGATACTTTAACAGTGTATTTTTCCTTCAAGATAGGTATATGGCAATAACTGATAAATTTATTAGCATAAAAGTGCAAATATTTTGACTAAAACTTTGTTAAAAAATCGTTGATGTAACCTTTCAAACCGTTGTAACCGCTTTTCTCAAGTACGGGAATCCGAATTTGTCCTTTGATTCACAAAGCTTAACTTTATTGTTAAGTTTAGTTACATAGCTTAAAAACAAACTTTAACTTTGCTTTCTAAATCTAGGAGAATTTATGAGAAGCAGTACGACTCGACAGTCAACTGCTAACTGGTAACAGCTAACAGTTAACGGTCAACAGTTAACAATTGGATTCTGGACAGTTTTAAATCAAAGGATTGGTGATATTTATGGCGATTAAGCAACAGCCTAAGCAACCTCGTGGACGTATCATTGCTAAGGTATTGTTGGGTGTATCAGGATTATTCCTGCTTTTAAATTTGGTTTTACCCATTTTATTACCCTCTGGTCCTGCGGGGGTTCCCTATAGTTTATTTATTCATCAGGTGAAGTCAGGAGATGTTAGTCGTGTTTCTGTTGGGCAAAATCAAATTCGTTACCAGTTAAAAGGTGAAAACGGGGAACAGGGTGCGGTATTCGCTACTACACCAATTTTTGATTTAGAATTGCCGAAGCTTTTAGAGGAAAAGGGTATTGAGTTCGCTGCTACACCTCCTCCTAAAAATAATTGGTTTTCGACTGTGATTAATTGGGTTGTTCCACCACTGATTTTTGTCGCAATTTGGCAGTTTTTTATATCTCGCGGTGGTGGCGGTGGTGCTCAAGGTGTGCTTTCTATCGGTAAAAGCAAAGCTAAAGTATATGTAGAAGGTGAATCTGAAAAAATTACCTTTGTTGATGTTGCTGGAGTGGAAGAAGCTAAAACTGAGTTAGTGGAAATCGTAGATTTTCTCAAGACTCCGGGACGCTTTACCGAAATCGGAGCAAGAATTCCTAAAGGTGTGTTATTGGTTGGACCTCCCGGTACAGGTAAAACTCTGTTAGCAAAAGCTGTTGCTGGGGAAGCTGGAGTTCCTTTCTTTAGCATTTCTGGTTCAGAGTTTGTGGAAATGTTTGTTGGTGTGGGTTCGTCACGGGTGCGGGATTTATTTGACCAAGCGAAGAAACAAGCTCCTTGTATCGTATTTATAGATGAGTTAGATGCTATCGGTAAATCTCGTAGCAGTGGTGGTTTTTATGGTGGTAACGATGAACGGGAACAAACCCTCAACCAGTTACTGACGGAAATGGATGGCTTTGCTGCTGGTGATGCAACAGTGATTGTCTTAGCTGCAACCAACCGTCCTGAAACTCTTGACCCTGCTTTGTTACGTCCCGGTCGCTTTGACCGTCAGGTATTAGTAGACCGTCCCGATTTATCTGGTCGTGAGGCAATTCTTAAAATTCACTCCTTGAAGGTCAAACTCGGAGATGATGTAAATTTAAAGGCGATTGCTACCAGAACCCCTGGTTTTGCGGGTGCTGATTTGGCTAACTTGGTTAACGAAGCGGCATTATTAGCAGCACGAAATCAACGTCAAACTGTTGCTCAAGAAGACTTTGCGGAAGCTATCGAACGTGTGGTAGCAGGGTTAGAGAAAAAGAGCAGAGTGTTAAGCGATACTGAGAAAAAAATTGTTGCTTATCACGAAGTCGGTCACGCAATGGTTGGAGCATTAATGCCTGGAAGCGGTCGGGTAGAGAAGATTTCTATTATTCCCCGTGGTATGGCAGCATTAGGTTATACCTTGCAATTGCCAACAGAAGACCGCTTTTTGATGAATGAAGAAGAGTTGCGAGGTCAAATAGCGACTTTGCTGGGAGGACGTTCTGCGGAGGAGGTTATATTTGGTAGTATTACCACAGGTGCTTCCAACGATTTGCAACGCGCAACAGATTTAGCTGAACGAATGGTAACATCCTACGGTATGAGCAAAGTTTTGGGACCATTGGCTTATCAACAAGGACAACAGGCTATGTTCTTGGGTAACGGTTCTCCTAATCCTCGTCGTATGGTGAGTGAAGATACGGCTTCTTCTATTGATAGCGAAGTCAAAGAAATTGTGGAAAAAGCTCACGAACATGCTTTGGAAATTTTGAAACAAAATCGAGATTTACTTGAAGAAATTTCCACCCAATTGTTGGAAACAGAAGTTATCGAAGGGGAGAAGTTATACAGTATGTTGAGTCGTGTACAACCTGTAGACAAGGCTGCTTATTCTGTAGCTTAGTTAAAATAGTTTTTCTATTTGCATAACCCTTTAGAGACACGATTAATCGTGTCTCTATTTTTTGTTAAAAGTTCTTGATTGCACCAGAAAAGTCTGTGTTGCTTAATTTTGCCTTATCAAAATTAGCATTTGTCAAGTCAGCACCTCGAAAAGATGTTGTACCAAAAAGAGTAATCTCTTTTATAGTTTCTTTTAGGGTAATAATGGTAGCAACAATTGAACCTAATGACAAAAAAGCCCAAATAATTCCTTTAACTAGATTTTGCGTACTTAAAAAAGCACTTGCGACGGTTATCATCATAAAAGTAAACCCATAGGCCGCAACAGTACCTGCAACAGTTATTAGTACTAGAACTAAACCTTGAGTATAATAAAGACTTATAGTAGCCATCGACACTGCGGAAATTAATGCTGAAGTCACTGCTACTTGTGGATTTTCTACACCAAAAGCTGTTCCCCCATAAAAAAATCCTAACAAAGCACTGGAAGCTGCTGCTGAAATTATTGTTGCTATACGTTGTAGAATAGATGAAATAATAGTTGCTCTAATGGCTACAGCGATTCCCGCAACACCCAAGCTTGTAAATAAGGCAATACTGTAAGACCAAGTTGAGTTTTCTGGAGTAAGACCCAAAACAGCGAATATCATTTGACTGTGACTATGGAAAGTCAAAACAAAGATTATTATAGAAAAGAAGATTGATATAAGTAATTTAGTTAAAGGCTGACCAGCGATGACATTCTGGAAATTAGCTCCCTGTAGTGACGCTTGACTAAAATCACAACCTCTAATATCTGTCTTACTAAAATCAGCTTGATTAAGGTTTTTTCCTTTAAAAGATTGGTTACGTAAATTTTTGTGAGAAAAATTCCGTTTTGAAGAAGCGTTCATAATTAAGAAAATCTAAAATTATTAAAAATATCAGAAAGTATCAGAAAGTACCAGATGAATAATCAACGTAAAAAGAATTATATAATAAAATTATTATCAGCTTTGGGAATTAGTCTTCTATTTATACCACTGCTACTACATGGTAGACAGCATTTTCTTCGTCCAATGGGAACGATTAGAGAAAAAATGCTGTTTCAAGGTATTATTTACCAGCGAAATGCAGTTTCTATACCCCGTCCAGTAATGATTCATGTTGTCGCTATTGATTTGGCAACATCAGGAATAAAGGCTTTTGTCACCCCCGGAACGAAAGGTAAAGGAACAAAAGCGCGGACAGCTTCCGAATTTTTGGGAGAATTTAAGTTACAATTGGCGCTGAATGCCAGTTACTTCCAGCATTTTAGAGAAAAAACGCCTTGGGACTACTACCCTTACAGTGGAGACCCCAGCTACCCAATAGGAGAAGCAATTTCCGACGGAAATCGCTACGCACAACCAAGAGAAACATGGCCTGTATTTTGCATTTCACAAAACAATCGTATCCAAATTTTAGTTAGTACTAAGTGTTCCGAAGATACAATCAGCGGAGTTGCTGGTCGTGAAATTTTAGTCAAAGATGGGCAACCCCTAATAATAAAATCTAAGGACGATAAACCTTACGCTCGTGTCGCAGCAGCGATTGACAAAGAAAACAAAAAATTATGGCTAATAGTTGTTGATGGTAAACAACCCGAATACAGCGAAGGACTTACCAATGCTGAGTTAGCAAAGTTTATTGCTTCTTTGGGTGCCCAGACAGCAATTGGTCTAGACGGTGGTGGGTCTGCAACCTTAGTCATGGCAACAAATAATGGTATAAGCGTTCTAAATGCTCCCATTCATACTAAGATTCCTATGCGTGAGCGTCCTGTTGCTAACCATTTGGGGTTTTACGCTGTGCCAATAAACGCAAATTTACATACAGACCTAACCCCCCTACCCCCCTTCCCTACGAGGGAAGGGGGGAATTAAAGCCTCTATCCTATCCACAGAAGATGTCTTTACTCAAATCTCATAATATATTTTGCTGAGCAATGATGAAAAGCCTATAAAATAAGTACTTTCAGCTAAATAAAGGCTTACTGAACATTTATAGAAATGTAATGTGTCTATAAAAAAAATCAAATTTAGTTGCTTTTTTATACGTAAGTTTTTACACTAACTAAAGTTATATCTAAGAGTAAACACTTAAAAAACTACTTGTGTGTAAAGCACTAAAGTAATTTACTTACTGAGCTAATTTTATTGGCACAGATGTTACGAATAATGCGATGGATTAATATCACATCGCGAGATTTTTCATGTGCAGTACTACCAAAAAAACTTTAAAACAATGACAGTAATAACAAAACCAAACCTATTTAATAAACAAAAACTGCAAATACAAATAGTTAAAGACTTTGATAAACTTCAATGTCATGCTGATTCTTGGAATCGTCTTGCTTTTGAAGCAACTCAGCAACTACCAATGTCTTCCTATGCTTGGGTATCTTCATATTTTGAACATTACTTGCAAGCAACGGAATCATGGATTTGTTTATTTGCTTATCAAGGTTCAGAGTTAGTAGGTGTGATGCCATTAATTGTGACCCCCAAGTATTTCTTAGGGTTTGAATTTATTTTACTGCTGACACGTAACTCTACCCAATCATGTTCAATTGATATATTGGCTAAGAAAGGGTTGGAAAATATAGTAATTCCAACTTTGATTGATGCTGCCAAAAAATCTTATTCTAATTTAATTGGCATAAGATTAGAAAGATTACCTGATAACTCACCAACTATCGTAGTTTTAGAAAATTTACCGAATGTCACTCTCGTAAAAGAATTTGATAGTGTAGGAGCTTATTTAAAAATCACAGACAGTTTTGAACAATACCGAGCCAATCTCAGCAGTAATTTTAGAAGCAATCTCAACAAAGCAGCAAAAAAGCTTCATCAGCTAACAGGTGTGAAAATAAGTTTACTTACGAAAGACAATGCTGATGTAAAATTTTTGTCTGAATTAATAGATGTAGAAGTAAGAAGCTGGAAAGGTAGTACGGGAACGGCAATCTGTGATTCACTCGCTGATATCTTTTTCTATAAAAGTTTAACGTCTCGTTTGTTAGAAGCAGGTTTATTAGAATGGCATATTCTTGAGGCTGAAGGTAAAGTAATTGCGATTAATTTAGCTGTTAGGTTAAAGCGTGTGATTCTTGTTTGGAAGCTCGCTTATGACCCAAACTACTCTAAATGTTCTCCTGGAAGTATACTTATGGAACAGGTAGTTAAATCAGCTTGCGAGTCGGATAATATTGATGAGATTAATCTCATGACTGACCATGCTTGGTACGATAACTGGAAAATGGACAAACGCGATTACTATAATATTCGTTTATATCCGCATACAGCTATTTCTTTTTTATTGGGATTCTTGCCTATGTATATCCGCCAAAAATTACGTAAGCTTAAACAAAAATAATATAGACCTAACCCCCTACCCCTCTTGGGGGGCTACCGTGTACACACAAGTCGGAATTAACCTGTCATTGCGTTCACGGTAGCCTTGGGGGGAGGTTGTTGGAGGTGGGGTTTTCTTGGTTTTCTAATTTAATAGTTCCTCAGTCACCTGAATTCTGGAACAAATAATTTTCTCTGTTACCGTAAAGCCAGTTTTATTATAGTTTAGATGAAAAATTACTCTACTCAATCTTGAGTAATTTGCTATTGAATACTATCAAGTATTCACCTAGTAAAGGAACAGTATACTTAATATTAAATTGTGAACCTGACGCGACTTTTTTTATGTTAAAGATGAAGGAATAGGTATTCCTGTAGAAGACATAGAGAAGATTTACGAACCATTTTATCGAGGTCAAAATATTGAAAATATAGTTGGTAGTGGACTGGGATTAGCTGTTGTGAAAAAATGTGTGGAGGTACATCAAGGAGAAATTTTTGTATCGAGCAAAGTCGGAGTTGAGACAAAATTTACTGTCAAAATACCTCAAAATTCCGTTATTAACACAGAGGTGAATCCATATTTTGCGAAAGCCTCCTAGTATTATGTCCGACTAAACACTTGTAATTAGGTTCGTAGTTGCGTTAAAATGCAATTCCTGATTTCGATTTATAAAATGGCGCTAAAGCGCAACTACAAACCTTTTGCCTACTGTATAACAGTTTGCCCTGTACCGAGTAATTTTTTTTCTGCTTTTTTGCTCAACTTCTGACCTCCATAATAGGATTTATGGTAATAATGACCTGCACTACTTTCTGATGTAACACCATTCACAACAATCCCCAACATCCGTTGTCCTGATTGCTGAATTTGAGCTTTTACGACATTCGCTGCATCGGATTCCAGTATTCCTGGACGTGCCACTAGTAACATTCCATCTCCTAACTTACCAAGAACTTGTGCTTCAGAAGCTGCGGTTATAGGTGGAGTGTCAATAATCACAAAGTCATATTCTTTAACGGCTTCTTTAAGCAATGCCTTCATTCGTTGGGAATCAATCAATGCTAGTGGATTTGGCGGAATAGTTCCAGCAGTTAATATATCTAAGCCAACTAAAGCTTCTTGCGCGGAATTGCTCAATTCATTTTGACCAACTAACACATTACTCAATCCTGTTAGATTGTGAAGTTCCCAAAGATGATGTTGACGTGGATGACGCATATCTGCATCGATTAATAGCACCTTTGCTCCCATCTGTGCTTTTGCTACTGCTAAGTTCGCAGCAACAAAGGACTTACCCTCATCTGGTACAGAACTACTTACCACAACCACCTGTAGTTGTTTGTCAGATATCGTGAAAGCCAGATTAGTCATCAACATTTCAAAGGCTGCACTGACCGGAGAGTAAGGATTATCTCTGGTAGCTAGTTCTGACACTTCATCATTTTTGGACTTCTTAGTTAATTTAGGAATGGTTCCCAATAAAGGGTAACCAAATAGCTGTTTAACTTGGGTAAGACTCTTCAAGCGTTTATCAAGAGATTCCAATGCTAAAGCTGAGGCTACACCTAAGACTGTTCCTAAAAAACCTGCTAACGCGAGGTTTCTAGTTAATGAAGCAGAAATTGCAGCTTTGGGAACTAAAGCTGTTGAAACTATTCTTGCATTACCAACCTGTTGCTTTTCCGCAACTTCAACTTCCTGCAATTGCTTCAGTACTTGTTGATAAGTTGTCTGAGGTACTTGCAACTTTCTTTCTAACGCTCGCTGTTGTTGTTCTAATTTAGGTAAAACTCTCAATCTACCTTGCTGGTTTAAGAATGCTTTCCGTAAAACCTGTAGTCGGTTTGTTAATGCTAAGGTGGTGACCTCTGAATTTACCAGTTCTGCTGTCAAATTTTGTGCCAGTTGTCCAACCTGTAAATCTTTTGGAGCTAAAGATTCGGAAGCTCCTACGGTTTCAGTAACTCGTTTAGATAATTGCTGTCTGAGAGCTTCTTCTTTATCCCTCAGATTAACCACTTGTGGATGTTCTTCGGTCAAGCGAGTTAAAAGAACAGCTAACTCATTTTGTACTTTTTGATATTCTACTAAAACTTGTTGAACTGCTGTAGATTGACTAATCGTACTTATATTGACAGCTTTTGGTGTAGTTAATCGCAATTGATTTTGTAAAGCAAGACTACGAGCAGTTGAATCTTTTATTTCCGCTTCAGTTTTTGTAATTTCTTCGGTTATATTTCTGAGCGCTTCTACCCCAACTTTTGCTTCTTCGTCTAGAGAAACAACTCTATTTTGGTCTTTAAAACGACGCAATGCAGCTTCAGCTTCAACTACTCTTTTCTCTATTTGTGGTAATTGCTTATCTAAAAACTCTCGTGCAGCAGTTGCCTTTGAGCGATTTGCGCGAACATTACTTTCTAAATAAACATTCATTAAAGTATTTATTACATTCGCAGCTTGCTGAGAGCTAGTACTACGAAAAGATAGCCTCATTACGTCTGTCCCTGCAACACTAGTAACTTGCAGACTTTTCAGAAAATCATCAATTTCTAGAGGTTTACCTTGACCATCTTTGAGTTGTAGTTTTTCAATAGTTTTTTCAACAATTGGATTAGAACGAATAATCTCTGCTTCTGTTTCCAAAGGATTACTGCTGTTGGTCAGACCAGTCAGTTCTCCTGCTTTACCACCTAAACCTGTTAGTGGTGATATACCACTTTCTTTATTAAGAATTAACTTACCTTGTGCTTCATAAACAGCTTTTTGCCTCAAATTATAAAAGGCTGATAGACCCATCACAGAGCCTACGACAAGAACTATAACAGGAGAACGCCTTTTTAAGACCTGCCAGTAATTTTGTAAATTAACGTTATCTTGTTCTACTTGATTAACCATAGTATCTGTCATATTAGCCACAACAAAAAATAAACGACATTCTAATAACTAATTGATGCAAACTCCTAATTAAAACTAACAGCTTATTTATTGTATGTTCCGGATTTTTTTATCAATAACAGCGAATTGCGTACTTACACTTAAATTGTTTTTCACCATACATTGTATGTTTGTTTAAGAAAATGGGGTGAGGGGTTACAACCCTTCATTATTTAGGACTTTTTTATTGAATCGCTAAAAGAGTAGTACATATTACATCATCATTTTTAAAAAGTAATTGTGGTATTTACTGACATTTTTAAATTTCAAAAATAAACGAGCTCAAAATTTTCGGTTTGAGAGGTTATAGGCTGGGTCATCCTAAACAGATGTTACGCTGCCGTGCTTCATCCCAACCTACAAAATATGTAATACTTTCGTAGTATGAATTAGAATTCCTCTTGTAGGAAAGTCCCTAAGGTCTCAATACTGCTCGGTTAAGAATATTTGTAGGTTGGGTTGAGGAACGAAACCCAACAAAGTCTTGCAAATGTTAGGTTATTTGAAGCGGACGCTACGCGAACGTTCCTCAACCCAACCTACAATTTCTTATCTTTTTGAGCTTAACCGAGCAGTATTACCTAAGGTTTGTTCATAGAAATTCTCAAGTCCTTAAGAACTTTACCAATTAAGATAAAGTTAGACTCTTTTGACAATTTTTTTAAAACTTGAAGGTCACTTTTTTGCACAATTTTATTGTAAGCGTTTATCGCCTTGTTTAATTTGTTGACATCGACGTTAGATATACATTGAGGGGAGCTTTGGTCTCTATTATTTACGTTATCCGCAACAAGTTGTACAGGTTTTAATTTTAATAAACTAGTGGGAATTCCAGGTCTGTCTGCGGCTGTAGAATCAACGATACCAGATAAAGCACTGACAAGATTTGTTGTTAAATCCGAAGAAACTCCTAAGCTACTTATATATTTTTGAACTTTATTCTGTACATCCATATCACTTCCATTGGATAAAAGTCCAAGAATTTCGCTTCTTAAATCTTTAAATTCCGTATCACTAGAACTGAAAGCACAATTAATATTTTTTTGAACCTCTCCTGGGACACGAATTCTCCCATCTGGTCCAATTGTTGCTTCCAGACCGGGAGCAATTTGAGGAGAAGTAGCTTCTGGGTTAGGGTTAAAAGTATCCCCAGAAAAAGGAGAGGATTCTTCTGTTGTTCCTCGAATTGAAGTTTGACCTGCATTAGCTTGGGTGGATAGACCCATAACAGAAGCAAACAAGATTAATGTGAAAAAAATGAATTGTTGTTTTTTCATAATTTTTAAGGGAGTGGGGAGTGGGGAGTGGGGAGTGGGGAGTGGGGAGTGGGGAGTTGGGAATGGGGAGTTGGGATTGGGGAGTGGGGAATGGGGACTGGGGAATGGGGAGTTGGGATGAAAGATAGGTATTACTCTATAAATCACCTCCCAACAATTAAAACCGGAAACTGTACCCAGCGCTTAAGGATAAACCACGTCCAGTAGTTAAATTACTAGTCACATCAGTAACAACTGCATTGACGACCAATGGAGTCTTTTTGAAAGGTACAAAAGAAACACCTGCATTCAAAGCATTTCCTGTCCAGCTAGAAACTAAAGATACTTGTGGTGCAACTCGTAAACCTAAACTCCCAAAAAGATTAACACCGTTCTGATTAGATTCTATTGCCCCTTTAGAACGAAAACTACCACTACCAAGACCAACTGAAACAGTTAAAGGCAATTTATTATTTGGATTACTGGGTTGTAGTGTCCATGCTTTAGTTACAACTCCATAGATAGTATTTTTTGCTCCAGTTGCATCTCCCCATCTAATTGCATTTGACCAACCAACAGCTACTGATGTACTATCACCTAAGTATCTATGTAGCTTTAAACCAATACCACCACTATCACCGAAATCATTAGGACTGACACTAGAAATATTTGCACTAACTTCTACCCCAACATCTTTCACTGGGTTACCCAAACCAAAGCCAGCAGATAAAGAACCATCTACTCTGTCTCTACCGCTCTCTAGAGGAATGCTTATCCCACCTCCAATGAAGGCTTCACGCGAACTCGCACCGTATGCAGAAGGAGTACCAGCCGTTGAAGCAGGAGATGCTGCTGGAGGGTCGTTGAATATAACAATGGGTTCAATTAGTAGTTCTCGACGTAATTGATTAGCATCTGCAATAGCATTATTTTCGATATTAGAAGAAATACTATCTGTAGTTTTTTGGGATAGCCTTTGCTCTTTTTTTTCTTCTTTAGAAAGCTTCGTACGATTGATTAAGCTTCTACTAGTTTCTACATTTTTCTTTATTTGGGAAGATATATTTTGACTTTGGCTAGCAGAGTCTATTGCCTTATTTTTAATAGATAAAGGCTTATAGCTAGTAGAATAAGAATCTAATTGACTGCTCTCAATATTAGTAATATTTTCAGATACATCCAATACCATTTTCTCAGATTTAACTGATATCTGTGAAATTGATTCTTTTTCTGGCTTAATTTCACCAGAGGATGAAAAATTTTGCGGAGTATTTTCAGAAATTGGTTCACTTGCAAGTGATTGGTTAATAGGGATAATTGTGGCTAGCGCTAATGAAGTACCTAAAGTTATCCCAAATTGAGAGCAAAAATAAGCCACAAAATGTAAATTAGGCTCAGCAACACAATGCAATATTTTTCCTTTGTCCATAATTTTCTCCTTAGGTAAGCTTAAAAGCTATGAAGGTTAACAGCTATTTTCAAATAAATAGACCACACGCTTAACTTCCTCCGAATCTTCGGACATTTTGGTCTTGTTATTTTTAATTCAATTACCCGAAAAATGCTAAAGGGCTAAAACCCTACTACAAACCATCAAAGCTTGTATGGCAGACCACTAGCGTAAAAAGCCAGAAAGCAAAAAGCCTTACTTCACAAGCTTTTTTGCGTTTTTCAACTAGAAAGTTCTTTTAGTCAAGCTACACTAGTTAATTCAAATTGCACACCTGTACTTTTTTTGGAGAGATGGTAGCGGTAGTGTTAATTTTAACAAAGCACAGCCTTGGATTCCAACTTTTATATCACGTTCGTAATGCTTTACACCCAGTAAAATAAATGCTTTATAGCTCTCAGCGTATTCCTGTCATAATTTATAGCCTTTAAAATCTTCAGTGGCAATAGTAACGTCTTAAAAATATGCTTTTTCTATATAAATCCCGTAATATTACGCAAGTAACACTTTTGCTATAGTTGAAGGCTTTAACTGTTGCATTTGTAATACAAAATCTAACTGTAAGGCCATCTTGCCGTGCCTTTTGGTTTCTAGATACAATAGCCAGTTCCTAAATTTTAAGATTGATTCCTGAAGCGTCTGCATAAATATACAGGTGTGAGTAAATAATAACATAAACATAACAAAAGTAAATGCCAATTTGGCAATTGTTATATCTATGAAATTTGTATAAAAAATACAGTCCTTTATATTACCTTTAGCAAAATACTACTATTACCAGGATAGTATTAACACTTAGGTAAAAAATTACCTTTGTGGGAATCAGGGAAAATATTTTATGAAGATGAAACAGATGAAACAACAGTTAGAGCTTAGCAAATGTTGTTTACTATTTGGCACATCACTTTTAGCTAGTTGTATGTTTGCTATTTCACCTAGTAGAGCAGCAACTTTTGCTTTTTCTGAAGGTTCATTGACTTTTACGGGCTTTAGTAAAAATCCTTCAGGTACTTCTACAGATTTTAATGAGTTTGTCAGAGCTATCAGTAAAGATGGTAGTGTCATTGCTACGGCTAATGGAGATGTAAATTTTACAGTGGTTCCACCACAAGCATCTAGTATATCTTCCAGTTCAGCCTCTGGTAATAATGGAGATTACTTAGGACAAGCAAAAAGTGATACGACTCTTCTCGGTAGCTTCCTTGTTGAAGAGAATCAAGTCTTTTCTTTTGATTTTGAAACATTATTTAATTTAAAAACATCAATCGATAATTCTGCAAAGGAGTCTGCAAACACATTCGGAGATACTTTTTGGCAACTAGTTGATACAAGTGACAATAGTGTCTTGGAATTTTTTAGTATCACAGGTAATCTAGCTACGGAAGGAGATAATGATTTTCTTGATATTCAAAGTAGCAATAATATTGTCTTCAATTCGTTATCGCAGGATATTGCTTCTGGAGGGAAAAAAGAATCTGCTGTAGCGGTAGTAAAAGGTTCTCTGCGACATTCTTTTACTAAGCAAACTCGTTT
The DNA here is from genome assembly GCA_019359035.1 of Scytonematopsis contorta HA4267-MV1. Taxonomy (GTDB): domain Bacteria; phylum Cyanobacteriota; class Cyanobacteriia; order Cyanobacteriales; family Nostocaceae; genus Scytonematopsis; species Scytonematopsis contorta. Next base: position 111,748 of record JAHHIC010000084.1, on the reverse strand, counting down.
ATCTTTAATTGGAATTAACACTAATCGAACAGAGGTTAAAGTTCCGGAGTCTTCCAATGCTATGATTTTTCTTCTTTCCAGTGGTATTCTTGGGATTTTGATAAAACGGAAGCAAGAAGATAAAGCAACGATTTTATAACTTTATTACTAAGAGTGTGTCATATGACACACTCCTAGACATTGTACTGGAATTGAAATCAGCAAGCAATTGTTGCTTGTACTCGTTATTTAACCTTAATATTTCAGACATAAAAATTTTTTTTAACGCAATATCACATCTTTCTTTTATTCTCCCCTTCCCTCATAGGGAAGGGGTTAGGGGGTTAGGTCTCTTTATTAACTTTAAAAATTAAAACTGATACTGATAACAAGCAGCTAATGCAAGAGCCAAAGCATCTGCTGCATCATCTGGTTTAGGAATATTATCCAAACCTAACTCCTGTGCAACCGCTGTTTGTACATCATATTTATCAGCCTTTCCATACCCTGTCAGCGACTGTTTAACTTGGCTGGGGGTAAACTCCACATAAGGTAATTTATGCTGTCCTAGCACCAACATTAACACACCCCGCGCCTGAGCGACTAAAATGGTATTCGCCATGCGGTAAAAAAAGAATTTTTCAATGGCGACTAAATCAGGTTGTACTTGTTCAATTAGGGTGTGCAAATCGTCGAACAAAGTGCATAATCGCTGTGTCATTTCTGCATCTGCTGACGTAGATATTACGCCAAAATCCAGCATTTTTACTGAGGATTCTTGTAGTCCTGTATCGTTGGATTGGCAGATAATAGCGCCAAATCCTAAAAGAGCAAATCCTGGGTCTAACCCTAAAATACGCTTTTCCATTCATTTTTATTTACAAAAACCAGGGAACTATATGAAGTTATATACTGACAAGTTAATATGGGAGCTTTTATACACAGGGAATTAATAAATGTAATAATTCCACGCTGAGCGTTTAAGCTAAGTAGTGTAAATTTTCTGTTAATCATTATTTGTACCACTGTCATGATTCTGGTATGTCAATTGGTTTTCTCAAACAAGCCTTAAATGCTTTGCAACAGCAGTCTAATCGTCACACCCCCTATCGAGTTAACCAATACCTAAAATGGTTGGCTCCAGGGCTTTCGGTAAAGCGCTGGTTGCTAATTAGTGTGGGTGGTGTGGTGCTAGCCTGTTTGGGGTTAGCAATTTGGGTCAAGTTAACTCCCATTTTTTGGGTGTTAAAGTTTTTTAGACGCTTTTTAGGTTTCATTGCCGACATTTTACCTAATTATGTCAGCGGCCCATTGGTTTTAATATTGGGCTTACTATTGCTACTTTGGGGACAAAGCCGCACTGTAGGCTCGGTTACCTCAGTTCTCAGAACAGAAGGAGACGAAGAACTCGTTGATGTTCTTTTGGCTCATCGTCGATTATACCGAGGACCGAAAATAGTTGTTATTGGAGGTGGTACAGGACTTTCGACGCTTTTACGTGGTCTTAAAGCCTATAGTGCTAATATTACCGCTATTGTCACAGTTGCTGATGATGGTGGTTCTTCCGGGCGTTTGCGTCAAGAATTTGGCGTTTTACCTCCAGGCGATATTCGTAACTGTTTGGCTGCATTAGCATCAGAAGAAAAATTATTAACAGAATTGTTTCAATACCGTTTTCGTGCTGGCGATGGTTTGATGGGGCACAGTTTTGGTAATTTATTTTTAACCGCCATGAGTGATATCACTGGCGATTTAGAGCGAGCAGTTGTTGCTAGTTCTAAAGTACTGGCGATTCGAGGGCAAGTACTCCCTGCCACCCTCAGTGATGTACGTCTTTGGGCTGAATTAGATGATGGACGTTGCATCGAAGGCGAGTCTAAAATTACCGAAGCTGGTGGTAATATAGCCAAGATTGGTTGTATTCCCGCTAATCCTCCCGCTTTACCTGCCGCCATTAAAGCCTTAAAAGAAGCAGACTATATCATCATGGGTCCCGGTAGTCTTTACACTAGCGTCATTCCCAATTTGTTAGTCCCCGAAATTGCCGATGCGATCGCAAACGCCAAGGTTCCCAAAATTTACATCTGTAATATCATGACCCAACCAGGAGAAACCCAAGGCTACAGCGTCGCAGACCACATACGCGCAATAGATTTTGCTTGTGGTAGAGCGCTATTTAACGCAGTACTAGTACATACCAAAGCTCCTAGCTCTCTTGCATTAGTACGTTACGCCAAAACTAACTCTCATCCTGTTTTCCTTGACCGGGAAGAAGTCACAAAGCTGGGACGGCGAATAATACAAGGGAATGTAATGGAAGAAGACCACATTGGTTGCGTGCGTCACAATCCTCAAAAACTAGCAAAAGTAGTCTTGCGATGGTACAGTAAAACCCACCACGGGATATGGAAGTAGTTGACTGTTGACTGTTGACTGTTGGCTGTTGGCTGTTGGCTGTTGACTGTTGAAAAGTAGTTATTTGATATTAACTTGTTGAGTATTATCTTAGTTTTTAGTAATCAGCCATCAGTCAACCGTCAACATATGAAAATTAATTTAGCAAATGCGGAGACGACGCGAAAGTTAGGTGTAACTATCGGTCGCTCGCTTAATCCGGGGAGCACAATTTTATTAGAAGGTGATTTAGGAGCAGGTAAAACTACCCTGGTACAGGGTATAGGAGAAGGTTTAGGTATAACAGACCCAATTGTTAGCCCTACTTTCACCCTCATCAACGAGTATCCGGAAGGACACATTCCCCTTTACCATCTGGATTTGTATCGTTTAGACCCACAATCCGTAGCAGAATTAAACTTAGAAGCCTACACCGAAGCCATCGAAGTTATACCAGGGATTGTAGCTATTGAGTGGGCTGAACGAATGCCATACAAGCCCTATAGCTACCTAAGTATTTGTTTGAGCTATGGAGATGAGGACACTCGTGTTGCCGAAATAAACTCTGTTAATTGCACTATCAGTGAGGAAATTTCCTCTTTTGTTGACGGTTGACAGTCAACAGTTAAACCTATCTACCGCTTCCGCGTTCGCTAGAATCGTTGATAAACATTGTTATTTTCCCTGAATTTAGTTTTACAATTTTTGGCTACGGAATAAAATTCAGTATTGACATCTGCTTTTTTTCTTGCTATCAAAGAAATTACGTACGTGAATTTGCAGATGCATGTACTGCTCCGGAAAGAAAGCTCACTTACGCAAAATCGCCCGATTTGTAAAGTGAATTTTCATTGCCATTGATTGACTTGGATATTTCTTAGATATTTCTTAGATATCTACCTTGGATATCTACCTTGGGTATCTACGCTTTCATCAAGTCAAAACCTTCTCTAACCTCATAGGTCTCGCTAACTCATGAAGGAGGTATCGCGGTTTTCCCAGTTGATTTTTTTGTAACTTTAACAAAGTATCAAAAAAGGAAATCCCAAGTGCGCTTAGGAACGGTGAAGTAATTGAGAACATAAGCCTTTCCTCGAAATAAATCAGAGTTTTTACAGAAACTCAGTAGCAAAATGTAACCGAATTAATCCTCTCGAATGACTACAAGCACTGAGAGAACAAATCCGGAAAGTAGATGAATCTAACTGAAGTCAAAAACAGTTAAACGACCACGAGTAGCTTTGAGGTCGCTTTTGCTGTTCCTCGGCTTAGTGTTCCCAATTCAGGTTCATAAGATATACACAAAAAGTCACTATTTATAAAGAATTAGCTTAATATAATATAATTAAATCGAAATTAACTTTTCTAAAAGATAATCTAATCTTTTGAAGTGTTGATACTGTTGATGTGCCCGATATTACGCATTTGTGTTTTTTGGGCAAAACTTTTGTAATATTGGTATCTGTATCACAAATTCTGTTCCTGTTCCCAGAGTTGAAACACATTCCAGCTTTCCGGAGTGGAGTTCCACAATAATTTGATAAGTAATTGACAAACCTAAGCCAGTTCCCTTACCAATATCTTTAGTTGTAAAAAATGGGTCAAATAATTGTGAGCGTACTTTTTCATTCATTCCCAAAGCATTATCAGCAATTCTAACTAAAGCCCATTCATTATTAATCACTTCGGTTTGAATATGAATTTGAGAAGGTTCTGATTCTTGATTATTATTGTCTATCTGTTGTTTATTTTTTTCTTCTAAAGCATCAATTGCATTCACAATAATATTGATAAATACTTGATTAAGTTGTCCTGGAGAACAATATACTAAAGGTAAATTCCCATAGTCTCTAATTATTTGAATACCTTTATAATTTTTTGATGTTGGCTTCAGACGATTATTTAAAATCACCAAAGTACTGTCTATCCCATCATGAATATTGACTTGTTTAAATTCTGCTTCGTCTAGCCGCGAAAAAGTGCGGAGCGATTTAACTATTTGACAAATCCGTTCTGCTCCCATATTCATAGACTGAAATAATTTCTCTGAATCCTCTTTGATGAACTCAAGTTCAATAACTTTAATTTCTTTCTGAATAGCGGCAATCGGTTCTGGATAATGCTGCTGATACAGGTTCAAAAGTCTTATTAAATCATCAAAGTAATTTTTAGCATGGTCTAAATTACCATAGATAAAGCTAACTGGATTATTAATTTCGTGAGCGATTCCAGCAACTAAAACTCCGAGAGCAGACATTTTTTCAGATTCTATGAGTTTTACTTGTAACGTTTTAAGATTTATCAGCGCGGTTTCTAACTCTTGGCTACGTTTTTCTAGAGAAAGTTGCGATTCTTCTAACTCTTGAATCACATTTTTGAGGGTAAATTCCCTGATTTCGCTGGCTTTCTCTAACTGTAGCCTATCAGCTTCCGAACGCTCCAGCTTTTTTTTTAATATTCGTACGCTTTTTTCTAACTCTTTTAGCCTGGTCTCGTAGTCTGTTGCTTCCATGAGAATTTATTTTGTTCCCAGTAGCAAAGTGACAAATGTTTCTTGGTGAAAGTAAGTTTCACCTTCGGATTCTAAGGGTGCAAATTCTCCATAGGTATAAAATCCACATATAGGAACTTCTCTTGGTAATGCGTCTTTTATAAGTTGATACTCTTCTTTTGACCTTGTACCTAAGAGCCAACGACGACAGCAACAGGAAAATATTAAAACGGCTTCTAGTTCGGTTCCAGGATAGTGAGCTAATGCAGTTTGAAATGAAGTTTTAGATGCTGCTATTATCTCATCTCTGTTGATATCTGTGATTCTCACCATTGCTTGTTCGGGAATATCGCCTAAGAAATTAATACTACCAGCTTCTGTATCATAGGTATTTGGCACCCGCATATAATAACGATTGCTATCCCCTTCATAAACAGCTAATGGATTTTCTGCACTTGGTGGTCTATCGCCTAAGTTGCTGCTGTAAAATTTTAGTGCTGATTCACCGTCAACTTCATACATTACAGTTCCGGTTGCTTTGGTGACAATCCTTTTGCGTCCCATTGGTTGCCAACCACAGCCAATACCGAAAGAAAATAAAATATCCCCAGAAAAGATGAGTACGGGTAGGGAATCGGTTAAAACTTCGGTGCCAAAAAACTGGTAAGTCTTTTTCAGCCTATATTGGTCTCCTGCTGTACCTCCAATAATTGGTATTTTTCTACCTAAGGCCGATTTTAGTCCTTTAAGCATTAACTCTCCATTTGTCGTACCGTTTCCTGTATAACTAGCTGGTAGGGTAATACATAATTTTGCAGTAGTTTTACTATTCTGGGTAGCTTGTTGGACAGCTTGCTCAGCAGCTGCAATGGGGTTTTCACGCGCTCCATAACCAATACCAACAGAAATTTCTACAGTATCTGAGCAAAAAAGCATCAATGTTAGAGAATCTTGCTGAAATCCTAATATAGAAGACATCTCACCATCTGTGGTGCAGCCAATTAAGTTAAGTTCAGGAAACACCCGATTAATTTCCTTGAGAATCAGAGCATGGTCAAAATCAATGGCTGCAAATAAGATACCTGCTTTGGGTGAAATACTCCCCAAATCAGCGCTACATTGACGCAAAACTTCCTCGATTGCGTCCTGTGAATCTGGGTCGTCGCTGTGACCGATAACAACCTTAAGCATTTGAGTCCTCTTAGGCAAATTCTAGTCTTTGACTTTAATTGGTAATTTCAGGTTGCCCAAAATAGAGGTGCTTATAACATAGAAAGTGATTTTAATTAATTAATTATCATTTAATTATCACTAAAGCTTTATCAAAGTGGTATGCGAGCAATGTTACAAGAAGGCAAAATGAGGGAACTATCTAAATAATGCCTCTATTTTTATTTAGGGGGCTGACTATTGCCACCAACTAATTGCTGGCAGAGTGATACTTCTACAGGAAAAATGTTATGAAACAAAATTTAATATTCTTTGCTTTTGTGACGATACTGTTAGTTGGGCTGTCTAGTTGTTCAACTAGCGTTAGTCAGACCACCTCAAACACCAAAGAAAATACTATAGAAACTCAAACTCCAACCTCCACTCAAGCTTCTATCAAAATCGGCGGTTCAAGTGCTGCATTTAGCGCTCTTAAAGCCCTGACAACAGATTATGAATCTACATTAAAAAACATTAAAGTTACCCAACTGGAACCGGGACAATCCGAAAACGTAATTGCGGGAGTTAAACAGGGAATTATAGATGTTGGCGCGATTACGAAAATACTAAAACCAGAGGAGAATGATGGCACATTAGAGTTCCGTAAGCTTGCCAAAGATGGACTCCTGATTGCTACCCATAAGAGCGTAACAGGGGTTAAAAACCTTACTACTGAAAATCTCAAAGGTATTTATGGGGGGTCAATCGTTAATTGGAAAGAATTAGGGGGACCCGACGCCAAAATTTTAGTCTTAGACCGTCCAGAAGATGAATCTGCCAAGCGTCTTTTACGTAAACATTACCTGGGGCAGGATATGAAGAATTCAAAAGAAGCTGTGGTACTCAGAAAAGAAGGAGAACTGATTCAGTCTATTCAAAGTACTCCCTATAGTATTGGGGCATTTTCTCTGGCTTATGCTATTTCCCACAACTTACCAGTAAATCGTCTCAGCCTCAATGATATTGAACCTACGGGAGACAATATCAAAACAGGTAAGTATCCAATGGTGCGTACCCTAGGTATAATTTGGAAGAAAAACGCCACCGATGCGACCAAAGGTATGATTGACTATATCTTTGGCCAACAAGGAAGCAAGGTTCTAGAGGAGTCTGGTTTTGTTTCTGATACTCCAAAATCTTAGGTAAAGAAATTGTGAGCATCCGAGAAAGATATAAGCGTCTTCCTGTTTCAATTAAACTTTTATCTCCTCTATTGACGGTATTTCTAAGCTTATGGGCAGTTGGAACCTTGGGTTTCGGCTATTTTGCCAGAAATAATTTAGAACAAACGGCGTTAAAAGAGACAGAAGATTTTGCTTCTTTGGTACAACAAGATATCAAGCAAAAGCAAGAATTACTCCACTTGAAAGCCCGTTGGATTAATGAACGCAGTGATTTAATTAGTGCTGTTACTTCAGGCAACCGCTCCTTATTGCTTCGCACCGTTATACCTATTCTCGCAGCCTTAAAAGTAGATTTACTGAAAATAGTTGATACCAATGGCAAAATTTTGGTGTCTATGCAACAGGGGGAACTTACACAAGCCACATTAGAGGATAGTTTTCTTAAGCGTGCGGCTCAAACCGGAATGGATTTATCGGGAGTTCTACTGGCAGATAATCCTCCTTCCTCTTCTTTGGTTGCGTTGCTCTCAATTAAATCCAGAGAAAAAATTTTGCCTAGCTTGGTAGTTGGAACCGTAGTTGACAACGCAATGCTCCAGCAAATTCGCGGTAAAACAGGTATTCATCTAGTCGTCTTCCAACAAAAAAGGGTTACAGCTTCTACCTTGCCGCTAGAACGTAATCAATTTTGGCAAGCTCCTAAGCCAGAACAATTGCCTACAAAAATGGAAATTGCAGACGAAGATTATTTTGTTAAAACAGTTGAAATACAAGGTTTTGATAACACAACCCTTAAAATTGCTGTGTTAAAATCTGCCAAAGCGACAGAAATCGCAGAGCAACAGTTATGGATTGTTGTTGGTGGATTTGGTTTGCTGGGAGCATTTCTTGTGACTGTAGTAACAATTTTCGGGTTCAGTGTAACGCAATCCCTGAGCAGTCGTATAAAAGACCTGACCCAGGCTACCCAACTACTCGCTGAGGGTGAGTTGACTACTCGTATTAAAGTAAATAGCTCGGATGAAGTGGGAATTCTAGCTCAGGGATTCAACATTATGGCAGAGCAACTTACGGCTCGCGACCAGCAAATTAGCCAACAGATGCAACAACTCGAAATCACCCTCAAAGAACTCCACCGCACCCAAGGGCAAATGGTACAGAGCGAAAAAATGTCAGCCTTGGGGCAAATGGTGGCAGGTGTGGCTCATGAAATCAACAACCCTGTTAGTTTTATTTATGGTAACCTAACTCATGTTAATCAATATGCCCAAGATTTGTTACAATTATTGCAAGCATATCAGCAGCATTACCCAAATCCGCCGGAATCACTTCAAGTTGAAATTGATGATATAGACCTTGAGTACCTGAGTAAAGACCTTACCAAAATGCTTCAGTCGATGGAAATAGGGTCTAATCGCATTCGTGACATTGTAATTTCGTTACGTAACTTCTCTCGTCTTGATGAAGCCAAATTTAAACCAGTCGATATTCACGAGGGAATTGATAACACATTAATGATTTTACAGCACCGTTTGAAAGCGGATGCAAAACGCCCAGAAATTAAAGTCGTTAAGGATTATGGCGTTCTTCCTTTAGTAGAGTGTAATGCCGGAGAACTCAACCAAGTATTTATGAACCTACTTGCAAATGCAATTGATGCTTTGGAGGAGTATAATCAAAAACGTAGCTTGCAAGATATTATTGCAAACCCTAGTATTATTTTAATTAATACCTCCAAAATAGAAGATAATCATGTGAGGATTACAATTGTCGATAATGGTATCGGTATTCCAGAAACAAAGCGTTCAAGAATTTTTGACCCATTTTTTACTACTAAACCTGTGGGTAAAGGGACGGGATTGGGCTTATCCATCAGTTATCAAGTGGTGACCGAAAGGCATCATGGCAAACTTTGGTGTGATTCTAGCTCAACCGAAGGAACGAAGTTTATTATTGAAATACCAATATCTGTCCTAAATTGATTTATTTATCCTGACTTATTAATCGAAGATAGAAATAAATTGGGTATCTCTTAATTTTGGATTTCTCAGATATTTTAAGCTATGAAAAACAAAAAGATAATTACTACAATTACATCTCACCACTCGCAATTTCATCTAAAGCTTTCGCATCAATGATGGTTATTTTTCCTCGCTTATATATCATGACAGGCTTCAAGCTTCCAATCAAGCGTACACACTCTTCATAAGTAATCCCAATACTGCGAGACATTTGGTAGTAAGGGAGATTCATCTTCAATATTTGTCCATTTGAAGATGAATTAGTACCATATTGCAACATCGTATATTGAATTAATCTTGCTAACCTAACTATCGCTCGTTCGGAAACTAGTCCGTGAATAGTATTATGTAGTAGCTGAATTCGTTGATTTAAAACAGTAATAATACGGAGTGCCAACTCTGGAGTTCTCCCAATCGCTTCTAGTAAAGCCTTACGCTCAACCGTAAGAATTTGACAGTTTTCTTGAGCAACCACTGTTGCTGGTGCAATTCCGTCACCAAATAAAGCAGGTGCAGCAAAAATCTCACCAACGGGTAAGATACGTAAAATTGTTTCCTTACCCGTTGCTGCTGTTTTCTTGATTTGAACCGTCCCAAACAAAAGAGCATGAAGTTTAGCGGGCACTTCTTCTCCTTCGTGCAAAATAATTTCTTCTCGCAAATATTGTCGAACTTGGCTATGAAGGAGCAACTGTTCTAATTGTTCAGTTTCTAAATCAGTAAATATAAGAATTTGAGATAATTGTTCGACTGTTGCCAGCATTATAATTTCGCATAATTACAAATTATGCATTACAAACTATGAATTATTTTAAGTTAGCATCTATCAAAAGCTGAAAAAATTATAAATAATTATATCTATCTGTAGCAAGGTTAAGCATCAAATACCAATTTTTACCATGTAACCAGTAGAAATGCGAAATAGTTAAACAATCGGAGATATTTATGACCTTTGCTACTAGTGACAAAACAAATGAGGCTCTACAAGTTTTTGATGGGTTTGATGTAGATACTAAGCTTGCTTTGTTGTGGTTTGGCTATCTAGATATAAAAGATGAGTTAAATCCTGTAAATACAACCTCTTCCCAAAGACTTGCGGAAGCTGTATTTAATCAAATTCAATCCATGTCTAAGCAAGAGCAGCTACAAGCTCAGCGTGATATAGCAAGCAATGCGGATACGACCATTAGCCGTGAATATTATGGTTTAGACCCTAGTGCTAGGCTTGATTTATGGCTTCGTTTGTCTCAAGGAATGGAAAAAGGTACTATCATTCCTATGCCTGAAGGCTATAAGTTACCTGAAAATACCAATGATTTTGTCAAAATGGTGAGTTCTTTAGAGTTTGAACAACGTATTGAGTTCACTCGTTCTGCTGTGATGAAAATGGGTGCGACTGCTAGACCTGGTACCCCTGTATAAAAAAAAGTATTGTGATTGTGGGGTGGGCATCCTTGCCCGCCCGGTTCTACGGAGACGTTACATGTATTTTACGGAGACGTTACATGTATTTTACGGGGACGTTACATGTATTTTACGGAGACGTTACATGTAACGTCTCTACATTAGGCTAAAAATTGGCGAGCTAAAAAGAAGCTAGAAATTGATTTTGCGTCTATTGGTTCCCCTTCCAAAATTGCCTTTTCTAATTCTTCTGGTGTCAAAAATACTGTTTCGATATCTTCGTCTTCGTCTTGTTCGGGGGGTTTTTCTAACTTTTCTAAATCTTGGGCTAGAAAGGCGTAAATAATTTCATCGGAGTAGCCGGGAGCTAAAATAAAATCTCCCAGTTTTTGCCATTTGTGAGCACGGTAACCTGTTTCTTCTTCTATTTCGCGTTTTATTGTGTCTTGTGGGTCTTCGTTTGGCTCAACTGTTCCAGCAGGAAATTCTAATACTCTGCCACCAACTGCGAAACGATACTGACGCACGAGTATAAGTTTACCTTCTGGGGTTACGGGTACTGCTAATGCTCCTCCGGGGTGTCGAACACACTCCCAGTCTCCCTCGGCTTTGTTGGGTAGACGCAAGCGGTTAACTTCAAAGTTAAATTTACGTCCTCTGTAAAATAAATTTTGGCGTAGCAGTTGGGGTAGTTCGCGACCTAACGGCATATTTGTTGATACTTAGAATGGGGGATGCACCCCATAATCATATGCTACGAATAAGTTTCTATGTCAGATAGTTCAAGTAACTATTTCTAGTTTTTCAACTAGTTGTGCGATAGTGCATTGGGAAACCGGGTCTATCCAGTCTGGAGCAATTTCTGCAAGAGGAAGCAGCACAAAGGCACGCTCCCACATTCGAGGATGGGGTATTTGTAGTATTGGTGTTTCTAAAATTAAATTGTCATACAATAACAAATCTAAATCTAGAGTTCGCGGCCCCCAGCGTTCTATGCGAACGCGACCGAATTTTGTTTCAATTTTTAACAAATGTTCTAATAAACTTGTTGGTGTCAGTTTAACTCGTACTACAACACAGCCGTTCCAATAATCTGGTTGAGGTGGGCCGATGGCTTTTGTTCTGTGCCAACTAGATTTAGAAACAAGTGTAATCAGGGGTGTTTGAGCTAAGGTTTCTATCGCTGATTCTAATATTGACAGACTATCACCCAGGTTACTGCCAAGGGCGATCGCACTCAAAAATTCCTTGTCTATATTGGCTTCAGGTTTTTTCAATTTTTATAAAATTTTTTATACTTAAAAATAAATTAGTGTAATTCTACACAGCTAAAAACAGTAATTATTCTTATAGTTTTTTGCCTGCGAATAATCTAGATTTTATCGTTGATAGGATATTATACTATCACTGACGTGGTGTGCCAATTGCCAAAATTAAAAAACGGTGTTTAGTGGCGCAACTACTTTAAGCGAGGAACAGTCGTGGCGAAGTTTAGCTCCTGGTTCAAGGATAAAACGGCTAAGTCAAATCAATTCCAGGGCAAAAAACCAGCATTGCCATCAAGCAATGAGGGAGAAAAACCTACGGAAAATGAGAGTTTAGCACCAACGAAGTTGGAAAAAACAAAACAGTTTTTGACTAAAGCGAAGACTGTATCATCAACTATATTAGATAAACTTCCGGGTGCTGGTAAACCACTTTATCGCAGGAGTTGGTTCTGGGCTGGGTTAGGTGTAACAGGTGGGATAGTGGGCTTGAATTATGGTATTTGGTCACTTGACCGAACACTACCTTCCAAAGCTGATTTTTCCTCTGTTGTTCGCGAACAAACCCTGACTATTAAAGCTGCCGATGGTACTGTTTTACAACAACAGGGAGAAGTAGGCAGAGAGCAACTCTTATTAGAACAAATACCCTCCAAGCTAAAAAAAGCTTTTATTGCCTCAGAAGACAGGAGGTTTGACCAACATAACGGAGTTGATAATCAGGGGATTTTGCGAGCGGTTTGGAATAACTTGCGCTCCCAAAACGTGGTGGAAGGTGGTAGTAGTATCACGCAACAACTAGCCCGAATTTTGTTCCTCAAGCAAGAGCGCACCGTATGGCGAAAAGTCAAGGAAATGCGTCTGGCTCAAAAAATGGAGGAAGAATTAACCAAAGACCAGATTCTAGAGCGATATTTAAATCTAGTTTACTTGGGTTCTGGAGCTTATGGTGTAGCTGATGCAGCGCAGGTGTATTTTAGCAAGCCTGTGAACGAATTGACTTTGGGAGAAATGGCAACAATTGCCGGGTTAGCTCCTGCACCCAGTGTTTTTTCTCCAGCAATCAATGCCGAAGTTGCGAAACAGCGACGAAATCTAGTATTGCAGCGGATGTTTGAAGATAAAGTGATTACTGATTCTGAAAAACAAGCAGCAATGGCAGAAGCGATGATAGTAAAGAAAAGCACACCGAAACGTCAGCAGGTAGATGCACCCTACTTTACGTCTTTCGTTCAAAAAGAATTACCAAAGATTGTTCCCGCAAACGTACTGCAATCAGGAGGTTTGACGGTAGAAACAACCCTTAATCCAGCTTGGCAAAAATCAGCAGAAGAAGCCATAGGCAAAACCTTACGAAATCAAGGACGTTGGCAAAGATTTAAACAAGCAGCAATGGTTGCCATTAACCCCCGCAATGGTGAAATTAAAGCGATGGTAGGGGGTAGCGAATTTGGGAAATATCAATTTAATCGTGTTACCCAAGCTCAGCGTCAACCCGGTTCTACATTTAAAAGTATCGTGTATGCCGCTGCAATGGCTACCGGGATGAGTCCCTATAAAAGCTACTTAGACGCTCCCTTAATCGTTGATGGCTATGAACCAAAGAACTACGACGAAGGTTTTCGTGGCTACATGACCATACGGGATGCGCTGACAAAATCAGTTAATATCGTCGCGGTTAAGACCCTAATGGACGTTGGTTTTAACCCAACAATCAAACTTGCCCAAGAGATGGGAATAAAATCACCTCTCAAACCAACTTATTCATTAGCACTTGGTTCCAATGAGGTGAATTTATTAGAAATCACTGGTGCTTATGGCACTTTAGCAGCCAACGGTTTACACGTAGAACCTCATGGTATAACCCGCGTTCTTAACCGTAGGGGTGAAGTTGTTTGGCAAGCAGATTTCCAACCCAAGAGAGTTTTGGATGCGGACAGTTCAGCCATAACAACTTGGATGTTACGCAATGTTGTTACATCTGGTACAGGTCAACCCGCGCAATTGGGTAATAGACCAGTTGCAGGTAAGACAGGAACCACGGATGACGTACGTGACTTATGGTTTATTGGTTACATCCCTCAGCTAGTAACAGGTGTATGGTTAGGTAACGATGATAACCGACCTACCTGGGGTAATAGCGGAACAGCTGCTTATACCTGGAACGAATTCATGGAAGAAGCAACCAAGGGTATGAATGTAGAGATGTTCCCAGAGCGACCCAAACAATTGGAAGGTCGTAAAGGAACTATCAAAGCCGAAGGTACTAAACCGAGACGAATTCGGACTCGCAGTGTACCCATCACCAGAGATGGCGATGATGATAACAATAATAACGAAGATGGTTCATTTAGACGTAGAAGGAGAACTACACAAAACAACTTTAATAGCAATAACGACAATGATAATGATGGCGGCGACGATAGCGGAAACAGCAGAAGCAGACGTATAAGACGGCGCGTATATAGGGAAGAAACACAAACACAACAACAAGATTTCACCCCCAGACGCAGACGCAGTTACTCATCACAGCCACAGAACAACAATAACGACGATGATAATTCATCCTCAAGAAGACGCATCCGTCGTCAACGTTTTAGAAGCGATGACTCAAACTCTGGCCAATCATCTGGAGAATCATCTACACCAAGAAGACGTAGAATAAGGCAACAAAACTCAGATTCATCCTCTTCTCCACTCCCAAGAAGAGCAAGACAACGAAGCACCGAGTCTGCCCCACCACCAAGAAGAAACTCTGCTCCCCCTCCATCGGAAGCACCAAGTTCACCCAGAACACCATCTTGGCGTGAAAGACTTAGACCCAGCGACGGTTCTTCTGGGGAGTAACCCAATAATATGTAGAGACGCGATTTATCGCGTCTTTGTCTTTATGCTGCAGCAATTATCAACAAATCGCAAACGATATAAAGACGCGATAAATCGCAAACGATATAAAGACGCGATAAATCGCGTCTCTACATTTGCGATTCATTGATAATTGCCGCACGATAAAGCTTTTGAATGTGTTTAAGAATTGTATTAATAGCAGTGTGACCGGATTCATTTTCGTGAGATAGCTGTTCTAATTTATTCAACATTCTCGCTTCCTCTATTGCCACATCTCCATCGCTGTAAATTAGACCACTAATGGTTTGTATTAGATTTTGACATTCCTCATTACTGGGGTTATCACCTAAGTAATCTTTTACCCACTGGTAACAATTATTAGGGGTTACTGATACTAATTCATGTAACAAAGGTTTGATATCTGGCTCTTCAGCAACACCCTTTTCCTCAGCTATTTTAAGTAAATATTGCCGCTCTTCAGGTTGAATTCTGCCATCCAACCAAGCTGCGCCAATCATAATTTTAACTAAATTTTTCACACTATTCGTATTAACCATTTTTATTTGTCCTTTTTTAGAGTTCAGTTGTTGGTTTTAAGTTACATTAATTAACATTGATGTAACCGAATGACCGCTCACCACTAAGCTTATAAGAAATTATGCTTATGAACTTGTTTTGATTAATGAGATAAAACATGCTGATTGTTGCTTCCGTAATCGAAAAAATAATCACCAATTAACCGCACTTGATATCTTAGCCACCATTCTCGGCTCTTAAATTGTGTAAAATCGAGACAGACTACAGACTTGAGTACGCGGTTGTGTCCCAAATTCAGCACAGTGCGGTTCACTGCATAAATCCCGATTGTCAATCTCCTTATCCCCAACCCTGGGGGAACAAATTTTGCAACAGTTGTGGTGCAACCCTGTTGATTGTCAATCGTTATGTTCCCCTCCAACGTCTTGGTGCAGGGGGTTTTGCCCAAATTTACACTGTTTGGGATACTAAGACTAAAACGGAAAAAGTACTTAAAGTTTTGGTGGAACCATCACCAAAAGCACAGGAATTATTTAGCCAAGAAGCGGCTGTGTTGAGTAGTTGGCATCATCCGGGTATTCCCAAAGTAGAAGCTGATGGGTATTTTCAAGTCAAATTGGCTCATCCCCAACCGCGTCAGCTACATTGCTTGGTGATGGAAAAAATTGAAGGTCAAACTTTAGAACAGTTACAAACTAAATACCCTCAGGGCTGTCCCCAAGATTTAATTTTAAACTGGTTGATACAAACACTGAACATTTTAGAGGATTTGCACAGACAAAAAATTGTGCATCGCGACATCAAGCCATCTAATATTATGTTGCGTAACCCCTCTCAATCTGCTTTATCCCAAAATCAAGTGGTATTGATAGATTTTGGTGGTGCAAAACAAATGAGTGGTGGAATTTTTGCATCTCCAAGCAATTCGACTCGGTTATTTTCTTCAGGTTATAGTCCACCAGAACAAATTCGAGGTGCTGCAGTCACACCTCCCGCAGATTTTTACGCTCTTGGTCGGACGATGATTGAGTTGCTTACGGGTAAGTATCCTGGAGATTTGGAAGACCCGATGACAGGTCAGTTAAAATGGCGTCAAGCGGTAAATGTTAGCCCGCAACTGGCTGATTTGCTTGATGAAATGATACAGGATGATGCGCGAGCGCGTCCTGCAAATACTGAAATAATTAAAAAGCGTCTGACAAAAATTACCCAAAAGTCTCAAGCGCCAAGTATTTTATCTCAATTCAAACAAACAGTCGGACAAGCGAAAACGAACTTAACAGAAACAGGGGATAAAGTTTCCAACTTTTTCGTCAAAATTGTGTATGGCATTGGGAAAATAATTTCTCAAATTATGGACGGCATTGTCAACACTATTTTATTTACCCTGAGTACAATTTTCCAAGCATTAAAAGCCTGTGTTGATATTATTTGGACAATGATTCTTGCTTTTATGGGTGCTTGCGTGGGTACTGTGACAGGTTATTTTTTAGCATATAAAACAACTGTTGGGGTCGAAATTGCTGGCTTAGTATCACAGCTATTACCAGCAGGGTCGATTCCCCACAGTCGTATTGTCTTCGCATCTCAAATACTTTTATTTGCTGTCGCAGGAATGGGAACCTCTTGGGGACTAACATTAGCAGGAGGTTTCGGTCAAAAACGCAGGTACTTGATTGGGTCAACAATGGGTGTAATAGGCTACAGCTTGGGATGGTTAGTATTGCAACTAATTACACCTTCTGGCGTAGGAGAGGGTTTAGTTGCTTTGATTTTAATATCTGTATCTTTGCTGACACTAGGTTTAGGACTTAGAAGTCACCATATTGTTCACTCTTTCATGGCAGCATTTGGTACAGCTATTGTTTTTGCAGGTGCTGTTACTTTGTTGCAATTTTCACCCGCTACATTTTTTCTCGACCACGCACCAAATTGGAAAGATTTACCTTTATTGATGGGATTTTTTGGATTTCTGGGGGTTTTTGTTAGTTTTTGGTTAGGGGTCAGTAATTACGTGGTAGTTCCTTGGTTGCGGTTGTTGGGGTGGAGATGATTTTTTTGACAACTTAATTTATAGAAAATATATCTAATCTTTACAATTTTCTTATACAGATGCCTCAATCAACCTTCAGATAGATGCTCATATCACTTCTTTAGACAGAAAGGTTTAAAGGAATGCATGGGTTATTCTGAAAAAACAATGATACGAGTTTCAAATAAAACATCAAATAGCTGCGTAGTAAATATCTAATTGCAGCACAAATCTACCTTGTATTAGTACTTTAGATAATTTTACCAAAAGTTATGAACAATCCAAACAATAACAAAAGCTACCGCGAACAACAGGAAAGTTACACAGATAGTAACGGAAACACTCATATTAAGCGAACAAGTGAGACTGTTGATAACAACACACCAGGTTCCAACTACCAAAGTGGGTATGTTCACGGACAAGCAACAGAACGTAGTTATCAAGAGGAAAGACTAGCGCGACAAGACGAAGATAGTACTTCTCGTGGGTTAATTTTAGGGTTTTTACTTGCGTTTATAGGATTAATTGGTGGTGCTGCTTGGTATTTGAACCAAAATAATAATACTTCGGAAACTGTTACACCTACTACAGCACCTGTAGTACCTGTAACTACTCCTACTCCAGTTCCAACAGTAACTCAACCAAGTCAAGTTGAAACTAAAATTATTGAACGAACCAAAGAAGTTCCAGTCCCAGTTACTAAGGAAGTTCCAGTTCCAGTTCCAGTTCCAGTTGTTGTTCCCCAACAGACACCACCAAAAACCACTACCACAACACCCAACATAAATATTACCGTTCCACCTCAACAAAGTACGACAAAGCCTAATTCTTCAGCACAAAAAGAAACACCCAAACCAAGCTCAAATAGTACTACAAATACAACTGATACAACCTCGGACAGCATTACTACTCCTAAAAATGAGTCCCCCAATACTAATAAACCAGTTCCTCAAGAAGGAAATCAAACAGATGTATCACCAAATAATGGTTCTCCAACTTCGGACACTAACCCAAATAACTAATTAGGGTTGTATGTAGAGACGCGATTTATCGCGTCTAAATAATTGTTAATTGTTTGTAGAGACGCGATTTATCGCGTCTCTACATTATTGTGTTGAAGGCTTAAACAGCGGAATAAGCTTCCATAGGTAAACAAGAACAAACAAAATTCCGGTCACCAAAAGCAGCATCAATTCTACTGACAGCAGGCCAGAACTTATTATCCTTTGTCCAAGGAGCAGGATACGCGGCTTTTTCTCTTGAGTACGAATGCTTCCACTCATCACAAATTAAATTTTCGGCAGTGTGGGGAGCATTTTTAAGGACATTATCTTGAATATCCGCTGTCCCTGACTCAATTTCAGCTATTTCTTGACGGATAGAAATCATCGCATCACAAAAACGGTCTAACTCCTGTCTAGACTCGCTTTCGGTTGGTTCCACCATAATTGTACCTGCGACAGGCCAGGAAACCGTGGGTGCATGAAAACCATAATCCATCAAGCGTTTAGCCACATCATCAATTTCGATACCCGCAGATTTTTTCAAAGCACGCAGGTCTAAAATACACTCGTGGGCAACTAAACCGTTTTGTCCTTTGTATAAAACGGGATAGTGGTTTTCTAACCTCTTAGCTATGTAATTAGCGTTAAGAATTGCCATCTTAGTAGCATCAGTTAAACCCTCAGCACCCATCATCGCAATATACATCCAAGAAATTACAAGGATGCTAGCACTACCCCAAGGAGCAGCAGACACAGCACCAATTTGGGAGTGGGGAGTGGGGAGTTGGGAGTGGGGAGTGGGGAGTGGGGAGTTGGGAGTGGGGGATACAACTGCATGTCCGGGGAGGAAGGGTACAAGGTGAGAAACTACACCAATCGGACCCATACCGGGACCACCACCACCGTGGGGGATACAGAAGGTTTTGTGTAGGTTTAAGTGGCAAACATCCGCACCAATATCTCCCGGACGACAAAGTCCCACTTGGGCATTCATATTTGCCCCATCCATATAAACTTGTCCACCGTGGTTGTGAACAATATCACAAATTTCCTTAATTTTCTCTTCAAACACACCGTGAGTCGAGGGATATGTCACCATCAACGCAGCGAGTTCTTTGCTGTGTTTTTCCGCTTTTGCCTTTAAGTCGTTAATGTCAACGTTACCTTCAGAGTCACAAGCAACAGCAACAACTTTCATACCACACATAACCGCACTAGCTGGGTTTGTACCATGAGCGGAATTCGGAATTAAACAGACATTTCGGTGTCCTTCCCCACGGTTTATATGATACTCACGAATCACTAACAATCCCGTATATTCACCTTGAGAACCAGCATTAGGCTGCAACGAAATACCTGCAAATCCAGTAATTTCCGCCAACCATTCCTCAAGTTGCTGGAACATAATTTGATACCCTTTAGTTTGCTCTAAAGGAGCAAAGGGGTGAATTTTGCCAAACTCAGCCCAAGTTACAGGAATCATTTCAGCGGTCGCATTTAACTTCATAGTACATGACCCCAAGGGAATCATTGACGTTGTCAGCGACAAGTCCTTACTTTCCAACTTATGTAAATAACGCAACAACTCAGTTTCCGAATGATAACTATTAAACACCGGATGACTTAAATAACCACCTTGACGCTTAAACCCAACAGACAACCTATCAGTTACATCCGCTTCAACATCCGTTGCCAGTCTTTCCTTTTGACCAAATTCTCTTTGGGCAAAAATATCTAAAAGGTCTTGTATATCTTGCTCTGTAGTAGTTTCGTCAAGAGATATACCCACAGCGGTCTCGTCGAAAATCCGCAAGTTAATTTTTCGTTCTTCGCAATTTGCGAGGATATCTTGTAAGGATTTTCTTCCCAACTCAACCCGCAAAGTGTCAAAGAAATTATCTGAACTAATTTTATAGCCAAGACCTTTGATTCCAGCGGCTAGCATTGAGGTTTTTTGATGGATATCCTCAGCAATTTTTCTGATTCCATTAGCTCCATGATATACCGCGTACATACCCGCAATTACTGCCAATAAAACTTGTGCTGTACAAATATTACTGGTAGCTTTTTCCCGACGGATATGTTGTTCGCGAGTTTGTAGGGCTAAACGCAGTGCAGTTTTACCACGAACATCCTTGGAAACACCAACGATACGTCCGGGAACTTGTCGTTTGTATTCTTCTTTTGTCGCAAAATAAGCTGCATGGGGTCCACCGTAACCCAAAGGTACTCCAAAGCGTTGGGTACTACCAACCGCAATATCCGCACCAAATTCTCCAGGGGGTGTGAGCAGTGTTAAGCTTAACGGGTCTGCAGCAACCGTTACCAATGCACCAACAGCATGGGCTTTTTCTACAAAAGCACGATAGTCATAAATAGTGCCATCGCTAGCGGGATATTGTAAAACCGCTCCAAAAATCGGCTGAGAAAAATCAAAAGTTTGATGGTCGCCAATTATAATATCAACTCCCAGAGGTCTGGCACGTGTCTGTAACACGTCGATTGTCTGGGGGTGGCATTCTTGGGAGACAAAATAGGCATTAGCCTTATTTTTACAAACACCGTAGCTCATTGCCATTGCTTCTGCAGCAGCGGTCGCTTCGTCTAGTAAGGAAGCATTGGCAATTTCCAAACCCGTTAGGTCGATAATCATCGTTTGGAAATTTAATAGCGCTTCCAAACGTCCCTGAGCAATTTCTGGTTGATAGGGGGTGTAAGCTGTATACCAACCAGGATTTTCTAAAATATTACGCAAAATCACTGGTGGGGTGATGCAGTCGTAATATCCCATTCCAATAAAGGAACGGTAAACCTGATTCTTAGAAGCAATTTCTTTTAATTTTGCCAGTGCTGCATATTCACTGAGTACTTCTGGCAAATCCATACTACGCTTCAGGCGAATTGCTTGTGGCACTGTTTGCTTAATCAGGTCTTCAAGAGAAGAAAAACCTAACAAAGCAAGCATTTTTTCAACATCATCGGCATTTGGGCCGATGTGCCTTTGTCTAAAATCACCTAAATTTTTACTCGTATCGTCCAAATCCTGATAACTTGACTGAGGACGAGGCGCGGAAATTACCACAAATTACTCTCCAGATGACATGACTATTAATATTTTGCAACAACTATATTTAAGGCGTCTCTATCTGGGTAGCAATTTATCTAAAATTCATGATTTTCGGTTAACTGTTGGCTGTTGACGGTTGACGGTTGACGGTTGACGGTTGGCTGTTGTAAAAACAGTTTATTTAGTTGCCCACCAGCATGGGTTAAATAAAACCTATTGTGTTATTTATTACGTATCCGTAAGTGGAAGCTGCGCGACAGCAGTCAACAGCCACCAGTCAACAGCCACCAGTCAACAGTCAACAGTTAACAGTCAACAATCAGCTAACCCTCAACCTGAACTGCGTACTCCTTTGCAGTTAAAGCATCATCAATATCGTCTGTGTCGTTAACACGTACTTTTAATAACCAACCTTCCCCATAGGGGTCTTCTGCTATCTGTTCGGGAGATTCAATTAAGGGTTCGTTACGTTCGATGACCGTACCTGTTACAGGTGAATTTAAGTCTTCTACGGCTTTTACGGACTCAATTGAGCCAAAGCTGTCTCCTTTACTTACCGCATCACCTACTTCCGGTAATTCTAAAAAGACCACATCACCTAATTGGTCAACAGCAAAAGCGCTGATACCAATTGTGGCAATTTCGCCCTCTAGACGTACGTATTCGTGAGAATCGAGGTATTTTAAATCCTCTGGATATTCAAATGACATGTGCCTTCCTCATCCACATCCAAAAAAAATAACATGCTTCATGGCTAATTGCTTATGACTAAAGGTTAATTGTTGAAACAAGAGTGCTTGCTCCTGGCTTAATACTGCTAAACAGGTATATTACTATCAATGCGGCAATAGTTTCTGCCTTACAAAACAGTGATATTACTGCCAATTTCCAAAATAGTTAGAAATTTTATGATTTATTAAGCACATCTGAATAGATAATTTTAGCAGTCCTAAATGATTCATGAAAATTTTTGGTAGTGCAAGCCGGACAGCTTGCTACTGGAAGCTTAAAAGATGCCCGCACTACACTTTTATTATGATTTTATGCCTAAGCGCTCCGCTCCACTTCGTGAACGGCACGCGACGCGAACACAAATGATTTAGAATTCCTATAGCAAGTAATAAATGTTACTAAATTAAGCTGTATATCCAGAGATAAATATTTTTTTTCGTTGTTACCACATCAGCTAAAATACGAAAATCACTTAGATATTGAGAATATTCCAATTATGCCTAAGTTTAGAATTTGCGACCGTCTAATATCATTTGATTATCCAGCTAGTCTTTCGGAATGTGCAGAAAGGATATTATCGTGTTCTGCGAAAATCAAAATTTTAGAGAGGACGGGACAAAAAGAAGCTGCTATTTTAGCTGATTGCGAATTAGCTATGTTGCACGAATGGCAGAATTCTTCATATTTATTAACAATGATGTCGGTACGAAATTCCCAGGAAGTATCTGAGTCTAAACTCAAGGAAGAAGGTGGGCTTGTCCGTCACTTACAATCTATACTATTAAGATTGCACAAAAAGGGTTTAGATATTGGTGAAGAAGCAAAGGTAGTGTGTCAATACGCAAGAGAATGGTTGGCTTCAAAAGGATGTCAAGATATTCCACCAGAATATTTAATTCCAGATAAATTCAAAGTTGAAGATTGTGACTCCGCAGTTCACGAAAGCAAATTAGTAATGGATACAATTAATGGCAAGACTAGTTTAACACAGCTAGGAAAAGCTTTACAAGATAAATTAAATCAAGATAAATTAAATCAAAAAAAGAACACAACCCCTAATTCTCATTTAGAAGAAAATCTGTCTAAACAAATTGAACTGTTTACCAAAAGTATACAGAATATTAATCAACAATTACATGAACTAGAATCAATTAAGATAGAAGCCATAACTAAAAAAATAAGTAATATTGAATCAGTCTGTGAGAATCAAGATAAAAAAAATGATGAAAAACTATCGGTAATTAAAAATGAATTTACTAACTTACAAAATAAAATTAATAAATTAGACAATATACCAGTTGATAAGGTTGAACCAACGCTTGCTATCGAACAAGGACAAGAATCAATATCTGACTCAATTATAGATATTCACAGCTTAAATAAAACAGAATCGGAAAAATCGCATTTAAACAAACTTTTGAAAAAGTATCAAGATGAAATTAATATACTATCTAAATCTCGAAAAGATAGGTTGTCCAAATTAGAAAAAAAGGTAGAGTCTCTGTCAGGATTTGCTGAGGTGGAACGTAACATCAGAATGTCACAACATAAAACAACAAGCAACAATATTAAAATTTTAAAGGAAGCCTGTCAATTCGTAACACAAACGCTGGAAGATAAAAATAAAACACAACAGATAGAAATATTATTGTCATCTGTAGGTTTTTTCAATAATAGCCATATTGGTAATAATCCAGCTCCTTCAAAATCAGTTTTTGTGACAGAGCTAAACCTTTTTAATTAAGGTGTATTTTTCAGCAGGGAGGTTTAAATCAAGAAACTGCACTAGATGATAGATGATGCATAAATATGTTGTAAAAGTCAAGGCAATAATGTAAGTTTAATTCTTTTTTAATAAATGATATGTTTTCACATGGTTGCTGGTCTACCTACAGAATCTACATCATGGGAAGAAAAATCTTAGCATCGTCATTGCGTGACTCTCAACTTGCACATCCAAATTTTGGTACAGTTATTTGGTTTGAAAAAAACAGTGGTTTGTTTAATACAACCATCAAAAATTGGCAAATTCAGCACCCAAAGTTTAAAGTATTTATTGCTTATGGTGTCACCGCTTATTGGAGTGACACAAGTAATCAAGTTTCTGCATTAAGTCACGGTAATGCGCTAGCGATTAAATCACCTAATAATATTTGTCGATACTACCCTTACCCGAAAATATGCTTAGACTATGACAGGCTCTTAATGCCTCTCCAAGCGATTTTTGATTGGGATGAAAATAAACAAAGCAAATGTTTGCATATTGATGATTTGTATTGGTTTTATCCCGATTATAGGAATCCTGTTAGTGCCTACAAACAAATGGGAAAAGTCGAATTAATTAGTGCAATTGTGAGAAGGGTAGAACTAGCTAGGAGCAATGCTTTGCTTTTTGATGCAAAACCTGTAAAATCTAAACTCCCAACTAAAGCCTCAGCTAAAGCCCTAACTAAAGCCCCAACTAAAACCCCAACTAAGCCGTTAATTAGAAATCCTATAAATGTAGCGAAGGGACAAAAGGGATGGGGACCTTCTGACCCTACTTGGTGGACGTATCAACCACCTTATTAAGGGAAGTTTAAGTAAAAATACTGGATTTTTAGTTAAGTACGAGATAATGATGGGTTAGGCGCATTATTTTTATCGCATAAAATCATGAATTATTGTGCGCCTAACCCATCCTACGTTTAAGAAAAATTAAAATCTTAAGCTTGGTATAAATGCAATGTCTATCATTTCTCCAATTGCTAAACCAAAAGCTGCAATTATTGTTAAAGTTAAAAATTTATTTAGGTCACTAAAACCAGCTAAGCCCATTTCTATATTAGCTAAAATTGTTGTGGCCAAAGGTACTAGCAGAAGACTGAACAGTAGTGACCAAGTTGCTACTAAAGCAATGGATGCGCTCAGTGCTAAAACTACGACTAAGGTTTGGGAACCAAATTTAACTAAACTCTCTAACCAAATGATACTTTTACTAGCTATCGCAAAAGCAACCAGAACGATAAAAGCTCCTACTAACCAAATAACGTGGTGAGCAGAAAGATACCAACCCAAGAAAGCGTAAGCTAGCCAAAGTAAGGCTAGAGAAATAAAGGGAGTTTTTTTGGCAATATCTACAATCATGGCTATTTTTTCTTTTATTAGTAAATACTTAAGTACTAAACTATCTATTTATTGTAAACTTATTTGAACATCTATTATCTTACCGCTAAATTTTAATCAGTACAATTTGCATCATTAAAGTATTTTTACTTATTGTATTTTCAATCATTATGATAAGTTTTGTAACTCAACAGTAAAGACTTTATAGCTTATATTGATTTTTTGCAAATACTTTGGCTACAAAATTTTATTGGCGGATGTAGAGACCAAATATATTTGGATTTGCTCTCTAATATGTAGCATCCCCATTCCGTCTCTATTTATCTCTATATATATTTTTTGAAAATGTTTTAATATCTAATATTTGCAGTTCTAACGATATGTATGAAGCACAGTTAAAAACTTATCAAAATCAAAACTTCTGGGGTCAACTCTCTGACCAGAACGGTCTACTGCTCGGTGGGTTGTGATACGGTTATCGGGAACACTGCTTTGGGAAACTAACCAAGCGAGAGATTCGTATTGAGCTTCGGTGTAACCACTATGTTCTGGGTTTTTATTTCCTTGACCATCAGCAGGAGTTTCCAAGGATACATGATAAGCAAAGTTGTTTACAGATGGAGGAAGTGCTGGGTTTGTTTTGACGGTTTCTATGCCGTTAGCGCTCTGAAAAACTGAGTTACCAGCACCAAAAGCTCGCTTTTCGGGTGGTACGAGGTAAATAACTGTACCGTCCAAAGAAATTAAAGTATGGTAGCTGACTTGTAGATTTTCATCTGTATTGGGTTGTCTAAATGTATTAATAGCGCTAGAGGCTGTTGCAGCAGTTTCGTGAAGTACTATTATAGGCTGATTATTTACGGGCTTACCATTAACGTCATTGGTAAATCGTTCTCCAAAGTTAGTTGGGTCTGCCCAAGCAATTAGGTATCTTGGATGATTTGCTAATGCCTTTGCAGATAGGGCTTTTGCTTGGGTCTGAATTGGTGTTTGTGTTGGTTGTGGAGCAGGTGTGTCAGCTGTTGATAATTCTTTGGAAAGAGGAATTTCAGGAGGAAGAGAAATTTCGGGTTTCATCTTAGCTTGTGGGGTTGGTTTTTTTTGTGGTTGTGGCTGTAATTTCTCCTCTAAACTTTGTTGTAAGTTATTCTCTTGACTTTTTTCCAATACCATCTTAGGTGTAGGATACTGATTAGAGGTAGCTGTTTGAGAATTAGATACAATAGCTTTTTGTTTTAAAAAGTGAGTCCCTACGGCAAACGTGAGTACCGTAATACAAAACAGTAGTACGGAAATTATTACCCTTCTGGTGATTTTAAAGTTAAACTTCATTCTTCCCTAGTTTGTATCACTGTCTCTATTTATATCTCAATATTATAGAGAAATTACTATAGCTTCAGTACTAAAAGATACTTTATTGTTTGGCATGTTGACTGTCAACCGTCAACCGTCAACCATGAACAATTAATCATGGATTGCAGCTAAAGGGCAAATTTGTAACCCTACAGGTGTTTCCAGTACAGCAACTTTTACACCCAAAACTTCTGCTAAATTAGCTGGTGTTAATACTTCTCTCGGCTCTCCTAAAGCAAAAATTCTTCCCTCATTTAATAAGGATATACGGGAGCTATATCTTGCTGCTAAGTTAATTTCGTGTAAAACAGTGATAATAGTTAAGCCTTGTTGTTGATTTAATTTTTTGAGTAATTCTAATAGTTCTAATTGATAGCGAATATCTAAATAAGTAGTTGGTTCATCTAAGAGTAAAACTTTAGGATTTTGAGCTAACGCTAAAGCTAAAAAGGCACGTTGTCGTTCACCTCCCGAAAGTTCTTCTACAGGTCGGTCGCGAAAATTTGCCATCATTGTCAGACGCAAAGCCTCTTCAACTTTATCTCTATCTTCTGCGCTTAATTCCCATTGCCACCAAGGTTGATGGGGTGTTCTTCCTAAAGCTACTAACTGTCTTACGGTTAAACCTGTTGGAACTAATTGCTGTTGCGGTAATAATGCTAGTTTTTGGGCTACAGTTGCTGCTGGTTGGGTGTGAATTGCTTTCCCGTCTAGCAATACGGTTCCACTTTGCGGTAATAATAACCGACTCATCAATTTTAATAATGTTGACTTCCCGGAACCATTTGCACCTAGTAAACTTAACCATTCACCCTCGTTTAGCGAGAGATAAATTTCTTGGACTACTGTTTTATTTGTATATCCACCAGTTAGATTTTGTGTTTCAATTGGCATTTTTTAATTAAACCCCACTTTGGCGTCGATAAAGTAGCCAAATAAATAATGGTGAACCTAATAAAGCTGTAACTGAACCAACTGGAAGTTCTATAGCACCTAAGCGCGAAAGTAAATCGGCTACAGTCATAACCAAAGCTCCACTTAGAGCGCTTAAGGGTAATAGTACGCGATAATCTGTTCCCACCAGTAAGCGTATACCATGCGGAACTATTAAACCAACAAATCCAATTAACCCACCAATACTCACTGCTCCAGCAGCTAAAAGTGTCGCAACTCCCCCTATCAAAATTCGCGATCGCACTAGAGAAACTCCGAGACTGACTGCTAATTCGTCGCCTAAGTTCAATAAGTTGACGGAACGAGCGAGGAAACATCCCAACACTAAAGCGACAATAATATAAGAGCCTGCTGATGTTATCTCAGCCCATCCCCGTCCGTTTAAACTACCTATTAACCAGTTAAGTGCAGCTTGTACTCGTCCGTCTTCCGTCATTAGTAATAATACAGACTGAATCGACCCGAACAATGAACTAATGGCAACTCCACCTAAAATTAATCTCTGTACTGAAATACCATCACCACTTCTGGCTAAAAAATAGACAATCATCGTAGTTAAGACACCACCCACCCAAGCTGCTAAAGGTATCCAAGCTAAAAATGCTCCCAAGCTAAACAGAGCAATTGCGACTAAGCCAGCACCCGCAGAAATACCGAGTAAAAATGGGTCAGCAAGACCATTTCGCAACATACCCTGTAGTAACGTCCCAGACATTCCCAAAGCACTACCCACTAGCATGGCTGCCACAGTTCGAGGAAGTCGCAAATCCCAGAGAATGGTTTGGTATATTTCTTCACCTTGTCGCCAAATAGCTTGCCACAATTGAGTAGCACTCATAGATACTGCGCCAAAAGACAGGGATAATCCCACTGATAAAACCAAAGCGACAATAAGAAATAATGTTGCTACAAATACTCGCGCTTCTTTTGCGGGAGCGTTGCTAATATCACCGGGCATTTTCCGTCGTCGCTTTGCTAATTTCATATTACATACTACTTGAAAATTTCCACCCAGTAGAGACGCGATTAATCGCGTCTCTACTTTTGTGTAGCAATTGCTAATTTTGCTCCTGGAATTCGTCGCACTGTATCCATGACAGTCACTACTTTACCGTGACTTGTAGCTTCGTCAGCGTTCACTACGACTAATAAATCTTGATTTGGCTGCAATTTTTGACGAATAGCATTTTCCAGCGCTTCTGGTTGAATTGATTCTTTGTTAAATGACAAATTTCCTTGAGGGTCAATAGTTACTGTTACTTGTGCTGGACGCTCGCTTTTTGATGTTGCAGCTTTTGGCAAATTTACTGGTAAACCTTCGCTACGAGTAAGAAATAGCGTAGACATAATAAAAAATGTCAGAATTGCAAATACAACATCTATCATAGGAACGATATTGATTTGAAATGGAACCTCAGGTTCATCTTGAAGACGCATAAGTATTTCCTCCTTTTTCATAACGATGACGATAAAGTAACTCTAGTTGCCCACCATATTCTTGAATCAGAGCAATCTGACGGGTATACAATCCTCGGAAAGTATTAGCAAACAAGAGAATAAAAATAGCGACCACTAAACCAGTTGCAGTAGAAACTAACGCTTCACTAATACCAGATGTCACACCAGTGGCTCTTGAACCTCCCACATCACCGATATTTAAGGAAGCGAAAGAAGCAATTAAACCTAAAACAGTGCCCAAAAGACCAAGTAGGGGTGCAAGACTGATGATGGTTTCAAAAAGAGTATTAAAACGTTTGAGAAGAGGGATTTCTGCTTGAGATTCACTTTCTAAAGCCAAACGAAATTCTTCAGGAGTTGGTTCATCGAGTGATAAAGCAGAAAGAAAAATTCGTGCGATAGGTAAATCTGCGTTTTTTTGTAATTTATCCAAAGCACCGAGTACGTTATTTAAGCGATAAAATTTTAATACTTCTTGAATAACGCGACTTTGACGACGATTAATTTTTGTCCAAAAAACAACGCGCTCGATAATCAAAGCAAACCCAACAATACTAAAACCGAAAAGTGGCCACATTACTACGCCACCTGCAGCAAATAATTCTTTGATTCCCATGTATTATTATCTCTCTAGATATCAATAATTTCAGATTTTCAAGCACCCGGCAGTTATATCATTTGATACAAGTAGCTATCGCAACAAAGAACAATAGTGCTAATAATTCTATTTGTCAACAGACAGGCTGTCATACTGTATGTTATGTTACTGATAAATTTAAATTTTTTAAAGCTAAGTTAAATTAAAATAAACTCTACACTTATCGTCTTGATTTTT
This sequence comes from Scytonematopsis contorta HA4267-MV1, assembly GCA_019359035.1. Lineage (GTDB taxonomy): Bacteria > Cyanobacteriota > Cyanobacteriia > Cyanobacteriales > Nostocaceae > Scytonematopsis > Scytonematopsis contorta. Next base: position 81,937 of record JAHHIC010000084.1, on the reverse strand, counting down.
GCAGTCATTATTGATACCTTATTTGTAATCGAATAGTATCATAATAAATAATAATTATATTCAACAAGTAAGAAAATGAGCTTTTCTAGTATTGCTGTAGAACGGCGAGAAAAAGAAGCCGAAGCTCTAAAGTCTTTTTTAATCTACAGTCTGATTGGCTCGCTAGGATTACACATCGGGGTACTGACTTTAGGAATTGGCAATCTTTTGTTTAGACCAATTGCGGAACTGAATAACGAACCGATAGAAGTTACGATTGTCGAACCACCGACTCCAGAAGTAAAAAAATCTCTGGAACCTATAAAAAGCGCAAACGGTGGAGGTGGAGGTGGTGCGGGAAATTTATCTTTCTCACCACCACCCCCAGCAGCGGCTCCCCCTCCAAGTATAAATACTTCGACAGCACCTTCTGTGACTGAAGTACAACCAATATCGGTTGCGACAGTTCCGGTGCAAAAAATAGTTACGGAACCAAAAATCAAAGAAACAGTACGCGAACCAAAACCTGAACCAAAGCCAGAAGAAACAATCGTTACAGAAAATAAGCCTGAACCGAAACCGCAGGAAACTCCTGTTATAGAAAAAACACCGGAACCGAAACCGCAGGAAACTCCTGTTGTAGAAAAAACACCAGAACCGAAACCACAAGAAACTCCTGTTGTAGAAAAAACACCGGAACCAACACCACAAGAAACTGCAACACCCCAAGCTAGTCAACAAAGAGTCGCAACGAACCGAAAAGTAGAAACTCCCTTGTCACCCTCACCTAACGCAACAGCTAATAATACTGATAATAGGACGCCATCTTCTGCAAAACCTGAGGGAGTAGTAGGAGGAGTACCAGCAGGAGTTGCTGGAGGTGTTGTTGGAGGTGTTGTTGGAGGTTTACCAGGTAGTAATGGAACTGGAAGCAAAATAGGAATTGGTAATGGTAGAGGAAATGGAGCAGGCAATGGTAGCGGAAATGGAGTTGGTAACGGTTCCGGAAATGGAGCAGGCAACGGTAGCGGAAATGGAATTGGTTACGGCTCCGGAAATGGAGCAGGAAATGGTACTGGGAATGGAATTGGTACGCAAGTAGCAACTGCACCTAAACCTAAACCTATTCCAACTCCAGAACCACAACCAACTCCGGAACCAAGAAGAAATACTGCTTCTAGATTAAACCCAGCAGATTGTGTTGAGTGTGCTATCAAATATCCAGAAAGAGCTAGACGAAGAGGAGTTGAAGGTAATCCCAAGGTGGCTGTGGATTATGATGAGCAAGGTAGAGTTACTAATGTACGGTTAAGCCGTTCTAGTGGTAACGAAGAACTAGACCAAGCACTAGTAGAACAAGCCAGAAATTTTAAATTAAAACCTGGTAGTAGCAGACAAGGGGTAGAAGTTTCGGCTAACTTTGCAATCGAAGGAACTCAACGTCACCGTGAAGTTAGAGAACGTCAGAGAAAAAGAGAGGAACAACAGAGACAAAGAGAAACCGAGCAAAGGGAAACAGAACAAAGACAACAAAGAGAAAGAGAAGAAGAGAAAAAACCCAAACCCTCTGCTCCTAGTTCAGCTGTGTCAACTGTTGAAGAAACGCCTAAACCTAGACGTTTAAGACGAGATATTGTTGATGTTCCACCGGAATCAACACCCCGTCGTCGTACTCAACAAAGGGAAGAACAACAAAGGGAAACTTCATCGGAAAAAGAGCCAACTGGAGTAAAACCTCAAGAGTCAGAGCAAAACAAACCTGACGAAGGCCAAACAAGAAAACGTCGCTTACGAAATCGTTTGCGACGACAACAACCAGCTTCTGCTCCTGCTCCAGAAAATCATTCTCCTGCTGTGACTCCACAACCTGAAGCTGCTCCTGAGAGTAAGCCATTATCTGAACCTGCTGTTGCACCTGTGAGTAGTGGGGAAGGTCAATAAATGACGGCCCAATAAAAAATAAGCTATTCCATATTGAATTTGCATACTGAGTTGCATACTGGGCGGGCAGGGATGCCCACCCCACAAGAGATTTTGAATGGGGATTATTTCAGATAATGGCTCTTGCGTACTTAGCGTGCTAAACTTGTAGACAAATAAGCTTAAAACTATTCTTAGACTTAACTTACAGCCATTATTAGCTTCAAAACGGTATTCCTTGCTAAAATTGAAACCGTGAGTGCCTGTAAGCCTTGTAAATAAAGCATAATTATAGATTTTAATGAAAATTTAGCACGTTATGTACGAAAGAGCCGGAATCCCTGGATGTTGCAGTTGTGCCAAAACTTTGGCTTCTCGTTCAAATAATTCCAGCATCTTCCAGTCGCTAATTTGCTGGAACGATAATACTTTGAGTGCAAGAGTAACTCCGGGTTTTGCCATATCCTCTGCAGCATAGGTAATACCGCTATTCCCTTCACCCAAGATACTGGTGATGCGATAACGCTGTCGCTTAGCACGGCTAATAATCTCTTCCATGATGTTCTCCCGCTAAGTTATCCCTTTATTCAGGATTCCCAAAATCAGAATTTTCCTTACATCCAAAATAAAGAAACCGACCGAATTTAATAAAGATAAAATAAATTACATGACACAGGAGCTTAATTAATGACACATTGCGACACTTCCCATCCAGCAGAGAAAAACTTACTTGGTGGACTGAAACAAATTGCTGTCTTGGGAATGCCTAATACTGGTAAATCCACATTTTTTAATCGCTTCACAGGTGCCCAAGCGAATATTGGTAATTGGCCAGGTATTACAGTTGACTTGATGGCAGCCAAAGTAAATTTGGGTGAAGAAATTGTACAAGTAGTTGATTTGCCAGGAATTTATGATTTGCGCGGCTTTTCGGAAGATGAAGCTGTTGTCAGAAAGTTTTTGGAAAGCACTCCCATCAATTTAATCATAATTATTCTTAATTCAACACAAATTGACCGCCAAATTAGTCTTGCTATTCAAGCAAAAAAATTGCAAGTAGCAACCGTGTTATTGCTAAATATGGCAGACGAAGCGCCTACATTTGGCGTAGGTATTAATTATGAAAAACTTGCTGAAAATTTAGGAATGCAAGTAGTACCAATCAGCGCAAAATATGGAGAAGGCTGCGATAAGGCTTATCAAGTAATTACAGAGGTCTTACAGCAACAAAATAAACCTGTGATTGTAGGTAAGGTGGAAGATGTTTTACCCTCAGAAGAGGAAATAACATCTGAGATGGAGCGTTTGTTGCAAGATGCGGTGAGTATTAATAAAGAAATTCCCGAAAATTTGACGACACGCTTAGATAATATTCTTCTGCACCCTGTGTTTGGGTTGCCAATATTTTTTGGGGCAATGTTTTTGATATTTCAATTTATTTATGCTCTGGGAATACCATTGCAAGATTTGCTAGCACAGGGACTTGCTTGGTTTAAAGATAATGCAGTAGAACCGCTTTTTACTTTTACACCTTGGATAGGAAAATTTTGGCATGATTTCCTAGTTGATGGTATTTACGAAGGTATTGGTACGGTTGCAGCATTTATCCCGGTAATTTTTCTATTTTTTATATGCATGGGCATAGTCGAAGATAGTGGTTATCTATCACGTTCTGCATTTTTGGTGGATGCTTTTATGGAACGACTTGGTTTGGACGGACGTTCCTTTGTTATGTCGCTAATGGGTTTTGGGTGTAACGTACCAGCAATTATGGGGTTGCGGGTAATGCGTTCACCTGCTTTGCGAATGCTGTCGATGTTGGTAATACCTTTTTCTTTGTGTTCAGCACGATTGAATGTATTTATTTTCATGACGACGGCTTTATTTACACCAAAACAAGCGCCAATTGTTTTATTTAGTCTATATTTATTTAGTTTTGCCGCTGCTATTTTAACTGCTGCTTTGTTTAAAGGGATGTTTCCTAATACAGAACCGATGATACTGGAATTACCGCCTTATCGCTTCCCCACAATTAAACAAATGATAACGCGGGCTTGGAATGAGGCGACACATTTTTTATTTTGGTCGAGACGGTTTATTATTTTTGGGGTAGTAATTATTTGGCTATTTAATAATTTACCTACAAATGTACCACCTGCAAGCGAACAAACAATTTCTGGGATGATTAGCCAATTTACTCAGCCGATTTTAGCACCTTTAGGAATTAATCCCCAGTTGGCTGTTGCATTAATATTTGGTTTTATAGCTAAAGAGATTGTTTTAGGCGGTTTAGCAATAATTTATAGTACACAAAATGAAGCTGGATTAGCACAAGTTATTGCCCAACAAATTGACTGGGTACAAGCTTATAGTTTTATGTTATTTACCCTACTTTATGTACCTTGTTTGTCTACTGTTGCAGTTATTCAGAGTGAATCTAAAAGTACTAAATTTACTGTGATGTCTGTAGCTTGGTCGTTAGGATTCGCTTGGGTGGCAAGTTTTATTTTCTATCAAGGGGCGCGATTTTTGGGCTTTTAATAAAAGAAAAAAAGAACCCCACCCCCAACCCCCTCCCCGCACGCGGGGAGGGGGCTACGATTTTTTTTACTGTTTACTTCGTTTATCTGTTAGCTTGTTCCTAGTATGTATTGGGAGCGAGGTAGTAGTTATTTTTGATTCTGTATAAGCGCCTAAATCGTAGCCCCCTCCCCGTTTACGGGGAGGGGGTTGGGGGTGGGGTTTCTTTGCTGCCACGAACTATTCTGTGGTGAATCTCCTTTATCCTCCATATAAAATATTTATGCTAATGTAATTAACAGCGTATTTTTTTATTTATACGTCACCTATGTCAGTTCCCAATCGGTTCTAGTGGGGTTCCAGCCACTGGAGGTAACGGGGAAAGAGTACCTGCAAAATTTTGTAGGCTAATGGTGAAAATCCAGCACTGTCCCGCAGCTGTAATCAAGGATATCCTTGTAAGTCAGAACGCCCGCCGAAAATAGGGATAATTTAGCCCAATCTACGAGGTATAGATGAAAGCACAACAGCATGTTATGTTTGTTTGTACTACCTGCGCCAGCGTTTGGAAAGATGGAAAGCGTGTTGGTGAAAGCGGTGGAGAAAAATTGTTTAAGCAGTTACAACAATTACATCAAGAATGGGAATTGCGTGAAGAATTTGCAATTCAACCCGTTGAATGTATGAGTTCGTGCAACCGAGCTTGTGCAATTTCTTTTGCTTCACCAGGTAAATACACTTATCTTTTTGGTGATTTAGCAACTGATTTAGCATCTACAGAAGTTGTTGCTGTATATGAATGTGCTAGCAAGTATTACAACCATCCAGAAGGTTTACTACCTTGGTCTGAGCGGCCGCAATTATTAAAGAAAGGTATATTAGCTAAAATTCCATCTGTACCTGCATCAACATCAATATCTCGCTCGAAAGAAACCCTTATAGTATAAATAATTATTTAAATATTAAGTAAAACGTACATTTTTCTCCGAGATAATTGTCTGCGGATAATAAACTAGTACTAATATTTTTTGCATAAATTTATTTTGATTCCCCTATTACATATTAAAGCTGTGGGAATTTTACCTAAGCCTTTTCTGATAGCTCCACTATTAAACCCACGCAGGTGGGGTTTTCCTTGTGTAGCCGCGATTTTTAATCGCCACATATCATAATGGCAACCTAGTAAAATTACTTTATTTAATTACTAATTAGCAGCTTTTCTAGTTATTTAGTCAGTAATTTCTACAGAATTTTTCTAACTAAAAATACAGGATTTTTCTAAATGTAATCCTGACTACTTTTGCTAAGTAATTTTAGTCACTTTTACATAAACTTTATCTGTACTAAGTAAACAAAAACTTCTGTGACGATTTGATAAAAATTTGTTAAGAATAGTGACAGGAATGTCAATACAAGGAAATCCCTTTTTTATGGTAAATTCAACAGAAAAAAAAACACGTCACCGAGTTGTGATAGTGGGTGGTGGTTTTGGTGGTCTTTATGCCGCTAAGGCTTTAAGCAAAGCTAATGTAGATGTTACTTTAATCGATAAACGTAATTTTCACTTATTTCAGCCTTTATTATACCAAGTTGCTACTGGCTCGTTATCCCCCGCTGATATTTCCTCTCCTTTACGCTCTATTCTTAGTAAAAGCAAGAATACACAAGTACTTTTAGGTCAAGTTTCTGATATTGATGCTGAATCACAGAAAGTTGTTATGGGTGGTGAAAAAATCCCTTATGACACTTTGATTTTAGCAACCGGAGCCAAGCACTCTTATTTTGGTAAAGACGAGTGGGAAGAGTTCGCTCCTGGTCTTAAAACTGTCGAAGATGCTATTGAAATGCGACGTCGTATTTTTATGGCTTTTGAAGCTGCTGAAAAGGAAACCGACCCTGAAATTCGTCGTGCTTGCTTAACCTTCGTCGTTGTTGGTGGTGGACCAACCGGTGTGGAATTAGCTGGTGCGATCGCCGAAATAGCGCATCAAACTTTGAAGGATGATTTCCGGAATATAGACACTTCAGAAACGACAATTTTATTGCTGGAAGGTTTAGATAGAGTACTACCACCCTTTGCACCAGACTTGTCGGAACAAGCAAGCGCATCATTGAAAAAACTGGGTGTAAATGTACAGACCAAAACAATGGTGACCAATATCGAGAATGATATTGTGACCATTAAACAGGGAGAAGAAGTCAAGCAAATAGCTACAAAAACAGTATTATGGGCAGCAGGAGTTAAGGCTTCTCCATTAGCAAAAGAAATAGCACAACGTACAGGTGCAGAACTCGACCGTGCTGGGAGAATTATAGTCGAACCAGATTTAAGTATAAAAGACTACCAGAATATTTTTGTTATAGGAGATGTAGCACACGTTGCTCACCAAACAGGTAAACCATTACCCGGTGTCGCTCCCGTAGCAATGCAAGAAGGAGAATATGTTGCATCGCTGATTAAAGCACGGTTAAAAGGAAACGTACTACCAGCATTTGAATATATTGATAAAGGAAGTTTAGCGGTAATTGGTAGACATGCAGCCGTTGTAGACTTTGGTTTTCTTAAGCTGACAGGATTTTTAGCATGGTTGTTCTGGCTATTTGTCCACGTTTATTTCTTGATTGAATTTGATAATAAATTAGTAGTAATGATTCAGTGGGTGTGGCATTACTTCACTAATAATCGCAGAGCAAGATTAATTACAGGTGAAGAATCATTAGCAAGTAATAAAACTCCAGGAAGTGGGGGATATTATCCAGGGGTAACCAATCAACAACCAGTAAATGTCTAAAGGTTGACAAGGAGACCTAACCCCCCAACCCCCCTTCCCTCTTAGGGAAGGGGGGCTACGATTAAAAGACGCGCAAGGTGTAGAGACGTTACATGTAACGTCTCTGTATTTTGTTATTTTGTATTTTGTTATCTTGTTATTTTGTATATTTTATATTTATTTGATATTTTATATTTCCCCCCCCTTCCCTAAGAGGGAAGGGGGGTAGGGGGGTTAGGTCTCTTTCCGTTTTTTTGTAAACGTCAACCAACCACTTTTTACCTCACCAGGTAGATTACGTAAAGGAACATCTTGACCAAAGTAAAATTTTCTTTCCAGTCTACCCAATCCAAACCAAGCAGCAGCAAAAAACAAAGAAAATACAGTAGAAAAAATAGCAGGCAAAGCTATATTTTCACCAAAAATTTTACTTTGGAAAATAGCAAATAAAGGCATAATTGACCAAAGTAAAACCGTAACTACAGCACAAACCGTCCTCAGCTTTTGGATATTTGCTAATGCCGTTCGACAGCTATTGCAGTGTTTTGTATGAGAATTATATCTATCTAATAGCTTTTCTTTAGATAAAGGTGGAGGTAAAACTTGTCCAGGAAAAGGGTCACCATTATACAAATTTACCCATTGACGTAGCTCAAATATAAAACGGTCAGCTTTGGTTGGTAGATAAAATGCTTTGCTAAAGTTAGAACCACCACCTGCATTTTCTAAATATCGTTCTTGGAAATGTAAGAAAAGCTGGTCGTCTTCCAAAACTCCATTTTGTCCAATGTGGGAATACCAACGGGGAGTTAACTTAATAAAAAATTCGGGAATTTTGGAAGAAAACTTGAAAGGAAAACGCGCAAATAATCGACACTCACCTTTACGAATCGGAACTGCGTAAACAACCGTGAGAGTTCGACCGAATTGCTTGCTAGTTAAATCATGCCACATTAAACTAGGTGCAATAAAAGTAGTATCTTGACGTCCCAAAGTTCCTTTTCTTGGTCCTTCTTCCCAGACTCCAGTAAAGCCATTTTTCCCAGACTCCAATACTTCTAACTCTACGGGTGCTGCATTTGAACGGTTACCTACCGAACGGTGATGGGTATAGGGTACGTGACTGACATCTAAAACATTTTCCAACAGCGTCAGCATATCGTAAGGAATATCGCGGAAAGTGTCGATTAACAGCCATTCATCGGGAGTTTCTTCCAAGGGTTCCACAATTGGAACTTTAGTTAAAGGCGCATTTTCCTTTTTTCCAGGATATACAAATAAAAGCCCTTGTTTAATTACAGTTGGTAAGGATGTCGCACAAGCTCTTTTAGAAGTTTCAGCTTGTCCAGAGGTCACTTGCTGCGGAATATTTTCGCAATTACCATTTCCAGAAAAAGCCCAACCGTGATAAGGACATTCTAAGAACCCAGACTCATTGACCCTACCTTCAGAAAGTCTTGCTAAGCGGTGGGGACATTTATCCTCAAAAACTCGCCAATTTTCAGTATTATCATCCCACCAAATCACCAAATCATTATCAAGCAGGGTAAAACTAGTCAATTTGGACTTATCCAAATCTTTGACATAACTAATCGGATACCAAACTTCTAAAACATCAAAGCACGTTGGGTCGCTACCACCTGCAGGTATTTCGTTTACAGAGTTTAAGAGAAAAGTATTCTCAGCAGTTGCGTTCATCGCTTATTCCACTTGTGGGAGACGGTATCACAACTAGTGTATATATATTTTTGTAAAGACAGCTACTTCCCTGGTTAGTAGTTTAACCATAACGAAACGGTAAGCTAACGATAAAAGTAGTACCCACACCAGGTTTGCTAGCGAAAGTAATTTCACCACCATGTAACTCAACATATTGTTTAACGATTGACAGTCCCAAACCATTACCAGGTATTTTGCCAACATTAGTAGCTCTGTGGAAAGAAGTAAATAAATTTTCTTGGTCAGCTTCCGGGATACCGATACCTTCGTCTTGTATGCGAAAAACAACTTCTCCTTGCAAACAGAATAAATCAAAACGTACCTGGCCGCCTTGAGGTGAATATTTGACTGCATTCCCTAATAAATTAGTCAAAATATGACGTAAAAACTTTTCATCCAAGCAAGGTAGTAGGGTTTTTGTAGCCAGTAAGGAAGTATTTTTAGAACTTTTTAAATTTTCGTCATATTTATACTGTCCTTGCATATTAAAAATTACTTGATGAGTATCTTTAGCATTAAGTTCAACCTCTGAAACTAAAGCGCGGCAAAACTTCTCTAAATCTATAGGTGTAGGACAAAATTTAAATTGACCTAATTCTGATTTTTCAATTAACAAAATATCACTCAGTAACTGATTAAGATGCTTAGCGGCATTTTGAATGTGATGTAAATATTCGCTCTTTTTAATTTCTGATAATTGGTGTCCGTGATTAGTAAGTAATTCTGTAGAAGTAAAAATAGTACTTAAAGGATTTCTAAACTCATGACTTAATACAGATACAAAGCGGTTTTTTAGTTCTCTCAACTCCTTTTCTTTTTCCAAAGCTTCTCGTATAATTAACTCTTTGTGATGATTACTAATAGCAATCTCAATTGTAGTAATTAGCTGAGAAGCTTCAAAAGGCTTCAAAACATAGCCAAAGGGTTGCGTAATTTTTGCCTTGTGACGAGTGTGTTCATCGGAGTAAGCAGTCAGATAAACAACTGGTATATTAAAAAAGCTAATAATTTTTTCAGCTGCTTCAATCCCATTCATTTTACCCTTTAGCATAACATCCATCAAAACTAAATCAGGCTTTAATTCAGCTACTTTTTCAATAGCTTGCTCTCCGTAAGCAGTAATTGCAGGAACAGAGTAACCTGAATTTTCTAAGCATTTTTTAATATCACAGGCAATTATTCTTTCATCTTCTACAACCAGGATTTTTTCTTTTGTATTACTCATATCTCCTAGGTCTCCTCGTAGAATGTGATAGTAAATACAGTTCCTTTTTGATTTTTAAAGGCTATCGAGCCTTCTAATTGTTCGACTAAACTCCAAACTAACTGTAAACCCAGTGATTGGTTACGACGGACTTCTATATCATCCGGAACACCAATACCATTATCGCTAACTATTAATGAGTATTTTTTCGGCTCTAATTCTAGGAAGTCGATGTAAATCTCTCCTGAATCTCTGCTAGTAAATGCATGTTTTATTGAGTTTGAGACTAATTCATTAATAATTAATCCACAAGGAATAGCCGTAACAATTTTTAAAAGTATTTTGTCGATATTTAAGTTGAGATTAATTAAACTTTTCTTTTGAATACCATAGGAACTAATTAAGTTATTTGCTAAATTTTGTATGTAATTATAAAAATCTATCTTGGCTAAGTCATTTGATTGATATAAATTTTCATGAATCATCGCCATTGCTCGAATACGATTTTGACTATCCTGGAAAATATCTAAGGCTTGCTCATCTCTAATATATCCTGCTTGTAAACGGAGTAAGCTAGAAATAACCTGTAAATTGTTTTTAACACGGTGGTGAATTTCTTTTAATAAAACTTCTTTTTCTTTTAAGGATTCTTTAAGTTTATGCTCTGCTTCTTTATAATGAGTTATATTAGTGTTTGAACCAGCCATAAAACAAGGATTATCCTCAGTATCGCGCACAACGTCACCACGTGCAATAAACCAAAGATAATTACCATTTTTACTTAATACTCTGTGTTCTATTTCATATTTTCCTATAGTTCCTTCTAAATAAGCATTAATTTCTGTTTTTACTCGATAAATATCATCAGGATGAACAAGACTCAACCAATCATTAAAATATTTGGGAATTTCGTCTTCAGAATAACCGAGCATCGTTTGTAAACTGACATCAATATGAATTTTATTAGATTGAATATTCCATTCCCAGATGCCAACTTTACTTGCATTAATAGCACATGCAAAGCGTTCTTCACAAACTTGGAGAGCTTGCTGTGCATTATTAACGGCTTTTGTAAGAATTAATTCTGTGGAACAACGCTGGGCAATTTCTTTTTGTAATGCCTGTTTTGTGTTGGATAGTTCAGCTTCTAATTGAATAACTATACTTTCTGGTGCCACGACTCCTAGTAATTGACCAACATCATCTACAATTGGTAGATAACGTAAATTATAGGAACGCATTAAAGATAATATTTTAGTCGTATCAAAAATTTCTGACTGCTTTAATGTCATCACAGTCTTTGTCATAACCTGTGAAATTTTTAGTCCTAACAAACTTACTCCAGAAGTAACTAATCGTAGTAAGTCCCATACTGTAAAAATGCCTAATAAGCAGGATTTATCTATGACAAACACGCATTCATTAGAGGAAAATATGTCTTCCCTTCCGGATAATGCGTGTTCACTCTCCTGCATAATAATCAGAATTTCTGCTAAAGGAGTATCAGGAGAAACGGTTATAATATTATCTTTTTTAGTAAGAACTAAGACGGTCATGGCGTTTATCTCTTAGGGATACACTAGCCTGTCGCAATTTAATAGCTTGCGAGCAATAAAATATGCAGTTAGGATTATTTAAGTAAATGAATTTACTCAAATATCGTATTAAATTAAGATAAATGAAACTTAAATCATATTATATATACAGATTTTGCTGATATTTTAATGGTTTATGATAATGAGCTAAAAATAATTTTAGCTTTTTTAAAAAAAACTGGTGTTTTTTAAGAACAGCCGATAATTTCGTGTTTTTTAAAAGTACTAACATTGTGACCCTGCTTGTAACCAAATAAATAAATTTTTTCAAATGGCAGATAGGGATAAAATTCCCTAATGCTAGATTAAGTCAAAATTGATGTAGTCGCCTCGTGGTTAATACTTAAGAAGCCGAGGAAAACTACTTTATCCAAGGTGTTGAGGGTTCTAGTATATATTGCAGAAACAGGGCAACATTTTACGAAGTTTTCTCATTAATCTGCTAGAGGCTATCGAAAAACTCGGTTTTATAAAGGTCGCCTGCGTAAGCTTGCTTAATTTTAGGATGCCTTCATATCCAGATTTGCGCCTGAGAATAGCAGTAACATAAAGCGCTTTACCAGGTAAATTATATTTAGGGAATAATAATAAAAAATTCATGAAAGCAATGTCTAGCGATAAGCAACAGGATAATTTGGCTGCTGTTCTTGCATCTTGTGTCGGTTCTGAAAACAGTGTCTCGTCTTGGAACAACGTTGAAGCAATTCAGCAAAAACGCATTTTACAAGCGATAGCCTCTCAAACTGCTCCTAGTTGCATCGTCTATCCTAATACCCAGGAAGAACTCGCTCAGGTAATGATACAGGCTGACCGCTACCAGTGGCGTATTTTACCTTGTGGTAGCGGAACTAAACTTACTTGGGGTGGTTTATCTCAGGGTATAGACGTAGTAGTTAGTACAGAGCGTCTGAACAAACTTGTAGAACATGCTGTAGGCGATTTGACTGTTACCGTAGAAGCCGGGATGAAGTTTTCTCAGCTTCAAAGTGTTTTAGCACCATACAAACAATTTCTCGCTCTTGACCCTACAAGTGCCGAAAATGCTACTATTGGCGGTATTGTGGCAACTGCTGACACTGGTTCTCTACGTCAACGTTATGGTGGTGTTCGCGACCAACTTTTGGGTCTTAATTTTGTACGCGCTGATGGCAAAATCGCTAAGGCGGGGGGGCGAGTTGTTAAAAATGTGGCTGGTTATGACTTAATGAAGTTATTTACTGGTTCATATGGTACTTTAAGTATTATTACGCAAGCTACTTTTCGCTTGTATCCTATGCCAGAAGCGTCGGGGACGGTAGTATTGACTGGTACTGCGGAGAATGTATCCCAAGCTTCTGATACTTTGCGTAATTCTGCTCTGACTCCAACTCAGGCTGATTTGCTTTCTAGTCAACTGGTGCTTGCTTTAGGATTGGGTAAGGGAGTAGGTTTAATTGTTCGTTTCCAAAGTATTAATGAAAGTGTTAAGGAACAGTCAAATAGGTTACTGGATGTTGGGCAAAAGTTGAGTTTGGATGGTTTAGTTCTATCTGGTGAGGATGAAACTAATTTATGGAAAAGATTACGAGAACAAATGTATTTTTCTGGCAGTGAGTGTTTAATTAACTGCAAAATAGGAGTAGTACCCACTAATGCTGTTGATATTTTGAGTCGGAGCGAACTGGGTCTAGTTCATATTGGTAGTGGTTTGGGGGTGTTGGGGTTTAAGGGTGAGGTGGAAATTGATAAAGTTTTGCAGATGCGTCGGCTTTGTGAGAGTTATGGGGGTTTTTTGAGTGTTTTGCAGGCTCCTTCGGTTTTGAAGGAAAGTTTGGATGTATGGGGTTATGGTGGTAATGCTTTGGATATGATGCGTAAGATTAAGTTGCAGTTTGATGGGAGGAATGTTTTGAGTCCTGGTCGGTTTTTGGGAAGTATCTGAAAGATATTAGATATTAAAGAGAGGGTATATATTATATGCAGGTTTCGGATAATTTAAGTGGTAATGATTCTGAGGGTTTGACGGTTGCTTCTTTGAAGAATTTACAGGGTTTTGATGCTCTGAATCCTCCTGACCCTAAGTTGATTGATAGTTGCGTTCATTGTGGGTTTTGTCTTTCTACTTGTCCTAGTTATAGGGTTATTGGGAAGGAGATGGATTCTCCACGGGGACGTATTTATTTGATGGATGCGATTAATGAGGGTGAGATTGCTTTAAATACTGCGACTGTACAACATTTTGACTCTTGTTTGGGTTGTTTGGCTTGTGTTAGTACTTGTCCTTCTGGGGTACAGTACGATAAGTTGATTTCTGCTACTCGTCATCAGGTTGAACGAAATTATTCCCGGAATTGGTTGGATAATATTTTTAGGAAGTTAATTTTTTCGCTGTTTCCTTACCCTCAGCTTTTGAGGATTTTTTTGGTTCCGCTGTTTATTTATCAAAAGTTGGGTTTACAAAAGCTTGTGCGTTGGACTGGTTTATTACAAAAAATTTCTCCCCGTTTGGCTGCGATGGATTCGATTTTACCAGATATTAGTTTGCAGGCTTTTGGGGATGATTTACCTACTGTTATTCCTGCTCAGTCTGAAAAGCGTTACCGTGTTGGGGTAATTTTGGGTTGTGTGCAACGGCTGTTTTTCTCTCCTGTTAATGAAGCTACTGTCAGGGTTTTGACTGCTAATGGTTGTGAGGTGGTGATTCCTAAGTCTCAAGGTTGTTGTGCTGCACTTCCGGAACATCAGGGACAAACTGAACAAGCGAAGGCTTTAGCACGACAAATGATTGATAGTTTTGCTGATGCTAATGTGGATTTTGTGATTATTAATGCTGCTGGTTGTGGTCATACTTTGAAAGAGTATGGTCATATTTTGCAGGATGACTCGGAATATTGTCAGAAAGCTAAAGATTTTGTCGCGAAAGTTAGGGATGCACAAGAGTTTTTGGTTGAGGTTGGTTTGAGTGCTAATTTGTCTCCTGTGACTGATAAAACTTTGACTATGGTTTATCAGGATGCTTGTCATTTGTTGCATGGACAAAGAATTAGTTTACAACCTCGTCAGTTGTTAAGGCTAATTCCCAATGTGAAATTAAAAGAACCAATTGATGCGGCTCTTTGTTGCGGTAGTGCGGGTGTTTATAATATGTTGCAACCGGATGTTGCTGAGGAATTGGGTAAGCAAAAGGTACAAAATTTATTAAATACTGGTGCTGAGTTAATTGCTTCTCCTAATCCTGGTTGTGGGTTGCAGATTATTAAACATTTGAAGTTGCAAGGTAAGGATATTTCAGTGATGCACCCGATGGAGTTATTAGATTACTCTATTCGAGGTGAAAAGTTGGAGGTTTAGGAGCAGATAGGGGAGCATCCCAAATGTGCAAATTTATCGTATTTTGCAGTGCGGGCTTCCAGTCCGCTTTATTATAGCCAGTGGGCTTCCAGTCAGCTTTGTAGCCATCCAGTCCGCTTTATAGCCAGCGGGCTTTTGTCAGATGAGCATGAATCTGTTAGCGTACAAAAAACAAATTTGCGCGACGACCCCACATACACGGAACAAAAGTCGCGTGTATGGAGACAAAGCAGGACTTAAGTCCCAGAAAAATTTAGGACTTACGACTCATACGCTTCAACCTTGCCAACTTATAAACTGAGAGTGTCAAATAAGAACTCATAAGTAAGAAATACTCTTAAACGATTACCCATAAGTAGTTACCTTGGTAGATGCATTATCCGTATTTACTTATCTTTACATAGTTTGGTTTTTTCAAGTCGTTCTACTTAACTATTTTGGAGATGTCTAATGATTTCAATAAAAAGTCAAGTTAATTCTCGCTTTTGGATTGTGCTTTTAACTGGTTTAATTCCACTACAAACAGCTTGTGTGCGTCAACCAAATCTCTCTAGTAAAGTAGTAGAATATGAAGCAAAAGCTTTTGCACAGAGTGTTACAAATTCTACTTATGCTGATATCCAAGCATTGGTAAATATGGGAGCGCGTGTTACAGGTACTCCCGTAATGGAAAAGGCTAGCAGCTATCTTGTGGAAGAGTACCGCAAGGCAGGATATAAAACGGAGATTCAAACTTTTACTTATGACAAATTTATCGACAATGGCTCAAATCTTATTATTGATGGCACCACAGTTCCCGGATATGCGCTCGAAAATTCCGTGCCTGGTAACGTGCAAGCAAAATTAGTTGTTGTTCCTAATGCTGGAAGAGAAAGCGATTTTGCCGCAGTCAACGTGAAGGGTGCTATTGCTATCGTTAAATATGGTGAAATCAACATTTCTGAAAAAGCTCGTAATGCTCAAGAGAAAGGTGCGCTTGGTTTGGTAATTTTCAACAACCAGCCTGAAGAGTTAGACGGTGCCCCATTAGCTAAAGAATTAAATATTCCTGTTTTAGGAATATCAGGTAAAAAAGCTAATTTATTAATTAAGCGCACTGAAAAAACACCGCTTAATATCACTTTGAATGTAAACTGTAAAAATCAAGTTCTAACAGGACGTAACATCATCGCTCGCGTTGAAGGGGTGACACAACCCAAGGTTGTTTTAGGCGGTCATTATGACACAGTAATTGGTTCTCCTGGCGCTAATGATAACGCATCAGGTACGGCGGTCTTACTGGCAATCGCTCGTAAACTTGCGAATACGCCCCTTGCACGCCAAACTTGGTTTGTGGCTTTTGATGGCGAAGAAGATGGACTGCATGGCTCACGTGCTTTTGTCGATAAAGCGACACCAAAGTTGCTTACGGGGTTAAAAGCAATGATGAATTTTGATATGGTTGGTGTGAATCAAAAGTTGCGAATAGGCGGAACTTCGTCGTTAAATTCATTAGTAAAAGCTACTCCTCAAGTTAAATTAGTAGGTGGCGGTAATGCAAATGACGGAAGCGACCATCAATCCTTTGCTGCTAAAGGCGTGCCAATTTTATTTTTCAATCGTGGCGAGGAGCCAAATTATCACACACCTAATGATAAAGCAGTAGATACTAGATTGCTTGATGAAACAACTCAAGTCAGTTTAGATATTGTTAAGCGGCTTGCAATGGAATATTAAACTGGTTAATTTAGATATCTAAATAATGGAATTGTAGAGATTTAAATAACTTAGTATACGCCCAGCTAACACCAAAGATAACACCCATTGTCCCGTTTTCTACTTACTTAACAAGATTTTAACTATCGTTGTTCTGGAGGTGAGGTAGCTTTATTCGGATTTACGTAAAGGGCGATGCAGCAATTTTTCAAGCGAAATTGAACGAGCTTTTTTAACCTTTGTAATATTCAAAGGCAGTTGGACAGTAAAAACGCTACCCCTGCCTAACTCGCTTTCCACGCTCAAACTACCCTGATGTGTCCTCACAATTGCTTGAGCTATCGCTAATCCCAAACCAGAACCACCAGTGCTACGGGAACGGTCATTACTCACGCGATAAAATCTATCAAAAATCCTTTTTTGCTCGTCTGGAACCATACCGATACCCGTATCTTGAACCTTAATTACTGCGTAATAATCGTTACGATTCAAGAAGACTTTTACGAACCCACCTTTAGGTGTATAGTTAATTGCATTAATAATTAAATTAGAAACCAAACGATAAAGTTGGTCAGAATTACCGACTATATTTAAAGGCTGATTTCCTTGTAAACTACATTCTAGCAATATACCTGCCGCAATCGCCATTGCTTCAAATTCTTCGATTAAATCGCTAATAATATCATTTAAACAGCAGATTTCTTGTTGTTTTGTCACAGGTTGTGCGTCTAAGCGTGCTAACATCAATAAATCAGCAACTAAAGTCGTAAGCCGTTGATTTTGACGGTGTAAAGTACGCAAAATTTCGCGCATTTCTTGTTCCTCAATTTCCGGCATTAAAAGTCCTGATTCAACTGTAGCGCCTGTTGCTGCAAGAGGTGTTCGCAGTTCGTGCGCTGCATCGGCTGTAAACTGTTGAATCTGTCGATAAGAGTCGTAAATTGGTCGCATAGCTAATCCAGCTAAACACCAAGAACTTACGGCAACTATACCCATTGTTATTGGCAACCCTAACGCTAAAAACAATTTTACCGAATCTAAATAGCGATTAAATTCTTTTAAACTCCGTCCAACTTGGATGTAACCCCAGTCTTTAGTATTTCTATTATTTATGACATGCAATCCCACAGTAATTTGATGATAATCTTCACCTTTAGAGTCTTTTAAAAATTGCCATTTTTGATTGCTAAATACAGTAGATATTCCTTCTGGATAACGACCTGCTGTAGCAATCAAACGACCAGATAAATCAAAAAAACGTACGTAATAATTACTGTGATTAGTTACTCCGATAAAGTGTCTTCCATTATTAAATTTTTGTTGAATACATTTAACTCCAACGTTTTCACACAAAGATATATTTGAAAATAACTGTTGTACAGTAGAATCTAATTTCCCTGGCTTTTTTAATTTTGGTTCAAGAGTATCGTGTAGCGTTCCTGCAACAGACTCAATTTCACTATCTAAAGCTACCACGTGGGCATTAAAAACTACTCGATAAAAGCCCAAACCACTGATGGACAAAATTAAGCCCATAACAGTAGCATAGCAAAACGCCAAACGAACGCGAGTTGAGCGGAAAAGTTGATTTTTATTCATCAGTCAGTCAGATTAAAACGATAACCTATACCATGCAAGGTTTCAATTGGATTTTGACAGCCGTTATTAGTTAGTTTACGTCGTAATAATCGCACTTGTGCTGCGACAACATTACTACCAGATTCTGCATTTAGCTCCCATATTTGATTGCGTATCTGTTCTGTACTGACAATTTGATTGGGATGCTTCATAAAATATTCTAATAGTTGAAATTCTTTATTTGTTAAAGAAAATTCCTGTTTTTCTCCCACAGAATTTTGACTAATAACTTTATAATTAGCATAGTCAAGAGTCAGACCTGCAACAGTAAGTTGTTGAGATTGGTAATTTGGGAAACGACGTTGTAATGCTCGCAAGCGTGCTAGTAATTCCGCCATTCCAAATGGTTTAACCAAGTAGTCATCAGCACCCGCATCCAATCCCGCAACCCTATCTTCCATTCTGTCTCTAGCTGTTAACATCAACACAGGTAGAGAGTTTCCTTTTGCGCGTAACCTTTTGCATAATTCCAAGCCAGTAAGTCCTGGTAGCATCCAGTCCAAAATTACTACTGTATATTGCGTCCAGTTATTTTCTAGACATGACCATGCCTCAGTACCATCTGTCACCCAATCTACTAGATACTTTTGCTGCTTCAGAGTACGTTTAATTGCCACACCTAAATCAGTTTCATCTTCTACTAATAGCACCCGCATATCAAGTTCAGCCGTGAATAATTCCAAATCATTTTGTGAAAGAAGCATAATTTTTTGCCCTAAGAACAGATTGACAGAAGTTTATGAAATCAAGATGAAATTTACAAATGATAAAAATATTTATTTTTTTATATAAAATAATAAAATTATACTTAAGTATATTTATTTATAAATGGGAAAAACCCATAGACTCACTTGTGACAGTTTAAGGCGTTGTTAGTAAGAGAATTTATATCCACTAACTTTGTACAAGGTATCTACTGGGCTATTACTTATCTTTACAGGTAAAAATGAAATCAAGATGAAATGCTACATTTATTTTTGTAACACTGACTACAAGTTAAAAATATGACCAAACCGAGTTTATAGTTTCCATAAGTCTGACTGGAGCAAAGCTAGGTGAGATTTCTTCTTTTATATCAAGCTTTTTAGCCTAAATCGGGTAGTCATATTTTTGCTCAGAACCATAACCTAAAGTTTGACCCCCTTTATGACATCGATTAAGAGAGATTATTTGAAAAAAGTTGTGTTAATGACGCTTTTACTAAATACCAATACGGAATCTAGCTACACCTATAGGTATTTCTGTATTACTATCAACGAATTTAGCCAATAAGCGGTAAACGGGACCATTCCCAAGTGTTGGTCGTTTGACATTTTTAATATCAATTTCTAATTTAGTGTTAGAACGAACTTGTTCTGAAAAAGTTATTAGAATAGTTTGGTCATTCATCGAAACATTAGCACTAACTTTCTGACCATTGCCATCTACTACTTCTACTTTATTCTTCTTACTGACAGTTATAACTTCTGGGACTTTTATAATTAGCTGCGACATAGCCTTACTATTTTTAGGGATATGTACTCTAAAAGTGTATCTAACAATATCCGAACGAGTGGGTGGGAATGACGTACTTCCATCAAGGTGGGGAACTGTTCCATTATCATCATTAGCACTTGCTTCAAGATTGGAAATTAATGCAACAGTAGCCAATGTCAATGTTGCGGCAAAAATGAGTATTTTCTTCATATTTACATACTTACTACTAATTAATAGTCTTCAACGCTTGTCGTCAAAATCTGCCATCAGGATTTATAAATTAAAACGTGCTAAATTGAGCTTTTCCAATGGGAATTTCTGCATTGCTACCGACGACTTTAGCTGATAATTCATAAATAGTTGTGGGACCATTTATTGGTTGCTGTACCCGGTTAAGTGCTACCAAAATTTTATTCACATCATTTTTAACTGTTTCCGGGAAGGTAATGATGATTCTTCTATCTTCAACGGAGATATTAATATTTATTTTCTTACCTTGATTATCTAAAACATCAATATCGTTACTCACAGCAACAGTAGAAGGAGCATCAATAATTAACTGCTCAAGAGGTTTAGCATTTTTGGGAACATGTAGTTGAAAAACTTGTTTAACTACCTGCCAGTGATTAGGAGAGTATAGCAAATTACTATCAATATTAGTTGCTTCATTATCATTTGTTTTTGCGCTGGAATAGCCTACAGGAACTAAAGTGACGGCAACTAAAGTAAATACACTTAAATAGCGTAGAATTTTTTCCATCTGACTGTTAAACTAAGAAAAAATGTCAATTATCTCAAAGATTTATCTTCATTAGGTAAACCTTTAATTAACAACTATGACAGGTCAGGATGAAATCAAGATGAAATTTTGTGCAACTTAGAAAAAGTTATCCTGTACACAGTAATAATTACGTAAACTTCTGTCAAATAACGCCTAATTTAACGTAATTGTGCGTCACAGAGTATATGAATACAATAATTCCAATTGCTTGTAAGCAACTCAAAAAATCATGGTTTGCAAAACCTCAGTCAGCAAGTGTCATCACGTCAGAGTCTGCAACTAGTGGTTCAACCCTATTCTCGAACGCGGGTCAAATTACGCGACAGTAACCAGGTTGAAGAAACGGCAGTCATGACTGCTGTATTAATTAATTTTCTGGATTATTTATCACCAATTTACTGTTTAACAGTAAATCGACCGTTTAATTTTTCGCTTCCAACTTCAGCCGTCACTTTGACTTGATATTGACCAGCAACATTTCCCGGTAATAAAGCAGTGTATTCTTTACCCTCAGCTTCATATTTAAAATCAACATTTTTCTGAGTTCCATCAGGTAGTTGAACTTGTGCGGTGACTTTAGCATCGGGCACAGGTTCGTGTTTTTCTCCTTTTTCCAGATGGAAATGCATGTGCAATCCCTTTTCTTCCTTTTCTGCAGCTAATTCTAAATGATACTGACCAGATTCCACGACTTGACCGCCATGATTGTGTTCCTTTCCTTCTTCGTGCTTGTGGTCATCCTTACCATTTTTATGGTCGTGGTCTTTTTCCCCAGAAGTTGTTTCTGTTTTTGAAGTATTTTCTGCTGTGGTCGCAGAGGTTGCTGGAGTTTCTGTTTTATTTGTTGAAGCATTTTCTTGGGTTCCACCACTACAAGCGCCTAAGAAAAGTAGTCCTGTACTAGCTAAAACGACGAAGCTAAATTTGAGAGATTTCATTGGTTTACTCCTCACTAATATTCCTTAGGATGACATAGGAGGATGAAATTAAGATGAAATTTTCTAGCAATGAGTTTTTTCTTGTAACTTGCCCGGTTGGAGAGCAAAATTTTTGTGATGGATTAAAATCATTGCTACTCGCTTGAATTTAAAGGCAGCACTATATTTTCTCAAAGCGTCCTAAAAAAGTAGGTCGAGGACGGGTAACATGAACTTCCCATAATGCTTTAACGAAATACGCATTGTTGAGGCTAAAGGAAGATAGTATAAGGCAACTCCTTGAAAGGTTTTAGGCAGTTTCTTAGTTTCGGAATGTACTTGTTTATTAAGGATAGAAATAGCACCAAGGCGCAAACAAAACCATGTAACCAATACTGCTTCAATAAGTATGGCTCCCATCATGGTGATACCTGCTAATAATGCTCCATCTAACTTCAAACTAACTCCCACAAAGAGTGTCGTAATTACCCAAGTCAATCGCGCTACACTCGCCCAACCTACAGCAATGCTTTTTTGAGCGCGGATAAGTAAACCTTGAAAGAATCGTCGCCAAGCAATCACGAAAGGCCACAAGAACATCAAAAGAAAAGTGGTTCTGCCTCGCGCTGCGATAAATGGGCTAACGCCAAATACGTCTAAAATAAGCCATTTATACAAAGGCTCCCAAGTGAGTAAAAGAAAAATTCCACTGAGAGATAGCCCAGTAATTACCGTAAATTGCCAAAGTGCCCGCCGAGATGCGACATTACCCCCAAGAGCAGTTGAAGCATGAAGAATCATGATAATGGGGCTTTCCAGAAATACGGCCACTCCCTTAACTACCCCAACTCCGGCTAATGTCTCTTGCGGAAATGTCAGGCGAGTGAGTGCTACTGTCTGAAGCGGGTCGCCAAGAGTCATTGCCACATCAGTTAAAGAAAGAGGTATAAACTGGGTTAGTAACGTCAATAGCGAGCGCAGTGAAGCTGCATTATTACGTTCCTGTTGGGGTGAGGTGTTCATAATATTTTTCAGGACTATATGAGGAGTTACTAGAAATATACAGGGGTCAATGAGGCGATTGCATCATCAAGATGTTCCCCCTCGGTCAGTGTAAACCCATGATGAGAAAGCCAATTGTCATCGTACACAGTTTCAAGATAGCGGTCGCCTCTATCAGGGTTAATCATGAGAATACGTGCGTCAGGACCAAGGAAGCGCGCTAGATGTAAACCTCCTGCTACAATTGCTCCTGTCGAAGCACCGAGAAGCAATCCCTCACGACGTGCAAGTGCATGGCACACCGAGTAGGCGAGTTTTATCTTGAAGTAGGAAAATGAAATTAAGATGAAATTTTGGTCAGCTATTTATAGCTGACCACTTGTTCTTAAAAATGTAGTAAAAATTACTACCACACCTTTATTACCAAGGTATTGAATTTTTTACTTTTTGTACCAAACTTGTCGCCACTGTTTCATTTGTTTAATCTCTGCTTCTTGGCTAGAGATTATTGCTTGAGCGAGTTTTTTAATTTCTGGACGCTTAGATTTATTCAAAGCATCCTTTGCCATTACAACAGCTCCCTCATGATGAGGAATCATCGCATTGATAAAGCGTAGGTCAAATTCCGCATCACTCTTACCCAAATCCATGTCCATCCGCATTGCTTTAATTTGTTCGGGAGTCATCGCCATCATATGTTTCATTTCGGCGTGCCAAGCTTGAGGTTCGTTGGGTGCTTTTGGATACCATGCTTTGCGCCACTGTTTCAATTCAGCAATTTCCTTATCTTGAGCTTTAATAATTTCGTTTGCCAGCTTTTTAATTTCAGGACGTTTGGACTTTTGTAGAGCTTCCTTAGCCATCACAACTGCACCCTCATGATGAGGAATCATCCCATCAATGAACCGCAAATCGTAGTTTGCGTCGGCTGGTCCTAAGTCCATGTTGTGGTTCATCCCAGAATGATTCATCCCAGAATGATTCATCCCACCTTGAGCCATCTGCTTGTCGCTAGCTTCGCTCGCAGTCGAGGTGTCAGATTGAGCTTGGTTTTGGGATGCAGTTGTGGAACAAGCAGCTAAAGTGCCACTAGCGAAAGTTGCCGCAGCAATTAGAGTAAATCCGAAGAATTTGTTTTTAAGACTAGAGAGTTGCATAAGTTATGATTTAAGACTTCCAAATATTACTTTAAAATCTCCAGTTAACTGGAGAGTCAACCCAAAGAGCAATTTAATTCCAACTGCGTGCAGTAGTAAAAATGCTCTATACCGTTTGGAGTAAGAACTAGTAATTCTACTGCTACACTTGCTACCCAGTTTCGCAGACGAAAATGAAATTAGGATGAAATTAGGAGCTATCTTGAATAGCACGGTATTTTTGCTATGGTGGGAGTCTATAAGCAAGTAAGTTTTATATATCTTTATCACTTTATTATTCAAAAACTAAAAATTATTTTGGCAAACGAAATTGCCAAGTTTGATAATATCAATATTTTTTTTATAGCCTTACTTTAAGGAGTAAAAGTTAAGAAATCGAAGATAAATTTATAATGTCTGTTAAGTATGCTTGAGTTCTTTAAAAGTGCTACAGCAATCCTATATATGTCGTGAACAGTAGGAGAATAAAACGAACCGCCAAAAGTCCAAGAAAGCCAAGTTTAAGGTGTTTAAGATAAAACTTAAGGATGTTCACAAACAATTTAGGATTGCTGTATTAAACCGAGCCTCAATCTTTGCAATTTCAACATGGTAATACATATGATTAACCATAAAAAACCGACACCATAGCCAGCAATTATATCAGTAGGCCAGTGGACTCCTAAGTATAATCTGCTGATGCCAATCGCCCCAATTAAAATAACTGCTAAAGTATAAATAATTTTGTCATACTTAGGATAGAAAGTTGCTAATAAATAAGCAATAAAACCATATAAAACCATAGAGCCAATTGCATGACCGCTAGGAAAACTGAAAGAAGTTTCAACAATCAACTGCTTCCAAAGCTGCGGACGAGTTTTAGAGAAAAATAACTTTAGACCTGTGTTTAAAATTACCCCACCCAAACAGGTTAATACAAATACCATCACTTCTAATCGATAACGTCGCCTCCAAAGAATGGCTAAAGTTATTCCCGCAACAATTACGACTGTAGTTGGGTTGCCAATTTGAGTTATAAACAACATTAAATTGTCAAGACTAGGATTGGCGAATTGATGCAGCCACAATAAAAAAGTTTTATCAAATGCAAAAGCTTCCTTTTCTAAAACTTCCTCAGCAAGTTTTGCGACAATAAACAATACAAGTAGACAAATTCCTAATCCACCGATACCAAGTGTGGCAATTAAGGTAATTAATCGGGGATGTATATGACGTAACCAAAAGTGAGATATTTTTCTGACCATAGTTAATTTATATCTATACTAATAATAGGTCTTAAGCTTAGAATTGCTTTTTTTCAAGAAAAAAGCCTTATATGAGTTACTAATCTTTTGTCATCATGTATTATAAAAAATAAAAGGGAAGATATAGGGAAGTAGCCCAGCTTACTGAATATATTTTTCTATGAAGCGCGATAAACTGGTAAGCTGACCGTAAAACAACTGCCAACATTTAGTTTACTCGTGACAGCTAGAGTACCCCCATGATTTTGAACGAAGCTTTTGGCAATCGCCAACCCTAAGCCAAAACCTCCCACACGGTAAGAGCGAGCTGTATCTGCTCGCCAAAATCGCTCGAAAATATGTTGAAGTTGTTCGGGTGTCATTCCAATACCTGTATCCTTAACTACAATCTCAATTTGTTGATTGTTACGTACATTAATTATTTCAACTGTGCCGTTGATAGGGGTATATTGAAGCGCATTTTCAATTAAATTAGCAAAAACTCTTGTGAGTTGAACAGAGTCACCCATTACATACAATTTTTTGCTTAAATCCGTTTTTAAATTAATTTTTTTTGCATAAGCTTGAGGCTGATATAGCTCAATCAAATTAAGTAAAATTTCTGATAAATTTACAATTTCTTTATTTTGAACATCAACGCGGTCGTTCCGAGCCAACAGTAGTAAATCTTCAACAAGACGAGCCATTTGGTCAGCAGCAGAACCAATAGCTTTAAATTTTTTGATATCTTTTGAACGTAATTCTTCTGGATTTTCTAGTGCTACTTCGACATTTGCTGTAATCGCCATTAAAGGACTACGAAGCTCGTGAGATGCATCTGCTGTAAATTGTTTTAGCCTGAGAAAACTCTCTTCAATTGGCTGCATTGCTTTACGGGTTAAAAAAATACCACCAACGCATGAGAGTAATAAAGTCACGACAACCCCGCTAGCTAATCCTAAATCTAATCGCTCCAGTGTTTCATCGAGTTCTGACAAAGATTGACTGACTCTAACATAGCCTATTAGATGATTATCATCGCTATAAATAACAGGTAAAGTAACGCTTCGCAAACTCAAATTTTTAATTTTTTGCTGTTGAACCTTGTCTTTAAGACTCAGAGGTACAGTTAATACATATTGACCTTGTTGAAAAACTAAGTTACCTTGAGTATCAAACCACTGTAAACCTTGATGACGATTAATTAATTCTTTTATAGGGAAATCACTTTCTATTTTCAGTTTGCCTTGCTCAAACTCAGCATTAGATGCAGCGTTCTGTCCTAAAATTGTTAAATTTTCTGTTAGTTTTTCACTTAAACTATAGGTAAAAATAAATCTGACAGCAAGAGCAAATATCCCTAGTAGTGTGCTGAAAATAACTAGATAAGACAATAATAATTGGTATCGAGTTTTCTGAAACACGCAATGTTATTCTCCTTCATATTCACTTATTAGTTTTTAAACGATAGCCAATTCCGTGTACATTTTCAATTATGTCTGACTCGCAGCCTGCGACCTTTAGCTTGCGTCGTAAATTTTTTAAATGAGTTTTAACTGTTTCTTCTCCCGATATATCATTACAATCCCAAAGTTTATCTAATAATTCTGAACGGGTAAAAACCTGTGTTGGGCTTTTTAAAAATACTTCCAGCAACATATATTCTTTTGGCGTAAGAGAGAGTAGCTTTCCTGCATAAGTAACTTGATAATTAGTGGTATCCATCTGTAAATGTTCGCAAGTTAAAATATTTGCTCTGACATCGAAACTGCGGCGTGATAAAGCTCGAATTCTAGCTGCCAACTCTTTGAGTTTAAATGGTTTGACTAAATAATTATCTGCTCCCGCATCAAGTCCAATTACTCTGTCAGTAGTTGTATCTTTAGCTGTTAACATCAAAATAAAACTTTTACATCCTGATGTCCTCAAACGTTTACATAAAGTGATTCCATCAAGACGCGGTAACATTAAATCTAATAAAATCAAGTCATAGCAAAAAGCTTGTGCTTGTTCCCAATCTGCTATGCCATCATTAGCTACATCCACTACGTGATACTGGTTTTTTAAATGTTCAACTAATGGCTCAGCAATACGCTCATCATCTTCGATTAACAAAATTTTCATTTGAGAGTATAGAACATTCTTCTTTTGACATCATATTGTAGAGGTGTAACAGATAACGCCTCTACAATGTTTGTTTTAGTCGCAACTTTTTTAGGTTGCTTTCCTACTCAATTTACTTGCCACACCATTATATTAAAGTTTATCATTACTCTATTTTTCTTTAGCATCAGTTTCTGAAACTTGAATGCTGCTACGAGGATGGGTAACTTCAGTGGATTTATCTTCTTGGTTTACTTTCTCGTTATAGAGGATTTTTGCATTACCTGCATCTACAGCAACTTCTGTCTGACCAATAGTAACTTTATACACCAAGTTACCATCTTCATTATCGAGATAAACTTTGCTAGCTTTAGCACCCTGAGCAGTTTCGGCAGCTTGTTGAGCTTGTTGGACTGTGATTTTAGCTAAAGCTTGTAATTTGCTAGATTCTTGTTTTTCCTCTGCATCATCTGCTTCTTCACCATCACCATCAGAAACCTCAGCAATTTTAATACTGGCATTATGCTGAGGAACAATTGCAACACTAGGCTTAGACTGATTTGCATAGACAGTTCGTGCTAATCCGCCAAATCCTAGAGAGCCTAATAAAGCAGCAGCTAAAATTAATTTGATTGAAGTCTTCATTTGAGAAACTCCTAACTTTCGTTTGTGATTACACTTTAGAAGGTAAAAAGGAAGAATTAGGGAAGATTAATTTAGCTATTTTTTGCTTTGTGAGGTGGTTTTAGATGATTGGGGGGATATTTTTTACATCAAAGTATCAGCATGTGAGATTGCATTTAAGGTAGCGCAGCAATATAACTGTAACTTCCTGTGTAAATTCCTGTGAAACCGAAACTTCTGGTTCTTTGAGTACAGCAGCGTGAATTAGAGTTTCAAGCGTGTGAGCAAGAATAAAAGCAGCTAAATCAATGTTTTGAGGTTGAATTTGCCCTTGTTTATCTTCTATGTAACTGCGAATCAGAAGTGTAACTTGTTTCTCGACTTCGGTGACTCGTTCGAGTTGTCCTATGCGCGGTACTTGCTCAATTAATACTTTGTGAAGCTGGGGATTAATTGTATGGGCACTAATACAAACCTTGACAAGTTCGGGTAAAGCAATCTCTGGAGGTGCATCTGACACGCTTTTCAGTTTCGCTTCAATCAGACCGACCATAGACTGAGCATGACGCTCTATTAACGCAGCCACAATCGCTTCCTTGGTAGGAAAGTACTGGTACAGCGAACCAATACTAACACCAGCACGCTCTGCAATTTTATTTGTGTTAGCAGCTGCATAGCCCTCTTTTATTAAAATGTGAGTAGTTGCTATCAAGATAGCTTCCACAGTTTCTCTTGAACGCTCTTGTTGTGGGAGTTTGCGAGGTTTTGTGCGTTTTGGTTGCGTCATTAAGGTGTCCTGAAAAATGCGAGTTGCAAATGCGAGTTTTAGCTCACATACTAATAGCATGACAAATTTCAGGAAACAAATTTGGAGAAAAAATTATGTTGCAAGCACCTTTACCTGAAAAATCTCCGCAAACTAAAGGTTTAACTATTCGTCGTTGGGCACGCATATACGATGCCACAGTGAACTTAGTGTCATGGGGTAAAGAACAAGATATTCGAGCAGTAACGATTGAGTTAGCTTCCTTGCAGGTGGGTAATTGTGTATTAGAAGTTGGCTGTGGTACAGGTAGTTTAGCATTAGCGGCGAAAAAGCAGATTGGGGCTACAGGGTCAGTTTTTGGAATAGACGCTTCCCCAGAAATGATTGATATTGCGAAACTCAAAGTAGCTCAAAATGGCATAGATATAGATTTCCAGCTTGGATTGATTGAGGATATTCCTTTTGCTAATCAGACTTTTGATGTCGTCCTCAGTAGTATGATGTTCCACCATTTACCTGGAGACGAGCTTAAACGCCAAGGATTTGCAGAAATGTACCGCGTTCTGAAACCAGGTGGTCGCTTGCTAATTGTTGATGTTGAAGCACCTGCTAACCTGTTATATAGAGTTTTATATCCTATTCTCTTAGTTCATTTTTGGGTCTCAAACAGCCTAGGAGACTATAAAGCTTTGATGGAGGATGTCGGCTTTACGGAGATTGAAGTAGGCAGAACTTCCTACGGTGGGCTTTCTTTTATTCGAGCAATCACCCATTAGGTTTAGTAGCTAGCGCTAGAAGCTCAGAGGTTTCACATGAAATTAAGAAAAATTTTGATAGCTGGTGCAGGAATTGGAGGATTAACTTTGGGAATTGCTCTACGACGACTTGGTTTTGAAGTAGAGATTTATGAGAAAGCATCTAACTTGCTGACAATTGGCTGGGGTATTGCTGTCGCACCGAATGGTCTACTAGCTCTGCGTCATATTGACCTTGACCAACCTGTACTTCAGGCTGCTAGCACAATATGTCAAGTACAAATGAAAACTAGCGCAGGTAAGAAGTTAAAAGAAATTTCTTTAGGTGCATTAGAAGCAAGGGTTGGTGGTTCTGTTGTGACTCTTAATCGAGGTGAATTATACAAGATTTTTTTAGAAGCCTTTGGAGAATCTGGATTATATATTAGTAACGCCGCTTCTGGCTTTAGAGAAGAGAAAGAGCAAGTGATTCTAACCTTAAACAATGGTAAAGAAGTGGAAGGAGATTTACTAGTAGGTGCCGATGGTATTCGTTCTACAATACGACAACAATTATTTCCTAATGCTGAGTTACATTATTCTGGTTATACTGCTTGGCGCGGTCTTTCTGAAGAAACTAATTTACTTTCAGAAGGTATTTATCTATCAATATTAGGTCGTGGTATACGTTTTGGCTGTACTTCTCTTGGGAATAAAAGTATTAGTTGGTATGCTACTTATCTCACCTCTCCCGGTCAAGAAGAAGTAGATTCACCTCAAACTCTATTGATGAAGCGTTACCAAGATTGGTGTTTTCCTGTAAGTGAAATTATTGCTAGCACGCCAAACTCATCTATGAAACAAAGCGATATTTATGATGCAAATCCCTTAGCTTTATGGAGTAGTCAGCGCGTTACTCTACTTGGAGATGCAGCACATCCGATGACACCAAATATGAATCAAGGCGCTGGTCAAACTATAGAAGATGCAATAATTTTAGCGTCGCTGCTTCATAAAAGTTCAACCTTGCAAGAAGCATTAAACCTTTATGAATATCATAGAATTCCCAGAACTTCTCAAATAGTTAAACAATCTCGTAAGTCTGGGAAAATAGAACATTTACAAAATCCTATTTTATGGAGCTTGCGGAATGCTATTTATGCTTGGACTCCAGTAGAAATCCTACTGAAGCAATTGGTCATTGTCTCGAAGTTTAATAGCGCGTTGCTAGCCGATAGCCAAATATCTAATTAGTTTACCTAAAGCCACCCACAATTCATTAGATGGGTTATTAACAAAATCTCCTTTGCGAGCGTAAACCAATTTACCAGAAGCATCTGCAGGTAAAAACCTGTCAACAGTTACGTAATCAGCGACTCCATTATTCAAGAAGCGGACAGTATATGTGTCGTCACCGTTATCAATAAACATCTC
Organism: Scytonematopsis contorta HA4267-MV1; assembly: GCA_019359035.1. Classification (GTDB taxonomy): domain Bacteria; phylum Cyanobacteriota; class Cyanobacteriia; order Cyanobacteriales; family Nostocaceae; genus Scytonematopsis; species Scytonematopsis contorta. The sequence goes on along the minus strand of JAHHIC010000084.1, from coordinate 51,349 downwards.
TTGTATATACCTTGGTTTTTGTTGAGCAACAGTTCCTAAGCTTACTATCAGGTATCCAGCAGATAGTTTATTTATAAAACTCACAAATAACTCATCCGCTACATCCGTTCAGCATCCGTTGCTAGTCACCATCTTCTAGAATTTTGCCGGGAGCGGATAAAGTAGGTTGTTTGTGGTCATTTAAATAAGCGTCAGTTTTATAAGTAACCAAATCATACTCAGAATTACTTACTGTCGCAAAACGCGATCAGGTATGCACTGCACAAGTAAATCTTAGGTAAGTCTAAGTAAAGTTATGTATTGTCAGATTTTACTCAAGATTTTTTGAAATTACAAATTCTCACTCGAACATGTGAAAATTATCACCTGAAGTATACCCAAATATACGCTGATAATTAATACATTTAAACTTCAAGTGAACGCGAGCTATAATTATTAATATTTATGAATATATCTTGATAGAGATTTAACAATTAAACAAAATTTAGTATTATATGAAAATAAGCAAAAATTAAACCAGGTGGTGATATCGTTGTCATCAATTACAATTCAAACAGTAATACCTACAATTAATGACAATAAAATAGGTCTTGACTATATCGCTGAATTTGGTGTAATTTTTGGTCGCTGTATCCGCACAGCCTTTAATATTCGTAACAATAAGGGTAAAGTTGAAACCCCAAGCCAACAACTAAAAACAGATATCGCAAAAGAATTAAAAAGTAGATATGGAGTTTCTAATACTGAAGCTCGTTGTGCCGCTGTTTTAGGTTTAGCAAATTATGACAGTCAAGCATTCTTAGTTGATACCTATATCACTTCAAAGTATGAAGCAATTAAAGGTATTAAACGTAGTATTGCCAAGCTGGAAAGTAGACTGAAAAAAGCAACTAAAATTAAGGATTATTTGACAGTCAAAAATCTCAAAAGAACAATCAATTATAAACTTCAGAAAATACAGCATATTTCGGCAGAAATTACGCAGCTAAAAGCAGACCGAGCTAATGGTAAATACCACGTTGCTTTTGGGACTAAAAAATTATTTGGCGCTCAATTTCGTTTAGATAAAAACGGTTATAACAACCATGAAGAATGGTTGAAAGATTGGCAGCAATCAAGGTCGCATATTGTTTATTATGAAGGGGCAGCAATTTTTAAAAGAGGTAATCAACTTGTTCGCTACCATCAAGAAACAGAAACATTAACTGTGACTGTTTCCCCAGCTTTACAACATAAATATGGTGAAAAAATTGTTTTAACTGGTGTGAAGTTTTCTCGTGGCAATGAATGGTTGAAAGCTGCTATCACACCTGTAATCAAAACATCGAAGCGCAAAGATAAAAAGGGTAAAATCAAACAAGAGTCGCGTACTGCAAGCGCACAATCAGTTACTTATCGTTTTGTCATAAAAGATAGTAAAACTTATTTAAACGCTACTATTGATGCACCAGAAAAACCTAATAGTACATCAGTAGAAAACGGTGCATTAGGTGTTGACTTTAATCCCAGTTCCATTGATTGGACTGTAGTTGATAAACAGGGTAATTTAAAGCGTCACGGGTCAATTAAAATCAATGTTCAGGATAAGCGAACTAACCAAACTTCCGATATTATTGGTAAGGCTTGTGCTCAGTTAGTAAGACTTGCTGAATTATATCAAATACCTATAGTTATTGAAGATTTAGACTTTGAGAAAAAGAAAGCATCGATGACTGAAATCGGCGTAAAATATGCGCGTATGCTTTCAAATATGGCTTATAGTAAGTTCAACCAAATACTTGATAGTCGTTGCAAAAAATTTGGTATTGAGCTATTAAAAGTTGATGCTGCTTATACTAGTGTGATTAGTGTCACTAAGTATATGGCAATGTATAGTTTGAACTCAGGTTGTGCCGCGGCTTTGGTGATAGCTCGGCGCGGTCAGAATCGAACTGAAAGTCTTCCTAAATCCCATGCAACCTTCTTTAAGAAACCAGAGGATTTGTCTAAGCCGGGTGCATGGAAAAAGGTCGCTCGTAAGATAAACATTGTTGGTGGTTTTAATCGTCACCAATGGTATTCAAACGGGAAAAAACAGGTTTCGAGTAACTCTCGAATGCTCCGCAAGCTACGGCAAACATCGCCTTCGGGTGGTACGGTGCAGCTACTAGTTAGCCCTCATATACCAAAAACTTCCGCGCTGAAAGTTAGCCTAGAACTGCTTTTAAGCCTTGTTGCTTAAGAATGCCTAGGTTTTTGATAGCGCATACGGCGATTAGACCAAAAACTACCTGCTGCAAAAGCACCACCCATTACTCCTACTCCCCCTAGTCCCAATAACCACAGGGGTATTAATGGAAAATTGCTTGTTTTTGCTTGAGTCTCCTCCGAGTGGTCGTGTCCTTCTTCGGAGTTATCATGACCGTCTCCTTTTTTACTTCCACCTCGTAATGACTGAGCGTAAAGTTGTGGAGCACGCTGAGTAACAATTAAATCTCCTTCAAATAAACCAATTTTGACTTCAACAATGTCACCAGAAGTTTCACCCAAGGTAACATCCACTGATTCAAAGGCATTACCATTTTGGACATAGACCAATTTTTTACCATTTGCATCCACTACTGACGAAGCGGGAATTGTTAATACAGGTGCAGATGTTTTGTCTGTTAACACCTCAAGGGAAGCAAACATACCCGGTTTAAGTTCTCCGGAAGAATTTTCTATTTCGGCTTGTACTGGAACAACTCGTGTTTCACCTTGTACCAAGGTACCAATTCGAGCCACTTTGCCGGAAAAAATACGGTTTGGGATACTCGCAACTTTCAGGTTTACTCTCTGACCTACTTTTATTTCCCCTAAATCTTTTTCATAAATATTCGCTGTCGCAAATACCCGACTATCATTAACAATAGTCATTAATTTGCCACCCGCATCGTTAAAAGTTTGACCAATGGTAACTTCTCGGTCTGCTACTTTACCAGATATTGGAGCAGTAATTGTCACTAATCCCTTGGCATTAGGACGATTTCCGATTTGTTGCAATCTTGTATTATAAGTGGATTCACTCAAGCGCAAACGTGATTGTGCTACTTGAACTGCTGCTTGGGCGCGTTTGACTTGGGCTTCGGTTTCAATCACATCTGGTTTGCTAGCAACTTCAGTTAATTTGGCTCTGGCCTGTGCTAACTGAGTTTGAGATTCCAGAGCATTACGACGAGGTAAAGCACCCGCATTAGCCAGTTGTATATCTTTGTTATATTTTTCTTGATTAAACGCTACTTGGCTTTGTGCTTGGGCAATATTGGCATTAGATATTTGTAAAAATCTTTGATAATTTTGTTGAGCTAATCTTAAATCTGTTTGGGCTTGTTGCAAAGAGGCGATTGCTTCTGCCCGTTTTTCTTCGGATGTGACGCGCAACTGCAGCAAATCGGGACTGGTGACAACAGCGAGAGGCTGACCTTTTTGAACTATTGCACCAGGCTCCACCAACAATTCCACCACTTTAGCTCCAGTAATTGGAGTATTAACTTCTACTCGTTGGCTGGGTAAAGTTTCAATTTGTCCAGTAGTTTTAATACCCACAGCCAGAGGTTGTCGCCTAACTGGTTCCACTTTTATCCCTAGCCTCTGTGCTGTTGGAACGTCAACTTCAATTGGCGCATTTGTATCCCCGGAACCACCTTGAAAAGAACTTGCACCACTATGGTCGTGTCCCGCACCTGCTAGTACTACAACAGGAGTACTTAGCAGCAGCAAACTCAGTATCGCTAACGAAATTGAACCAAATTGTGCTGTTTTTTGCTGATTGCGGTTAAAGAGTCGCATCGCCAAAAGTCTCCTTACAATAAATAGGAAATCAAGCCCCGCGCTCAAGTGCTTAAACAACTCCAGGAATAAATTCTAGAAGCTAACCAAGTGCGCTTACTTAATAGTTTTTCATATTGAGATGAAATTAAGATGAAATTTGCCTACATATGCATAAAAAACTGCTCCTCTTTAACTTCTTCTACTTTATTGGGAAACAAATATTTACCAAACTTCGCGTATAAAGCAGGTAAAACCAACAAAGTTATTGCTGTCGAAGTAAACAATCCACCAAAAACAACAATAGAAAGTGGTTGTAAAAGTTCTTGTCCTGGGCCACCTTGCAGTACCATTGGCGCCAAACCTAATGCAGAAGTCAAAGCAGTCATTAAAATCGCGTTTAATCTTTCCATTGACCCTTTTACGATTATTTCTTTTAATGGCATTCCTTCTTGGTATTTACTGTTGTAGTTATCTACTAGTAGTAAACCGTTGCGGGTTGCTACCCCAAATAAAGAGACAAAACCAACTAATGAAGCAACAGAAATTACTCCACCAGTTAATGCAACCGCAATTACGCCTCCTACTAAACCAATAGGTAAGTTAATCATAATCATCGCAGTAGAAGCGATAGATTTAACCGAAAGATACATAATTACTGTAATCGCCACAAATGCAATAATACTAAAAACAAGAATATTTTGTGTAGCACGCTCTTCGGCTTCAAATTGACCTGCATATTGAATAAAGTACCCCGCAGTCACTTGGACATTACTTTTTACTTTAGCTTCAATTTCATTTACAATTGAGCGTAAATCCCTACCTTTAGCATTTGCAGAAACAACTATCAAACGAGAAACGTTTTCACGGTTAATTGTATTTGGTCCTTTACCTTCCTCAATTTTAGCAACGCTACCTAAAGGTACTTTCTGACCGTTGGGAGTATCAATTAATAAATTACGAATCGTGTCTAAATTTTGCCGTGCTTCCGGTTTGAACCACACTACTAAATCAAAAGACTGTTGATTTTCTAAAACTTGAGATACAACCCGACCATTCAGTGCAGTTTCAATTGTATCTGCTAAATCTCCTACCGTATGACCAAACCGACTAGCTGCATCGCGGTCAAATTTGATTTGAATTTGTGGTACGGGAAGTTGCGGTTCTAATTGTAAATCAATAACACCGTTAACTGTTGCCATTTGTTGTTCGACTTGCTGCCCAATTTTTCGCAACTCTGCTAAGTCGGGACCAAAAATTTTCACTGCGATGGAACTGCGAACCCCAGATAATACTTCGTCCATTCGGTGCGAAAGAAAACCACCAATATTAGTTGCTGCACCGGGTATTTTTTCAAATGCTTCCCGCATTACTTCTAAAGATTTTTCACGGTTTTGCATTCCTTGTTTACTTAATTCAATGTCAAGGTGGGCAACATTGACACCTGCTGCCTCTGAATCTCCAGAAGCACGTCCAGAACGAGTTTGGATAAATTCAAATCTTCGGTCGTTTTTTAATGCTTCTTCTATTACGTGACCTGCTTTAGTACTAGCCTCAAGAGAACCTGTTGGATAAGATATCAAAGTATTTACCATTGTTTGTTCCTGAAACTCTGGTAAAAAGGCTCTACCAAAAGAAGGTATAATAATAATTGAAGCGACTGTTAAAACTGTGGCGATGCCTACAATCAATAACGAATTACGCATCGAAAAATTTAAGCATAATGCATAAATTCCTTTACAAAATCTCGCTAAAAATGCTTCTCGCTTAGTTACTTTTACATTCGGTAACAAAATTGCACACAATGCGGGAGAAACTAATAGAGATTCCACACTGGAAATTACAACCACTACCAAATAGGAAATACCCATCGGTGTAAAAATTCGTCCTTCAATCCCCGGCAATGTAAAAATTGGTGAGAAAACAATAATCCCAATAATTGTGGCACCAATTAATGAATCGCGTACTTCTTGTGAACCTTCAAAAATAATTTCTAACGGTGATGACGGATTTTCCGAAGTTTTATTTTCCCGCAATCGTCTATAAGTATTTTCACCATATACAATTGCATCGTCAATTGCAGTACCAATTGCAACAGCTAACCCTCCTAAAGTCATCGTGTTTAACCCAATTCCCAACCAGGAAAGCGCGAGCATCCCAAATAATAAAGTTAGAAAAAAATCTAATAAACATACTGCCAACGTGCGCCAATTCATCAAAAAGGGAATTAAAATTATTGCAGCAATAATGCTCCCTTGAATCAAAGAAGAACGAACGTTATCAACCGAAGATTCAATATAACTATCTTGACGAAATGTAGTAGTAACCTGAATGTTTTTAGGTAATCCAGCCTTAATTTCTTCCATTGCTTTTTCTACTGCACGGGTGACAGTAGGTGTATCAACTAATGGCTGTTTGTTAACCATTACAATAATCGCGGGTTTGCCGTTAAAGCTGCCATCACCACGCTTAATTGCGGCACCGATTTGTACATCTGCCACATCTTGTAATCTAACAGGAACACCGTTACGAGAAGTAATAGTTGATTTTTTTAAGTCTTCGATTGATTCAATTCTACCAATACCCCGAATTAACTTTTCTGTATCTGGCGTAATAAAAAAGCCACCAGGAGCATTGACATTCGCTTTTTGAGTTGCTTGGGTAACTTGGTCTAAGGTAATATTAAATGCGGCTAGTTTTACTGGGTCAACTAAAACTTGAAATTGTCGCTCATCACCACCAAAAGTTAAAATTTGGCTCACACCCGGAACAGCTAAAAGACGATTTGTTACTTGCCAATCAACAATTCGACGAGCTTCCATTAGTGGGTTAGGAATTGTAGAGGAGTTAGGAGTATTCTCCCCTTCTTTAATAGTAAAAGCATATTGAACAACTAAACCAACCGGGGAAGTCGTAGGAGATATTTGTGGTGTTTGTACTCCTGGTGGTAGCTTGCTTGTTGCTTGTTGCAATCGTTCGGTGACTAGCTGACGTGCTTGATAAATTTCAGTATTCTGATTAAATATTACTCTTACTGCCGAAATACCTGCTGCACTTGAAGAACGAACTGCGGTTACTCCAGGTGTGCCGTTAATTGCACTCTCTATTGGTAAAGTTACTAGAGATTCTACTTCTTCTGGTGCCAACCCAGGCGCCTCAGCTTGGATTTCCACTTGAGGTGGTGCAAAAGCAGGGAGTACATCCAACGGCATTTGAGGAATAACGTAGAATGTCCAAAATGAAATAATGATTGTAGCTAATACGACTAGCCAACGTCGTTCAATTACCCACCTGACAATGTTTCCAAGCATTTTTAATTTTAGTAATTTGCTTTTTCCGTTACTTTAGAGTTTTTCATACTCGAATGAAATTAGGATGAAATTAAAGCGTCGATATACAACTAGTTAATCTACGTGCCTGGAATTTTCTTCATTTTCAACTGTTACCGCAACAGTAGACAATGAAGGTTGCTTGTAATTATCTACATATTCCGCTTCCGTCTCAAAAATTATTGATTCTTGCCCTGAAGCATTTACTGTTGCTAGTTGAGAACGCTTACGACGAGTAGATATTAAATTACTTGCACTAAATGCTATTGCTGTAGCTATAGAACCACCACCAGCTGCAATTAACCATAAAGGAATAGGAAAATTAGTATTTTTTATACCTGTTTCATTTGCGTGGTCGTGTCCTTCTTCACCGTGGTCTTGCTCTGAATCTTTCTTGCTTCCACCCCGCAACGACTGTGCATAGAGTTGGGTAGCACCAATTATTAGTTAATAAAAGATAGTGGAAAAATATATTATTTGAAACGAAACCTTGCTGTACCAATATGCATTGGTGTTTCATTCCCTTCAAATTTAGCAAGTAAACGGTAAACAGGACCATTGCCTTGGGTTACTCTTCGCACGTTTTTGATATCAATTTCTAAGTCAGTATTAGGTGCGACAGTATCAGCAAAACTCAACACTATAGTTTTATTCTCAATAGTTACATTTGGATTAACTTTTTTGCCCGTTCCATCTGTTACAACCACATCTTCAATTTTTTTACTCCACTTCACAACTTCAGGAACTTGGATAATTACTTGAGTTAATGGCTTACTATTTTTGGGAACGTGTACCTCAAAAGTATGTCTAACTATATCCGCACGAGTGGGAGGAAAGTTATGGTGAGCATCAATATGAGGATAAGTACCATTATCATCGTGGGCATTAGCACGGTAGATAGTAGTAGATAGTACAGTCGCTAGAGTCAATGCGGGTATGAGAGCAAGTGCTTTTTTCATGATGAACTTTTGATGATTGTTGTTAAGTTATCTATTATTCAGCTTGGCAGTCATAGATGAAATCTGGATGAAATTTGCAATTAAGAGGCAAAACTCATCTATAATTTTTACGAATTTTAAGTATTGGCATTGCTTATATGAAGCTTATAAACTAAAACAATGCTGCCCACTTTAAACCAGAGGACAGCATTGTCATTTCAATTAAGAAAATTTATCAATTGTTTTAGTAAACCAAATTACCAGTACCGCGCAGTTGACGCAATGAGTTCATACAATAAGGACAATCGCAACCAAATAACTGAATAGCTGCATCGCTTTCTTCTTCAGTAAAGTCCAGCATCGCCACATTCACATCTGATTTTCCTTGAACTATTGTTTCCTTCGTTATGGGTTTAGCCCCTGAACTTCTCTCTGAATCTCGAATACATATGAAATTATGATGACCGTGGGGATTGGTGATGCAAACTCGATTATCTTGAGTGCGAATCAACCGTTGGTCTGGGGTTACAGCATGAGCGGGATTAATAATTGCCAGCGTTGACATTAACGAAGTGAAAATTGTCGAACTCGATAGCAAAGTGAGAATAAGTCTCTTGTTCATAGCCTTCTTTAAAATAACAAGCTTGACTGCTTAAGGTATTCGATTACACTTCTTAAGTCAAGCTATTAGCTAACCGAATATTCGCGTTGACATGTACCTTATCCGAAAAGTTTCTTGATTCTTTTATATTTACAATCCTTAACAAATTTATACACTAAAATTTATTTATTAGTGAGTAGTTATACTTTTAATCTTACTAAGTTACGATAATAAACCTAATTTTGAGGCAGCATTAAACAGCATAATTTCAATTTATCTAAAAATGGGTAGGTATCCGTACCCGCCTTTGTGTAAGTTAAATTACAGGGTAATTTAATTACTGTTGAAGCTGCTGAATTATGCTTGTGTTTGCTTATAACCCTGAGTATTTCCTTGCTGTTGAACCTTCGTAATATTTTGGATTTAACTGCAATATCTTATCAAAATCTTCTACTGCGCCATTAAAATTACCTTGAGCAAGCTTTTGTACTCCTTGATTGTAGAACTGCTGTAAACTTGTTCTTTCTGTGGGTGATTTTTCTATGTTGGGTTGTGCTGATTGTGCGTAAACTTTAACAGTTAACCCGCCTAGCAGGGTGGTTATTCCAAGAATAGTCAGAGCTTGCTTGATATATTTCATGGCTTGATTTTTTCCGTGATAGGCATATTACAGCAAATTTAAAGTTGGTTAAATACAACCGGGCGGGCAAGGATGCCCACCCCACAAGAGTTTAATATTCAACCGATGTACCTCATTTACTTGCAAACTGCTGTATATTCGAGGCGCAATTACAGCCAACTGTTCCCCATTATCTTTATTTTAAGCGCTCAAATTGCCTGGAAATTTCAATTTAGACAGAGAAAATCGTTTGTAATAGTAACCATATATTTAAACAAACAATAATTATTGCTACCAATCCAGCAAGAGTTTTCAGCCACAGTGGGTTAACAAATTCTCCCATCAAGCGATGATTGCTAGTAAACATGACTAATGGAATTACTGCAAATGGTAGTTGTAAACTGAGGATAACTTGGCTAAGAACAATTAAACTACTAGTGCTATTTTCACCAAAGAAAATAATTGCTATCAATGCTGGAATAATTGCCAGTAGACGAGTGACTAAACGACGCAACCAAGACGGTAGACTAAATTGTAGAAATCCTTCCATCACAATTTGCCCTGCTAAAGTCGCTGTCAGCGTTGAACTTTGCCCGGATGCGAGTAGCGCTACACCAAAAATTGCACTAGCTGCACTAACACCTAATAATGGTGTAAGTAATTTATAAGCATCTTGGATTTCTGCCACATTCTGATTTCCGGAAAAATGAAAAGTCGCGGCAGAAACAATTAAAATTGCTGAGTTAATGAATAATGCTAAAGATAAAGCGATAGTCGAATCAATCGTAGAAAATTTAATTGCTTCCCAACGCTTTTCACTAGTCGCTTCCCAATCGCGGGTTTGTACAATTGATGAGTGTAGATATAAGTTATGTGGCATCACCGTTGCACCTAAAATACCAATGGCGATGTAAAGCATCTCTTGATTCTGCAAAGTTTCCGGCTTAGGTATATATCCCTGTAAAATTCCTCCTAAATCTGGTCGAGAAAAAATAATTTCTGCAAAAAAAGAAATACCCACTGTTGCTACCAGCAGAATAACCAAGCCTTCCACATAACGAAAGCCTTTACCTTGCAACAGTAACAATATCAGTACATCTTAGGCTGTAATACATACACCCCAAACCAGAGGAATACTGAAAAGAAGTTGTAACGCGATCGCACTACCCAATAACTCCGCTAAGTCACACGCAGCAATAGCTATTTCGCACAGCACCCACAAACAAAAGCTCACCTTCTGGGTAAAATAATCGCGACAAGCCTGTGCTAAATCTTTCCCCGTTGCCACACCCAAGCGTACGCACAACGATTGCAGCAGTATCGCCATCAAATTCGACAGTAATATTACTGATAGTAATGTATAACCAAATTTTGACCCACCAGCAATATCTGTCGCCCAGTTTCCTGGGTCCATATATCCAACAGATACCAGATATCCTGGCCCTGCATACGCTAGCATCTTGCTAAAGAAGCCTTTGCTGTTTGGAATTTTAATACTGCGATGAACTTCTGGAAGGCTGGGTCTGTTTTCGGAAGGAGTCATTGGTTTCACAGAAAATCTTTTTCATTTTTATCTCATAATTCATTCTTCCATATTTTTCGCTCTCCGATGAGACTTGATATAACCTGAGAGACGCGATAAATTATGACGGAGACGCGATAAATTATGACGGAGACGCGATAAATCGCCGTCTCTACAAGTTTTTTCTATGGTTTATGTATCTGAAGGGAAGTTATTAGATATGTAGTGATTAAAAAAAGACCATCAGATTAATGATAGCCCTTGGAAAGAAATTTAATATAAATATAATAAAAAGTTGAACGAATTACAAGCCCAAATTCAAACCAAGTTTTTAATCGTCTTTCGAGAACTGCTCCTAATACTTTATAGATGACTCCTAAGTACAATTACCCGACTATCAGCTTTAATTACTTGAATACCATTTTCTAAAACAACCATCGGCACTTTCCAATAAGAGTGACCACAGATAATCAATGGATTATTTGGACTATTAATTTTTTCTAACTCTAACCTGATAGATTCTTTACCCACCAGTTTTTCTAGGGGATAATCGGGACCTTCATGTAAAACCAAAATGTCTGGTAACTGTTTCGTAAGTTCGCGAATTGCCCTCAAAAAATCTTTTTCATTATGACGGAATGGTTTAGTTACTTTACTACCTATAATTCCTGAAATTCCCGCAATATTAAGTTCGCCATTTTTTACAATATTGCCATCAAGATAATAAATTCCTTTGGTTCTTTTGAAAGCCTGAACTTCCTCTTGCGTATTTCCAAAACTATCATGATTTCCAGCAACACCAGCAACCCAACGAAATTGTCGATTAAAAGCTTGCCAAATTTCACGTACATCCCCAACTACACCGTTACGCTTGTTAAGTTGAGCATATAAATCACCTGCTAATATGATACCTGTATTTTTCAGTGGTGGTATTTTGCCTGTATCTGCCAAGTTTTCTAATTCTTCAAGCACAAGATGTCCTAGAAGTTGTTGGTTTCTTGGGTCAATTCCTTGTAAGTCGCTGGTGATAATAATTGCTTCTAGATTATTTGGTAATAAGTCAGCTTCTCCTAACAAAAATGGCAACTGTCTTTCAAGAATACCAACACCACCTGGAGCGGCTGTTGAATAACCTACCTGATGAATGGGAAGCTCGGAAATTGAGAGAACGCGCATTTTGTAAAAAGTAATTTTAGATTGACAAGTACCAGTTTTTACTTAACTTAACCGGAATAATACCCGTAACTTTTGTAGAATATACACAAACCAAGGCAAGCTCAGGAGAGGTCGGGTGAGTTACAATGAAACTTGATTTAGCAAGATTTTTTCAGGCTTGTAACCCCAGCAAGACTTTAGTCGCGGGGAAAACCGAGGATAGACAGTATTATATCGACTTTTCCACGGTGCGTGGCGGTAAGATTATTGAAGAATTGGGACGAACTATCACTCGTCTTTCACCTAATGAGGCAACTTGTCAGTTATTTACAGGACATATTGGTTGCGGTAAATCTACTGAGTTAATGCGTCTCAAATCTGAATTGGAGAAGGAAGGATTCCATGTTGTCTATTTTGAATCTAGTCAAAGTTTAGACATGGCTGATGTCGATGTTACAGATATTTTGCTGGCTATTGCTCGTGAGGTCAGTCAAAGCTTGGAGAGCATTGGCATTGGAATTAAAGCGGGATATTTTCAAAGTTTACTGCATGAACTTGCTAGGTCTTTACAGCAAATGCCAATGGAGTTTGCTTTGGAACCAGAATTTTCTTTGTTGGGAATTGGCAAAATTACTGCTAAAAGTAAAGATAGTCCTAGAATTAGAAATCAAATTAGGCAGCATTTAGAACCTCGGACTAATGCAATTTTGGAAGCAATTAATAATGAACTGCTACAACCTGCTCAAGCCAGATTAAAACAGCAAGGAAAAAAAGGATTAGTTGTAATTGTTGATAATCTCGACCGTATAGATAATACTATCAAGCCTTCGGGTCATATTCAACCAGAATATTTATTTGTAGAACGTGGTGAGCAATTAAATCAGTTAAATTGTCACGTGGTTTATACAATTCCCTTAGCTTTAATATTTTCTAGTGCTTTGGGAAGATTAACAAATCGATTTGGTGTTGACCCAAAAGTTTTACCAATGGTGCCAGTCAAATTACGAGATGCTTCGGAATGCCATGAGGGTATAAGACGGTTGCAAGAAATGGTCATGACTAGAGCTTTTCCTGGAGTAAATTGGGAATTTAGTCGTAATTTCGTTACTGACGTTTTTGATAGTCCCGAAACTTTACGAAGATTATGTTTAATTAGTGGTGGGCATGTCAGAAATTTGTTGATGTTATTGTACCGATGCTTACAAAAAGAAGACCCTCCATTATCTGGTGAATGCATCGAAAGTGTTATTAGACAACGCCGCAATGAGTTAACATTAGCAATAGCTCCTCAACAGTGGGAACTATTGTGTGAAGTTGCGAAATACAAAAGTTTACAAGGTAAAGAAGAGTACCAAGTTTTAATACGGAATATGTTTGTTTTTGAATATCGAGATTACGATGGGTCTTGGTTTGATGTTAATCCTATTTTAGCTGAGTCTAAAGAATTTGTTGCTTTGTTTCCCGATTATGTTAAGGGATAAATTAACTAACCGAACCGCCAAGAGTCCAAGAAAGCCAAGGGAAAATAAGAGGTGTGTTACTTATGCTAAATTCAGGTGAAGAGGATTGTCAAGCATTATCATGTAAAACTATCTGTAATGAATGTGTGTTTCATATATTGGTAGAAAAATCTATAAAATGTCTTAATCCTAAAGAGTTTGGGGTTAATTGTTCTACTGTAATTTTCTGCAATTCGTTCCAACCAGCACAGGAAGTTGATAGTCCATGTGTCTCTTATGGTAATGATGAAGAATAATTAAGTTAAATTCCACTCAACAGTCAACAGTCAACCATCAACAAATGTCAAATGATAAATCCTTACAAACCCTGACACGAGCAATCAGACTTTCTCAAGGTGAGTTTTCGTTAATTTTTTTGCGTTGTAATTATATTAGTTTACAAAAGCATATTGCTGAAAATATACAGCAAATTTCAACTGTGAAAATTCGCGAAATTAATTTACCTACTTGTGTCAAAACTCTTTATACTACATTATTAGCAGAATTAGGAGATGAGCAAGCAGAAGCATTAATGGTTTTTGGTTTAGAGTCGGTTAAAGATTTAGATACAGTATTGACTTCAGCTAATCAGGTACGTGAAGAATTTAGAAAACATTTCTCTTTCCCATTAGTTCTGTGGGTGAGTGACTTAGTTTTACAAAAATTTATTAGATTAGCAACAGATTTAGAAAATTGGGCAACTACAATTGAGTTTACATTTAATAATGATGAACTAATTGCTCATTTATGTCAAATTATAAATGATATTATCGATGGTAGTCTAAACCCGACTCACCAAAATTGTTGGGAATTAGAAACTGCTCGTCAAGAATTACAACAGCGCGGATATTTTTTAGAACCAAAAGACCAAGCAAGTCTTGATTTTGTTCTTGGATTACGCGATTACGCACACGACGAAATAAATTCTGCTTTAGAACATTATCAAGCAAGTTTAGAATTTTGGCAAAAAAATAATAATTTAGAAAAACAAGGTATTTTATTGTTACATATTGGTTTAGCTTACTACCAAAATGCTAGCAAAAATCAAGCTGATAACCAACTTTATCGTGAAGAATCTAGAAACTATCTTGTGCAAGCATTAGAAGTATTTGAAAAAGCACAGCGTCTTGATTTAGTTGCTAAAAATATTAATAAACTATGTGAAGTTTTAAGAATTTCCCAAGCTTGGGATGAGTTAGAATGTGTTGCAAAAAAATCTCTAGCTTTACATAAAACTTATGGAAGTACATTGCAATTAGCTCAAGATTATAGTTTTTTAGCAGAAGTAGCTTTAGAAAAATCACTATCTTATGATGCAAATAAATTCGCTAGACAAGCACTAAAAACTTTAGAGAAAATTCCAAAACTAGAAGCTTCTGAACGTGGGTGGTATGATTTTCTTTTGGCTCGTTCTCAGAAAGATTTAGGTGCAGTTGCTGAAGCTATTGAAAATTTAGAAAATCTTAAAAATAAAACTAATCCTCAGTGTCATCCAAAGTTATATATATCTGTATTAGAAACTTTGCGTTTACTTTATTTTGAACAATGTCAATATTTAAATGCTTTCCGTATTAAGCAAGAAAAAATTTCTATTGAGCATCAGTATGGTTTGAGAGCATTTATTGGTGCTGCTTATTTACATCCCAAACGTTACGCTGTTAATCCTGAGTTAGTTAAGCTTAATCAACATAATATCGTTGCACAAGAAATAGCTGCTTCTCGTCGGCAACATGATGTTAATAATTTAATCGAAAGATTGAGCCGTAATGACCATAAATTGACTATAATTCATGGTCAGTCAGGAGTCGGTAAAAGTTCTATATTAAAAGCTGGTTTAATACCAGCGCTACAAGAAAAAGCAATCGGTGAACGAGATGCTTTACCAGTTGTCGTTAGAGTCTATGCAGATTGGCTTGGTAATTTAGCAAGACATTTATTTGAGGAAAGAGATAATGCTCATAACTCTAATATTTTTGAAAAAATAATAGAAAAATTATGGAACAATGTAGAGATTAATTTACTAACTATACTAATTTTTGACCAATTTGAAGAGTTTTTCTTTGCATATCCAGAGCAAAGCCAAAGGCAACAGTTTTATGAGTTTTTGCGAGTATGTTTGGATATTCCTTTTGTGAAAATAATTTTGTCATTAAGGGAAGATTATTTGCATCATTTATTAGAATTTGAGCGTCTGGGTTATTCTTCTACAATTAATCATAATATTTTAGATAAAAATATTCGCTATCATTTGGGAAGATTTTCACAAGAAGATGCAAAAGCAGTTGTCAAAAGCTTAACAGAAAAAGCTCAGCTATATTTAGAGGCAGAGTTAATTGATGAGCTAGTAGAAGATTTAGCTTCAGAATTTGGGGAGGTCAGTCCGATTGAGTTACAAATTGTGGGAGCGCAATTACAAACTGATAAAATTACAACTTTAGAAAAATATCGTCAACTGGGTACAAAAGAAAGATTAGTAGGGCGTTTTTTAGAAGAAGTTATCAAAGATTGTGGAATAGAAAATCAAGGTTGTGCTCGACTTATTTTGTATTTGCTCACGAATGAAAACGGTACTCGTCCTTTTAAAACTCGTGACGACCTGTTGACAGATTTAAAGGCTTTGGATTTAGTACCAGAAATTGAAAAGCTAGATATGGTTTTAGAGGTTCTTGTCGGTTCTGGACTAGTATGCGAAATTCCGGAAATCCCTGCTGATTCTTATCAACTTGTTCATGATTATCTAGTTAGTTTTATTCGTCAGCAGCAAGCACCGGAACTTTTGGCAGAATTGACCGCAACTAAAGAAAAACAAAAGTTAACTGAGGAACAACTTAGACAAGCTCTACGAGAAAAAGAAAAAGCATTGCGTCAAGAGCAACAGCAACGTCAACGAGCAGAAATTGCCGAAATTGAAGCCTTGATTTCATTGTCCCAAGCTTTGTTTCTTTCCCACGACCAATTAGGAGCTTTAGTTGCTGCTGTTAAGGCTGGTATCCAATTACAGGAAACAGAAGTTTCTGATTGGATTAAAGAGCGAACCGTAAGTAGAATTGCTCAAGTTGTCACTCAAGTTCAGGAATGTAATCGTTTTGAGGGACATAGTAATTGGGTGACGAGTGTCAGTTTTAGTCCTAATGCTAAGATAATTGCTTCTGCTAGTGCAAATCGCACTGTGAGATTGTGGAATATAGACGGTTCTTTGCTGTATGTTTTGCAAGGACACCGTGATGTAGTTTGGGATATCTGTTTTAGTCCAGGTGGCAAAGTTCTTGCTTCTGCTAGTGGTGATGGAACGATTAAACTTTGGAGTCGTAATGGTAGTTTGTTACATACTTTTTTGGGACATAGCGAGTCAGTGTTTAGCGTTGCGTTTAATCCTACTGGTAATGTTATTGTCTCTGCTAGTGCGGATAAAACTATTAAATTCTGGAGTATAAAGGGAACTTTATTAAAAACTATTCAAGCTCATACAGACGAAGTTTTAAGCGTTTGTTACAGTCCAGACGGTAACATCGTTGCTTCGGGAAGTGCGGATAAAACCATTAAACTTTGGAATATAGATACAGATAATTGGCACAAAAATGGTCAGTTGTTAAAAACTATTAATGCTCATAATAGTAGTGTCAATTGTGTCATTTTTACCCCAGACCGCAAAACCATTATTTCTGCGGGTGACGACCATACTATTAAATTCTGGAACATCAAAGGTGCTTTACAAAAAACACTCAAAGAACATACTGCGAGTGTTAATCGAGTCACTGTCTGTACTGACGGTAAAATTGCCTCTGTTAGTTCCGACAAGACTGTAAAACTTTGGAATCGTGACGGTCGATTATTAACAACATTTCTCGGTCACACTGATGATATTTATGGTATAGATTTTAGCCTTGACCGAAACACTCTGGTTTCTGGTAGTGCAGACAAAACCCTAAGACTGTGGAATAAACAAGGAGCAAAGCCTCTGTCTTTAGAATTAGAAGATTTAGTTACATGTGGTTGCCATTGGTTAAGGGATTACCTGAAGACAAACCCCAACGTTAGGGAGTGTGACCGCAATTTGTGCGACGAAGAAAAAAGGTTTGGGATAGGGGATTAGAAACGAAAGCCATTTCAGCCACTAACAGTAATATTACTTATTGTACTTACTAAGCATGAATACCAACTTACCTAGTCTCTTAACTCATGATTTTAAAATAACTTAATGAAACAATGACAAATATTAGCGCAATATAATTATGTGGGGACTAATAAAATAAAAATTAAAAGCATCGCCTTAATGATTTAGAAATTTAAATTGCATTTTATGTACCAACATAGTAAAAAAACTGTCTAAAAATAGCGTCTAAGGTGTATTGACAAATCGCAATTTATCTAGTTTTCTAAGTTAAGCCCGTGAAAATCCGTACTCATTGCCTAGCCAAAGGTCGCTGATGGAACGCAAAAAATCGTCGCAACAGATTCAACAAGTCGCAGAACAGGATAAGCAAAACGTTCCTGTTACTGAAGAGGTGACCGCTATCACCACCACCGACTCAAGCAGCGATATCCAAGCAAGCGATATCCAAGAGACTGCACCGCGTAAAAAACGTAAAAAACGTCGCCATCTGCTACCCAAGGTGGCAATAGGTTTATTATTAGGTGCTGGTATTGTCGGTGGGGGAGTATACGGTTATCGTTGGTGGCAAAATGCCCAAAGGTTCCAACAAACCAACAACGCCTATATAGCTACGGAGATTATTCCAGTAACATCTCGTGTATCAGGTATAGTTACTCAAGTTACGGTCAATGACAACCAAATCGTATCTCCAGGGACACTGTTGGTAAAACTTGACCCTCGCGATTACCAATTAAACTTAACCCGGACGCGAGCTGCTTTGGAATTAGCCAAACAACAATCCTCGATAGCGCAGGGGAATGCCAACTCTCCAGCAATAAATATTCCAGAGCCAACATTACCACCTTCAGCAACTCCCCAAGCAAAACAAGCTGCGAACCAAAGAACAAATCAACAGGCACAAGCGATTAACGAGCAAAGAAGTATAAGTCAACAACAGTACAAAGCTTCGTTAGCAGCAGTCACCCAAGCACAAGCAGAAGTAAAACAAGCCGAACTTTTGTTAGGTTACACCAATATAGCTGCTCTAGAACTTGGTAAAATCGGTAACAGAAAAGTTCAGGTAGGACAGCGAGTTTTACCGGGGCAAATGTTGATGGAGATTGTGAAACAGCGTCCTTGGGTAGTTGCTAATTTCCAGGAAACGCAGTTAGGAAAAATACAACCCGGACAAAACGTGGAAATTAAAATACCAGCCTTCCCCAATCAAAAATTCCGGGGTACGGTGGATAGCATGGCTCCTACTTCCGTTGCTGGATTTCCTGCGGTTACGGATGAAAATGCTGCTTCAAGGAACACAAACAACAATAATCAGAGAAACGGAGTGCCGCAAATTCCTGTGAAAATTTTGTTTGACCAGGAAACTCTCAAGGGTTTTGAGAATCGCATTACTCCAGGAATGTCCGCAGCTGTTAGCGTGGAAACAAAAGCTAAGTAAGGAAGATGGGGAGGATGAGGGAGATGGGAGATGAGGGCAGCTCAAGAAAAAGCTTTTGTGTAAACAAAAAATTTATATTACTTCTCATAACATCACCCTAATCCCCATAATCTCCCTCATCTTCCTCATCCTCCAACTTGTGTGATAAAGCAAGAATTGGTAATTATGACAAAAGCTGAGATACTGGAAGCGCTCAAACAGATGAGTGCTGAAGAACGTTTGGAGATTATAGAAACCGCATCTAAACTAATTCGTGAAGAAATAACAGCGAAGTCACAGGTAAAAGTTGACAAAAAACTTAGCTTAGCAGACTCAGCTAAAGTGATGTATTCTTTCTACGAACAAGGTAGTGAGTTAGCTGCTTTCACAGAACTGAATACGGAAGACTTCTACGAATACGAAGATTATGCGTAGAGGAGAAATGTGGCTTTATAATTCAGACCCTACTGTTGGAGATGAAATTGGCAAAACCCGTCCAGCAGTTATCGTAAATAGTAACGAAATTGGAACATTAAGGTTGAAGATTGTTGTTCCAATAACTGGGTGGAATGATGCGTTTTCTGGTGTAGTGTGGATGATTCGCTTAGAACCTAGCATCGAAAACGGTTTAAGTAAGGTTTCTGCCGCTGATACTTTTCAAGTTCGTTCAATTTCTCAACAGAGATTAATTCGACAACTGGGAACCTTGACAGATGAACAAATGCAAGCTATTAGCCAAGCTTTAGCAACTGTTTTAAGTATTGATTAAGTATTTATAACGAATATTTTTTTAGGTAGTATCAAAAAAATTAAAACCCAACAACTAATGTAGAGACGCGATATATCGCGTCTCTAAATATCGCGTCTTTACTGAATTTTCATGGGCTGTTTTTCGTCAAATAAAAGAGAAACCTCAGTCCGAGTCAAGGGAAAAGGTTCTAGCAATTTACCATCCCAACTTTTTAGCCTCCACCACAAAGTCTGAGTCGCAATTGCTTTTCCCTCATTAAAATTAAAACTAATTTCACCAATATTATTCAGACCAACAATTTCCTTACCTTCTCCCCGTCCAAAGCGATAATCGCGGTGATTTTTTGCCATCGCTAAATATTGTTTTAGATAGGGTTTGCGTCTTTCTCCAGGTAGGGGTGCTATTACAGTATTGGACTTAACGTGATGAGCTATTTCTGTATTTGTATTATGAATTTCGTCTGATTGTGCGAGTAAAAACTTAACTGAGTAACACCATTCCGGTTTTTTGGTAATTTCTAACTCTTTAAATAAACTACGTTCTGCAGCTAAATTTATCGTCACGGGATTTTTCCCTTTTAACTTCCAGGGAACGCATTCAAGATTGTGGTCAAGAATTGTGTAGATATTACCAATTTCTAACTCATTTTCTCCGGGATTCGACCATCCTAAAATTTCTGAAGACGGTATATGATTTACAAATTTAAAAGGAATAAAACCTTTGCTATGTAATGAATGGCTTCCACCAAATCCACTCACTTCATTTTTAAAAGAACTACATGTAAACTGAGTAAGGACAAATTTGGTGGGAATATTTTCAGTATTTCCAAAAGGACATGTTGCCGAATATTGTAAACGAGCAGTAAAACTATAATGAACATCACCTGATAAAACGACGACACAATTATTTTCTGCTGATAAACCTCGCAATGCTAACTGAGAAATAAACCTTTCCGACGCTGTTTCTTGTAAACCCCAAGCTTCTGGGTCAAAACCCCAAGCAGCAGTACTCATTGCATCAGTAAAAACTTTTGCTGTTTTTTGAATCCCCTCTATAAACGGTACACCGATAACGGGTGAAGGCGATATAATTAAAGTGACTTTCGTATTGTCAGGACGAGCAACTTTGCTAATTTGTTCTTCACAAGCTTTCTCGCTTAAAAGTGCAGGGAAATCAAAGTATTCTCCTGGAAATCCTCTTCGAGTACGGGTATCAAGCACCAGAACTTCATAATTGGGTGCATTGACGGTATAAGACCACTTCAAAGCATATTCATTACTAGTTAATTCCCTTGGATTATTATTTTTAAGCTCAGTTAAACTAGGTAGACCAAGCCGTAATGAGATTTTATATTCATATACAGAACTATTACCACCATTTGCACCCCAAGCTTCAACAGCTTTGAGTAATTCATCTCCAGATTTACCTGTTTCAAATTGCTCTGGAGTATTTCCCCAACCTTGACAAATAGCATAAGCAAGCAAACCATTTTGCAAGACACGTTTACCCAAAGGTTTACTTAAAACACGTTCACACCATGCCATATTTAAGTACCAATCATCGGTGACTTCATGGTCATCAAATATCATATAGCTGGGAACATTTGCTAAAGCGCGTCTAACTTCTTTAAGTGTTATCCATAAATCTTTTAAATAAATAATTTCTTTATCAAATAATTTTTCTTCTGCACTACTATTTTGAGAATTAGGATTAACGTCATTAAAAGTAGGAAAATGTTCAAAATTGCACCATAAAACATCACTCCAAACAAAAAGGTACATCATCAAAAATTCTCCAAAAGTCAACAAATGGCTTTTAGCTATATTTTTAACTTTATTAAATTTATCCAAACTTGCTGTTAAACCCGCAGTTTGAGTCGCGATATTGTTTCTTTTCCCAGGCTTTAAGTCTTCAGTATTTACCACATCTGGAAGTTTTTCTGACCATCCTAATAAAGTAGAAGATGCATCCATCAACATAAAAAGTAAAGCATCTGCAACATCATCAGCATAAATTTGGTCACCAGTTAGAAATAGTTGATGAGGTCGCATTTTAGGGTCTATCATCAACGCTTCTTTTATCATCTTATCCAATCCCGCTAGTGCGTCCATACTTTCACCGTGGGGTTTGCGACAAGACCCGTGAATAATACGTAAATCATTTATATTATTTGGAACCATCGCAAAAGATGGCAAATCATAAGGAGGATAAATAATATCAGTAATTGCACCCAAATAATTTAAAACCCCTAGCTTACTAAGTGTTTCCCCAGGATTAAAAGCTAAATTATAAAGATAATTTTCACCGTATAAAAGCGTATTATTTTTACTTGTCGCAGTTACAGCAACAATATGTAAATTAACACCAATTTGCTTTGTTCTCTGTTGACCAGAGAGTAAAACTTTTTTGTTCGTATCTAACACAGCTAAAGTAACCGTGCGACTTTCTTTTAACGCTAACCAAACAGTGACAGAGTTGGGTTCAACTCGTCGCAATATTGGTCCTGCTATAACCAAAGGAAGCTGGTCAAAGCGCTCTCGTAAAGGTATCCACGTCATGCAATTTATTTCAGCCCTGAACCTTATATTCCGAGTATATTTCTTCCATTCTAAATTGTGTCTAGTTGAAATCGCGATTTTTGACGCTATATTGTGAAATAATAAGAGCAAAAAAATAAGTAATTGTCATGACTTTTACTGTCGCCAAGTGGACAATAAACGAATATCACCAAATGATTGAAGCGGGTCTTTTGGAAAATCGTCGGGTAGAATTACTGAGAGGGGAAATGTTGAAATGTCACCGGAAAGAGAAGCCCATGCTTATTTTAGTCGTGGAGCAGGGAATTACTTAGTTAGATTATTGGGTGAACGGGCAATTATTAGCCAAGCAAAACCAATCACGCTTCCCAACGACTCGGAGCCAGAGCCAGATATTGCTATTGTACAACCATTGGGACGAGAGTATCTAGAATATCATCCCTACCCAGAGAATATTTTTTGGCTGATTGAGTATTCAAATACCAGTTTGCAAAAAGACCTGGAAACAAAATACAAAATTTATGCTGAAGTCGGAATTCCAGAATATTGGGTAGTTAATCTTAAGTTAAGAAAGCTAATAGTATTTCGCGACCCTCAAGATGGGGAGTATGCTTCTAAATCTACATTTTCGGTCGGAACAGTTTATTCTTTAGCGTTTCCGGATGTGGCTGTGTCAGTTGATGCGATTATTAGTAATTAGAGGAAAAAAAAAGAGGGAATAAGCAAGAAGCTTCCCTCTATCTTCGTTAGTACTTAATCCGTGGGTCTACATAAGCATTCAAAATATCAATTAAAATGCTCGCACCGACAACAATTGAACCAAAAAATATCATAATTCCTTGAACAGTGGGATAGTCTCGTTGAGTAATTCCCTCATATAATTTATTAGCCAAACCAGGCCAAGAAAAAGTTACTTCAGTCAAAATAGCTCCACCCAACAACGAAGCAAAAGTCAAACCCAATACAGTAATAACCGGAATCAATGCATTTTTCAAAGCATGAGAAACCAAAATTTTATTTTCTTGAATTCCTCTTGCACGTGCAGCTTCAACATAATCCGACTGCATAGTTTGTCGTAAATTTACCCGTACAATTCGTTCAAAAATACCGCTCAACAAAACTCCAAGGGTAACACTAGGTAATATCAAATATTGAATAGCAGTAAAAAACTGTATTAAATTACCAGTCAAAAGACTATCTATAGTGTAAAGACCCGTGATAGTTGTCGGTGTGGAAATTGAAGATGGAAAACGAGTTCCTAAAGGAAATAAATCAAGCTGTACCGCAAAAATTAACTGTAATAGCATCCCAGCCCAAAACATAGGAAGCGCATAAGTAATAATACCAAAAAGTCTGCCACCGACATCAAAAACTGTACCTGGACGGGAAGCGGAAAAAGTCCCAACAGTAACACCAACAACAACAGCTACAATAATACTAAAAATAGCTAACTCTGCTGTTGCTGGAAAATGTTGTCCAATAATATCCCAGACATTCTGTCCGCGACTAGAGATAGATTTACCTAAATCAAAACGCAGTAAATCACCCAGATAATTAAAATACTGTTGCCATAAAGGCAAATGTAAACCAAGCTGTTTCCGCAATACCTCTTTCGCACTTTCTGGCGCACGTCCACCAAGAATAGCATCAATCGGGTCACCAGGAGTTGCTCTTAATAAGAGAAAAACAAAAGTGACAATAGTCAACAACTGAAGCGGAGCTAGAAGCAAACGAGTAGTTATGTAATATGTTAAGGCTTTAGAGCGGGACATAATTTATTTATGGTTAACGGTTGACGGTTGACGGTTGACGGTTGACGGTTGACTGTTGACGGTTGATGGTTGACGGTTGACGGTTGATGGTTGATGGTTGATGGTTGAACGGGAAAAGAATTAAAGCAGAAGTCATCAGTCAACAGTCAACAGTCAACAGTCATCAGTCATCAGTCATCAGTCATCAGTCATCAGTCAACAGTCAACTATTTCTTAATAGTCATATACATCAAATTTTGGGCTGCATCTACTTGCACACCTTGTACGCCATTTTGAGCGAAAACGTAATCTTTACTTTGCCACAAGGGAACATAAGGTACATCATTCGCTAATTGTTCTTGAATTTGTACAAATAACTGTTTACGAGCTTCAGGATTTTGCTCCTGACGCTGTTTATCTATTAGCTTATTCATGCGGTCGTTATAGTAAAACGAACCTTGAGAACGACTTCCCCCATCGTCGCACCCTTTTTCTTTAGAGAATTTTGCACAAGATAAAAAGGGTTGAATGTAATTATCCGCATCCAAAAAGTCGGGATACCACAAAGACAAAACTGTTGGATAAATTCCTTGTTCTGTATTTTTGAAAAATGTTGTGGATTCTACAGCATTAATCTGAAACTCTAACAAACCATCCATTGTTTTTTTCGCGAGAGCTTTGAGTACTCTTGCCATTAAGCTTCTAGGTGCAGAACTAGAAGGATACCAAATTTCAACTTGTGCGGGTTTTTCTTTCGTGAAACCTGCTTTTTTAAGTAGTTCTTTTGCTTTTTCAATATTAGCTTCGCCGTATTTTTCTTTGAATACTGGCTTGTAAACATTAAATGTTGTTGGTACTAAACTGTAAACAGGTTCTGATTGACCGTATAGTACTCGTTCTGATAATACGTCTCGGTTAATCATTGCTGCAATCGCTTGTCTAACCTCCAGAATATCTAAAGGTTTTTGTTTTACATTTAGCACTATATAATTTACAACACTACCATTATTGGGAATTGCTTGCCAATCGCCTTTTTTTACTCTTGCTTCTAAACTTCTAATTTGGTCTGGGTCCATCGATAAATAAGCTATATCTACCGATTTTTTACGAAAAGCATTAAACAAATTAACTCCACTACTAAGAACTTGTAAAGTTATGCCGTTATTCTCTGCTTTTTTGCCCCAATATTTATCAAAAACATCAAAAACAAATTTATCAGTACCGTACTTAGCTAATTTATAGGGGCCTGTTCCAACAAAAATATCTGTTTCAAATTTTCCTTCACCGAGTTTATATGCTTTGGGTGAAACAGCACATACTCCTGTAAAGGCTAACATTGAGGGAAAGGCTGCAAAAGGTTGTTTTAGCTTAATAGTTAATTCGTACTCACCAGTTGCTTTAACGGACTCAACAATATCTCCTAGCAAGAAAGCTGGTTTTCCCTTGTTTTCAATAAACCGTCGCAAACTAAAGACCATCGCTTCGGCATTAAAAGGCGCTCCATCATGAAATACTACTCCCTGACGTAAAGGAATAGTATAAGTTAAACCATCTGCACTAATTTTGGGTAGCTCTGTTGCTAATTGTGGTGCAACTTCTGTACTACCGGGAGGGTAAGTGTACAAACGGTCACTCATGTTATACACCAAATTTAATGAAGACGCTTCATAGGCATCTGCTGGGTCAAGAGTACGCGGCTTCAATGTTGTAGCAATAGTAACGCGACTCTCTGTTGAGCCAGAAGAAGTGATTCCTTGTTGGGGAGCAACGCCAACTAGAACAAATAATAAAAATGTACAGAATAGAGCAAGGTATAGTATGCTTCGACCCCACCGTCTCCCTGAATTGGAAAGCCAGCTCATAATTTTTTAGATGTTTAGATTTTAGATATCAGTGGTGAAATATTTTACTACAAGTAGTCAACTGTTGTCGGTTGACTGTTGACTGTAAACCGATGACTGTTGACCGATGACTAAAGGATAAATCATAGACAGACTTAGATTAGAAATGTTCCAAGCTTTTAGCGTGAAATCTACTTCTTGGTTTATCCCCCTAACCAGGTAATTGTTTTTACTTTTGCTAGAGGTTTAATTAATGAAAATGAGATTTAAGTATTTTAATTGAGAATGAGTTTTAAGGTAATAAATAATACATTTTTGCTGATTTTTGCTTATAAAAATTGTTCATAATTCGTAATTTATAATTCTTCAAAATCTCATTTTTTAGCCATGACTTCTTGAATAGCTGGGAGCTATGGTGGAACTGCTCATCTAGGGACTATATATTAGTTTTATGAAGTACTTTTTTCTATCTGAAGGATGGACTGTTGGCAGAGTATGGGCGAATGGTGGATTATGGCAAGTAGCCGCATGGCGTCGCCAACCGGATATTCAACGTATTAATATTTGTCTACTAGAAAATAGTGAAGTGTTTTGGCTATACCGTGTAGAAGAAGAAATCATGACGGTAGAGGTCAAGCCAATGCCACAGCTACAAATCGATACCACAAATCGTGGTATTGGTCAAGTAGTTATCAAGCGCTTAATGACGGCAGAACAAGTTCTTGAACGCTTAGGAACAGCCGAAGCTAAGTGTCAGCTAGAAAACATTCAGCTAGTTACTGTGTAGAGGGGAGTGGGGAATTGGGAGTGGGGAATTGGGAGTGGGGAGTAGGGAGTGGGGAGTTGCGAATTGCGAATTGCGAATTGCGAATTGCGAATTGCGAATTGCGAATTCCCATTATGATTAATAATTTTTATTTATTTTTTGTACATTTTATGCACATAAATAAGCTAGAGTCCGCATTAACCCTTTAATATTCCCCGGACTCACTCCCCACTCCCCACTCCCCACTCCCAAGTTCTTAAGTTTTGTAACAAAAATCGGGTGTATTCCCTCACAATTCGTAACCCGAAGAGCGCTTATATACTTGACTCGCTTGCAAATGAAGCCATCAAAAGTTACACTTTTTAAAACATTCTCATTTTTACTTGCCGATTACTCATAAAGGAAAATAATGATTTCCTTCATGGTAAAAATGTCAAGTAATCAATTTGTCTGGCATAAAAATCAGGCATTGTTAAAAGCGCTTAAGCTTCTGGCAATAAATAATCTAAGAAATTATTTTGTAAACACAACTCTTCTAGGAGGAATGTAGTCGATGGGACTACCCTGGTATCGGGTACATACAGTCGTTCTGAATGACCCAGGACGGTTGATTTCTGTACACTTAATGCACACAGCTCTAGTGGCAGGTTGGGCTGGTTCTATGGCTCTTTATGAGCTAGCAATTTACGACCCCAGCGACCCCGTACTCAATCCTATGTGGCGTCAAGGTATGTTCGTGCTGCCCTTCATGGCACGTTTAGGCGTTACTGATTCTTGGGGCGGTTGGAGCGTTGCAGGTGCTGGTACAGCTACTGACCCTGGTTTCTGGTCATTTGAAGGTGTTGCAGCTGCTCATATTGTCCTTTCTGGTTTGTTGTTCTTGGCTGCCGTTTGGCACTGGGTTTACTGGGATTTGGAATTGTTCACAGACCCCCGTACTGGCGAACCTGCTCTTGATTTGCCAAAGATGTTTGGCATTCACTTGTTCTTATCTGGTTTACTTTGCTTCGGTTTTGGTGCTTTCCACCTCACTGGACTTTGGGGTCCCGGTTTATGGGTTTCTGATGCCTATGGTATTACTGGGCATGTCCAAGCAGTTCAACCAGAATGGGGTCCAGATGGTTTTAACCCGTATAACCCCGGTGGTATTGTGGCGCACCACATTGCAGCTGGTGTTGTCGGTATTATCGCTGGTTTATTCCACTTGACTGTTAGACCACCCGAAAGGCTCTACAAGGCACTGCGGATGGGTAATATTGAGACCGTACTTTCCAGCAGTATCGCCGCTGTTTTCTTTGCAGCGTTTGTAGTGGCTGGTACTATGTGGTACGGTAGCGCGGCTACTCCAATTGAATTATACGGACCAACCCGCTATCAGTGGGACCAAGGATATTTCAAACAAGAGATTCAGCGTCGCGTACAATCCAGTGTTGCCGACGGAGCAAGTTTATCTGAGGCTTGGTCACAAATTCCTGAGAAATTAGCTTTCTATGACTACGTTGGTAACAGCCCTGCGAAAGGTGGTTTGTTCCGTGTAGGCCCAATGATTAATGGTGATGGCATTCCTCAAGAATGGTTAGGTCATCCAGTATTCAAAGATAAAGAAGGTCGGGAATTAACTGTTCGCCGCTTGCCTAACTTCTTTGAAACATTCCCCGTTGTTATGGTCGATGCTGATGGTGTTGTCCGTGCTGACATCCCCTTCCGTCGAGCAGAATCTAAGTATAGCTTTGAGCAAAGCGGTGTAACTGCTGAGTTCTACGGTGGTGCGCTCAACGGTCAGAAGTTTACCGACCCTGCCGATGTGAAGAAATGGGCACGTAAGGCACAAGGTGGCGAAGTCTTTGACTTCAACGTGGAAAACGCTGACGGTGTATTCCGTACCAGTACTCGCGGTTGGTTCACTTTTGGACACGCTGTATTTGCGCTGTTGTTCTTCTTTGGTCATATTTGGCACGGTTCTCGGACAATTTACCGCGACGTATTTGCTGGTATCGAAGCCGACCTAGAAGAGCAAGTCGAGTTCGGTTTGTTCGCGAAAGTTGGTGACCTTTCCACTCGGAAGGAAAACGCCTAGTTAGACCCTTATCAAACGCCTGAAAACATTTTTACGGCGATGATTAGGTAAGAATGCTCAAGAAACATTCGGATACTTATGTATAAAACATCTTTAAAACATGTTTAAAATATTTAACCTTGTTTCTTGAAGCATTCTTCCTTGTAGCTTGTTACACTAAAGGTACTTCCTGGAAACCAAGGAAATAACAGTATGGAAAGCATTGCGTATATTTTGATTTTGACACTGGCGATAGGAGTTCTGTTTTTTGCGATCGCATTCCGCGAACCTCCTCGCATTGAGAAATAAGAGAAATAGTTATTTTTCTCCATCCGCTGTTACAGTATTTGTAGCAGCGGAATTTTTGTGGCCTAATAAGATAGGAGAACTTACAATGAGCGCTGTTCCCTATCTTCTGCTATAATATTCATTTTGGAAGTTGAGAATAGAAATCAGCTTTTGTTGCCCTAGGATGAAAAAAGATGTAGGTGTGGACTGTAAAGGTCAGTTACTTGCATGTACATCGCTAGGAGGCAAAAAAAATTACGGAGACTAACCCCAGGAAACATTAGCATGGTCAATCAGAAAACAATCGCACCAGAAATAGGCTTTACCCACGCAGATTTTGAAGCTTTATTAGACAAGTACGACTATCATTTTAGCCCCGGTGACATCGTTGCTGGCACAGTATTCAGTATTGAGCCACGCGGCGCTCTGATTGACATAGGTGCAAAAACAGCCGCTTTTATACCTATACAAGAAATGTCTATTAACCGGGTTGATGCCCCGGAAGAAGTTTTACAATCAAACGAAACACGCGAATTCTATATTCTCAGTGATGAAAACGAAGAGGGACAACTAACCCTTTCGATACGTCGGATTGAGTATATGCGTGCCTGGGAACGAGTACGTCAGCTACAAGCAGAGGACGCTACAGTTCGTTCCGGGGTGTTTGCTACCAACCGAGGTGGAGCGTTAGTGAGAATAGAAGGATTGCGTGGTTTTATACCTGGCTCTCATATTAGCACCCGCAAACCCAAGGAAGAATTAGTGGGTGAAGAACTACCATTAAAATTCTTAGAAGTAGACGAAGAGCGTAACCGTCTGGTTCTGTCTCACCGTCGGGCACTGGTAGAGCGTAAGATGAACCGCCTAGAAGTCGGCGAAGTGGTAATCGGTACAGTACGCGGTATTAAGCCCTACGGTGCGTTTATTGATATTGGCGGCGTAAGCGGTCTACTACACATCTCAGAAATTTCTCACGAGCATATCGATACACCACACAGTGTATTTAATGTCAATGATGAAGTCAAAGTAATGATTATTGACTTGGATGCAGAGCGTGGACGTATTTCGCTGTCTACCAAGCAATTGGAACCAGAACCAGGCGATATGATTAAAAATCGTCAACTGGTTTACGATAAAGCAGAAGAAATGGCAGCAAGATATCGCGAGCAATTAATTGCTAAACAGCAAGGTATTACTATTGCACCACCTGCAGAAGAAGAGATTATATTAGATGAGGATATTCCGCCAGCAACCGAGGATGCTGTGGAAGATGAAATTCCACCAGCGACCGAAGATGTTGTTGTGGAAGACGTTGTGGAAGAAATAGCAGCAGAAGAAATTCCACCAGCGACTGAATAGTAATTAATTACCATTTTAGTTGTTTACGACTGTCGAAAATGCGAAATTTGTTTTATGAGGGTTATTCCCTCTTTTTTGTTTTCATTTTAGATGTAGAGACGTTATACCATTTCACGGAAAGCCTGATACAAATAAAGTCTGTAGAGACGGCGATTTATCGCGTCTCTTGTTTGGGTATTTGTATCAAAATTTAAGTGAAAGGGTATTAGATGTAACGTCTCTACATTATTATTGGTAACCAAGCGACATCATATTACCAGTAAACAGTAAACAGTCAACAGTCACCAGTCACCAGTGAGGTGCAATTTCTTGGTTACTATCAAATGTAGGAATGCGACTTTCCCTAATATTCAAGCAGTTTTGTTTGATAAAAACGGTACTCTGGAAGACTCAGAGGAGTATTTGCGCTCTTTAGCTCAAAGAAGTGCTCGAATGATAGACGCACAAATTCCTGGAGTTGGGGAACCCTTGTTAATGGCTTTTGGGGTCAATGGTAATAATCTAGACCCAGCAGGTTTAGTTTCGGTAGCCAGTCGTCATGAAACAGAAGTTGCAGCAGCAGCATATATTGCGGAAACAGGACGTGGGTGGATTGAGTCTTTAGAAATTGCACGTAAAGCTTTGTTAGAAGCCGAAAAATATATTGGTCAAACTTCTTCACCTCTATTTGTGGGGAGCCTAGAAATTCTAAAGAATTTGTTTGAAGCTGGGTTGAAAGTTGGTATCCTTTCAGCTGCGGATACTACAGAAGTGAAGGAATTTGTCAAGTACCATAAACTAGGCGATTACATTCAGTTACAAATGGGTGTAGATGTAGGGGGACCGACAAAGCCTAACCCGATTTTATTTTTACAAGCTTGCGAAAAATTGGGAGTGGAGCCGAGTACTACGTTAATGGTAGGGGATTCGGTGGGCGATATGCAAATGGCAAGGAATGCTGGTGCAGCTGGTTGTATTGGTATTACCTGGGTGGATAAGCAAGAAAATGTAGATGGTGCTGATGTGGTAATTAATCGACTCGATGAAATTACCGTATTATAATGATGAACTTTTCAACCAAATATGACAAAAAAAGTGGGCTATATGTATAGCCCACAACAAAAGCACCTATGCTTAAAGAAAAACTTAACTTTGGATGGAATTAATTTGGAGGGTCAATTCTATTTACAAACAAAGCCCAAAGAATCATCGGTGAACCAACACCTAAACAGAATAACCAATCTTGGAAGCTTAATGGAGCTGTTTCAAAAACATCATTAATTAGTGGGATATACGAGAAAGCAAACTGGAATAGTATAGCGCCAATAATCCCTAAACCAATAGCTGGGATATCAACTGTGTCTTGCATTGTACCGTCCATCTTTGCTATCAAATTTGGTACTAATTGGCTAATACTCAATAGATAGAAAATACGACCTGCAATTAGTGCATTAATCGCCATTGTTCTAGCCAAATTTAGATTACCGTCTGGCAAATCTGGTGTTATTGTTCTCCACTTGATATATTCAAACACGCCGAAGATAACAATCCAGTTAAATAGCGATATGGCTAAAATTCGCTTAATTCTACTACCAGACAACAACGGTTCATTAGGGTTGCGAGGTGGCTGATTCATCACGTTTGGCGCCTTCGGTTCAAATGCCAAAGGTACGGTCATTGTGATGGAGTTCAACATATTTAACCAGAGAACTTGTAAGGACAAAATCGGCAAATCTCTAGCTAATAATGTGCTAAGTAAAATTGTCATCGATTCTCCACCGTTTACTGGCAGAATAAAGCAAAGTGCTTTCAACAAATTCTTATAAACTGAGCGTCCTTCTTCTACCGCTGCTTCTATGGAAGCAAAGTTATCATCAGTCAACAACATGTCTGATGCTTCTTTGGCAACTTCCGTACCAGCACCACCCATTGCGATACCGATATCTGATTGTTTTAATGCGGGTGCGTCGTTAACTCCATCCCCCGTCATCGCCACAATTTCGCCTCTAGACTGCAAAGCTTCTACTAAACGCAGTTTCTGTTCTGGTGCGACGCGAGCAAATACTACTCCATCTTCTGCAACTTGCGCTAGTTCGTCTTTGTCCATTCTCGCCAGTTCCGAGCCTGTAAATGCCAAAACTGAACCTTTTTTACCCATTCCCATCCGACGAGCAATTGCTTGTGCGGTTATCGCGTGGTCACCAGTAATCATCTTCACCTGGATTCCTGCATCTTGACAGGCTTTGACTGCCTTGATAGCACTTTCGCGGGGTGGGTCTATCATCCCCTGTAAGCCTAAGAAAATTAGGTCATTTTCAATATCGTGATGGTCTACGCTATTTTGTTCGTTAGGTACATATTTTTTGGCAAAGGCTAATACGCGCAAGCCTTGCCGTGCCATAATACTAACTTCTCTTTCAATGGTCGTTTGTTTTAATGTTTCTAGACAATCTAAAGGTCTTTCTTGCCCGTGGGTGTTAATCATCACGGAACAACGTTTGACTAACGCTTCAACTGAACCCTTAACATAAATAGTTTTACCTCTAGGAGTTTGGTGTAGTGTTGCCATGTACTGGAAGTCCGACTCAAAAGGAATCCCATCTATTTTTGGCATTTCCCGCAACAACGCTGACTGACCAAAACCACCTTTACTACCAGCTACTATTAATGCTCCTTCGGTGGGGTCTCCCATTACTACCCACTGACCATCTTTCTGTTCTACTTGGGAGTCGTTACATAGTAAGCCAGCAATCAGACATTCTTGTAAAGCTTGGTCTCGGTTAATGTTTACTGGCTTTTCATCTTGCAATATTTCCCCTTGTGGTGCGTAGCCTACTCCATTCACCGTATACTGGTGTCCAGCGGTAAAAATTGCTTGCACCGTCATTTGATTTTCGGTCAATGTTCCAGTTTTGTCAGAACATATGACAGTCGCACTACCCAAGGTTTCCACAGCTGGTAATTTGCGGATAATTGCGTTACGTTTTGCCATTCGGGAAACACCGATAGCTAATGTAACTGTCATTACCGCTGGTAAGCCTTCGGGAATCGCACTCACTGTTAAAGCTACCGCAGCTTCCAAAGCTCCTTTCAAATCTCGGAAACTTAACCCAACGAAAAAGCAGACGGTCGCTAAGAATAAAACACCATATAACCAGTTTTTACTAAACTTATCAAACTTCCTGCCTAAAGGTGTACTTAAATCGGTATGCTGTTCCATCAACTGGGAAATTCGACCTGTTTCTGTCCTATTTCCCGTTTCAACTACTATCCCTGTTGCTTGTCCAAAGGTGACGAAACCCCCTGCGTAACCCATATTTTTCCTTTCTGCCAAAGGAGTGTCAGCTTTCAGGGTTTTCATCTGTTTTTCTACAGCAACAGATTCACCTGTTAAGGCTGATTCGTCAATTTGTAAATTTCTTACATGAATCAACCGCATATCCGCTGGGACTTTATCACCCGAAGTCAACAGTACCAAGTCTCCTGGCACTAGCTCTCTTGATGGAACACGAACTTTTTGACCATCGCGAACCACCACGGCTTCCGTAGTAATCGCTTTAGCCAAGGCTTCTATAGCACCCTCCGCTTTTGATTCCTGAATAAATCCAATGATTGCGTTAGTAGTAGTTACACCCCAAATGACTCCGGCATTTACCACGCTCCCAGACAAAGCTTTGACTAAACCGGCGAATAACAAAATAATTAATAGCGGTTGATTAAATTGTAATAAGAACTTAATCCACCAAGGTTTTCCTTTCTTGCCTGTAAGTTCATTTGAACCAAAGCTAGCAATTCGCTCCTTTACCTGAGCGCTTGTTAAACCAAGCTCTCTATCCGTTTTCAATTCCGCAATCGCTTCTTGAATATCTAGTGAATGCCAGATAGTAGGTTGCCTATCCCCTGACGCGACCGCAGTCATTGTCTGTACCATCTATCGTTTCCTTCCACACAGTGCTATTAATTAGATAGCACCATTTTATAGTGCTGTTCTCCCAAATCAAACTAAGTATTTCCTATGAATACCATCAGTTTTTATGAAGCCACCACAATCACTGAATATTTTACATTAATGCATTCAACAGTCGGGAGTACGAGAAACATGCTAGTATTAAAGTGAATAAAAAATTAAGTATTATTACCTAGAAGGCAAACAAGTAGAGCAACCACAATTGCTTTGGGTTTACAGTTGCGACTTTGTAATGATTGTTTACAATTTTTCTGGCTTGGCAACAAAAGGAACTAAAATGCTGTCGCTAGATTTAGAATCAAAAAAAGATAACAAAAAGTTAGTGAATTTGAATTTGTCTACCCCATTAGAATTAATTGGGCGTTCGGCACAGTTTCAGCGCATTGTAGAAGTATTAGCCGAGGATGGGGACTTATTAATAGCCGGAGTTCCTGGAAGTGGCCGACGCAATATGGTGCGAGGAGCAGCATTGGAAGTGGGAGCGGTGGTTTTGGAGCTAGATTGTATCCGCTGTACAGATGGAGAGCGGTTCGTGCAATTGCTAGCCGAGACAATCAGCCAGAACTTTGACATTGCGCTAATTCAAGACTGTGTTAACACAAATGCTAGCGAATTTTTCAGCTTTGTGTCAGAAGACAATTTACCAATAGAAACAGAAAATAATTTGCAAACTGATTCCCATACATTGGTAAAGATAGAACAACTTAACGATAGTGCGCTTAAGTTGAAAATCAAACGACAAATGAATCCAAAGCAAATTTGGCAAGCATTTCAAATTTTAATCGAATTACCGCAACAATTGGCAGAGCGAGTTAATAAAAGAGTAGTAATGATTTTAGAGTCATTTTCTCATATACGCTCGTGGGATAAAAACGGTTTGTGGGAAGCAACATTGCGCCGAGAAATACATCGTCAGACCGATGTTAATTATGTATTAATAGCTAATATTGCCGAAGCAATTAATCGCACAGAAGAAGGCAATTATCCTTTTGAAACATTGCAAATTTTTCCCATTGCTTCGGACATTTTAGCGCTTTGGGCAAGGACAATATTGCACGCCGAAGGATTAACTTTTGAATCCAAAAGTAAAGCATTGCAGTTATTTTTGGAAGCTGTACAGGGACATATTGGGGATGCAATGGCTCTGATTCGTCGCCTTACATCTGCGCGTCGTCCCGATGGAATAATTACTGAGGAGGAGGTACAATTAGCTATCGAAGGATTACTGAAAGATTTATCAATGACTTTTGAGTCGTTGTTAATGCTACTTCCGGGGAATCAAGTGCATTTGCTAGAATGCTTAGCTATTGACCCCACAGAAAAACCGCAAAGCAAGGAGTATATTCAAAAACATGGGCTTTCGCGTGGCGGGAGCTTGCAGGGCGCCTTGATGGGGTTGCAACACAAGGGCTTGATTTTTGGTGCGGAGCAACGTTATCAAGTGGCGCTCCCTTTGCTGGCTTTGTGGTTGCGGCAGAAGTTGGGTTGACTTTTATATCATATAGAACCCCTCTCCAAACCTCTCCCCGTGAACCTAGCGTGTACACACAAGTCTAATTACCTGTCATTGCGTTCACGCTAGCTCCGTCAACGGGGAGAGGCTTAGGAACTTAATTTTTGGTGCTTGATTAGTTTATATGTATTCTTATTGCTCATTTTGGGTAAGATAGAGATATCAAGATGCTTTTGATGATTGATGGAAACCAACTTAAACAATATTTATTTAGGGACTGACCCTCGCCTTATTGGTAATTACACTTTATCTGATGTAACGAGATACTTGAGACTGCCATATTCTACACTGCGTTCATGGGTAGTCGGCTCCAAGTATAAGACTAGACTTGGGGTAAAGAGATTTCAACCAGTGATTGAACTGCCGCAGTTAGATAATAATAAGATTTTACTTTCATTTACTAACTTAGTAGAATTACATGCGCTTAATGCGATTCGTCGTTATCATCAAATACCATTAGAAAGTGTTCGAGAGGGAATTGAATATTTAAAACAAAATTGCCAGATGCGACATCCTCTTGCTTCCCATCAACTATATACAGATGGGAAAGATTTATTTCTCGTCAACTCTGGTCTAGTTGTTAACCTATCACAGCAAGGTCAACTGCTAATTCCGGAGATTATTAAAATTTATTTGCAGAGAATTGAATGGGACGAAACTGGTTTACCGATTAAGCTCTACCCGTTCACCCGTCCAGAGGAAAGTGAATCACCTTTATCAGTTGTGATTGACCCTTTTGTTTCGTTTGGACAACCTGTGATAACTGGTACTGGAGTGCCAACAAAAACAATTGCTGAGAGATACAAAGCGGGAGATTCAATTAATGATTTATCTTTAGATTACGAATGTGAGCCAAGCAAGGTGGAAGAGGCTATACGTTATGAATTAGCAATTGCAGCATGAGTATTTTGCCTAATTTTATATTTTTTATTGACCGTTCTCTGGGGAAACATCATGTTGCAAATGCTCTTAGAGGTAATGGGGAAGTCGTCGAAATTCATGACGAACACTTTTCGCAGTCAGAGCAAGATGTTACATGGTTGCCAGATGTCGCTTCTAGAGGTTGGATTATTCTCACTGCCGACCAAAATATAGGTCGTCGTCATTTATAAATTATGGCAGTTCAATCATCAAAAGCTCGTGTGTTTGCTTTAGTATCAGGTAATTTAACAGGAGCAAAGATGGCATCTATATTTGTTAATGCTTTGGGAAGCATTAAGCAAATAGCTATAAATCAGCCAGCCCCATTTATAGCCAAAGTTTACAAGGATAGTACAGTTGAAATCTGGAAAAATTGGTCATAAACTCAGATGTATAACAACCAGCTAATAACTGACAAGTTGAAAATTTTTTTTGCTACTGTCCAGTTGAATGTCAATTTCTTAACTACGTACCAGGAAGCTGACTTACAGCTAATTTCTAATTATTGAAGTACAATCGGGCGGGCAAGGATGCCCACCCCACAAGAGTTTGACATTAAACCTATGTACCTCATTTACCTGTAAACTGCTGTATTACCTTAACTGTCTTTATTTTTTTGCCAATCTTCCAAAGCTGCGATCACAAAAGTTGCTGCGGGGTGATTGAGCATTTGTCCTAATGCTTAGTCGAACCCGATACTCGGTTTTGTCTTATCCAAACATTTTGAAAAAGACGAATAAATACAATCACGGGGTCGAATAAACTGCGACGACCTTTGCCATTACCATTCTCGGACAATTTTTATCACCTCCTTATTTTGTTGGTTTAACGTGAGAGATTGTATTTCTCCCACAAAGCCATTCTCAATTGAATTTCATTTAAAATCCGTTGTTTAATCTCATTTTTATTGAGAATCGCTGGAATTCATTTAATTAACATTTCTTTAAATTTGGAAGTCAAGAAAATACTTCTCGATTACCCAAATTATTTTCCGTAATTCTACGAGTGACGCTATTATTACTAACGCGCTAGAACGGAGAAAACAAGGATTCGTACGTGTTCGCTTGGTAATATCAATTTCCAAGAAAATAACTAGACGCAAGCTATAAAGAACAAAAATTTATATATGTTTAGCCAGTAAATGAGCATTTTGTCTATTGTCGAACGAAGTGTCCTGAATAACTTATATATTTTGGTCTAAAAAGTCGCGCCTAAAAAACTTTTAGTAATCTACATTTTGACAAAGCCATGCCTTTATCTTCTCGTGTATCTAACGGACTTACCAATTTTTCCGCAATTTCAACCAACAGACTCGAATATAAGACGCTAGATTTTACCGAATTCGGGAATTCACGCATAAATGCTTTATTTCCCTCATCACTTAAAGAGTATTCTCCTTACACAGAAACACTCAGTCCAGCAAGAGATGCTGCTGAATATATAAAAATAGATACTTCATTGCTCCATCAGGAAAAATGGACATGTATCTATACATTTACTGGTAATTCTCAAGCTGTTGCTTTTAGCCCAGACAGAAAAACACTTGCGAGCGGCAGCACTTTTATTAAACTGTGGAAGCTGGAAACAGGGGAAGTAATTCGTACTCTTAAGGGAAGTTCTGCCATTCTCAAGTCTGTTGTTTTTAGTCCAGATGGTACAATGCTTGCGAGCTGCGGTCTAAGTAAGACCATAGAAATTTGGAACATTCAAACAGGACATTTAATTCATAAATTTACCCCACATTCTTACGCGGTGGATTCTCTTGCTTTTAGTCCTGATGGAACGGTTCTTGCCAGTGGCGACCGTGGCAAAACCTTGCAACTGTGGGACTTAAAAACAGGGCGTGCCATTAATACTTTGTTCCTGCATATAGATTGGATAAATTCTGTTGCCTTTAGTCCAGATGGAGAGATTATTGCTAGTGGCAGTTACGACGCCACAATCAATCTTTTAAACTTCAACACAAAAGAGGTAATGAGGACTCTTAAAGGTCACAACGCCTCAATATATTCTATTTCCTTTAGTCCAGAAGGTAATATTCTCGCTAGCGCTAGCGCAGATGAAACAATTAAATTGTGGAATCCCAATAATGGAGAACTACTTCAAACTCTAAGAGGGCATTTGAATGAAGTTTGTTCTGTGGCTATTAGCAAAACCCAAGATATTATTGCCAGTGGTAGCGCTGATAGCACCGTGAAAATTTGGAATCTAAATACCGGAGAAGAAATTTGCACTCTAGCAGGTCATACATCTTGCGTGAAACATGTCACCTTTAGTGAAGATGGGCAGATACTTGCCAGCGCGAGTGCGTCCGGGACTATTAAAATTTGGCGACGCGGCTAGTGTTTTTGTGGCTTGCAATTACTGGTAGTGCGTTCGTAAAAGTATCATTAACAACGTTTGCAGGTAGGGCTTGATTTCTTTTTATACGCACCGAACGCAGTACCGGATTAGGCTGTACATAAAAAATTACTCGTATTCCTGCGGTTGTTTCTTCGGTGATAGCGCGGACATTAGCGAAATAACCAGTGGCAAAGATAGCATTAGTATCTTTTTCTAACTGTGAAGAAGTAATCGTTTTTCCTGCTTGAGTGCTGATAGCTTTGTATGCTTCTTGCTGCAAAGCTCCTTCCACACCAGTGACTACTACTTCACCTACTTTAATAGAAGTTTCCGATTCACTGCTTGGGCGAGATGAAGGTATCGAATTTTGCTGATTTCCTTGAGAGTTAAGAGGAATTATTTGAGCTTTGACAGTATCAATTGATAAAAATAAATTGAGTAGACAAGCTGCTGCAAAACTGTAATAACAGTGCTTCATAACCCTACACCTGTAAAAAAAAATCATAAACGTAGACTAATCGAAAATGTTCAAAGAGTAAATAGTCAAAAGTCATTCGTATTTATGACTTTTGTCATGTTTCTTTCTAAACCAGTCATAGCAAGATATTTATAAATAGACAATTATAAACATTTAATCACTATAAACTATGGAAAAAGA
The DNA here is from genome assembly GCA_019359035.1 of Scytonematopsis contorta HA4267-MV1. Lineage (GTDB taxonomy): Bacteria > Cyanobacteriota > Cyanobacteriia > Cyanobacteriales > Nostocaceae > Scytonematopsis > Scytonematopsis contorta. Next base: position 11,642 of record JAHHIC010000084.1, on the reverse strand, counting down.
ATTTTCCCCAATGCCATCATTTCCAACACTTGTGGTTAAAAATTTAAGTGCTTCTACAAACTGGTATAAAAAAACTCTTGGGTTTCAACTTATATTTACAATTCCAGGAGCAACCGGTAAACCAACGTTAGCTCATTTGCGATGGACTAAATACGCTGATTTACTTTTAGTGGAAGAAAATCCTCAACAGCCGATAGAGCATAATAAATTTGGTGTGGGTGTGATGCTAACATTTGCAGTCATCGAAGGTAGTGTTGATGAAATTGCCGAAAAAGCCCGTTCTTGTAAAGCGAACATCATTGTTGAACCTGTGACTCGTCCTTGGAATATACGAGAACTTATGATTTTAGACCCAGATAGCTACCAAATTAAATTTACACAGCAAATTGATTCACAGGTAAAAAGACATCATATAGTTGAGAAGGTTCTCAAAAATAGCGACTACAATTAAATATAAGGTCAAGTCCGCTTAATTTTTATCAGCTGTTTATCAGGACTTGATATCAGAAACAGTATGAAATTAGCAAAACAATCTTCCTTATCGCTGCGTTTAACTTTACGCTATGTAGAATGGACGCTATTACTAATAGGAACTGCGACTCAATTACTCAGTGGCAGATTTTACAATATACCAAGATTATTATATATTTTTATTGGCTTTAATATAGTCTTTTTTGTTCTCAGCTTTATTTGTCCTATAGACCGTCCAGCTTGGCAAAGAAGAGGTTATGTAGGCTTAGAAATTTTTCTGATTATAGCCGCAAGATTAATGGGAATACCTTTTACAATACTGTTATATTTTTTTCTGGCAAAAACCTGTATTTTTCTGAATAGAAAAGAAGTGATTTTTACTGTTGTTTTTGCTGGAATTGCCTATATTTTGGCGCTAGCATGGGATATGCCTTGGCTGATTCAAAGAGTTTTTGAGCGCATAAAAATTCGTGGTTTAGCGGCAGAACATAATCCTCGTGTCATTCTTTTATCTACACTTTTAGAGTACATTGGTGTGAGCACTTTTGTAATTTTGCTGGGTTTTGTGATAGTGTCCGAACGCAAAAGCCGACAAAGGGCAGAAATATTAGCCAAAGAGGTAGAAACTTTAGCTGCGACTTTGGAACGTACCCGAATTGCTCGCGAAATTCATGATTCACTTGGGCATAATTTGACAACTCTTGATGTACAGCTAGAACTTGCTCAAAGATTACGTTCTATTGATTCAAAAAAAGCTTTGGAGGTATTAGATACTGCTAAAACTCTTTCGAGTGAATGTTTACAAGATGTGCGTCGAGCTGTGCAGACTATACGCTTACAAGATTTTAATTTAAATAAAGCTTTAACTATTTTAGTTGACCAAGTACAACAAAATCAAATATTTACAATTGAGTTAAATATAAGTTTACCGATATTACCTCTACAAACTAGTCACCAAATTTACTGCATTATTCAAGAAGGCTTCACAAATATTCAAAAGCACGCTAATGCAAAAAATGTCAGTCTCACTAGTGAAAAAAAGAGTGATGGCGTGATTTTAGAACTAACTGATGATGGTTGTGGATTTGATGTTAATGCTCCTCATACTGGCTTTGGAATAAGAGGAATGTATGAACGAATGCAAATTTTAGGAGGAGATTTGAAAATTAAAAGCGCTTCAGATTCGGGGACGCAAATTACAATTTTTATCCCTAGCAATGGGTGTTGAACAAATGTAGCGGATGGTTTACTTAAAGAGGTTTATAACAAAAAACGAGAAGAATCCCACAAATAACCTATTCATTACATCCGTTCAGCATCCGTTGCCAATCGTCCATCTTCCATATGTACAATGCGGTCAGCAATATCCAAAATTCGGTTATCATGGGTCACCAGCAAAATAGCACAATGTTGTTCTTTTGCTAGTCGTTGCATAATATCTACCACGTCCCTACCAGATTTGCTATCTAACGCTGCTGTTGGTTCGTCCGCTAAAACTAATTTTGGTTGACTTACTAATGCACGTGCGATTGCAACTCGTTGTTTTTGTCCCCCAGATAAATTTTCTGGATAATAATTAACACGTTCTTGTAAACCGACTGCTTCTAACATCTTTATAGAACGAGCTTTACGTTCTATAGGCTTCATATTTGGGTGTAACTTCAAAGACATGGCGACATTTTCCCAAGCTTTGAGACATTTGAGTAAATTATGCGTTTGGAATATAAAACCGATTTGATTGCGTACTTGGATTAATTTACTTTTTTTTGCTCCCTTTAACTCGTGACCCAAAACTTGTAAACTACCATCTTGCATGGAACGTAATGCACCAATAAGAGTAAGCAAAGTTGTTTTACCACTTCCTGATGGACCTGTGAGAATAACTATTTCCCCAGGATTTACCTCTAAATCTATATCAATTAATACAGGTTTTTGCAATGAACCTTTACCAAAACTTTGGTTCAGTTTGCTAATGGAAATAATGGGGAGTGGAGAATGGGGAGTGGGGAGTGGGGAGGGGGGAGGGGATGAGGAAGAGAAAAAATTCATGGTTTTTAACTTTTTATTTAAGAATCTTTATAGACGAGAGACGTGGGACATGAGACGTGAGACATGAGACGTGAGACATGAGACGTGGGACATGAGACGTGAGACATGAGACGTGAGACATGAGACGCGATAAATCGCGTCTCTACAGGTTTAAAAAACGTCTGCTGGGTCAGCAGAACGAAGTTTACTGGAAGCAACCAACGCTGAAATAAGACACATAACTAATGTCAAAATAAAAACTGTAATAGCGATATCTGGAGTCATAACTAGTTCTAAACGTGTCAGTCCTGCAAGAAAGTTGTACATACCAACAGATGCAAAAAAGCCTGGTATAAAGCCTAATACTGCTAAAATTGTTGCTTCTTGGAAAATCACTAATAATAAACCAATATCAGAATAACCCATTGCTTTTAGTGTGGCATATTCTGCTAGGTGGTCGCTAACGTCGGCATATAATACTTGATAAACGATTACGACTCCAACAATAAATCCCATAATCGCACCAAAACTAAAGATTGTCCCAGCTGGATTATCTTGGTTAAATTTAAGTTCTTTGGCAATTAATTCTTGATGAGTATATGCGACGATTCCAGGAATATTTTTTTCAATCCCTGCTTTGACAGCTTGTAAGTTAGCACCGGGTTCTAATATTACTATTCCCACACTGACTCTATTTAATGCATTACTACCAAATATTTCTATGTAATTAGCTTCGCTGGTAACTAGAGTACCTGCGCTTAAAAAGAAGGAGTTACCTAGGTTAAATAATCCATTAATATCAATTTTACGTCTGTTGATTAATGCAGTAACTTTACCTGTTTTTTCAAATTCGGGAACGAGAGGCCCTAGTTCTTGTCGAGATAAGCGGTCATACAAAAAGCTATTTGGTAGACTGAGCTTATTAGTTTGTTGATTGATTTCAGGTATATTGAAAACTTTTTTTTGAGGATTAAATGCTATTACTCTTGCTTCATAAGACTTATGCTCTGTTGTATAAGACCAAGGAATATTTGTATCGATATAAAGAGGAATAGTATCTTTAACTCCTTTTATTCCTGCTGCTTGATAAATACGAAGACGCTCAAATCCTATTGAACCTAAAAATCTGGCATCTTTATGTAATAAAAATAAATCTCCATTAAGGCTAGTGGGGAATGCTGTTGCTCCTCCTGTAAATAGTTCTTTGAAGCCTAGTTGCATAAAAATTAATACATTTGCAAAAGCTATTCCTCCCATCGCTACTAATAAACGCATTTTTTGATGGGATAATTGCGACCAAGCTAGTGGAATATCTAATTGGAGTTTTTCTTTTAGGGATTTGAATGTGGGGTTTTTTGTAATTAATTTCATAAAGAGGGGGAGTGGGGAGTGTAAATAATTCGCAATATGCCTTTATGGGCACGCTGCGCGAACGCAATTCGCAATTTATTGGGGAATAGGAATTATTAGCTATTTGTTAATATTGATTTTGACTCGTACTAACATATAGGTTAATGCGGCTACTTTTGCATTGTCTTTGGGGTCTATACGTATTCTGACTGCTATTACTCTTGCGTTATCGTCGGTTGTTGGGCCTCTTTTGCTTGCTGAATCTTGAAGGGTTCGTTTACCTATTTGTAAACTAATTTGTTCTACTGTTCCTTGGACTTCTCCTGCGAAACCTCCATATTCGCTTGAAATTGTCGCTTTTTGTCCTCGACGGACTTTATCTATATCGGTTTCGGCGATTTCTGCAACTGCGAGCATTTGGTTTGTTCTAGCTAGTTCAACTATTCCTTGACTGGTATTAACTTGTTCCCCAATACGGGTGTTTATTTTCAATATTTGTCCTCCGATTGGGGCACGTACTCGTGCATCTTCTAGTCTGGCTTTTCTTTGGACGACGGCGATTTTTGCTTTTTCTAGTTGTGCTTTAGCTATTTCTACATCAACAGGACGAATTTCTCCTAGTTGTGCTAGTCCTGCTTTTTGTTGAGTTATTTCTGCTTGTAGCGTAGTGATGGTTTGCTCTAAGTCCGCTTTTCTTTGAGTTAATGTTGCTTCGTTTGTTGCTAATTCTCGTTGTGCTGCGTCTGCATTTACACGAGAAATCGCTCCTTGTTTGGCTAAAGTTTGCTGTCTTTGGTAATTTAATTGTGCTTCTCGTAATGTCGCTTCTGCACTGGCAATTGCTGCTTGTTTTTGCTTACTCTCGGCTTTTAATTGTGCTTCTAAACGAGTAATTTTTGCTAATTGTGCTGTAATCTCTGCTTTTTTTGCATCTCCTTGCTGTACTTTCAATAACTCTGCTTTTCGCAAGCGTACGTCTGTTTCTGCATCTCCTAAATCTGCTTCTAGTCTGTCAATTCCTTGTAATATTGCTATTACTTGATTTGCTTTTACTATGTCTCCTTCTTTTACTAAAATTTGGTTAACTCGACTATCTTGAGCGTTGGGAACAGAAAGTTTTATTACCTCTCCTTCTGGTTCTATTTGTCCTAAAGCTACGACGGATGTAACTGGTGCTGGTTCTGCTCTTGCTTGAGTATTATCATTTTGCTGAGATGTGCAAGCTGTTGATAGACTGAGCAAGCTAATAATAATTGTTAATCTTTGCCATTTTTTCATTAGTTAACAGTAAAAATTAATATATCCTTCACTTTTAACTTTTAACTTTTACTCTTTAAGTTAATAACTCATCACATTTAACTATATTTGCATATCTGATTAACATTGACTCTGGTCATGTAATTTTATGACTAAAGTCATAGGATTTGTACTTTAGGTTATCTATATTTTGTAAACAAATGTAAATTATACAAACTCAGCGATTAAGATTCCTAGTTTTAAGTGGGTTTAACTACATCTGGTGCGTTAAAATTATTTTTTACATAGCTGAGAATGTTGTGGCTACTACATACCAACTAGAAGTCTCTCATGATTAGAGTGTTGCTTGCAGATGACCAATCCCTTTTTCGTCAAGGTTTAGCGTCTTTATTGTCTCTTGAGGATGATTTGGAAATTGCTGGACAAGCAAATAATGGTAAGGAAGCTATTACTCTGACAGAACAATTGCAGCCAGATGTTATCTTGATGGATGTACGGATGCCTGTTTGTGATGGGGTGGAAGCAACTCGCGAAATTCATCAGCGTTTCCCGTGGGTGAGGATTCTTGTACTAACGACTTTTGATGAGGATGAGTATATTTGGAAGTCCTTGCAAGCTGGTGCTTTGGGGTATTTATTAAAGAGTACTCCGTCTTCACAGTTGGCTACCGCAATCCGTACGCTCTACCAAGGTCATTCTCAACTCGGTCCGACTATTGCACAGAAAGTCTTTGCTCAGCTTAATTTACCTGCAACCGTTAAGTCAAGCAATCAGCATTATCATTTGAGCGAACGAGAATTGGAAGTTTTGACGCTGATTGGTGAAGGTAAAAGCAACCGCGAAATCGCTAAAACTCTTTTTCTGACGGAAGGTACTGTTAAGAACTACGTTAGTCAAATTTTATCGCGGTTGGGACTGCGTGACCGAACCCAAGCTGCTCTGTGGGCTAAGCAAAATTTTGGTTGCTAGTAGAGGCCAAAAAAACGACTTTAAACCTAAATTCAAAGATTGCGGGAAAGAGCAAATTAAATCGTAGCCCCCTCCCCGTTTACGGGGTTGGGGGTTGGGGGTGGGGTTCTTCCGGTTAGGGGTTAAATATCTTTAATTCCTCGCCAGTTTTTTAGTCGTAGCCAGCATTAAATTAGATTCATTCACGCCAAATTTGTAGCCAATACCAAAATCCAGAGGTTTAATACTCTTATTGCTCTGATAGACTTTTTTCAAATCAGCTTGATAGCTTCCCTTAAATAAACTAATTGGCTGAGTATAAGAACCGTAAAATTTTAAATCCCACTGCGATGAAGCAAATGATTTAAGTGGCATACCAGAGTCGTCTTGCAATACATGACTGCTGTTCGCTAAAATAAAGTCTCTGATTTCTGAAAAGCTATCGTTATACATTAAATATGATGCAGCTTTAAGATAAGTTACTTTATTCTCTAATTTTTTTGCAAACTTACTAAATCCCGGTTGCTTTTTCATTCCGTCATTAGATAAATCTGTAGAGAAGTAATATAAAGTGCGAGCTTCCGATTCACCTTGAGGAGCAAAAGCTATTTTCACTCCAGAAATCATCCCTTTTTGGAAGGGTTTAACGTTACCATCAGCATCTAAGCCAATTTTTTGAACATCAAGAATACGATTATTTGTCCGCGCTAAAAATACATTTAGTATAGTCGATACCCCTTGTTTCTCTAAATCTACTTTCATCGCATTCGTGCGGAAAAAACTAAATTGTAGAATAGCATATAAAGCACTTCTTGCTTCTTGCAGCTTTCTATCTTGTTGACTTGCTGAAAGTTTAGCTAAATCCGCAACCTCACCAACTGGTTCTAAACCTGCAAGCACAAATTGTTTTGCCTTAGGAAACAAAGAATAGGAATATAAAAAGTCTGGACCACTGAAAGGGTAAAAAACTGTTGTGGAAGAAGTATTGATATCTTGTAGCTCTTTAGATGTCCATTCTTTAACTTTTGACAACTGTTGTTTATCTAATTTTGACCAGGAATTTTCAAAAAAGCTTTGATGACTTTGCCAACCACTATTTTTTTGGATTGCAGCTAAGCTACTTTTTGCATCTAGATTCATTCCAGCAAGAGCTTTGGCTGTATCAGTTAAACTGTCTGATTTTTTTTGGTCAAATTGCGCTAAGCTATCTTGTTTTTTCGGTTGATTTTTTGTTTGACTGACAGTTTGAGCTTCTGGTTTTTGTTTATCTGGATTCTTAGCTATGTTATCACCGTTATTTTGGCAAGAAGCTAGAGAAAGAACTAAAGCTGTTAAAGCTACAGTGGTAGAAAAGGCAGAAGCAATTTTGTTAGTTTTCATTGTTCTATAAAGATAATAGAAAAAATTAGCTAATTCATATTTGTGAATTATCTTGGTATGGCTGTTTTGCTACACAAAAATACACAATCATACCAAAAATTAATGTCCCTATACCAGCTAAAGACTCAATAGGTTTATTGATAAAAATAAATACTAATATCCATAAACTTACCAGTAAGAATATAATTGGTGTTACTGGGTAGCCCCAAGTTTTATAGGGTAGTGCTGCATCGGGATATCTCAATCTGTTGACAAATACTCCTAAAACAGTAATAAATGAAGACAAATTCAGAGTGAAGCCAAGATAGTTAATGATTGCTTCAAAGCTAGAGGAAATAAGTAACACAGTGACAAGAAATAGTTGTAGTAAAATCGCGTAAAAGGGTATTCCTTTATAATTACTTTTCGCAAGAATTCTAAATAGAGGAATATCTTCACCAATCATTTGAGTTACTCTTGGACCTGCTAAAACCATTGAACTAATTGAAGAAACTAGTCCAAAGGAAATTAATAATCCCATTAGCTTTGCTCCCGATGAGCCAAAAATTTGATTTGCTGCAATATAGCCAACTTCCAGTTGTCCTGCTAGCTGACTAATTGGTGTAGTGCGTAGAAATGTCAAGTTTAGTAGTAAATACAACCCCACCACAATCAAAGTTCCTATGATTAAGGAACGGGGTAAATTTTTTTCCGGTTTTTCCACCTCGCTCGCTAGGTATACTGATGCATTCCAACCTGAGTACGAGTACGTTACGTAGACAAGAGAAATCGCAAAAGAGGAACTAAATATTACATTAAAGTCAGACCCTGATGGTAAAAATGAAAGCTCTTGGGGTTCGGTAAAGCACAAACCACAAGCAATTACAACTATAATCAACACAACTTTGAGAATTGTCAATGCCTGCTGAAAATAGCTACCAAATTTCACCGTGTTTGCATGGACGAGTGAAACACTAATCACAACTGCAAATGCGATCGCCTTTGGAGGAAATGCAGGAAATACGTGAGCGAAGTAAGCTCCTAATGCCATAGCGGATGCTGCTATTGGCGCTGCGAACCCTACTGTAACCGATAACCACCCAGATAAGAAGCCCACCAAGGGGTGATATATTTTAGATAAGTAATAATACTCTCCCCCCGAACGTGGCATTGCGGCTCCCAGCTCTCCGTAAGCTAAAGCTCCACAGATGGCAAAGAGTCCACCCACTATCCACAAAAATAACAAAGCAAAACCAGACTTTATACCCTCGACTTGAAAACCTAAACTAGTAAATACACCAATACCAATCATATTAGCCACGACTACGCAAATGGCTGTAAATAAGTTAATAGTTTTAGAATTTTGTTTTTTATCTGAAGGCATCTAATCAACCTATGTATTAATACGGTGAAATTTATTAGTGTTTATTTTTACTTTAAATATTTATGTTATATTCCAAATAAAAATAATCCGCAAGGAAAGCAAGTTACGGTTTATACTGATTCCTCTTACGAACTTTCACTACTAATTTGAGAGTGTTATATAGTTACTACTCAAAAATTTATATTTCAGGATTAATCGCGAATATTTGTTGTATTAGATACAGCGATACAACGAAGGCGTTGGTTTTATAACTAAAAGTAAGTTACAAACTGCAAATAATAAATTACGGATTATTTGGTGATAAATATTGAATTAACGTTGCGGTGATGCTATATGGTTAAAAAGGCTCTAATTTAAGGTCAATATCATGGCTAATTTTTCTCAAGGGCGAATGCTACTGTCGCATAACTTTAATATTTCCGCAGAAATTCTTCCTGCATTAAGTCGTGAAGAATTTGCAAAAGTATTTATTAAAGGATTGGAAGGTGATGTTAAATGTCGATTAGTCAATAACCCTCATTGGATAGTTGAAGTTTTATTTGACATGAGTAAATTTTCTCCGATGCAGATGGGCGAAAATTACGCTAAAGTGCTGGCAAATAAACGCCTAACTCAAATTAAGGATGGTCAATCGTTACCGCATATTTTAATTTTGGGGGGAATAAAAACAACACCTGCAATAAATAATTCACCTGATTCACTACAAACAGGAGAGTGGGGTGTGGATATTGTTGAAACAACAGATGGAGAAAGGTTCTTACAGGAAATTGGATGGGATGCCACGATTGCTTCAAAATCTCCAGAAAGTATTTTTAAAGTGGAGATAAAACAGTAATAAAATAATAATTTACCACTTTTTATATACCGGATAAATACTTCCTCAATTCCGGGTCAGCTTTAATACGTTCCAAACGTTTCCGTTGACTATCGCTCAACTTGCGTGGGTCTTGTTTATAATTTTGCAGATAAAAAATCACATCGTCAAACTGAAGAGTTTTTTTGACTATTTCCCGAAGATAGGCAAATTGTGATTGTCGGTCTTTCTCTTGCTTTTTACTAACAGAATTTACATCCAATTCGCTAATTACAGCAGCTAATTCTTGGTTTAGCTGTTCATTTCTGATATCACCACCACCAACCAGCGCTCTTGGTATTACGGAAATAACAATATAATCATTAGAAGGAACATTTGGTTGATTTGTTGATGGAATCAGCTTACGTTCTCTAAGTCGATACATTCGACCATCGACTTCTTCTTTAAATAAAATATAGCAACCACAGCGCATTAACATGTCAGTATTAAATGCATCAGTGGAAAATTCTAAAGATACTTGGAATACATCTGTATTTTGCTCTGGACGGTTGAATAGGTGACTTAAAACACCAACTAAATTTGGTGCTGTTTCCGCAACAAAAGGTAACAAAGGTGAAAAAATACTACCAAATCTACTAACAACAGAAGCAATTTCAACCAAAATATTGGAATTGGGAGCAGTATCAAGACCACGGTCAATTTCAGTAATCACAAATCTTAGTTGGATGATATTATCGTCCGTCTCATGTTCTACACATACGTAGACTAATTCACCAACTTGCAAATCGCTAACAACCTCACCAGGAGTCACATCTTTCCTAAAAAAATGATACCGCTCACTGCGGGGTTTATCAGCATATTTAACCCAAGACCTTACTAATAAGTCGTTATTATCGTTTCCTGAATCGTAGCGACCATTAATACAAAAAGTCTCTAGCTTAATCGAAAAAGGCATCCCTTGCTTAATGTACTGGTCTGTGTTGTTTACGGGAGTATCAGCAAACTGTAATAACGCTCCTCTGGGATTGCGGATTTCTGCTAAGGGTACGAACCAAGTTTTGCTTTTTAAATCTCCTGGAACTACTTCTGTTTTTTTTGGTGGATTAGAACCAGACTTGGACATCAATACCCCCGATAATATCCTGGTTTATGTTGCAAATAATATCTCATGCTCGAACGTTTGGGGAATACACATTTAATTGCAAATTGCGCTAATTTTACCCTGCCTAATTTATCCTTCTTGCAAGAAAAAAGGTTTCTAAACTCCAAGTCAAAGTAGGAACTCAATTTTTCTTAGATTATTTAGCGCCAATAAATATCTACTATATTTAAATATTAAGCGGTTTAATCAAGCTCGTAATAGTAGCGCTACTAATACAACAATTGAGGAAGACATCAAATTTGCAGAAGAAATTGGAATAGATTCTACCCCTATGTTAGTAATGAATGGGGAGCTAATCGATGCAAATATTAAACTTGCAGAATTGAAAGCACTTTTAAATAAATTTAGCAAGTAGTAAGTACTTGATTATTATGTGCTGCAACTCTTAGCTCGCGAATTTCTGCAATAGGTTGTTCTCCAAGGTACTGCGTTACATACTGTATCATTAAAGGCTCCAAAATAAATCCAATATTACTTTGTATAATCATAGAGCGGCGCATTAAAGAATTGATTGTATTTAGGATATCTCGCTTTGTAGTGACAGTCACAAATTTTTCATTTAAGTGTTCCAGACTGATTGGCTCTCTATTTACAGCTAACCACCGGAGTACTTCTTGTTCTAATAAAGTCAATCGATTAAATTGATTTTCTAGCAGTTCGCGAATGTCTTCAAAAATTGCGACGCCATGCTCAATATATTCCAATACTGCTCGGTTAAGCCCCAAAGTACCCAAATACGTAGTAGCGCGTCTTGGCTAAAATGTTGGGTTATTGATTCCTCCCCTGCTCCCCTGCTCCCTGCTCCCCTGCTTTCTAAACCAACATTTTAAGATGGATGCGGTACTACAAAATCCTTAACCGAGCAGTAT
>JAHHIC010000083.1 GCA_019359035.1 Scytonematopsis contorta HA4267-MV1 | reverse complement strand
CTGAATGAAAGGTTGCCGATTGAAACTGCGGCTTGAATGCTGAGAGAATCCAGTTATAATAAGCTTTATAATCTAAACTAAACTGTTTAGTTTGCCCCTGGTGACAGCTTCGCTATATTTGCCCCTACCAGCAACGCTTTAAATCAATTCCGCATCTTACATTTTGCCACCCACGGTTTTGTAAATGACGAAAATCCTGATTTATCAGGTATTGTTCTTTCTCTGGTTGATAAACAAGGCAAAGATATCAGAGGCTATTTGCGGCTAGGAGATTTATTTAACCTCGACTATCCAGCAGATTTAATTGTTTTGAGTGCTTGCGAAACTGGATTGGGTAAAGATATTAAAGGTGAAGGGCTAGTAGGTTTGACACGGGGACTGATGTACGCAGGTGCAGAGCGTTTAGTAGTGTCGTTATGGCAAGTTGATGATAAAGGTACGTCAGCGTTTATGCAAGAGTTTTATAAGGAGATGTTACAAAATGGGAAGTCTCCCAATGCGGCTTTGCGTGCAGCACAGTTGAAAATGTGGCAGCAATAAAAGTGGCGCAATCCTAATTATTGGGCTGCTTTTACTTTTTTGGGTGAATGGAGATAAGATTTTTAACTTTAAAAATGGGTTCTTAGCTGGGATAATTTACGGTAATAATAAACGATAAGTAACATCATGTTCGGTAGTATGACCATAATAAAATACTCTTAAATTCTTTGCGTCTTTGCGTCTCTGCGTGAGGTTTATTACAATTACGCACGTATAATAACTACATCACGTCCTTTTTTTGTTGTGACATTTCTCGTTGACAAACGGTCAAGAAAAGCAGGTGCATCTTTACGTCTATCGAAGATACACAACCATCCGTAATCTGCTTTTATCCGCGCTAAATAAGCTTCTAATTGGTCTAACCCTTTTTCTTCAGGGTCTTTAATTTTATCTCGCCAAGTTTTAACTTCAATTCCCAACGTTACTTTTTTATATTTCAAGCATAAATCCATACGACCCTTCCCAATCGCATATTCCCGCTCTAATGTTCCTCCCCCATTTACAACACGATGTAAAAAGGACATTAATACTATATGGGGTGCAATTTCCTGATATGATGTAGTGCTAAGTAGTGGTTCTCCATGCTGACGCCAAAAATCCATAAAAGCCTCTTGTAAAGCATCAACATTTAATTCACCATCTTTATTTAACCAGCTAGGAGTAATACTGGGTAAACTATCAGAAGCACCTTGAGTTAAAATACGGGGAATAACTTCTCGATAAATAGGATTTGCAATTACCAATCCACCATTTGGTTCTCGACGTAATAACCCTAAATCAACCAAATATTGTCGGTCATCATCAGGTGTATTACCTAATGTATCTCCAGCTAACATTGGTTCCATTATTGCTTTTATTCTTGTTTCAGCCAGTCTATCTGCAAGAGAATCAAGGTGAGTATCTTTACGTGCAATCAGTCTTTCTTTAGCTTGATTAATATGCTCTACTGTAATAGTTTCTTGTGTGTCAGTTACCAATTCTTCAACAATTTCTTTTGCTAAAGCATTCACTAACCAAGGTTGTCCATAAGTTAAATCATAAGCCATTTGCGAAGCTTCCGCAGTAAAAGCTTGTACTGTATCTTTTGTATGCTCTTGATATAATTCAGCAACTTCTTTCTCATTAAAATATCTCATTGTTAATGAGCGGTCTTTAATATTAAAAGGACTCGCTGTGTTTAGCCTTTCTTTACCACCAGAAGCAACTTTATAATCTCGTACATCCCGCATCCCAACTAACCCGATAGATGAAGGAAAGTTTTTGGGACGTTCAGGATAACTATCACGTAATTGCCGTAAAATAGAAATTAATACTTGATTTTCTAAAGAATCGATTTCGTCAATAAATAGTACTAACGGTCGCGGACAATTTTGTGCCCACAGCCTAAGGTTAGCTAGAATTCTCTGTCCGGGTGGTCCTTCTACCCAATCAGGAGGTTGTAAGTCGGGTGGTAATCTATCTTGTATTTTATTACGCCATGCTGCCAAAATCGCTGATTCGGCAGCTCCGATATCATCTTTAAAAGCGTTTCCTACTTCTACTGATAAAGTCGCAGCACAGTATTCTCCCATGTTAGTTATCTGTTCAGCTAAAGCTAACATTGCCGTAGTTTTGCCAGTTTGACGTGGAGCATGAATTACAAAATAACTTTCTTGTCGAATTAACCGCGTTAAGTTAGGCAACCGAACAGTAGCCGATAACATGTAGTGCTTTTCAGGTCTACACGGGCCTGAGATGTTGAACCAACGAGGCATAACAATAGAGCCTAAACTTGCTGTAACACGAACCAGTTTAGCGCATATGGGCAAGTAATAACGTCTGTCTGCCGTAAATTAAACTCTTGTGTATGAATACTCAAGAACTATCGGCTTCGCAAGGGTTGTTATCAGAACTCATATAAGTGAAAATCCCGCGATCACCGAATATTATATAATTATTTGTTATCAATAATATTTTTAAAATTAAAGTAACGTAAAAAATTGCCCGCGAAAATTCTTCATTCAAACCCTAATTTTAGCATCGCGGGGGTAAAAACGTATGATGGTTCTCTCAACTCGGCTCTTTCTTCTGGGTTGTAGGAGAACGTAATCCTTTTCTGACAAGCCAGCTATCAATAACTTCATAAATTTTATCTACCACTTCCTGGGAATAGCCATTCGTCAACATCCAAGTTTCAAGCGGATTGACACCTGTTAAAATTTGTTGCAACATTGTATCAAAGTCTGATTCAGAAACACCCATCGTCACTAAAAAATCAGCTTGGTTCCAGGGAATGATTCTATCAGCCATTAGTTGCATGAGAGGACGCTGGTTTTCTTGCACCAATTGCTCTAAAAAATCAAGAATCTCTATTTGGTGATTCTCGGAGAAACGGCATCGCTTCATTTCCCGGTCAAGTTGAAGCTTAACACGACTAACGCCACCATTAGCCAACCAGCTTCTGACATCATCTACGGCACTCGAACATCTGCCATGTCGGTCTGTTTGCAATAAATTAATAGCTCCCTCAAAACTCCTACGAAGAGCTGCACGCCAATTTGTATCTTCTAAATATTCGATTAGTGACATAGCTCAAAAGTATTAGACAACTAGAGGTGTTTTGCCTTTTCCCATTTTACTGTCCGTTTGTAATTTCCAGTATTGGGTTCGAGATTATTTTTTATTGGTTGTCATAAATCAATCTATACTTATTCCTCCCTTGTGCCTTCTGCCCTCTGCCCTCTGCCTTCCCCAGATAATGCATAATATTATGTATCCTACTACTTGCCTGTGGATAAGGAATTGACGATGAAAAACCGTCGTAAGCGAGCGTGCAGATAATTCTAGACATCAAGAGAGCGATATACAGCTGTTTGCAGGTGAATGAGGTACATAGGTTTAATACCAAACTCTTGTGGGGTGGGCATCGCAAGCCCCTTCCGCTTGTATTTTAGTAACTTGAAATAGAAAGAAAACAGGGTAAATTTTGAATTTTTAATTCAGAGCTAAGCGACGTGCTAAACTTTGATTATTTAGCTTCGCCAATGAGCGTAAAAGCAGCCCAATCAACAGGGTCAGGATACTTTTTCATGGTATTTAACATCGCTTTTCTTAAAGCTAATGCTTTGTCTGGATTTTGCGATAAATTGCCATAAAAATCGGTCATTAAAATCTTGCTGCTAGCATCGGGTATTTTCCACAAAGTGACGATAACGCTGGGTGTCCCAGCAGTAATTAAAGAGCGGGATAAGCCAATTACGCCATCACCAGTCAGTTTACCAGTACCTGTATCGCAAGCGCTTAAGACTACTAATTCCGCACTTAATTTTAAATCTAATATTTCACCAGATGTGAGTAAACCATTATCTTTTCCATCAGGAGCGAGAACAACAGCACCGGTAACACCAAAGTTTTTGATATCATCAATTAATCCGTGAGTCGCAAGGTGAATTATTCTTGCAGTGGACATTTTTTGTATTATTTTAGCCTTTGTTGCTTTGTTAGTAAGCAACGGTTGAGTCTTTAATATTCTAGCAATTTCTATTGCTTCTTTTTCCGCACCTGGGAGTGGAGATAAGCGAAAATTTTGAATTACTTCTGCTGACATTGTGGGATTACCGACAACTAAAGCACCATTACCCGTAACTTTCTGTTTTTGTTTGTGGGTGAGGTCTAAAACTTGAATTGCAGGGGATGTGAGAATTGTGTGTTTTTCAATTAAGTATTTGTTGTTGGAGTCGAGTAAAGCCGGGAAAGGGACTAAAAATAGTGACCTTTGAGGGATAAATATGACTTTATCATTTTCAGAAGTGGGTAATAAATCAGCGATGGGTTCAATTAATAACTTGTGGAGACGTTTGAGGTTGTTTTTTGTTTTAGATGCATTATTATTATCAGGATTATAAGTGACATCAATACCTCGACCTCTAGCACCAATTGATGAGCGGCTATTAATTACTAATGGTGCGAGTGAAGTATTTTCTTTTTGCCATAATTGTTTGAGGTCGGATTTACGAAAAGTTACTTCTCCTGTTGATTTAATCACCCAGATATAAAGCTCTGATTCTTCTACTTGTGTTTTACCTTCGACTTTGAAATCATCATACATAATTGAGTATTGTACGAGAGTAGCGTTTTGCACGGAGGCAATTTGTTTGATTTGCTCAATGTTGGGTGGAGTTGCTAATTGTTCGTTGGGGTTGTCCGATAGTTTATTCGCAAGTAGTTCCACAAAAGCTCTAGCTCGACCGCGTTCGGCTATTAATAGCGCAGCATCAGTTTTATTTTGAGCGATGAGGGCTTTTTGTAAATTGCTGTAGGTGTTTCTTTGTGTATCAAAAATTGTGATTTTATTGTTGTCTTTTAACCCTCCTCGTAGAGATTCCTTAACTTTTATGGAATCAAAAAAGATGCTTTCTGCTAACTGAAGATTTCCGGTTTTATAGTAAGCAAGTCCTAAATTATTTAGTGTAATACTCTCTCCCTCAGGGTATTTTATTTCTTGGGTGATTTTCAAACTTCGCTTGTGGTAATCAATGGCTTTGAGGTGGTCTCCTATAGTGCTGTAGGTAACACCGAGATTACTCAGTGCATTACTCTCTCCTTTACGGTCTTTTATTTCTTGGGTGATTTTCAATTGACGCTTGTGGTACTCAATAGCTTTGAGGTAGTCTCCTATACTCCAGTACTCGGCTCCGAGATTACCTAGTGCATCACTCTCTCCCTGACGGTCTTTTATTTCTTGGGCGATTTTCAAGTGACGCTCATGGTACTCAATAGCTTTGGGGTAGTCTCCCATATTACTGTACGCAACACCGAGATTACCCAGTCCAGCACCCTCTCCGTTACGGTCTTTTATTTCTCGGGCGATTTTTAACCTTCGCTCTTGGTAATCAATGGCTTTGGGGTAGTCTCCCAACGCTCGGTAGACATTACCAAGATTTCCCAGTGATTGACCCTCCCCCAAACGGTCTTTTATTTCTTGGGAAATTTTCAAGCTTCGCTCTTGGTAATCAATCGCTTTTGGGTAGTCTCCCATATTCAAGTAGGCACCACCAAGATTACCCAGTGCATTACCCTCTCCGTTACGGTCTTTTATTTCTTGGAAGATTTTCAAGCTTTGCTCATAAAACTGGATAGCTTTGGGGTAGTCTCCCATACTACTATAGGCATTACCAAGATTACCCAGTGATTGACCCTCTCCTTTACGGTCTTTGATTTCTTGGGCGATTTTCAAGCTTTGCTCATAGAACTCAATCGCTTTGGGGTAGTCTCCCATATTCAAGTATGCAATACCGATATTTCTCAGTGCTGCACTCTCTCCTTTACGGTCTTTGATTTTTTGGGCGATTTTCAAGCTTTGCTCGTAGAACTCGATAGCTTTGGGGTAGTCTCCCATACTATTGTAGACGTTACCAAGATTACCCAGTGATTGACCCTCCCCCGGAAGGTTTTCTATTTCTTGGGAGATTTTCAAGCTTCGCTCTTGGTACTCAATCGCTTTGGGGTAATTTCCCATACTACTGTAGGCAACACC
This sequence comes from Scytonematopsis contorta HA4267-MV1, assembly GCA_019359035.1. Taxonomy (GTDB): domain Bacteria; phylum Cyanobacteriota; class Cyanobacteriia; order Cyanobacteriales; family Nostocaceae; genus Scytonematopsis; species Scytonematopsis contorta. Next base: position 70,324 of record JAHHIC010000083.1, on the reverse strand, counting down.
AAGATTACCCAGTGCTGCATCCTCTCCTTTACGGTCTTTTATTTCTTGGGCGATTTTCAAGCTTCGCTCGTAGAACTCAATCGCTTTGGGGTAGTTTCCCATACTACTGTAAGAACTACCAAGATTACCCAGTGCATTACCCTCCCCCGGACGGTTGTTTATTTTTTGGGCAATTTGCAAGCTTCGCTCATGGTACTCAATTGACTTGGGGTAGTCTCCCATACCACTGTAAGCAATACCAAGATTACCCAGCGCTGCACCCTCTCCCGGAAGGTTTTTTATTTCTTGGGTGATTTTTAAGCTCAGCTCTTGGTACTCAATTGCCTTGGGGTAGTCTCCCAGACTATAGTAGATATTACCAAGATTACTCAGTGCATTACCCTCTCCTTTACGGTCTCTTATTTCTTTGGCGATTTTCAACCTTTGCTGTTGGTACTTAATCGCTTTGGGGTAGTCTCCCATACTGAAGTAGATACCACCGAGATTACCCAGTGCATTACCCTCTGCCTGACGGTCTTTTGTTTGTCGAGCAATTTTCAAACTTCGCTCATGGTACTCAATAGCTTTGGGGTAGTTTCCCATACTACTGTAAGCACTACCGATATTACTCAGTACAACACCCTCTCCCTGACGGTCTTTGATTTCTTGGGCTATTTTCAAGCTTCGCTCATAGAACTCGATAGCTTTGGGGTAGTCTCCCATACTATTGTAGACATTACCAAGATTACCCAGTGCAGTACTCTCTCCCTGAGGGGCTTTGATTTTTTGGAAAATTTTCAAGCTTCGCTCATGGTACTCAATAGCTTTAGGGTAGTCTCCCATACTCCAGTAGGAAGCACCAAGGTTAACCAGTGCAGTACCCTCTCCCCGAAGGTCTTGTATATCTTGGGCGATTTTCAAACTTTGCTCTTGGTACTCAATAGCTTTGGGGTAGTCTCCCATACTATAGTAGGCATTACCGATATTACCCAGTACTCGACTCTCTCCTGGACGGTTTTCTATTTCTTGGGCGATTTTTAAGCTTTGCTCTTGGTACTCAATAGCTTTTTGATAGTATCCCATATTTCCGTAGGCACTACCAAGATTACCCAGTGATTGACCCACTCCCAGACGGTCTTTTATTTCTTGGGCGATTTTTAACCAACGCTTATAGTATTCAATTGCTTTGGGGTAGTTTCCCATACTACTATACGCATTACCGAGACTACCCAGTGCGCTACCTTCTCCTTTACGGTCTTTTATTTCCTGGGCTATTTTCAAGCTTCGCTCTTGGTACTCAATTGCTTTGCGGTAGTCTCCTATACTATAGTAGCTATTACCGAGATTACCCAGTGCAGCACTCTCTCCCATACGATTTTTTATTTCTTGGGCAATTTTCAAGTGACGCTCGTGGTACTCAATAGCTTTTTGATAGTATCCCATAATACTGTAAGCATTGCCAATATTACCCAGTGCTCTACCCTCTCCCAGATAGTCCTTTATTTCTTCGGCAATTTTCAACCAACGCTCTTGGAACTCAATGGCTTTCTTGTAGTCTCCCATACTATTGTATGCATTACCGAGACCACCTAGTGCAGCACCCTCTCCTTTACGGTATTTTATTTCTTGGGCGATTTTCAAGCTTTGCTCTTGGTACTTCATAGCTTTGGGGTAGTCTCCTATACTATGGTAGGCATTACCAAGACCACCCAGTGCATTAGCCTCTTCCTGACGGTCTTTTATTTCCTGGGCGATTTTTAAGCTTCGCTCTTGGTAATAAATCGCTTTGGGGTAATCTCCCATATTCAAGTAGACATTACCGAGATTACCCAGTACTCGACTCTCTCCCTGACGGTCTTTTATCTCTTGGTAAATATCGAGCGCTTGTTGGAAAGATTTTAATGCGGCTTCAAATTGACTTGTTTGAAACTGTTCTTTACCTTGGTCTAATAACCTATCTGCTTGGGCCTTCTTTGCATCATTACTCTGCGCTAATACTTGTAATGATGAGGAGTAGGGAGAGAGGTAGCCAATAAAAGGCGAGAAAAGGGTCAGCAAAAATGATAACCCACCAACGCAGATAAGTCTATGCAAGTTCGTTACATTAAAAGTCTGCTTTTGTCTAGCACGAAATGACAACCCCCTAATTTTAATTAGCTGGCTAATTTTGAATTTTGTAGACCGGAGGTCTTCCCGGAGGGTATTCTGAATTTTGAATTGATGTGGCTTTGTTTTTGTTAATTTTGATAAAGCTTTAAAACTCTTGCTCATTTAAAGAACCCTTTTAACAGTGAAAATGCGTAAGAAATACTTACTCAATCCTCTATATATCTCGTGATGACTTACATATGCAAAACACGTAAATCTAGGCAATATTTTGATTCGTTGGATACACAGATACAGCAGTTTGCAGGTAAATGAGGTACATAGGTTTAATGTCAAACTCTTGTGGGGTGGGCATCCTTGCTCGCCCGGTTGTATTTCACTAACTAGAAAATTCCTGTATTTATATAATTTTTCTCACTATGGTGCTTTATTACAGTTTCTTATACCAAAAATTCGCTTTCTGTTGCTTTCCACAAGAGATTAAGAGCCAGGTCTGCCAGATTTACACAACTCCCCAACAATATCTTCACGCAGCTTGCTTAATTCTGGTGAAGGATTACTAACCAAATAAGCTTGTTGCAAAGCATCCGACCATAATTGTGGTTGTTGCTTTAAGAAATACTTTGTCTTTGCTAAAGCAATACCCTCAGCAGTCGCTTTCCGAGTTTTCTTTTCCTGCTCCAATTTCTGCAAGTCTTTAGCAATGCGCTGTCTCTGTTCTGGTTCCATGACTTTAAATGAGACAAACGCATTTGGAGATTTATCAAAGGACAGCCACCAATAGTAAGTTTCACCTGGCTGTAACGCTTTACCCTTGTAGCTGACAAACTCTTGCGTTGGTGCAATTGGATGAGAAAAAATGATATTTTTGTCCAAATCCGCAGATGAACTCAGCCCAACTGTCTTAATCAAACTACCTCTCCATAAAAATAAAGGTTTATCACTCCAAACAATTCGAGGTTGATTCTTTTCACCAGATAAGTCTGGAGACACCATACAAATATCACCACGAGAGCCACCTCTACGGGGTTTGATAGGAGGTTTGGGGGTAAATAGACCACTAAAAAGATTTCTCCAAGAAAAACCCTTTTGCGCTAAGGCTATATTTGTCATGTCACTATGTAAATTAGGTGAATTGACAAAAGTAATAGTTAATAATCCTATACTTAATAAAACCAAGTGTAATTTTTTCATTAGCTTTTTTTCTTAATCAGAACAGGTGTAACGTATGCCCAAACAGTTAAAGAGGGCAGAACCCAAGGCAATAATATCGCCAAAGTTGTTACGTAAATTTGTAAACTCAGTATTCCATAGATAGCAGTACTGAGGCTTAGAAGAGTCACCCATCGCCATCGATAGCGCATATTTTCTTGTATATAAAGAGCACTGCACTTACCTAAAAATATTGCAAGTACAACCATCCACAAATCAGGAATTGGTATGACTAATCTATTATTTAACAAGTGATGCACCATATAAGCGTGAAATTCTCCACCAGTTAAAATAGGACTCTCTAAACGTGGATTTTCTTCCTGACTTTGTTGACTACGCCAGTATTTTACAGCAAGTGGTAAATCAAAATTATCTTCACCATCAGCAGCTATTCCCGCTGTTCCGTATCCTCCAGCAGCGATAATCACAACTTGTTTTTGCACGTGGGATAAATTAGCACCTTTTTCTTCTAAAAGTTGCCAAACACTTATGGGTTGATACACTTGATTTTGGGAAATTGAAAAATCAATAATTGGATGCAACCACATTTGCTGCAAAAAGTAACCCAACTGAGTAATTGGCTGTAAATTAGCACGAGGTAAATTGATAATTATATTTTCATTTTTATTTTTATTATATTTAATAAATGAATTTATTTGTTTTTTGAAATCTGTTTGACTGTTTAAATTAAATTGCAGCTTAGGTGTATTTTTCTGCCGAGGTGAAATATGTAATTGATGGCTGATTGCCAGAAGAGTTGAGAATTTGGTACTATCATTCAAATCACTTGAACTTTGAGATAAATCCATGTATCCAGGTAACATTTCTATATCCCCGTTTAAACTCCAATTTGATTGAGTAATATTGGGAAGTATATTTAATAATTCATTGTTTTTGTCTTTCGTTTTAGCAAATGTAAACCATGTATTATTAGGTGAATTTACAGTAGCCTTAAGTGTATTCGCAAGTATTATATCACCTTTTCCTTGCGGAGTATCTAATATATAATCAATACCAATCACTTTAGCTTTCTTTACAGTTAGTCGATTTATCAAGCTAGCAATATACTCATGATTTATTGGCTTTATATTACGAAGCTTAACTAAATTCCTTTTTCTAGATTCATTATCAATTTGTACTAATAAAACCTTTGGAAAAGGTTGCTTTTGTATTTGTGATGTCGATTGACGGTAAGCAGCTTGCAAAAACAAGCGTGTTTCTAACAAAGATTTTTGAACTAATGAATTAGAACTAATCAAAATTAAAACAAAAAGTAAAATTGCTTCTTTAGTATTAGGGATGAAACTTTTCAGTTTCGCACTCAAACTAAATGGCTTAATTCTAAATAATTCAGCATTAGGATGTCGAAACAAAGAAGGAATTAAGTGAGCACAGGGATATGTGAGATTTTTATCTATTTTTAAATATTGTGCTGCTGATAATAACTTGGACTTTGGACAAAAAAAATAGGGGATTCGGAATCTGACTTTTCACGGTATCTTCAAAACCTCTCCCTTAACCCCTCTCCTAAAGGAAAGGGGAAGTAATTCTTCTCCCCTTCCCTCATAGAAGTTGCGAGGTTGGGGGGTTAGGTCCTTTGATTTTTTTCCACATCCCGTAAAAAGTCAGATTCAGAATGGAAACACGAAGACTGTCGTACCTGAAAACTGTAAAAATTTGTAAAAATTATCTACCTATAAAAAAATTTGTGCTGTTATGAATATATAATTATCACAGTTTACTATTATTGTCAATAGTTATTTCAAAAAAATAACTAAGGAACGAAACATAATGCGGGTAAAGCTTCTAGGTGAGACTCCTTCTTTAAGTGGAAGTGCGTTTGTTCTGTCGTGTCAGGTGGTGGAAAATGTTCAATTTGCGATTAATTTGGTCAGATTATGGCTTGAATTTAAGGTACTACAAAAATTATAAACACTACAACGTAAAATAAGTACCACTTATCTTTTGTACGATTTAATCTACGATTAATATCTCACCTGAGGTAAAAAGTTGCCTATTTTTTTGTAGTGTCGGTTCGCGCAAAAGGCGCTAATCTTCGCACAAAAGCCGCTAATTTTTCGCACAAAAGCTACTAATTTTTTAAGCGCTCCGCTCCACTTCGTGAACGCGCAGAAGTCGCTAATTTCTATAATTGGAAGCTATAAGCCTTATACAGTAATGAATTCACACAAAGCTACCGCTAAAAAATAAAATTAGAAGTAAAACACCAGTAAAGATGCTGGAAGCTATTCAACACAATGCTTTTACTCTCCGTGTCTGTCAAATCCTGGGATTTGCGTCCTTCGTGCGAATTTTTCTGGAAATTAGCACGGATGAGCGTTCACGAAGTGGAGCGGAGCGCTTAAAAATTAGCAAGGTTGTGCGAAAATTGATGCTTAAAACAACGTAATTGTCGGTTCGCGCATAAAGTAAAATCCTGGAAACGAATTTATAAGGGTTTCAACCTATAGAATTCGCGCATAAAATGAAATTTTTGATTTTTTTATTCAAATTCGCGCATAAGGTGAAGTGAATTTGCCCATAAAACAAAATTTATCAAAGTCGTTAGTTTCCGCTCTGCAACCAACATAAGTCGGCGATCGCTGTCCTAACCCTACTGCCCTATGTAAAAAGAAAGCTTCTTTGTCACAGTTAAAGCTCTGGTAATCAAAAGTATAGTCTTTTTTTTCTGAAATCACATCTAATATATACAAGAGGGATTTATGGGACTGTGAGATAGAACGCTCTATCACTCAAGTTTCCAGAATTTGCACCTTTAATACGAGCCTACAGAAGGCTGTATAATTAACGAGTCAACCCCAATTTGCAAGTAATTAGATAACTGTATAATTGTTGATTAAGTGCGAATTGCGTTCGCGTTCACGAAGTGTTCCCTCTTAGGGAATAGCCTGCCGCCTCGGCATATTGCGAACTGCGTAGACCGGAGGTCTTCCCGGAGGGTATTGCGAACCGTGCCAAGGCCACTTCAAAAAAAATGTTCAATTTGCTCCCAGCTAACCACCAAAAAAGCAAGGCTGTTACACGGTGAAGAGGGTGATGGCTGCTGGGACGACAAATACTGTCATAACCGTCGCTCTTTTTACAGAAAACAAGCACGAACAAATAATGGCGAAAACACTATACAATCTGTTGTTGTAGAGCCACATATGAATTATTTTGCAATTCTCCTACTTTATAAAGACCCCGGAGAGCGACCTTTACACGCTTTGGGTGCTGAATTGTGGCAGGGACAAACACAAGAGTGTAAGCTGCAACCCATACATTGCTTTGGGTTAACTGGTGGGACAATTAGGGAATATACGGAGCAAGTACTTGAAGCATTTTCAAAGCAGTGCGGTACGAGTCTCAATAAATACAAAGATATTTTCGAGGTTAGCCCTGAAAAATGTCCCATACGTCCCTGTCCGCTGCACCCTGAAAGTTAAATAAATACATTTATTTGAATATGGAATACTTAGAGGAAGCGCTAGATGAGTTTTCTGAATCCGTACAACACGACGCATATAATGCATGGACATTACTATTCGATAGCCTACAAGCATTTACAATCGAGCAGCAGCTGAGTTTGGGAAGCAGTGCTGTTTTGGAACATGCTGCTTACTTGAAAGAGCGGTCACAAACTTTGCTAGCAGAAACAAGAGATAGTAACGATAAAGATGGCCCCCTAGTCAGTTTCGATTTATTTACCGGCATTGTGCGTATGACTTCTAGGATTGACTTAGAAGATTTAAAAGAACCTGAAATCGAGCAAATGTATTCCACTCACGCTAAACATGACTACCCTCAAAGAGTGGATAAAGAAGCTGCTGTTATAGAACTTAGCGAAAATGACTCTCACTTATTCTTGGCTCAAATCCACACTATTGATGATATCAAGACTTTAGCTGGTAGTGAAAATGTTGAGCTATGGAAAAAAATGATATTAACCTTTTTTAAAGAAAAAGGCGAAAATAAAATGCAACTAAAGATAATTGCCAAAAGCTTAAAAATGGCATTTGTAGAAGTTTGGATAGGAGTACTTTTAGGAGATTTTGAACTCGAACAAAAAGGTGATTTTTATGATACTGATGCAGTTTGGGTTTCTCTGGTAAGGGAAAAGTGTTAAATGGATTCTATATAATTAAAATCGAAATACTTGTACAGTTTAATGAGGTTATGCCAAATTTTAGTTTTTAGGCTCTAATGTATCTGCAATACACAATGTATAATTTATGGGCGGGTATATAAAGCTTGTTCTATTATTTTCCTGACTCTATTGCCCGGTCAGTTGCACGAAAATTATCTGTAGGACTTTTTAAATTACTAGAGCAACGTAATAAATTAAAATGTAACACTTCTTCTTTTACACACCCACTCTCTTATTTAATTACTTCACACAAATAAATACCCTTTCTTAAAGCGCTAACCCCTTTGTTAGATTCAGTTAATTCTTGGAATTCATGTTCAGATGTTATTTTATAAAAATAATCTACTCCCTTAAATAAACGCCTGTAATATACACCAGCATCATGTATTGAAATAGGTACTTCACCTAATGAAATATCTGTAAAATTCGCACCGAGGTTAGTGCTAGCAGTTATAGAGTATTCTTGAATTACAAATATAGGCAGATTACAATCTTTTATTGTGGACATATCACCACATGCATAAATCTTTATTTCATTTACATTTGTAGGCAACTCTGCCAATGTACTTATTATCTTTCCGCAGAAAATTTCTTTTAAATATTGTACGTCATTATTTAAGTTATTATCTTCTATTACAAGTAAATAGTTCTTATTTTTAATTATCTTATTTTCAGTTTGTATCATACATTTTTTACTTTTTATTAATAAGTCATTTAGAAATTGTAGCAGAATTCAAGTTGCGAGTAAAAAAATAGTTTATTTCGCTCATTTCAGATTCCCTAACGACATAAATCTTCTCCCAAAGGACAAATATAATCTTTAACTGGATTATTTTCCAGCGAGAGTGACATTAAAACAGTTAAGCTAGATAGTGGCTTGATATAACTTATTTGATTACCTGCAAGGTAAAGTACCGTTAACTGAACATTTCTTTAGCTAATTAAATTGTAATATTTAAATCCTTTCTTATTTCATGAATTTGTTTATCCCAAATATCTTCCCATTTTACGCCAATAAGTGGATTCGCCTCTTTACCTTGTCGATAACCTGCACTTATAGCCTGCGTCATTTTGTCAATGTCTTGAGGATTTCCGGATTTGAGTGATGACAAGATACCAGAAATATTGATAAGAGCATAATCGGCAGCGGGTCTTTGAGCTAGGTAAAAGCTGTTCAGTCCAATTTCTCCTTCAGGAGAAGCATCAAATCCAGTAGCAACATGCCAGATATCATGAGTTTTATTGGCTCTGTCAAACAACCATAAGGAAGGTTTTGAAATATCGTGATGTAAATAAAACTCAGGGTTAAAATTATTCTCAATCATATGATTTGCATACATTTTACCTAGAGTTCCTCCCGGTAGATTATTCAAAGCTTCTAGGTCATAGGGAAGAGTAATGTATTTAGGATTCAGCGACTCATACATTTCCTTCAACCCCGAATTAGCTTGGATCATTTTACTGGCTTCTTGTTCAACTATTTCCGGAGGCACTGTGGCACTGAGAGTGTCAAAAAGCTTAAATACATGGTCGGTATTAGCGTTAAAATCAGCGGCAAGAGCCAAAGTGTGGTAAGCAACTTGAATTGCTGTATTCATAAATAAAAGTTAAAAATTGACACTAAAGAGGTTTGAAGCTACTTTTAGAACAAAGCTTATCTTAAATTAGAATGAGTATTCTAATTTGTCAAGTCCTTTGTTATAATATATTTTTTACAGATTATGTCGATTAAAGAAAAAGTCCTCCAAGTATCAGACCAGCTTTTTGCTCAAGAAGGCTATAAAAATGTCCCTATGAGTACTATCAGTTCTGTGTCTAAAGTCTCTATAGGCTCGATTTATCACGCTTTTAAAGGGGGAAAAGAGGAAATTGCTCATGCAATCCTGGAAAATTACTTCAATGATTTGATATCAAGCTTTAACCAGCTTCTTAATCAAGATATTATTGATTTAAGTTTGGACGAGTGCGTAAAAAAACTAATACAGCTATTTACAGAACTAAACTCTCGCTATCAGTCTTCACCTGAGTTGCAGAAAATAGTCAAAAACCAAAAGACAAGAGACTTAGCACAGAATATTAGACAAGAAATAATTTCTAAATTTGCTCTCTTTTTGAGATTGAAAATACCAAATTTAACTATGTCTGAAGCTAATTGGAAATCGAGGATATGTTATGTGCTTTGCGATAGCATTTTTGATGAATGGGAGAGTTCGCATGAAGAACAGTTACTTAAGGAAATGGAAGTGGTTGTGATTAATTATTTAAAATGTGAGGGAAAATCCTAATCAATCCTGGAGTCTTGAACACAGCCCACCTAAGCATAACTATGGGCAGGGACTGCGGTCAACATTTTTGTTCAATACCAAATAAATGCACCTCTCAAGAAATAGCCTTAACCTTATTATCCAAAGCTTCCCTTTGACGTATGCTCAACAACTCTTGCTTATAAAAATCATCTATTTGAGCAAAAAATTTACCATCTTTAATAGTAACTCCTAAAGCATTACTTACAGCCAAAAAATTTAGATAACTTGCATTATGGTAATTTTTTTATTCAAAAGCGGCAATTTGTTCTACAGTATGGTCACTTAACATAGCAAGCTCTTTTTGAGTCAAAGATAAAGATGGCAAGCCCCAACTTCTAGAATTCCGTTGGTCTGGTTGTGCAAGCGTTTTAACACCGAGCGTTCATCCTGAGACAGGTGAGTATAAATGGGTGGTTCATTTTGATGAATGCGAAATAGCAGAAGTTCCCACTTGGGTAATTGAGTTAATGCTCAACCAATCACCACGACAAAGTTATAGCGATATTCAACTTCCCGTACCAGAGCGAGTTCCTTTAATCGAGTGCCTCTCCAAAGAAGCTAGAAGTATTCTAAATAACAATGAAGTAATTAAGGGTGGGCGCAATGACACTGCTGCAATGCTTGCTCGCGACCTCATAGGGACTGCTAACTATTTAGAAAGAATAGGTCAACAATTTGACGGTAACCCATACCAAATATTATGGAATTGGTGCGCTGCAGTTGGTTTACACGATGATAAACCCAAAAACCAGTTCGAGCAAATTTGGTTTGCAGCTCAACAGTCAAATCCTAGTCCTAGTTGCTCTGAAGAAGGTGTCAACAACTGCGTGCGCGGTTGGTACTGGCGTACTTTCATAAAAACTACCACTGGTAATAAAGTAATTCGACACCCAGCAGCCAAAACCATTACCGCAAACGAGCTACTTACTCAGATAGAAGATTTAGTTGCTCAAGAGCTTCCCAAAAAGCATCTATATATTAAGTTGGCAGAAATTGCAAAAAGCACTGGTTTCACAGAAAGGCTAATCGAAAGAATTTACGCAGAATGCTTAGTCGAGAGCCAAAACCTAGAGTTACAAGAATCAATGCTAACAGCAGTCGATAAACTTGTAAGCGCTAGCCAGCATCGATTTGACATTGCGGATGCTTTACCTGCTGCTTTAGCGAACCCCATCAAGCAACTTGCATCTGATTTAAATTTACGTCCCGAAGTTTATTTTACAGCGCTATTAGCAACAGCTTCTTCCCTACATAATGCCCAAACGAGAGTCAGGTTAATTAACAAAACAGATTTTGAATTGACACCAAATATTTTTGCTGCAACTGTCGCACAATCGAGTCAAAAGAAAACTCCGATTTACAAAGCAATAGTCACAAAACCATTGGCAATTTTGCAGCATAAAATAGAAGCAGAATATCAACAGCAATTAGTAGAATACCTTGAGCAACTAGAAGAGTATGAATCTCTCGACAAAAAAGAACGCAAAGAACAATTTCCTAATGGTGAACCAAAAAAACCTGCATTGCGACTTTTATGGTTTAACCAAACTACAGGAGAAGGTTTATTAACTCAAGTACAAAACTTTCCAGATAAAGGTATACTTTGGGCTGCTGACGAACTTGCAGGAGTCTTTAAATCGGAAAATCAATACCGCTATGGAAAAGGTAACGATGAAGAAAATCTACTGGGTTTTTACAATGGTGATGGGGTAATTTCTTTACGAGCATCTGGTATACGTAACAATATAAAAAACTTGTTATTAGGGGTGTTCGGCTCCATTCAACCTGATATTTTGAGTAAATTAATGAGCGACTGTAAAGACAGTAACGGTAAATGGGCACGTTTTCTATATGTAATTCAACCCAAATCAGGATGCGAAATTTTAGAAGATAACTCCAGACCAGAGTTAACACCAATCATTGCTAATTTATACGAGCGCATTGATAATTTACTTCCCAAAAAATACGAACTCACACCCGCTGTTCTCAAGGAAAAAAATAATGTTAACTCAGAAATTAACAGTTTTGGCAGTTTTAAGTGCTAGTTTAATATCTGGCGCCATGCACCAAACAAGTGTATCGGCACAAACCGTACCAGATGTGACTTTATGGGATGGGCAAATTGGTAGAGGAGCATCATTTAAGACGAACAAAGCCGTGGCAGATTTAAGTGAAGTTGGATTTAACGACAAAGCCTCAGCGATTCAAGTCAATAATGGTCAGAAATGGAGATTTTACGAAGGCAAAAACTTCAGTGGTGCATATATAGATGTTGGACCAGACGAAGCTGTTGGAAGTATTGGTCAGCTAAATAATAGAGTATCATCTCTCAAAGCAATTCGTTAAGTCCAACTTTGGTTTAAATTTGGCTTCCAACTAAAGTTGGAAGCATCTTTCCATTTTAAGATGGACTGCAAAATCAATAATTGTATTGTGTAGAAGTTTCAACTTGAAGTGGACGATTTTTTAGAGTAAATTGCATATATTGAATTTATGCGAACACGGATAGTAATGCCCCTTATTTTCTTTGAGTTTGCTTTGGACGTACTTCGTTTAATAGTTTTATAACATGAATTTTCTAGCTCGCTATGACTACATTGTGATTGGTGCAGGTTCGGCAGGCTGCGTGGTCGCCAACCGTCTGACAGAAGACTCTGAAACTTCCGTGTTACTCCTCGAAGCAGGTATCCCCGATACGAAACCAGAAATTCAGATACCAGCAGAATGCCTCAGTCTACTAGGCTCTGAGGTGGATTGGGGCTATTTCTCCGAGCCCGAATCTTACCTCAATAACCGCAAAATCTTTTGTTCCCGTGGCAAAGTCTTGGGTGGCAGCAGTTCGATTAATATCATGATTTATTTGCGGGGCAATCCTCACGATTATGACCACTGGCAGTCATTGGGGAATCCCGGTTGGTCGTACCAGCACGTTTTGCCATACTTCAAGAAATCGGAACACTCCTCACGAGGCGCGTCCGAATTTCACGGGGTCGATGGAGAGTTGAGTGTCACCGATTTGATTGCGCCTGCTGTGGTATCCCAACGCTTTGTAGACGCAGCGGTGGCACTCGGATATGAGCATAATCCTGATGCCAACGGGATGCAGCAGTTAGGGTCGGGACTCTATCAGTTGACGATCAAGGATGGTAAGCGGCACAGTGCTGCTACTGCCTTCCTTGTGCCTATTCTCCAGCGTCCCAATTTGACTGTGACAACAGGAGCGTTGGTAACTCGCTTGTTGTTTGAGGACACCCGTACTGTTGGGGTGGAGTATCTGCACGAAGGCACACTGCACCAAGTTATGATCAACCAGGAAGTGATTTTAAGTGCTGGCACATTCGATTCGCCCAAGCTGCTGATGCTTTCCGGCATTGGGAGTGCAGAACACCTGAAAGCGATGGGAATTCCGGTAGTGGCTGATTTACCGGGTGTTGGTCAAAACCTCCAAGACCACCCTGTCGTGTCCGTAGCACACGAGGCAACTCAGGATTTACACACGGCAAGCACCAGTAGTATCGCTGAAGCTGGCTTGTTTTTACATACTGAGGGTAATCTGGATGCTGTGCCAGATTTACAGTTTCTCTTCGGTCCTGTTGTGTTGGTACCGCCTGGTTATGCTCACTCTGGTTTAGGATTCACAAGTTTCGTCTGTTTAACTCATCCCCAAAATATTGGCAGTGTCAGTTTGCGTTCCTCCGACCCCAAAGACACACCGATGTTTAGGATGAACTATCTCCAAAGTGAAGCGGATGTACAAAAGCTCGTTATCGGGATTAAATTACTCCGTAACTTATTCGGTGCAAGTCCTTTGGATGAGTTTCGCGGTAAGGAAATTGCTCCAGGTGCCGACAAGCAGAGTGATGCAGCACTCGTTGCTTACGTCCGGGAAACTTGCAGTACGGTGTGGCATCCGGTGGGCACTTGCAAAATGGGCACTGACCCAATGGCAGTGGTAGATCCCGAACTACGAGTACATGGAATTGAGGGGTTGCGTGTTGTAGATGCCTCCATCATGCCAACAATTACCACAGGCAATACGAACGCACCGACGATTATGATTGGCGAAAAAGCAGCAGATTTAATTAAAGTGGAGCGTACCTCACAAAGCATTGCCAATAAACTTAATTTCCAAGTTTAATAGCATCTAAGCGCGAAATTGGCGACGAAATCCTGGGTGTACCTGGAAATCTTTCTTAGAGGGTGTTATGAACTTCTATAGAGCCTAGTCTAGAAGCGAAGTTCAGCCCTCGTTGTTGCGATTTTCGAGGAATGGCTGGAACTGGCTCACAGAGCCGATAATTTTCAGAGTTCATAACATCCTCTATGCCACTTGAAAGCTGGTATATCATTTAAAAGGAAAACTCAAAACTATGAATTCACAAACAGATCAAACTACCACTACTGCTGACGAGTCGGCAATCCGTGCTTTCCCTCGTCAGATGATTGATGCTTGGAACCGAGGTAGCGGCGAAGCCTTCGCTGCCCCGTTCAGCGAAACTGCTGATTTCATCGCGTTTGAGGGCACGCATCTCAAGGGTCGAAAAGAAATCGCTGCATTTCATCAGCAAACGTTCGACACGGTTGTCAAAGGAACACGCCTGGAGGGTGAAGTGAATTTTGTCCGCTTCGTAAACCCGAAACTCGCGCTTATGAACGCATTTATCAGGGTAATACTGCCCGGACAAACCGGAACTTCACCGTCACGAGATTCGCTGCCGCTATACGTCGTAACGAAACGCGACGAAGGTTGGCAGATCGAAGGGTTGCTCAATGCCCGGAGGTTAACGCTAGAACGTCAATTCTTCTTAGACGACTTTGACTCACTGAGCGCAGAGGCTCAACGTCAAGTGACCGATCTCGTTGCAAGTCTTAAGCGGTGACATACTCGATACTGGACATTTTGATGCACAAACAGCTATCAACTTCAACAAGTAGGAGGTACAAGGTGACAAAGGTCTTAATTGTTTACGCAACAGATTACGGGAATTGGCATCCAAAGCAAAATCTATGAAAGGTTACGTAACCGTAATAAAATCTTCGTAGAGACCGAATTAATTCGGTCTTTACATTGTCTGGAATAATGGGCAATCAACCGGACATAATATTATTTGTGCCCCTATCTTGATTTATTGCTGTTTTGTCAATCGGCTAATAAACCTGTTTAGCCAGTTCTTTGGTCATTCGCTGCAATGCTGGGGAGATATCATCCGAACCAATATGCACATCTAAGATACAAAAACTTTCAGGGTGCGTGAGGCTTTCTAGGAGTGCGGCTTCTAACTCACCTTCTGTGCGAACGTCAAATCTACGACCTGCACCCAGTACCTCTGAAATTCGACTGTATTGCCAGAGCCGAATATTATTGAATTTGCCATCAAGCAATGGACGCTCTGTTGCATATCCACCGTTGTTGAGGACAATCACAATTGGATTAAGCCCATAGCGAGCGATTGTAGATAACTCCATCCCAGTCATTTGGAATGCACTCACTGTCTTGAGTCAAACGATTGGCAACGACACATCCTGCCGAGCCAGCACCAATGACAACATAATTATATTGAGCCATCACATTTTCCTGCCTTTTACTTAAGCTAGTTTAAAAAATAGCAGTTGAATCGCGGTCAGAACAATTCGCGCTTCACCCACAAGCACTAACAGTAAATAGATTTGCATGAGTTCAATATATACAATTGACTCTAAATTTGTCGTCCACTTAGAGTTGAAACTTTTGTTCAATAAAATGATTGATGAATAAGTCCATCTCAAAACCGAAGCTTGGCTCCAACTTTAGTTGGAATCGAAATTCAAACCTTAGTTAGGTTATACCAATTCTCTATAAGCTGCACATAAGTGTATACATAGTATGTTTAATTCGTCAACGCATTATACTGGACTGGCACTCTAGTAAATATACTGCTTTATTTCAAAAAATCTGAACACTAACAACACGGCGTCTCCAAATACCACGAGTAGATTTTTGAGTTGAGCGTGTGATGTTAAAGAGTCTAGAAAGCTTAATATTTAGTCTTCCGGAGCGTAAGTTCAACTTTAGTTGAAATTAAAATTACAACTAAAGTTGGAGCCAACCTTCCATTTTGAGATGGACTGCAAAATCAATCACTTTGTTGTGTAAAAGTTTCAACTCAAAGTGGACGACTTCTTAGAGTCGATTAGATATATTGAATTCATGCTTTCCACGGATAAATATCATGTAGATCGGGCATAGTAATAAAATTTAGAGACGTTACATGTAACATCTCTACAAGGTTCCGATGTTTATACGATTTTCAAAACTATAATAGGAAACTATGAAAACACTCCTGAAGCGATTTGTATTACTGCTTGGTTTGATGACTTGTGTTTCAGCCAATTTTTCCTTACCTGCCTCGGCTGACTCTACGGCTGACTTGTTACTCAGTTTAAAGTGCCAAAGTGAGTACACCGTTAATGTTTGGAAAAGGCATAACTCGGGCGAACTTCTTTATCGTGGTACAGGACCTCTAGGAAATTTGAGTTTGGGCAAAGGAACTGGAGAGAATACAGGTGAAGCCCAAGTGTATAAATTTAAAAATAGTGATTATGAATATCAAGCGCTTGGGGGTAAGGGAGAACACCAAAAGCAGGGAACGTTAGAGGTGTATGAGAACGGTCGCTCCATTTTCAGTCAAACTTGTACACCTCAATAATCGAAGAGGCTAAAATTTAAACTTCAAATCTTATCTTTGACCTGATCCCCAAATCATGAATCCATAACTGATGCTACCAATTCTCCTCAGACTTGCCAGGTTGGAAAATTTAAACTTTAGGAAAATTTGGAAAAAGTCTGTGCCGTCCAGAGTAGGTTTTTGCTGGATAGAGGAAACTAAGTTTTTAATTTTGGATAAAGTCCAGCTAAGCCTACGTCTAACACTGCACATTCTCGTTAGCCTACTTTTTTTCATACTGAGTTTATTTGTGTTCGATTCATTGCCTGCCTTTGCAGGTAATTCACCCGTAAATATTAGGTTGAATCAAGCAATGATATCAATGGATACTGCTATGTCTAATGTTTCAATGACTGACAATCCAGATGTTGATTTTGCTGACATGATGATTGCTCACCATCAAGGAGCAATTGATATGGCAAAGATTGAGTTGCTGTACGGAAGCGATTCTCGTTTACGACGTAATCTAGCTGGCGCCGCAATTGTCACTACATTAGGACCAATTAAACAAATTATAGCAGGTAATTCAGATACCCAACGACGCTATTTGGCAATTGTCCCAATTGAAGATGGTAAGCCGGGAACGCCTGTACAGATTCAATTCAGACAAGAGAGTTAAGTAAACATTTGTGATAAAATCTTGTAGTATACAATTTCTAATTAACCACTCCTATAAAATTAAGTAACCATAGAAAATGCTGATTATAAAACTAAGTGAATGCGAAGAATTTAGCGCCGGAGATAGCACTATATTAAGAGAGCTTTTACATCCTAATAAGCAACCTATCGATTTAAGATATAGTTTAGCTCATGCAATATTGCCAGTAGGGAAAACGTCTAAACTACACTCTTTAAGAACCTCTGAAGTCTACTACGTACTTAGTGGTAAAGGAGAAATGCATATAGATGATGAAATTAAAATTATAGAACCAGGAGATGCGGTTTATATCCCACCCAAAGCTAAACAATTTGTTAGCAATTGTGGAACCGAATCTTTGATATTTATCTCTTTAGTAGACCCAGCTTGGCGTCAAGAAGATGAAATTATATATGATTAGCTAAGTTTCACACTACGAGTTGGAGATTTAGAGTTTGCTGCCGACTTGTTAATAAAGCCTCTTTAGGAGAAGGTTTGCGACAAATTCGTGCCAAAATAATTGAAGCGGGCGAACCTTTATTAACTCAAGATGAAATTGAAAAAGAAATTGCTGGCCGTCGTGGGGGATTACAGGAGACTGACGCATGAAGATAACTTTTATTGATTCTGGAGTGCTAGTAACTGCGGCGCGTGGTGTGGGAAATGATTCAGAAAAAGCTTTGTCCATATATAGATTAAGGAATAAGCTTAGACCACTCATGTTAATACATACACTATGAACAACCCCGAAAATCCTCGATTACCCCTGCCGCCTTTCGATTACAAATCCGCCATCCAAAAAGTCCAAATCGCAGAAGATGCTTGGAACACACGTAACCCAGAACAAGTATCACTCGCTTACACCTCGGATAGCGTTTGGCGCAACCGCTCAGAATTTCTATCTGGTCGTGAAGCGATTGTACAGTTCTTAACAAGTAAATGGCTTAAAGAATTAGACTACCGTCTTATCAAAGAGCTTTGGGCTTTTCTAGACAACCGAATTGCTGTCCGGTTTGCTTACGAATGGCACGATGATTCTGGTAACTGGTTCCGTTCCTACGGGAATGAGAATTGGGAGTTCGATGAACACGGATTCATGCGGTGGCGTATTGCCAGCATCAACGACCTGCCAATTAAGGAGAGCGAGCGCAAATACCACTGGATACTTGGTCATCGTCCCAAAGATCATCCCGGATTGTCCGAACTCAATCTTTGATAAGCCTAAGTATTTATTGCTAGAATAGTGGAGTAAAGTAGAGTAATTTAGACATTACTTACGCGCTCCTATGTACCTAACTCCACAAGAAGCACAAGGAAAACACGGTTTTCATCCCAAAACTCTAAGCCGATGGGCGTCAAAATTCAAAATTCAAAATTGCAATTAGTGGGGGCTTCATCAATTCAAAATTCAAAATAAGCGCGACGCACAACGTAGTGAACAAAATTCAAAAATACTTATGTTTCTTCATAATTTTGAATTTTTAATTATAAATTTTGAATTACCGAAGTACCCCCTAAATTAATAAATTCAAAATTACCTCATTCTTAAATTTTTAATTTTGTTCACTACGTTGTGCGTCGCGCTTATTTTGAATTTTGAATTGTTAAGGTTAATGGGAAAGAACTAAAGTTGGAATTTCGATTCCAACTTTAGTTGGAGCTAATCTTCCATTTTGAGATGGACTATAAAATCAATCATACTATTGGGCAAAAGTTTCAACTCAAAGTGGACGACTTCTTTAGAGTCGATTAGATATATTAAATTCATGCAAACACTTATAGCAATCCTTATTGCTTTCTTTGAGTTTGCTTTACACAGATTGCAGGGAGAAGGATGTACGGCAATCTAGCAGCGATAAGCCTGCTTTCCCTCGGAGGTATTAGTGAAGTATGACCGTGACCCCAGTTCGTTATTCATCCCACCTTTAACGCAGGATCACATACAAGGTGTGCTGAGTGCTACCGTGGTGTTGGTAATGTATGGGGACTATGAATCTTCTCAGAGCGCTGACGTTTACAGGCTGATAAAAGTTATTCAGCAACAGCTTAGTGTTTCTTTTGGAGAGAATTATTTATGTTTCATCTTTCGTCATTTTCCACAAATACAGACTCATTCTCATGCTCAACACGCAGCCCAAGCGGCTGAAGCTGCTGCTGCCCAAAGTCAGTTTTGGCAGATGCATGAGATTTTGTTTGCTCGTCAACAAGAGTTAGGAAACGGCTATCTTATAGAGTACGCCAATAATTTAAAACTCGATATCTCCCAATTTCTGCAAGATATGTCCAAACAAGTGCATGTCAATCGCATTAATAAAGATATTGAAAGTGGATTACAAAGTGGAGTTACGGCTACCCCAGCACTGTTTATTAATGGAATTCGATATAGCGGTCGCTGGAACATCAGGCAGTTGATGACAGCTATTGTCACTGACCAACGAGGAGATATTAATGCATACTGAATACTATGACGACATTATTATCGGTGGGGGCAAAGCGGGCAAAACACTGGCGCCTGCATTGGTCGCTGACGGACGTAAAACTGCTTTGGTTGAACGTAGCTTAAACATGATTGGTGGCGGATGCATTAACGTCGCCTGCATCCCCACTAAAACAATGGTAGCGAGTGCAGAAGTTGCAAATACTGTGCGTAACAGTTCCGTTTATGGTATTGAAACCAATGCACCCACTGTTGATTTAGCAGCAGTAATTCAGCGCAAACGAACGGTTGTACAATCAATGCGTGAAATGAATTTGCACAATCTAGAAACTGCGCTAAGTCACGAACTAATCATTGGAACAGGACGGTTTGTTGCTGCTAAAACAATTGAAGTTACAACGGCTTCTAGCGCCACGAGGTTACTTACCGCAGAACGGTTCTTTATCAATACAGGTACGCGACCGTTAATTCCATCCATTCCTGGACTTACAGAAGTTGAGTTTTTGACAAGCGAGTCAATAATGGAGTTAGAACAGTTGCCAGAGCATCTGATTATTCTCGGTAGCGGCTACATTGGGTTGGAGTTTGCCCAAATGTTCCGGCGCTTTGGCTGTCGCGTCACCGTTATTGGGCAAAGTACACAAATCCTGTCGCACCAAGATGCAGATATTGCGATCGCGGTTCAAACGCTGCTGGAACGAGACGGTATTGAATTTTTACTTTTAGCAAAAGTATTAAAAGTTGAACGCTCTGTTCATACTACTAAACTTCAACTCCAAGTTGCTGATAGTCAAAAAACTATTCAGGGTTCACATTTGCTAGTAGCAGTCGGTCGGGCGCCAACAACCGATAGCTTAAATTTAGACGCTGCAGGTGTGGCAGTGGATACGCACGGATTTATTCAAGTTAATGAGCGTCTAGAGACAAATGTACCAGGCATTTGGGCGTTAGGTGATATTAATGGTGGACTGCAATATACCCATATGTCGCTCGACGATAACCGTATTATTAAAGCGAATTTAATCGATGGTGGCAACCGAAGTACACGTAATCGTTTGGTTCCATCCTGCTTGTTTATTGACCCAGAACTAGCTCATATAGGTCTGACCGAAACTGAAGCGCAGCAACAAGGGTATGCCATTCGAGTGGCGAAGCTTTCTGCGTCAAATATTCCCCGTGCGAAAACACTCGGTCAAACCGATGGGGTGATGAAGGCAATTGTGGATACCGAGACAGGACGTATTCTCGGTTGTGTAATATTGTGTTATGCAGCAGGTGAAATAATTTCAACGGTACAAATGGTAATGCAAGCTCAGATGCCATACACCGTTCTACGTGATGGAATTTTGACCCATCCAACAATGACCGAAGGATTAAATATGCTGTTTGCAAAATTGTAAGGACTAACATTATGAGGTAGCTCAAAGAAATAGTTGAAAATAATTCTTAAAATCAAACTCATAAAGCAAAGAAAATCGTCAAACTTTACTTATAAGAAAACAATGAAAACACTACTAAAAATATCCGCGTTACTGCTTGCTCTAACGACCTGTGTATCAGCTAATTTACCCTTGAAAGCCTCTGCTGATTCTACATCTGACTTAATTCTAAGTATGAAATGTCAGAGCGGATACAATCTCAATGTTTAGGTAGAGACGCGATGTTCCTCGCGTCTCTACATTTACCCTTCCCAATTTCTTTACAAAACTTGAACTACCTCAGAGAAAGAAATCGAAGATTTGAGCAGAATAGAAGCAGAAACCCGGTTTCCAAGATATTATTCAATTTGAAAGGAGACACCATGAAACTTATCATTCGTCTTATTGTCAGCTTTATAATATTCTTAACCGATGTAGTTTATCGTAATCGTCCCTATCCGCGCTTCTGGGTTTTAGAAACTATTGCACGCGTTCCTTACTTTGCTTATTTATCTGTATTACATCTATATGAAACCCTTGGATATTGGCGTAAAGCAGATTGGTTAAAAGTTCATTTTTCCGAGACATGGAACGAACTGCACCATTTATTAATAATGGAATCTTTAGGAGGCAATAACAATTGGATAGACCGTTTTATTGCTCAACATTTAGCTGTAGCTTATTACTGGGTGGTTGTACCGTTATACGCGGTTTTACCTAGATATGCTTACTACATGATGGAACTGATTGAAAAACATGCCTATCATACCTATGAAACTTTTCTGTCTGAGCGTGGAGAAGACTTAAAGTTACAAGCGACGCCACAAGTAGCAATTAATTACTATCGTGATGGTGACTTATATATGTTCGATGAATTTCAAACAGGTACAATTCCAGAATCACGGCGTCCCAAAGTTGACAACTTATACGATGTATTCGTCAATATCCGTGATGATGAATATGAACACGTTAAAACAATGATAGCCTGTCAAAAACCAGACGCACGGATTACCTTTAAGAGTCCACACACAATGATAGCAACAAGCACCACACAATTGACGCCAGAAAACATAACGCATCCAATAGAGTTTTAGGTTGGGTGGAGGCTTTGCGGAACCCAACCTACTAAAATTTCTTTTTACGTTCGAGAAGTTTGCTGTACTGTGTTTCATCCGGTTGGAATCTGTAAAATAGGAACTGATGCAATGGCGGTTGTAGACCCTGAACTCCGGGTATATGGGGTTGAATAATTGCGTGTCACATATGCATCAATTATTTCAACTATCACTACGGGAAATACTAATGCACCCACAATTATGATTGGCGAATTTGGCGCCGATTTAATTAAAGCCGCAGTTTACTCAAAGCAACTGCAAAAAGTAATAGCACACTAAACATTATAAGGAGAAGAGCAATGAGCCATCCTAATTTATCTGTTTCTGCACAAGAAGCGGCAACTGATACCATTTTAGATATTGATCTCAAAGTTCAAACTCACAAAGGACCAGACTTGCGGAAAGATCATCCTAAAAGCCACGGTTTAGTTTGGGGAGAATTTATAGTTGAAAATAATATTCCTGAAGCGTTACAGGTAGGTATTTTTTCTCACCCTAATACCTATCCAATTTGGGCACGTTTTTCCAATGCTTCCGAGGCAGAAAAGCGTGGTAAGTTCAAATCGGATACTGAACCCGATATTCGCGCATTAGCAATTAAACTCCTGCATGTGGAAGGTAAAAAAGTGCTGGATGATGAGCAGGGAACTCAAGATTTTCTATTTATTAACCATCCGGTTTTTATAGTACGAGATGCTCAAGGGTTTGCTAACTTGACTATTGCTGGTGTTGGTCAGGCAGATGCAGAAGTACTAAAGTCGCTAGAACCGACTTTTGAAGTTATCAAAGCAATTACTAGCAAACAAGTTGCAAATCCACTGCTGATTCAATATTGGAGTACTACTCCCTATCAATTAGGTTCCCAGTCGATTAAATATTCTGTAAAACCTCACTCGGATGATACTTTGGGTTCAACACCCAATTCAGAAAATTACTTGCGTGAGGCAATGGTTAAATATTTGTCAGAAGATGCTCTCGATGCAACCTTTGACTTTTTAGTACAACTTTATGTCAACGATGAGAAAACTCCTATTGAAAACCCAATGCAACAGTGGGAAGAGAAAGATTCACCGTTTATTAAACTTGCTACTATCAGAATTCGAGCTCAGAAATTCGACTTTGAAGAGCGCAGACGCCTGAACGAGGGACTATCATTCACACCTTGGCATACTCGAATAGAACACGCACCTCTAGGTAGTGTCAATTTAGCCCGTAAAAAGGTTTATCAAGAAATAGCAAAGGCTCGACGAGAGTACATGCAACACCGGATTACAGACCCACAACCATACAATTCTATTTTGGACGAACCTCAGTAATTATACTACCCCCTTATTTTAGTTTAAAACAGTTTTCAAATGGGTAAAATTTTTCTCGCAACTATGATCTAGATCAAATCAGTTATTGACAATAATTGTTAGATTCAAACTCATAAAGCAAAGAAAATCGTCAAACTTTACCCATATGAAAACGATGAAAACACTACTAAAATTGTACGCTTTTTATCTGCTTTTTACGAGTTTTGCCGTTAGATGCAAGGTATAAGCTTACTGAAAATATCTTAGTATTTTATTTACTCGTGTCAGTCAGTATTTGTGCATATCTTATGCAACGTTCGTAGGCAGTCAGGTGTAGATATGTTACAATTATTTACACTTAACTCAATATCTTCATAATATTGGTTAAAAGTTTAAGGTTCCGTGTAATCATCATAAGCAAGAGAAATATAAATCTTTGCTGGCAGATTTAAAAGTACTGCTAAGTAGGTAAGATTAAATTCATATTACCGATACAATTGGTAGTATGGCTCATGCTTATTTGGAGAGATTTCAATGATTACTCGATCTGGAATTGACATCCAAAGCAAAATCTATGAAAGTTCAACATCTTCGGTGTATCGGGGCATCCAAAACGATGGACTAGCGATAATTTTAAAAATGCTCAAGCAAGATTATCCCTCTCCCCAAGAGTTAACGCGCTACAAACAGGAGTATGAAATTACCAGTTGCCTGAACTTGGAAGGAGTTGTTAAAGCCTATAGCCAACAAGAATATCAACGTACCCTCGTCATTATATTAGAAGATTTTGGTGGAGAGTCTTTGGAGCAATGGATGCAACGGATACCAAAGACTTTTTGCCCTATGCCTTTATCAAATTTTCTGCGTCTTGCCATTGACCTCACAGACATTTTAGGCAGAATTCATGCAGCTAATGTGATTCATAAAGATATCAATCCTGGAAATATTGTTTTGAATCCGGATACTGGCATTGTTAAAATTATTGACTTTGGGATTGCTACCCAATTTAACCGTACAAATCCAACTTTCAAAAGCCTTCATGTATTAGAAGGTACACCCGCTTACTTGTCCCCAGAGCAAACAGGGCGCATGAACCGTTTACTCGATTACCGTAGCGATTTTTACTCGCTTGGTGTAACGTTCTACGAACTACTAACTGGAAAGAAGCCTTTTACAACAACGGATATGCTTGAGCTAGTTCATTGTCATATAGCCAAACAACCTGTTGAACCTTGTGAAATAAATACAACAATTCCCAAACCAGTTTCAAACCTGATTTTAAAATTGATGGCGAAAAATGCAGAAGACCGCTATCAAAGTGCTTGGACAATTAAAGCTGATTTAGAGAGGTGTTTTGCCCAATTAGAACAAGTTGGTCAAATTGATTACATTCAACTAGCATTTCAAGATATTTCTGAACAGTTTCAAATTCCCCAAAAACTGTATGGACGGGGTAGAGAAATTGCACAGTTACTAGCGGCTTTTGTTCGTGTTACTGATTCACAGAAAACAAAAGAGCCTTACAATGCGGGCAATCCAACTTTCAAAGTCGAAATGATGTTGGTATCTGGCTATGCTGGCGTAGGAAAATCAGCGTTAGTACAGGAACTCTACAAACCGATTACGGCAAAGCACGGCTATTTTATCTCTGGTAAATTTGACCAATTTCAGCGTAATATTCCTTACAGTGCGATTGTCGATGCCCTCAAAAAATTGGTGCTTTCTCTGCTTGGTGAACCAGACAACCAAGTACAACAGTGGCGCTCACGGTTACTAACGGCATTGGGAAATTGTGGACAAATTATTATTGATGTAATCCCAGAAGTTGAATTAATTATTGGCAAGCAGGCACAATTGCCAGAAGTTGGAGCAATTGAAGCTCAAAATCGCTTTCATCTAATCTTTCAGAAGTTTGTGCGGGTGTTTTGTACTCAAGAACATCCGCTTGTGATCTTTTTAGACGATTTGCAATGGATAGACTCTGCAACGCTGAAGTTAGTTGAGTTGATGCTACTAGATGAGCAAACTCAATATCTATTTTTGATTGGCGCCTATCGAACAGGGGAAGTACATCCAGCCCATCCATTCATATTAACCCTAGAGAGACTACAAAAACTTGGGGTAGTATTTCAAGAAATTATTTTGGCGCCGTTAACGCTCTCACCGTTGAGTCAGTTGATTAGTGAGACGCTATATCAGGATTTAAACACCGTTCGTTCCTTAGCTGAGTTAGTACTGCGTAAAACCGAGGGTAATCCCTTTTTTGTTAATCAATTTTTGCGAATGCTGTATAGCGAAAATTTGTTGACCTTTGACAGAACTCAATCGCCCCATTTGGGGGGAAGTAAAGGGGGGTGGCAGTGGAACATTGCTCAAATTGAAGCTCAAGCTATTACCGATAATGTTGTAGAATTGCTGCTGATTAAGTTGAAGAAACTGCCTCTTGTCACGCAGAGAATTCTTCGTTTAGCCGCTTGTGTTGGGGCTGAATTTGATTTAAATACTTTATCGATTATTTATGAAAATAAATTTCTATCAGTGGTTTTTCAAGATTTGCTGCCAGCAATACAAGGTGGATTTATTCAACCTCTATCTGAATTAAATAATGACTTATTAATTTCAGAGTATAAGTTTTTACATGACCGAGTACAGCAAGCAGCTTATGCCTTAATTGATGAGTCAGAGAAGCAAATAGTTCATTTACAAATTGGCTACAATCTATTAGAAAAAAATCTGCCTGAGCAAGTATTAGGAAAACTTTTTACAATTGTTGATCATCTCAATCATGGGATTGAGCTAGTCAGCAATCAAGTAGAAAGAGATAAAATTGCTAAACTAAATCTATTAGCCGCTCAGAAAGCAAAGGCAGCGATTGCCTACAGTATTGCTAAAAAATATTTAGCGAAAAGCAGGGCATGGCTGGAAACCTCTAGCTGGCAAACAAACTATGACCTGACTTTAGAGTTAGCTTTAGAAACTACAGAAGTTGCGTATTTATGTGGCGATTTTGAACAGGTAGAAGTCTGGTTTACGATTGTTCTGCAAGAAGCTAAAACGGTTCTCGATACCATAAAAGCTTACGAAGTCAAAATTGAAACTGCCTTCGCACAAAATCGTCTATTAGAATCGATTAATACAGGATTGCAAGTTTTACAGCAACTAGGGATTAGTTTTCCCTCTGAGCCAAGCCAATCAGATATTCAACGTACACTAGACACAATTGTATCCCGCTTTAATGAAACACCAATCGAGAACTTAATACATTTGCCCCAAATGAGCGTTCCGAACCAGTTAGCGGCAATGCGAATTCTGTCAAGAGTAACGATTTTTGCCTATATTGCTGCTTCTGATTTAGTGCCTCTACTTGTATCTAAACAGATCGACTTGTCTATACAGTTCGGTAATACATTTATATCTCCCTTTGTCTATAGCAACTTTGGTGGATTAATCCTTTGTGGGATGCTTGGAAACATTGAGTTAGCGTACCAGTTTGGACAGTTGGCTCTCAAGTTATTGTCACAGACCCATACTCATCCACTTAGAGCGCGGACATTGTTCATTGTAAATTTCTTCATTATCCACCGAAAAGAACATATTAGAGAAATAGCTAAACCACTTCTGGAAGTCTATCAAAGCGGGCTGGAAACTGGTGATTTAGAGTTTGCTGCCTATGGTGCTTACGCTTACTGTCTCCAAGCGTTTATTGTCGGTAAAGAACTTGTGGAACTGGAACGCGAAATGAGGACATACACTGAAGTGCTCCGTCGTCAAATTAAACAGAAAACAGCACTGATCCATATTGAAATATTTCAACAGACTGTCTTAAATTTGATGGGTCTTTCAAGCACTCCAACCCGTCTCATTGGCGAAGCTTATAATGAGGAGAGACAGTCACAACACGAGCTAAACAGAATCTCAACTTTTTTAGGATATTTCAGCAAACTTATTCTATGCTATCTATTTTCTGAGTATGCTCAGGCACTTGAAAATTCAGTTAGAGCGGAAAGTCATTTAAGCCAAATAAGAGTTACACCCACTGTTTCTTTGTACTACCTATATGACTCTCTGGCAAGACTTGCAATCTATTTTGAAAGTAGCTCTCAAGCGCAGGAGGAGATTCTCAAAAAAGTTGCTGTAAACCAGGAAAAAATGAAACAATGGGCGCATCATGCACCCATGAATTATTTGCATAAATACCATTTGGTGCAAGCAGAAAAAGCGCGAGTTTTGGGTCAGTTGTTTGAAGCAGAAGAATTTTATGAACAAGCTATAAATGCCGCCAAGGAAAATGGATATATCCAAGAAGAGGCGTTAGCATACGAATTAGCAGCTAAACATTATCTGGCACGAGGTAGGCAGAAAATCGCCCAAATTTACATGAAGGAGGCACATTACTGCTACGAGCTTTGGGGGGCAACTGCAAAAGTTAAAGATTTAGAAATGCGCTATCCGCAGCTATTTCCTCAGCCTCTAGCTATAGCTGACACGCCAATTAACACAAGTCAATTAACCGCTTCTCATAATTCACACAGTGATTTCGATTTGGCGACGGTGATGCGTGCATCGCAAGCAATTTCGAGTGAAATTGAACTAGAACAATTGCTCCGTTCTTTAATGAAAATTTTAATTGAAAATGCTGGTGTCCAAACAGGATTTTTGATTTTGGAAAATGCTGAAGAATGGGTGATTGAAGCTTTTGGTGAACTTAATGATTTAGATGGTACAACTGTTTGTGTTACCCAGGTACTAAATTCTATATCAACGGCAAATAAACTACCTGAATCAATTATTAATTATGTGATTCGTACTCATGAAACTATTATTTTAAATAATGCAACTCATGAAGGTAATTTTACCAATGAGCCATACATTCGGTGCAATCAACCTCAATCAATTTTATGTTTGCCGTTGATTAATCAAGGTCAGTTCCTTGGCGTATTATATTTAGAAAATAAGTTAGCGACTAGAGTATTTACTAAAGAGCGTTCGCAAATTTTGAATTTATTATCAACTCAGGCAGCTATTGCAATTAAAAATGCCAAACTCTACTCGAAACTGCGAAAGAGCGAAAGTCAGATGAGCCAATTTCTAGAAGCTGTCCCAGTGGCAATTGTAGTATTAGATGCTGCTGGGCGTCCTTACTACGCTAATCAAAGGAGAATTGAACTAGTGGGTAAAGCGATTAATCCTTCTGTGATGCCGGATCAATTTGCGGAAGTTTATCAATTTTATCTGGCGGGAACAGATCAAAAATATCCCACAGAGAAACTACCAATCATCCGCGCGTTGAGCGGCGAACGCACTACAGTTGATGATATGGAAATTCGGCGAAATAATCTCACAATTCCAGTTGAGGCGTGGGGAACTCCAGTCTTTGACGAGCAGGGCAATGTAGCTTATGCTATTGTCGCTTTTCAAGACATTACAGAGCGAAAAAAAGCAGAACAGTTTTTAGCTAATTACAACCGTACCTTAGAGCAACAAGTAGCCCAAAGGACAGCAGCATTACAGGAAAGCGAAGCCGCACTGCACGATCAAGAACAGGAATTACGGCTAATTACCAACGCTTTACCTGCTTTAATCAGCTATGTGGACATAAATCAGCGTTATCAGTTTGTTAACCGGGCTTATGAGTTATGGTTTAGCTGTAGTCAAGATGAAATTTTGGGCAATTCTGTGCGTACACTTTTGGGTGAAACGGCTTATTACATTGCTGAACCATACATTAACCAAGCGCAGGCAGGACAAATTACAACTTATGAAGCAGAAATTCCATATCCAATTGGCAAAAAGTATATCAGTGCTATCTTGATACCCGATTTCGATTCTAATGCTACTGTAAAAGGACACTATGGGCTGGTAACAGACATTAGCGAACAGCATTTCGCTGCACTGCGCGAACGCAAACGCGCCGAAGAAGCCTCAATTTTGGAAGAACGCAACCGCATGGCGCGAGAAATCCACGATACCTTAGCTCAAGCATTTACAGGTATTTTAGTTCAAGTAGGAGCTGCAACTCAAGTAATAGCAGATGATTTGTCAGCAACCCAGGCACACCTAGAAATAATTGACGAATTGGCACGAACTGGACTTACCGAAGCACGTCGTTCTGTGACAGCACTTCGTCCGCAGCTATTGGAGTCAGGCAGCTTAGATAGTGCTTTGCATCGTCTCGTTACTCAAATGAGAGCCGCTAACAATACAGATATTATCTACGAAATCAAAGGCGCCGCTTATCTCTTGCCAGTCGAAGTCGAGAATAACTTACTCCGAATTGGACAAGAAGCATTGACAAATTCTATTAAATATGCATGTGCGAATGAAATTCGGGTTGAGTTAACGTATGAAAATACACAATGTATTTTGCGCGTTAAAGACGATGGACAGGGTTTTGGGGTTGGTAGCATACCACCTGTTGGCGGATTTGGGTTGCTAGGAATGAGCGAGCGAGCAGAAAATATTGGGGCACAACTGTCAATTCAAAGCCAACCTGGGCAAGGAACAGAAATTGTTGTCACTGTAAATCGAGAGTAAAACATGAGATTCCAACTTTAGTTGGAGCCAATCCTCGCTTATTGCATTGCTGAACCGAATATAAATCGAGAGCAAGAATTATTATGAGCCAATCAACGACTATTCGAGTTCTAATTGTTGACGATCATTCCATTGTCAGGCAAGGATTGGCAACCATTATTAACCGCGACCCAGAAATGACGGTGATTGCTCAAGCAGAAGATGGACAGCAGGCAATCGATTATTTTCGTGAATATCAACCAGATATAACGCTAATGGATTTACGAATGCCGGTTCGGTCCGGGGTGGAAGCTATTACTGCTATTTGTGCTGAATTTAAACATGCCCGAATTGTTGTGCTAACTACCTACGATGGTGATGAAGATATTTATAGTGGATTGCAGGCCGGCGCCAAAGGATACTTGCTCAAAGACGCTAAACCCAACGAACTTCTCAATGCAATCCGTATAGTTCATCGCGGTCAGCAGTATATTCCACCAGAAGTAGGGGCAAAATTAGTACAGCGAATGAGTAATCCAGAACTAAGTGAGCGAGAGCTAGAAGTTCTCCGTTTGATGGCGCAAGGGATGAGTAATTTAGATATCGCTAATGCCTTAACTATCGGTGAAAGCACCGTAAAATCTCACGTTAATCGAATTTTAAGTAAATTGGGAGTGAGCGATCGCACTCAAGCTGTAATTGTTGCTGTAAAACGAGGAATTGTTAATTTGTAAGCAAGTCGTATTTTTATTTAAATTGAAACTTTAGTTAACTGTACCCTGCAATTCTAAATTTGGCTCTCTAAGAGGAATTGGCTGGACGGATGGAGTCAAATTGCTTTAGCATAAAAGATATAAGACGCCGCCACGAGTTAAAAGTTGAGTTCATACTGCTACATGCTGAGAACAGTGTATTACTTATAAAGGCAACAGTTTGAGGTGGAAGATTTAAGGTATGTGATTACAAGTAATTGATACTATTTTTTCTTTGTTCGATTTTTGCGACGAGCTTCTTTTTGCATTTTTTTCTTTTTAGCAACGACGCCTTTTTTTTCAAGCGAAAAGCGTCACGTAAGTCCTGCGGACGACCTTGCGGTACACGTAGTGGAGCAGAGCGCTTAAAAAAATCCTTTTATACTTTTTCATAAATAATGGCGCAACAAACCAATCAGGCAGAGGACAAAAATATGTCTCTATTACGAATGCCCTCAGCAAAGCTGCCCTCTGGCTTTTTTGGTAAAATAGTTGCGTCATATAAACTCGACGCTGCGAGCCTTATTCTATTCTTTTTCTCCAGATGTCCGTTTTGTTGATAGTTTGTCCAATAGACATCTTCGTCCAAGAATGTGGAGAGCGCAAATTTACTGACTCTACAAGAGACAACAAATAATTAATTTCCGGAGATAGCTAATATATATCAGTATGACCAATAGCAGTAAATAATACACACAAATTTTGGGTTAATTAATCGTCAAAGTTTACTCCTAAATCAATATTTAGCGCTTTTTCAATTTTGCGAAGTGTTTCTTCTGGTAACGACCCCCTAACTCTTTCTCCTTCAATGTCGTACCAATAAACACGCGAGATACCAACCTCACCGCAAATCGACTCGAGACTACGACCGTCTGCCTCTCTTGCTTTCTTGATTTTTTGTCCCAGTCCAGGAACTTCTCTTTCTATTGTTCGCCTTACTTTCATTTTCGTAGTCATAGCTGGCTGATAACACTCCACTTTTAAACTATTAGTTAAATTTTCGCTGTAAGTTGTTAGCTAACGATTGACTATTGTAAGCTAACGCTTTACAATAGATATATGTTATACGAGAAGCGGTTCACGCCTGGAAAACGAAACCGCTCCCTGTCCACGAAAAATACAGGACTTTCTTAATTATGCACTACAGATTGATTGATGCCCAACGAATAGCGCAACTTGAGTTAGATGAGTACATCAAGCAACAAGCTGCTGTGATAGCTCCAGAATTGGAAGTGGATGCGGTACGTGATACCAATTTCCAATTATTGTACCGCGTGTGGTTTGGTATTAAGCCAATAGGTACTTTTTACCACGATATAGATGGTGCTTGGATTGCTCAGCTTTCGGGTTCTATCCGTAAAACTCGCTGTAATAGTTCTGATGAAGCACAGTCGTTCATCATATCTATGAGCGAGTTGTCAATCTCCTAATCCTAATTTTTTCCCCTATAAGGCGTACTTAAGCGTGCGCCTTTCCCCTCAACACCATCTTATCAGTACAGGGATATCTACATGCTTGCCACAACACCAATAGCAATAGTTTCTCCAACAACACCATTAAGTAACGCCACACAAGAAATTCTAGAATTCGCAATTGAATTAAACTATCAGAAACAACGGCTTTCCAAGAAAGAATACAAGCAGTTAATACAAAAATATGGTTGGTCATCAAATGAGGAGAACAAATATATCAGGCTAAGCACTGTCTTTTGCTTTTTTTCGTCCTCCGATTTAGCTGCAATCGAACCAGATACCTTATTTGTGCTAGCCAAGAACCACAAAAAATATGCTCCTGTCATAGAGCAGATGCAAGATTTAGGAACAATCACTCAAGAAAAAGTGAAAGCCCTAATGAAAGAGCAACGTAAACCCAGAATAAAGATGGAAGAAAAACCGACCATCTGGCGTTCATTACCTAATGGTGGTAGATATGTACAAATACCACCCATCCATGATGAAGACACAGGAGTAATCCTCCAAGAGATGATGGAGCAAGAAGGGTTTACTGCTCAGAAAATAGTCACGGAGAGTTTGTGTTTAAGACAAGCACTCAAAGTCGGACGATTAGCTTGGATATCTGGCAGTGAGGAATTAGAAGCCCTTGTAGAAGAGACACCCGTTAACAATAATGAACAATCAGTAAGTACTGGTAATGTTGATATTATTACCTTGATTGAACAACCCAAAAATGAGTGTAAGTCATTAACAGTAGAGGATGTAATATCATCCTTGAGCAATAAATTATTTTGTGTGGTAGAAAGTATTACTTACCTGACGCGAAAACAAGTTAAAGAAGCGGAACAATTGGTGCGAGACATAGTTAATTTTTGTAATAACCAACCTGCCAATTGTCAGTGGTTAACCCTTGCTTCCATTACCAGAAGAAATGGAATGGCTTTAACCATTGTGATTGGTTATTTGGGAAAAGAGCATAGGGACTGGTTTTTTCACTTACCTCAACTGTTGGCTGATGCTGCGATACGACACCCGGAAGAATTATTATGGGTAAATCAAGTGCTACGTTCCCAAGCAGAATCTTTACTAACCGTGCTATTAAATTAAGCAGGTGGACGCTAATTATCTTAATTAGCTTTAATTAACCCTCTATTTTTATTCGTCACCTTTACCACTTTCCGCAACTTGACGTAATGCCAAAAAAGCTTCTTTTAAAGGTTGACTGACAGCACTTTCTGATTCAGTAAGTACTAATTGTTGGTAAGCTTCAAGAAAATTCATCCGCAAGCGATGAAATAGATGAAGAAAATGGCGTAAAAAACTTACACAATTAAGAATTACGATTTCAATTCCACCAGTTTGTTCGTAAATTGAGCGAGCATATTCAGCAACTGCGGGTTCAATTACATCCGTAGTAATGAAAATATAGTTATCAATTCTATCTACTGAATTACTAATCTTTTGTAACGCACGATTAATATCATCAATCGTCACCTTTTTCATCTTCATTTCATAGCATGTTATCACATTTTCTTGATTTAATAACGTAATTTCGATATCACCAAGCGCTCCTGTTTGCTCATCAGCCGCGTTATGACTAGTAAGAGGTAACGAGCGTTGTCCTAAATAAACTGAAGCTGATTGGTAAGCTGCTGCAACAATTAAAACAGGTAAGCGACTTGAATTAGGACAACTTAAATGCTGCTCAATCAATTTAATAATTGCTTCAGCAGAAAGCCGAATTCCCCCTGCTAAGGTTTGTAAATCTGACAATAAACTTGCTATCCTTTGTTGTTTTTCGTCTCTAACAATTATCAAATATCTAATAACTTCCGCAAGTAAATCTTCAGCTAAAATCCGACCAGTATGAACATCATTAAACAAATCAAGTACAGTTTTATAAAGTATGGGAGGTCTACCAACTAAATTAACATCTGGTGTTAAAATAATATTCCTGTTGCGTAAAGCTGGAGTCAAAAAAGCGGTTGTTGGGTTGCATGGAAGTGAGTGTTTGTTAATAAAAGCTGTGACGTAAGCTTCATCATAGGTACGACCTGAGTAACAGTCATCACCACCAATTTCCGTATAAGGCTTGCGAATGTCTAAATTATTTCTGTGGACTTTTGCTAACAAACAAGCAAGTAACAACCTTACACCAGCGCGATTCTGTGGGTTACGACAGACAAATTCTACATTTTTAGAAATCGCATTATCTTTGATGATTGCTTCTGTTAAATTACTTGTAACTCTTTCAAATGCTAAATCAAGGATAGCTGTTGGGGTTGACATTCATTTTCTGCTTGTTGTGATTTTATCTTATCTAAATTTTGTTTAGAAATATCATAGTTCACCCACAGCACTTCCGTTCGTAATCCTTTTGTAGAATGACAAGTCTTAGCAGGTGCAGCAATTGTTTTCCAATCACCATACAGTTCCGACATTAAAGAACATTGATAACCAGAAATTGCTACTTTACCCTTAACATTATGTAGCGAAGTAGCCAGTTCACGATGTTGCTCGTCCGTCATTTCGTAAGCGTAAGCTTGACTATCTCCTCTCGAATCATGAGGATAAGGAGGGTCGCAGTAAAATAAAGTTTCTTCGCTATCGTAACGTTGAATTAGTTTAATTGCTGAGTCATGTTCAATTTGCACTCGCAAAAGTCGTTGTACAATTTCTGGTAAGTCTTCTACACTTCCCAACCATCTGGAAACTGCACCAGCCATTCCTGCACGAGAAGTTAGTTTACAATGTGCCCACCTACCAGAGCTTGCAGTTTGCGCTAAACCCGTTCTTACCTGTCTTGCTCTAATAAAAAATCGTCTAGCTCGCTCAAATTCTGATACGTCTGGAGTAAGTTGTGAAATTGCTAATTCAAATTCAGACCGCGAAAAGGGAGTTAAACCAATAGCTTCGATGAGACGTTCCTTTTCATCCCGTAACACGCGAAAAAAATTAACTACTTCTCCGTCCAGGTCATTATATGTTTCTACTGGGGAAGGTTTACGGTTAAGCAATACTGCAGCGGAACCACCAAAAGGCTCACAATAATGCACAGCTTCCGGTAAAAGTGGTAAAAGCCAATCCAAGTGGCTGAATTTACCGCCATACCAGCCAAAAGCTATCAGCTTGTTTTTACCCATCAACTTTAAATAAATCAAAAATTATATTAAATATATTAACATCACCATTGAAATAGTAAAATATTGATTTGCGTAAATTTAGAAAAAACTTAATTATGATTTTGCCTTAACATTATAAATCACTACTTGTTGCTAACGCTTTTAAAATTGAAAACAGCAAGTAGTGAATCATGCATCAAACTAGTACCATTGTAACAAATAAAAAGCCAAAACAAGCACTTAAATCAGTAACAGAGGATGAATATTACGATTTAGAAGCTAAATTAGCAGCCGAAAAATCTGATTATTACCACTCACAATACAGCATTTAGGGAAAAATGACTCAAGCAATTGAACGCCAAATTAACGAACTTACTCTTAAGGAATTATCCCTTGATGCTGCAAAACTTTGGGAGCAAATTGAAGAAGCAACTGATTCAGAAGAAGAAGGTGAGGTTAAAGAACTTATCAGCAAGCTAGTCTCTGTCCAAAATGGTATCGAAACCAAAATTGATGCTATCGCTTGGGTGGTAGACCAGCTTAAACTTGACCTGGAAACCTGGGAAGAAAGAAAGCAGCGCACAGTTGAACTACATGACAAAGTAATCTCCCGAAGAAAAACTCAACTAGAACAAATTAAACGTACGCTCATTTATTTGCACGAAATTGGGTTAATTCCAGAGAAAAACATTGGTAAGGATAGAGTTATTGAAATCAGGGATAATCCACCAAAAGTAGCTGATTTACTAATCGAAGTTGATGATGCTGACTTTCCCGATGAATTTAAAAGCATTGAGTACAAACCCAACAATAAAGCGATTTTAGAAGCCTATAAAGCTGGATGCGATATCAGCCATATTGCACAAATCACCGTAGGAAAGCAAGTTCGGTTTAAAGTTACATCTTCAAGGAAAAAATGATGGAAGCAGAATTAGTCAAATTAATCAAAAAATTATCTTGGAGTTTGGACTCAAATGTTTCGCTGAAAACCTGTAAAGAAATTGCAAATTTAGCAGGATTAGCTCAGCCAGAAAATGAAGAGGACTGTTATGAAATTCTCCAATGGGTAAACGATAATTATCCCCAAGCTTATAAAGATGCAACAAAAAGCGCCAGAGAATTCTGGAATTTAATCTGACCTAAAGCGCTCATTGGCTGCACTATAACTAGCAGCCAATATTAATAGTAGTAATATCCAAAGATGAAGTAAAAGTTAATCTTTGACGCTAACGCTTAGATATATGAGAGTTTTTTGAGAAAATATCATGGAAATTGCAATTCAAATCATCAACAATTTCTTGTTCATCTCCATCTGGGGATTTAGCTATCTTTTTATTACAATATTTATTTTGTCACTGCAAGAAGAATTTAAAAAGCATTTAACCCAACCAGTAGTTGCATTAGTTGAGCCAATTTCTCTTCCCCAACTAGAACCACAAGTAGTTGAACAAAAGCGGTTTAGCAGCAACAAATATAAAACCAAAACCCGAACTACAGAACTGAGATATTTCTGTGATATCAAAGGTATCGACTGGTATTTCACAAGTGTAAATCCGGAAACAGGACGCAAACGCCATATGACCATGAAAGAAATGGAACAAGCTTTAGTAGTTAAATGAAGTTAAAACAGCTTTTGTCAAATTTGACAGAAGCTAATAATCAAAATAAATACTATAGCTCAATATTTATAGAAATATTTCTTCACCCATATTGTGAAAGAATTAAATGAGGAAATCAATGATACAACCTCAACTTACAGTATAAAGTAATAAGTTAAAATTATAAAAATGTACTAGTTAAAGTTGATAACTTGAATATTTACTCTTCACAAAATAATCACTTAAAATTCATATAATTACACCAATAAACCACCGTAAATTAGTAGAATAATTAAAGCTAAACCAACAATAATTAAATAGAGAAAGGTTTAGCCGTATCAGGATTTTCTACTAAATGGCGACAGTAAGCACAATTTCGATATTGGCTGCAATTCATTGAAGGTAGAAATATCTACCTTTTTTCTCATTAAAGGAGTTCACCACAAAGGATAAAACCTACAGATTTCCGCTTGTTAGTGCGACTAAATAACATAAACCAGGCCGCTTCTATTGTTGAAAAACTCTCTTAAAATCATCAAAGCAGAGTAAGCACCATTAAAATATTTTATTTTTTGCTCGCTCTGATTGAACTATATTGATGGTGTGGGAAATTTTAACTATATCTAAAGACTAGCCTGTTAATAATATTTATACTAGCGCATCATTAGTCAAAATGCAGAGAGGCGAGTGAAGTATTGGTCTGGATGCGACCAAATACGTCTTCCTCCGACCCAGCTTGCCTAATAAGATTGCAATATTACCGACTTTTTCCGACTGACGAAAATTACCTAACTAAAGCACAATATTTAAATACCAAGATTGTTCGCACGATAAAAGGAGTAAAGCAATGCACTTAAGCTACTTGCGTCTTAGTTCACTTGTTTTATTAGGAACAATGGCTGTTACTACTATGGCTTCTCAAGCGGCGGTAAGCACTCAAATTAGCAGAGAAAAGTCGCAGCAACAATCACAACAGTCACTAATAATTAGCGACTGTAGTTGCACCGAAAATAGTTGCTCTTGCAGGAGCCGCCCCAGCAGAAACGGATAAGAGCTAAGTTTCTCGTGGGCAAAAGCTCACGAGGACTACTTAGGTCTCATCTGTTGACTGTTGTTCTTAGTCGAAATACGCCAAATTCTAACAGAGCTGTCCGGACCAGCACTAGCAAGAACCTCTCCATTGCGGCTAAATGCAACAGAGTAAACCCAATTTGAATGCCCAGTGAGAGTTTGTAACAGTTTACCAGTACGCATATTCCATAGCCTAATGGAGTTATCATAACTACCGCTGGCAAGGGTTTGCCCATCAGGGCTAATAGCAAGACACCAAACCCAGCTAAGATGCCCAGTAAGGGTGCGCCGTAACTCCCCAGTTTTGGGATTCCATAATTTTATACTGTTGTCAACACTTCGATTCACTGGGTCTTCGCCACTACCACTAATAAGAGTTTGACCATCTGGAGTAAAAGTGATAGATAAAATCTCGCCAGTATGACCAGTGAGGGTGTGGACTAACTTCATACTTTCCAAATTCCACAATTTTATCGTTTTGTCGTCACTAGCGCTGGCGAGCATTTTTCCATTTGGACTAAAAGCAATAGAAGTAACATGGTTCGTATGTCCAAAAAAGGTATGAAGTAGCTCACCTGTATTAGGACGCCATAGCTTAATTGTCTTATCGTGACTACCACTAGCGAGGGTTTGACCATCTGGACTAAAACTAACGGAACGAACATCACGCTGGTGACCTTTGAGGGCACGTACTAATTTTCTAGTACTTATATTCCACAACTTGATTGTCGTGTCCTGGTTCCCAGTCTTACCCTCAGAAACCAGAGGTCCGGTGGCAAGAAGCTGTCCTGAAGGACTAATAGCAACAGACCAAACTTTTGATGAAGCTTTAGGCAATGTCTTAAGCACCTTACCTGTACGCCAATTCAAAATTTCTATTGCTTCGTCGTAGCTGCCTCTAACAAGGGTTTGTCCATCAGGATTAAAGGCGACAGAAGTAACAGCATCAAATTTATCTGAACCTCCTCTCAAGGCTTTAGCAAAAGAAAAATTTGCTAGTGCTGGTGGTGGTTGACCTTGTGGAATAATAAACTTGGGTAAATTTAATAAGATTGCGGTGGCAACGGTTGTTATTCCAGTTCCAAATCCAAACAAAGTTTTTTTATTGGTGTACCATCGGCTAGTTCTTTGTAACTCTGTCGGGGGTATTATTGGCTGGACATTAGCTCCAAGCAACTCTGTATCTGCTAGGCGTTGTAAAATTACCTGCGCGTTTTCAGGACGTAATCTAGGATTAGCATCCATCAACTCATCAATCAAATCTACTAGTGGTTTTGAAATTAATGGTACTTCATCGTGCCAAATCAACTCATCAACACTATTTTTAGGAAGCTGATTGGGGTTTTTACCTGTCAGTAGATGAACAAAGGTGCGACCAAGAGCAAAAAAATCAGACTGTGGTACAGATTTTCCTTTTTCCTGCTCTGGGGCTGTGTATCCCTTTGAAATCAACTTTGTCATCTCGCGCTCTTCAACTATTTTTGCCAAAAAAGTATTTGACACCTTTCTAATCCCACCAAAGTCAATCAACACCAGTTGACCATTAGGGCGCAGAATAATGTTCTCTGGTTTAATATCTCGGTGAAAGTAATACTGTTGATGGAGGTAATCTAAAATTTTCAACAGTTGTTTCAACCAATCAAATGCCAGTTCTTCTATAATACCTTGATTACCCCTATTCCTCAACCAATCCTGCAAATTTTCACCTTCAACGAATTCCATAACCAAACAATGTAGTTTGTAGTTATCAGCGGTTTGAAATGTGAAATAAGCATCTGGCTCAACTTTAGGAATACCAGGATGAATCATTTGTTTCAAGGCATTAGCTTCTCTTTGGAAAAGAGAAACAGTTTTTTTTGATACATTATATAAGACTTTCAAAATTTTTTTTGTGCCATCATCTATTTCATAGGTCTTGCCAAAGCCTCCTTCATAGATAAACTTAATGACACGATAACGATTATGTATTAATAATGTAGAACCACAATGTACACAATTTACGCTATTAGCATTCTTGGGTTCATTAGGATAGGAACAATGAGGATTTATGCAGTAACTCATAGCATCTTCAGTGGTTCTTTATTACGATTAATACTTATAATAAATCAATTAATTGTTGAATATTGTCAATCGTATAACCTGTATCATGTTGCAACAGGAATTTAGTTTCTATTTTGTATAAAAGATTATTTAAACGTTGTAAAATAATCTTTTGATTATTCCATCTATCGGTTATTGCATTTTTGATTGGTATCACTATAAGGCGAAGTTGAATTGACTTTAAATCGTCAGTAGCTTTTTGGTAAACTAAAGGATAGTTTCGGAACAGTCTGATGTTGTCAAGGTCTTCATTTTCAATCATCTCTAAAATTTCTTGTATTACTTCTTCTGCAAATATAGTTGTTACATACTTCATAACTACTGGTTGAAGTGATAAATAGTAGTTATCATTTCCTATTTCTTCAATTAATGAACGCCGTTTTAAAGACTTAAAAGCTTCAATAATTTTTTCTTTGGAACCACATTGTTCCACTAAATTTTCTTGTAAGCTAACAAATGATGTGGGGTTTCTGATAATAGCTAGCCAATATATCATTTGTTTTTCTAAACTAGACAAGCGATTAAGCTGGGATTCTAAATACTCTGAAAAATCACCAACCATTACTGTATTCATTTTTAAAAATTCTGATAATTTACCGTGAAAAACTTGGAGAATAGTCTCAGATATGAACTTTAATAAAGCAGGATTACCACGATAAAGTTCGATAAATTCACCCCATTTTTCTGGGTCGGATATTTGTTTTTCTTTAAGAATATTCTTGGCGTCTAGCTCCTTTAGACCTTTTAGTGGAAAGAGATAAACCATAGAAGACTTTCCTGCCAATAAAGACACAGTTACAGGTTGTTCACGCCCAATAAGCATTAAGCAGCTTCGATGGGAACTTAAAGCAATTTGTGTTATTAAATCCTCATAATTTTTATATTGCTTTTGGTACTTACCAACAAACTCATTTCTAGACAAGACTGCTTCTACATCGTCCAGTATCAGTAGACATCGGCGACAATTTAGGTAGTATATTAAGCGCGGAATACTTATATCTGACTCTCCATCGCTAGTTAAGGATTTTATTAAATTTGTTAAAAGTTCCACAAAAGGTTGTGACTGTAGTGAAAACCGAATCACTACTTCAAAATCACTTTGGATCTGCTGTACTAACTTCGCTGACAAAGACGTTTTACCAATACCTCCCAAACCAGAAATCGCCACTAGTCGGTAGTGTTGGTTTACTATTTTTTCCTTTAAGTCATCCAATTCTTCTGTACGTCCGTAAAGAGTGGAAAAATCAATTTCTTCTTCCCAGTTCAGGCTGAGATTGATATTTTCGAGTCCTGGAACACTTGAAAATTCTTGGGACTGCTGCTTACGTAACTTTCGATTAACTACTTCTCGGAAATTTTTCTTTTCAACATGTTCCTCAAAAGCTTCTTTGAGTAAAGGACACATACTCCCAAACAACTCTACAGCATAACTACGGTCTATGTTGTAAAATTCAGCGATTGCATCATACGTCCTGCGTTCCAAACACCCTTTTATTACATCCCTTTTCTTATCGCTATCCACTAAACGCTTTCCAGTTCGATTAAGAACAAATTCGTGTATACGGTCTATAAAGTCGTCTGAGTCTTCGTCCATTTTCATACCAAAGATAGATGCAAGTTTATTTTTTCAGCTTAAAGTATGTTACGCCGATTTTCTCCTCAAAAACCCACTAAAACCGTTTTTCTGCAAATCATTATACCGCCAAAACACTCTACTATTTCCTACTGAAAAGTTTTTGTGTTGTAGAGAAAATAGGCACATGAGTTGAGTCAATTCTATTTCTTCTAGATTACCAGCTTAGAAGTTCACAACTTCAATGTTTTTAACAACATACAAGTTCATTTGCGGATTGTACTATGTATCAGAAACTTAGCGCTATAGCAGTTTTGATGGCATTGATACCCATCAGTTCCTTTTCTTTATTTGCAGAGTCTCCTGCAATTGCTCAAAGTCTTG
The DNA here is from genome assembly GCA_019359035.1 of Scytonematopsis contorta HA4267-MV1. Classification (GTDB taxonomy): domain Bacteria; phylum Cyanobacteriota; class Cyanobacteriia; order Cyanobacteriales; family Nostocaceae; genus Scytonematopsis; species Scytonematopsis contorta. The sequence continues at coordinate 28,401 of JAHHIC010000083.1, read as the reverse complement.
TAGGTCAAGACATGAGTTGGTATAACACCATCCATGAAATAGAGCCTTTCAAGATTAGTGTTGCTAGTGACACTGGTATCGATTTGAGGACTGATAGATTATTGTCTGCTAAAAGTGGCGTTTTTGTGGGCAAAGGGACAGTTTTTATGGCGAATGCGTTTATATACGGAGAGCCACATGAAGCGTTAGGTCTAAGTACGATTGATACACGCTGGTATCGTATTACCCATAATGGCCAAAAATATTGGGTTCCTGCTGGATGGGTTTTCGGGGATGCACCAGATACACAACCGAACCCGTTACAACTTCAAAGATGTAGCAACGGTCAGTACAGTACATCTTGCTAAAGGGAGTTGAAAGTATGGCAGCTATGCTGGTGGTACTAGAACCTACAGTGAGTAACCCTTAAAGATATCTTATGGCTGATATAAACAAAATTGCTGCTGGTTTTACTCTTACCGCAGAGCCATAAATTAAAACAGTCTTCCCTTTCCAGTAAATCAACTCTTCAGTTTTTCAAAATCAATTAACTACTCAGGTACATTACCATGTCATTCATACATCTTAAAAGATTGTTATCGCTCTTAAGTTTGACTGGGTTAGTTTTAGCAGTCGGACCTATTTCAATGGTTCGCGCTGAAAGCAGTAGTGATGTTTTTGCTGCCAGCCCCATTCTTCAAGAACGCTGGTTTAAGGGTGGGTATAACGTCTTGTTTGTGCCGAAAGGAAATTATACTTACAAAATCCAAGTTGCTGGCCAAGATCGCGATAATAATTGGACTTGTGACCAATATGCTGCCGTCGAAATTACCAAGTTAACTTGGGACAAAGTTCGAGCGCAATTTGGACTGGGTAAAGATTCCGGTGGGTCTGTTGAAGGTGATGGGCAAGTTGTTTCTGTTATGGGTCGTGAAGTAGACCGCAATTGGGGCAAAGTGTACAAAACTATGCATTTCCGGGTGGTAGCACAAGCTGACGGCAATCAAGAAGTTTACAAGCACAATTGGCAGACAGATAATGCCGCTAATCTTACAGACTGGAATAAAGTTAAAGGTTGTGAGTGGGTCGCGAACTAGCGAACTTTTCGGAATCTGTAGTTAATGTATGTAGTCAAACTACCGAAGGATAAGTAACCTATTAAGTAGTTCAATAAGTCAACATCTAAGCTTAGGTGTTGACTTAAAAGGTTAGTAGTTGGTTAGATAATTATAAAGTCAGCCGTGTATAAAAAATTTTTTACCACTTTTTGATTCTTGTGACTTTTGGTTGGTTCAAGCACTGTGGTCAATATATTAATGATTTTTAAATTCTAATTTAATAAACTCAAATTTATCCCTCTCTATAATTTCAATATTACCAAAAATATCAATTGATAATTTCATCGGATTTGTAACAAGATGAATATATGATGATTCAGGTTTAGGTTTTCTAAATTCAGGCATATAATCACGAAAATCAATGTAGATTAAATCGATATCAAGCACTCCCGCAGCTACAGCTAATGCACCACTCATTATCTTTTTACCACCAGTCAAATCAATAGCTACACGAGAACCTTTAGGTACACGTTGTAGTGCTGCTTCTAAAGCTTGGTATACTCCTTTATTACTAGGTAGTTCTATTACTTTCTCATGAAAAAAAGAAGAAATTGGTACTTTTGAATAAATAACCACTTCTTGTAAATACTTTGAAGACTCTTCAGTGTAGAGAACAATAAATTGTTTTGGTTCGCAAAATTGATAGGCGAGAATGGATGTTTCTGGAGTAAATCCTAATAATGAAATCAAGCAATCATATTTATTGTCTTGTTGATAAGCCGTTTTAAACTCTTTTTTCAATTGCGGTAAAAGAGATGGAATTATATGTTCACAATAGAACTCGAAAGCATCCTTCGACTTACTCCCTAAAAGCTCTATCCATTGATTTGTTAGTTCAGAAATATGATTATTATCTATCATATCTTTAATTTCCCTCGTAGTATACAGCTAAAATACTGAACTTGTTATCCCGATTCAATATTATAATTTATAACTCAAAAAAGAATATTCCCGAATTGTCACTGCTTAAAAAAAATAGAAAAATTTCCTTCAAAACGATTGATTTCAAAGGAAATTAAGTGTGGTATAACATTTGAGGAATTAAATGTGGTGTTTGATATAGACGAAGATGACATGGATATACGTATCAATCTCCTAAAACAGGAGCAACCAGAAAAATTTGATGAGTTTTACGATAAGCTCAAATCATTTTGGTCTGTGGAAGTAGAAGATATAGAAGATAGAATAAAAGAGTTAAACCTTGTATAACGCTACATGGGTGTTAATCTTTGTTAACACCCTAGTTTATCAAAGCATAATATATTAAGTTTTAATCACGTCTTTGGGATAAATATCCTTGACGGTAAGAACTTTTCTTTAACTTAGAAGCCTGACGCGGAGACCACTGCTTCATGGGGGTAACTTTTTCTACATCAGTTAACTTTTGACGGTAAGCTTGGTTGCCAGTAACTTGTGCGATCGCCCCAGCGATAAACCGAGCGCAACGTTCTGGCTGTGAGGAAACCTGTTCTTCCGCAAACCTGATTACAAGCCAGTTAGCATCAACAAAACACTTGTTTCGGTAATCATCTTCCCCAATACAGTGGGTTGGCTTCCCAGTTGCAAAACTTAGGGGTTCGTCCACTTCCAAGTCAATATGCAAACCAGTGGTGGGTTCAATAATTAGAAAATCAGCGGTGTAGTGTAAATCATGTCCTGGTGGTAACATTTTCTGCTGGGGGAAAACAATGTCACCAAAATAATGCTTAAGAACATTTTCGAGCAATCCTTCACTCACACCAACTGGAGCATCACCCGTCCCTGAAGGTAAAATCAACGGTGTAAAGTTTTTTTGTTTGATTAAATCGGGAATACAAACAATCGGAAATTCCAATACTTTTGATGACATATTTATCCGTAAAAAATATCAAATATTAGTCAAAGATTTACATAAAATTTATGAAAGACCCTGATATATAGTTAATAAAACTTATCCCACAATTATTACCTGACTAGCCGCTCGCAGACAATTAACTTTTAGCTAGAAATTTACCAACTTTTGTTGAAATTACAACCAAAAAACTAACAATTTGTTAGATGCGACTACCATTAATATCAAATAAAATAAGCGGTAATCGCTCTTAACCAGCCATAAACGAAATGGAATCTAGCTTTAGCCATTTAGAAAAACTCATAAGCGACAATCATCCCCTTATTGCCACCGAGTCACCTCCCCAAGAAAGAAAACGACTACTGACGCATATTGCAGCCTATTGTCAAACCTCAAATAGAAAAGCTTATATCTGGAATCTAAGCTTAGATAACATCAAACAAATAACTGTAAACTCAAGCAAGAAACTTACTTTAACTGAATTTGAAGAATACAAGCCCAAACCCAAACAAAATAAAGAAGATTATTTCCAGGTACTAAACTTCTGGAAGGATTATGAGGGAGAAGGAATATTAATTATCGAGAATATCTACCCCTGGATAAAGGAGGATACTCCTAAGGAGACGGACTTTTTCCTAGTATCAGAATGGATAAAATCGTCGTTGATTAACCTCAAACTTGATAATCAAGATAGTGGTAAAATAGCTATGCTACTAGGGGCAACTGCTGAAATAACAAGTGAAATAGCAGCCGAAATACCTTTGTGGACGCAAGAATTACCAGATATACAAGAAATTATCGATAATTTAATTGATAGCAAAATTCTGACCGAAACTTATACAGAGTCAGACCACCTCCAAATTGCGAACGCTAGTATCGGGTTATATATTTCTGATATCATTAAGAGCTTAATAGATATTAACAGTGAGCACAATTTAGATAATTCTACTGATACAGCCAAACTATTACTAGCAATAAAAATTCAACTGCTAAATCGACTGTACGATATTGAGTTTTTACCACCTCCAGCTATCGAACTTGGGGGATTAGAACTAATGCAGCAGTCATTCAAAAAGTTTAAGCGCTTACTCAGTCCCCGTGCAAAACAATACAACCTGTGTGTACCTAAAGGGATTATGTTAGTGGGACCACCGGGGACAGGTAAATCCCACTCTGCAAAAGCCTGTTCCCAAAACATGGGTATTCCCCTAATCATGGTCGATTGGGGTAATTTTCGCAGTTTTGGTAATCAAGCATCCGTCAAACTCAAACGCTTGTTGCGACTGGCTGATAGACTCAACCAAGTGATTTTGTACTTTGATGACTTTGATAAAGGCTTTGCTGGGGATGACGACCTCGCTAAAAGGCTTGCTGGTCAGCTATTAACTTGGATGCAAGAACGCACTTCAGATGTGCTGGTATTCGCGTCGGTCAACCGCATGGAATGGTTACCCCCAGAGTTAACCCGTGCTGGACGGTTTGACTATTTATTTAAAGTAGACCTTCCCAACAACGGGGAGCGACACACCATTTTTAAGATAAATGCTGCAAGGTTTGACAAGCGCTTCCGTAATGGTAATGACCCTTGGGATGATGAACAATGGCGCCGAATTCTCAAAGCTACCAACAGATGTGTGGGTGCAGAAATCCAAACAATTGTTGAACGTGCTGCTGCAACTATTTTCTTTAGCGCAATTACATCCGACACCTATTTATCGGAGGAACTTCCCGTACTGGAACTGACTGTCGAAGCATTGTTAGAAGAACGTCGTCAAATTAACCCGCTCGCTATTCGTGAAGCTGATAGGGTCGAAAGTATGAGGAATAAAGCCGACCAACAAGCTTTGCCTAGTAGCCCACTAGACGAAAGTAAATTTGCTGTTGGTAACGTCGATATTTTTGGTTAGTGGAAATATTTACTTTTTTATTTATGCGAACAACAAACAATCAAAAAACTGGAAACAAACAAAAAACTCAAACAATATTTGATAGCTCACCATTACTCAAAGTTCTGAGTATCATCGGTCCAATTGCTGGTTTTAGTGCAGCCCTCTCGCCTTTAATACCTTATTATTTAAATAGTCAACCTCAATATTTACCTATTGGCGCAAATTTTACTAGTAACAACCAAACAATTCAATTGGAAGTAGCTGACGAACCAAAGGAATATTCCCACGGGTTAAAGTTTCGCAAGTCATTACCCAAAAATCAAGGCATGTTGTTTGTACTCAAAAAGCCTGAACAACTTAAACTTTGGATGAAAGATACTCATATTCCACTGGATATGATATTTCTTCAAGATGGGGTTATCAAAACTATAGTTGAAGCCGCACCTCCTTGTAAAACTAAAACTTGTCCTAAATACGATTCGGTATATCCAATCAACCAAGTTATAGAGTTACCTGACGGTAGTGTAAAAAGTCTAGACCTAAAGCCTGGTAAAAAGATTGAGCTTAAGCTTAACCCAGACACAACATACAAGCAATAAATGTTGTAAATAGTTATTTTAGGTTGGGTTGAGGAATAGCATCAATTCAACTTTTTTGTTTGCTTGTTGGGTTTATGTTCTTTAACTCAACTTGCAAAACTTAAAAGTAATTTTGGTTAATTGATGTTTTCATTACAAAATATTTTCAAATAGTATCCATTACAATATCAATATAAGAGTATAACGAGTATTACTAATTGTGTAATCATGACAGAAACAAAACCTAAACAGTCATTCTTATACATTAGAGATTAAAAAAATTAATTTATTTTTGTATTTTATCTTTATCGTCATTTTTAGTTTCAGGCAAGTAAGCTAACAACTCTCCAGGTTGGCAATTGAGAGCTTTGCAATACTTTTCTAGGGTTTCCCTTTCTAGTCTTTCAGGCATAATTCGCATATTTTTATGTTTATTCACGGTCACCTGGTGCATACCAGTCATTTTGGCAAGCTCTTTGTAATCTACTTCTCTATCGGCCATCAACACAGCTAAACGCCATTTTATCGGCATGGACTCTTCTTTTACTCTCGGCATATCTAACTTACACCTCTTTGACAATGTTCGTTTAACTACCGCAGCTAAAATGAAAAGCTTTGCAACAAACATTTTAGCTTAATCCTTGAAATTATCAATCGTTACGACTAATATAAAAACTGTAGGGATTTCCCCTTGAAACAAAAAACAAAGGCGATCGCCATTCCGCCAAGAACATACGACCGCCTCTGAATAATTTTCACTTTGTGATTACCATGATTACACAAAACCCTTGTTCTGGTAAAGTTTCAGAGCAACAAATTGCTCAATCAGAGTTTGAAGAATATATCGAGCATCAAGTTCAATGCTTGACGCTAGCAGTCCAAGTTGGTTTTGACATAAAGCCTTTAGAACAAGCAACAGAGAGCATCGTGCAACATGCTCAATGGTTAGCCCACCACAAGAAACACCTCAACAAGCTTGATTTTAAACACCTCATTCGTTTTCACGGTTGGACTGATAAGGAAGGGAAGCGTTATCTCAAGGTTGCTGCCACATTCGCTCATTTGTCACCACAGCAGTTAAAGCAAATTGAGCCAGCAACCATATACCAGCTAGCAAACAACAGCAAGAAATATCAATCGGTCATTGACCAACTTGCAAGCCTACCTGAGATTAACCAGGCTGTTGTTAGGGGTTTAATGGATGCTACTCGTAAACCCAAATTACCAAAAGAAGAAAAGCCCAGTATTTGGAGAACTACTTCCACAGGTGAACGCTACGTGCAAGTTCCTCCTATTCGCGAAGACCAGGAAACAGGAGTACGTCTTCAAAACATGATGGAAACTGAGGGGAAAACCGCACAAGCAATCATTGCCGATGCTATTGCCCTCAGACAAATGTACATCGAAGGAGAATTAGTACTATTGTCCCAAGCAACGACTAATTCTAATGAGCCTCAAGAATTTACAAATATTAATGAAGAGACAGGTTCAATACCTTTTAAAGAATCTGTTTTTATTTTTGAATCTTACGCAGATGACCCAGACAAATCGAATGTGCATGTAAACTTTGATGAATACATAGAAATTGATAGAAGAAATCACGAGTTAGAACAATCAAATGACTCTAACTCCGACTTATTCTCTGTTGAGTCTAAAGAAATAGCATCGTATGAACGCGAAGAAAAAGCGAGCGATGGTAACCAAAGATTACAAGTTTCAACTCAGAATCAGGTGGCGGATACTCGCAACAATCTTCTTTACTTTCATGAATTTGAATCATTACAGCAGCTAATAGAAGTTTTTCAGCAAGCTACTAGTTGGTCAGAAATTCAATCTACTTTGTTAGCTCACACAGAATACAAAATTGCTGCTTGGGATGCACTAACACCTAAAGAACAACGGCAAGTTATACAAATAATGCCCGAAAAATTCAATATTTTGTTACAAGCACAAATTGAGGGAAGAATTGTTGATTTTAGAGAAATCCGAGATGAAGTATATCAAGTACAAACACTAGGCTCATGTTTTTGGGAAAATGTTACTAAGACTAACTTTGAGGCGTTTTTAGCTCATTTGTGACTCCCCTTGTTGTTCTCAAAATTGTCTGGAAATATCATGTAAATAATAATACTTATTTACGCATAAATAATTAAGAACTTTTTTATATTTTTGTACACAATAATGGGATAATATACTTTGGTTATTATTCAATAATTTTGACTGCCGAATTGTTGAATAATAATCAATTGCTAATCGTTAGGATGTTCTATGCGCCAGTATTTGAGGCTATAAAATGATTTTAATTATGAGGTCACAGGCTACTGCTGAAGAAATAGCAGAAATGTTGAAACAGTGGGGAGTATTTATTAAAGTAGTTGTTGATATTGAGCGCGAAATACTTGCGGGTGGAAGCGATAAACATTATGAGTGTGAACAAGAACTACTAAAAGATGGTAGCAGACAGCGCGATTTGTGGGGAGCTGATTGGACTCCTTATACGCAAACAATTGTTTTTGAATCTATAATTAACATCCGCCCCAGTCAAAATAACCGTACAATGATTGTAGAGTCGCCAGAATTAAGAGAAAAAATCAGCCGTATTATTATTCGATTACTTGGAGAAAGATAATGCCAAATTGGGATTCTATAGAAAAAAGCTTTTTAAACTTGAGTCGCCAACAAAAACTAGGCGAGCTTGCGTCGTCTTTAGCACGCCTAAAATCTTGGTCACTAACTGATGCAGCTAATAGTCCGGTTGTTTCGGTCGTGTTGGATGAAGCAGTATTATATACATCTTTAATGGAAAGGGAAAGCGGTAGTACCGAGTTTACCCAACTTCAACAATTTCTACAAGATTGGCGTATAAGTTGGTCACAAGCTACGGTTGACGAAGAACCGTTTCTTAGTATGAATACAAGTTTAGCAAAGTGGAGTAATAGCATTTTGGATATGTCTGGTTTGTTGCAAGTTGTAAAGTAAAAGTTGCTTTTTACCCAAATTATGAACTGACGATAAAATAAAGAGTAGTAATAACCTCTACAGTATTTATTGTAGAGGTTACAATTTTATTTGTGTTTATTAAACAAGAGTATTATGTAGCCAAAATTCTAGATAAAAAATACTATTACTGCTGTACTGAATGAGAAAATGTAAATATAAAGTTTAAGGAACTGGGTATAGTTAGAGAAAACCCTATTTCGGTCTGATTTAGCTATACCCTAGCAGAATTATATATTGGGTAAATATTACAAACAAGGGAGTTTCTAGAATAAATTTAGAAATACGCAACTTCAAATTTTTAGTCAAATAAGTAAAAATATATAAATGAATTATTGGGCATCGTATTTGATAGTGCCGCCTTGAGTACTCTTACTCATAAACAATAAAGTCTCCTGGTATCCAATCATAGACAAAGCAAATTTTTTCTATAACTTCTTTCCCTGGAATATATTCGGGGTCGTCATAAAGACGATACGCCGTGTTTTGAGCTAAACCAGTTTTCTTCCAAAATTTATACCTGGTTTCGCTTCTGGAGTCTATCAACTGCTTTATGCGGTTCTTTACCGTCTTTTTTTCCACTACATGCATAACTATAAATTAATGGTACTTTTAATCTAGTATATCATTATTGACTATACTTACGATAGTGATATATGCTGATATTTGTGGAGAAGACGCCGCTCGTCTGGAAAACTACGGCGTTTCTCAGCTCAAAACACATAGTTAGGAGCATTTTTGATTATGGCACAGTTGGAAATCGCTGATGTTGTTGAACAAATCAGAGAAGAGATTGAAGTTGATACTCAAGGGAGGGGAAAAGCGAGTATTCGTGCAACGGGAAGGCTAGCGGGTGTGAGTGATATGGCATTAAGGAAAGCATTTAATAGCGCGAACCTGGAGCCATCAGAATTAGCTAAAAAGCTTATACAGCAAGGGTTTACATGTGCGAACCTGAATAATTGGTCAACTGCTGGTATTCCAGATATTGCGATAGCAATAATTCTTGAATACTATGGGCTTGATGCGGGAAAGAACTGTACGGAGCAGGCAAAATTAGCATACAAAGCTTTCGCTACTATCGGTATCCGAAGCTGGATGCAGAGAATCAAAGGTTGGGAGCAACAAGAACAACAGCCGCAACCCCAACTACCGATACCATCCTTAGAGGAAATCTCAACCTTGCTTGATTTAACACTTGGTAAAGCAGGACTTGAGCCAAAACTAGTAGCAGGCGCAAAGCTAAATGCAATTGGTAAACGATATCCTCACTTACTGAAAGAAACAGAAGACGCAAAGTCAATGCTTGTTGTCCCAGTTGAGAATAAACTACTGACACCAAAACAGTTAGGTGAAATACTCGCGGAACGTACTAATGAAACTTGGTCATCGCAACGAATTAACAAACTTTTGATTGAACAAGGTTTTCAAGTGCGTAACCGAGACGGTAATCCAGACTACCTTCCCACGGAAAAAGGTAAGACGTGTTCACAACTAACATTGAACACAGCAAAAGGGCGTGATAAAACCGTTCAACACCTAAGATGGCTTGAAGTAGTACTTGAAACAATAGAGACAGCATCATGATTTTTCCGTATGAAACAAAGCATTACTGCAATACTGTTGACGGTGAAAGATTCTTAGTTACAACCAAAGGGTAGATATTCTCAACACTGTTGGCGCCATTGAAAATGATGGACAAAGTGATTACCTACCAAATATCGAAAATATCATGGAAGGAATCGGCTGTTACGATTCAGAGGCAATTCTTGATTTTCTGGAAGATTTGGTTAGTAATAATTATCTGATTGTCAGTGACGATTGCTGGTATTTAACTGAGCAAGGGAGCGAGTTCTCTCCATTCATTTAAGTCAAAAACCTCGAAGTAACCATTCGAGGTTTTCTTATGAAACTCATATTTTATTCAAGAAATGCTGCATTAACCCATTGATTTGCAATTGTCAATAAACAAAAAACCAAATTTTACTAATTATCTACCAAAATTTAGGGTGTAAACTCTGAAAAAAAATTAGATGCTTTTGAGGATATTCTCTGCTTAAAATAAATCATCAAGGTATTGCAAAGGTTATCACGTGAGTATCTACCAAATACACGCAAAATAACCAATTTATGAAGACATACCACTCAGTTGACAACGATTCACACAACTCAGACTCCGAAGAGCAAGAACATTACGTCACCCCTAAATACAAAAAGCGGTCGCTCAAAGAAAATACCAACATTGCCGGACTAATGATTGTTGGTACTGGTTTGATGCTGACCGATATCTCTATCCACAATATGGCAGTAGCCTCTGGAGCTTTTGCAGCTGCTATTATTGCTTTGTTACCTAAAGAAGCAAATAGCCTACTCACTAATTTTGAGACGTGGCAGCGCAAATATAAAATCAATATCTACACTATAGTTTTCTGCTTCGTCGGTGTAATATTTGTGTTAGATATGGCTTCTGCTCCAGCGAATGCCCAGTTCTTAAAAAACGCAGAAGATTTTTTCAAAGACGAAAGTTACTTTCCTGGAATTGACCCACAAATAACTGGTTTTATCTTTGCCGTTTTACGAGGTTTATTCCTATTGTATTTAGGTATCAGCCTTGTCCAAGTTGTTCAAAAATCAAGAAATGATGAAGATTGGCAGACAATCGCCCGTACTCCCATTATTGTAGCAATTACAGTGGTTGTAGGAGACGTTCTTGCTGGTTTAGTAGTAGGTACCGGTGGCGGTGGTGGCGGTGGTGGTACGCCATAATCAAGTATAAATTATGTCAAGGAGTGGAAACTTTACCACTCCTATTAAATATGAGCAATAGAGATTTTCGTACAGTCAACCGCGTACTGGGTGATGTACCCCGCATTGGTCCATTCCCAGCCGACCAAGTTGTACCCTGGAGTATAATCGGACTCCTTTCTTACTTAATAGTCCAAGGTTTTCTGCAAGCTGGATGGTTTGCAACTGGAATAGTAACCGCTTGGGGATGGGCAACCTGGTGGACGGTATCTTCAAACAAAACTTTTTTCGGTAAGTTCGTCTCCACTCCGCGTATAACTCGCGGCTACAAACCATTCACTTCTCTTGTAAATCAGAACAAAATTAAAACTAAAAAGCGCAGATAAAACATCATGAGTTCGACCTCAAAACGACAAAACGCAATTGGTAAAAAATACCTTGAAAATGAGCAATTAGGTGTTGTCAAAAATCTGATACCATTTGAGGATATTACCCATTTAGCAGCAATCGCCAGCATATCGCTAGGTGGTCGTAAAGATATTGGTGCGCTTATTCTGCAAAAAAAAGAGGATATTCAAATTAAGTTTTGTTTTGAAGTACAAGGAATTCACCCTTCTTTACCATCCGAACAAATTTTACCCATATTTGAAAATATTGAAGGAGGACTTAAAGAATTACCAGAGCGTGAAACATTAACTATTCATCTCGGTTCTTTCACTGATGATTGTACCAGACAGCATGAACTAAAAAACATAGAAAGCACATGTAATTTGGAGCAATTAACCCTACTGATTAGGTCAGAACGATTGCGAGCAAGAGAACTAACTCAAGCAGGAACTCGTAAAAATAAGTTCTTGCGCTTTTGGTGTACTTACACTGTAATGGCTTCAGAAGACAGTCGTTCCCATGACCCTATCGAAAAAAGTATTAAACAATTACAAACCACCTGGCTAAATTTTACTGGTCAAATTCATGGTGCAAGACAAGAACGAATCGAAACAATTTTACGAGATAGTTTTACGAATGGATTTCAACGATGGGAGCAACTTTTTGCTAACTCAATGGGACTTTCTGTAAGAGCAATTACAAGCAAAGAAGTTTGGTCTATAATCTGGGACAAATTTAATCGTAGTGATGCACCAAATGTTCCTAATCCTTTAATATTAGATGATACAGCATTAAAGGAAGAACAAACCAGTGACTTTCATATTCGCCATTTGATGTTGGAAAATGAAAAATCTGTCCCGTTTCTTGACCGTAGTTGGGTAAAACTGCAAAATAAATATATTGGCGTTCTCCAGTTTAGCGAAAAACCCCAAGGTTGGGTTGATGAATACGACCAACTAAGATATCTGTGGTCAGTTTTATCTAAAGAAAAAGTTTCCGATACTGAAATTATTTGTCAGCTTAGTAAAGCCAACCAAGGTCTTGCTAAAACAGCGCTTCAACGCATAACAAAACAATCGATTACTTCCAGTGCTATGTCTTCCGATAAAGGCTCAATCGACGTAAAAGCTAACATGAATATCGAGGAAGCAGTCAAAGCGCAAGAAACTTTACTTAGAGGTGCAATTCCCATCCATACGGCTGTTGTATTTTATATCCATCGTGACAGCCGTCAACAGCTAGACGAAGCTTGTCAATACCTCTCTAGTTGCTTCTTACGACCCGCTACAGTTGATAGAGAGATGGAATATGCATGGAAAACCTGGTTTCAAGGTTTACCTATAGTTTGGGAAAATTTACTAGGAAAACCATTTAACCGTCGTCTACCTTATTTCTCATCGGAAGTACCGGGAATAATGCCTTTAGTCAGGACAGCCACAGGTGATAAATCAGGATTTGAGTTAATAGCAGAAGAAGGAGGAACACCAGTACATCTTGATTTGTATAATCAGCACAAAAATTTAGCAGTTTTTGGTACTACCCGTGCTGGTAAATCGGTCTTAGTTGCTGGATTATTAACACCAGCTTTAGCTCAAGGTATTCCCGTTATTGCGCTTGATTACCCGAAACCAGATGGTACTAGTACGTTTACCGACTATACCAAATTCATGGGGGAAGAAGGAGCATATTTTGATATTAGCAAAGAATCGAATAACATATTTGAGTTACCTGATTTAAGAGGTTACGAACCAGAAATAATTAAAGAAAGAATGACCGATTTTAAGGAGTTCTTGAAAACAGTATTAATGACAATGGTATTGGGGACAAATCCCGTAGGTGTTAGTCCCACCATGATATCAAATATCGAGAGTATAATTACTATTGCCATTGAAACTTTCTTCAACGATGATGATATTAAGCTCAGGTATAAGCTAGCATTAGAAAATGGGGTAGGAACAACCGAATGGGCAGATATTCCCACACTTAAAGATTTTTACAATATTTGTTCACCTGGGTTTATTAAATTAGACTCGATTACCAATAACAGTAAAGAAATTCTGGATGCATTAGACCAAATTAGATTAAGAATAAAATTCTGGTTAAATTCGCGAGTTGGGCAATCGATTGCTAACCCATCAAGCTTTAGAACTGATGCAAGATTGCTCGTGTTTGCATTACGTTCGCTGGGTTCAGAAGCAGATGCAGCAGTTCTTGCACTTAGCGCTTATGCAGCAGCATTACGACGCGCTTTGTCTTCTAAAGCTTCAGTATTTTTCTTAGATGAAGCACCAATATTGTTTAGTTTTGATAGTATAGCTGAGCTAATTGGTAGACTTTGTGCTAACGGTGCAAAAGCTGGTATACGTGTTATCTTATCAGCACAGGAACCTGAATCAATTTTTCAATCAAAAGCTGCACCTAAAATATTTGCTAACTTAAGTACAAGATTAATTGGACGGATTCAAACATCAGCAGTTGACCCATTTGTTAATCGATTTAAGTATCCTTATGAAATCATTTCTCGCAACAGTACAGAAGCTTTCTTCCCCAAACGTGAAAGTATTTATTCGCAATGGTTACTCGATGATAACGGTAAATTAACTTTTTGTCGGTATTACCCTGCTTATTGCCTACTTGCTGCAGTAGCAAATAACCCTGATGAGCAAGAATTACGTACTCTGTTTTTACATAAATATGCTGAAAATCCAATGTTGGGAATGGTTAAATTCTCATCAGTATATGTACAAATGGTTCGTGGAGATGAACCAAACCAGGAAGCTAAAGAGCTATTAAATAATAAGAGTAATTCTCACTAATCCATTATAAATAAATCCTAAATAAGTAGCTTATCTAAACTGCTACGTGTACATAAACAAATCGTCATTATGACAAAACAACCAAAACCAAAATTTCAAGTAAGTCTCAAAAAGGGGATAATTATTGGTACAGCAAGCTTAGTAACTTTTGCTATTGCGACCCCCAGTTATGCTTACTCGATTGATGATTTTTTCAAAGAAGTATTAAAAGGTGCTAAAGCTTCTTTTGAGAACGCAAAAGCCGAGTTATCTGCTTCAATTGAGGGTAAATTCGGTGGAATCAAAATAGAAGCCGAAACCGCTATCAAAACCGGAGATATGAAAGCAACTGACCCAGTAAAATCTTCCGATGCTCTCAAAGAAAAGCTCAAAGATAAGGGTACTGCAAACGAGTCCAACACAGTGGAAGGTGCGGTTTCAGTATCCAAAGAACTAGAACGGGAAAATGCTCGTGCGACAGTTGCAAGCGTTCTGGGAGAAAAAGGTCAAAAACAAACTAAAAAGGAAATTGAGGCTACCGAGCAAACAGTAGACAAAACCAAAGAGCTAGCAGATTCAGCCCAAACTGCGGAATCTTCCCAAGATGTTCTAAAGGTAATTGCGGCTCAAAATGCTCAAATTGCTTCTATGTTAGGACAATCCCGCACTGATAATCTACAAGCTCGACACGACACTCAACAAACTAATTTAATGTTATCCCAAATGGCAGAACAAGGAGCATCAGAACGCAAACGCCAAAACCTTGCCATAGATGGAATAAATGCTCAGTTTGTAGAACTTGCGGGTTACACTTCCTTGAAAACAACCGCTGGGAACAAATCAGATTAACTTACTAAAACCATCTTCCAGCTTTGGTTTCAGCTTTTGACAAATTTGTAAAAAGCTAAAGATTAGAAAAATACTAACAATGGTCATCCTGTAAGATGACCAATTTCTCAAAATCTTCAACATGATTGACCATCTCGTATTTGCAACAGACCTATTTTTCGGGAAAGATATTTTAGATAATGCAGCAGGGGGAGCGCAGTTAATAGCCGAGGGATTTAACGAACTTTGGCAAGAAACACTAAACGGTAGCTTATATGGGGCTTTGTGCAAAGTAGGACAATTGTTCGCGGTCGCTACCCTTTGTTTGTATATGGTCGAGCTAGCTAAAAACTTCATCAACCAGGAAGACATGAAGGCTCTTTCTAGCTTTATTTGGCCAATCATAGTTATCTCCATGCTCGCAAACGATGCTGCACTCCTCAAAAGCGCGACCCTATCAATGCGAGAAATGATTAATACGGTCAACAATGACGTGATAAAATATGCTGCTGCTGGGGTAGATATGGAAGTCGCATTTAACCGTGCAGTAGGGAATATTGCGCTTCAGCAACAAGTTGGTGCTGCAATGGAAAGGTGTCGCTCGATTCCTGGAAGTTCCAAAGACTCAGCAGACTGTTTGCAACAAGCGGAAGTAGAATTAAGAAAATCAGCACCCGATTTATTTAAAGGTTCAGAACCACCAGCTTCGAGTGGATTATTTAACCCCCTCGAAGCTTTAACTGACGCGAAAGAAGCATTAGAAAATCTCTCCCCTGGTCAAATAGGAGAAAAAATTACTAGTTCAATTAATGGTGCTATTGGTTCAATGATAACGGGATTTGTTGCAGCTTTAATGCTCGCACTAAATAACGCTTATCAGTGGGGAATTGAGTTTACGATGCTACTAACTGCATTGCTCGGGCCATTAGCAATTGGTGGGTCTTTACTTCCGTTTGGTGCTAAACCTATTTTTGCTTGGTTGACTGGTTATCTTTCTGTAGGAATGGCTAAACTTTGCTTTAATATGATAACCGGATTATGCGCTCAGCTTATAGCTAATTCTGAACAAAATCAACCAATGATTTTTCTACTTTTTATAGGATTAATATCTCCTATTTTATCATCTGCACTTGCAGCAGGTGGTGGACTTGCAGTATGGACGGGATTAGGGAAAGCAGCAGTTGCTACTACACAATTTGCTGGAAGTACAATCAGCGCAACTGCAAATTCATGGATTAATTCTGCTAGAGAAAAAGCAGCACAAGCGCAACAAGCTGTACAACAATCACAACAAGCTGCACAACAAGCGCAAATAATAAACGAACTTAAAAAAATGAATAGAAGAAATAAATAAATTATGTTCAATTCTCGCTCTAAATCACAACCGCTTCGTCTTCTTAGTTACGGTCAATCAACATCAACACCAGTTGCAATCGCTAGTATTGTAGCAGCAGGGGGAACAGTTTTAAGCGCAATTCTTCTATTAGTAAATTTAGGACTCACATCTAGAATAAGTTCCTACACCCAAGGGATGACTGTTATTCAAAATGCAGATGGTTCCATTTCTCAAGGTAGATTTTCTGCACCAAATGTCCGGGATGATGAAACTATCAAAACTTTTGTTTCCAATGCTTTAATTGATATGTTTAGCTGGAGTGGAATTATTAGAGATAACCAACAAGGAGAAAATAGCCCTGTTCCAGATAAAGGTATTGAGATAAAAACCAAAAATGGTAATAAAAGATTACCTACAAAAAGTTGGGAGGCTGCATTTAGTCTTACTGATGATAAAAACTTTAGAGCAGAATTCTTAGAAAAATTAGCGACAATGGTTCCTAATGGAGTATTTAGCAGCACAGTTCAAGTTAGTCTGATTACACGACATATTTCCCAACCAAGGAAAATTCAATCCGGTAAATGGGAAGTTGATTATATTGGAACTCTAGTGAGTTTTAATGCTAGAGAAAACCAAGGTAGGGGTATTCCATTAAATAAAACTATTACAGTTACAGCAATCGATACTCCTAAGTTACCCAAAAATGCTAGCGATTTGGATAAGAAAATATTTACTGCAAGACAAGCGAGGTTAGAAATTACTGAAATTATTGACTTTAACCTTGGTAATAAGCACAAAAATAATCAATAAAGTATGCTAGAATTTGACGACCAAGATAATAATTCGACCGTTAACCAATTATTACCAATAGATGATGATAAACCAATAATTGATGAAGATGATGTACAAGATGAGGATGAATTAGAAGAACAACTAGAAGAAGACCCTGCATTAGTACAAACTAAGCATGATTTTATTACCTCTCCCTGGTCAAGATTAGGGATAATTGGAGGAGCATTTGGTGTCGGATTTCTGGTAATGTTCGCTGCTCTCAATTCAATTATGGGGGGAGGGAGTAGAAAAGCGCAAGAAACGAAAGCCGAACCGACTCCAACTAGTGCTACATCTACCGAAAATAAAGATGGAGAAATATTATCTAAATTAGCTCTACAAAAGCAGGAGCAAGAACTTGATGCTCTTAATGGTAAGCCAAAACCTGAGAGAGATGAAGAACCAGAAAAGCCAAAGTCTGAGGTTAAAGAAAAAGATAAAACTGATAAGAAACCAGTAGCTAAAACACCCTCATATAAACCAAGACCACCTCAACCTAGATATCAACCCCAACCAAGAAGAATAGCAGAAACTCCACCACCACCAAGAAGAATAGTACAAGTTCCATCCCCACCACCACCACCGAGGGAAATTAAACAAGCTCGTACTCCTCTCCCTCCTCCTCCTTCTATTTCACGAGAAACTTTTAAGCCACAAGAAACCAAAGCTACTGACCCGTTAGCTGAGCTAGAAAGATTACGAACGTTGGGAAATGTGGGTAGAGTTGACTACGCACAACAACAATCTTCCCCAAAACCAAATTTAATTGCAGCAAATTCTCCCACCCCAGAAGATACATCATCTGCTGAGTTAACCCCCCAACGTCCCAGTCGTCGCAGAAGTAATCGACGCAATAACACTGAGCAACCAACTAATACTGATAACAATAATATTGAACAATTGCGTCCTCGTTGGTCACCAACCGAAACAGACGTAGCTACCACATCAAGCTCAGCCAAAAATGTTAGCTTCTCAGAAGAAGAAGCAATCCTCCAAGAAAGAAAACCACAATATTTAGTGGTTGGAGAATATGCAAAGGCTACTCTCAATACTCCCTTACTTATTCCCCAAAATAGTACTGATAAAGAGCAAGCTAACAACTTACGATTTGTTGCCACATTAACAGAACCATTAAAAGGTAACACTAATGAAATTGCGATTGAAGCTGGCACAGAAATTGTCATCAGCGTAATATCTGTTGATAATTCATCTAATATGAAAGCTGAAGTAACCGCAATCCTTAAAGACGGGACTGAATATCCAATATCACCAGGAACAATATCTGTTTTAGGGAAAGAAGGAAGTCCGCTTATAGCTCGTCCCCATAATGATAAAGGTGATGAAATTGCGGGATATGACGCAACTTTAGGAATGATATCTGGTCTAGCTAAAGTTGGGGAAATTATTAATAAGCCAGAAGAAGAAATAACAGAAGACTTACCTCTGGGTGGAAGCAGAACCCGCACTCGTAATAATAACCGCAATCCTACAGGAGCGTTTATCGAAGGTTTCTTTGGTTCAGTTAGCGAGGTTGTTGGTAAACGTACAGAGCGTGCAACTCAAGAAATTTTAAGTAGACCAAACATCTGGGTTGTTCCCAAAAATACTGAAATCACAATTCAAGTTAATAGGTCAATAAAACTATGAAACTTAAATATTTAGTTGGGTTTGGTTTAATTAGTTTTTGTGCTGTTACACTACCCGTTCGTGCAAGTATTATACGTCGCGTTCCAGCATCTCAATTAAATGGGGAAAACGCACAATTACAAACAGTTAAAGTGTGGAATGGTCACGGTGTATCTATTTCATTTTACCGCACTGGGGAAACTATTAAAAAAATTTGGTTAGATGACCCATCAAGATTTGTTTTAGATGTTGATGGATGTCTGGAAGGTTTAGGAAAATGCGAACAAGGACAATCAGGTGCAGGTTTAGTTCACTTGAGAAAAATTAACAAAGTAAATATTCCTGGATTACCAAATGCCACAAATGGGGCACATCTTACCGTAATTATTGAATCTGGGTCAACTAGAAAATCCTACCACTTCCGAATTATACCAGGTAGCGGTCAGCCAGAATACAGCCAAATTGAAATTATTGGGGATACATCAAGACAACAGGACAATAAACCAAAGGGTGATTACACCGCACAGTCTGATAGTAAATATATCCGTAAGGGTATGCAAGTCGCACTGCGAAATAAATGGGCTAATTCTGATAGCGAATTATGGGGAAAACTCAACAAACTAGTTGAATTACGCGCTCAAGGAGAAGAACTAGTTACTGCCTCAAATAATACCGGAGTGTCGATGGAATTAGTTGCCAAACTAATGGAATTAGGAGGTAAGAGATTACTTGAAACTAATCCATCTAGACGAAATTTATCACCTCAAAATGAACAAAACTTTATCCGCACAAGTAGGTAGAAGTATGAACCAAATAAATATTAATAGCCAAAGTGTTTGTGATGAAAATGTTGACAACTATTTTCCTAATTCATCCATATCTGATATGCCAATTAATAGTTCAACTACTTCTAATGTTAATGCGATACCAGAAACGGTAACCGCGATTACTAATTCTCAAGATGAAAGTAACAGGAAAGCAAGCAAACTGGTTTATCGTAACCAGAAATTTAACAATTTGCGCTTTCTTATGGCTGCATCCGTAGTCGTCAGCGTTTTATTACACTTTATGCGAATTGGTGGGACTGCTGGCTTAATGTCTAGTTTAACTAACTTTGCGATAAGTCCCGCTGTTGCACAAACACCTCAAAATAAAACTCAACCAATTGCTAAAAACTTAGTATCTGGTGCTCCTACTCCCGACTGGAGTAAAATGACATTTCAGAATATGAAATTTGGGAAAGCTGGTAGTGTTGATTTACCCAATGTCAAAAATCCAGGAATGAAAGAAACACGCACCTGGACTAATGGACAAAGCCTTGCCGAAGTTATGGAACTGGGTGATTTTGAAGCAACTGAGTTCAAAATAGAAGATTTTACCCTATCTGATATTGCCGATATCACGGGTATTAATCTTGATAGTATGAATCTCTCGCAGTTTGAAACCCTCGATTGGCAAACCCTGGAAGAACTAGCTGAAGCAATTCCCCATCTAAAAGATTTGGAAGCTGGGGAAATTCCTCCTATTCAAGAGTTAGTTCGCAAAGCCACAAGGAATAATGCTCAAAACCAAACTGTTGGTCAGGTATTGGAAAATTATCCCCAACTTAAAGATGCTGAATTTGGAGAATTTGTTGACTTAAATAAACACAAATTTGATAGTATTCCTGGCTTGAAAGATACTCAAATTAAAGAGTTTACTAACTGGCAAAATACTACAATTAGTAAGGTTCCAGGATTGGCTGATGTCCCATTCGATAAATTCCCTAGCGTACCCATTCCCGATTTAAGTTTTATTGGTAAGGTTGATTTACCACTGGGTTCAAAAGAAGGTGGACGCTGGAAGTCTATATCTGGTAGCTATCAAGAAGGGTTTAATGTTCCTTGTGAGAAAAAATGCGGTCATATTGAGGTTTCTGGAAGTGAAAATCTTACGGGGGCACAATGGATGTCCGGGAAAGACCAAAAAGTAAGAGGTGGATTTGGGATATTGGGTAACCTTAATGGTGGAGAAGAACCAACCGGAAGACACCCCTTCGGTAAAGCTTTTAAGCAAGTCATCTGGGATATTAACGAGGGAGAAGGTTCTATCACTTCCGCTATGTTTTTTCGCATATGTAAACGCGGTTTTGTAGATTTGGGTTGCTCTCCTTATTTTCTTGGTCCCGTTCCCTTCTTTACTTACCGCGAAAAAGACCCAATTATTCTGGGTACTCCCCTCACCGTACCTACCAGAAAGACTCCTTAATTTTTAAGCTTCACACTACCTCGAAGAAGTGTATTTTTATGCTTCTTCGTTTTCTTCTGCAAATTTCATAAATATGAACAATTTACTATTTTCTTCCAAAACCAAAACTGTTAGAGAAGTTAAAAGTAACAGTAATAACAAAAGTAATGATTTTAGTAGATATACTAATCAATTAATCTCACCCCAAGGATTAGCGATAGCTGGGGGAATAATAGCAGTAATATTACTCCAAATGTTCTCCAGTGGTAAAAAGGGTAAACTTGCTACCAGTTATTGGGGTGGGGATAAAGAAACTGCCCAAGCTAAGAAAAAAGCTTTTAAGCAAATTATTTCTCCTAAATGCGATAGCGCTAGCTTATATATTGGAATACACAAGTACAAAAATCAAAAACCACCCAAAGGGAGTGGAGGAGTTCCGCTTTACGTACCCGATGTCCAGAGAGGAACAGCCGTAATAGGGGCACCTGGTAGCGGTAAATCTTTTAGTGCTATTAACCCTATGCTTTATTCAGCGATTGACCAAGGGTTTGGTTTAGTTTTGTACGATTTCAAATATCCATCACAAGCAAAGATTGCCAGTTACGCAAAGTCTAAAGGTTACGACGTACATGTCTTTGCACCAGGTTTCCCCGAATCGGAAGTATGTAACCCCATCGACTTTTTACGCGACTCTTCCGATGCTGAAACCGCAAGACAATTAGCAACAGTTATTAACAAAAACTTCCGCATGTTGGGTGGTGGTTCGGAAGATGCGTTCTTCGGTCCAGCGGGTGACCAACTCACGCAAGCTATTTTAATGCTGACCAAGGAATTTGAAGAGCAGTCCGACATCATGACTTCTGCTGCCATACTAAGTAGCGAGAAGATGGTCGAAAGACTAATGGCTGCTAGCTTAAACCCTTGGGTAAAGATAGCCTTTGGTCAACTTTTTAGCTCTGCTGGCTCCGAGAAAACCGTGAGTGGTATCGCTGGTACTGCTTCGCTGATGTTCACCCGATTTATGGCACGTGGTACTTTGGGCTGCTTTGTTGGTAGAACCACTCTCCCTTTGGAAGTTAAGCGCAAACAAATGATTATCTTTGGCTTAGACCGGGAGCGTCGCGATGCAGTTAGTCCATTGATGACTTCGATTTTACACATGGTTGTCTCCCGTAGTATTGCTAAAAAGCGTAAGGAACATGGACCACTGGTTGTATGTTTGGACGAGTTACCGTCAATATTTTTACCAGATTTATTTAAGTGGTTGAACGAATCCCGCTCCGAAGGGTTTTGCGGGATTATGGGTTGGCAGAATATGGGTCAGCTAGAGAAAATTTACGGGAAGGAAATCTCTAAAGCAATTCTTGGTGCCTGTGGTACAAAGTTTGTATTTAATCCTGGGGAAGAAGAATCAGCACGATTATTTAGCGCGTATTTGGGAGAAGAAGAAATTAAATATAAGCAAAAATCCCGGTCAACTGGAGGGGGGAAAACTAACACAAGTATTTCTGACCAAGAACGAACCAGAAAATTATTTGAACCTGCTCAATTTTTGAAGTTACCACCAGGTAAATGTTTGTTTATTAACCCTGCTTATAGTAATAAAAATGAAGGTTCAGTTCCACTATTGAAAAATATCAAAGTTTGCAAGCACATCATTGGACTGGAACAACAAAATGATGAAAACTGGGATGCTGTTATTAAAAAGCTCGCTCAGAAAAGTACTCAGAGAAAACCTACTCAAGAAGATTTGGATTTACGAGTATCGGCTGTTAATCAACGCTTTCCTATTCCTCAAGCTCCTGTACAAGCGGGTGCTGCTCCATTACCTGTTGATGAGTATAAAAGTTTCTTTTAGATATGAACATCTTTAGTGTTACAGATAAAAATATACTACACACAGAACTGATAAAATTAATAGAAACATGTCATGAAGAAGGGTTTTTGATTAGTTCAAAATTGGTAAATAAAAAAAATAAAGATTCAATCATTGCTTCTTTTGAAAAACAGTTCAAACTAAGACCAAGAGTTCAATATAATGGATTACATAGGCACATTGAAATAGATGAGATAGAAATAGGGATAAGTTTCGGTCATTATAGAAAACTAATTGAGCATCATGTAAAATTAATTGGCTTCCAAAAGCAACAATACGTCGCGTATTTACTTGTTGATGATTCAAAGTTACATTTACACATCATTTTTAATCGCGCTACAGGATGCAAAGGGAACTTAATTGATGCAAATTATCCTGAGTGTAGTCACTGGAATTCAATATATAAAGTAAAATGTTCTTACGAGGCAATTGTTAATGAGTATTATAGAGCAGAACAGCAACAGCTTAACTATAGAAGAGACATTGAACAAAAAGTTAGACAACTTGTTGAATATTCTTCAGAACTCACAAAACACGACATACAACTCAACGACGCTATTAATAGAATTAACCAAGTTCTTAGAAAAATGGCATCAGACTTGTGAAATTTTTAATACACAACATCAACAAATCAATTCTGAAACATCACTGACAAAAGAAAAAATCACGTCAATAGAGGTTAAGTTATCTCGGTTAGATGAAAAGTTAGAAGCAATGTTAAAGATTATTGCTAACCAAAGCACACAACTAAGTCAAATAAATAAGAATCTAGAAAATTGTCAAGTAAAACTATGTCAATCAAATCATCAAAATGAAAACACAACTCCTATACCATTTGAAGCATACAAAGATTTTTTCTAATGATATCACCTCAACTACAAGCCGAGATTAACAAGTACAAATACTACCCTAGATGGAATTGCTCATTCCCTCCATGTGTGGAAAAACACTATTTTGATAATCTCTTAGTATATTACTATGAACGCGCAAATTCAGACAATATTTATTGCGATAAGTATTATCCAGATGGAGCACAATCAACACTCATAGTTATTAGATTTGACTCACAATTAGTATTCGTTAAATATGACCAAACTATTTTACTTGATAGGCTACCATTACTCTTGGAATAATTATGTTTGACCCAAAACAAAGCCAAATTGGAGACGCATATCTAGAAGCTACGGATATTGTTGGTAAAACCGGAGAAGCTCTAGCTAAAGTTTTAATTGAATTGTCCAAAATTGCCATAAAAAAAATTAAAGAGGGATGGGAAGCTAGCAAAATAGCGGTAGAAGTAGGGAAAGATACTTACAATTTAGTCCCTGATGAATCTACCCCAGGAGCTTACAAATGGGACAAGGTTGATTTAACTAATCCAACACAATCAATATCTGATAACCAAACCAAACCTGCAATCATCTTCAGAAACGGAAGCACCAAAACAAAAATACGCTGCACAACATACCTATGAACAAGTTGCTGACTCACAAGGAGTAGAACCAGCAGCACAACAATGGGCACGTCAAGTAGAGGTTCCTGTCTATAAAATAGTAAATGTATTTGCTCAAAAAGAACGCTTCAATGGTGAAAACAAAGAAATCGCCAAAACTGCAACCTCACTCCTTAAAAAGTATGGAACAGTCGAACAGGATGGTTCGCGTATTTATCGTAGCGATGCTTTTGTAGTTCGTCAGGATGGGGATAAGTTTAGCATCCACCGTCGTGGTGATGAACTTCAGGGATGGAAAGACTCACTTATAGAGTTCAAACTTGATGGGAAAGAAAACTCCAAAATCACCAAAACCAATAAAGAAATGCTGGGTGTGGAACGTCAAGAGTTCCTGATGGTAGCTGAAAAGCTGGCTGACAATGGCAACCTCCCTGACCTTGCTAAAGATGATATACGGGATATTGGTAATACCCTAGGAAGTCTCGCTCCCGCTGGTACTATAAAAACCCTTGAAACTTTTAAACAATCTGAAATACTAACTTCTCTTAATAGTATTCTGACCCAAGCCAAAAAGGATGAGGTAACGGTTGGAGATTACACAATTAAGCGGTCGCTAAACTTCGAGGGAGATAAAGCAACATTCCAAGCTTTTAAAACCAGCGAAGAAAAGGGTACTCAAGAATTAGTTCGGTTTGATTTAAGCAAAGATAATGAGGGTAATGTTTCCAGACAAGTTACCAAAATAAACATCTCTGACTATGATATTAACCAAATTAAGTTTATTGCTCAAAATACAGCAAAGCTTGACTACGACCAAATATTTGATTCCAAACAACCCTCAGCTTCAAATCCTGAACCATTAGATAGAGAAGTTCCTATCAAAAATATTGGTGACATTCCTGTTAAAGTTCACCCTTATATAACTCAAGAATGGGCTGATATAACTAAAAAAGGTGGTCTGGAATGTAGGGAGACTATGAACCAAGGGAATGAAGAAATTCTCCGGAAAATCAAAGATAATGATGGTAAGTTGTCAATAGCCGAGCAACGAGAAATGTACTTTAAAATCATAACTCATAAAGCTTCTGAGGCTGAAAAGCAGGGAGAAAATACTATGGAGTTTGTTCCTCTCAAAGAAATTATGAAAGACCTTCAAGAATGGAGAAAAAAAGAAATTACTCAGCAGTATACTCCAATAGAAAATACATCTCCAAAACAGCGTGAAACCACAGCGACCACACAAAAAGCTAAAGAGATAGAAATATGAAGCATATATATATTATTATTTTAATTAGCTATGAAAAATGATAGAATAATTAATATAGGCGAACAGTTTGGTAGCTGGACTATTTTAGAAAAACAAGGAAGACAAATATTATGTCAATGCAATTGTGGAACTAAAAAACTTGTTTATAAGCATACTATTATTAATGGTAAATCAAGCAACTGCGGGTGTGAAAGAAGAGCCAAAAAAATTCCAGTTGGAACAAATATAGGAAGGCTGACTGTCATATCAGATGTAGAAATTAAAGGAGAAAGAGGAAAAATCCAAGTTCTCACGCGATGCAGTTGCGAAGCTAAAACTCAAAAATATATTAACAAAAGCAGCCTCATCCGAGGATTAACGAGAAGTTGTGGATGTATCGTTAAAGAAAATTGTAGAAACAAGAAGACTATCCACGGTAAATGCAACACTTACGAATATTATTCGTGGCTGCATATTAAACGCATCTGTTATAATAAAAACTATTATCAATACAAATACTACGGTAGATGTGGAATTAAAATTGACCCTTCCTGGTACAGCAACTTTTCTCAGTTTCTGAAAGATATGGGAGTTGCACCCGAAGGAACAATAATATCGCGCATTGATACAGAGAAAGATTTTACTCCAAATAATTGTTTGTGGATACCAAGGAAAGAGAGATACAAGCAAATTCACCTTCTAAGAAGGAAAAACAATATTGCTTTTAAAACTTTCCCAAACTCAGATATTGCAAGCAATAAAATTAATACCGGCTTACCACCAAATATTATTCAGGCAGTTATCGAAACTCATGCTAATGGTGAAGGTAATATAAAAAAAATAGCCGCGCAGTATAAAATTAGTGTTCAGGGTACGATAAATATTATTCTACGTCGTAATATAAAGAATTTTTCTGTGTAATCTCCCTTCCTTGGTGGGTATATGAAATTTTCCTTGTGGTGTTGGTAATCTCGTTGTCATCCCCATCCTTCTTCATCTCTGATGCTTCCATCAGGCATGATAGTGTTACAAAGAATAACATTATTTGGAATTTGCTACTCTGCAAGAAGCTATAGATTATTCACAAAATCTAGCGGGTGGATATTTCTTTAATAAACATTTTAAACAAAATTGGCTTTTTGCTTTTCCAGAAGGAACAGATAACTCTTATGCTTATGTTCTTGTTCTTGGTGGAGAAATGGCAACTGTACTAAGTTTTTGTCCAGATTCTGCTTCCACCAATATAGACTACTCTAGCATCACTCAAATGATTTTGGAAAAAGCTTTTGAAGAAGAAGTTGATTTTAGTGGAGCTAATTTGTCTGGTGTAGACTTGAGCGAGTTTGATTTGCGTTTTTCCAAGTTAGGTGGTAGCAATTTATCAGGAGCTAATTTAAGTAAGACAAACTTAGAAGGAGCAAATTTAAGAGGTGCGTGCTTGAGCAATGCGAATCTTAAGGAAGCTTTAATTAAGGATACAGATTTTACCGATGCTACTTTTTTTCAAACAATTATGCCCGATGGAAGTATTAGAAACTGAGAAATGAAAAATTATTTTATATACAAATATCCTTTATTTTAGTTTAAAATAAAGGTATCATAAGAAGATAAAAACGTGCAATTTTTTTGTTGATATGGCACAGGTTTCCCACCCAAGACGCACTCGTATTTTACCACCATCGGACATAGTTCCAGAAGAAAATAGCCAAGCTCAGGAAAAACAAAGTGTTTTAGCTATGCGATGTCGTGTTATTTTCGAGCGCTTGCGTCCCGAACTAATTGAGAGTTACTACAACTGGCATATCGCAATTGACCCAGAAACAGAACAATACCTTATTGACCCGACTTTAAAAGGTATAACAGAAAAAATCCGCGACGCTTATGGTTATTCTGATGAGGTTAAACTAACAATCTTTTGTTTAAATGACACAGGAGCCTGTGGCAGACTATGGCTGTAGGCTCTTTTGGAGATAATGGCGAGTTATTTTTTGAAATTCAGCTAATTGCCTTAAATCAAGAGGAGTTCTCTGTTGAAGCTCTTTTGGACACTGGATTTACTGATGGTTTCTTGTGTATAAATACTCAAGACCTGTCGGCTTTGGGGTGGCCATTGTTAACCTCTCAAATAGAAATGCGGACAGCGAAAGGATTTTCTCGATTCAACATTCACGAAGGGAAAGTGATTATTGACGGGACAGAGGTTGTTATCCCGGTTCATGTCGGAAACAATGTTCCAGATACTTTGATGGGAGCATTGTGGCTGGATGTTATGCAGCTTTTAGTCAATAAACCAAAAGGAGTATTGACATTGGAAGTGGTGGATGACGATTAATGCCTGCTATCCCTCTTCTGTCAAGTGCAAGTATTTTGAGAAAAATATAAAAAAGCTCACATTTGAGGTAGAGAAATATACACTTTTTAACCAATATCAACTGAATTAGCTGGGAATATTACAGCTATTGGTTACTTTATATTACAAAAAAAGGGAACTATTTTTTTGCGATGTGAGATGTTTGTCTCTGATAATATATTGTAACCCACATTCCGCACCCTAGCTGTCACAGGTTCATTAGTACTTAAGCAATTATCGTTAGATAGTACTATCAAACTATCGCTTTAAGTTATATTCTCAAATATTTTAAAGCTTAATAATAATTAAT
>JAHHIC010000082.1 GCA_019359035.1 Scytonematopsis contorta HA4267-MV1 | reverse complement strand
AAATATCATCTGAGATAGGTAAATAATGTGACTATACAGGCAACGTCAGTGTTTTTTTACTCTTCATATAGAGAAAATAGTCAGTAAAAACACTTCTGTGACAGTTTGGGTGCGGAATGTAGGTTAATAAGTAATAATGTTGCACTTAAACGATAATAAAATATTAAATAAGGAGATAAAAATGTTAAATGCATTTGGTGCATTTGAAGAAGGTTTTCGCTTATCTCAAACAGCAATTGATTATTTAAAAGAATGGAATACTGAGGCTGAAATTGCTTCTACTATTTCTAAAACAGCCCAACAAGTTGTTGAAATATTGGTCAATTCACCTGGTATAACTATGGCTCATAGTAGAGATTTCCAAAGAGCAATGCCCTTTTTTACATTAAAAGATAAAACGGTGGTTAAAATTTATGTAAATCCTGCACAAGTCAAACATATATTTTTAGCTGATTCCCATAACAAAATGATATTTGGAGGCTATGTGGGTTGGATTCATACAAAAAAACTGAATGAAACTATTAAGAATATAAAGAATGAATTTAGTTTATAAATTCTCAGTCAGACAAATTTTAACAAAGAATACTAACTTAAGTTGCTCGTTGCTAATTCAATAGTCACAAGGAGTAAAGCTTTATATAGAATACTAGTATTATTAATGGTATTTACTTGATAAAGCCCTTATAATTTTCAATCTTACTAGCCAAACGTTCAGCTAAAAATGGGCTTGCCTCTTTCAAAGTTTCGTAAATTTCAATCGCATCTTCTCTATAGCGAGTAATCTTTGCTTGAGTCCAATGCTGTGGGGGTGGTTGTAAATTGCTGATTCTGTCGGCTAATTTTACCATCCATATTTCTGCTGGTTGTTCTTTTATTCGTCGTAAGCTATCAGAGATTTGCAGATTTTTTGCTAAGCTTTCATCTTTGGTTAACGCGAGTACCCCATCAGCTACAGGTAATCCAAATTCTGTTTTAACTTGGTCAAAGGTTACGCTAGTGTCTTCAATCACATCATGCAAAATAGCACATTGAACAGCCAGGTTTTCATCTCGTTCTTGTTCTACATTCAAAGCAGCAATTATTTCCATACTCACGAAACTTAAATGTTGTATGTAGGGGATTTCTGTACCTGTGACTTTTTGACCCAGATGTGCGATTGCCGCAAATTTATAAGCCTTTATGTAAACGTCCTGTGACCAATTATTGGACATCTGTTTGATATTTCCGGACTAGTTTTGATACTCCTAAGGATATGATAACCTGTTTATTCGACAAGAAGATGCAATTCATGTAAGCTATTATTAGCAAGGCTTTCCAGACCATATTGCAGGTCTTTACACGTATCTCGGTCTCGCTAAACAGGCTAAAAATTTCCTCACCTCGATTCGCAAGCAACACCATCATCGTCTCTGTCTAAGTCGCTTGCCCAAGGATTAACTTTTACATCGATATTACTGATACCTTTTGCTCGTAAATCTTTGCAATTTCCAGATTGCTCAGGAATAACTAACCCCGACGGTACAGGATTCTCACGCTTTGGTGGTGCTGCTGTTGCTTTAGGTTTGGGAGTAACAGGTTGTGATTCCTTTTTTTCTACTGATAAAGGTTTTTCCGGTGCTAACGGTTTAGGTCGTACTAACGGTTTAGGTGTGGGTGGTGTGATAGGTGTTGGAATTGGTGAGGGTTTTTCTTTAACCGCTGGTTTTGGTATGGGAGATTCAACTAGTGCTGGAGTGGGGGAGGGTTTTTCTTCGACTACCGCTTTTGATATTGGTGAATTAGTTGGAGTTGGAGTTGGAGATGGTTCAGGAGTTGGGTTTTGAGGGGAGGGGGTAGGGAGTTGTGCTGGGGAAACGACTACTGGTTGTGTTGATATCCCCGGTGATTTCATGGCTTCAGGTTGAGGGGTAGGGGATATAAAAACTATTGGTGCAAGAATAAATACTACCAACCGTCCAACAATATTCCAAATATTACCAAAGCGATTAGTTAATTGATAGAGTGGTGGCACAAAAATTAGTGCCCAAAGTATAATCCATAAACTATTCCTAAATTGACCGCTGGATAACGCTGTTAGTGCAATTAAAGCAAAAAAACCAGCAATCCCCCAACCAATAAAAGATAAAATTCGTTTCAACATATGAGTATTATTCCTTAATGTATTTAAGGAAACTTACCTTGTTATGTACACCGGGTATGTGATTTGAATCAATTCTTACTTTGTTAGTTGTCTGTTTATTGGGTGTCACTAGGGGTTATTCAGGTCTAATTTGGGAGTTTATACTTTGCGATCGCAGTTGCCGCCCTAGATTTTTAGAGTAGTTTTACTTTCAACTGCTACTAGATAAAATTCTTGTAATCCTTTACCCGTAATAGCTTTAATGGTTGAAACTCAAATGCTGAACTATTGGCATTAATGTATATAGCTTAAATGACATAGTTTTTATCGCTATATTAAGGGCGATTCCTTTACTGAGATAAAAATACTAAATTGTTACATCTAAAAATACGAAATTATCCTGTTCTCATTGTGGGGTTGTTGAAGTATAAATCAAATCCTTTATATTGATAAGACATTCGTTAAATGTATACAAATCTGATTTGCTTAGCGAACTCATGGAAACATGGCGATAGATGCATTGCTGGTATAGATATGGCTACCGGGAAATGGATTCGTCCTGTAACTAATTCGCGTGATGGAAGTATTCCTAGAAATTCTACACTGATAGATAAAAATGAAGTATCTTTATTAGATGTGTTAGAGATACCACTTGCAAGCACAGGTCCAGATTTTGGTTTCGCGAGTGAAAATCGTTTAATACTGCCTGGTGAATGGCGGAAAATAAGAAAAATCACTCCGCTTATGGCTTTGAGATATCTTAGTGCAGCAAAAGAAATACTTCATAACAGTCATAAATTAGTTCTTATTACAGATTTACAATCTCTTCCTGTCTATCAAAGATATACGCTACAACTTATTCGTGTTAAAGAGTTTTTAGTCCAAAGTGAACTGAGAAAGACTGGTAAAATACAATGGAAAGGAACACTCTTAACTGTAACAGGACAGAGATTGGAAAATGCTTCTATTACTGACCCAGTATTTGTTGAAAAATTAGAAGCTGGATATCGTCCTCAAGGAGAATATTTAGTAACAGTGAGCTTAAGTTTGCCCTATGCGCCACCGGGTTGGGATGGTGATGAACCATGCTGGAAACTAATCGCAGGTGTTATTGAATTAACTCATTAAGTATAATTTGTGGAAATTACATGTATATGTTAAGCTGACTCTGTTTTATAAGGTTAATTTTCTATTGCTTCTGCTAATATTAATACAATTAAACGTCTAAAAACACAAAGTTGTAAAAACGTGAGTCAGCAAATATATACTATCGGGCACTCTAATCACAGCATTGAGTCTTTTGTTGTTTTACTAAAGCAGCATCAAATTACTGCACTAGTTGATGTGCGTTCGTATCCTTTTAGTAGAAGATTACCCCATTTTTGTAAACCAGATTTTAAAAATTTGCTTTCGCAAGAAAAAATTTGTTACGTTTTTTTAGGTAAAGAATTAGGTGCAAAACCCAATAATCCTCTTTGTTATGTTGATGGTAAAGCTTTATATGAAAAAATTGCAAAAACAACAGAATTTGAACAGGGTATTGCTCGCATAATAGAAGGAACAAAAACTTACAGAATTGCGCTTATGTGTGCTGAAAAAGACCCTATCATTTGCCATCGTGCAATTTTAGTTTGTCAGTATTTACGAAAATATAACTTGACTATTAATCATATTTTAAGTGATGGAGAACTAGAAACACATCAAAAGCTTGAAGAAAAGCTCTTAAAAAATTATGGTTTATCAGATGAGCAAATAAATGTAGACAAGCAGCTATCTCTTTTCGAGGAAACAGTTATTGGAGAATGTGAAAAAGAAAATTCATCTTTAGAAATGAGGCTAAAGAAAGCTTATTACCAACAGGGAATTAAAATTGCGTATCAGGAGAAAAATAATGACAATTAATATATATACCATTGGTTTTACTAAAAAACCAGCTAAGCAGTTTTTCGAGACATTAGTTAATGCTAGTATTAAAAGAATTGTTGATGCCAGATTAAATAATGTTTCCCAGCTAGCTGGATTTACAAAGAAAGCTGACTTTGAGTATTTTTTACATAAAATTGGCAATATTGAGTATGTTCACCTTCTAGAATTAGCACCTACAAAAGATATTCTTGACACTTATAAACAAAATGGTGGTAACTGGGAAAATTACGAGAAGCAATTTCTCAAGTTAATGTCCGAACGAGAAGTAGAA
Organism: Scytonematopsis contorta HA4267-MV1; assembly: GCA_019359035.1. Classification (GTDB taxonomy): domain Bacteria; phylum Cyanobacteriota; class Cyanobacteriia; order Cyanobacteriales; family Nostocaceae; genus Scytonematopsis; species Scytonematopsis contorta. The sequence continues at coordinate 76,358 of JAHHIC010000082.1, read as the reverse complement.
AAACAAGTTTTGCCTGAAATTTTAAATGATGGGTGTTTGCTATGCAGTGAAGCAAAACCTCAATTTTGTCATCGCCGCTTAGTCGCAGAATATTTTAAAGAAAAGTGGGGAAATGTGAATATTCACCATCTTTAAACTTTTTGTAAGCCCTCAATGATTTTTTGCCAAGTTTATTAGAGTATTACATGCGTAATACCAAAATTCTTTGCCATGCTTCTTTTAGTTTGGTTTCGATAAACAATCGCAATTCAGGGGTAACTTCAATATCTAGTTTTTGGGCTGCATTATCAATCAACTCATTGCGCCAAACATCCATATAAATAAACCGTCCAGCTTTATCACCAAATCCAGCAATCGACTGCATAACTTTCAAGGCGATATTATTTGCTTGTTCTTCCATTTTTCAACCTTAAAGTTTAATTAGTTGGCTGCCATTTTTTTAACTTGGGAATGAATTCGTTCACTTCAAAATGCAGCCACTATAATTTTACCTCAGCTTTCTATTTTTTAAACAACGAAACAAACTATCAGGTCTTTCTGTTTCTATGGCTCGACCAACAGCCATGATGCGCGAAGATAGACTGACTAAAAATGTAGAGACGCAAAATGTAGAGACAGAATTAATTCGGTCTCTACGAAATTTCGTGATTAAAAATGATTTTTGGGATTTTGAAGAAATTCAATTTCTGCTGAACTGGAAGTGCGTCCCAGAATTGAATTACGATGGGGGAAACGACCAAAAAGTTCGATTGCTGTGTAGTGGCGAGCAGCCATATCCTTGGTTATTTCAAAAAAATCTGCATGACCGGAACTAGCTCGTCTTGCTTGTTCTTGAATACAACGCACGCTAATTTCTTGGGATTTTAGGTTCTCGTGGTGTTGGAAAGTGAGGTATACAAAAAACAACTCAATCGCGTCCATTCCTTTATCAAAGCCTTTTTCAAGAAACTCACATGCTAGGGTTCGAGCTTGATAATCAAATTGGAAACTAGTCAACGTTTTGCGGAAAGCATTTCTGGGAACTTGGTCAAAGAGAAGGATAAGGGTCAGGAATCCTTTTGGGGTTTTTTTCCACTCTGTTTGCATCGAGTCTGTCATTTCTTCCAACCAGGGAGCAAATTCACGACTAATTCGCTCATCTGCTGCTTTGTCGCAAAAAAACCATATGGGAAGTCTCTCTTTGATATAATCCCCTGTTGCTTCTATTTCACCAAACCAGTAGTCATAAAGGTGTTGCCAATTTGGTAAATTTGATTTCTCTGAGTTATCTGTTTTCATGGTGGTCTGTGAAGGTTTAGTCATGAACTTAGCTGCTTGGTGGTAGTTTATTGCAGATGTAACTTGTATATTTATTCCAGATGTAACTTGTATATTAAGGTGGGCATCCTTGCCCACCCCACAATTAATAAGTGTGGTATTTTATTTTATGCAGTTTAAATGTGGAATAGTTTGTATGTATGTGTGAATTGGTGTGTTAAGCTCTAAATTATAAGATGAGCGGCAATGTCTTAAAGCCTGAAAATGCTAAAGAGTAATGGTCTCGCTCTGGAGGGTTATCTGGGGACAACCTCAGATTTGGAAAGCGATTAATCATCGAAGCAAACAGTTCAGAAATCTGGAGTCGTCCTAAGCGTGAACCAATACAGTAATGGGCACCATGACCATATGCAAAGTGAGAGATGTCCTGGCGATTAATACGGATTTGATTGGGAGCTTCGCTTTCCTTCATGTCCCTGTTTACACAATGATTGGATATGAATACAGTTTCGCCTGCTTTGATGAGTTGACCGTTAATCACTTCATCTGCGACCGCAGCCCTAAATAGAAAGGTAACTGCGGGGTCGATGCGTTTGAACTCTTCCAATGCATTGGGTAGTAGTTCTGGATTAGCCTTGACACCTTGGAGAATTTCGCGGTTATTGAGCAGCAGGAATAGATTGTTACAAATTTGGTCTGTTGTGGTAACTTGACCTGCTACTAGCATCATAGTAGCCTGAGCAATAATTTCTTCCTCAGACATATTAAATTGTTCCTGCGCTGCTATTATCCCTGAGATAAAATCATCTTGGGGGTTTTTGCGTCGTTTTTGAATGATTGCAGAAAAATATTCCCCGATGTTGAGTGCGGCTTGGTTGGTTTCAACTGCCACTTCGTTTGTGTATTCAACGGCACCACCAAAGAAAGCTGTCATGGTATTGGAACAACTGCGGAAAAATTCTCGTTCTTCTTCTGGAATACAAAACAGTTCAGCTAAAACCGTACTTGGTAACACCTGTGCAACCTGAGTTACAAATTCTATTTCCTTGTTCTGAGCTACATCGTCCAGAAGTTGTTTAACAATTTTGCGAGTAGCAGGTTCAAAGGAGCTAACCCAACGGTCGCTAATTCCCATGTGAGCAGTTTTGCGGCGCATTTGATGTTGCTTACCATCACTCATTACCATCATTTTTTGGATAATGGAAAAGAAATCCGAAATAAGGGATAAATCAACATTGGGCATTCTGGAGATAAAAAATGCGCTACGGTCAGCACTAAAGTTGGAATTGCTGAGAATATTGCGAGCGTCTTCTGCTTTTGTAATTACATGAAAACCCCCTGTTGGCCAGTAATAAATTTCTCCATAACTGTTTACATACTCAGCAAAAGTTTGAGGAAATGTTTCAATATTAGAAGCTCGCTTAAATTTAAGGAAAGACTCACCTTGTGCGACTTTACGGCTGGGCGATTGTTCTATAATTTGAGATTTGTTAATAGTCATAATTATGTACCTTTTTTACAATTTACTGGATAATTTTTAAAGAACGTTGACGCGGCGAAGCTTACGAGCTTTAGAAGCCAATGGACGCCGCCCGTGCAGTAGTGCATGATTATCAGCTATTACAATGTCACCTTCTTTCCATTGGTGCTCATAGCAGACTGTTTCGGAGTAGAGGCGCTTTTGCATAGATTGTATAAAATAATTATGTTCCGCAGGTGAAATACCTTGAATTTGAAGAGATACAGGATTTATATCTACAACCGGCTCCGCGTAGCGTAAAACTTCCTCACCTGTGATAGGGTGACGTGCAAGTAATGGTGACGTAAATTCACCGCCATAATGCACCACCTTTTCTGTGGTATAAGTAATGTTGATATGCTGCCAAAGCTCATGTTCTTCTGTTGTTAACTGAGCTAATAATTGAGTGGTATCCGTAAACAAAGTTTCGCCACCACTACCCGCATCACAAGAAATGCAATTAAAGACAATATAGTGGGGAATTTTGCCAATAAAAGCACCATCCCAGTGAAATGGAACCGCAGCATTTGTATATAAATAATTATTTTTCTGCGGATTGATTTGTAACTCGTTGACCGTACCAAATTCCCACTCTAGAAGCGACCCTAGTTTTCTACAATAATTAGGGAAAGCATCACCCTCAAGTGGATAAAAACCGCGAAATATAACAACTTTATGTGTATTAACTAACTCGTGAATGGTGTCTATTTTAATATCTTCTAAAGAGCATTCCTCATTGCTGACAACAAAAATACCAAAAGGTAACTGGGAGTAATTTTGTAGGGAAGTATTCATATTGTTTCTAGTTATTTTTGATTAATTATTAGTTATAGAATTTTTTTAAAGCTTTATTTGTGCTAGAGGATGTAGAGTAATATGTACTACCTGTTTGCCAATTCCATGTTGTTTCAATGCAATAGTGGCTGGGACGACCATCTAACTCAACAAGCTTTGCTCCTAGTTCTTCAGCCTGAGAACGTTTCATAAAACGAAAACGTTCTCCTTCCTTAACAGCAACACTGTGCCAAGGAGTCATCCAGCCATCTTCAGCATCACCCAAAAGAATACCAATTTTTTCGGAATTTGGACGTTGAGGATGGATAGATAATCGCAATGCTTTAGGAAAACATTCAGCAATTAAGCGCGTCCAAGCATTAGAACGTTGGATTACACCATAAGCTCGACTGCCACATTCTTTTTTAATTTTGTTTTTACTCTTAGATGTCTCCAGAACTAGTGCATCTTCAATCAGGAAGCGATGAATCCCGTTGTACATAACACGAAGTTGGGGTTGGCTATCAATTTGTTCCCGTAGTTTATCTAAAGACTCAGCATAGTGAGCACTAACATAGTCGCGCATTTCATCAAATGTCATTCCTGTGAATACGTCCTCCATATTAAATATGTCAATTGACCTCAGAGAGAAGCGGTCAATCATCTGAGTTATTGCTTGCCCATAAGCGGTAACATCATCATCTTCAACTTGTACCAAATCGGAAAAGACCCGTCCATCAGAACAAATCGTAATTTTTGCACCTGGTGAATAACAAGCTTCTATGTCATTACACACACCTTGTAAATAAAACAAGGCTTGCTCTTCTGCCATATCAGGAAGTTTGCCTAATACCTTGGTTATGGTATTAGGAGATTTTGCAGGAAAGGCAGGAAGTATCAAGTGAATGGGCTTGTTGGCTGCGACAAACTCACTCACTTTGGGGAGATGCAGCTTAATATATTCCTCATACATTGTGTGGCTATCAACATCGGTTTGCGGTAAAAGGCGACGATGTGGTGCTAAACGATGAAGAATTTCAGTAGCAGTTTTATGAATTTTGGTGATACGCTCCGACTGCTGCTGGTCGCTAGGTTGATTTTTATCTAGTGAGATAATAGTGTCTTCAAAGTCGTATTCCTGACGAATGCTTTCAATATGAGTTACTTCTTGCAAAACTGAGTTATTATCAGCAGATGTAAGATGTTCGTGCGAGTCAAAAAGTCGATTTTCTAAACAAAATATACCGACTTCTAGGTCAATTTTATTGTTTTGCATGTTGTTAATTTCCATATTTTTTACAATGTCCTTTTTTGGTATTCTATGGATTTACTTAAGATTTAGCTTGTTTGCTTCACTTCTTTTTTTAATTAGATACAAGGAAACCTACTTATGCAGCCCGGAGGAAAAAAAACTGATGTACTATATTGAAGAAGAACAGAGTAGCTTGGTGTACAATTGACTTGGTGATAAATAATTTTATAGCTAAATAATTATACTGTTGTAGCTATGGCATATAGTGATTTTACTTTGAAAACTGTCCGTGAAACCTTTGGCTTGATAGTGGAAGAACCTAGCGATATGTTCGCTGAAATTCTAAGTACCTCTCCTAGTCAATTTTTGCAGACTATACTGAGTGAAAATACTGCGCTTGCTACTGGTATTAATACTGAAAAAGCTCGCTCGGAATTAATTATTACACCAATTTTGCTTGAAGTTCGGCGACAGTTTGATTTTCGAGTAGGTTTCTTTTCTGGAAGTGAATTTAATGTTGAGCCAAGTTTGGGTTTAAATGGATACTGTGATTATATCCTGACTGCATCCAGTGAAATTTATGAGGTTCGCACACCTGTAGTCACATTGGTAGAAGCAAAAAACGAAAATATAAAAGCTGGCTTGGGCCAATGTATTGCTGAAATGCTTGCAGCGCAGTTATTTAACGAACGCCAAGGAAATGCTGTTGATTGTATAATCGGTGCTGTCACGACTGGTACGGAGTGGAAGTTCCTCAAACTTATTGACAAATGTGTAAAAATTGATAAGCGCGACTACTATATTGTGGAAATTAATCAAATCTTGGGTATTTTATCCTCACCGTTTTTAGCTTTGCTGCCATAGCCTTAAGACTAGGGTAACAATTATTACGTTCAGTATTGTGTGATTAAATTTTATTCAGAGATTTTTCATAAAAGATTTGCATAAAAAATATACTTTTCTCCGTGATATTGCACATAATGGAAACAACTTGTACATAATCGTCCATATATTGCTATGGATATTTATCGGGGGCTTTGTACTAATAGGTTTGTAGTAGCGCTTCAGCGCCATGATATACAGCACTTTGCAGGTAAATGAGGTACACAGTTTAATGTTACAACTCTTGTGGGGTGGGCATCCCTGCCCGCCCGCCCGATTGTTTTGTACTCACTTAAAATCCGCTGTATAACTTGGGGCTAAAGCCTAACTACGAACTTGGGGCTAAAGCCCAACTACGAACTTGGGGCTAAAGCCCAACTACGAACTTGGGGCTGAAGCCCAACTACGAACCTATCACAAACTTGCAAGAGCTTTTTATTTAAAGGCTCAAATTTGTCCTACAAACTTTTAACTTATTAACTGATGAGTATTTCTGGAACAGCAAACAATTCCCAAGCAAGTACACTTAGATATGGTGAAGCACTTCAGAAATCTTTTTTGTTTTACGAAGCTCAACGTTCAGGTAAATTACCAGCAAATAATCGTATTGAATGGAGAGGGGATTCAGCCCTAAAAGACGGTTCTGATAAAGGTATAGATTTAACTGGTGGCTATTATGATGCAGGTGACCATGTAAAATTTGGTCTACCAATGGCTGCGACCATGACTATGCTCAGTTGGGGTGTAGTTCAGTACCGTGATGCTTATACTAAAAGCGGTCAACTTGATGAAGCAATGAGTGCCATCAAATGGGGGACAGATTACCTTATCAAATCCCATAAAACCGAAGGTGGTCGGACAAAAGAATTTTGGGCACAGGTGGGAGATGCGGTAATTGACCATAAAAGTATGGATACTCCCGAAAAAATGACTGGGGCGCGACCATCTTTCAAAATTGACCCTAATAATCCAGGAACAGATTTAGCCGCACAAACTGCCGCATCTTTAGCAGCAGCTTCAATAGTTTTTCGTGCAAAAGACCCTGGTTATGCTGACACTCTATTAACAAATGCAAAGCAACTCTTCACTTTTGCAGAAACCCACCTTGGTAAATATAGTGATTCCGTTCCCCAAGCTGCAAATTATTACAATTCTGGTAGTTCCTTTTACGATGAGTTAGCTTGGGGTGCTGCTTGGTTAAAAAAGGCAACTAACGACAATACATATCTTACAAAAGCCGAAAATTACTACCAAACTCTCTCCAATCGTGGTTGGTCTCTCGGTCAATGGACACATACTTGGAGTGATAACGAGTATGGGACAGCAGTTCTTTTATCTCAAATTACCAACAAAGCTCAATACAAAACTTCAGTTGAAGGGTGGCTGAATGGTTGGGTCAATGGGACTATACCTAAGTATACCCCTGGTGGATTAGCACATATTTCTCAATGGGGGTCTTTAAAGAATAGTGCTTCAGCCAGTTTCTTAGCATTAGTATATGGGGACACTGTAAATAATAACGGTTCCAGCTATTCCAACTTTGCTAAGGGACAAATAGACTATATGCTGGGTAAGAATCCCACTAACTTCAGTTACATGGTTGGATTTGGTGATAAATCTCCCCAGAGAGCGCATCATAGAGCTTCCTTTGACGGTAGTTGGAGTACTTTTAATAGTCAGTCACCTAATCGCCACATTCTATATGGTGCATTAGTTGGTGGTCCCACCGCTCCGAATGATTACGCTTACACTGATGAACGTCCTAATTATCAGGCTAACGAACCATCTACTTGGGGAAATGCAGCCTTAACTGGAGCATTAGCCGCACTTTATTCAGACTTTGGTGGAGAGGCTTTAAGCGATACAGAACTTAATGCTTTACCTGGTATTAAAGTTACCCCCAATAAAGTCACTCCCCAGCCACCTAATCCACAGCCACCCAGTTCACAGATTGTGGGTACAGAAGCAAATGATACTCTCGCAGGTGGAAATGCTGATGATAGTATTTTTGGTAAAGGTGGGAATGACAGACTCGATGGGTATTTGGGTAACGATGTCCTCAGAGGTGGAGATGGTAACGATATTTTAGGTGGTCATGCTGGTAACGATACTCTCTTTGGTGATGCTGGTAATGATAGGTTGTGGGGTTATGATGGCAATGATTCTCTTATCGGTGGAAAAGGTCAAGATTCATTGAGTGGAGGGGGTGGTCGCGATTCTTATTATTTAACCGATACTGTCACTGGGGAGTTCGACAAAATTGTTGAATTCAATATTACTCAAGACAAAATTGTTCTCTCAAAATTAGAATTTGGATTGAATCAGTCTCTGGGTACACTGGATTCGAGCCAGTTTAGATTAGGTAGCAGTGCAGTAACAGCAAGTGACCGTTTTATTTACAATCAACAGACAGGTAATTTGTTCTTTGATGCAGATGGAACAGGTCGTATCGCAGCAGTACAGATTGCAACTTTTTATGACAAAGCGGCTTTGAGTAATACAAACATCCAAGTAGTTGCTTAAATTTTTCCAAAAAATCCTTTCTTTTGTGGGCTGGCATGTGAAATGCTAGCCTTTATATTTCTATGGAGCGAGCATAAAAAAATGTTGTCGTATATATTACAACAGGCGATTAGAAATCGCGGCAACGACTCGGAAAACCCACCTGCGTGGTTTATCAGCAGGTTATAAAATAAGTTGACTTTGCAGTAGAGTCGAATGATAGTTAAGCTGGGTGGCATAATGTATTGGATTCACACCAACCACTTAACTTAATAAATACTTATCCCATATGGATAAATCCTATATAAACGACCTAATCAAAAGCGTCCACAAGGAGCTACTCCCTGAGTTCAGAATCGAGAGCGTTGACCCCCGTAACCCTGTAGAAATTCGTCACCTTCCTTTACCTTGGAAGCGTATTGGGACAGGAAACTATGCTGCAGTGGTATATCACCCCGACTATCCAGAGGTCGTAGTAAAAATTTACGCATCTGGAAGACCGGGTTTTGAGGAAGAAGTTGAAGTTTACGAGCGTTTGGGTTCCCACCCTGCGTTTTCTGAATGTTTGTATGCGGGGAAAGATTTTTTAATTTTGAAACGGTTATACGGTGTAACTTTCTATGATGCTATCCATCGGGGTTTACGTATCCCAAAGCAGGTAATTAGAGATATCGACCAAGCTCTAGATTATGCTAGAGGTCGAGGTCTTTACCCCCATGATATTCATGGACGCAATGTAATGATGTTTGAAGGTCGGGGGTTTGTTGTTGATGTTTCCGATTTTCTTCATCAAGAGAAATGCGCTAAGTGGGAAAATTTAAAAAGAGCTTACTACTGGCTGTATCTTCCTATTCTTAGTCCACTAAAGCTTAAAATACCCTATTTTCTTCTGGATGTTGTTCGCAAAGTTTATCGAAAGCTGGGTTCCATTAAAAAGATGGTAATTGGTAATTGGTAATTGGTAATTGGTAATTGGTAATTGGTAATTGGTAATTGGTAATTGGTAATTGGTAATTGGTAAATTATGGTAAAATAACGTAGCTAAATACTAAAACTGTTATTACCCCACTCCCCGGCCCCTACTGTAAATTCGCAATTTTGAATTTTGTTCGCGAAGCGTCTGCCTTGCAGATATTTTGAATTTTGAATTGTTTACTCCCCTACTAACTATGGCTTACGATATATTATTGCGTGGTGCTAAATTAATTTCTTCTGATTTAGATAGTGTTGTAGATATTGGGATTAAAAACGGTATTATAGTTGAGATTGCTTCTTCTATTAATGAAAAGGCTGATGTTGAGTTGGATGTGCAAGGAAAATTAGTTTCTCCCCCTTTTGTGGAGTCTCATATTCATTTAGACTCAGCACTAACAGCAGGTGAGCCACGTTGGAATGAAAGTGGTACTCTATTTGAGGGTATTCAAATTTGGGGAGAACGCAAGCAAAAAATTAGTATTGATGATGTGAAAAAGCGAGCGATTGCTACACTTAAACAGCAAGCGGAATGGGGTGTTTTGTTTGTGCGTTCCCATGCTGATGTAAGCGAACAACAGTTAATTGCTTTGCAAGCGCTTCTAGAAGTACGTGAGGAAGTTAAAGATTGGATTACTTTACAGGTAGTGGCATTTCCTCAAGATGGAATTTATTCTCATTCGGGAAACGAAACACTTTTAGAAAAAGCTTTGGAAATGGGTGTGGATGTGGTAGGTGGTATTCCTCATTATGAACTAACTCGTGAAGATGGAGTGCGTTCGGTACATCGTATTTTTGAGTTAGCGCAGCAGTATGACCGTTTAATTGATATCCATTGTGATGAAATTGATGATGACCAATCAAGATTTTTGGAAGTTGTGACTGCTTGCGCTATTCGTAGTGGTATGGGTTCGCGAGTTACTGCTAGCCATACAACAGCGTTTGGTTCTTATAATAATGCTTATGCTTTTAAATTAATGGGTTTTTTGCAACAGGCGAGAATAAATTTTATTGCTAATCCGTTAATTAATATTACGCTCCAAGGACGAGGAGATAATTATCCTAAGCGTAGAGGGATAACCAGAGTAAAAGAACTTTGGCAACAGGGACTAAATGTGAGCTTTGGACATGATTGCGTACAAGACCCTTGGTATGTTTTGGGTACTGGTAATATGTTAGATGTCGCTCATATGGGTGTGCATGTTTGTCAAATGACAGGAATGTCAGAAATTAATGCCTGTTATGACATGATTACGGTAAATGGGGCAAAGACTCTTAATTTAGCAGATAATGATTATGGTGTGGAGATTGGGAAAAAAGCTAATTTAATTGTTTTAGATGTAAGTAATCGCTATGATGCTATTCGTCTGAGAACTGCTCCTCGCTACGTAATTTCTCGGGGAAATCTTTTAAATAGGGTTTAAATGTAAAGATTAAATATTAAAGATTAAAAACTAAAGATTAAAGACGTGACATGTCACGTCTCTACATGGTGTCGTGTTATATAAATAGCAATTGACAAAAGAAAACTGTAAGCTAGAATGTATTTACGCAAAATACAAATATATACAAGTTCAAGCAAAATACTATTTCAATTGTAGATATTCTAGAAAATATTCTCATTGAAAAATGTTTAATCTTAGTTCTTCTCTAATTAAAAATTAATTTTTACAATAATATATGTTGGAAGTAACAAATAAAGAAAAGCCCAAAGTAAATCCTGATTTGCTGAGAGATTTACATCAGATACAAGAGCGTCACTATACCCGAATAGTTGTTTTTGTTATTTTGTATGTAATTGCTGCTTGTATAACATTATTAATTGCGACCTATTTAGAAACTCCCTGGTGCTATTTAGCATGTTTGCCATTTTATTTGTTAGCAGCAGCTTCGTTACACGGTATTAGTTTGTTTACTCATGAAGGAGTACATGGTGTACTTTCAAAAAAATTTCATTGGAATCGAGCTTTAAGTATTATGTGCGCTCTACCAGTGTTGCAGAACTTTTCCGCTTATAAAGTACTGCACTTAAAGCATCACAAGCATTTAGGTTTGGAAGGTGACCCCGATTATTATAATAATTATACAAAATGGTCTTGGTTATTGTTTTTAATGCATTGGGGACGTTTGATTATTGGTTATCCGGTGTATATAACTATGATTCCTATTTTAGGATTTCGTCAAGGAGATAGCACAGATAAAATTTGGATTACTATTGAAGTCGCTTTGTTAGCACTTTTAATTATTAGCGTAATACTATCTCCAATCTCCAATGAGTTTCTCCTTCATGGTTGGTTAATCCCTATGTTGTTCATCAATACGATGGTCAATATTAGGGGGATGACTCAACACACCTTACTAGAAAACGAATGGGACTTAATTAAAGGAACCCGGACAATTATCAGTAATCCCGTTACCCGCTTTTTTATGTGTAACGAGAACTATCATCTAGAACATCATTTATATCCAGCAGTCCCCTGGTATAACCTTCCTCGTTTACATAAGGAACTCAAAGAAGAATTAATTTCTCATGATGCTCCTTATGTGACTTCATATTTAGTTTTTGTCCGTGATTTTATCTTAGCCACTTTCAGTCGTTCGTCTGTTGGTAGCCTAGCAATTAAAAACTAAAAAAATATCATAAAAAATCATCATGACTCCATCTCCAAACTTCTTGTCTCGTGTCTACCCTTTTAAAAAACTTTCGGTTCACGTAGTTAGTATGCAACAACTAGAGCATAAAAAGACTGTCCCTCAGCTAACATGGGAAGAGCTTGTAAATTATTCCACTTTAGAAATAGCCATAAATCGAGTTGCTGAGATTTATAATTTTTCTCATCATCCTTATATAACTTGGATGCAAGCTTCTGGAACTTCTCGCGAAGAATTTCGTCAAAGTCAGTTACCTTTTCGCTTTGCTGTCGAGTGTTTCTCCCAACCTTTAGCTGCTGTCTTAGCAAAAATCCCCCAGTTAGAAAAGCGGTTACCAATATTTGAAAATATTGCTGAAGAACATGGGTCTGGTTCCATCTTACGTTCTCATAAGTATACATTTCAGCAATATCTCCAAGCTTTGGGGAGTAATGCATTAGAATTAAATACGCCTTGTACTACTTCAGTGCTAGCATTCAATCAGTCGATTTTGACTTACTGCATCACGCAACAACCAGAAAGTGGAAGCGCAATGTTAGGTATTATTGAGTACTTGTATATAGGAATTAGTGCTAATATTGCTCAGACTCTTCTGCATCGTAGTTGGACTACTCCTGGAAGTCAATCTCACTATGCTGTTCATGAAAAACTAGATACTGAACATTCTAGAGATTTACTGATGCTAGCTACCCCTGCTTGGGACGAATCTCGCTCTCGCGCTCAAGTTGCTCAAGGGCTTGTTCTAGGTGCTCACTATTTTTGGAGTTTGTATAATGATTTACTGCCCTGTTTCTGAGCTAGCTTTTTCTCAAGTGCGGGAAGACCCTCTTATTGAGCTTACAGTTGTCAAGCAATTACTTTTCTCCCGTAATCAAACTAACGAAGAAACTTTAAAAACACTGATAATTGCCTCTGGTGGTTGTACTGCGCTAAGTTTATTGACTATTCCCCAACTCGAAATAGAAGCTGTAGACCTTAACCCAGCTCAGTTACATTTGGTTGAACTACGACGACAAGCTTTATTACATTTATGTTTAGATGAACAGTTACAGTTAATCGGTGCTGATGTTGCTACTCCAGAAACAGAACGATTACTGCTTTACACAAAATTGCGATCGCATTTGCCGGAATTGACAAAAGCCTTTTGGGATAAGCGACAGGAAGAAATAGCATTCGGAGTTAATCGAGTTGGAAAATTTGAGCAGTTATTTAGAGAACTGGCTGCAAAAATAGCGGATTTAGGCTTAAACCCACTAGAGTCACCCAAAGATTCTTCGGGACATGCGGAATGGCAATCAATTTTTGAAAGTATATTTGAACGAGACAAATTAGCGAAAACTTTTGGGGAAGCACCAGTTAATTACTCGATGGATAGAAGTTTTGGTGAACATTTTGCGGATGTGTTCGCAAGAGCATTGAAGCGGTTTTCTCCTGATAACTACTTTTTAACTCAGGTTTGGAAGGATTGCTATTCTACAGGAGTGGAAGGAGTCCCTATATATTTACAACCATCAGCCCAAAAAGTAATTCGTTCTTTGGGTACTGAGCGTTTGCGACTCCATCAAGGAGCTTTCGCGGAAAAAATGCCGGAATTGGCTGAGGTTGCTAAGTTTGATTTGATTCAATTTTCTAACATATCTGACTGGATGCCTTTAGTAAAGCTAAATCAAATGTTGAAAACGGCAGTTTCCTGTCTCAAGCCTGGTGGTGCTTTAATTGGACGAAGGCTGAATGGAGACCACTATCTCGCGGAAATTATGAACAAGCATTTGCCTGTAGATAAAGAATTTTGCGAAAATTTACTACAAATTGACCGTTCTTTTTTCTATCGCGAAGTTGTGGTTGGGTTTAATTATTAGACTGTACGCAGAACCTAACCCCCCTACCCCCCTTCCCTACTAGGGAAGGGGGAATAAAAATAAATTCTATTTAGTTTACAAAGTATATTAGCTTTTTATTTATTCTATTATGAAATTTCACCGCATTACTTTTGAAGAACGTACGGATTTCCAAGCAGGAATTGTTGCGATAGAACAATATGCGACTTATCCTTTGGGTGATGATTTTTTTCAAATAGACCACGGATTAGATTACTTTGCCTTTTTTGACCGCTTGGGAGAAGTTAATTACTACACAGCATTAGATTTTGAATATGGAAATGTTTCTTCTCCTCGTGTTGCTGCGGTTGGTGCTGGGATACTGCGTCAAGTTTCTTATAATCAAGGTGAGGAAACTCGTCCGGCTTGGTATCTCTGTGATTTAAAGGTGCATCCTGACTATCAACGTCAATTTCTTTCTTTGCGGATTTTGGCTCATGCTATTTTGCAAGATATTACCAAGTGCAATTGCGGTTATGCAATTTCTATGAATCCTGGAGAGGGTAGTCCTAATCGTTATGTTCGAGTTCTGGAGAAATTTTCTCCGGTTAAATTTAGTTGTACTGCTCAGTTGGGAATTTACAGTTTAGATGCAGCAACTATGAGTCGTTTGGAATCTTTATTGGTTGAACATAGAGGAGTTATTTCTTATTTGTCACTCAAAGGAGTTAAAGATTTAAAACTGCAAAGTACTGGAGAAAATTTACCTTTATTGCATGTTCAATGGGGAGATTCTGTTAGTAAAGGTGATTCCGAAATAATGCCTGGTTATATACATATGTTTTGTGTTCCAGCTAATGATAAGCTAGCTGAGATTTTGGCTGATAAAGGAATTTATCCTAATGCTAGTGCTAGCGTTGTTAGTCATGGAATGGATGAGAGCGATTGGCGTTTTATTTTAACTAGCGATATTTGAAATAAGCGTCTTGAATCTTTATTATTTAAACGTTTGAATAAATCTCCTATTCTAGTTTAATTAGTCTAATATCATGTCCGCTTACATACCCATAATAAAACTCACACATAAACCGGAGGTTTTCCCGTAGGGTAGGCGCCTGGACGCAAAGAATTTAAGAATATTTAATTATGGTCGTACTACCGGACATGATATAAATTAGCGTAAAACAATTCCTATAGAGACGTTACATGTAACATCTCTACATTATTTCTTCTACTTCTTGTGCAGTAAAGGAAAGCGTCTGTGCTACTTGCTCTATGCTCAATCCCATAGATAATAATTTAGGTACTGCATCTAACCTTGCTTGTCGCTCTGCATCCGCACGTTGTCGTTCCGCATCAGCCACCTGTTCTGCCTGTTGACGTTGCTCTTCAAGTTCTACTGGGGTTAAAAATTTGCGACCATCAGGACGATAAATAAGTAGTGTGGTGGGTGTTAAGACAAATTTTATTTTTAGACGTGGACTTGTCCAGCCATTTATATTTGTGATTTCTTTTAAATTTTTCGACGAACGCAACCAGCCTGTTAAATTATTTTTATATGGGTCACATACATAATATTCTTCGACTCCATATTTATTGTAAAAGTCAAGTTTTTTTTTCATTTCTGGCTTAGTGTTGCTGGGTGATAAGATTTCAAACACAACCTGTGGTGGGATATTTCCTTCCTTGGATTGTACATATGAACCTCTATCACCCTTTGGTCTACCGAACACTACCATTGTATCGGGAGCATACTTTGTGTCCGCGTCTTTTTCTATTGGATACCAAAATAAATCCCCTGCGATAAATACATCAGGGTTTGCTGCAAACAGTATTTCTAAATTTTCTTTTATTGTGACAATCCAACGAAACTGTATTGTATTTTCCGCCATCGGTTGACCGTCGCTCTCTGGGTAGATAAATAAATCGTCGGCGGTATCAAATTCTGTAACTTGTCGTACCATAATGCAGCACCTCCAGTTCTTGTTGAGGTTTATATCCTCAGTTTAGATGGTAGATGTGGGATACTTCCACCGTGTTTGTGGTATTATAGTACTATACGCAGTACTTCTATCAGTAATTCCTTGTGCCAGAATTTCAACTGACACTATTCCCAATACTGCTCAATGATGAGAGACGTGACATGTCACGTCTCTACATTAGGCTACATTAATTCCATTGCGCGTTTCTTCAAGCCATCAGCAGTTATTCCATTAAACGCCATTAGTTGTCCAGCAGAAGCAGTTGTTTCTCCACGTTTCCAAGCGAAAGTATCTCGTTTAGCGTTACTTCTCAACATAATAGGTTCCAACATTGCAGCAGGTCCACCAGTAACACCAATTAACGCATCACCATCAAATAGTTCTGCAAATTTGGCATCATCAACAAAACCTCCATCCGGTTGAGAGCAGGTATCCCAAGCTGTATCATGGAGACGATATAAACGACGGGGGTTAATCACAGAAACTATCCGTACTCCTAAACCAGCTTCTTCTAATAATTTCGCTGCTTCAAATACTGGAATTAAAGTCATGTCACCAATAACCGCAAACACAACTTTTTTACTACCAGAACTTTCATGCAAAACGATTCCACCTTCTTCTAAACCTTTGCGATTTTGTTCAAAAGTGGTGCGAATTGGTAAGGGAGATTTGCTGGCTGTAATTACAATACCCTTATTTTTTGTTGTTAATGCCCAATCGTAACAAACTTGGATACTATTAGCATCGAGTGGGAACAAAGGGAAGACATTTCCATTCCGCATCATCGAGGCAAAATATGCTTCAATCTCTGGACGTTGATGTGTCCAACCGTTACGTCCTTGCTCTAATGCACCTGCTGTATATAAAGTAATAGTCGATGGTGTTTCCCGACGTAATTCTGCCATTGCTTGAGTAACTGTTTGCCAAATTGGTAATCCATTGATGGCAAAAGATTCGTAGGAACACCACAAAGTTCTGGCTCCCATTAAGGATAAACCTGCTGCTAAACCAGCACAAGCATCTTCGCTCAAAGGTTCATAAACTTGTCCACCTGGTGCTTGGTTATATAAATCGTCTTGAACTGGGTGAATAATTTTCAGCGCTTGGTTAATATTAGCAATTCCAGATGCTTCATTTCCATCTGCGTTGGTGACTAAGAATTTTTTATCTTTATTTCCAACTACCCCTACTAATCTTCCCATAGCTGTGGTAGAAACTTTTGCTTCTCCACCTACTGCATATTCTTCTAAAGGTAAAGCTCCTATTTCTGATACTGGCAATTCAAATTCTGTAACAACTGTTTTAGAAGCAGGACCACCACCAGCACGTTCACAGTTTGTTCTGACGATTTGCCACGCTTCTTGATGTAATGCACGTTCTTTTAATGCATTTACAATATGGGGTGCATCTAAAGTATCTTTTGGGTATAAATTATGCGACTTTGCTCCTCGTGCATGAACACCCGCACCTTTGAGTTGTTTGATAATAAATGCTGTACGCTTACCACCCAGCGATGATTTAGCTGCTTTATCAACTCCTTCTAATACAGCTTGGGTAAATGCCATACGTTGTTTAAAAGAAAACGCAGTGCTATCTACATAATCACCACTTTGGTTTTGGTCGTCAAAGTCTTTAGCATTTACCAAAATGACTTCTTCAAAACCATTACCTTTCCAATAAGCAATCATTTCTTCGTTGGTTTTGGTGGAAACCATGCTGTGATGTTCTTGGCTATAACCGTTCCACACTAACACTGGTAAGAAATTTGTTACTTCTGGATAAGCGGTGTGAAAATGCGCCATACTACTCATGGGGTAAGGCTCACCCATCCCACCATCGCCCATTGTAAAAGGAAACAGTTTATCGCGGTGCAATAATGCTGCAGCCATCGCAAAGTGTTGTCCTTGTCCGAGGGGACCTGCTGGTGCAAGAATTCCGGGTATATATCCGCTTAGGTGTCCCAACAGTCCATGCATTTCTCGGAAACGGTCACGCATTTGTTGAACGTTGACAATTCCCATATCTTCCAAGGAACGGTCAAGAAACATTGCACTATAAAAACCAGGAGCGTGGTGTCCAACTTCGGTGATAATATTTTTGTGACCCAGCATAACTAAAGCTGCATAAGCTTCTACTTGGCTGGCAAATCCACCTGGGTGTCCAGAAGCTTTACTTCCGGTTACTTGTAGTGTTAAGTAACGTAAAGCGTCTGCAGCCAGAAGAGTTTGGTAAACTGCCACAGGGTCTTTTGGGTCATTAATCGCTGTTTCACCTTCCGCAATTACTGCGACTTTCCCATATTTATCAAAATCAGGTAATTTTTCCCCAAAATACTGAATCCCTTCCGAAAAAGGTGATGTTGTTAATTTTGCCCCTGAAGTGCTTACTGTCATGCTATGCTTCCCTTTGTTGCAGGTCTGTAATAATATTGTTCTACAAATTTAATAATTATTTTACAATCATGCATCACAAAAATTTATCATTTCTACATGTAAGGGAAATTAGTCTAGCTAATATTATTTTTCTGGTGGAAATTATCATAATTGTGCAGTGAACGTCACAGTAATTTTACGCGACTCTACCACCAATGTCACCTCAGGGTTTTTGCGGATAAAATTTTAATAAGTTTTTTCACGATTGATTTGCATATCTACTTGTATACTGTTCACATATCCAGGGTGGGCATCCTTGCCCACCCCACAATAGATGTAGAATTATAGTATTATGCAATTTAGATTTTGAGAGTTTTGCGTCTTTGCGTGAGATAATTAATCTTGGACTTGTTTTAGTTTTAAGATGAAATTACCAAACGAAATTAAAACACCTTCTTTACTCCAAACCCTGCAATTAATTGCCAGCCCAACACAATTTTTAGACAATTGTGCTGCTCAGTATGGTAATACGTTTACAGTCAGAGTGTTGGGTGTAAATTCTCCACCTGTTGTATTTTTTAGTGATAGCCAAGCAATTAGTGATTGTTTTGCTGTTCCTGCTAAAAGTTTAGATTTTAAGAAAGCAACCCATGTATTTCAACCATTATTTGGTGAAAAATCTATAGTTTTACAAGAAGGTGTATCTCACAATCGACAAAGACAATTATTAATGCCGTCTTTTCATGGCGATAGAATGAAGTATTATGGTGAAAGTATTTGTAAGATTACTGAAGAAGTGACGAACCAATGGAAACATGGAATGAAAGTTTCTATGCAAGAAGTTATGCCAGATATTACATTACAAATAATCTTGCAAGTTGTATTTGGTATTAGCCCTGGAGAACGTTACGAACAATTAAAAAAACTTTTGAGTAAGCTATTGGATGATATTACTACACCTTGGTACTCTAGCTTATTTTTCTTTCCTCCCTTACAACAAGATTTGGGTGCTTGGAGTCCTTGGGGAAATTATCTAAAAAGACGGGAATATATAGATAAATTAATTTATGCAGAAATTGACCAACGACGTTTAGAAAATGATGATTCGCGTACAGATGTTCTGAGCTTACTACTATCGGTACGAGATGAAAATGGTGAGCAAATGAGCGATGATGAATTACGCGACCAATTGGTTTCGCTATTGTTGTTGGGATATGAAACAACCGCTGGTGTTTTGAGTTGGTTATTTTATTTAATTCACTATCATGAAGATGTGAAAAGTAAACTACTTAATGAGTTAGATAGTTTAGGTGATAGACCCCAACCAGAAGAAATTGCACAGCTTCCTTATCTGACTGCGGTATGTCAAGAAACATTAAGATTACATCCAATTGCGTTAATTTGTACGCCGCGCATGGTAAAAGAAAATGTAGAAGTTGCTGGTAGTAAATATGAATATGGAACAGTATTAGTTCCTTGTATCTATTTGGCACATCGCCGTACAGAAGTTTATCCAGAAGCTGAAAAATTTTTACCAGAAAGATTTTTGAATCAAAAATTTTCACCCTACGAATTTTTACCATTTGGAGGGGGTTATCGCGGTTGTATTGGTTCAGCTTTTTCGCTATATGAAATGAAATTAGTTTTAGCAACGATTTTATCGCGTTTCCAACTTAGACTCGCAGATAATCGTTCAGTTAAACCTGTGCGACGTGGTATTACAATAGTTCCTAGCGGTGGAGTGCCGATGGTAATTGTTGACTGTTGACTGGGAATTTGCTATTCCCCACTCCCCACTCCCCACTCCCAATTGCGAATTGCGAATTGCGAATTGCGAATTGCGAATTGCGAATTGCGAATTGCGAATTGTCTTCCCCACTCCCCACTCCCCAATATGCAAAGATATGATGTTGTGATTATTGGTGCAGGACACAATGGTTTAGTGTGTGCTGCTTATCTATTGAAAGCTGGCTACAGTGTTGTGCTGCTGGAAAAACGTTCGGTTCCTGGTGGTGCTGCAACTACTGAAGAATGCATACCTAAGGAAGCTCCAGGTTTTAAATTTAATTTGTGTGCTATTGACCATGAGTTTATTCATCTGGGTCTAGTGGTACAGGAACTAGAGTTGGAAAAATATGGTTTGGTGTATTTGGAATGTGACCCAGTTGTATTTTGTCCTCAT
Source organism: Scytonematopsis contorta HA4267-MV1 (assembly GCA_019359035.1). Taxonomy (GTDB): domain Bacteria; phylum Cyanobacteriota; class Cyanobacteriia; order Cyanobacteriales; family Nostocaceae; genus Scytonematopsis; species Scytonematopsis contorta. The sequence goes on along the minus strand of JAHHIC010000082.1, from coordinate 56,195 downwards.
CCTGATGGAAGATATTTTTTAGGGCATAAATCGGTAGAAAAAACTTGTGCAGAAATTGCTCGTTTTAATGAACGTGATGCGAAAAAGTATGCGGAATATACAGATTATTGGTTAAAAGCTATTAATGCAATGGCTCCGATGTTCAATGCTCCTCCTAAATCTATTATAGATATTGCTGGAAATTTTAATTTAGGCAAGTTAAAGGATTTAATCACTGTGGTTGGTTCTCCGGCAAAAACTTTTGATTTTGTACGGAATATGCTTTCTAGCGCTGAGGATATTTTGAGTGAATGGTTCGATGAGGAATTTTTAAAGGCTCCACTTGCTAGATTAGCGGGAGAGTTAGGTGTTCCTCCCTCACAAAAAAATCTGGGTATTGGTTCGATGATGATGGCAATGCGTCACCATCCAGGAATGACTAGACCCCGTGGGGGGACTGGTGCTTTAGTGCAGACTTTGCTTAACTTGGTTAAAAGTAAAGGTGGTGTTGTTCTAACTGACCAGCAGGTGGAGAAGGTTTTAATTGATGATGGTAAAGCTGTTGGTGTTAGGGTTGCTGGTGGTGAAGAATATGGTGCAAATTATGGGGTCATTTCTAACATTGATGCTCAAAGATTATTCATGCAAATGGTAGATAAAAGCGCGGTGGATGCGGTGGATTCAGATTTATGGGAAAGGTTAGAAAGACGAATTGTTAATAATAATGAGACAATTTTAAAAATAGATGTAGCTTTGGATGAACCTTTGCGCTTTGAACACCATGAACATCGCGATGAATTTTTGATTGGTTCTATTTTAATTGCTGATTCTGTTGCTCATGTGGAACAAGCTCATAGTTTATGCATAATGGGAGAAATTCCAGATAGCAACCCATCGATGTATGTGGTTATGCCTAGTGCTCTTGACCCAACTTTAGCACCCGAAGGAAAACATACTTTGTGGATTGAATTTTTTGCTCCATATCAAATTAAAGGTGCGGAAGGTACGGGTTTAAAAGGTACTGGTTGGACAGATGAATTGAAGAATAAAGTTGCTGATAGGGTAATTGATAAGTTAGCTGAATATGCACCTAATTTAAAAAGGTCAATTATTGCGCGACGTGTGGAAAGTCCAGCGGAATTAGGTGAGAGGTTGGGTGCTTATAAGGGAAATTATTATCATATTGATATGACGATGGAACAGATGGTGTTTTTCCGTCCTTTACCGGAATTAGCTAACTATAAAACACCTATTGAAAATTTATTTTTGACTGGTGCTGGTACTCATCCAGGAGGGTCTATTTCTGGTATGCCTGGAAGAAATTGTGCGCGGGTTTTTCTACAAACTCAGCGACCGATGATGCAGACTCTGAAGGATGCAAGGGATTCGATTGTTTCTAGTGTTGGTGGGGTGTTTAAAGTTAATTTGTAAAAAGATTTAAAGAGCACAAATTTATATGAAGACCTAACCCCCCTACCCCCCTTCCCTATGAGGGAAGGGGGAAATTTGGAGAGCCGTTTTTTTATTTACTGAAGATGTCTAATGTATATTTTATTCTTCTGGCTTTTTTGCCATTATTTCTAGCGCTTGAGATGATGGATATCTACCCACCTCCATTAACACTTGTCGTTCAACAATTCGTTCATTGTTGTTAAAATCAAAAATGCGTACAGTTACCTCTCCTACATCCGTTATAGGCTCAATTTTGGCTTCTTCATTTAAGCGAAAATGTTCTCCCCAAAAATCTCGACGTGGGTTATAAAATCTCACTATTCCACCTGTTTCCCAATTTATTGAACCTAAATCACTTCCTTTTTGTAAGTTACAATAAATACAGGAGTAACAGAGATTTTCTACTGTTGTTGACCCACCATGTTTTTCGCTAATGATATGGTCAATTTGAAAACTTACGCCATTTGTATCTTGAATCAAACAATACTCGCATAAATTTTCCGCACGTTTCACTACTAAACGACGCAATTCCTTACTAACGTATGTACGAGACACAATAACTACTCTGTTGGTATTAACTTATAAGCTCGTGCTTTGGCCAACCTCATTATATGCTCTAATACGAGAAAATTATCTAACTCTTTTTGTTCTTCATCGCTTAACTTTCCCATTTTATGGTCATAAACTAAATCATCTAAACGGTCTTGTGCTGTATCAGATAGTTTAAAATTTATAACACTTTCAGGAGTAGTGCCAGTCGCAATGAAATCAACTATTTCGTCATACACTTTTGTTACATTTACAGATGTAGTCATAAGTTGCTTTCTTATCATTTAAATTTGTTGACTTATATTCTAGTTTACATTGCCTAAATAAATTTGCCTAACAAAAAACTATTTGGTATAGCCCTTTGTCACAAATTGTACTTAAGCAATATCTGAGTGAATTCTACTAGCATTACTTCAATATACAATGCAAAATTTAATACTTGAAAACATGTGATAAGTGTTCAAAACAGCTCAGTATATTACTTTTCTATTTAGCTTGATGTCATAAATGATTCTATACAGCTCTTTCCGGGGAAAAAGCAGATTTCTTAATTAAACTTAATATATATTTGCGGGAAAGTGGTGGTAGGATAATTTTTAGTGAAATATAAAAGTGAAAAATAAAAACGCACCCAAACTTTTGACAACTGGGTACGTTTTAAAAAAAATAAAAATACAGGAGTAGTATAGCATGGAAACTCTGTTAAAGGTTGAGCTTGTCGAAAAAATATTTAGCACAAATTTAGAAGCAACAAAATCCGATAGTATCAAAGCCTTGCTCCAGTTGGCTTGTGGAGCATTTATGGCTGTTGGAGAAGAATTTCAAAAGATTAAAGCTGAGCTTGGTGGAAATTTTGCAAGCTGGCTTGATGAAGAAGGTTTTGCTCGTACTGATACTAATAAACTAATTAAACTATTTGAGTATTTTGGTGATAGTGCAGAGAAGCTTTTAGAGGTTGGCCCACTGCCTTTATTGCGGTTATGCGTCCCAAATTATGAGTCTGCAAGAGATAAATTGCGCGAACGCTTGGAATTAGATGATACGGCAATGACTCAGCAAGAGGTTGACGCGATTCGGATTGCCCACAAACCAGTTACTTTGCCTCGTCGCATAGCATCTAAAAAATCTGCTTCAATGATTGGGAATCAACCTGGTGGTACAGCCATTTTTCGGATGGAAGTTAAAGATGGTGTGCTAGCTTCCCAGTGTCACGAATCTTTTAAACAGTGTGGTGGTAGTTTTGATTCTTGGATGCGTCAGTTACTATCTTCTTTTGGTTTGGCTGATGAGTTGGCAAATACTGTTTTGGGTAAAGGGATTTCTCATGTTTCAGATATCGATACATTGAGAACTGTGTTAGAAGATAAAAGCTTGCTTCTAGCTAATGAGGAAGAACCGAGCTTAGTATCAACATTTGAAAAACAGGTTGCAGATTTTGATTGTCAATTGCCTTCACAACTTCAAGATTGTATTCTGAAGTTGCTGTGTTTAGATGAAAAGATTGCTCGCTGCACCAATCCGGTAGGGAGTGAGGCTCTAACGCGAAGAATATATCTAGAAGAGCGTCGCGGTATTGAAATGCAAATACAATTATTATGCCAGGAGTTTGGTTTTGATTATCAAGCTGTAATGAATGATATAAAGTTGCTTCGTCAACCAATGATAGCGGTCTGAAATATAGCGGTTACTGACCTGGTACAGTACACAAAAGCGGGCGGGCAAGGATGCCCACCCCACAATATAGATATAGTTATCATTTAGTTTGTACCTAACTCGACTGAGAAATTTTATAAAAAATTATAGTTGTTGTAGAACGTTACATTACAATCTAAATCTTCTAACTTTATTCCAAACTCTTCTAATTGGTCGAAGCGGTTTAATTCTTTTACGTCCTGTGACTTGTTTGCTTCTGCTCTTACCAGTTTTACACCAATAAGCAAAATGCTCGCAATTATTAAAAATCAAATGATATTTCTTCTCTCCTAATCTTCTCTTTGCTCTCCTAATAACGCGCTCCGCTTTATAGTATTTTTTATGCCTTTTCTTATGTATTCTTTTTTTTAACCACTTTTCCTTACGTAATCTAGAACGCCTAATTTTACCTTCCCAATAGTGAATTACTATGTTATCTCCAATATAAATACCGTGGTGAGTAAACTTAATTCCGTGCTGACGTAAATAAACGTAAATATGGTCGCCTGCTTTTATATCCATTAGTAGTATTGTATAACCCTATGAATCTGTTATAATTTAAGTTATTGAAACAACATATCCGTAAAATTCAGGAAAAATATATTAATTTACAGTTAATAGTGAGAATTAACTTATGGTAGAAGTCATCCAAGCAAAAGACATGACACTTGCTCGACTCAGTGAAGAGTTTGGTTTAGAACGTAGCAATGATGCAAACTTTTTTCCCGAATGGCAAGATAATTTACCGGAACTTAACTCTCAAGAAAAAGAAGTCTTAGAAGAAGTTAAAAATGATTATCTGCACTTATCAAAATACCCCTTACTAGAACCTATTGTAAAAATGGTGGTACTTTCTCCATTATTGAAATTATCAGGTTTTTATCGTCCTCCATTTTACCTAGCTGCAGAAAAAGATATAGAAATTACATCAGAAGATGAAGGTACTATCGTTAGAGGAAAAATCGATGTTTTAATTTTTCAGCCTCAATTTTGGATACTTGTTATTGAAGCTAAAAAAGCTGAGTTTTCTTTAGAGGCTGCAATTCCGCAGGCTTTAGTGTATATGCTAGCTAATCCTAAGCCGGAAAGACCTTCTTTTGGATTTGTGACTAACGGAAATGAGTTTCAATTTATTAAATTAACTCGTCAAGGTGAAGCTAGATATGCTAGGTCATATCCTTTATCAATTTATCGTGATAATGATATTTATCTTGCAGTTAGTGGATTGAAGCGTCTTGCTGAATTAATTATTCAAGATTAAAAACTTCCACATAAAAATCCCTAATTGCTAGTATTTTTTAATTAGGATATTAGCCCCCAGTTGTGGATTCAGTGAGAAAATCTTTATTTTTCTTAAAAATTTACTGTTCTTTACCAGTGTATAGTAATACAAAACTATTAAACTCAATTTAAAACAGAACTTAATATGGAAAACTTTTATCTTGTAGGTAGTGTCGTAATCTAAGCCAGCTAAGCTTTATACTTTAGCAATGGCTTTACGAGGTGCAAAAGTCATGGAACCAAGAGATTTAAACTGCGAAGTGGTGCAGCTTGATGCCTCAATAGCTACAGAAGTTACTGAAATCTTACGTCGTCTGCTAATAAATGAGATAATTTAGCTAAATTCACCCTAGTTGCTGATGAAACAATTACAGAAGATTGTTGAAGTATAAAGTGGTGTTGGTATAGTAGTTGTTGGTATAAAAGTGATGACAAACCGAGTTTTAATTCTTGGAGGAAGAGGACGTATCGGTAGCAGTGTTGCCCAAGATATTGTCTCCCACACCGAAGCGGAGGTAATTGTTACGGGACGCTCACCAGAAAATCCTACGGGTGACAGTCGTTTCCGATACATATCTTTGGATTTGGCAGATGTTGAAAAATTGCGACAGGCTATTTCTGAGGTTGAATTAGTTATTCACTGTGCTGGTCCATTTCACTATCGTGATGCTAATGTTATCAAACTCTGCATTGAGGCTGGAGTTAATTATTTAGATGTCAGCGACCACCGTTCATTTACAATTAAAGCTTTAAATTATCATGAAGCTGCTGTCGCGGCTGGTGTGACAGCAATTGTTAATACTGGTATTTTCCCTGGTATTTCTAATAGCATGGTGCGTCATGGTGTAGAACAATTAGATACAGTAGAGAAAATACACTTAAGCTACTTGGTATCCGGTTCTGGTGGTGCCGGTACTACAGTAATGCGGACAACTTTTTTAGGTCTGCAAAATCCCTTTGAAAGTTGGATAGATGGAAAATGGCAACAAGTTAAGCCTTATACCGAGCGTGAAACAGTGGATTTTCCTAAACCCTATGGGAGAACTGGTGTTTATTGGTTTGATATGCCAGAAACTTTTACCTTACCGAAAGCATTTCCCGAAGTACAAACGGTAATTACTAAATTTGGCTCTGTTCCTGATTTTTACAACTATCTAACTTGGATTGCTGCTAATATTTTTCCTAAGTCTTGGATACAGAATCCCTCTGGAGTAGAATTTTTATCCCATGTTAGCCATTTTATGACTGGTGTCACAGACCGTTTCAGTGGTATCGGTGTTGCAGTTCGTTCAGAAGTTACGGGTCAAAAAGATGGGAAGACAGCTACTTATATATCAAATTTAATACACGAAAATACCTCTATAGCTGCTGGGTTTGGTACAGGTAGTATTGCCCAATTGTTGTTAGAAGGTAAATTTCAGAAACCAGGTGTTTATCCTGTTGAAGAAGCTTTACCTACAGACTTATTTGAGTCTACTGTCAGCAGTCGAGGGCTTGACATAAATTATACCTGGTCTAATTCATCAGTATAAATTTGGATAACATCTATTGACAGATAAATTGTAACAAAAGTGACCTCAACAATTCAAAATTCAAAATTGAAGATAAAATAGTAATTTTGAATTAATGTGACTAAACTTCTTCATTTATGCTATGTATTTAAAATTCTGATTATTTGAGCAAAAACTTTAAAAAAATCTTAAAATTGTCGATTTTATTGTTGTTTTGACAGCAAATCAATAATAATATAATTTTAGAATATGGCAAAAATATTACTTGCCTGCTTTTTTCGTCAAAAATTAAAGTGCAAAAAAGCAGCTGAGTAAATTAAAATCGAACCAGTCTCTTCAATCTTATGATTTGCTGGAGAGTGCTTCGTACATGCTATGGGCATAGTTTGTGATTCAAATATTTTGTACCAATTTTTCTTATGACTAAGTAAGAAAATTTACTGACTCGATTAGCCTTCAAAAGGCGTAGGGTGTTAACTCACTCTGCATCTTAGAAACCTCATCTAGTTCACTCAGTACACAATGTAAGTATTCAAACATTATTAAGAATTAATTTTCTGTGTCTTTGGCTTATGTATGGGAACTAACTCTAGCACTGAATTTTCTACTGTGAATTTAGATAACGTTAATAATGACTATGTATCTGGAGATATAAATCAGTCACTAGTTTTAGTGGCTGACAGTTACCCAGATAATTCAGAACTCATTTCTCAATTAGTGGCTGACTTGGGTTATTTTGTAATAACTGTTTCTGACGGGGAAAGTGCATTACAAAAAGCTCTTATATATAAGCCAGCATTAATATTATTAGAATTGATGTTACCGATAATAGATGGACTAAGTTGTGCTTCTTATTTAAGAGCTAGTGGTAACTCTGTGCCGATAATTGCACTTACAACGCTACCGAATTCTTTATATGAGGAAGAAGCTTTTTTGCTAGGTTGTAATGAATATATTCAAAAACCTTTTGATTTTGAAAAATTAGAAACTACAATTAATCGCTATTTGCGGAAATCTCCTTTGATTTTTTAGATTTGGGAATAGATTCAGCATCACGAACAGGAGGTGTTTCGTGTAGTAAAGCAATAATACCCGAAGTTTTTGTATTTAAATCAGTATCTGTAAGAACTGAACTAACAGTTACTCCAACTATTTCTTGAATCAGATTAGCTAATTGAGGTTTCATAGCTTCGTCGATTTGTGAGCGCATTTCTTCCACTAAAGTGACACACTCATTAGCCAGTAAAAATTCTTCTGAACGAGTAAGAATTTCTTCTAAAACGATAGCAAGTTTTTCATCGAAAAACTGACAAGTTATCTTATTGGGTCGCTTACCCAATTCTTCAAAATATAATGCTTGTATACGTTGTGTGAGACAGCGTTCTAGTTGTCCTCGTGTTGACTTTGATGTTTTCATTTATTGTTGACGGTTGACGGTTGACTGTTGACGGTTGACTGTTGACTGTTGACTATCAAAGGTATCATTTAAAAGATTTCACAAATTATTTAATAATGCTATATCTATAATCTAAAAGTTATGAGTAATATTATCTTCTATCTATAGAATGGGAGTTAACAATCGACAGTTATGAGTCAAAAGTCATTAATCATCAGTCACCAGTCAACAGTCATCAGTCAACAAATTGTTAAGTTTTGACCCATCTTCACGTTTATTTCATTTACTCTCTAAGTATAAAAACTAATATTATTTGTATCTTTTATGTGTTAGGACAAGAGAGAAAGGTAACAAAGGAGATATCATGAAATCACTTATTAAGGGGGGGACAGCAGCAGCCTTAAGCTTGGTTCTGTGTTCACCAATAGCTCAAGCGGCTAATGTAGGTAGTACTTTAAAGTCGCAATCTCAAGTATCAAGTAATTCAAATCAAATAACTGAAGGAAAGATAACATCAAACGGGACTCAAAATCTTAATAGCCCCAGTTCACAACCATTATCCATTGCTGAGATTGCAAAGTTATTACCTTTTAATGCTCCATTAGTTGGATTCATAGATACAACTCCGGAAACTTGGCAAACTTTAGGTCGCTTCCAAATTTTCAATATGGCTTGGGAAGCAATAAGTGAATCTTTACCTCCTCAAGGTTTTGATTTTGCAACCCAGATACAACCTTGGTTAGGAGAACAAGCTGCAATTGCTTTTCTACCAAAAGTCGGAAAAGGAACTATTGACTTAGACTCCAGCTACGTAATGATAGTTCCACTGAAAGATGAGACACGCTTTCAAACATTATTAAGTCAATTTCGCTCAAACGAACAACGAGTAACCCAACGAGAATACAAAGGAACCACAATCTTAGAAATGAAAACAGGTTCCCTACCTAGACTTTCTACTAAGCCAATACCCAGAAATCAGCAAACAGAAGCAGACTCTATCTCAAGTTTGACGACTTTGCGAAATAGAAAGGATAAAGCGAATAATTCTGCGATTGCTTTGATGTCAGGACACATTATTTTTGGTACAAGCGCTAAATCCGTTGAACGAATCATTGATAATTCTCAAGAAATAGATACAACAAGTCTTGCTGAAAAATTAGAATTCCAGGAGGCAATTGCTAACCCCCCAGCAGGGAAAGTACTATTTAGAATGTACCAAAACCCTCAAACATTTTTGGCTTTAATCAAAGATATTGCTAAAGACCCCAGTTTTTCTCTTCCTCCTTCAGCAACAGATATTATAGACCCGAAAAAATTAGAAGAATTTGTTAGCCTTAGCTCGTCAGTAGCATTACAACCAGAAGGACTACGGGTACAAATTCAAGCTAACCGTGACCCCAGCAAAGCAAAGAAAAACGTAAAAAAAGAAAAAGTTTTGGGTAGAATGCCTGCTGCGACTTATTCTAGCCTTACTGGTCGTAATATCAACGGTGGGTGGCAAAGTTTAGTCAAAACCTTTGATGACATACCGGAAGGAAAAAAAGGACTAAAAGAATTCCGTAATTTTGTTAAAACTAACTTAAATTTAGATTTCGACCGTGACATCATGGGATGGATGGACGGAGAATTTGCTTTCTTCCTTTATCCAACAAAAGGAGGAGCATTTAATATGTTCAGTTCTAATATGAATTTGGGTGTAGGTCTCACAATACAAACAAGTAACAAAACCGCAGCAGAAGCGACTTTGAAAAAGTTAGAAAAATTCATCAAATCCTTTTCTGTGGGAATGGTAGGAGTGAGCAATAGTAATATTAAAGGTAAAGCAGTCACTAGTTGGGATATGGCTGGAGATTCTGCAACTAGCTTACTTGCATATAGCTGGATAGATGACGATACTTTAATTCTCACAACTGGCTTGGGAGCAATAAAAGATTTGGTTCCACAGCCAAAAATAGCCTTAAACTCTACTTATAATTTTACCACCGCTACTAATTCTTTACCTAGTCCAAATAACGGATATTTTTACATGAACATGGGTTCACTATTATCATGGGGCTACAGCTTTTTACCACCCCAATATCAAGATGAAAATTTTAAAATATTTAAGAAAGCTATGGGTTCAGTTTATAGCATTAGTGCTACTACTTCTACTAGCAAAGAGCGCGACCAATATGATGCTTTGTTTGTATTAGCACCGAAAAGATAGGCAACGGATGCTTCGCTAACGGATGTAGCGGATGAATTATCTGTGGGATTAAATAATAAATATCCGTTTATAATCTGTTGCCAAAATATTACTTCTCACTGACAACCCATCCGCTATATCCGTTTATAATCTGTTGCCAATCATTTTCTGCCAAAAATTATTACGCCACATCCAGCGTACCGTCAAAGACCAAACTAAAGCTACTAATCCTAAAAATAAATAATCAATGCCAGCAAGTGAAGATAGCTCAAAAAAGTCGCGGATTGCTGGAATTAATAAAATTAAAAAATAAACTATCAACAACAAAAAAGCTAACACAGAATAACGCCAATCACCACTCAGACGTTCCCCAGCAACCCATGCTGTAGTCGGAGGTTTAAGAAACAAAATTAACATTAATTGGCAAAATACCAAAATCGTTACTAATGCAGTGCGAGGCACTTGATATTTTAACTCGGTGCTTGTAATATCTATGGGTAGATTGGGAATACTTTTCAGAAAATAAAATAAATAAACTCCTAAAGAAACAAAGGTGATGCTTAAAATTGCAGGTACTACAAAATTAACCATCGAGCGAATAAGACTTTTTTGAGGTTGTATGGTAGGTTTTGCCCAAACTGGAATAAATGTACTAGGCAATCCTAAACTAATTAGGGATACAATTGCGCTATGTTTATTTCTCAAAGGGAAGTAATCCGTTACCAATGCACTAGCAATAATCAGTAGTGTGACACAAGATAAACGTGTAATAAACAGTTTAAAAACATCTTGAATACCATTACGGATTTTTTGCCCTTGTACAAAGATTTCTGGTAAGGCTTCAAAAGAATCTTTTAATAAGACAATATCCGCAATTGCTCTGGTTGCTTTGCTACCGCTTTCCATTGCAATTGCTAAGTTTGCTTGTTTCAGAGATAAAATATCGTTTACCCCATCACCAATCATGGCTACGTAATGTCCAGCATTCTTAATACTTCTGATTATTTTTCCCTTTTGTTCTGGTGTTACACGTCCAAAAACATTATTTTCAATTGCAGCACTAGCAAATTCAGCACTATTCATTGTCTCTAATTGTTGACCGGAAACAAGCTTAATTTCCTCGCTAAATCCTGCTTGCTGAGCGAGTTGAGCAACGCTATCGGCATTATCACCAGAAATTATTTTGACTGCAATTCCTGCTTCCACAAAACCTTGTAGTGTTTCACGAGCGGAAGGACGCAATTGTTGTGCGAAACTAAGAATACCTAATGGGATTAAATTACTCGGTAAGCGAGGAGGGTGATTTCCATCAAAATTTCCATCAAAGTTAATAACTTTTGGACTATAAGCGAACAAAAGAACACGCAATCCTTGGTTCACTTGCTGTTGAATATAATTTTGATGAATATTGTCTAAAGTCACAGATGAAAATAGTGTTTCTGGAGCGCCTAAAATATAAGTACCTGCTTTTTCTGAGTCATCAAAGACTATAGCACTCCATTTCCTCGCACTGGCAAAAGGTACTTCTGTTTTCACTGGTAGAATTGCATTGGGACAAGCAGTCAAAATGGCTTCGATAGTCCGATTGCCTGAACTGGTACTAGCTGCATAATTACCTATGAGTTGACGTAATTTTGATTCGCTGATTTCCAGAGGATAAATATTTTCTAATGTCATATAGTTATTTGTCAGTGTTCCCGTTTTATCGAGACAGAGGACATCAACATGACTTAATGATTCGACTGCGTTAGTTTGTTGAATTAAAACATTTTTCCCCAGCATCTGTACTGCTCCTAGTACATACGCAAGAGTAATTGTAATTAAAATACCTGCGGGAATTAACCCTGCAATTACTGCTGAGCGTTGAACGAGTTCTTCTATTGAATATTGATGAACAATAAAATTTATGCCCAGTAAAAACCAAAGACAGCTAACTATTAAGGAAAGTACGCGAATTATGACATTAATTTCTTGCTGTAATGGTGTCAAATTTCGTCGAAACTCTCTTGCTGCTACCATTAGGTTATAAGCAACTGTTTCTTTCCCTACTTTTTGGGCTTCATAATAAGCTGTTCCACTGACGCAGAAGCTACCGGAATAAAGGGGTTGTCCTGTTTTTTTGGCAATTAAATCTGATTCACCTGTTAATAACGATTCATCTATTTCTACTCGTCCATCTCCGACGATTTCTCCATCTACTAAAATTTGGTCTCCGGGACGTAAGCGTAGAATGTCTCCTTGGACAACTTCCCCTGGTTCTATGGTAAATTCTTGACCATCGCGAATTACGGTTTCTACGGGACGGGTTAGTAACGCAATTTTATCTAATTTTCGCTTTGCCCAAATTTCTTGATAAAGGCTGATAAATGCACCACTAAATATGACTGCTCCTACAAAAAAAGCATCTGATGGGCTTCCTAGAATGATAAATACGCAGCTAATTGCTAAGAAAACTGCGTTCATGAATGTAAAAAGGTTTTCGCGCAATATTTGCAGGTAGGAGCGACTTGTTGGTAATTTTACATTATTTGTCCTACCTTCTTTTTGTCTCGCTCTGACTTGGCTTTGACTTAAGCCTTGTGGTTTCTCTAATGAGGAAACCTCTTTGCCAGAAACATTTCCTCTGGTAATGAACCGTGAAAACTCTGAACTGAATTTGCTCGACATAAAATTTATTATATAGCCTTTTTGAAACAAACTGATTTCACTTGCATCTCTAAAGTCATTAATAGCTACAGAATTCCCTGAATTTTCTGAATTGACAGAATTTACAAAATTCCTGAAAGTTCTAAAATTCAAAAGCTCCAAAAGCTCCAAAAGCTCCAAAAGCCCCAAAAGCCCCAAAAGCCCCAAAAGCCCCAAAAGCCCCAAAAGCCCCAAAAGCCAGGGATTGAAATCCCTGTCTGAAAGCTTAAGTCCATTGAAATGGACTGCGTTTGAGATTTTTAAAGGTGAGGGGTAAATCTTGGAGATTATTTTTTAATTTATTAACTTTTTATTTTTTACTTTTTATGCATTTTTCTTGTAAACTTTCTGTTACAATTAATTCCTCCTTCTTTAGAAATATTTTTATTCTCTTTCTTTCTGTTTATTTGTTGTTACCCTGAAGTTAATTTGATATGTATTTTCAAACCTTACAACATTTTCTGGCGCAAATAATGTTGCAGGAGATTCATTCTATTTGACGATGGTGGTAATGTTAGTAGTTCAGGGGTATGACCAAAGAAGGCAGAGGGCAGAGGGCATCTATGCTGAAGGCGAAACAAGTAAAATGGTATAAAGGAAACACCCTAGATTTTAGCTGGGTGTTCCTGGAAGTGGCTCGAAACGCGATGGTGGAGTTGCTTTTTTTATTTATTGAAATAAATTAGGAGTAACCTTAAAATAATTACCTAATGCTTTAGCTTGCATTTGGCTGATAGAACGCTTACCGTTTAGCACTTCGGAAACTATACTATCGCTACCAATAATGCCTACTAAGTCTGAAGTATTCGTTCCACTGGCTTCCATAATGTGTTGGAGGATTTCATGAGGTTCGGACTTATCCATTGGGTAATTCTGTGCTTCATAAGCTTCAATTAGTATTACCAACAACTTGTGTACGGCTTTTTCTTCCAGCGTACGATTCTTCTTGAAAGTTAAATTTTCAACAACTTTTAAAAGACGCTGATACTGTTGCTCCGTCTCAATAGCGACAGGAACAACTTCAGCTAAAAGATTACAGTAGGCGCTTTGGTCAAAAGTAAGGGTCATTTTTCCATTTATTTTTATTGTACTCGGCGTGGGTGAGAAAATATTTGTAATAAAGCACTTGATGTTCGTAGTCAATACCAACAATTAAGCGATAGGCATTACCTTTTATATTAAATACCGTAAAATTACTAACAGCTTCAGCATCTCGGTAAATTTTACGAACATCCTCCAGATTATCCCATTCTGCGCTTTTAACAGTTGCATACCAATCATCAATTTGCTTTTTGGCATCTGGGTATTGACCTGCATCAGCACGGAGGTTACTAATTGAAATTAAATGCATTTAAGCTTCGTCTTCTATCATAGTAGACATTCTATTTGATTAGGGTTAAGAACTACTAGACATCTCCAGAAAAGAAAAAACCCCTTTCCAGACCTCTCCCTGTATCCGTAAGCTACCGTGTACACACAAATCTCCCCACCTTGGAAGGGTGAGGGAGCTTTGGAAGTCCATCCCACAATAAGTTAAAGTAATGAAGATTTTTTTATTCCGAGTTCCCTAAGGGCAACTTTTTGCGGAGGTGGGAGTGTAGGGTGTTGCTGATGCTGCTTGGGCTACAAGGTGAACCTGACCATCAGGGGTTTTGAGAAAGCCTTGCGCTTCCACAATTGGTGTTGGCTCGTTGGGTGCTAGTTTGGGAATTGGGGATGTGCTGGCGATTTTGTTGGAATCTGTGCTGGAATCAGCGTCTAATGTCGCTAGGGGGCTTAAGCTGGGAGTGCCAGCAAGTGGTTCAAAACGCGATGGGGGTAGGCTACCTTTGCGTCCAACTATATAAAATTCACCCAAAAGCTTACCAGTGGAATCTTTTGGACAAACTTGGGCTATTTGGTTACTAGCATCTGTGTTTGGTTCTGGTAATTCTACTACTGTTTGTGGGTCTTGCACATTGGGTTGATTGATGGTGACTTGTCCTTGGATTCCCAATTTTGAGCTTGCTGTAATATCGCTTTTGAGGGTAGGGAAAGCTGCAGGAACAATGCCAAAAATCGCTTGAGTATTTATGTTGATGTTTCCACCCTGTCCTTGGAAAGCATTGGCTGATATATCGCTGTTTTCAGTTTCGACTGCGGCAATTACCTCAGCGTTAATGTTAATATTGCCACCATTTCCCCCTGCTTGGTCATTGCCTGCTGTCGCTGAAATGTTACCACCGCGACGCAATAGTAATACATTTGCATTGACTTCTATGTTACCGCCATCATTGGCAAAAGATTCAGCATTAATTGCACCTGTGTTTCGGAGGCTGATAAGCGGAGAATTGACGGTGATATTTCCAGCTTGTCCCTCACCTCGGCTACGAACGGAGATAAGACTTTGCGAGCGACCATCATTTGATGAACCAGTAACATCAACAGAATTAAAAGCATTTATTAAAATATTACCACCTTTCCCTGTACTACTAGGTGTTGTACCTGCTCCCACGAAGGCACCATTACGGATATTTAAACGTTGGGTGCGAATATTCAAATTGCCAGCATCACCTGAACCACTAGTTGATGTAAATATTGCGTCAGCCATGTCTGTATCGGTGGGGTTTGCTAGAATTTCCACAGATTCCCTAGTGTTAATATCAATATCACCACCTCTTCCTGAACCATTTGTGGCTGTTGAAATATATCCATTACTAATACTGAGTCGATTAGTTGTTATATTTAATTGTCCTGCATTACCAGAACCAAAAGAACTCGTACTCAGAGAGCTATTAAATATATCCTCTGGGGATTTGCCCCTAATCTCCACATCTGAAGCGTTGATTGTTAAACTACCTCCTTGACCAGTAGTTCCTTCACGTGCATCTGTGGAGATAAATCCCCCATCGCCAACACTAAGACGATTAGTAGTAATATTTATACTACCAGCATTCCCGGAGGCGAATGTAGAAGCTGTTATGGTACTGGAAGATTTACCATCGGTCGAAGTACCCAATACTTCAACAAAGTCAGAAGCGTTAATGCTTAAATTACCACCTTGACCTGTACTTCCAGAATTTGCCGTTGTTTCTATAATTCCTACATCCCGAACACTGAGTTTAGGTGTGTTAATAGTAAGATTACCTGCATTTCCGCTTCCGCTAGTTGACGTTGATAGCACACCAGGAAATTGATTTTCTGAAACATTACCAGTACCTACAACTTCCACAAATTCAGAGGCATTCACGGTTAAATTACCACCCAGTCCTCGGCTTCCCGAACGAGTACCCGTTTCAACGAGCGCACCACCACCAATACTAAGACGACCCGTGTTAATTGTCATGTTTCCAGCATCACCAAACCCTGAAGTGCCAGAAGATATACCACTGACAAATTTACCGTCTGGAGAAAGACCAGCAACCTCAACTAGGTCAGAAGCATTGATTATTAAATTACCACCCCTTCCGCTACTATCATTGGTAGCAGTCGCCGTGTTGACGGTTCCTCCTTCTCGAACGCTTAAACGAGGAGTAGTAATATTCAAGCTTCCAGCATCCCCAGAGCCAAGGGTTGAAGTCCGAATACCACTGACTAAGCCAGTATTGGGTATAAAACCAACTACTTCTACTGAGTCTGTTGCCTTAATACTTAAATCTCCTCCTCGACCGGGCTTACCAATACCTACGGATGTGCTTATATTCCCACCATCACGAATGCTCAAACGTCCAGTATTAATACTTAATTGCCCACCTTTGCCAGAACCAAGAGCACTTGTTGCGATGCTGCTTCCTATAATAAAGTTTTTTCCGTCTTGCAGACTAATTGTTGTTGAGCCACTCAAACCGACAGAATCAGAAGCGTTAATAAGTAAATTTCCACTGTTCCCCTGTCCGTTCGTTTGCGTACCAATAGTTCCACCATTAAAGAGATTCAGGGTTCGTGTTTGTAGCTGAATATCCCCTCCTTCACCAGAACCACTTGTACCAGATGTGATAGTCGCACCATCCAGAGATATAGAGTCTTTGGTGGTAATTTGAATATCCCCAGCACGACCCTCATCAAAATTCGTAGAGCTAATAGTGGTGTCAGCATCAAGAGAAAGACTTCTGGCTTTAATTTCAATATCACCAGATGCTTCGCGATTAACACCACCAAAAATTGATGCTCCAGAACCACTGTAAATGCCAGCCTTACTGGATAGGGAAACAGTATCTTGAGCTTCCAGAGTCGTCTTTCCGCCTTGCCCTTGCCCAATATTACCAGAATTAATCGACGCGCTGTTGCTCAAATTAATTCTTCGAGCAGTGAGGCTAATATCGCCAGCCTTACCAATTGAAGTTCGGGTTCCAAAGCTTGTTACTAAACTAGTATTATCTAACGTTATGTCTTCAGTTGCATTCAGGGAAACATTTCCTCGATTTTTCTGACCATTTGTGGCAATTAGACTGCTGTTATTAAGACGAATCGACTGGGCATTAATAGTAACATTTCCCGTATCGCCCAAGGAATCTTCAAAACCTTTATTACCTATGGAACTTTTATTATCTAGGGTTACAGTATCCTTGGCATTAATGACAACATCCCCAGATGGAACACCTGGTGTACCTTCAGCCTTACCAAGAATTGAACTAATAAAGCTATTTCCTGTTAAGCTCAGATTGCGAGCATGAACAGTAATTGCACCACCCTCTGTTGTGAATGCAAAGGAATTATTTTGCAGTGCGATATCCCCTAACTGAAAACCTTCAGGGAAATTTAAACGCATTTCGTTACCACTACCAATTAACCCAACCGCTCCAACTCCCTTAACTGCACCCAATTCCAAGCGATTGCTTACTGCTGCAAATATTCCCCCATCAAATGTAATATCTCCACCCACTAAAAATCGGCTTCCCTGTTGCGGAGAAAACGAGGAGCTATTTGCTGCATCTGTGGTAGCATTTGGACGGGAGCGATTGGTAATTGTCCCTAAATTAGTCCCCGAATTAGTCCCTGAATTTATTTGATTAAACAATAATGCTGAAGGATTAATCGTCAATAATGCCGGAGCTTCTGGATTAGTAGCACTGAAAAATCCTTGGGAACCAAACTGCACCCCATTTGCTGTTGTTCCCACAAAAGAGCCACGCACATCTAAGCGAGAATTTTCTCCGAATAAAATACCTGATGGATTAATTAAAAATAAATTAGCTGTCCCATCAACTCCCAAAGTCCCCAAGATATTTGATATTTGACCACCAGTGACCCGCGTTAGAATATTATCTACTCCAGAGGGATTGCCAAAATATACTCTTTGCCCATCATTAATATTGAATTGACTAAAGCTGTGAAAAAGGTTGTTATTACGCTGAGCACCACCGTCAATTCTCTCTGCATTTAAGCCATTAATTAAAACGTTCGGTGTAATGCGAGAACTTTCTGCACCTAAAGTATTGTCGGGAGTAATTTGAGCGTGGACTGGTGTAATGCTAAATACCAAAAGACTAAATGTAAGCCAATTACAAAGTAAATTTATATTTTGCATTTTATGTATCATGAGTCCCCTCAAAGCTGTAAATTCTATGTATTTAAGTCACATATATCACTATTTACAGGCATACTGAACTCATGCACAGCAAAATAGATATCCCCTGTCGCAGAGAATTAATTATCTGCTCGTATTTATTTACTCAATGGATTGCCAATCCAATGCTGTAATAAACCGGGACAGATGAGCTACATTTGTTGTTGCAACGATTACCTCTGTCGTATCATCACAAAGAATACGGGCTTGAGCGGATAAAATAACGTCCCCATCCAATGCCTTGTCATCCGCAGTAGGCTGCCCGGTTTGCCGAGCTTCCGCCCACAATCTAGCTGCTAGCAGCATCGTATCTGTCTGAATCGGGATATATTCGAGAGTTTGCTTCAAATTATCAAGCCGATGCAAGCTGCGTAACAAACCTGCTCGAAGGAGTTCACGACGCACCTCATAATCAGCAATTTCGGGAATGGCAAACTTTTCTCCCTGGCGCAAGAGGGATTTTAGCCATAATTGACAATCAAGGGTAATGCCTGTAGCTTTGGGATTTGTTACCATTCCCAGTGGACCAGAGTCCAGCAAAATCAAACGACTCATGGAAATAACGGACGATTAGACAAACGGTCTTCATCAAGGGTAGCTTTCAAAAAATCCCAAGCTTGTTGATGTTCGGACGCATCTTCACTTTCATCAAGCCAAGAGTCTAATAAATCTATTGCTGCTTGATTTTTCTTGGCTTGCTCAGCATTAACAATCAATGGAGTTTTTGATGAAATTTTTTCTCTAAACTGGCGTAAGGTTTCCAGCAAATCCACCCAATATTCTCTAGGAGTTGCCTCAATTTCATGAAGCAGCAATTCTAGAGAAGCTGAAGCTGAGCTAGAAGGGTCTGTCATAAATGAAGGCTGACATCCAGAAACTACAGTCTAATTTTAGCTCAATAGTTTTTGGGTGTCATAAATTTATTGGTAACCTGCTATCAACCCCACCCCCCAACCCCCTTCCCCACTTGCCAGGAACAGGGAGTTTTATACCGTCAGAGAAAAATTTTAACCTAGAACGCAATATCTAATCACCATTCTTTAAAGGATGATATTTTTGATTCTTTCAGGAAAAATAAAGTCTCCGTATGTAGATAGATGTGAATGAAACTGAAGCCTATTAAAACAATGGTTAAGGCTTCAGAAACATAGATAAATTAAGGAGATAACCATGTCAACAGAAGTCCAAGCAACCGCAACAAGAGAATTACCCACTTTAAAAAGAGGTGATTCAGGTAGTGCAGTAAGATTGCTACAAAATCTTTTGATTTCCCTAAATTATTTGAACAGAGATTTAGCTTCTGGTAGTTTTCTGGACTACACAGACACAGCAGTCAGAAACTTCCAACGAGAATACGGCTTAGTCGCAGACGGTATTGTTGGTATTAAAACTTGGGACAAATTAGGTGCATCTCTTTGGGGCTAACAGCAGGCTAAACAAATCTATGCTGCGTCACTCGTAATTCCACAATTTTGAATACCCCACCCAAAAAGTAGAGACGCGATTAATCGCGTCTCTACTAATATGTGAATAGATAAACAAAAAAATAAAGTTATGAGCTATACAGAAATGTCAAACGACAAAATCGTGTTAGTAGCAGGTGCAACAGGTGGTGTGGGACAATTAGTTGTCGCTAACCTGCTAGAAAAAGGCTTGCGAGTTCGCGCTTTAACAAGAAGTGCAGCCAAAGCCCAAAACATGTTTAACGATAAAGTGGAAATTGTTGTTGGTGACATACGCGACGCAGCAACCCTTCCAAAAGCGACGCAGGACATTACCCACATAATTTGTGCTAGTGGTACAACTGCATTTCCTTCCGAGAGATGGGAATTTGAGCAAAACCCGAATTTATTTGAATGGGTTCCAATCTTCTTAGACCCAAAATCAAGTATTGCTAAAGCAAAAAATAGTCCAGAAAAAGCAGACGCACAAGGTGTAATTAACTTAATAGCAGCAGCACCCCAAAATTTGCAGCGATTTGTATTTATATCTTCCGCTGGAGTTTTAAGAAAAGATGCATTTCCTTATAATATTCTCAATGCATTTGGTGGACTTAATGCAAAACAAAAAGGTGAAGAAGCTCTGGTTACCTCTGGATTACCTTACACAATAATTCGTCCAGGACAATTAATCGACGGTCCCTACACTTCATACGACCTAAATACTTTGATAAAAGCAAAAACAGACGCTAAATTAGATGTAGTTCTAGGAACCGGAGATAAACTATCAGGACAAACCAGCCGTATTGATATTGCAGCAGCCTGTGTAGAAAGTATTTTTTATTCCAACACTTCCGGCTTAGCATTCGAGATAATAAATAAAGGAACTAGACCACCAGTCATTGATTGGGAGAAACTTTTTAAAAGTGTTGATGGGTAATTGGTAATTGGTAATTGGTAATTACCAATTATCACGGATGAACCGTACCATCAGGCATAATTGTTCCTGTAAGAAAAGCTTCACTCATATCTGTATCATTAGTATTAGCACCAGTTAAATCGGCTTCGCTCAAATTAGCATCAGTCAAATCAGCTCCACTTAAATCAGCTCCTCTTAAGTCAGCTTTCCACATTCTCGCACCGCTCATTTTAGCTCCACTTAAGTTAGCACCTTGTAAATCAGCAGCATTGAGCGATGCCATATGCAACATAGCATCTCGTAAATCCGCACCTCTCATGGAAGCACCACTTAAATCTGATTCATTAAAATTAGTTTTTGCCATCGCTGCTTGAGACAAATTAGCACCACTGAGGACAGCATCAGAAAAATTCGCTCGATATAAATTAGCACCACTAAGATTAACTTTAATTAAATTTGCTGCACTAAAAGATACTCCTGCTAAGTTTGCTCCCCCTAGGTCTGCTTTTGGCAACTCCGCACTGTGGAAGTTTCTTTCCCCCGATGCATATCGAGCTATTAATTCACTAGTATTCATAAATACTTGTCCCAAAAAACAATTTATGATGCTGGATTTAGCTTGGAGACTGATTTTATTTTTCAAAGCTACCCCGATTCTTTAATTTAATCTAATCTTAATAACCTTGGACTATGTTTCGATACTGTTTAAAAACAAAAAACCCCCATTATCAATTCGCAGTTCGCAATTAGCAATTACTCCCCTTATCTCCCACTCCCCACTCCCCATTCCCCACTCCCCATTCCCCAAACAATGCAAAATTTTTGATAATATAAAGTACTCCAAGGCTTTCGGGTGAATCGACGTATGAGCAAAGGCACACTTTTTGATAAAGTATGGGACTTACACGCAGTTGGTATACTTCCCTCCGGACAGACGCAACTTTTTATTGGGCTACACTTAATTCATGAGGTTACCAGTCCCCAAGCCTTTGCTATGTTGAGGGAGCGGGGTTTAAAGGTAATTTTTCCTGAACGTACAATTGCCACAGTAGACCACATTGTCCCCACGGATAATCAAGCACGTCCGTTTGTTGATACTTTGGCTGAAGAAATGATGCAGGCGTTGGAAACAAACTGCAAGGATAACAGTATTACTTTTTACAATATCGGTTCTGGAAATCAAGGTATTGTCCACGTAATTGCCCCAGAGCAGGGACTTACACAGCCAGGAATGACAATTGCTTGTGGTGATAGTCACACGTCTACTCATGGTGCTTTTGGTGCTATAGCCTTCGGTATTGGTACTTCTCAAGTGCGAGATGTTTTGGCTTCCCAAACTCTAGCGCTATCAAAATTAAAAGTCCGCAAAATCGAAGTTAACGGTGCTTTACGACCGGGTGTTTACGCTAAAGATGTTGTCTTACATGTTATCCACACCTTGGGTGTAAAAGGTGGTGTTGGCTACGCATATGAATATGCTGGCTCTACTTTCGAGAACATGAACATGGATGAACGAATGACGGTCTGTAATATGTCCATCGAAGGTGGTGCGAGATGTGGCTATGTTAATCCCGATAAAATAACTTACGATTATCTTAAAGGTAAAGACTTTGCACCCAAAGATAATGACTGGGATAAAGCGGTTGCTTGGTGGGATTCTATAAAGAGCGATACAGATGCGGAATACGATGATGTTGTTGTGTTTGACGCTGCTGATATTCCTCCCACTGTTACTTGGGGTATCACTCCTGGTCAAGGTATTGGAGTCAACCAAGTAATACCCACACCTGAACAACTACCGGAAGAAGATAGATTTATCGCCGAAGAAGCTTACCATTATATGGATTTAGCACCCGGTCAATCTATCAAAGGGACGAAAATTGATGTCTGTTTTATTGGTAGTTGCACCAATGGACGTATCAGTGATTTACGAGAAGCAGCAAAAATAGCTAAAGGTCGTCATGTAGCCCAAGGTGTAAAAGCTTTTGTGGTTCCAGGTTCCGAAAGAGTGAAAAAACAAGCGGAAGCGGAGGGATTAAATACAATTTTTACCGAAGCTGGGTTTGAATGGCGTGAAGCTGGTTGTTCCATGTGTTTGGCAATGAACCCAGATAAACTCCAAGGACGCCAAATTAGTGCTTCTTCTTCCAATCGTAATTTTAAAGGACGACAAGGTTCTTCTTCTGGTCGCACTCTGCTTATGAGTCCCGCGATGGTTGTTGCTGCTGCAGTCAGTGGGGAAGTGTCGGATGTGCGGGAATTATTGAATTAGAGACCTAACCCCCCAACCCCCTTCCCTATAAGGGAAGGGGGAGTAAGAAAAACTTTTATTAGGTAGAGTAATTTTATGGTTAGCGAAGTAAAATCTGTTTCCGGACGCGGTATACCTTTGACGGGTGACGACATAGATACCGACCGTATTATCCCTGCGCGTTTTTTACGCTGTGTTACCTTCGATGGGTTGGGAGAACATGCTTTTGAAGACGACCGAGCAGCACTTAAAGGTCAACATGCTTTTGACCAACCCCAATTTGAGGGGGCAAAAATTTTGGTTGTGAATCGTAATTTCGGGTGTGGTTCGTCACGAGAACACGCACCCCAAGCGATTGCAAAATGGGGAATTAATGCGCTCATTGGTGAAAGCTTTGCGGAAATATTTTTTGGTAATTGTGTCGCAATGGGGGTTCCCTGTTTGACTGCGGATGGAGCTACTATCAAAAAATTGCAAGAGATTTTGACAAATAATCCTCAGGCTTCGATGACGATAAATATGGAATCCATGCAAGTGCAATGTGGTGATTTTGTCGCTGCTGTTTCTATAGGTGAAGGAGCAAGAAATATGTTTGTTTGTGGGACTTGGGATGCTTGTGGACAGTTAGTTGCACAACAATCACAAATTCGTGCTACTGCAGCTAAATTACCTTATGTAACTTGGTAATTTGTAGAGACGTGACATGTCACGTCTTTCACGTCTCTACAACATAACATTTGGTATTTATTTTTTAACTCCTATAGAATCTTTTCTACACTCATTTAATATATGATAAATTTGAGTCTCTTTAATATAGATAAACAAACTAAATAATGTAATCACTCCCACAATAAATATACGAAATTTAATGTTTTGCTCTTTCGTCTCTTTTGGTTTTTGTTCTTCTTCTGGTTGCTTTTCATCATAATTATAAAAAAACTCTTCTTTTAAATAAAATTTCCATTTACTATCACTTTCGCACAAAATTTTTAAAAAAATTGGGTCATTAAAAGATTTATACTTACCAGTATAATTCCAATATTTATCCTCTGACATATGTTTCTTTTTTGCTGATGCGATTCTAAATAAATCAATTTGCATTTTGATTACGAATAATCAATATAGTAAGCAAATAGTCGGCTAATAACAGTCCACTTCTGTCAGTACATACAGTTACGACTTTCTTAACTGTTATTTTCCTCATTATCTCTATTTATTATATAGAGAATATTCTTTTTGTACTCATCCTAAAGAAATAGTTGTAATCTAATTTGGTTTACTAGTATTAAATATAGATAATGTAATTAATTATATTCAATTCGTGTATAAATTATTTTTTAGAGGATGTTTGGATAGTCTAAATATATACACCAGGCTCCTCTCCAAACCTATATTTTCTTATTCCTCTTCCCTTATAGGCAAGGGGTTAGGGGTTAGGTTCTTGGTTTCAATGCTAAAAAATAAAAAAAACCTGTGGTTGCGAGCCACAGGTATTAAGAGAGAACATGAGAAAAGAAAAAGTTAAAACTAAGTGAAAGCATGATAATCACTATTACAAAATACCATAAAATACCAAATGGTATTACATTTCAAAAGACTCATTAACTTGAATATTTCCTAAGCTGACTTCAATACTAAAAACCGTTCCAACTTCTCCTCTAAATGGTTTGAGTTGAATATAATTATCTTGAATTCTTGAAGATACCTCATTAAGCCTTTTCCCTGCTTTAGAAATTAAACTTAATTTGAGATTAGCTGGTAAATATTTTTCTCCACTAGTTGGATGTAACTGTATTAAAACACCCAGTTTGTCATCCGTACTTTCAATAATATTAACTAATAGTGCTACGGTTAGATTCCCAAGTTGTACTTCCAAGTCAATCAGTTTACCCTTCCGGATACCTGTAGCAATACTTCTAGTGCTAAATGCTAAATTTGCCTGTGGGTTTATAAGCTCGTCAATCGTCAACCAACTCTCATCAAATATATCTTGTAGCCACCAACTTAATTTCGTTGTATTTGTTTTAAGTCGCTGGACTACCATTGGTTCCAATATTTTATATACTGATGATATTGGTAAAGGAATTGCGGTAGCTTCAATATATCGGCAATAAAATACCAAATGATTTACTTCAACATCAAATGCTGACAAAGGTATTTGATATAAACTATCGGCTTTCTGTTGTAAATTTGCTCCTCGGCAATAATTGTCGAGTTCATCATGACGCAATAATCCCCTAATTATTACTCCTTCGTCTTCTTCTAATACTTCAATCACCACATAAAAGTGAGCCGCTAGTTCAGGCTGATATATAGAATCATAAGGTATATCTACAATTTCATCCAACAGATGTTCTGTTGCTATGACACAAAATTTAAAATCTCCTCTTTGAACATAACCAACTAACTCCGAAGTTTTGACATCTCGATTTAATGTTTTTTGTTTAATTCGACTACTTAACCAGTCCTCTAAACCGATTAATGCTAGTAAATTCAAATACTGTTGCCAAGTTAATTCCGCTGCACCACTAGCCTTTTCAGACATATCTTTTACTCGTTCTAAATGTTCTGCTTCCAGGAATATTGTTTCCGAATGCATCAGTCGAAAGTCTTGAGAATAAATAGGAATTTTTTGCATAATTCATAAAGGATAAAGGGACAAAGAAGAAGAAAGAAGATAACTGAAGCTTAAATTTTTTCAGTAAAGAGTTTTTTCCCCTCTTATTTTTTTGCTCTTTCTTCTTCTTTCTTCAAATAATCGCGAAGCTTTTGAGCATATAAACTTTCCATATACCTGCTTTTGCCTGCTCGAATTTCTTCTATTGCTTCTTGGAATATTTCAGCGTCCACAAATGATTCGATTTGCTCAGCTAAATTTTTCAGGTAATCTGGGTTCGGTGGAATTTCTGTTAAACCTTTTTCATGGGCTTTTTCCAAAGTTTTTTCCAAAACTGTTTGCACTGTGAAAGCGCGGACATTACTTAAAATTTCTCCAGGATTTAGCACTCGTCGTGCTTGGTCCCAGCTACTCATCTCTAGTTTAGGAGCAATATCCTTTAAGGACATCCCCTTGCAGTAATACATTTGTAATCCAAAAATAAACCTCGTGGCAAAAGGAACATATTTTTTACTTTTTTGCAAATTACTAATGCGAGATTTTATCTCTTTTTCTATTGCGTTAGTTAAACTCAAATGGAGTTGCTCGTTAATAAACAAGAGTAATTCTCGTTGTTCGATGTCTAATTCATTTATAGAAGTAGTTGGTAAATCAGTCCGAATATGAAAACTTTCAGAATTTTGGTCATATGTTTCTAAAGTTTCTCTATAGCTCCAAATATCAAATTGCCGTAATTCTCTTGCTACCAATTTTAGCTCATGAATTAATTCTGTATTACTCTTAATTGTTACCTCACGTTTTTGCAAAAGATTTAGCATTTCTTGTTGTTGTGTAAAAGAAGGGTCAGGACATCTTTTAATTCCTATATTTTTCGTAGAAATTCTATCACGACGATAAACTGCATGAAAAGTTTCTATTAAATGACGCGAACGCGATGACAAACGTTGTAATTGTCTGCTTCTAACTCTATTTAATAGTGCCCATTCACTCAGATTTTTAAATCCAAATTCTGATAAAAATTCTTTAATATCTTGATTCTGTTTGGTCTGTAAATATGTCCAATTATCCAGACTCATATGAAACTGAGAATTGTTACTAAACGTTTGTAAAACTTTAATGGAAAAAAACTTATAAATACTAGCTTTAGATTTGCCGTTTTCTTCAATAATGACTTGAGTTTTGCCATCATCATCCAAAATTACTAGACTTTTCCCGTCATCGTTGAGGACATAAGGTAACAAGTCTCTATAAGAAAAAGACTTATTTCCAGCGAAAAGACTATCTATTTTTTTACAAGCTTTTAGTATGGGGTGGGAAATGTAACACCGCAAACACAATCCAGCTCTAGCGCGTTTAGCTGAGTCTCCTTGATAATTTCTGGACTGGAAAGAGGTAAGCAAAGAAATTTGTAAATTTTCATTATCCTTCGCAGCTTGCTCCTGGCAAAATTCCTGCGCTGGGGGAACCAAGCAGTACTTGTATCCTTCTTTTTCGTTTTCTAAGCTAATCCGCAAAATATTCCAGTATCTGGGTGATGCGCTCATGTTGCGCTCTCCTGCTACTAAATGAGTTTTTTATCCTTACTACGGTAATAGATGGCGTTTTTACAGCTTATGCAGTTTGGGGAGTGGGGAGTGGGGAGTGGGGAGTGGGGAGGGGGAGGAGGAGACGTTACATGTAACGTCTCTACAATTACAAAAAACTATCAAATTTTTAAATTGATACGGGAAAACTGCATTAGTGGGGTGGGATACACATAAGAATTACTGTGTAACACAAAAAAATGGAAGGCAATTATACAATTACCTTCTGCTCAACTTTACTCAATTAATTAAAGGAGATAACTATGCATTATACAGTAGAACATGGAGATAGTTTACTAAAAATTGCAGAAAAATTTTATGGTAACCGCAGTCAATGGCAAATTATTTATGATGCTAATCCAAATGTGATTGTATTATTACCCGGAACTGTACTGTTTGTTCCCTCATTAGCGAAGGAACAAAATAAAGAACCAATACAAACTGTAATTATGAGAATATGTATCTAAATAAACTAAATATTATTTAATATGATTTAATAATTTGATGCTAATATTTACACATGCGATAAATCTAGACGCGATATCTAGACGCGATATCTAGACGCGATATCTAGACGCGATATCTAGACGCGATAAATCGCGTCTCTACAGCCAGTTGCCGACTAAAATTAAAGCAGCCCAGTAACCAGGATGGTTTGATTCTTTTTTGTGTTCCGAAAGCCAAGATATTTGCGCTTGCTGTAGTGCTTTGGCTCGACTAGTCCCATTACGCAAGTTTTGGTAGAATTTGGTAATAATGTCGGCTGTTGCAAGGTCGTCTACTTGCCAAAGGGATGCTATGGCACTTTTGGCTCCTGCTTGTAGAGATATCCCTGCAATTCCTAGTGCGTCACGGTCGCTACCCGCTGCTGTTTCACAAGCAGTCAAAGCTAGCAATTCTACTGATTTACCTCTTGGATTACTACGGATAATTTGGTATAGGTGGTCTGGGCTGAGTTTTTCGTTATATTTGTCAGTTTTTGTTTTGGGGTCTTTACTATTCTTTCGTTTATCATTTCCCTTACCCATAACCAGAAAAGTTTCTCTTGCATCAATACCAAATCTTCCGTGAGTTGCGAGGTGAATAATAGGAAAATCGTTATTTTGCAGTTCTTGCTCTAAGCGCTTGCTTGTAAATTGTCCATTATATAGACCTTCTCCAGGAATTGTTTTTAGGATACGTTCAATTTCTAAGCGGACGTTCGATAAAGCTTCAAAAAATTTATTATAACTCGAAGACCCTTGGACTATTGAAGGTTCTGTCAGTCCAAATGCAAGGACGCGCAAATTATTGGGATTTAAGCGGGTTGGCTCAACTAATGACAAACTAGGATTATTGGCGATAGCGTACTTTTCTACTAAAAATTTTTTACCGTCATAGAGGGTAGCCATTGGGATACTCCGCAATATTCCGTCTTGAACGAATACTAAAGTTTTTGTTTGGGTTTTATTAAGTTCTAATACAAATGGTTTAATCAATAGGTCATAAAGTGTTTTTGCTGGTTCTATGTAGGTATTAGCCAAATCTGAGCGCTTTTCTAGTCGTCTCCGCAATTTGTTTACTAGTATGGTAATTTTTTCTTTATTATAGGGAATCCAATTAACTAAAAAGCGGTTTCCTTTTTCTTTATTGGGTAAAGTTGCTATTACTGCTACTCTGTCTTCAAAAATAATCGAGTTGATGACAGCGGTTTCTTCGTCAATTAAATTTACTGATTTTGCTATTGGTTCGAGAGTGCATTCGCTACCAAGATAGTTTTGTAATTCCGATACCCTCAGAGCGTCAATTGTTTGTAGACCGGGGAGGGAAGCGGGGGATGAGGAAGATGAGGAGGATAATGAGGGTAATTGTGAATTGGAAAGCGATGTTTGTTGTAGTTGTAGTAGTGCTAGTTCTCGGTATATTGGTTCTATTGCTTCCCGAAAGTCTAGCTGTAAATCGCGTCCGACGATGGCTATATCACTACGAATATCTTTGAGCGTTTGTACTGCCATGTCATAAGATATTATTGCTTGCTGTGTATTGCCTTGTGCTTTGGCTATTCTTCCGCTTTGCCATTCCCATAAATAACGGTTTTGTTCCTGCTGCGATTGTATCAGTGCTTTTTGTGTCCAATTAAGTGCTTCTTGGTAGTTTGCTTCGCACTCGTACACATGTCCTAAACGACCAAAGGCAAAAGCTGCTGCTTGTTTATCTTGAATTCTTTCGGCTATTGCGCTGGCTTTTTCTAATAGAGTTAATACTTTAGCTCTTTCTTTGGTTTGTGTACAGCGAGTAGTCAGTTCAGTCTCCAATTTTTTCCACTTTGTTGGTTTTTCTTCTACCCATCGCAATAAATTAGCCAGTCTAATTGCAGTAAAAGCTTTTTCCCGAGAATCTGGGAGTTGTTCTAGTAAAGTTAGCGCTTTTTGGAGTGGGGAGTGGGGAGTGGGGAGTGGGGAGTGGGGAGTGCTGTATTGCGAATTGCGGTGCTGTGATACTGCTAGATTTAGTAGAGACCGCATTTGCGAATTTATGTCTTTTTCGGTTTCTGCTAGTTCTAGGCTTTTTTGGAAATATTTAATTGCTTGTTCTTCGCTT
Organism: Scytonematopsis contorta HA4267-MV1; assembly: GCA_019359035.1. Lineage (GTDB taxonomy): Bacteria > Cyanobacteriota > Cyanobacteriia > Cyanobacteriales > Nostocaceae > Scytonematopsis > Scytonematopsis contorta. Next base: position 26,531 of record JAHHIC010000082.1, on the reverse strand, counting down.
TCGCTGGCTAGCTGTGTAAAGCGTTTTACCGCTTCAGCATCATCTGCACTGTTTGCAAACTCTAAATAATTATAGTTTCGTTTGGCTAAACTGGCATATGTATTGCCTAAGCCATTTAACGCTGAACTTATATAAGTTTTGTTTCCTACCTGTTGTGCTAGTTTCAGGCTTTTATCAAAATATTTTAACGATTCTTGGTAATCTCCCTTCATCTGTAAGGTATTTCCCAGACTTCCCAGTGCTGCTGCTTCTCCTGCTGTGTCTTTCCCACTTTTCGCAATTGCGATCGCACTATTTTTTGTGCAAGTTGTATCTTGAACGTTTTGACTGCAAAGGATTGTGACAGCACGGTTATACTGTCCTAAACTACTATAGATTTGAGCAAGCTCAGTCAAGATTCTACCAACTTGTTGTAAATTCCCAGCTTGACGATAGTAAGCAATTAGCTGGTTAAGGTAATTAATGGCTAAATCTAAATTTCCTGTTTGCTGATAGGCTCTGGTTAAATACTTCCACACTTGGACAACTTCTTGTGGGGGATTGGGTAAATTTCCAAGTTGTCGAAGATACCTCTCCCATGTCGCAATAGCAGAAGGTAAATCTCCTGCTTGATAATATCTTAATCCCTTGAAAACTACATCTGTTAATGCTTTACTAGATAATTCATCTTTCTTATGCGCGATTTTAATTCTCATTATCGACGAATTCACTGTCGGTAAGTCTGTATCAAAAGTAGCTTTCAATCCTTTACTAACTTGTCCTATTGTTTGGGGAACATAGCTGAGCCAAATCGAAATAGTAAAACCGATTAAAAATAAAACCCCCATTAGACGTAAAGTTTTTAGTTTTGTAAATAAATTCATGACAAGTCAGTACACACAGTTAAATGTAATATAATATTTCAATGCTGTGAAACCTACGGAGGCGGGTTCTCCTTGTATAGTAAATGCCTCAATTGCTAAGTATCCTTTATTCAAGTTTTTAATGTATTACTGCATTTTTGAGGATTAAGTTTGTGAGCAGTAACAAAAGAAGATGGTTACTATTATTACCATGCCCACTAATACTAATGAGCATGTGTGATACTAAAAATACACTAGCACAAGTCGTTCCTGACGCTACATTACCTCCCAGGGAGCGAACACAAATTTCCTCACCAGATTCTAACGTTTTCCGAATTGATGGGGGTGCAGTTCGCTCTGGTAATCTATTTCACAGTTTTGAAAATTTTTCTGTCCCGACAAATGGTGAAGCCTTTTTTAACAATCCGACAAATATCAGCAACATTATCTCACGGGTAACAGGTGATAACGCTTCTAATATTGATGGATTACTGCGTGCTAATGGTAACGCTAACCTATTTTTGCTGAATCCCAATGGTATTATTTTTGGACAAAACGCCAAATTAAGTATCGGTGGTTCTTTTATTGGTTCTACGGCAACTAGCATAAATTTTGCTGATGGATTCAAATTTTCTACTACAAAGGATGATACTTCACCGTTACTGACTATTAGTGTACCCGTCGGTTTACAGTTTGGAGCCAACCCAGGAAATATAACCGATTTTTCTCGCAGTAGCTCCGTTTCACCCGAAAAAACTCTAGCATTAGTGGGTGGAAAAGTAACAATAGATGGTGGAAATTTGATGGCACCTTCCGGTAGAATAGAATTAGGGAGTGTTGCTGAAAATAATACAGTTTCTTTAACACCCAGCGGCTCTGGTTGGAAACTTGGTTATCAAGGAGTCTCAGCTTTTCAAGATATTCGTCTGATTAATAGCACCAGATTAAATGCTGATGGAAATGGTACAGGTTCTATCTCTATTACTGGTAATAATATCGATGTCTTAAATAATAGTATCGTGCGAGCTGAAACAAACACGAACTCTCAGCCATCAGATTATCCTGCTGGGGGTGTAATACTGGATGCCAAAGGAACTATTGCGGTAAAGAATGATTCTGTAATTACCAGTCAAGTCAGAACTGTAGGCAATGCTGGTAATATAAACATTCAAGCACGCTCGCTCCAAACTGATGATGGAGCAAAACTAGTTGCTAATAATCTAGGACAAGGAAATGCTGGAAATGTCACAATCAATGTTATTGATGATGTATCTTTAGATGGATTGACTAACCCTCAAGAAACCGTTATGGGTGCAGCGATACTTGGTAAAGGTAATGGTGGTCAAATTACGATTAATGCAGCACGTATGTCCTTGAAGAATGGTGCTAACGTCGTAGCTCATACTTTTGGTGAAGGAGACGCAGGCAAAATAGAAGTCAATACCACTGATGCAATTACCATTGATGGTGTTTCACCTACTAAGTCCGGATTCAGTTCTGGTGTCGGCAGTCAAGTATTTCCTAATGCTATGGGTAAGGGTGGTACGATTATTTTGAATGCTCCATCTGTAACTGTATCAAATGGAGGGAATGTAGTTGCTCATACTAGGGGCAGAGGTGACGCAGGCAGTGTTACTATTAATGCCAATAAAATATCTATAGATGGAGTAGGGATTAATGGGGAATCTAGTGGATTAGGTAGCGCTGTCTTTGAATCAGCGACAGGAAAAGCAGGACAAATTTTTATTAATACTGATTCTTTAAGTGTCACTAATAGCGCATCATTACTTGTTGCAAGCCTAGGAAAGGGAGACGCTGGAAGTGTGATTATTAACGCAAAAGGTGATGTCGTATTTGATGGTGTTGGTTCTAACGGACGCTCTAGTAGCGCTTTTAGTACTGTTGAACGAGGGTCTACTGGGGATGGAAAAGAAATTAAAATCACGGCTAACTCTCTGACTGTTAGCAATGGAGCTGTAATTGCAGCGAATACACGTGGATTAGGAAAGGGTGGAAATATTGACATTAATGTTAACCGCTTGCAAGTTTTTAGCGGTGGACAAGTTCTGGCTACTAGCCGTGACAGAGGTGATTCCGGTAACATTACAGTGAATGCATCTGACCAAGTGATTTTATCTGGTAGCGACCCTAATTTTTTAGAAAGATTAGCTCTGGCTGGTAGACCTATCGTGAGAAACCAAGGTAGTCAAAGTGGATTGTATGCTGATACAGACGGGGAATCTACTGGAAAGGGAGGTAATATAAATGTCAATACCCATAAATTTTTGATTGCTGATGATGCTCTGGTTGATACAAGCGCATTTGGTTCTGGAACCACAGGAGATATTAATATCACAGTCTCAGATTTACTCAAATTGGACAGAGGTGGTATTAGAGCTTTGAGTTTGTTAGGTCAAGGTGGCAATATTCGGATTACAGCATCAGGAATAATTCTAGGTAACCAAAGTACCATATCCACAAGAACGGGTACAGAACAAAGTGGTGGTGGTGATGGGGGTGATATCACAATTAATAGTGATGTGTTAACAGCTTTACAAAATAGCAACATTAATGCTAATGCATTTCAAGGACGAGGTGGTAATATTCAAATTATTAGCAAAGGTGTATTTGTGGGGTCTGGTAGCGGTGTGACAGCTAGTTCCCAAACTGGTATTAATGGGATAGTCGATATTAATACTCCTGATGTTGACCCCAGTAAAAGTGCAGTTGAATTACCATTGTTAATTATTGACCCAGCAAAACTGGTTGCAAATAGTTGTATTGCTAGACGAGAAAGAACAGGTGGAAGTTTTATTGTCACGGGTGGAGTTCCAACACTTCCTGATGATTTAGCGTCTTCACCTTTTCCCACTTTAGAACTTCAGCCAAATTCCTCGACTAGTTTTAACAGTTTTGAGAATAATCAAAATCAAGATATTGCGGAAGCTGATAATATTTATCAACTTGAGAATGGGGATGTAGTTTTGGGGAGAAGGTGTTAGGTGTTGACTGATGACTGTTGACTGTTGAGTGATGAGTGATGACTTGCTAATTTTACATTTATTTACATAGTTTGGTTTATTTTCGCTTACTTACTTAGTAGGTATTTTTGCCATCTTAAAAACATCTTCTGCGGTAAACTTTAGTCCTGGAAATAAATTATCTGTAAATACTTCTTCTTTCATATAAGTTTTTGGTGGAGCATCTGGGAAAAAGACTGTAATACTTCTAGCTTTACTATCTACCACCCAAACCCGCAATACACCAGCATCTAAATAATCCTTTGCTTTTCCTGCCATTTCTCCAAAAGTTTGACCAGGGGAAATAATCTCGATTACTAAATCTGGGGAAACGGAACAAGCAACATCTTCATCCCAATCTGCTGGTAAACGTGTGTTGGACATATATAAAAGGTCTGGTGTCGGCACCCAATCCTGGTCGTTACGGGTTAATGCTACGGCTAATTCAATACAAACTTCTCCTTTTTCGTGACACCATGTTTCAATTAAATCTAAAAGAGTTCGGGTCAGTCTAGAATGAAATTTTTTTGGTGTCATTTTAGGGATTGCTTGACCGTTAACCAGTTCATAGGTAATATCTCCTTCTCCTGAGGGAAGGTTGAGAAACTCCTGCAATGTTAGGTGATGGTCGATTTGGAGTATCATTATGGGTGTTTTTGATGGTAGTTTAATTGTAATATTGATAAATGCGGATGGGCGACGTGTGTAAGCGGGTGTAACGGGTATTCGCTTTAGAGCGAGCAGAACTTGTATCTTCTTTACAGAAGCACACTCTATAATTAACAAAAGTCAACCGTCTTAAGGATGAATTTCTTGCCGTATTATCTCACGAATTGCGAACCCCCCTCAACCCTATTTTAGGCTGGACGAAACTGCTACAAGCTCAAAAACTAACGCCTACAAAAACAGTTCAAGCGCTGGAAACGATAGAACGCAATGCTAAACAGCAAATTGCCTTGGTAGATGATTTGCTTGATGTTTCTAGGATTATTCAAGGCAAATTTAATTTGCAACTTCAATCTGTTGACTTGATTAAAATTCTCAAAGCCGCGATAGAAACAGTATATTTTACTGCAAGTGCTAAAGCCATTACTATAGAATTTCACTCTTCGTCCCCATCATCCGTAGTTGTCATGGGTGACGAAACCCGCTTGCAACAGATTGTTTGGAATATCCTCTCCAATGCCATCAAGTTTACACCTAATGACGGACGGGTAGATGTATGGCTCCAACATACTAAAAGTAGTGTTCAAATTAACATAAAAGATACTGGTATTGGCATTGATTCCAAATTTTTGCCCTACGTTTTTGACCGTTTTCGGCAAGTGGACGGTAGTTATACGCGCAATTATGGAGGTTTGGGTTTAGGACTAGCGATTGTTAAACACTTGGTAGAGTTGCATGGTGCTACAGTAGAGGTGGAAAGCCCCGGTAAAGGTCAAGGTGCGACCTTTAGGATAGAATTTCCAGTGCTAAAATAAAAACTATTAAGGATAGTTCTATGCCCTACAGTGATTTTACTCTAGCTAAAGCCAAGCAAGCTTTTAGCTTAACTACTATAGAAAAACGCGATATCTTTGCTTCTGTACCTGAGTTAACTGCCAGCAATTTACTAACAGAAACTCTCGATTATAACCTTGAAATTGCTTTGGCTAGTAATAGCGAAAAAGCTCGTTCCGAATTAATTATTGCGCCAATTTTAGTCGATTTACGACGACAACTAAAAGAGGCAATTAGTTTATTTTCTGGAATTGATTTTAGTGTTGATGAAAGCAAAGGGTTAAACGGTACTTGTGATTTTATTATTACCCAATCTCCAGAAATTTTGATTATATCAGCTCCAGTAATTACTATTGTAGAGGCTAAAAAAGAAAATATCAATGCTGGTTTAGGACAATGTGTAGCATCTATGGTTGCAGCCCAAATTTTTAATCAGCAATCTGGTAGTGGAATAAAAACAATTTATGGTACTGTAACCACAGGTAGTATTTGGCAATTTATAAAACTAGAAGAACAGATATTAAGCATTGATTTAAGTGAATATTATCTCAAAGATGTGAATAAAATCCTTGGTATTTTAGCAAGTGGTATTTTGCTAAAAACACAACAAGATTCATGAAAATTAATGCTTTTTTAATTGTTCCCAATTAGTTTTTTTATAAATTGCATAACCAACGAGAAAAAGATGCAACTTGATTTTCTTGATTCAAATTTGCAGCGTTACTTAAAGTACCATTTTCCAATTGATTCCATATTTCACTTGCCATCCTTCTCTCAATTGCTGCACCTACAAAAAAACTATGAGGAGAATGCTCAACTCTAGAAAAAGCTTCACGTATACGTAAAAGTGCTGTTCTTGCTGTTTTCCAATGTTCGTCTGCACCTGCAGGGTCTATACCACCTTTAAGTTCACCAAGTGCAACATATGAGTCAACTATATTGAATTTGCTGGCTACTAAATCAGCAGGAGCAAGGTTGAATAAGCAAATATCTACATTACTTCTAAATAGTGGAACTGTTAAGTTATAAACTAGGGTACGATTTCCATTTTCACTTTCCCAGCTTATTCCTCGTAGAGATAACTCGATTTCTGAGTCATCAATTGCCATCGCTACCCACTTTCTAGTTTTCAAATGTTGCCAGTGATAACTTATACCAGCGATTGTCAAAGTCGAAATAATTGCGCGAGTCAATTTTCTCTGTGCTAATGCACCCCCCACATTTCGCATTGAGCCACCAAGTGTATCACCACGAGTAAGCAAAAATCTAAAAACCAATTCTTCTATGAATTTTGTACCTGCTAGTTCAAGAAAATTTTTAATTAGGCCGTTGATAGCTTCTACTTTATCTTCTGGTGTCAAATATGCGAGAGATTTATCAGATAAACCTGCTGCTGTTAACAGCCCCATTTCAATACCCTTTATTTTTAACAAGTCCTGAGGGGTTTTAGCTTGAGAAGCTGCTTCTTGAAGTATCCTAGCTTCTGAAATATAAGGTGTAGCACGTCGATTTTTCTCCAGCGCTAAAGCAACAAAACCTGCACGAATTGCTTCATAAGTTGTTATCAGGTCGTCGCTTGATTGAAGATGGCTGCGATAAGAACACATAATAAATACTGAAAAACCATAATTTAATTTACAGCTTTTTCCATACATATACGCACTTCCGCAGTGATTCTCGTCCATGATTTCCCATTTGCTGGCTACTATTACCTTTATCACTAGGTAAAACTAGAATATTTTCGACAATAAAACCTAGTTGAGAGGCTAAATTTGAGAGAATAATATCTACGGAAATACTAACACCTGCATAGCGAACATTATCATTAACCATAAACAGGAGTGCTCCAGGTTTAAGAACGCGAAAACATTCTTGTATTATGCAAGCCATTTCATAAAAATATCCTCTTACCATTCTGGGAATACCATTATTATTTAATATTCCTTGTGCTTTTTGGTTATCTAAATATTTCAAAATAGCTTGTAGTAATTTCTGTTCATCTGCAAAAGTTAATGCAGTTGTCCATTGTGAATTAATGCTCAGTAAATCTTTGGGACGATTTTCGACTGTACAACTTAACATTTCTTGCCGAAGTTTTACTAACTCTTTTTCAGAAATACCTAGTAAAGCTAATTCTAATGCATAAGTTCGGGTGTAATCGTATCGATTGCAATAGGGTGGAGATGTGATAATTGCATCATATTCACATTCTCCCAAGTGTGGCATAACCTCAAGACAAGACCCATTGTAAAGATGAATTTTACCTTGATTATTTTCAGTTGGGAAAAGTTCTATTTGCTGTGTAGAAGGAGCTAAATCACCAATCATTTCGTCAATTTTATTACAAATAGCATAATCGAATTCTAAAATTTCACCCTTATTAAATACTTTTTTTCCCAGTCCTCTACCAGAACGGTAATCCCAACGGAGATACTGTCCGTCTTTGCGAGTATAACTTATCGATTCCATAATGCATAATAAAGCAAGTAGCAGAACTTGTTTAACTTTTATATTTTCTTCTTGACAAGCTGCAAAATACTGCTCAATTGCATCTTTTGTTATTTGAGAATAAGCTCCTTGTGTGATTCTTAATTCTAGTAAAGCAATTCTTCCTTCAAAGCTTTTCCAAATTTTTAACTCAGACCAAGCTTTCAACCTCTGAAAATCTTCAATGCTAAATTCTGTATCTAAAAGTATTTTTGTGTTAATTATTTGCTGACCTATAGGTAATAACTCAATTCCATCAGCATTTATCCCTAACCCACTACAAGCAAATAAAGCTGTTCCACTACCTGCAAATGGGTCTAAAATTCTACCTTGGGTAATTTTATATTGTTGAAATAAATATTCTACAAGAGATGCGGAAAAAGCTTCTTTATATTTGTACCATCGATAAATCGGTCTGGTTTTGTTCGCTTGAAAGCTAACTAAAGGACGAGTAAGTGAGGATTGAACGACAAACTTACTTTCAAAATCCTGGAGTAAACATGTATCAAGATTTTCAATTTCTCCTAAGCTATGGCTTTCTGTATTAGACAAACTGTTGGAGACATTTGCTAGACTTAACACTGCTACAAATTCCTAGGCATTAAATAACCATATGAGTATACCAGTACTGATATGTGTAGTCAAGAAATTCGTTTTCTCAAGTATATAAATTAATTATTTATGAATAGAGGGGCTATGTAAATATGAGACCAGCAATTATTAATACTAGTAATGGTAAATGGGCTTTTGAAAAATTAGCTAACATACTTTCGGAAGCTTTATGGGTAGAAATACAAGAAAAATTTTGTGACATAAATTATACCCTTTGTATCGAAGAATCAGAAAATTATAATATCAATAACTTTATACCAATTAATTCGATTAAAATAGCCGCAGATAAGAGAAATATTGAAAAAAGATTTAATCAATTCTCTGTAGCAAGACCAAAAACTTTTGTTGTCCAAGATGAAAAAGATGTTGAGTCAATTTTGTCGGAACATTTCTATATTAAATGGATATTAAAATACCCAATTGGATGTGGTGGAATCAATCATCGATTTATTGAAAAAATCAGTCAAATTCCCAAAGGTTGGCCAAAGCCATTCTTACTCCAAGAATTTATTGAGTTGCAAATACCTGAAGTTTATAGATTATATTGTGTTGATAGTGAAATATTCGGCTTTAATGCTAGAAGATTCCAAGATAAAAATAATAAAAATCCTTGGGTATCTCATCAGGGAGGTGCAATTTATGAATATGGTGAAAGTCCAGAGAAAGAAGCACAAGAAGTCGTTAAAGCAGCTTTAATCTCAACCGATTTATATAATAGCTTTGGTGTGGTTGACCTATTAAAAAATAAAACAGGAAAATGGTATGCTTTAGAAGTGGGAACAGATGGAATATATAATTATGTTGACCGAGAAGTCGGAAATCAAAAATTGTTTGATGAAATAAACGAAAGATTAGCAAAAGCTTTTTGGAAAAATATTGGAAATCCTCCTTGGGGAAAAACTTGGAAATACAGAGATTAACTATATGTAGGATGGGTTAGGCGTACGATAACTCCTGGTGTCACACGATAAATATAATAACGCCGTAACCCATCATTAGCCTTATGCTCAATTAAAAGCAATAAAAATGTTGGGTTTCCCAAAGCCTCAACCCAACCTACTATTTACTAATGTTGGGTTTCCCAAAGCCTCAACCCAACCTACTATTTTTCATGTGGCGCTAAAGCGCTACTACGAACCTAAAGCAACTTTTGTAGAGACTAAACATGTTTTGTCTCTATTATGTGGTTCACACAAATAACTTATATCCGGTCCAGAAGGAATAATACCCCCAGGATTTAGCGGGAACAGATTACCGTAATAATCACGTTTAACACTATCTAAATCACAAGTATCCGCAACACCACTCAGCTGATAGATGTCGCATAAATAACCTTTTAAATTTGAATAATCAACAATTCTACGGCGATTACATTTAAAAATACCGTAATATACACTATCAAAGCGGAACAAGGTAGTAAATAAACGCACATCAGCTAGAGTCACCTTATCTCCACAAAGATACCTGCTATTACTTAAAGCTGCATCAATTTCATCTAAAACTTGGAACAATTCATCACAAGCTAAATTGTAAGCTTCCTGGGTCTGAGCAAAGCCACAACGATAAACCCCATTATTAACAGCGTGGTAAATCTTCTCATTCCAAGAGTCAATTTTCTCCTTTAGTTCTGGAGGATATAAATCCAAGTCAGGGTATTTAGAGAACTCGTTAAACTCCGAGTTCAACATGACGATAATTTCCGAGCTTTCGTTATTAATTATTTTTTTAGTCTGACTGTCCCACAAAACTGGAACCGTAGAGCGTCCAGTGTAATCCGGGGAGCAAGATTTATAAAACTGAGCAACAGTTCGGCAACCCTCTTGTTCCTCCTCAAACATCCAACCACCCTCAATCGGAGAAGGAGAAACAATCACAACAGGTATCGCATCTTCCAATCCTTTAAGTGCCCTCACTATAAGGGTTCGATGCGCCCAAGGGCAACCCATTCCCACTATTAGTTTATAACGTCCTGGCTCTGGCAAAGAAATAACATCACGAAACTGGCTGTCAGGACGAATATAATCCCCTCTGGTACTACGTGGAGCCATGTTGGACATCATTATTTTCCACATAGTTGTCCAAACAAACTTACCGAATTGGATAATCAACTTTGGAGGTAGAGCCATATGAATTCGGAGTGGGGAATGGGGAATGGGGAATGGGGAATGGGTAGAGACACGATTAATCGTGTCTGTGGGGAGTGGGGAGTAGGGAATTGCGAATTGCTAATCCTATTTTTTGAAAATTTCTTTACACTAGCTGACAGTTGTGGTATATTTGTACTGTAAACGGTGAATCGTCCGAGAAAAAGCACGGGGATGCTTTAGATATATTCTAAAGCATCTTTTTTATTTTAATAAATTGATGTAACCATTGAAACAATCACATCTACAAATTCCAGAGCTATCGCTATAAATAGAGTAATAGTATAAAGGTACGAGCAAATGGTTCAAGTTATCCAGGGTAAAGATATCACTCTAGCCCAATTGATAGATGACTTTGGTCTACAATATTCTGACGACGAACAGTTTTTCCCTGAGTGGCAAAACGGTTTACCTGAGTTGAGCGATTCAGAAAAGCAATCCATCAACCAAGTTAAAGCAGAATATCTCCACTTATCCAAGTACCAGATATTAGAACCTGTTGTTAAAATGGTGGTGCTATCTCCTCTATTGCGTCAAGCAGGTTTTTATCAGCCACCTTTTTATATAGCTTCCGAAGAAGAAGTAAAAATCATCTCAGAAGACGAAGGCAAAATTATTCGAGGACGAATTGACATATTAGCTTTCCATCCTCCGTTTTGGGTAACCGTCATAGAAGCAAAGCGAGCAGAATATTCTCTCGTTGCAGCAATTCCCCAAGCATTAGCTTACATGTTAGGTAATCCTAATCCAGAAAAACCCATGTACGGTTTTGTCACCAATGGTAATGAGTTCAAATTTATCAAAATGGTTAAAGGGAATATTCTCCAGTACGCTTTGTCACATGTCTTTTCGGTTGACCGTGAAGATGATTTATGTCGGGTCGTGCAAATACTAAGACGCCTAGCTAATCTAGTTCGTCAGTAGTCCCAAATGTAGAGACGTTACATGTAACGTCTCTACGTAACCCACAACCGACAATTTATAACCCGGGTAAAACATAACCCAAAACCGACAATTTATAACCCGGGTAATACATAACCCACAACCGACAATTTATAACCTATGCAAATTAAAATCCACAACCGAGAATTCATAACCTGCAATCGGCAATTCTATTTTCCTTCCATAAAATATATATAAAGTATAAATTTATATATTTGTTACGTAGTGCATAACCGCTATTTTCCGAAACTATAAATGTATATGGAGACCTGTGATAGAGCTTTAAGCAAAATCCTGGTCTTTTTTTGGGAAAAGCTAAGGAAGAGAAGGGTTGGTTATGACACGTAATATTTATGCCTTGTTAGTTGGTATCGATGAATATAAATCCCCTATCCCCCCCTTGAAGGGATGTGTCAACGATATCATGGCAATAAAAGGATATCTAGAACAGCGTGTGAGTAGCGAGGGGTATCAATTAAATATACGTACACTTTTAAATCAAGATGCAACCCGTCAAGCGATTATTGACGGTTTTGAGCAACATTTAACTCAGGCGACTAGTGAAGATGTTGCCTTTTTTTATTATGCTGGACATGGTGCCCAAGAAAATGCACCAAAAGAATTTTTAGCATTTGAACCCGATGGAATGGATGAAACGATTGTTTGTTATGACAGTCGTCGAAATGGTGCTTGGGATTTAGCGGACAAAGAATTAGCAAAGTTAATAGCCAAGGTTGCCCAAAAAAATCCGCATATTACAATTATTATGGACTGCTGTCACTCCGGTTCAGGTAGTCGTGATGTGGAAGTGCAAACAGCCACTCGCATGGCTCCTAAGGATGATAGACAGCGTCCTTTGGATAGTTTTATTTTTTCCGTTCAAGATGCTGGTATAATTTCGCCAGCATCTTCCCGTAGTTTAGAGTTAAATTCTGGTGGTTTTGCTGTAGCGACAGGGAAACATATTTTTCTTTCGGCTTGTTTGAATAATGAACTGGCTAAAGAGTATAACGGTGATGGTCAACCAAGGGGAGCTTTTTCTTTCTTCTTGGTTGATACTTTGAAAAAGGCTAATGGAAATTTAAGTTACCGAGATTTGATTAAGCGGGCTAAAGCGCTGGTTAAGAGTAAAGTTAAAGAGCAATCACCTCAATTAGAGGCTGTTGGTTCTAGTGATTTGGACGAACTTTTCTTGGGTGGTGCAATAGGAGAGCGCACACCATATTTTACTGTTTCTTATCACAGAGAGTATGGTTGGATAATGGATGGTGGAGCTGCAACAGGGGTTTCCCTGGGTATGGGGGATGAGACCACCAATTTAGCGTTATTTCCTTTCGAGGTTTCCGCTACACAATTACAAGATGCAAAATTGGCGATCGCAAAAGCGAAAGTGGTGGAAGTGCTGCCGCAATTAAGTAAAGTAGAAATTAGCGGTATCAGCAACCCTAGTCTGAATATGACGTTTAAAGCAATCGTCACCAGTTTACCTTTACCCCCCAAAGGAGTGATAATATCGGGTGAACCACAAGGAGTGGAATTAGCTCGTAAAGCAATAGAGACTTCTAATAATAACCAGCCATCCTTATATCTACGCTCTGTAGAAACAATAGAAAAAGCTGAGTTTGAATTGCTAGCTTCATATGATAAATATATAATCACACGTCCAGCCGACGGTCGTGCTTTAGTTGAAAACCTTGATGGATATAATCAGTCAACAGCCTTTCAAGCGATTCAACGGTTAGAACACATAACCCGTTGGATGAATATTGTTGAGCTTGCTAGTCCAGCAACTAGCAGCATTGCACCAAATGCAATAGAACTATCAGTTTATCAAAACGGTCAACCACTACAAGGAACAGAAATTCGTATCCAGTACGAACAACAAAACGGCCAGTGGAAACGACCAGCTATCAAAATTAGACTGAAAAATAACAGCGACAAGCGTCTTTATTGTGCTTTACTGGATTTAACTGAACGTTACGCTGTTCAAAGTGGCTTCTTTGAAGGTGGTGGAATTTGGTTAAACGCAGGAGAAGAAGCTTGGGCACTAGACGGGAGAGAAATTAAGCCTGAAGTCAAAGATAAATATTGGCAGCAGGGAGTCACAGAAGCAAAAGATATCCTGAAATTAATCGTCAGTACAGCCGAATTTGATGCAGGATTACTCGAACTAAAAGAACTGGACTCAGCATCTGTTCGTGACGTTAAACATCCCCGTCGAGGAAATGGTACCTTAAACAGCTTGATGAACCGCATACCATCTCGTGATATTTTAGGTTCAGACGAAGAAGAAGTTTACGACGATTGGGTAACAACTCAAATAGCCTTTACCACAGTACGTCCTCAACCCACAACTGCTGTACCCAAAGGAGAAGAAACAGTTCCCCTTGCTGCTGGAGTACAATTACAAGCACATCCAGACCTAAGCGCAAAAGTTCGTCTTATGAATGCGAACGAATCAGCAGGAACAGGAACCCGTAGCTTAGGAAGTAATACATTACCCCCAATATTGCGTGGACGTGCAGGAGTTAACCCTTTCAAATTCAACACCGCAACTCGTGGACTGGAACCAGAATTAAACGTATTGCAAATAAGCGATATCGAAGACCCATCGGTAGTTACTCCCAGCAATCCTCTAAAACTCGTTGTTGATACCACCTTAGAAGATAACGAAGAACTTTTAGCCTTTACCTATGATGGTGAATTTTATTTACCTACGGGACATACACAAACAACCCCCAACGGAAAAACAGAAATTGTATTAGACAGATTAATCGAAAATAATCCTAACCCAGATGAATCAACCCGTAGTCTGCAAAGCGCAGTCAGCATTTACTTTCAAAAAGTAGTTACCCAAAAATTCGGAGCGCAATACGATTATCCCAGATTAGCATTAGCTAACGTTAGCGTTGATGGAAAAGTTAACTACACCAACAATTTACAACAAATCCAAGCAGAAGTAGCCAAAGCACAACGAGTAGCAGTCTATATACATGGGATAATAGGTGATACAGAAAGTATAGTTCCCTGCATCCATTTAGCAAAAGTGCAAATAGACGGTCAGGAAAAATCTCTTGCTGACTTATACGATGTAGTTCTCACCTTCGACTACGAAAATCTCAACACACCCATCGAAGAAAACGCCAAATTACTAAAAGAAAGACTACAAGCAGTAGGACTTACCGAAAATCACGGTAAACAACTGCATATCATCGCTCATTCAATGGGAGGTTTAGTTTCACGTTGGTTTATTGAACGGGAAGGTGGAAACCAAATTGCACAACACTTAATTATGCTGGGTACACCAAACGGTGGTTCCCCCTGGCCAAAAGTTGAAGATATGGCAATGACTGCACTTACTTTAGGGTTAAATGGCTTATCGACAATTACCTGGCCTGTGCCAGTTTTAGGAATGTTGCTGAAAGTAATTAACAAACGTGCAGAAGTTAACCTAAACAACATGCAAGTATGTTTAGAACAAATGCTTCCTAACTCAGATTTCTTGAAAAATTTAGCCGAAAGTCCAGACCCAGGTATCCCGTATACCATTATTGCAGGTAACACATCAATCGCACCTGCTGCACTTACACCTGGGACAGAAGAGTCGAATCGTATTCAAAGATTGATGCAAAAGTTATTTAGTAAAGCTGTTGCACTACCTTTCTTTGGTCAAACAAACGATATCGCTGCAACGGTGGTCAGCATAACAAATCTTAACATGAACCGTCAACACCAACCGCAAATTCAAGAAGTTGGTTGTGACCACCTGGTTTACTTTAGCGACCCTATCGGCTTAACTGCACTTTCTCAGGCTGTTTTACACGCTCTTAATCACACAGAAATAGCGACAACATCCCAAGATAAGGTTAAAAACTTGACAAATGATGTCACCACAATTAGTAATAATACTAATGATAATCCTAGCAGTAATTCATCTATATGGACTACTAGCGGAATTATGGGACTATTAGGTGCATTGTTCGTGAGTGGATTTTTGATGGCACACCAAGGTAGCAATACTCAGGTTGACAATCAAAATACACCTAGAACTGACCAGGTTAAATAAAGAAGGCAGAAGGCAGATGGCAGATGGCAGAAGGAGCAAACTAGTTCGTGGTTATGCCTATGTGGTAGGTACACTGCGTAAAAGGTACTACTTATTACCTTATTAACTTATTTTTCCCTTCTGCCGTCTGCCTTCTGTCTTCTGCCTTTCCCCGATAACACCTTACTTAGGAACTTGAAGGATAAAATTGATGCCAGATATTACTGACCGCATTCGCAGGGAAAAACCGGAGCAACGCCAAAAGTTCATCATCGACTTGTTTTGTAGACACTGTGGTGAACAGATGCAGGCTAACCCTACGGCATGGCGCAGTAAATTCCGCAAAATGGCTGCTTCTCCGTTTGCTTTCTATCGTGGAAGCGCCATTCTGTTTTTTAGCGATTTAGCTGACGAGCAAGACCCATTTCATGACGAAAAAACTAGTCGTGTTTGGATTCATGGAGACCTCCATGCAGAGAACTTTGGCACATATATGAACAGCGAAGGCGTGTTTGTATTTGATGTTAACGATTTCGATGAGTCTTACGTCGGTCCATTCACCTGGGATTTAAAGCGATTAGCTGCTAGCTTAAGCCTGTTGGGCTATCAGAAAGCACTCAGTGACGACGAAATTCGTCAAGCAATCGCCAAATTTACACAAAGTTATGTGAACCAGGTCAATCACTTCGCTAAAAACTCAGGAGATAACGAATTTGCGCTTACTCTAAACAACACTAGCGGTAAGGTGCTGGCACTGTTACAAAAAACCCGCTTGAATACACGTATCAAGCTATTGGAATACTGGACACGGATTGAAAATTATGAGCGCAAGATTACTCGTACTTCCACCGTTTCTTCCATAGACAGTGATACTTATGCCAAAATTACCAAGGCATTTAATAACTATTTAGAAACAATTCCACCCAGTAAGCGGTTTGCCGATTATACCACTTACAAAATCAAAGATATTGTAGACACTCAATCATTGGGTATTGGTAGTGCTGGACAGTTAACCTATAATATCTTGCTGGAAGGTCGTACTCAAGCATTGGAAAATGACATTCTGATATTCATGAAGCCATCTTTAGCGGCTGCACCGAGTATCGCAGTTACAGACCCAAGTATCAAAAACTACTTCTTACACAATGCCCATCGGACAGTGATTTCGCAGCGGGCACTTCAAGCACATACTGACCCTTGGTTGGGTTACACAACCATAAACGGAGTTGGTCATTTGGTGGATGAGGCTTCACCATATAAGGAAGATTTGAATTGGGACTCCATCAATAACTTTGGGGAAATCCTGGAAGTGCTGGGTTATCTGGGACAAGCTGTTGCTAAAATTCATTGTGTTTCAGATGACGATAGCGACAAGACGTTAGTGCCATTTTCTACCGAAAAGGCAATTTCTGACCTTTTGAAAGGAAGGGAAGATAAATTCGTCGAATCAATTGTCAGTTTTGGCGAAAACTATGGTGCAATTGCCTATGAAGACCACCGTTTGTTTGTCGATGCTTTCCGTAACCGTCGCTTTCCAGGGTTGTAACTAAAAAACTCTTGTGGGGTTAACTATTGTAGGGTTGACTCTTGTAGGATTGACTCTTGTAGGATTGACTCTTGTCGGGTGGGCATCCTTGCCCGCCCTTGTATACTTAAAATCAAAAAATAATAAGGTGTGGGCATCCCAACCCCCTTGTACACTTAAAATAAAAAAATAATAATATGTCTGACTTCAATCGAAACTTAGCATTTATTATTGGTATAAACGAATATAAAAACGGTATTTCCCGACTGCAAAATGCGACAAACGACGCCAAAAAGTTAGTAGAAATTCTACGGGAAAAACATAACTATCAAGTTTGGGTTTGTTTAGACGAAATCGCGACTTTAAATAACATTATTCAATTTCTAGAAGTAACTCTCCCCCAAGAAGTTGCAGCAGAAGACCGTCTTATATTTTATTTTGCAGGTCACGGTATCGCACTCAACGGTGAAGAAGGACCAGAAGGTTACTTAATTCCGCAAGATGCAGTTTTGGGAAATACTAAAACTTATTTTCCCATGACGCGATTACAAGAGTGTTTGAATAAATTACCCTGTCGTCATTTTTTAGCTATTCTTGATTGTTGCTTTGCTGGTGCATTTCGCTGGTCGAGTACAAGAGATTTATTAGCTCCACCAGAAGTTATTCACCAAGAACGTTACAATCGCTTTATTACTGACCCCGCATGGCAAGTTATTACTAGTGCAGCTTCTGACCAAAAAGCTTTGGATGCTTTTTCTATCAACTCGGAACGCGGTAGTGTTGGCAATCATTCCCCTTTCGCTATGGCATTATTTGACGCTTTAGAAGGTGTTGCAGATGCTTATCCTCCCCCTATAAATGGTAAATCTGGAGGGGATGGGGTGATTACTGCGACCGAGTTATATTTATATTTGCGCGATAGAGTTGAAACTGGGGCTGAAGAACAAAGCCATCGACAAACTCCTGGTATTTGGTCGCTAAGCAAACACAATAAAGGGGAATATATTTTTCTTGCTCCTGGACACCCGCTAAATTTACCTCCTGCTCCACCTTTAGATGAATCTAAAAATCCTTATCGAGGGTTACAGTCGTTTGAAGAAGAACACAAAAATTTATTTTTTGGTCGCAGTAAATTAGTTGATAAGTTACATGAGTTTGTTGAAAATAATCCTTTTACTATAGTTTTGGGTGCTTCTGGCTCAGGAAAATCTAGTTTAGTGAAGGCTGGTTTAATTCCTAAATTAAAAGCATCAAAGCAAGAAAAATGGCATATACTACCACAAGTTCGTCCTGGTGAGTCACCGTTTAGAGCTTTAAATAATGTTCTAACTGTTGCTAATCTCCCGCTTGTATCTGGGAGTCAAAAAAGTCTTGCTGATAGTGTAAAGGCTTGGTTGAGTGGCAATCCAGACTCGAAATTACTATTATTAATTGACCAAAGCGAAGAATTAGTTACTATAAATCGGGATGAGGAAGAACGCAGTTTATTTTTACAAGAAATTACTAATGCGCTTGCTACTTATCCTCTGGTATTGCGAGTGGTGTTAACACTGCGTTCCGATTTTGAACCGCAGTTAAGAGAAGCTGGGTTAAAGAATATTCCTGCTGCTGTTAATTTTGGAAAAACAGTATTTAATGATAACTGGCAAACTGGAAGGTTTATTGTACCAGCAATGACGCGCTCTGAATTAGGGGAGGCAATTGAAAAGCCTGCTGAAACGAGAGTAATGTATTTTGACCCCCATAGTTTGGTAGACCAGTTAATTGATGAAGTTGCGGGTATGCCAGGAGCGTTACCTTTATTATCGTTTGCTTTAAGTGAATTGTATTTAAAATATTTAGGACGACAGCAGGAAGCAAAGCTGAATGGTTCAACAATAGACCGTGCAATTACGGCTGATGATTATCAACAAATTGGTGGGGTAGTTCAATCGCTGACAGCACGAGCAGATAAGGAATATAACACCCTGGTAGAACAAGGGAAAACTTATGAGAAAATAATTAAAAATCTTATGCTGCGGATGGTGGCATTGGGTGGGGGACAATTAGCAAGACGACGGGTGTCATTATCTGAGTTGGAGTATCCAGCAACAGTTCAAGATTACGTAATGAAGGTGATTAAGCATTTTTCTGAAGCTCGGTTGTTGGTTAGTGGAAGAGATAATGATGATAAAGCATTTGTTGAACCAGCTCATGATGCTTTAGTACGAGGATGGCAACGCTTAGGTAAATGGAAAGATGAAGAGTTAGCAAATATAATTCTACAACAAGAATTAACTCCAACCGCAGAAAAATGGAAGGAAGAAGGGCATAGAAAGGGGTCAATAGGTTTACTTTGGGATGATGACCCACGCTTACCATCTTTAGAAAAGGTGATGAAGTCGGAGAATAATTGGCTAAATATAATAGAGACGGGATTTGTAAAACGTAGCGTTCAACGTAGAAAAAATGTACGTCAGCGTTTGATAGGTTCGGTTGCGACAGTTTTTGTTTCGCTAACCGGGTTAACTATTTTTGCACTTTACCAACTTCAATTGTCTACTTTGCGAGAAAAAGCAAGTCGCGTTACGAATCAATTATCTACTATTCCCCTCGACAGTCTTGTTTTAGGTATCCAAGCAACAGGAGAAAGTTCTTCACGCTTAGGACAAGTCCTTGACCCAGTTCAAAACAGTTTATCTCTTGCAGTTGCGGGAGCGCAAGAAGAGTTGATGATTCGAGCAGATGAGTCTGGAGTTAATGGAGTGGCTTTTAGTCCCGATGGTGAAACAATTGCCAGTGGTGGTAATGACGGAACTATTCGTTTGTGGGATTTAACTGGTAAGCAAAAAAGTTTATTAAGAGGACATAAGGAAAAAGTTTTGGAGAATGGTTTAAAAGGAAAAGGCGTTATTACTGTTGCTTTTAGCCCTGATGGACAAACAATTACTAGTGGTGGGGATGATGGAACTGTTCGTTTATGGAATTTACAAGGAAAGCAGACAAAAATCTGGGATAAAAGACATAAAAACTCCGTTTCTTCAGTTGTTTTTAGCCCAAATGGGAACTCTGTTGTCAGTGTTAGTAGTGACTCGATATGGTTGTGGAACCTACGCACAAATATTGCCAAAAAAATATTTAGCCCTCAAGAAAAAAATGAGAAATTAAATGTTGTCGCTTTTAGCCCTGACGGTAGATTTATGTTTACCTGTAAGGAAAAAATTTGGAATCAGGATGAAAAAATCTAAAAAAATTTCAAAAATCTTGTGGGGTGGGCATCCTTGCCCGCCCTGGTACACTTCAAGGCACTCTTTACCATTCTGGTATAGTTCAGGGTATATTTCGCCACACAACAAATAGCTATATATAATTTATGTCTGACTTCAATCGCAATCTAGCCTTTATTATTGGTATAAACGAATATAAAAATGGGATTTCCCGGCTTCAAAGCGCAACAAATGACG
Organism: Scytonematopsis contorta HA4267-MV1; assembly: GCA_019359035.1. Lineage (GTDB taxonomy): Bacteria > Cyanobacteriota > Cyanobacteriia > Cyanobacteriales > Nostocaceae > Scytonematopsis > Scytonematopsis contorta. The sequence continues at coordinate 5,971 of JAHHIC010000082.1, read as the reverse complement.
CTCAAAGACTAGTAAAAATTCTCAAGGAAAAACATAACTATGAAGTTTGTGGCTATTTAGACGAAGACGCTACTTTAAATAACCTTATTCAGCTTTTAGAAGAAACTCTCCCCAAAGAAGTAACATCAGAAGACCGTCTCATCTTTTATTTTGCTGGTCACGGTATCGCACTCAACGGTGAAGATGGACCAGAAGGTTATTTAATTCCCCAAGATGCGGTTTTGGGAGATACTACAACTTATCTCAAAATGACACAGTTACAGGAATGTTTAAATAAATTACCTTGTCGTCACTTTTTAGGTATTCTCGATTGTTGTTTTGCAGGTGCGTTTCGCTGGTCAAGCACAAGAGATTTATTAGCCCCACCGGAAGTCATCCACCAAGAACGCTACAATCGTTTTATTGCTGACCCTGCATGGCAAGTTATTACCAGTGCTGCTTCTGACCAAAAAGCTTTAGATGCTTTCTCTGTAAACTCAGAACGCGGTACTGTCGGTAGTCATTCACCTTTTGCTGCTGCATTATTTGAAGCTTTAGACGGTGTTGCTGATGCTTATCCTCCCTCTATAAATGGTAAGTCTGGGGGGGATGGAGTGATTACTGCGACTGAGTTATATATGTATTTGCGCGATAAAGTTGAAATTGGGACTGAAGGTTATAGCCATCGACAAACTCCCGGTATTTGGTCGTTAAGCAAACACAATAAAGGGGAGTATATTTTTCTTAATCCTCACCACGCACTTAATTTACCACCTGCTCCAAAATTGGATGAGTCTAAGAATCCTTATCGAGGGTTACAGTCTTTTGATGAAGAGCATAAAGATTTATTTTTTGGTCGCGATGCACTTTTAGGTAAATTGCATGAAGCCGTCAAAAGTAACCCTTTTACTATTGTATTGGGAGCTTCCGGTTCCGGTAAATCTAGTTTGGTAAAGGCTGGCTTAATTCCCAAATTAAAAACATCTAAACTAGAAAAATGGCATATATTACCACCAATTCGTCCGGGTGAAGTGCCGTTTCGAGCTTTGAATAATGCACTTACTACTGCGGGTCTGAATCCTGTTTTTTCTCAAACCCAATCCAGCCTTTCTGATAGTATTTCCGCTTGGGCTACTCAAAATCATGATACCAAAATACTATTATTTATTGACCAAAGTGAAGAAATTATTACTCTTTGTCGAGATGAAAAAGAGCGCTCGGCGTTTTTTGAAGGTATCGCTTTAGCAATAAGAAATCATGGAGAGCGGTTAAAGGTGGTGTTAGCGCTGCGTAGTGATTTTGAACCGCAGTTGAGAGAAGCGGGTTTAAAATTTATTCCTGCTGCTATGAATTGGGGAAATACAGCTTTCAAAAATAACTGGCAAATTGGACGGTTTATTGTGCCAGCAATGACACGTAATGAGTTGCGAGAAGCGATTGAAAAACCTGTCGAAACCAGGGTAATGTATTTTGAACCTCATGACATGGTGGAGGAATTAATTGATGAGGTCGCAGGAATGCCCGGTGCGCTACCTTTATTATCGTTTGCCTTGAGTGAATTATATTTAAAATATTTAAGACGACAACGACAAGCAGATATTGAGAGACGTACAATTGACCGAGCGATTACAAAAGAAGATTATCAAGCAGTTGGTAGCGTAATTCAATCTTTGACAGCACGAGCAGACCATGAATATAATGCCCTCAAAGAAAAAGACCCTACTTACGAGCAAATTATTAAACATGTGATGCTGCGAATGGTTGCATTGGGTGGAGAGCTTGCAAGAAGACGAGTACCATTGTCAGAACTAACGTACTCACCAAAAACCCAAAAACTTGTGGATGAGGTAATCGAGCGCTTTTCGGATGCAAGGTTATTAGTTAAGAGTACAGATAGCAAAGAAAAGGCTTTTGTTGAACCCGCTCATGATGCTTTAATACGGGGATGGCAAAAGTTGCGCGATTGGTTGACTGTGGAGAAAAACCTGAGATTGCAACGACGTTTAACACCTGCAGCCATAGAGTGGAAAAATAAGCAAGAGAAACAATTCTTATGGAATAACGACCCTTATTTAAGTGTTTTAAATAATGATGTATTTAAATCCAGCGATAACAATTGGTTAAATGCAATAGAATCAGAGTTTGTACAACGAAGCGTCAAGCAAAAACAATTTGATATAACTCTTTTTCGGGGATTGTTTATATTAGGATTATCAATTGTATCTGTCTTTGCTTTAATACAGTTTAATCAAAAGGAAGATGCTGAAATAAAAAGTCTAGCTTCCTCAAGTGAAGCACTATTGGCTGGAAATAATCAGTTGGATGCACTAGTAAATGGCATCAAGGCAGAAAAAAAACTTCAATCAGCTTTTTGGAAATCAGACGAAACCAAAAGTCAGGTGATGGCTACGTTGCAACAAGCTATTTACTCCACAAAAGAAAATAACCGTCTACAAAAACATGAATCACCTGTGCGTAGCGTCAGATTTAGCCCGGATGGTAATATAATAGCATCGGCTGGTGATGACGGCAGTATTAATATTTGGGACAAAAATGGCAATCATATTAAAAGGTTTTATGGAGGTAATTATAAACATAAAGGAAGAGTAAATAGTATTGAATTTAGTCCCGACCAAAAGATTTTGGCTTCAGCAAGTTGGGATAAGACAATTAAACTCTGGAATGTATTAGATAATTACAAATATATCACCACCCTAAAAGGTCATAAAGGTGAGATTTTTAGTCTCAGTTTTAGTCCAAATGGTAAAATTTTAGCTTCAGCAAGTTGGGATAATAAAATAAAGCTTTGGAGCATACCAGATGGTAAACCGGTTAAAACATTTCCACCCCATCCTAAAGATGTTAATGTTGTCAGTTTTAGTCCGGATGGTAAAAGCATAGCTTCTAGTTCTGAAGATGGTAAAATTAGACTATGGGATTTAAATGGAAAAGTATTTAGAACTTTAACCGGACATGGTACACAAGTGATAGGTGTTCGTTTTAGTCATGATGGAAAAATCTTAGCTTCTGCGAGTTTTGACAACACGGTTAGAATTTGGACAGTTGCAGATGGTAAAGAAATTGCAAGATTAACAGGACACGAAAACAAAGTTTATAGCGTCACTTTTAGTAGGGATGATAAAACCCTAGCTTCTGCTGGTTCTGATAGTGTTATCAAACTTTGGAATTTAGACAACCTCAAGGATATTAAAGAAATTGAAACTCTTAAAGGACATACTAAAGATATTTATAGTGTCAGATTTAACCCTAACGACGATACCCTTCTAGCTTCTGCAAGTGCTGATAGAAGTGTTAGACTTTGGAATTTAAATAAATCTAAAACTATTATTGATAGAGAAATAACACCAAGTATTTTACCAGAAATTTTGCCCAATTTTACATCAATATTTAATAGACAAAATAAAACTAATAGGTCTATTAATCCAAACTTACTTACCCCACAACTAATCACCAGAAATTGGGTTGGTAAAATTATTAGGAGTCTGAGAAATAAAACACTTATATTCCATAAAGATAAAATCACTAGTCTAAGCTTTAGTCCTGATAGTAAATTTGTAGCTAGCGCTAGTGGGGACAATAATATTACTGTTTGGGATTTAAATAATGATAGAATGAAAGTATTATCAGGACATTTGAAAGCTGTTAATAGCATTATTTTTAGCCCTAATGGTAAAATACTAGCTTCTGCGGGTGCTGATAATAAAATAAAACTTTGGGATTGGGGAAGTAAATCTAATAATTTAATTCCTACTTTTGAAAATTTGAAGGAGAATATATTCAACGTTAGTTTTCACCCCAACGGTCAAATAATAGCTTCATCCGATAAAAATAGTAATATTAAACTATGGAGTTTGGATAATTACCAGGAAATTAAATTACCTAACAAAATTAATGGATATACTACAGCATTTACTCCTGATGGTGATATCATTGCTTCAACTTTAGATAAGAAAATTATATTATGGAAAGTTGCAGATGGCTCAAAAATAACCGAATTTGTAGAACATAATTCAGATGTCAATGAAATTAATATTAGTTCCGACGGAAAACTTCTCGCTTCAGCCAGTAAAGATAAAAAAGTTAAACTTTGGAGCATACCAGAAAAGAAATTCATTGCTAGTTTTGCTGGACATACAGATGAAGTTCGCGATATCAGTTTTAACAACAATGGGAAATTTTTAGCTTCTGCCTCTAGTGATAATACAGTTAAAATTTGGGATGTTCAAAGACAAACATTAATCACTACTTTTAAAGGACATTCTGCACCAATATTAAGCGTTAGTTTTAGTCCTGATGGTAAATATTTAGCTTCTGCTGGTGATGATAAAAAAGTTATTCTATGGGATTTAGAATTATTAGATAGAGATAAATTGCTAAAGTTTGCTTGTCAGTTAACTATGAATTATATTAACAACGAGAGACCCGAAGATATGCATCTATGCCATAATAAAATTGACTTATAACTAATAGACATCTCCAGAAAACATTTATAGGTCTGAAATTTATACACAGACCTAACCCCCCTCCCCCCACAGACCGACGAGGGAAGGGGGAAATTAAGCCTCTCTCCCATCGATGGGAGAGGTTTGGAGAGGGGTCTTTCGCCAAATTTATGACAGAGGGAGGACAAATTAGCAGGAAAGGTTATCGCCAGGGGATACCCCTAACCGCTGGCAAAAATCCAGATAAACATTGATGCGATTTTGGGCTTTCTTTTTACCTTCTGGAGACGCATTGGCTCCACATTCGAGACCACCGTTGATGATGAAGATTGTCATGCCAAAACCAGACTCCCGAATCGCGTTGTGGCAAGCGGGTTTAGGCGGCTGGGGTGTCATCCAGAACCACAAGGCTGTCACAAAGGAAATCGCGCTGTCTGTAGAGACCAAATCAGGGTTATTGAGCAAATCGACACCAAGCGCCGCGCCACAGAGGGCATAATTGTAGTTCCAAGACAACTGAATCGGACCCCGACCGTGATAGGTTTTACCTGGCGCACACGGATAGTTGCTCGGATTACAGTAGCTACCCCATGCACCTGTGTTTAATTCATCAATGTACTGTAAAAACCCCGTCTCTTGAGCAACATTTGCCAGAAATGCAGCTGCCTCGCGTTTGCATTGTTCGTCTGTTCCTGCATTGCAGAAGCTAGGGTATTTTTGCGTTGCAGCCACCAGACCCTCGTACGAGTAAAAAGCATTTCGGTTCGGGAACATCGCTGTAAAGGTTGCGGATGGCACAATCCCTGTAAAACTCTTGCCTGATGGAGGAGATGGAGGAGATGGCGGCGAAACAGACCCATTAGGAATACAGAGTTCCTGTCCTGGTTGTAACCTTGGCGCATCTTCATCTGTAACGGGCGTACCGTCTGTTTTCTTGATTTCACGCCAACGATTACCATCCCCTAACTGTTGTTGAGCAATTACGAACAGCGTATCTTTTGCTTTAACAGTGTATGACTTACCAGATACACAAGACATAAATTCAACTCCGAAAAATGAACTAGAAAATTGCTGTGACGGACTGTATGCTTAGCTCTAACCAAAAAAAACAAGTTTAATGCTTCGCCCGTCACCTCGCTCAACCCACCCACAGCTGACTACCTGACTACTACTTTTCAAAATATATCGTTCTAATCTGTATGGATTGGCTGCGAATGAAAAAAGGTTTTCTGAAGTAGTCAGCTAATAATCTCTAACTAAAGTGGAGGAGGATACGTACTTCACTATAAAACGATTTGTAGGTTGAGTTGAGGAATAACGGAAACCTAACATTTCCTTGTATTAGTTGGGTTGAGTGGAGCTACCCAACCTACGTATTTTGGTATTTTGGGACAAAACCTTCCAACCCACATTCCGCACCCTAGCTGTCACAGGTTCATTAGTACTTAAGCAATTATCGTTAGATAGTACTATCAAACTATCGCTTTAAGTTATATTCTCAAATATTTTAAAGCTTAATAATAATTAAT